>CAJXNP010000003.1 GCA_913057175.1 uncultured Cytophagales bacterium
ACACCTTGAGTCTAAGGGCTCATTGTCTCAAAACCCCAACATCTCACTTCAAATATTTTTTAAATGCGTTTGCCCTGATTTACTCACCCCATTTATATCCTTATTCCAACATTTCATTAAATTGAACGCTTATCCATAAACTATTCAAAACAAATGAAGCCCGTTTATTCCTTGCTGTTTCTGATCCCTATCCTTTTGTCATGTCAGCCTGAGTCAGATTCAACAAAAAGAAAGAATCCATTCTTAACCAATCTGAATGATCCAATTGACTATGCCAATGTTGCAGCCGAAGACCTGGATGAATACGCCCGGGTTTCCGTAGAAAATGCTGTCAACAAAATAGCAGAAATCAAATCTATTGAAGCTCCTACATTTGAAAATACCTTTGTTGCGCTGGATGATATGTACCACGAGCTCGGAAAGGCCAGCGATAATTGCTTTACCATGTATTGGGTTTCGCCAGATTCCCTCACCAGGGTAAGAGGATTAGCAGATTATCAGTTGATCGATTCACTCATCAATGAGATCGGGTCCGACAGACAATTATTTGACAAAATTGATCAATACCGAAACTCAGAAGAATACGGAACGCTGGAAGGGTATCGAAAAAGATTTGTCGATGACCTGGTCGTGTATTTTGAGCAGTCCGGTGTGAATTTTGAACCCGAAAAACTGGAAAGATTCAAGCAGCTTACCAATGAGATAACCGACCTTTCGTCACAATACTCCATCAACATGAACTCAGCCGACAGGGTATTGGTGATCACAGAGGAAGAATCGGAAGGACTTCCGGATAATTTCAAAAAGAGCTATCTCAATGACGATGGCCAATATCACATCCCGGTCATCCCAGCCACGCGAAATCAGGTAATAGAGAACGCTATCATGGAATCCACGCGAAAGACCTACTTAGTGGAATACTACAATCGCGGGATGGATGAAAACATGAAAATACTGGACCAGCTGATCGCCAAACGTTACGAGATTGGGCAGTTGATGGGGCCAGGGTCTTATGCTGATTACAACCTCAAACCAAAGATGGCTAAAACTCCTGAAAATGTATGGACTTTCATCAATGACCTGATTACTCAAACAAAGCCAAAAGCCATCGAAGATCACGAAAAGCTGATGCTTTTCAGAAATGAAAACATAAACAATCAGGGCAATCAACCTGTCGAACCCTGGAATGTAGCCTTTTATAAAAACCAACTTCTTAAAACCACCTTCGAAGTTGACCATGAAAAAATACGTGAATATTTGCCCATGGAGTCCTGTCTAAGTGGAATGATGGATATTTACCAACAGGTCTTAGGTTATGAATTCCGAAAGGTTGAAAATCCGTCCGTCTGGCATGAAGAAGTGGAAATGTACGAAGTATATGATGGAGAGACCCTGCGAGGCCGGTTTTACCTTGATTTATTTCCACGACCCAATAAAGAGTCCTGGTTTTATGGGGTTGGTTTATCACCTGGAAAGATGACCAGCGAGGGATATGAAGTTCCGGTAAAAATGTTGCTAGGAAATTTTGCAAGGCCAACGGATGAACTACCCTCCCTTATCAGCCACAGCGATCTCAGGATCCTCTTTCATGAGTTCGGTCACATCATGGATGGGATATCCTATCGTGGAGAGCTTGCCTGGCAGGCAAATTCCAAAGCAGACTTTGTAGAATCCATGTCTCAGATCTTTGAAAACTGGATCTGGGATTACGACATGTTAAGCACCTTTGCCATTCACTACGAATCGGGAGACACACTACCCCAAGAAATATTTGACAAAATGCTAAATGCTAAAAATGTCAACTCAGGACTGTCAGCCATTGGAAGCCTCCGATCGAGCACGTATGACATGACGATCTATGATCGGTTTGACCCTGCTTCCCCCATCAATACGGACGACCTTTGGAAGCAGATAGATCATGAAATTGGTGTTATGGATGGCTATATAGAAGGAACCCATCCGCAGGCAAGCTGGATACACATCAATACGCATCCGGTTTACTATTATGGCTACCTTTGGTCCGATGTCTATGCACAGGATATGTTCACAGAATTTGAAAAAAACGGCCTCCTCAACCAGGCAACGGGAATTCGCTACCGGGACATTATTCTTGCCAATGGGCTGCAAAGAGATCCGGTTGAAGCGGTCGAAGAATTCCTTGGACGACCTTCGAATAATGAGGCGTACATCAAAAGTTTAGGATTGGATTAAAACAACTGATATTATGAAAAAATTAGGAAAATATTCATTTGGGGTTGGAGACAGGTTTATGCAGGAAGGGCCATTTCAATTGTCGGCATTCATGGCAGCCAGGGAGCTTGGAGTTGAAATTACACCAGTGTGGAACAAATCAAAAAGAGAGCACCAGACAGTCGGGACCGGTCCAAAAACTGTACGGGAAGAAGCTGATTCTGCCATTACTTCAGCCAATTGGCAGGAACCTTATTTTGTCGATGCAGATCACATCACGTATGATTCGGCTGATGAGTTCGTGCCCTATTCTGATTTTTTCACGATTGATGTGGCCAATCAAATTGATGCCGGGGTATCGGATGAGGAACTTGAGACATTTAAAACAGAAAATGACTCATACCTGGGCGATCTGCATATTGAAGGAATTGACTCTCCATTTCAGATCACCCATCAATTCCTGGAATTAGTCGCCAATAAATACTACAGGGCTATCAAAGAAGCTAAGCGCATCTATGAAAAAATAGTGGCACATAAAAATCATGACCAGATTGTCATTGAAGTTTCCATCGATGAAGTAGACAGTCCTCAAAGTCCGCTGGAGCTGTTTTTCATCCTCAAAATGCTGGGTGAAGCCAAGGTCCCGATTCGAACCATCGCTCCAAAATTCATTGGACGCTTCAATAAAGGTGTGGATTATGAAGGCGATCTGAATGTTTTTGAGAAGGAATTTGAAGAATGCCTGATGGTGGTTAGCCATTGCATCGCCAATTTTGGGCTACCACCTGACCTGAAAATTAGTGTTCACACAGGAAGTGATAAATTTTCCCTTTATCCAATCATAAACAAGTTGATCAAAAAGCACGATTCAGGGTTGCATCTCAAAACGGCCGGCACCACCTGGCTGGAAGAAGTAATTGGCCTGGCAGAAGCGGGAGGGCAAGGGTTGGATTTTGTAAAAGAGATTTACAAACAAGCAATGGACCAATACGATAAACTGACCGGCCCCTACAGTACGGTGCTTAATATTAATAAAAACCTCCTGCCATCGTTTGAGGAAGCCTCCAAATGGGATAGTAAAAAGTTTGTCAACAGTTTGAACCACGATAAGAACCATACGGAATACAACCCCAGCATGAGGCAACTTTTTCATACTGCTTACAAAATAGCTGCCGAAAAACAGGATGAATTTTTCGATTTGCTGAAAGTTCACAAAGACCTCATCGGAAACAGGGTCTTCAAAAATATTTTTGACAGGCATATCAAGCCTTTGTATCTCTAAAATGTTAAATCTGGCATTAATCGAATCCCAGTCCCTGGTTGGTGTCCCACTGATATAATTTAAGAAAGGCTAAGGGCTAGCGAGACATCATCTTGGCCGAGAAAAACCTTACCCGCATCCCGTTTTATCTTTGTCTGCATTAAGTAAAATCATTTTGCTCAAAGTGTTCAATCATTTACCGCATAATGTTTCATCATTTTGCTCAAAGTGTTTGGACATTTTCCGCAAAGTATTTTATTACATTGAAATCCGGAATTTAAACCCTTCGGGCCATCGTTGGCATTAAGTAAAAAATATCAAAATCAATGGAACGAATCGTCATTGTAGCTTACCGTCCGTTACCCGGAAAAGAAAAGGAGCTGATGGAATTAACCAAAACACATTAGGAGATCCTTGATAAAGAAAATCTTGTTTCTGCCAGAAAACCTGTCATTCTACAAGCCCGGGATGGGACGATCATTGAAGTTTTTGGCTGGAAATCACAAAAAGCTATGGAATCCGCCCACTCCAATCCAACAGTTCAGAAAATGTGGGAGGCATATGCCAGGGTTTGCCAGTACATCCCCATCAGTAAGGTAAAGGAAAGCGAGGATCCGTTTTCTGAGTTTACGCCGGTTAATTGAAAATTTTTGCTTTTCCTATTTATATCTATGCCCGGTTTGTAGAGAACCATTTTTCCTAATTCGCCAATTCAAAACTTGTGATCAAAAACTCGAAAGGCGTTGTTTCTCCAAAATAATCGTCATCCAGCACATAATTGAAACGGAAAGCCATCGTCATCTGGAACAGGCGAAACAATCGCATATCGATGTACAGCTGGGCGCCAGTAGAATTCATATTCTGTTCGAACGACTGGATCGTTCCTTTGGAATAATCGAAAAACAATTCTCCACGGAGTCGCTGAAAAAATGCCACCGAGCCAAGCGACAGGTCCGGATACCAAAGTGGTAATTCATAATTTGCTCCAAGCACATAGATCTCCTCAAATGGCGCGGACAAGTACCCTCTCGGCATCATAAAATCATCGACATATCGATAGGTGTTGACAACCTCTTCTTTTTTATATCTTCCTGCAAAATTGAAAGAATGATTTCGAGTAAATCCGGGGAAAAAGAGATTAGTGACCGCCTTGAATTGCATAGGGTTTTCATCAATGGCTTCCTGATAACGGAGGTTAACCACCTGCCCCCAGCGTGGCTTGACTTGTTGCCTTGCTGTTTCCCTTAACCGGAAGAATTCAAGTTCCCCTTTCCATCCATCAAAGCTTTCATCCGCTGTAACGATGCTTACGTCCGACGAATCCAGCGCATCCACATCATAATATTCGTAATAACCTCCCAGCGTCAACCGGGTATGATGCGTTCCCTGGGTCAATTTAAATGGAAATTTCAAGCCAGCCGAAACTACATTCTCCCTCCACTCCTGTTCGTAATATTCCGGGATTTCCGACACATCGGTAATATCATCCGACCTTCGTCTGCCATGCTGAAATCCGACATCGATGATTGGATAAAGCGCAGCATATTCTGCATGGGCAAAATACCGGAACTGGTCTTCATTTGTATTGTAGGTAACTCCGAGCGTTCCCCGCAACGTGCTCATGATATTCCTGGTGTAAAACTCCAATCCATACTCCGGGGGGGATGGTATTGGGAACCACCCGTAAATGTTGAACAATCCTGAGGTCCAGGAGTTGTATTTTTCAACCTGGTATGTTGTGTCAACTTCCAGATGGGAAAGATCTTTCCCTTCTATCTCGTAGGATTTTTTATGGAACAAGATATCTGTCTCAGATTTCCCTGACCACCGCTCCCACTCATTCACATTCAAATCCATTTCCCGGATCTTGTATCCATCGGCTGTGTAAGCTGCATACAAGATTTTAGATCCATCAGGAGAGACAACCGGCTCATAAGCGCCAAATCGCACACTTGTGATCCTGAATACTTCACCTGAAGATATTTTCACCGCATAAATATTGTCAATTCCTGTATATCCACCCGAAAACAAAACGTAATCCTTCCAGGGAAAAGGCCGGGTAACAGGCACCTCTGTTTCAGACAAAATGGTGGTCAATCCTCCTGTTTCAGAATCGATTTTGACAATGCTGTTGCCTCCGGTTGTTATGGACAAAGCCACCAAAGACCGATTGTCACCCATCCAGCGCAGATGGGTAATGAACTTGTTGGAAGGAACTGGTAATTTTCTGATCACCTCACCATCCTCTGCATTCAAAATGGTGATGAAAAAGCGATTGAATTCATCTGTCTCGTGAACGGCAATAAGCTTTCCATCGTGAGAAGGCGCAGGCATGAAGTACCGGCTCTTGCCCGATATTTTTCTCGTTTTACCCGTCCTGAAATCATAGACTTTAACAATCGAATAGTCTTTGTTCACCCATCGCTCATGAAATGAAGATTCCGCCCAGGCCATCAGGTTTCCTTCGATGACAGTCGTAGCGTGATCTTCCGTATAAACACCCGGGGAAAACAACCTCATTTCTT
This sequence comes from uncultured Cytophagales bacterium, assembly GCA_913057175.1. Taxonomy (GTDB): domain Bacteria; phylum Bacteroidota; class Bacteroidia; order Cytophagales; family Cyclobacteriaceae; genus CAJXNP01. The sequence continues at coordinate 5,977 of CAJXNP010000003.1, forward strand.
TCCCATCAGACATTTGGTAGTAAGTCCTGATCAAATCGAATCCCGATTTCAAAGCAACGATCGAACCATCTTCCAAATAGTGTGGATACCGGTAATTTGTATAAGTTTTGGTCTGTTCCTCCGTCATTGTTTCGGAAGGTGTCAGATCCAATTCCGCATCTGTTTTTTCAAAAAGGCTATCCAGATCGATCATCGTGGCCTGGTACAAGTCCTTTGTTCCCATACCTGTGAGATCTTTCAAGCTTCGGCTGAGCGGATAAATAAATCCTTTTTTATAGTGGGTATCATAAAGCACCTTCGACCAGACATCAACTCCGTGGTCGTTTCTGACTTTATTCACCATGTAATATCCCAGGCGATAGGGATTGGGAATGAAATCCTTGTACGAATAAAAATGGGCTTTTTCATAGTTATAATCATATCCCGCCAGTCGCAACGCCCTGTATTCCATGTGAAAAGAAGGCAACCTTCCCCTCCCCCCTTTCGAATAAATCGTTTCAGCGTAGGTGGCATCCCCTTCGCGGAACCAAAGTGGCTGAAGCATCAATGCATTCAATAACCAGCCTGTCTGACCCATCAGGATCTTCCAGGGAAGGGTGATGCCTCCACGTGCCATGTCAAACTGTTGGGTATGGCGATATTCATGAATGGTCAGCACATCCGTCCACATGGTTGGCCCCATGAATGGGTTTTGAGGATATGAAAGGTACAATTCATTCCTCCAGGGTGCCGGTGTAGAGAATCCCGCCGGAAGCGTCGATTGATTTTGCATGATAACCGGTACTCTCCTGGTTTTCACGTCACCGATAATGGAACTATCATGTACATTTTGAAACTCCATCAATGAGGCGATCCTGAATGCGGAGCTATCCATCCCCACAGGAAAAATAACTTTCCCAAAACCTCCTTCGATCTGCATCCATTTCATGGACGGCGGATTGAGACCAATCTGTTCTTGGCACCATCCTGAAAAAGTAACAAAAACCAACAGCCAACTGAATACAATTCTCATTCTTAAAAAATTTTTCCGCAATGATACATGATCCATTCTAAACAATCGTATTAACCGCTAAGTCGGCACCACTTTACAGCTGAATTTTAGAGGTCTTATTGTGCTGATTCTTCCATTCACTTGGTGTCAGCCCAGTTACTTTTTTGAAATTGGTATTAAAGGCGGTTTTGGACTTAAATCCTGCTTCAAGTCCCAGGGCGGACAAATTCAAGTGATTAAATTTATCATCCATGATCATTTGCTTCACTTCCTCCACGCGGTAATCATTGACAAATGCATAAAAATTTTTGTTAAAATGTTCATTGATGACCTGGGTTAGATGGTGGCGGGAAATCTCCATGTCCTTTGCTACCTGGTCAATGGTAATATTAGGATTCCGGTAAGGTTTTTCTTTATTCATATATTGGGTAAGCTGTTCCCGGTAAGAAATTGCCTTTTCCTCTTTCAATCCGGATCGCTCATATTTTTTCATACCATTTTTTGAATGACCTGTTTTCAGGTTGAAAACTTCGGGAATCAGCATGGATTTATACGAAAGGAGGTATATCCCCACGGTAATGGTTAATTGCACCAACAGGTAAAACTTATTTACTTCCAGGCCGAAAATGATTAAATGTGAAATGGTAAAGGATAACACATAAATACAAGTGATGAATATCAGGAAGAATTCCAGCCATTGAATGTCTTTTGAGTTGTGAATATTTTCATTTTGGGTCGGCTGATTTCTGTATTTTCTCAATAACCATATTGCCAGAATATTATAGAACAGGATCTGAATGATCAGGCCTTCAAAAGCAATGAAACCCGCCAGGTCTGATTCAAAGAAACTGTTCCCGCCGATAAGAACCGTAATAATTTCAAGCGTTAACCCTAAAGCAAAGGGAGAAAAATGAAGATAGTGTGACGATCGAAATGTCCGTTGGCTTTTAACCAGATAATACACAAAAAGATAAATTAATGGCCCGTATAAAAAATTGCCAAGGGCAAGAACAGTAAAAGTCCATTTAAAAAACGGGTATTGCGTGAGGTTGGCCTCCATATAAGGCTCCAAAAGACCCAGGGAAAAGAACAGGATGAATATGCCCATGAGCTTCCTGGTCAGGCTGATATTTTTACCTGACAAAAATACGATGCTGAGTATCAAACCCTGACCAGCACCGATAAAGGAGATGAACTGAAATACCTGTTCAAACACAGGTTAAAGTTATCAAATTATTTTATTTGACCGGATTACTCATTCTAATGATACAAATGTGTATGTGAGTAATAAACTCATCATAAATCTACCAAACCTGTTTATTCCACTAAGAACTCTGCATTCTTTCTACTTATATTTAGGAATGAAACAGACCAATTCGGCTAATACCCCGGAAAAATTCCATTTCGATCTGATGGAAAATGAACGGTTGCGGTCGATGTTTGTCGGGGTAACTGTTCTTTTGATAATAATCGTTCTTTTTCTCTATATTTTTCTAAACTATGACCTGTTTGCACAAAATTTTACCAACAGGTTTTATTGGTTTGCCGGCATCTTTTTATTGGTGTTTCTTGCTGTCCGTGGGTTTCTAATCTCAAAGTATATTAAAGTACTATACCTGAAAAAAAAGACCATTCCCAAAAAATTCCTGTATGTGAATGTACTTTTTGAAGTAAGTATCCCCTCGGCGATTATTTTATTCTTCGGGCTACAGGTAAATCCATATGTTTCCCTGATCTCCCCTCTGACACAGATCTATTTCATCATGATCGTTTTAACCATCATGGAAATGGACATGCGTATTTCTACATTCGCCGGAATTCTCTCCGGGCTGGAATTCTTTATCATAAGTTATTATCTGAAAACCGATTTTGAGCCGCCTAACGAGTTTGCGCTTATCGGAACCAATATGTATTATGTTGGAAGGAGCATGATGATGATTGGGACAGGTGTCATCGCGGGTTTTCTTGCAGAAAGAATAAAAAATAGCGCTATTAACCTCTATACCCAGCAGGAAGAAACGAGGAAAATCGAGCAGCTTTTCGGTCAGCAGCTTTCACCACAAATTGCCAAAAGATTGATGGAAAGCACCTCGCTCATTCAGCCTGAAAAACACCAGGCATGCATCATGTTTCTCGATATCCGTGATTTTACACAGACTACTGAAAACATGTCGCCGGAAGAAATCATTGGCTTCCAAAACCACATTTTTTCGGATATGTTCGGTATTGTAAACCAGTACAATGGTGTCGTCAATCAGATAATGGGTGATGGGTTCATGGCTACATTCGGCGCACCTGTGACATCCAATCAATGTTGTGAAGAAGCTGTACAATGTAGCCTGTCACTACTCTCCAGCCTGAAGAAAATGAACCAACAATCAGATTTTCCGAAAACCAGGTTTGGGATAGGGCTCCACTATGGTTCCGTAGTCACAGGTAATATTGGCACAGAAGAAAGAAGACAATTTTCCATTACAGGCCAGACGGTTATCATTGCTTCGCGCATTGAACAGCTTAACAAAACGCTCGACACACAACTGCTTTTTTCCGAGGATGTTCATCAACAATTAGCTAACCACAAATTTGAATTTACCAAATTTGGCAAACATCCGATCAAAGGTTTGAGCCAGCCGGTTAATATTTTTGGTATGTAGAATTAAATTATCGGGATTCCACAATCTTTATTATTTTCGAATATAAACGATAAAATAGCCAGTGTCCAAAACATCAGTTTTTGCCTGGATTTACCCATCCATTACTTAATATAGGGTAACACCTCACAGTGGATCAATATTTATTGTTTAACTCATTCTCCTTAATTACAATTGAAAAACTTATCTCTTATGAAAATTCTTATACTGATTGCGGCATTTTTTAGTATTGCACTTATTGGCAACAGTCAGGTCATGACACCTGAATTACTCTGGCAGCTCAACAGGGTAAAACCGGTTGGCATTTCCGATGACGGCCGACAGCTCATTTTCAAAGTTGATCGATACGATATATCCTCCAATTCTAAATCAACCAGAATTTTTCAAGTTCCTATCGAAGGAGGGGAAGCAATTGAAATGGAAGATTACACCAATATTTTTACTGATCCAAAACTCTCTCCCGACGGGACTTATAAAATCGAACCTGAAAATGTGAAAGTTATACCGGTTTCGGGGAAGGACTATTATCCCGATTTGAAGAAATCTAATGTTTACATATACGACAACCTGATGTACCGGCATTGGGATGAGTGGGAAGATGGTGAATTCAGTCACTTGTTTTTAAGGAATCTGAAATCAGGAGAGGAAATCGACATCATGAAAGGTGAACCCAACGATTGTCCTATGAAACCTTTTGGAGGGGAGGAAGACTTTATCTGGAATAATGAGGGTACTAAAATCCTTTACGTAACGAAGAAGGCTTTTGGTAAAGAATATGCAATCAGCACCAATACGGATATTTATGCATATGATCTGACCTCAAAATCTACCATTAACCTGACAAGTGAAAATCAAGGCTATGATAACCATCCGGCTTTTTCAAGCGATGGGACACTTGCCTGGCTTCAGATGGACGAACCGGGCTATGAAGCCGACAAAAACGATATCATCATTTCACGTGATGACGAACACATTAACCTTACCGGCCACTGGGATGGTACCGTCGAGGAATTTCATTGGAGTCTGGATGGTAAAAATATCTACTTTACAGCCGCTACAGGTGGCACCATCCAGTTATTTGCTGTTAATGTTCCCAAAAAAGGTCAACCTAAAATTAAGCAAATTACAGATGGACAATTTGATGTAACAGGAATAATTGGTGAATCCAAAAACCAAATTTTCGTCACGCGAACAGATATGAATCACGCAACTGAAATCTACTCAACTGACGTGAAAAGTGGTGGAATGATGCAAATCAGTCATGCCAATGATTCGATTTATGAAAAAATCAACCTTAGCAAGCTTGAAAGGAGAATGACTACCACGACCGATGGCAAAAAAATGGTAACATGGGTTATCTATCCACCGGAATTCGATCCGTCAAAAAAATACCCTGCTCTTTTGTATTGCGAAGGTGGTCCACAATCCCCATTGACACAGTTTTACTCTTTTCGTTGGAATTTTCAACTGATGGCGGCACATGGCTACATTGTCATAGCACCAAACAGAAGAGGAATGCCCGGCCATGGAGTAGAATGGAATGAGCAGATCAGCGGCGACTGGGGTGGACAAAATATTCAGGATTATTTGTCTGCCATTGATGAAATCAGTCAGGAGTCTTTTGTAAACAATAACCACCTGGGGGCGGTTGGCGCCAGCTATGGCGGGTTTTCGGTGTTTACATTGGCAGGTGTTCATGAAAACCGGTTCAAAACATTTATCGCCCATGATGGGGTTTTTAATACCAGAAGCATGTATGGAACCACAGAAGAGTTATTCTTTGTCAATAAAGATTTCGGGGGACCCTACTGGGAAAATCAGGAGTCTAAAAGCTATAATGAATACAATCCTATCACTATGGTCAACAAATGGGATACCCCTATTCTGATTTTCCAGGGAGGTAAAGACTATCGTGTTCCCATCGGTCAGGGACTGGAAGCTTTCCAGGCCGCTCAATTAAGAGGTCTTAAAAGTAAACTATTGTATTTTCCGGAAGAAAACCACTGGATCCAATCGGCACAAAATGGCATTATCTGGCAGAAGGAGTTTTTTAAGTGGTTGGAAGAAACGTTGAATTAGGTAAATTCTTCTTCGCTATGAAAAAGTTTCAATACCTGTGGGAAAATTTAAAAGGCAGTTTTTGGTTCGTACCAACATTAATTTTATTTGTGTCGTTGATAGCTTCCATCGGATTTATTTCCCTGGATAGTTACATCAATTTTAGCCCATCAGGGATTTTAAACTACCTGTTTTCCGGCAGCCCGCAATCTGCCCGAAGTATTTTATCCATCATTGCCGGTGCCATGATCGGAGTAGCAGGAACTGTTTTTTCCATTACACTTGTCGCACTTACTCTTGCCTCTAATCAATTTGGATCCAGACTTCTCCGTAACTTTATGTATGACCGGATTAACCAGATTGTATTAGGTACATACGTTTCCACATTTGTCTATTGCCTTGTGGTATTGAACTCCGTCATGGACAACGAACAGAATCAATTTGTACCTGTATTTGCGGTTTTTGTTGCGATTCTCCTCGCCCTTATCAATATGATTCTGTTGATCTATTTTATTCATCACATTTCGATGAGCATTCAGTCCGACAAAGTCATTTCAGACATTTCAAACTCTATGACCCGAACGATCAGAAAATTATTTCCTGATAAATATGAGGAATCCAGCGAACACATGGAATTTGATTTAGATGAATTGAGGGAACAATACAAACATACCCTACAAATCGAAAGTACTCAAAACGGGTACATAGAATCGATTGATTACAATCATCTGTTGGCAATTGCCAAAAAGCAAGACCTGACCATCAACATCAGTTATCGGGCTGGTGATTTTGTGGTGAAAGGAATCCACATCATCGAAATTTATTCAAATAATAAAGCTGATGATGATATCACGCAAAAAATCAATAATGCAATTATCATTGGCAATGTCAGGACACCCCTTCAGGATGCTGAATTTGCCATCCACCAGATGGTGGAAATTGCGATTCGGGCATTATCACCGGGTATAAACGACCCCTACACAGCGATCGCATGCATCGACAACCTGTCTTCAGTATTATGTTATCTTGCCAAAGCAAAATTCCCCTCCAAATACCGGCATGATGATGATAAAACCCTTCGATTAATCATCCACAACTTCACTTACAGCAGTATGCTGGATGCCGCGTTTAACCAGATCAGGCAGTTTTCAGGTGGAAGTCCTTCTGTTGTCATCCGCCTGATGGAGGCGCTGATCACCATTGATCAATTGTTAAAACTCAAAAAAAACAAAAAGGCCATCCGTAAACATGCTGAGATGGTTTATAATCTGGCAAAACAATCATTTCCTGAGTCACACGACCTGAAAGACCTGGAAGGCAGGTACCGTAATTTAATTGAGTGATTTTGTGATCTGTTGATTGGGAGATTTGCTTGCCCACCGAAGGTAAGGGTTATTTATTGATTTGTTGATTTATTGATTGAGTAATTTAATGATTTGCCGAACTCATCCTGCAACCCGCAACCAATTTTACCGATCACCATTTACTCTCCGCCCTCCGCTCTCTGCCCTCTGCAAATTTCCGACTACAGGCTTCGGTCTTCTAACTTTCATGTAAACATATCTCCATCTTTTTAAAACATTGATTCATCCGCTAAAAACATTTGCCATACATCTTCAAACGATACAACATTTAACATCCACTAAAAAATTGTTGATTAGCGATTACAATAAGGAAGTTGAAAGTTTTACTGTTAAACATTCAATTATTCCAGTATAAGGGTGGGCCCACCTGATTACTGTTTGCACCTGTGTGCATGAAAATAAATCAGACACCTTTAAAATGGAATATTATGAAACCTCATTGCAGAATAATTTTGACAATTCTTGCTATTACATTGAATCTGACCGCTTATTCTGAAATTAAGAATGGGTATGAGTGCAAAATAAAATTAGCAGTTGAAAATTTAGAATACTTCGATAGCCTGGAGCAAGTTTACCTTAAACTTGACCAGCAGCAAAACCTGAGAACGATACGCTATTGGTCAAGATGGGTACAAAAAAAGCACGACAAGTATGTTAAAATGTACATCCTCACACAAAACTATCTCGCAAGTTTTAAAACAATCTCCCCTATAATCTACAACAGTATCGATTCAATTCAGGACAAAAATGGAAATATTACTGATGTCTACGTGATGATTATTGAAGAAAATAGTTTTCAGGAGGAAGGAATAGTTGCAGTGACAAATTTAGATCAATGTAATGATAACATTCACACCTATCATTCCGACTATGGACACCGATCAGTAAGCTTAATAATTGAACGAAACAGTCAAAGAAAAATATTAGAGCTTATGGCCCATGAGTTTGGGCATGTATTGTACCAGGTTCCGAACCTGGCCAGCTATATTGAATATTTTAATAAAACATATGATGACACAAATCAGGAGAGAGGACATTTTAAGGAAGATCCGAGTCATCATTCTGTCAAGAAAACGTTAGATCGTTATTGGCAGTCCTACATTAATTATCAAAGTATCAAAAGGGAAAACCGAAAGAAAAACGAATCCAATGAAATAGCATTTAATAGACAATAAGACACAATTTTAAAACAATACAACATATATGAAACTTTAAGTAATGGTAATTTATTTGTGGTTTTTACCCTGTTAGAAACAGAATGGATAGATGGGAAGATTTTGAATAGTATCAGTGATGTCATTCTCACCATTATTGTTCATGATTTCCACTGGATGCAGGATTGCAAGATATTTCATGGAGATGATCTTGGTTTTAACAAACTAACAACATCCATAAAAATACTTCATATTTTAGTTATTTAAGTTTGATGAGGAAAAATCCGGTTCAATTTTGCTGAACCTTGTCACATTGATTTTAGCAGGATCAAAATGTTAGGAGGTTTACATTTATCAACTCAATGAATCCAGAGAAAAAGTAAACTAATTTCATTTGACTACTTTTAAGATTAGGTGAACTATTAATTTGGGGAGGTAGCTTTTGGATCGTTTTTTCCTTATTTTTAATTAACTCAGATCAGGATTGAGGGACAATTCCATGGAGTTTTATTGATATAATTATTAATACATTCAATTTTTTAAATATGGTTTCAAATAAACCAGGATTAAAATTTTGCTTACCCCTACCAACCATAACCTCCATTATTCGCTGGTGCAATTCCGAATACTCAATAAGAAACCTGATACTATTGCTGCTCATTCTTTTTATAATAAGCACTATCTGCATCGGCCAGGATAATTCGCTTAAGTTCAGAAGGCTCACCATAGAAGATGGATTATCGCAGAGTTCTGTTCACTCCATCGCTCAGGATAAAGAGGGGTATATTTGGTTTGCCACAGCCAGCGGACTAAACAGATTTGACGGGTATGAATTCAAAGTATTTAAAAACCAAATAGACAATGATAGCAGCCTATCAAATAACCGTTTAGCAAAGCTCTTCGTCGATTCCAAAAACCGGCTGTGGATAGGAACAGAAGGTGGCGGATTAAATCTATTCAATGATCAATCCGATACATTTAAGGAAATCCCACTCAAGTCAGGAGCGCCATTATTCATTCACGCAATAGCTGAAAGCATGGATAGCACCCTCTGGATTGGTACCCGAAATGGAACCCTTTACAGATTAATACCACAAGGTGGAGACTCTTTTTCTATCACAACCTACCCGCTCATTATTAATGAACTCCCCATTAAAAATGGCATCAACGATATTATTTTCTATCAGAACAAATTATTACTCGCAACTTCAGGAAAGGGCATGATTTGCTTTGATCCGGGAAAAGAAAAATTTTCGGAATTTGATTATACTCAATACGGCGATCAGCTTCGTAATTGTATTGTCAATTCTTTTTATAATGATAAAAATCAAAATTTATGGATAGCCACCGATAATTCGGGAATATTTATTTTTCAGAACAAATTACGAACAGTTACCAGAGTTGACTTCGAGAGTTTTGGTTCGAGAGGCCTTATTTGCAATAATATTTATTCATTAACAGAAGACCAGCTTGGATATCTCTGGGTAGGAACAAAAGGAGGTTTGAATATTTCTGAAAAAAAACTCGATGATTATAAAAACTTTGATTCGTTAGCTTTCACCAGGCATGTCTTTTCACCTTCAAATCAGAAAAGCCTTTCCAATAACTTTGTGCGAACGATATATGAAGACAGATCCGGGATAGTGTGGATTGGTACTACAGCAGATGGTGTAAACCAGTTTAATCGAAGTTCTGATCTCTTCAATTATTTTCAAAAAATCGAAGGGTTGCCCAATAGCCTGGAAAATGAAATAATCATGTCCGTATACGATGATGACAAAGGTGCGCTATGGATAGGTAGCGATGCCGGACTTATCAAATTTAATAAGCATAAAAAGTCCTTCGAACATTTTTGGAACGAAATTGACAAAGCAAGTTTTAATTTCAACACCATTATGTCCATAACAGAACTAGATAATGATAAGCTTTTGTTAGGGACGTACGGCGGTGGACTAATTGTATTCGATCAGGTTCAGAACCAATATTTGTCGCTGATTAAGGAAGACAATGCGTCATTTAAAGTTTGCCAAAGAGTATTGACAACTTACAAGGATCAGTATAAGAATATTTGGGTTGGGACAGATGGTAATGGAGTTATTAAATTCAGGTATAATAAAAATTTTGATGTTATTAAGTTTACAAATTACATACACTCACCTGGTGACACCAATAGTCTAAGTCATAACGATATCTGGAATTTCTTTGAAGATGAGCAAGGCACACTTTGGATTGGAACTGTGGGAGGATTAAATCAATACCACCCCGCTTCAGATAAATTCACATCATATAAGCATATTCCCAAGAATAAAAAAAGCCTCAGTTCAAACCGTGTTTATTGTATTGAAAATCTGGATTCCAACAGGTTGATTATCGGGACGGATAATGGATTAAATATTTTTGACAAAACTACCCGGGAGTTTGAATATTTTACTGAAAAAGATGGACTACCTGACCATGTCATTTATGGTGTTTTAAAGGAGAACGATACGTATTTTTGGTTGAGCACAAACAATGGGATTTCCCGGTTTGACCATCAAAAAAGATTATTTAAAAATTTTTCTTCATCCGACGGGCTTCCTTCAAACGAATTTAATTCAGGAGCTTATTATAAAAATTCCAAAGGAGAATTGTTTTTTGGCAGTACGAGAGGATTGCTATGGTTTGACCCATCAAGCCTTCAGACACTCTCCAACAAATTCATTCCACCGATAGTTATTACAGACATAGAGGTAAATGGAATTGAAAAACTAACTAATTTACATGCTGACAAAGACCTGATATTAAAACACAATCAGAATACCATCACATTATCTTTTGCTTCATTGGATTTTACATCTCCCCTTAAAAATCAATATTCTTACAAAATTGATTATCCTGGTCAGGTTTGGACCAATATAGGTAACCGCAGGTTTGTCACATTCAGTAATTTGGCTCCCGGGAAATATAAATTTTTAGCAAAAGGTTCAAATAGTGATGGAATATGGAATGAAACGCCTGTTTCATTAAATTTTATTATCCATCCTCCATGGTGGCAAACATGGTGGGCATATTTGCTTTATGGCTTATTTGTACTTGCTCTGTTTTTTACATTTTACCGATTACAGCTCAATAAGGAGCTGGAAGCTACGGAAAAAGATCGCTTAACAGAGTTGGACACTTTTAAATCCCGATTTTACACCAACATCACGCATGAGTTCAGGACACCTCTCACTGTGATTTTAGGCATGACCGAACAAATAAGAGAACATCCTAAAGAATGGTTAGAAAGTGGCATAATGATGATCAAGCGCAATGCAAATAACTTGCTTCAATTAGTCAATCAAATGCTGGACCTTTCCAAATTGGAAGCAGGCATGCTAATGCTTGATTTGAAACAAAATGATATCATCTCATTCCTGAGATATATCGTCGAGTCTTTTCATTCGCTGTCGGAGCATAAAAAAATATCCATTCATTTTTTGAATGACATGGATCAACTGACAATGGATTATGATGCCGACAAGATTACAAAAATTGTTTCCAACCTTCTTTTTAATGCTATAAAATTCACCCCGGAAAAAGGGAATATTTACCTATTCACGGAATTGACAGAGTTGAATCATCACCCAGCCCTGATGATCAAAATAAAAGATACCGGGATCGGGATCAGTCCAGAGCAGCAACTTCATATTTTCGACCGTTTTTACCAGGGAGATGATACAACAACCCGAAAAAGCGAAGGGACCGGGATCGGGTTGGCAATCACCCAGGAACTGGTAAAATTAATGAATGGCAGGATTACTGTTCAAAGTGATGTAAATAAAGGTTCTGAATTTACTATAGTCTTACCAATAACAAAAGAGGCAACACTAGCCGAAAATCTGACCACTATTGACGAGAAAGAGGAGATTCAATTATCCATAGCTACAGACAATAGGGAAGATGTAGAAAAATTCGATTTAGGAAGTGAAGAAGGTAAGGGAAAACCTACAGCGCTCGTTGTCGAAGATAATAACGACGTTGTCCATTATTTGAAAGCCTGTTTACAAAAGGATTATTCTATCAAAGTCGCAAATAATGGACAAGATGGTATCGTTACAGCAACAAAACTCCTGCCTGATATCATTATCAGCGACATTATGATGACGGAAAAGAATGGCTATCAACTGTGCAACACCCTGAAAAACGATATCCAAACCAGTCACATACCCATTATTTTATTAACAGCTAAGGCCGGGGAAGAAGACAAATTAGAAGGATTGGAATCAGGAGCAGATGCTTATCTGACCAAGCCCTTTAACGAGAAGGAATTAAGACTGCGTATCGATAATTTAATTCGGCAAAAAGAAAAAATCTGGAAGCATTACAAAGAGTCACTTATCATTATTCCCAGGAAATTAAAAGTAAGCTCTCCGGATGAAAAATTCCTGACAAAAGCACTCGATATCCTTGAAAAGAAAAAATCTGATCCCAGCTTTGACACATCAATGTTTTTAAAAGAGTTGGGCATAAGCAGGGCAATGCTTCATGTAAAATTAAAAGCCCTAACAGGTCAGTCGACAACAGAATTCATCCGCACATATCGATTAAAATATGCCGCACAATTGATCCAGCAAAATTTCGGTAATGTTACCGAGGTGGCTTACGAATCTGGCTTCAATGATCAGAGTTATTTTACAAAAAGTTTCAAATCCCATTTTGGTGTATCTCCTTCAGAATATCCAAAAAAGATAAAGAGCTTTTGATTGGGTGATTGGGTGATTTGGTTATTTAGTTATTAAGCAATTGAGTTGAATGGTTGAATTAGTTGTTGGTTTCTGGTTTCTTGTTACTAGTAGAGGAATTTGACCAACTGCCTAATTGAACAGAACCACTGCCTACTGCCAATTGCCAACTTTTACTTTTTCCCTTTAACCTTTCACCTTTCAGCTTTCAACTTGCTCCTTCCTCCTTTCACCTTTTGTCCTCTGCCCTCCGCTCTTTGCCCTCCGCACCTACACCCTCATTTCAAACACCGTTTCCTTTCCGGGTTGAGAATGGACCAATAGCTGCCCCTTATGGAGGTTGACGATCTGGCGTGAGAGGCTGAGACCGATGCCGGAGCCGTTTTCCTTGGTGGTGAAGAATGGAATAAACACCTGGTCGAGATTTTCAGGGGAAATACCAGGGCCATTATCAATGAATTTCAAACTAATATTGCCAGATTCTGTCGTCGTAATATGTATGATGATCTTTTTGTTTTCTACTTCCCGGATTGCATCGGCGGCATTGTTCAGTAGATTCAACACAACTTGTGTCAACAGTTTTTGATCGCCCAGAAAAGTTTCCCGCTTGTACTCGTTTTTAACTTCTATTTCAATTTGATCATTTTCCGCACGATCCTGGAACAGTAACAGTATGGAATCCAACCAGGTATTCACATCGATCAGTTTAAAAACAGGTTTGGGGATCTTTGTCAAGGTACGATAGCTATCGACAAAATGGATCAGCCCTTTACTCCGGTCGTTAATAACATCCAGACCATGTTCGATATTATCCATTTCCTTGACAGAAAGCTTTTTCCCGTTGTGAAAATACTTCATCATGGTATCGCTGATAGATGAAATAGGAGCGATGGAATTCATGATCTCATGGGTAAGGATCCTGATCAGCTTTTGCCAGGTCTCCATCTCTTTTTCCTCCAGCTCCGTTTTAATATCACTCAGGGAATAAATATTAAAATTCATCTCGCCAAATTTCAGCTTGACCATTTTGATCAAAACAATGTGCAATTCATCCTTTACAGAAAGCTTAAGCGTCTTGGATTGATTAGGTTTAAGCGATTTAATGACTTCATAAAGTTCCTTATTGACTTGCTTCAGTCGTTTTAAATGTACCAGAATCCCCGTATTGAATAGTTTCAAAGCCGCATCATTGACTATTTCAACATATCCTTTTTCATCCACCGCCATTAATCCTGTTGTGGAGTGTCGCATAAACTCCAGGAAAAATCGCTCTTTATGCTCGTTACGAATCTTGATCTTAGAGATGACTTCATTCAAATGATTAAGGCTCTGATGCAGCTTTTTAGTAGTCTTAGCCCTGACCCTTTCCGGAAAATGAAGTGTGCTGTCTTCGTTGCGGATGGAGTCAAAAAGAAAAGCAAGCTTCCGATTCACAGAATTAAAATAGTCGATAATATTATAAATGGTGAGGGTAAGAAATAACATGCATAGAGCAAAAAGTGTCCATTCTGCGGAAATAAAAAGAAAAGTTGCTCCGACAGTAAATGAAATCAGAAAAAACACACGAGTAAAAAGGGCGATGTTAAAATTCTTATAAACCATACCTCTTCACCTTATTATAAAGTGTCTGACGAGTAATACCCAGCTTATCTGAAACCTGTGTGAAATTGCCATTGTACTTATCCAATGCTTCTTCAATCATGGCTCTTTCCATGTCTTCCAGGGTTTGAAAGTCATTTTTCACCAGACTTTCGGAATTTCTCCAGGAAAAGTCGTCCGGTTTCAGGACTTCATCTTCTGCAAGGATCACCGCTTTTTCCATCGCATGCTGCAATTCGCGGATGTTTCCCGGCCAATGGTGTTTTTGTAGTTTTTTAATGGATTGACTGCTCAATCTCAATCCTGATTTTTTGTATTTCTTCTGGTAAACTCCCAGGAAATGGGAAGCCAGCAATTCAATGTCTTCTCCTCTCTCCCTCAAAGGCGGCAATTCAATTTTTATAGTATTCAAACGATACAACAGATCTTCCCGGAATCGCTGCTCACCAACCTCCTTTTCAATTGAGCTGTTGGTCGCACTGATCAACCGGATATCTACCGGAATCTGCTTGGAAGAACCCACCGGTGTAACAGCCCTGTTTTGCAAAATAACCAACAATTTGGATTGCAATGTAAACGGAAGGTTTCCGATCTCATCCAAAAATAAAGTCCCTTTATCAGCCAGTTGAAATTTACCGACACGGTCTTCCTTGGCGTCCGTAAAGGCTCCTTTCTTAAATCCAAACAGCTCGCTTTCAAAAAGTGTAGCTGGAATGGCTCCCATGTCCACAGTCACAAGCAATTCATTCCTTCGCTCCGAACGGATATGGATCTCACGTGCGATCAGCTCTTTGCCGGTTCCGTTTTCGCCTGTTATCAAAACATTCGCATCCGTACCGGCCACTTTTTCTACCATTTGCATGACTCGAACCATCTGCGGAGAAGATCCGACCAGCATTTTGCTATCCCGGTTGATCTCTCTTTTAAGAGTATTTTCCCTCGCTTTTAATTCCTGTACTTCTTTGTTGGAAAGGCTGAGCTTCAAAGTGGATCGAAGAGTGGCAAGGAGTTTTTCATTTTCCCAGGGTTTCATGATAAAATCAGCGGCTCCCTTTTTGACAGACTTGACGGCCAATTCTACATCTCCATAAGCAGTCAGCATAACCACTTCAGTATCGGGAGAGATCTTTTTTATTTCACCGAGCCAATAAAATCCTTCATTTCCTGTATTAACGCCAGCTGAAAAATTCATATCCAGCAGCACCACATCAATGTCATGCTGTCGAAATGCAGATTGTATACCATTGGGATTGGATAAGGTGATAACTTTCGAAAATTCCGTATCCAACAGCATTCGCAAAGCGCTTAGTGCACCTTCGTTGTCATCTACGATCAATATCTTGCCGTTCTTCATGGCTCTGTCCTTTTTTCAAATTTAAGGAAGAATTCAACCCGAAAATATTTTGTCAATTTTTTTTACACAACACTGTATCTATTTTTAACACAAAAAGAATTTTAGGATTTATAAATCACTGTTTATCAATGCATTAATTTTTTGGTATTTCATTTGGCACATGTCTGGCATATGAAAATACTCTTAACAGCATTTCTATTTTTAGCCTTGGTTTTCCAGGGAATGTGTCAGAAGCAATGGACCTATCAGGAATGTGCAAAATACGCCCAGGAACACAACATTGAACTTAACAATTCACAATTACAGGTAGAACAGCAACGTGTCTTTGCAAAAGACGCCAAAAATGATCTGCTTCCAAATATCAGTGGTTTTGTGGGATATGGCATCAACCAGGGAAGATCAGTTGATCCTAATACCAACACTTATGTAGAAAGTGAATTTTTCAACAATTCTTATGAGATCTCCGGTTCAATGAACCTGTTCAACGGTTTCCGGAAGCAAAACAGGATCTCATTCGAAAAATACAACCTTTCCGCAGAAGAGGAAGCATACGAAGCTCGCAAAAATCAACTAAACTATGATGTGCTGGAAGCTTATATTAATTACCAGGTTGACAAGGGGTTGATAGAAATCATTGGCGAGCAAAAAGAATTGTCCGAACGCGAATTAGATCGAATTACTAAATTTATTGAGCTCGGCAGGGCCGCAGGAAGTGAAAAATATGAAGTTGAAGCGAGATTGGCTAATGATGAGTTCTTATTGATCCAACAGCAAAACAGGGCCAACCTATCATTACTGGAATTGAAACGATTGATGAATTATCCGATCGACTCCTCATTGGTAACGGAAGAACTTCGGCTGTTTGAGGGTGTCGATCCGAATATTACGCTGGACAGCATGTTTGACCAGGCCAAAGCAAACCTGCCCAGGATGAAGTCTTTGACCAATCGACTGAATGCCGCTGAAAAGCAGGTAAAGATGGCGCAGGCGACCCTCTACCCTTCTCTTGACCTTTATGCCAATTATAGCACCCGATATTCGGACACGTTTGTGGAGCAAAATGGCGATGTCATCTCATTTAATGACCAGTTCAAAAACAATCAAAGTCTGAACTATGGTTTAGGTCTGGCGATTCCATTATTTGATGCTTTCAGTCGAAGGAACCAAATCCAGGTCACGAAAATTGCCCGTGAGCAAGCGGTGAATAATTACAAAACAGGACTTCAAAACCTGGAATACGAAATCTACCAGGTGCAGTTAGAATGGCATGCAGCCATTTCGGAATACCTTTCTGCTGTGAAAAGAGAACAAAGTGAAGAAACTGCACTGGAAGCAGCCACCAGGAGAAGGGAAAAGGGTTTGATAAGTGTGATGGAATATTATGAAGCACGAAATAATTCCGCTATCGCACAAGCTGAAATATTGAGAACGAGTTTACAAACATTTTTAAAAGAACGAACGGTAAACTTTTACCTGACAGGAACTTTATTAGATTAAAAAATGGATAGAAAAATAGAAGATAAACGGTTAATAAAACCCAAACACTGGAAATACATCATCGGTGCTGTATTTGTCATCGCTGTCATCGCAGGCCTGGTGTTTCGCGATCCGTCAAGTGTTTACCGGGTTGAAAGCGACAAAATCACCATTGAAGAAGTAAAACGAGACCAGTTCCAGGACTATATCCGGATCATCGGATACGTTGAACCGATCTCCATTGTTTATCTCGATGCAGTAGAAGGCGGCGTTGTCGAAGAAAGGTTAATTGAAGAAGGCAGCATGGTGAACAAAGGTGATGTTATCCTTAAGCTTACCAATACCAACCTGAACCTCAGCATTCTGAATAGTGAAGCCCAATTGGCCGAAAAATCCAACTTTCTGAGAGAGACACAGATCAACATGGAGCAACAAAAGCTCCTGCTTCAAAGGGAATTGATCAACCTGGACTTTGACCTGATCCAAAAAGAAAGGGCTTATCAACAGAATGAAGAACTTTATAAAGATGAGTTAATTTCCAGGGAAGAATATATGCGCTCAAAAGAAGATTTTGAGATGGCTGTCAAGCTCAAAAAGCTGAGTCGGGAACGCTATTACCAGGATTCCGTTTTCCGTAAAAACCAGGTAGAAAAGATCAGCCAGAACCTGAATAGCATGCAGCGAAATCTTGAGCTGATCTACCAGAGACAGGAGAACCTGAATATCAAAACACCTGTTGACGGACAGTTAGGGTTGCTGAATGCCGAATTGGGAGAAAACATTGCCATTGGCCAGCGTGTTGGTCAGATTAATGTGCTGACATCCTATAAGATCAATGCAGAAATTGACGAGCATTACATTGATCGGATTCGGCAAGGGCTGAACGCCACCTTTGAGAGGCAAAACGAAGTATTTGGTCTGACAGTCAGAAAGGTTTATCCCGAAGTAAGGGACGGACGGTTTGAAGTTGATTTGAACTTTTCCGGTGAGCTTCCCAACAACATTCGTGCGGGACAAAGCTATCACATTGGTTTGCAGCTTGGTGAAACCCAGGAAGCGGTGCTCATCCCACGTGGTGGCTTCTTCCAGTCGACAGGTGGACAATGGGTTTACGTGATTACGCTGGACGGTAAAGAAGCGGTAAAAAGAAACATTAAGATTGGAAAGCAAAACCCGCAGTATTACGAAGTACTCGAAGGTCTTGAGCCCGGCGAAAAAGTCGTCACTTCAAGCTACGATACATTTGGGGAGAATGATAAGTTGGTACTGAAGTAGCAGAAGTAGCAGAGGCAGAGAGCAGGGAGCAAAGAGCTAATGCCTAAGGGTTTCTTCATCCAACCACTGGATGTGTGCATGACGAGGGGGAAGTGGTCGGATGAATAAGTTCGAAGGAAGCAACTGAAGCAGGGGGGCAAAGAGCTGAGGGCAGAGGGCTAAGAGCCAAAGGTTTCTTCATCCAACCACTGGCCGGTGTGATGGCGGGTGTGAGCTGGTCGGATGAATAAGCTGGGAGAATATGGCAAGGACTGAGAGCAGGGAGTATGATGGTATTGTGAATAGGAGATTAGATTATTGAAATGAAATAATATAACAACTGTATATTGATGGTTTAAACAAAAAGTAAGCCCTAAAAGCAATATGCAGATGATACACTTTAGATTCATGGATTTAGACATTTGGAAAGATTCAATAATGATAAGCAACGAGCTTTATGATATCGCTGACAACCTGGAGGAATCAAAAAAATTCCGATGGGTGGAACAATTAAGGGGAGCTTCCTTGAGTATTTCTAACAACATAGCCGAGGGATCAGGCTCTTACTCAAATAAGGACTTTGCTAACTTTCTCAATATCGCCAGACGATCCGTTTTTGAAGTGGTAAACATTTTAATTGTGATCAACAGAAGAACATATATTAACGATGAAATATTGAACAACTACCTGTCTCAATTAGATGCACTAAGTAGAAAGATCTCAAATTTCAGAAAATCAATTTTAAAAAATAAATATTAGAACAAATGCAGAATCAGTAAGCTCTCTTTGCTCTCTGCTCTCTGCCCTATGCTAAATTAGTATGATACGAACAGAAGAATTATCGAAAGTATTCCGCACCGAAGAGGTGGAGACGACAGCTTTAAACCAGGTTAGCTTTCATGTGAAAAAA
Organism: uncultured Cytophagales bacterium; assembly: GCA_913057175.1. Taxonomy (GTDB): domain Bacteria; phylum Bacteroidota; class Bacteroidia; order Cytophagales; family Cyclobacteriaceae; genus CAJXNP01. The sequence goes on from CAJXNP010000003.1 coordinate 25,491, forward strand.
GGTGAGTTTGTCGCCATTATGGGACCCTCGGGATGCGGAAAATCTACCTTACTTAATATCATTGGATTGCTGGACAACCCAAGTGGTGGGTCATATTTTTTTGACAGCAAAGAAGTCTCAAAATTCAGGGAAAGACAGCGAACATCTTTAAGAAAAGGAAACATTGGTTTCGTTTTCCAGAGCTTCAACCTGATTGATGAGCTCAATGTCTATGAAAACGTCGAACTGCCACTTATCTACCTGAAATTAAAGGCCTCTGAAAGAAAACGAATGGTGGAAGAAGTACTCGAACGAATGAAGATCGGGCACCGAAAAAAGCACTTTCCACAGCAGCTATCGGGTGGTCAGCAACAACGTGTTGCCCTTTGTCGGGCAGTCGTCGCCAATCCAAAACTGATCCTGGCGGATGAACCGACCGGAAACCTCGATTCAAGGCATGGGTTGGAAGTAATGAAGCTTCTGACAGAGCTCAACAAGGAAGGAACAACCATCATCATGGTTACACACTCGGATCGAGATGCAGGTTTTGCACACAGAGTTGTGAACCTGTTTGATGGAAAGATCATTACGGAAGAGGAAAAGAAAAAGCTGGAAGAAGTAATGGATCCAGATGCGATCGACTTGTAGCAGAGGGTTGCCAGTTGCCGGTTACGAGTTACCAGTTACCAGTTTAACAACTCGTAACTGGCAACCTGCAACTCGCAACCACCCAAATAACTTACCAACACAATAATTCAATAACTACAAAATGAGACGTTTTTTCAGTGCTGTATTGAGAAACATCAAGCGAAATCCTCTTTTTACATTGATCAACCTATCCGGTTTGGTTCTGGGATTTGCGTGTATCATGATGATCGCTATCTGGATCCGGAATGAGTTAAGTTATGATACATTTCATCCGAACAAAGAAGATATCTACCGGGTTCATCGGTATTTCTATGATCCGGATGGAAAAGAAAACCTCCACCTACCCTACGTCGCTCCTCCGGTCACTCCCATGCTGGAGAAGGAGTTGAAGGAAGTTGAGCATATTGCGAGAGTGTTCCACAATGGAATGTCATTCACGAAAGATGAAGCTGTCTCCCTGGAAGATGATGTCTGTTTTGCTGAGCCGGAAATACTTAAAATCTTCTCTTTTGAAGGATTACCTGCCGATGAATCATTGCTGAAAGAGCCAATGACCATGATCATCTCTGACAACCAGGCAATGCAGTACTTTAACAAGCTGGATGCCATTGGCGAAACCATTGAATTCACTGATGATCAGGGGGAATCCCACGATCTGAAAATTTCAGGTGTATTTAAACAATGGGACCAAAACAGTCATTTCCATCCGGAATTTTTGATCTCTTTTACCACCTTCCGGTCATTTGTCGGGGAAGAAGAATTCCAGAGGTGGGGAAGCAATAACTATGAAACCTTTGCGCTTATCCCCCACTTACCTGCAGATATTAATTCCCAGCTCGACAACATGATCGATGAATACCTGGAAAATGGAACCGACTGGACAAAAATCAGGCTGGAAAGTCTCACAGATATTCATTTTAACTGGTACAGCAATGAATCCTATGTATACATTCTTGCTTCTATATCCTTATTGATATTGATCATTGGCAGCATCAATTACATGAATCTGAATGTCGCAATGTATACCAGGCGATTGGAAGAGATTAAAATGAAAAAGATCATGGGAGCTTCCCAAAAGAAGCTCTCTTTACAGTTATTGGCAGAATCAATTTTATTTTGTTTTACTGCATTGATCTTAGCTATGCTGATCGTATGGATGGTTATTGCTAAGTTCAGCGAGATATTAGGATATTCCATTCGATTCAATCCTGGCGATAATATTCTATTAATTGGAAGTTTTGTACTTATTGCGCTATTAACAGGCGCCATATCGGTCATTTATCCGGCAATTGTTCTTTCTTCATTCAAACCTGTTTCAACTAAAATCAGTGATAAAATTGCCATTGGGAAAGCATCTTTCCGGACCGGTCTGGTCGTATTCCAGTTCTTTGTTTCCATCGCGCTAATTACTTCGTTTTTATTTGTTTACAAGCAACTCAATTACGTCCATCACAAAGAATTGGGACTGGACAAGGAAAATATTATCACTATCCCCACTACTCCGCAGCTGATCGAAAAATTAGATGTATTTAAGCAGCAATTGCTCTCAAATCCGAATATTTTAAACGTTTCAGCATCCAAAAGAATACCTTCCGATGGACTGTTGGATAGCGACGGCGCTGAATTAGTTTCAGGTGGGGAAGCCAATCCGCTGGATTTCCGGCTTGCCAATGTGAGAGTTGACGAAGATTTTTTAGCAACCTATAAGATTCCATTAAGTGAAGGCCGAAACTTTGATGGGAAAAATCCCGGATACGGCAGCTTCATACTTAACGAAGCTGCAGTGAGGCAAATCGGCTGGAAATCATCTGAAGAAGCCATTGGCCAGGCAATACGATATGGAGGAGAAGAAGGAACGGTGATTGGCGTAATAAAAGATTTTCATTACGAATCGCTATATTATCCCATCAGTCCGATTTTGATCGTTCATGACCCAACTTCCTTTAACCGCATCTCCATCCGCGTAACCTCGCATGACAGGCAGGAAACTTTGGCTTTAATAGAGGAAACATGGCAGAAATACAATCTTCCCAACTATTCCTTTTTCTACGAATATGTTGACGACCGCTTCGCTGAGCTGTACCGCTCTGAAGAAAGCGTAAAATCGATTTTGAGCTATTTCATGGTCATTGCAATTTCCATAGCAATTCTTGGGCTGATTGGCTTGTCATTATTCCTAATCCAAAGAAGAGTCAAAGAAATCGGTGTTCGAAAGGTCAACGGAGCAAGAGTTTGGGAAGTGATGACCCTGCTTAACAGGGATTTCCTGAAATGGGTAGGTATAGCTTTTGTCATAGCAACACCTATCGCATGGTATGGCATTAGCGAATGGTTGGAAAACTTCGCTTACAAAACAGAAATAAGCTGGTGGATATTTGCATTGGCCGGCATGATGGCTGTGATTATTGCACTACTAACAGTAAGCTGGCAGAGCTGGAAAGCAGCGACGAGGAATCCAGTCGAAGCGCTGAGGTATGAATAGTCTTAAACAGTAATTAAATGAAAAAGTATGGTTAGAAAAGCTAACAACTGAAATATTCATCTATATCAATTGAAAAAAATGAATGGAAGTATACTTTTTAAAACTCCTCTACTATTATGTGGAATACATTGAAACTATTTATACGGTCACTCAAAAGAAATAATGTCATCTCGACTATCACTATAGGTGGATATGCAATCAGCATGGCCGTTATCATCATTCTTAGCTTATTCATTATTGGTGAAAAAAGTGTAAATAAAAGTTTCCCCAATGCCAAGGACATATATCGAGTAAAGCGTGGGGAGAATGTAGCAAGCGTTCCGGAAACTTTGTTGACTGATGTAAAAGAAAAGGTGCCGGGAGTAGAAAAAATGTGCGTTTATTCCATTGGAGAAGCACTTTATGAATTTGAAGACAACAAGGCAATGGCAAGATTCATGGCCACAAATGACAACTTTTTGGATATTTTTTCATTTGAATTTGTTCATCAATCTGCAAACCCTACTCTTTTGGTGAAAGATAATATTATCCTAACCAAACAATTCAGCGAACAGCTATTTGGTGCCATAAACCCTGTTGGAGAAATGTTGGAGGTCAACAATGAAATGTTAAACATTGTAGGAGTTGTCACTGATCCACCACAAAACTCTTCCTTTGTATTTGATGCCTTAACGAGTGTTGAAATGACTTTTTCTAAGTCAGAATTGGTCCATAATGAAGAACGCCATAATATGCTCAAGGCATTTGTCTTATTAAATGATAAAGTCGACATTGAGACGGTTAATGATAATATTTCAGGAATGCTGGATCATTGGCAGGCATTTAAAAATCAAAAACTTTCCCTCCAGCCATTTAGCAAGGTTTATTTTGATAATCGCACAGATGACGATTTAATTCATGCCAATGCAGATATGATTTATCTGCTCTCATGCATTGCAGTGATTATCCTCTTTATGACGATTTTTAATTACGTGAACCTCACCATTTCAAGTGGATACGAGCGACTGAACGAGATTGGAATTAAGAAGGCCACCGGAGCAGGAAGAATGAATATCTTTAAGCAATTTATTATCGAATCCTTGTTCCTTTGCTTATTTGCCCTGATCCTTGCAATTTTCATCGCTACATTGATTGCTCCTCTGTTTTCTGAAATTCTTGGAAAAAGGGTTGAGATCATGGAATTGATCCTACAACCACAAACTCTACTGACCATAATGGTAATCTTCCTGATCATAGGGATGGTATCGGGATTTTACCCGGCGCTGATTGTCTCCGGAATTTCGCCTATTCAGATAATCAACCATCAAAAAATACTGAAAAGCGGAAACAATCGAACAGGTATAATTACCATCCAATTTATCTTTACAATCATATTAGTCACCTCATTGTTATTCATCAATCAACAACTAAAGTATGTCAAAAACAAAAACCTGGGATTTGACAAGGAATTATTGATCAAGCTTCACCTCAATGGAAATTCACAAAAAAAATGGAAGGTATTAAAGAATAAATTAATCGCGAACCCCTCTATTGTTTCGGCGTCAGCCTCGCTCGGAACTCCCATGGAAATCCTTGGAGTTTCCGAGGGTAATTTTAAAGATAGCGGAGATAAAACTGTGGTAGATATGCAAGTAATTGGCATTGATGAAGATTTTGTCAAGGCGTTTGACCTTACTTTGCTGGAAGGCCGCAATATCTCATCATCCGATTCAAATGTTTGCCTCATCAATGAGCATTTACACAACTTTCTTGAATGGAATGATATTGTAGGAAAAAAGGTTTTTGGAAGTGCCGTAATTGGAGTTGTTAAGGATTTTCATCATCTGAATTTGCACAGTGAGATCGGGCATTTGCAATTATCAAATTTAAGCAGTTTGGGTCCTGGTATTCCCAGTTCCTTAAACATCAGGATAAGCGGGAACATCTCACAAAACCTTGAATTTATTCGCAAGACCTTCAACGAAGTAGAACCTGGCACTCCTGTACAATATCAATTTTATGACGATTGGATACAAAACTTCTATCAAAAAGAAGAAAGTCAGGCAAATGCTATCAAACTATTTACCGCGATAGCCATCATCATATCCTGTCTTGGATTGATAGGATTAGTGGAGAATACAACGAACAAAAAAGTAAAAGAAATAGGCATCCGAAAGGTAAACGGCGCCAAAGTATGGGAAGTGATAACCATGCTAAACAAAGATTTTGTGAAGTGGGTAATGTTAGCCTTTGCTATTGCCACGCCTGTTGCATGGTACTTCATGAACAAATGGCTGGAAAACTTCGCCTATAAAACCGAATTAAGTTGGTGGATTTTTGTGTTGGCTGGAGTTTTAGCTTTGGGAATTGCCTTGCTGACCGTGAGCTGGCAAAGCTGGAAGGCCGCGACAAGGAATCCAGTCGAAGCGCTGAGGTATGAGTAGCTAGCGAAAAGAAAATTGAACCTTATTTGACTGATATAAAACGCTAAATTATGATCAAAACTTTCCTAAAAACCGCATTTCGGCAAATCAGATCAAACAAACTGATATTTACCATCGATGTGGCAATTCTGTCGGTCACAGTAGCTGCCTGTCTGATCATCGGTGTCAATATCATTAATCATCACCAATTCGACACGTTCCATTCCAAATCCAATCATATTGTCAGGGTGGATTATATCTACAAGGACAGTGAAAACCTATACCACGATCTGGGGTTAATGGACAACTCCTTTTTCGACGATTTTCGAAAAGACCTTCCTCAAGTCATCCACTCTACCCGATACAGAACTGGCCATGAATGGGCGAAAAATGTCGAAAAATCAGTTAAAGTTTCCTTAGCTTTCGTGGATTCAACTTTCCTTGAATCTTTTGACTTCAAGCTACTTGCCGGCGCCAAAGAAAATGTCCTGGATGATCCCGGAAGCATCGTCATTACCAAAAGCGTGGCAGAAAAGCTATTTGGAAAGCAAAATGGAGGACTCGATCAATTCATTGGACAAACAGTAACCCTACCAAACGCCGAGCAGAAAGATTTTAATATTTCGGGGATACTCGAAGACTTACCTAAACAAAGTAGCATGGACTTCGATGTCCTGGTTAACTTCAATCACAGTGCAACCTACCCACGCAGTTCAGATGGAATGGGTGATACCAACATATTTCTTGAGCTAAACAATGAAAGTAATATCGAAAACACAGAGACCGCCCTTCAGGGGCTCGTAGGTAAATACTTTGGTGAACAAATGGCTGAATGGAGAAAATACGGCTACCTTTCCAACGATAATGATGCTTTGCAATTTAAACTCCGGCCATTTCCTTCCCTCTATCTCGACAATAAGGCCACACATAATTACCTGAAATCAACCGATACTCGCGAACTGGGAATGATGAAATACATTGCTCTTGTCATATTCATCCTTGCCGTTGTCAATCACATTACCCTTAGCATCAACCAATCTGTGAAAAGAGTGAATGAGCTGAATATCAAAAAAGTTATTGGAGCGGGCCGGTACAACCTGATTCTCCAGTTTTTTACCGAATCAGTGTTCTTATCATTGATTTCAGTAGTCGGAGGACTCATCTTGTATATGTGGATTTACCCATTGATGCAGGAGGTATTTGATTGGAATTTAAATGCAGCTAACCTTCTTGTATCAGATTCAATTCTTCTCATTTTAGGGTTGTTTTTGGCAATCATTTTATTGACATGTCTGGCTCCGGTTATTAAGCTCATTTCTCCAGGATCTTTTAGGTTCAGTTCCAATAAATTGGCAAAAACACCACTTTCCAGAGGCTTTATGGTGTTTCAATATTGCGTCTCTTTTGTCTTGATCACATCTGCCATCCTGATTTTCAAACAGTTGGAATACATGCGCAGCAAGGAATTAGGATTTGATCAGGAAGGTGTGATGGTCATTAAGCTGGCAGACTCCTTTTCGGATAACCAAAGGAGTCGATTGACTAATCTGCTTGCTAAACATTCATCCATTGAAAATATCGCTACAAGTGACAGAGATTTTGTCTCCGGATCACAAACACGCGGATTTCAACTTCCCAATAACAAAGGAATGCAATCCCGCTTTATCAGGATCGAAAAGGATTATGTCAATACCCTGGGTTTATCTATCCTTGAGGGAAAAAACCTGGATGCAGATCGAATAGAACAGGAAGAAGTACTTGTGAACCAAACCTTCATAAAAGAATCCGGTTTACTGAACCCGATTGGTCAGTCACTCGATTTGGAACTGGTTGAAGGCCGCAAAACAATCATTGCAGGAATTGTCAAAGACTTTCACTTTGACGCCGTAAAAGGCAAAATTCAAGCGCTTGTGATCACCAATGCAAAAATCAATGGCATCTGGAATATCTTTGTCAGGTATCGAAGTGGACGGCTAGATGATGCCCGTGCATACATCGAACACACTTGGGCTGAAGTGGAACCTGAGCTGCCCCTTCAAATCTCTTTTTTGGATGAAAACTTGCAAAACCGGTATCAGAAAGAAGAACGATTTGGAAGGGTTATCACCTATTCATCCGTTATCGCTATTCTTATTACTTCCTTCGGATTATTTAGTTTGTCATTAATTACGCTGACATCGCGAATAAAAGAAATAGGCATTCGAAAAGTTAACGGGGCGCTTTCAATAGAAATATATTCAAGGTTTGTACAGAAATACTTTGGGTGGGTCGCAATTGCCATTGTTTTAGGTATTCCGATCAGCTGGTTTCTCATTGACAGCTGGCTTCAGAATTTCTCTTATCGAACCAGTGTCGATTGGTGGATCTTTGTTCTTTCTGGCGTGCTGGCACTATTGATTGCACTGTTTACAGTTAGCTGGCATAGCTGGAAGGCAGCCACGAGGAATCCTGTCGAAGCATTAAGATATGAATAAAGAATACTACGATGATAAAAACCTATCTAAAAATCGCCTGGAGAAATCTTTTTAAGAATAAATCATATTCTTTCATCAATATCACCGGATTGACAGCAGGAACGGTCTGTTTTCTATTTATCATATTGTATGTCAATGACCAGTTGGGCTACGACACGCACCATGAAAATGCTGATCAGCTGTACCGCATCCGTACTTTTATCAAAGGAGGAAACGGAAATAATGATTTTAATTCAGCTACGGCTTCCCCACCCATTGCATTTGGGTTGAAAAATGATTTTCCTGAAGTGGAACAAGCTTGCAGGATCGTCTATATCAAGGGAGCCACCGATAAATTGATAAAAAGTGAAGATGTCAAGCAAGGTGTATTTGCCGAACGTGGATATTTAGCAGATTCTACCGTATTTGATTTATTCTCTTATCGATTTACCCAAGGCAATTCCGAACAAGCACTGAAAGGCCCGAACACCATCGTGCTTTCATCAAGCCTGGCAACAAAACTATTTGGTGATAAAAACGCGATTGGCCAGGAGGTGACCATTGGCGCTGGCAATGATGAACAAACACTCACTGTCACCGGTGTCTTCGATGAAACCTTTGGAAAATCTCATTTGAACCCCAATTACATCATAAGCATGAATACGCCCGGACTGGGTCAGTTCGTAAGGGATAATAATCAATGGTTGGGTCAAAATTTTGTGGTTTCTTATGTCCGCCTGAATTCCAATTCAGACGCCTCTTTGCTGGAAAGTAAGTTTCCCGGTTTTTTGCAAACACATGCCGGCGACGATCTGAAAGAAACAGGTATGGAAAAGAACCTATATCTTCAAAAAGTAAAAGATATCCATTTGTATTCAAAAGGAATTGAGCATCAAATTGGAAAGACTTCTGATTTCCAATATTTGATCTTGCTATTGTCATTAGCAATTTTTATTCAGCTTATCGCATGTATCAACTTCATTAATTTAAGTACTGCCCAATCAAGCAAACGGTCCCGGGAAATTGGTATGAGAAAGGTGATCGGCTCCAGTAAAAACTCAATCGTTACTCAATTTCTAGGGGAATCAATGCTCATTACTTTTATAGCAGTCATTGTGGCATTGCCTGTTTGTTGGCTTTTGTTTCCCTTTTTTAATGAAATGACACAGAGCAATATAGAGGTTCAGGATCTCGTCCAGCCAGAAATTGTACTTGTAATTGCTGGACTGGGACTGGGGACAGGATTGATCGCAGGGATTTATCCGGCCTTGTATACAGCCTCCATCAAACCACTTCAGGCAATGAAGCGTTTTGGAGGTGTCGCCAAGAACTTTGAAATTTTCAGAAAAGCGCTTGTCATTTTTCAATTTACCATCGCCATCGGTCTCATCGTAGGAGTAAGCATTGTTGGTAACCAGGTTCGATTCCTCCACAATAAAGATCTGGGATTTGATAAAGGAGAAAGAATTGCCATAAGCATGGACACGGAATTGACCCGTGATAAATTTGATGTCATAAGCACACAATTACAGCTGCTTCCAGAGGTCGGGCGCATGGCAGGCAGTCAATTTTACCCTTCAGAAAATGTTCTTTACGACAGAGGTACCCGGCTAGCCGGTCAGGGACTGGAAGAGCAAACAGGTACAAAAGTTAACTTCGTCACTGAGTCATTTTTTGAAACCATGGGTATTCCTATAATCGCCGGTAGAAGCCTTTCCAGAACCGATAGCAATCAGGTTGTTGTCAATGAAATGTTATTGAACAACCTTCAAATAAATCTTTCCGAAGCTATCGGAACGAGGCTTTTTAACACCTATGAAGACCAGACAGAAGAATACATCATTGTTGGGGTGCACAAAGATTATCATTACAGCAGTTTAAAAGATCCGATACAGCCGTTAATGAGTTTTTACACCTCTTCGCCGAGTCGGCTAATATGTGAAGTAAAAGGTGGTACTTATGCTGAGATTGTTGACAAAATAGAAAACCAATGGAACGCGACGTTTCCGGATGTTCCCCTCCAATATTCATTTGTAGATGAAAATATCAGGAAATTATACGAAGAGGAGTCGAGGTTGATGCAATTGTCGGGAGTGCTCACATTCCTTGCCATATTGATTTCATGCCTGGGACTATTCGGGCTGGCTACCTTTGTTGCTACGCAGCGCACAAAAGAGATTGGCGTTCGTAAGATAAATGGAGCAAGGGTCTGGGAAGTAATTACCTTACTCAATAAAGATTTTCTAAAATGGGTAGGTATTGCATTTGTGATCGCAAGTCCGCTTGCGTGGTTTGTGATGAGCAAATGGCTGGAGAGCTTTGCTTATAAAACAGGACTGAGCTGGTGGATCTTCGCGTTGTCAGGAGTGTTAGCTATGATTATTGCACTGGTGACCGTCAGTTGGCAAAGCTGGAAGGCAGCGACGAGAAATCCGGTTGAAGCGCTGAGGTATGAGTAGGAATAAAGGAGAAAGGTGCAAGGGACAAGGAGCAAGAAAAGTAAAGAGCGGAGGGCGAAGAGCAAAGGGCGGAGAGTAGAGGGTAAAGGGAAAATTAAAAATTTGTCTTTGTGAACCTCTGTGAAAAATCTTAGTGCTACTCTGTGGTATAACTAACTAGAGCTGGAAGTTCTAAACCATTTAAAGGACTAACAGATTGGTATAGGCGAACACTAGCTCACTTTACAGAGACTCAGATAGATCGATTTAAGCAACAACATTAAGAATAAATTGATATGATAACCCACTTTATAAGATCTGCATTTCGCCATTTACTAAAGCATCGAATGCATTCTGTCCTTAACATCACAGGGCTTACGATCGCATTTTCGTGTGTTATGCTTGTGTCAATTTTCGTAAGGTATGAATTCAGCTACGATGAAGGATATGAAAATGCTGAAAACATCTATCGGGTTATCCAGGAAGACCTGGAAGACGAGTGGAGGGGAACAAATCTTTGGAATGCAACCAGTGGCTTGCTAAAACCCGCTATTCTAAGTCATTGTCCTGAAGTAATGAATGGAACACGGTTATTGCCCATCGAAGAAATCGAAATTGTATTAGATAATCAGCACTTCCTGGATGAGAAATTGTACTTTGTTGAACCCGATTTTTTTGAAGTCTTCTCACACCAATTTATTCATGGAAACTCAACTAATGCAGTAAACAATCCTAACAGTTTGGTCATTACGGAATCAACTGCATCAAAATATTTCCCAATTCTTGAGAATCCGGTCGGAAAGCAAATCGAAATCAGCAACATCTCTTTTACTATCAGCGGAGTCATCAAGGATGTACCCGAAAATTCGCATTTGCCCATAAACTTTCTGGCTTCTTATCAATCAGTATTCGATCCTGCATATGATTTTGGTGATGCTGAATTTGAATGGTTTAACAATAACTTTTCCACCTATGTCACCTTGCAGGAAGGAATTGACGCAAATCCCCTTGAAAACAAAATCACAGCTACGGTTAAGGAAGTTCGGGGCAGAAATATGCCCGAAGCCTATCATTTGCAAAATATCCGGGACATTCACCTTCACAGTCATGTAAACCTGGAAGCAGGCACCAATGGGAACATTCTTTATATCTACATTTTTTCAGGAATTGCACTATTGCTTTTGGTAATTGCCGGATTTAACTATGTGAACCTGACGAGTGCACAATTGCTCTTTTTCACAAAAGAAACGGGTATAAGAAAAATCACAGGTGCCAGTAAACCTCAGATCTTTTTACAGATTTTAGGCGAGGCTATTTTGATTTCCCTGGTAGCTTTTGGCTGTTCTCTGTTGGTCGTTAATTTCGTGTTACATCCATTTAGTCAATTGGTAGAAAGGCAATTAACCCAGGACATGGTATGGAATGCAGGTTATCTTAGTTGGTGGTTCCTTACGATTATACTTTTCGCCATATTGACAAGCCTGTATCCCGCTTTTAGAATTTTAGGTCTGCATCCCATTCAAGTATTGAAATCCAACAAAATCACATCAAAGGAATCCCTAAAAACAAGAAATTCCCTGGCCATCATCCAGTTTGCCATTTCCATTGCATTGATCGCTTGTACGATCATTTTGTATCGTCAACTGGACTATGTCAAAAACAAGGAATTAGGTTTTCAAAAAGAAAACATCATCAACATCCAGATACCGGATATCAATATCGAACAGAAAAAATATTACCCGGCGCTGAAAAATGAATTGAGCCGCTTGCCTGATGTACTGGAAGTAACTTACTCCCAAACTGCATTGGACAAAGACAATTGGGGAGGAAGCGCACAGTGGGCTGGAAAATCCCCAGATGTCGAGTTGCCATTGTACCATCTCATTGTAGATGAAAACTTCCTTGATTTTTATGGCATCAATCTCCTTTATGGCCAATCCTTTTCACCGGAAATGAAAGCAGAAGGACGTTCTTCCTATTTCATTTTGAATGAAGCGGCGGTAAAAGCTATTGGATGGAACGATCCGATAAATAAAAAACTGTCGATGCAAATGTGGTCGGATAGCCGGGTGATTGGGGTGGCAGAAGATTTTCATTACCAACCCTTGCATCTTGGCATTGAGCCACTGGCCATTTCCCTTGGAAGCCCGGAGCGCCACGCCAATATCATATCCGTTAAAATCAAATCGGAGCAATTGTCAACTACATTAAATAATATTGAAACAGTTTACAGCGAGCTTTTCCCGGAGTATCCATTTAATTATCATTTTCTCGATGAAAAACTTAGTGAGTCATACCGAACTGATCAAAAGCTGGGAACAATGTTCGGCATATTAGCCGCAATAAGCATAGTCGTTGCCTGCCTGGGTTTATTTGGCCTGGCTTCATTTATTGCCAGAAAAAGAATCAAAGAAATTGGAATCCGAAAAGTAAACGGAGCAAAAGTTTCAGAGATCCTGACCCTGCTGAATAAGGATTTCATTCGATGGGTTGTCATCGCATTTGTGATCGCCGTGCCATCTGCTTGGTATGGAATGAATAATTGGCTGGAAAATTTTGCATACAAAACCGCTATGAGCTGGTGGATCTATGTATTAGCAGGTGGAATTGCCTTAGTAATTGCACTAATAACTGTGAGCTGGCAGAGCTGGAAAGCGGCGACGAGGAATCCTGTTGAGTCACTCAGATATGAGTGACGAAATCCCGACAGAGCGTTAGCGATCGTCGGGATAGAGGCGCTACGTTATGAGTAATTGCAGAGGGCAGAGAGCGGAGGGCAAAGGGAAAATTAAAAATTTGTCTTTGTGAACCTCTGTGAAAAATCTTTGTGAGACTCTGTGGTACAACTATTTGACTAATTGAATACAACAATATGCAGAAGGAGTTCAATATTGAAAACGGAAAACCAAAAACACTATGTTAAAAAACTACATTAAAACCGCCATTCGAAGCTTGTTAAAAAACAGGTTGTTTTCTGTGATCAATATTTCCGGATTGGCCATTGGATTGGTTTCCTTTGCCATCATCATGCTCTACGTCAATTATGAGCTGAGTTATGATAGGTTTTACGATAAGGCGGAAAACATTTACCGGGTTTATATGGATTACCTGGAAGGAGATCAATATGAACCAGGAGATGCTCAAACTTACAATCTAACCGGTCCTACTCTGAAAAAGGAATTCGCCGAAGTCCTGGATTTTTTCCGGCTTTACCGACTTGACAAAACTTCCATTGAATTTGACAATGAAATCATCGAAGTGCCAAACGGACACCTGGCAGACCCCTCCTATTTGACGATTTTCTCCACGCCCCTATTGAGTGGTGATATCAAATCAGCACTTGTCGAGCCTAATTCCATAGTATTGACCCAGCATATTTCAAAAAAGATTTTCGGCGATGCCAATCCTATTGGGAAATCAATAATCGCTTATCACAGCGGGCAGAAAACTATGATGACTGTCACAGGCATCCTGGAGGATATTCCTGAAAACACCCACATGAAAACCAATTTCCTGGTTTCATTCTCCACTTTTTACAAATGGAGAGTGACTAATCCACAAGAGCTCAATTGGAACAACAATAATTTTTTCACCTACCTCCTACTTGACAAAAACGCCAATATTGATGGACTGCGTCAGAAATTAGCAAAAATGGATGTTCCGCTTGATGGTGAAAGACACAATATCGAAGCGCTGACCAGCATTCACTTATACTCCGACAAACCATATGAAGCTGAGGCAAATGGAAACGCTACACGAGTGAAATTTTTGCTGGCTATCGGTATCATCATCCTTGTCCTCTCCTGGTTGAATTATATCAACCTCACGACCTCCAAATCATCGGAACGGACAAAGGAAATTGGCGTGAGGAAGGTATCCGGGGCGCGAAAAAACCAATTGGTCGCACAGTTTATTTCCGAATCTCTTCTTTTGAACCTGCTGGCTTTAGCACTGGCAACAGGTGTGGTAGTTGCTTGCCTCCCCTATTTTGAAGCCTTTTCGGGAAAACAACTTCTTGCCGGTTTAAGCTGGAATACGACATTGTTGTGGTTAGCTGGAATCCCTTTGATTGGCACCTTTCTCTCATCCGTATATCCGGCCGTTTTGCTATCCGGGTTTAACCCTTCAGGAATTCTAAAAGGAAGCATCAAGTCCTACTATCAAAGCAGTGGCATTCGAACCGGCTTAATTATCGCCCAATTCATGATTACTATCGTTTTGATGATCGGCACCTTTACCATTATCAAGCAAATAAAGTTCATCGAGGATCAACCGCTAGGGATCAATTTAGATCAGGTAATTTCGATAAAGGGAGAGATCATCGACGAAAAGGAAAATTTTGCTACAGCTTTTACCACCTTACGGGAGGAAATACAAAATTTACCGTATGTGAAAGCCGTTTCATCATCCTGGACCTATCCGGGCGAGGGTTATGACAACCTGGGTTCATTCATGAGCTTGACATATCCTGACGGCACACATGATGCGCGAACAAACTGGTTTACTTACGAGGCAGATCATGCGTACATTCCTTTAATGAATTTGAAATTGCTGGCCGGTGCAAATTTTTCCGAATCCCCCGAATCAAATAGAGGTCAAGTGATTATTAACGAAGCTGCCCTTAAAAAACTCGGCTTTCAAAATCCGGAATACGCTGTGAACCAAAAAATCCATTTTTGGGGACAGGACCGCTTTATTACCGGTGTTATTCAAGACTACCATCACTTTGGACTCAAAAATGAAATAGAGCCACTCATCCTGCGTTTCGAGCCTATCACCGGAGGTCTGCTCGTGAAATTAGATCAAAACTACACATCTATAGCCGGAACAAAGGAAGCCATTGATGGCTTGAATGAAATTTGGGAAATGGTCTTTCCAAAAAGTGCCTTTCAATACAGTTTTGTAGAAGCAAAATTTGCTGCTCAATACCAGGAAGACACCCAATTTGGGAAGGTTTTTAGCTTTTTCACCTTCCTGGCGATCTTCATTGCTTCATTGGGGTTGTTTGGCCTGGCCTCCTATCGCTGTATGGTTCGTACTAAAGAAATTGGCGTGAGAAAAGTCAATGGGGCAAAAGTCTCAGAAATCCTGACCATGCTAAACAAAGATTTTATCAGATGGATAGTGATTGCATTGGTCATCGCATCTCCAATTGCCTGGTTTGCCATGAATAATTGGTTGGAGAATTTTGCCTACAGGACAGACCTGAGTTGGTGGATTTTTTCATTGGCGGGACTATTGGCTTTGGGGATTGCCCTGCTTACAGTAAGCTGGCAAAGCTGGAAGGCGGCGACAAGGAATCCGGTTGAGGCGCTCAGGTATGAATAGTAAGAGTTGAAAGGAAAGATGCAGAGGGCAGAGAGCGGAGAGCAGAGGGAAAGGGTGGACAAGTTTTGTAATCAGTGATAAGTTTATCTCTGTGAACCTCTGTGAATAATCTTTGTGCAACTCCGTGGTATAATTGTTTAGAGATAGCAAAATTCAGAAGGAAAATTCATAGCAAACAAAAATTACCGCATAACCCCCGAAGGAAAAGAAATCACACTTTCAAACCCATTCTTTCCGACCGTTGCCACACCAAATAAATAATTGTCAATCACAATTCCTTCCAATGTGAATTCATCCACATCCCCCACAAACCTAGAAAATTCCCATTGCGGAGAAGTGGTATATCGCCAATAGATTTTGTAGCCCAACAATTCCGGATCAGTTGATTTTTTCCATTTCAATCGTGTGGATGGTTCAACGACTCCTCCGATTTGCACACTATCAGGCGCTAATGGCGCCCAAGCCAGTGAGGCCAGATTGATAGCATTTACGGCTGTTAGTTTCCTGGCGTATTCAAAATCGACACCCTCGATCACATCTCCGTATTCAATGCCATCTTCCACACGAATATCCTGGTGCTGGCGATTGTAATTTTCATGTGCTTCCATGATCCTGACTCCGGCAAATCCTGCATCATTAAAAGGCCGGTGATGACCTCCCCTGCCGAAACGGTCCAGCCGGTAGATCATCATCGGATTCATTTCGGGCATGTATTCCAATGTGGTTTTATGGATATACCTGGCCAGCTGTCGCGAAATGCCGTCAACTTCGCCACCGTAAAACCGTCGCCTTCTTCGTTCCTCTTCCGTTTCCGTGACCGGAGTAGGCTCAGAAAAAATACGGAAGGTGCGATTATCGATCGCCCCATCTACCCCTTTGATGTTTCCGATCATATCGTTGTTTAAGACCCCGATAATATCCCAGTTTTGCTCCTTTGCCACTTCAGCCATGTATTTTCCACCGAAAAGGCCTTGTTCCTCTCCGGACAAGCCTGCATAAACAATAGAATTGGGAAAATTATATTTTGTCAAAATCCTGGCTGCTTCCAATGTACCAGCCATCCCGGAGGCATTATCATTCGCCCCGGGTGATTCATCCGTGGAATTCATTGGATCACTGACTCTGCTGTCGATATCTCCCGACATGATAATGTAGCTGTTGGGATTTTTGGTGCCTCTCTGGATGGCGACCACATTGACAACGTAGGCATCTTCTTTTATGCGCGTTTCCGGATCACCTTTCACGAAGTAGTACTGGTAAGAAACCTCCAGGCAGCCATTACATTCTTCTGATATTTTTTCGAATTCACTATTAATCCATCGACGGGCAGCGCCAATACCACGAGTCTTGGAAGTTGTATCTGACAAGGTATGTCGGGTGCCAAAACTTACCAGTTTTTGAATATCCTTTTCGATTCGATTCGCCGAAACGGCATCTATGATTTCATATACCTTAATACTTTCCTGTGCTTTAAGATCGGGCGAAATGAAAAGGAAAATGCATATAAAGATCAATGAAATAGCTATTGTTGTTTTCATTTTGTGGATTTTAGTTTATCCTAAAATAAAAACGGATTGAGTCTTATTCAAAAAGACAGCTGTTTTTTAAGAAAACCTGGACTTCATATTATAACCTACTGTTCACTATCTTGACACCCGTATGTCAATTAATTATACAAATAATAACCAAACATTTAATTAACTATTTGATTATGAATTAATTATATTTCAGGCACACTATTTATGTTTTTAATTTTACTGCGTTTGAACACTTGATAACTTAGGTGAAAATCCAATGATAGTTTAAAGTAGCAAGAAGGCGCAAACGATATTTAAAAAAACAACCATGCTTAAAAACTACCTGAAAATCGCGCTTCGAAACCTTTCCAAATACAGGAGCTATTCCATGATTAACATCGGCGGTCTTGCCATTGGCATTGCCAGTTGCCTGCTGATTTCCCTTTTTATTTACGATGAACTCACGTTCGACCGCATGTTTGCAGATGCTGAGCGTATTTACAGGGTAAATATTGACAATAAAACTGCCGGGGAAGTAAGCTACTATGCCGCTGTTTCCGGGCCTTTGGCAGAGGTTGTTCAGCGCGACTATCCACATGCGGAAATGGTGACGCGATTCCGAAACATGGGAAGCATTTTAGTTCGCGAAAAAGATGCTGAACAAAATGTCAAAGAAGAGCATGTGATAGGTGTGGATTCTACATTCTTCGAAATGTTTGGATTGGAGCTATTGTTTGGAAATGAGAAAACAGCCTTGCAAAACCCAAAATCAATCATCCTAACCAAAACAGCAGCAGCAAAATATTTTAATACCAATGAGGCAGTTGGCAAGGTTCTCTTGATGGATAATTCAGAAACATACACCGTAACAGGAGTAATTGATGATTTGCCAAAAAATTCCTTTTTGAGAGATCATTCTGTTTTCATCTCGATCAATAGCTTCAAAGACCACACTACCGAAGCGTGGAACACCTGGTATTTCCCAACCTTCGTCAAACTCGTACCCGGCGCTCAAGAAAAAGATTTTCAGGAATACCTGGGAACCGTCAAAGAAAGGTACTTAATCCCCTGGGCGATGACTTTTGTACCAGGATTGACCCTGGAAAAAGCCCGGGAATCCGAAAAAAAGAATGGCGATTTTATGATATTCAACGCTACCCCACTAACGGATATTCATTTGCATTCCAAAAACCGGGAAAAAGAATTCAGCGCCAACAGCGATATACAAAACATTTATATCCTCACCGTCATCGGAATTTTTCTACTTCTTTTAGCAAGTGTGAATTTCATGAATTTATCGACCGCTCATTCCCTGAAAAGGGCAAAAGAAGTCGGAATTCGCAAAACGCTTGGATCCAACCGGTTTGGCCTTATCGGTCAATTCCTGAGCGAATCGGGATTGATCTCTATCCTATCCCTTTTCATAGCCATTGGGTTGTCTGTTCTTCTTTTACCCTATTTCAACGCCCTCTCAGGAAAAGCGATTTCCATACCTTTTAACAATCCTTTATTCTGGATTATTCTGACAACTGCTGTCGCAATTTTGAGCTTATTCTCCGGTACCTACCCTGCCTTTTTCATGTCCAGGTTTATGCCTGTCAAAGCCCTAAAAGGAAATGGCAAGCAACTGTCCGGAGGAGGAGGCATCCGCAATTACCTTGTGGTATTCCAATTTGCCGTATCTGTTCTGCTGATCGCATGTACATTGGTGGTCTATCAGCAATTAAACTTTATTCAAAACAAAGACCTGGGATATCAAAAAGACCAGATCCTGATCATAGAGGATGTTCAAGCGGCAGGAAAACATGTTGAGTCCTTCAAACAGGAGGTGAAAGAATTAGCCAATGTCGAAAATGCTTCATTGAGCAGCTATTTGCCAACTCCATCACGCCGCTCAGCCGGAACATATTTCAAAGAGGGAGCAGCAGAATCTGGTGAATTCAACTCGGATAACGCGGTCATAATCGGTAAATGGGAAATTGATTATGACTACCTGCCTACACTTGACATTGAGTTCATCAAAGGAAGAAATTTTGACCAAAAATTTTCAACTGACTCCAACGCTGTCATTTTAAATGAATCTGCACTTGCCATGTTGGGAGTTTCAGCGGAAGAAGCTATCGGTATGCGCCTTACAGACGATTTTCATCGCCCGGATAAGGAAAACATGAAGTATTCCACCGTCATTGGAGTGGTGAAGAACTTTCATTTTGAATCGTTGAGGAATTCAATTGATGGTATGACCTTTACATTGGGAAGCGATGCCAATAAAATGATCGTCAAACTCCAGTCGGGCGAATTTTCGGAGACGGTTTCTTCTATTAAAAGCAAGTGGGAAAAAGTCGCCCCTACGCAGCCATTTAATTATTATTTTATGGATGAATCATTCAACAGCACCTATGAAGCAGAACAACGGCTTGGAAAAACATTTATCACCTTTACTTCCTTGTCCATATTCATTGCATGCCTCGGTTTATTCGGCCTGGCAGTATTCAGTACGGAAAAACGAACCAAGGAAATTGGCATCCGAAAAGTGATGGGCGCTACGGTTTCCAGCGTTCTGGTATTGGTATCAAAAGACTTTTTGAAACTGGTATTGATTGGTGGATTGATCGCCATCCCTGCAGCCTGGTGGGCCATGGATAGATGGTTGCAGGACTTTTCCTACAGGATTAATATTAGCTGGTGGGTTTTTGCCCTTTCGGGATTGGCAGCAATTCTTATTGCCCTTGTTACGGTTAGCACTCAGGCTCTGAAAACGGCCATTACGAATCCGGTGGATTCTTTGAGGAATGAGTAATGGAAGGTGAAAGGTGAAGGCTCAAAGGTGAAAGGAAGGATGCTGAGGGCAGAGAGCAGGGAGCAGGGGGCAAGTAAAAAGGAAGGTGATCGGTAATTAGTATTCAGTAATCAGTAAAAGGTTGCGAGTTGCCTGTTCCCGGTTGCGGGTTGAAAAAAATGCAGACTGCGGCAACTTAGTACTTCGTCCGACCACTGGATTGAGCCTGGGCTTGTGTGAGTTGGTCTGACGAATAGATCCGAGGAATAAGTAGATGAAAAAAAAGGATGCTGAGGGCAGAGAGCGGAGGGCAGGGAAAAAGGAAGGTGATCGTAATCAGTATTCAGTAATCAGTAAAATGTTGCGAGTTGCCGGTTCCCGGTTGCGGGTTGAAAATAGTAAGTGGGCAACTTAGTACTTCGTCCGACCACTGGATTGAGCCTGGGCTTGAGCGAGCTGGTCTGATGAATAGAAGGCTGAAAGTTAGGTGAACGGTATTCAGTAATCAGTAAAATGTTGCGAGTTGCCGGATGCGGGTTGAAAATAGTAAGTGGGCAACTTAGTACTTCGTCTGACCACTGGATTGAGACTGGGTTTGGGCGAGCTGGTCTGACGAATAGAAGGCGGAAAGTCCATATATAAGTAAAGTAGAGAGAAAGAAAGTGCATGGCGTTTACCACAAATTTTGAATAAGGCATTGTTTAAAAATCACACAGACATGTGTCTATTCTTTTGACAACTAAGGACTTTAAACAAAAATAAATAATTGATTTACAATTGCTTACAATTCAGGCATGGAATTATAGTAAGGGATTCCTGTCCTTAACTTTATTCTATTTACTGAGACAATGACTAGAGTTCTTATTTAAATGCATATATCTATGCTTAAAAACAATCTTAAAATAGCCTGGAGACATTTATTGAAGAATAAATTTATCTCACTGATCAATCTGACCGGACTCATCGTAGGCATGACGACGGTATTGTTCATTTGGCAATATGTCAATCATGAGCGTAGCTATGATCAATTTCATGAGAATTCAGACAGGATTTTCAGAGTACGGACGGATCGGGTAGAAAATGGCATCCCATTCATGCAATTTGCGGGAGGTACCGCAGGAGCTGGACCTGTATTGAAGGAAAACCTGGCCGAAATAGAGGACTATGTAAAATTAAAAACTACCGGAGAGGCGATCTATTCTGCTTATGAAGGATTCTCGATAAGAGATGACAAAGTTTATTTCGCAACGCCCTCCTTGTTCAGCGTTTTTTCATTTTCATTAGTCCAGGGTAATCCCGAGAATGCCTTGGCGGAACCATTTACTGCCTGCATTTCCAGGTCTACTGCAAGGAAGCTATTTGGGGATGAAGATCCTACTGGAAAAACCCTCACAAGAAATGGAAGAGAAGAATACAGGATCACAGGAGTGTTTGCCGACTGCCCTGAAAACTCCCACATCAAATTCAATATTTTGCTTTCTTATATAACTTTTTCAGATGTTTTTAATAAAGAAGCACCAACAGAAACTTCGTTTACCTGGGATGGATACTTTACTTATCTTTTGCTAAAACCAGGAACGGACTGGAAATCACTGGAGAGTAAATTTCCGGAAGTGATTGAAAAGGTTGCTGGTACGGAGATCAAAAATTCCGTCAGCCTCTATCTGCAGCCTTTGGAGGACATTCATTTATACTCCAATTACTTAATTGAAGCAGAAGTGAACGGCGATGGAAATGCAGTGAATTTTCTTTTCCTTATCGGAATAATTGTGCTGTTCATTGCCTGGTTTAATTATATCAACCTGGCAACTGCAAGATCTGAACTCAGGGCGAAGGAAATTGGGGTAAGAAAAGTAATTGGTGGTGACAGGAGAAAACTTATCCGGCAATTTCTAACAGAAGCCGGACTGCTGAATGTTATCGCACTTATTGGAGCATATTTGCTTACTATCGCCTTGAATCCGTTTTTTGAGGTATTAGTAGGGCATCAACTTTCATCAACATTATTTAGTCCCAAATTATTAATTGCCAGTGTCCTGATTTTGTTTTTCGGCACCCTGCTGGCCTCCTTATATCCGGCTTTTTTGCTTTCATCGTTGGAACCGATTACCGCCCTCCAGGCAAGAATGCACATGGCAAAAAATGGCTTTCAACATCTCTTTAGAAAAACCCTTGTTGCTGCGCAATTTGTGGCCTGTATCGGATTGATTGCCTCTACAATAATAGTCTACAAACAGCTAAACTTTATGCAGGAAAGTGACCTGGGAATTAATATTGACCAAATACTGGTCATAAAAGGCCCGAGAGTTACGGATTCTACCTCAAGCATTCAGTACAAAACCTTAGAGCAGGAAATGATGAATATACCGGCTGTCAAAGAAGTGACCGGGTCTACTTCAATCCCGGGGCAATCATTCGGTTGGACGGCTGGAGGCGTTCGACGTGTGGGTGCTGCCGATGATCAGTCTGAAAGCTTTCATGTGATGGCTTCTGAGCCCGACTATTCAAAAATGTATGAGATGAAACTCGTAGCAGGCAGGTACATGTCCAATGAAATGAGGACAGACGAGCTGGCATGCCTGATCAATGAGACGGGGATGAGGTTGCTTCAATTCAAAGATCCTGATGAAGCACTGAACTCAGAAATTGAGTTTTGGGGAGAAAGATTCAGAATCGTTGGCATCTTAAAGGATTTTCATCAGGAATCTCCCAAATCAGCCATTGAACCCATGATTATGCGTGTGCAGCCGGAACACTGGGTATCAGAATACATTTCGGTTAAATTGAGCACTGCGGGTATTGCTCAAACAATGGATGATATGGAAAGGCAATGGAGGGCTTTTTTCCCGGAAGATCCTTTTGAATATTTCTTCCTCGATGCTCATTTCAATCAGCAGTATCAGAAAGATAAACGGTTTGCCAGAATATTTACCATTTTTTCTGCTCTGGCCATTTTCGTCTGCTGCCTGGGCCTTTTTGCTTTGGTCAGTTTTGTGGTTGAGAAAAGAAAAAAAGAGATCGGCATACGCAAAGTGCTTGGAGCTTCGGAAGCTGGAGTGGTTAGCCTTTTATCAAAAGACTTTATCAAACTAGTCCTGATCGCAATTATGATTGCCACGCCTATTGCCTGGTATGCCATGCACCGATGGCTTCAGGAATTTACTTACCGAATCGAACTGCAATGGTGGATATTTGCCCTAGCTGGACTAATGGCTGTATTAATTGCCATGGTGACGGTGAGTATACAATCCATGAGGGCAGCGATGATCAATCCAACAGAGTGTTTGAAAGAAGAATAATGAAATTATGCTAAAAAATTATTTCAAAGTCGCCATCCGAAACCTTAGAAAATATGGGAGTTATTCTATCATTAATATTGCCGGACTGGCAGTTGGCCTGAGTTGCACCATTCTCATTTTATTGTGGGTGAGTGACGAACTTTCCTGGGACCGGTTTCACAGCAATATTGATCGACTATATCATGTATACATCAATCGACCTGAGAATAATGGGCTTTTTACTCAGACCGTTGTTCCTCTGGGGCTGTGGCAGGAGATTAAAAATACACCCGGTGTTAAACATGCATCCCCATCAGCAAATTCAGGAGTACAGCTTGTTCTTGCCTATGGGGACAAACGTCTCGAAATGAAATTCGATTATGCAAGCGAGGATTTTTTGAACATGTTTGATTTTCCTCTCGCAAGCGGGACCCATGAGAACCAACTCAATGATCCATCGAGCATTGTATTAACAGAATCCGCAGTAAAAGCATTATTTGGTGACGACGATGCGATTGGAAAGGTAGTGCGCGTAGATAATCAGGCAGACCTGACAGTCTCCGGCGTACTCAAAGATCCGCCTCACAATTCTACTTTCCATTTTGACGGTCTGATTCCTATGCAGGTATTAATGGCCTTTGACCCAGGCGTAAAAGAAGACCTGTCAAATTTCGATGACAGCTCATGGTATATAAATATTGAACTGGAAGAAGGAACCGACCCCGCGGAGTTGGAAAATCGCATCCGGGGCATGATCACCGAACATAGTGAAAAATCCGATTATGAGCTGGCATTATTCCCCTTCAAGGATACCCGTCTTTACTCTGAGTTTCGCGATGGAAAAAGCGTGGGAGGCGCCATCGAGTATGTCCGGATCTTCTCCATCATCGCTTTCCTGATCCTTGGCTTGGCTTGTATCAATTTCATGAATCTGTCGACAGCCAAATCAGAAAGCAGGGGCAAAGAAGTTGGAATTCGCAAAACCGTTGGTTCCAATAAAAAACAGCTCATTTTCCAATTTCTCATTGAGACCATCTTGATGACCCTTTTTGCACTTATTATCGCAATTGGCATTGTAGAGCTTTTACTGCCATTCTACAACACATTGGTCAACAAAAACCTGTTTATTGACTATTCAAGCCCACTTGTGTGGCTGACCGCTATTGGCTTTATATTGATCACAGGGCTGGTGGCAGGAAGTTATCCCGCATTTTTCCTGTCGTCGCTCAAACCGATCAAAGTCTTAAAAGGCAAATTGAGCTTCGGAAAACAGGGAAATCTCCCTCGCAAAATATTGGTTACCGCGCAGTTTGTCTTTTCGATTGGGTTGGTGATCAGCACCATTGTTATCTACCATCAACTCGACTTCATTAAAAACCGGAATATAGGTTATAATAAAGACAATCTACTAATGGTGTCCGCCACAGGAGAGGTGCGGCAGCATTACGAGCTGATCAAAAAAGACCTTATTGAAAAAAATCTCGCCGAATCTGTGACATCTTCCTCAAGCCCTCTTACTGATATCCATGGCTGGAGCAAACCGGAATGGCGAGGACAGACGGAAGATAAAAAAGCTTTTTTTGCCATCGTTGGTGTTGAAAATGAATATGCAAAAACCATTGACGCCAAAATTCTACAGGGTCGGGAATTTGAAAAGAGGTTCAATGACAGTTCCTCTGTGATGCTGAACAAGGCAGCGCTGGATTTCATGGAATTAGAAGATCCCATCGGAGAGGTCATTCGATATGGAGATCGGAACTATACCGTGGTAGGAATTCTGGACGATGTGATCATGGGATCGCCCTATCATCCCGCAAACCCTACCTTGTTCCTGGCAAAACCCTGGTGGTTAAATGATGTGATCATCCGGTTGCCTGAAGAAGACAACATAAGTGAGACCATGGCAGGCATAGGAGATGTTTTCAAACAATACAATCCGGAATTTCCATTTTCTTATTCCTTCGTTGATCAGGAATTTAACAAAAAATTTATGGCCGAGGAATTAATTGGGAAACTTGCCCGGGTGTTTGCATTCCTGGCTTTATTCATTTCCTTCCTGGGCGTATTTGGATTATCTTCCTTTACTGCTGCTCAGCGAACAAAAGAAGTGGGTATCCGCAAAGTAATGGGAGCTACCATGGTCAATATTCTTTCGCTTTTGTCAAAGGACTTTATCAGATTAATTGTCATTGCATTTTTACTATCCGCACCGGTAACATGGTGGCTGCTGAACCAATGGCTGATGGATTATTCATATCGCGTGACGATTGAATGGTGGATGGTGATGACTGGAGGCATTACAGCAATTTTGCTTACCTGGCTCATAGTTGGCATTCAGGCCTACAGAGTTGCGGAACTCAATCCGACTGAAAGTTTAAAAGAAGAATAGTTAACAACAATTACTTATGTTCCTAAAAAATATCAAAACCGCTTTACGCTACATCAAAAACCACCGGCAATTTGCGCTGGTAAATATCCTTGGCCTTACGCTCGGCTTCTTTTGCTTTTTCCTGTTGCAAGCGTATGTATTGAAAGAACGCTCTTTCGACCTGGAACAAAAGCAGGTATACCGTTTGCTCGAAAAAAATGTTGATGAAAATGGAACTACTCATGAAACTGCATCCGTTGCTGCGCAAATCGGCCCAGAATCGGAACAACTTTTTGATGAGATTGACGACCAAACACAGATATTGTACATAGGTAGAACCAATGTTGGCAATGATATAAATAGTACCATTCATCAGGATGTTGCAGTTTTAGAAACTGATTTCCTCAACGTTTTTGACTTTAATATACTGGAAGGAACAAAAGCAGATCTTTTAACTCCCAAAGAAGGCATTATACTCAATGAATCCACCAAAGAATTGTTTTTTGGACAGGAGAAAGCCTTGGGCAAATATTTGAAGACAGGCTATGGTGAGTTTATTGTTATTGGTGTTTTAGAGGATTTTCCAGAAAATTCACATTTGGAAAACTTGCTATTCTTCACTCATATGACCGCATCAAAAGTATTTACACAATGGAATCAACTCTATTCGTCCGATTGGTCAGGTCACAATTTCATCACCTATTTCAAGCTTAAACCGGGCACAAATGCAGACAACTTACAACAAAAGATCACTTCTCTCGCTAAGGAAAAGAATTCTGAGGATCCTGCCTATAACAGTATATTTTCACTTCAGCCAGCACAGGACATTCATTTGTATTCTAAAAATGTTGAAGGTGAGATCAACAAAGCAAAGGGAAACAGTCTTTATGTAAAACTGTTTTTCTGGACAGGACTTTTTATTTTGCTTGTGGCATGTTTTAACTACGCAGGTTTGCTGAATATTTCCTTCATGGACCGATCCAAAGAAATTGGCCTGAGGCAAACGGCAGGAGCCAGCAAATTCCAGCTTTTATTCCAATTTCTGTCGGAAAGTTTTGTCCTCACGATCATTTCTATGGGGCTGGCATACGCCCTGTTATTGGCTTCTCAACCCTTTATAAAAAACTGGTTTGACACAAGTATTAAATTAACGGCTCTCCCAATACCAGGCATCCTGCTGACATTCTGTATCGGGCTCGCGGTCAGCATTCTCGCAACTGTTTATCCATTCTGGATGATCATCCAAAGCAATAAAACCATTACCATCCATCAATTAACGGATAAGAAATCAAAATTACCATTCAGAAGGGTGATGCTCGTTTTCCAGTTTGTGGCTGTTATTGCTTTTCTTACCGCATCGATCGTTTACAGCAGGCAATTACAATATCTGCAAGATAAGGAATTGGGCTTTGAATTAGACGGATTAGCTACGGTAGACATTAACAGTGGAACAATGAGAAGTAAATTCAAAGTCATCAAAGAAGAATTTTTAAGGATCCCGGAAGTAAGCTCAGTGAGCGTTTCTTCCAGAGTGCCGGGAGAATGGAAGCAAGTACCTGGCGTAAAGGTACTAAAAAGCGGACAAGAGGAATCGCAAGCCAGTGATATGCTGTTTATATGCGGTGACGAAGATCTCTTACCTACTTTTCAGATGAATTTATTCGCCGGTGATAATTTCAATGGTTCAGAGGCAGACAGTACAAAAGTATTGCTCAATCAATCCGCTGTTTCTGCTTTGGGATTCAATGACCCTATTGGACAGATGATTGAAATTCCCTCAGCTAATTTTGGTGGAGAAATTTCAGCATTGGACAAGCCGTTGAAGGTAAGGGTCGCCGGAGTAGTCGAAGACTTTCAGATGGAAGATTTCCGCACCTCTATCAAGCCCATGGTCATTGGAAACTGGAATAACCCTATTCACAATATCGACTACTACACCCTTAAAATAAAAACTTCAGACTGGCAAAAAACGGTAGCTGACCTGAAGGCAGTAAATGACAACTTTGCTCCAGAAACACCGATGGAATTCAACATTCTGGGGGATAAGTTCAACCGGTTTATCGAAGCAGATCTGGTGAGGTTTAACCTACTCAATTTCTTTTCCGGTATTATCGTATTGCTCGCATTTATGGGGCTTTTTGCCATGAGCGCTTTCGTTGCCAAAAGCCGGACAAAGGAAATCGGTATCCGGAAAGTGCTGGGATCAAATGTATTTGGTGTTGTAGGGCTTCTGTCAAAAGATTTCGTCAAATTAATGGGAATTGGACTTCTTATCGCCTCTCCTATCACCTGGTATCTCATTCATCAATGGCTATCTGATTTTGCCTTCAGAATCGATTTTAGTTGGTGGATGATTGCCTTATCGGGGATAGGATGTTTGATCCTGACACTTTTGACTGTAAGCTTTCAATCCATCAAGGCCGCTTTAGTGAACCCGGTTAAATCCTTAAGAACAGAATAAGGGCAAAGAGCGGAGAGCAAGGAGCGAAGGGTTTCGTAATTGCTCAATAACTATTAATTGAAAAGATCATGCTAAAAAACTACTTCAAAATCGCCTGGAGGAATATCTGGAAACATAAGGTTTTTTCTGCCATTAATATTACAGGTCTCACCATTGGCACGGTTGCATTTTTGTTGATCATGCAATACGTCAGTTTCAAGCTTAGCTACGACCAATTTCATGGTCAAGCCAATGACATCTACCGGGTTGTAAATGATCGATATCAGAATGGGGAGCTGGTCCAGCATGGCACCATCACTTATTCTGCTGTCAGTAAAGCAATGTACGATGATTTTCCGGAGGTCATCAACTACACCCGTATGGTTCCTTATGGCCCCTTGATTGTCATCAATCAGCAGATAAAAATGGGGGATCAACTTGGCTTTGCTGTAGAAAATTCATTCCTGCAAATGTTTGATTTTGACTTCATTTCAGGAGACACAAAATCTGCACTGGAAAATCCTTATTCCATTATTCTCACCGAATCATTAGCCAAAAAACTATTCAATGGCATCGAAAAAAAATATGATACAATAGTCGGGCAATCCATTACTCTTCAAAATGAAGAAACTATCTATACTGTCACTGGTGTTTGCAATGATGTACCTGAAAATTCACATCTGGATTTTGATTTCCTGATATCTTACAACACGCTTTATAGTGATGAAAATGCCTGGGCAGCAGCAGAATATGATTTTAGAGCTTCAGATTTTTGGCACTATATTCAGTTAGAGCCGGGCACTGATTTCCAGTCACTTGAAGCGAAATTACCTGACTTCAGCCAACGACATTTCCGGGGAAATGAAGTCTCGGGAAGCATGGAAAAATTCTATCTGCAGCCTCTACCAAAAGCTCATTTATATTCTGATTTTGAATATGAGATTGGCCAAACGGGTAGCGCCACGGTCGTATGGGGGTTGTTGATCATTGCCCTATTCATCATTGTGATTGCCTGGGTGAATTACATCAATCTTGCGACAGCCCAATCTATTGAACGTGCCAAAGAAGTCGGAATTAAAAAAGTAATTGGAGGCAAGAAAAGCCAGTTGATCCTACAATTCCTGATTGAATCCACCTTGATCAACATGATCGCACTCGCATTGGCCATTATAATGGTTGTGCTTTTGCAAAGTGGGTTTAACAATCTCCTTCAGATTAATTTGTCCCTCACCGATTTGTTTAACAATAGCACCAATGGATATGTTATATTTATCACATTAGCAGGATTTTTGATTTTCGGTATAATCCTGTCCGGGATCTATCCGGCGTTCGTGCTTTCGTCTTTCAAACCCATGAAAGTATTAAAAGGAAAAATTGGTGGTCGAAGCGATCGCTTTTCCTTCCGGAAAGGGTTAGTTGTGGCACAATTCTGTATTACCGTGGTTTTGATTATCGGCTCCGTGGTTGTTCTTCAACAACTGACATTTATGAATTCCAGGGAACTGGGTTTTAATCCGGACCAGGTAATGACCATCGAACCTCCTGTTCTGACTAGGTGGGATTCAACTTTCATCGATAGGGTTAACAGTTTTAAAGAGGACATTAAACAGTTATCGCACGTAAAAGAAGCGGCAACGTCATGGGCAGTACCCGGAGCCGAATTGAGTAGAAGTTTTGATGTCCGCCAATTAGATTCTGCCAGCACAAATCGCATTACCGTTCGCCATACAAGCATAGATTATGATTATTTAAAGGTTTATGAAATTGACTTAATAGCCGGTAGAAATTTTGTGCCATCTGATCACAATGCGAATTGGGAGAGATTGCATAGTATCATGATTAACCAATCGACAGCCAAATTACTTGGCTTTTCTTCACCTGAGGATGCCATAGGTAAATCCATTTTAAGAGGAGATAGAAGATGGAATGTGGTAGGTGTGATTGATGATTATCATCAAAAATCGCTTCGCTATCCGATGGAGCCAAGCATCTTTTTCCCGGGTTATAGCAATTATAGCACCATCTCTGTAAAGATCAGCCCTTCAGATATCTCACAAACAATAGAGGATCTAAAGAAGAAATATGAGGAATTCTTTCCGGGGAATCTTTTTGCCTACGAATTTCTGGATCAGCACTATCAGAGCCAATATGAAAATGAACAGCTCTTCAGTCGGGTGTTTGCCATATTTTCAGGATTGGCCATTCTGGTGGCTTGCATGGGATTATTTGGACTGGCCATGTTTTCTACTATTCAGAGGACAAAGGAAGTTGGGGTAAGGAAAGTGATGGGCGCTACTGTATCTAATATTTTAGTATTGGTATCCATGGACTTCATAAAACTGGTAGTTGTGGCTAGTTTGATTGCCTTCCCAATTGCTTGGTGGGTGATGGATAAATGGTTACAGGATTTTTCCTACAAAATTACCATCAGCTGGTGGGTGTTCGCATTTTCTGGTGGACTTGCCATCCTCATTGCCTTATTAACGGTGAGTACCCAGGCGCTAAAAGCAGCCGTTTCTAATCCTGTTAATTCGCTAAGAACAGAATAATCGCAAAAGGCAAAGGGCGGAGA
This sequence comes from uncultured Cytophagales bacterium, assembly GCA_913057175.1. GTDB lineage: Bacteria > Bacteroidota > Bacteroidia > Cytophagales > Cyclobacteriaceae > CAJXNP01. The sequence continues at coordinate 56,175 of CAJXNP010000003.1, forward strand.
GCAGGGGGCAAAGGGTAAGGAAGAATATGATAACCTAAAAACGGACAATTGATGACCGATAACTGAAAAGATCATGCTTAAAAACTACCTCAAAATCGCGTGGAGAAACATTGTAACCAACAAGGTTTTCTCAATAATTAATATCACAGGCCTGGCACTTGGCTTAACCGCCAGCATACTCATTTTGAAACACGTTAGCTACGAGCTGAGCTTCGATCAGTTTCATGAGCATAAGGACAACATCTACCGGGTCAACCTGAATATCTACAAAAACGGCAAAAAAGAAACGCAAAGTGCCCGTGTATCACCTGCCGTTGCATCCTCATTCCAAAAGGAGTTGTCAGGAATCGAGAATTATACCCGAATGATTGTTCTTGGACCGGATGGAGTCCTGACTTATGAAGACCAATACACCGGTGAATCAGATATTTTCCTGGCCGATTCCGCTTTTTTTAATGTTTTCTCATATGAACTCATTCAGGGAAATAAACAAGAGGTTTTTAATGAACCTTTTTGCATCGTCATCACTGAAAGCACGGCAAAGAACTTATTCGACCATGAAGACCCAATTGGAAAAAATGTGGTCATTAATGCTAAAAATTTTGATAACACATCCATTCCATTTAAAGTAACCGGGGTCATTGCGGACTTCCCCGAAAACTCTCACCTGAAACCTGGAGTATTAATTTCCTACCCTACCCTTTTCGAATTCGTAGGACACCGGTTTGATGAATCCTGGCAGTGGAATGAGACTTATACCTATTTTCGGCTTCAGGAAAACGTAAATCCTGAAACACTCGAAGCACAGTTCCCAGCCATTGTCCATCAATTCATCGAGCAATTGTCCTCTCAAAATCTTGATTGGGTTTACCGGCTGCAACAGATTACCGATATTCATTTACAATCCGACCTGCAGCATGAAATCTCCCAGAATGGAAAAGCCATTTACGTGTACTTCCTTGGGATCGTTGGCATCCTGATCCTCCTGATCGGATATGTCAATTTCATCAATCTTGCCACCGTAAAATCTTTGGAAAGGGCAAAGGAAATGGGTGTCAGGAAAATAACGGGCGCTCAACGCAAACATCTTATTTTCCAGGTTTTTTCTGAAGCTTTGCTTGTGAACGTCCTGGCTATATTATTGGCCTCTCTCCTGCTCTATTCGATTAATCCTTATGTATCCGGATTGTTTGATATCCGGCTTTATTTTACCACCAGTTATCATCCTGAAATTTGGATAGGCTTTGCTGTTTTTATATTTCTGTTAATAGTTTTAAGTGGATTTTACCCTGCATTTGTCTTGTCTGGTTATGAACCGGTTAAGGTTATAAAAGGAAATTTTGCGAAAAGCGCATCAGGGCTCTTTCTAAGAAAGTCTTTAGTCACGACTCAATTTGCCATCGCCCTGGTTTTGATCGCCATCACAATGATAGCCAAAAAACAGGTCAACTTTATGCAACAGCAGTCCCTTGGCTTTGACCCTGAACAGATCCTGGTGGTCAAATCACCTAAGGCCTTCGATTATGGGTATGGAACAAATTTCACTGGATTCCAGGAGAAGGTTAGAACATTGGCGCATGTGAGAAACGTGGCAGGTTCGAATGTGGTCCCAGGACAGGAAATCTATTGGTACGATGACAATGTAACATTAAATGGAGAACAGACTTCAGGTGTATTTTCAATGATGGCAGTTGCTCCGGATTACTTTTCGCAATACGATATCCCGCTTATCTCAGGTCGGTACTTCACAAACGAACCAGCTGATCAGAATAACTGGATCATGAATGAATCCGCCATTCACCTTTTAGAATTTGAATATGAAAATGATGCACTAGGTCAAAAAATAAATAACGGTCATATCATTGGTGTCGTAAAAGACTTTCACCATGAAAGTTTAAAAACAGCCATTCCTCCTATCCTCTTCAATTGTGGACAGGTATTCAATTACTACACGGTCAAGCTGGAAACAAGTCAGTTGACCCATACAATGGAGGAAATAAAAGCTGAGTATGAAAACTTATTTCCCGGCAGTCCTTATGAATATTTCTTTCTGGACGAATTCTTTAATCGACAGTATAAAGCAGAACAACAATTCAACGCCCTATTCGGATTGTTTTCAGGGCTTGCTATTTTCATTGCTTGTCTCGGTGTATTTGGCCTTTCCACCTACACCACATCGCAGCGTACAAAAGAAATTGGCGTTAGAAAGATAACCGGAGCATCGGTAAGCAGCATCGTCATTTTATTATCAAAAGATACGATCAAACTCATGCTGATTGCCTGTTTGCTGGGCTTACCGATAGCTTATCTGGTCATGCAAATGTGGCTGGAAAATTACGCTACAAGAATAGAAATAGATGGATGGCTATTATTACTGCCAGTTATGATCATATTCATCATCAGTCTTATAACAGTTAGCTTTCAATCAATAAAAGCAGCTTTAGCTAATCCGACTAAGTCTTTGCGATACGAATAGGTTGAAAGCTGAAGTTCAAAGGTGAAAGTTAACGGAGGGCGGAGAGCAAAGAGCAGAGGAAACAAGGAGCAGGGAATAAGGAAAAGAAAAGTGATCGGTGAAAAGTGATCGGTGAAAAGTAAATCGGTATTCGGAAATTAGTAATCAGTCAAAAATGGTTGCGGGTTGCCGGTTACTGGTTGATTTCTGAAAGCATTCATTCACCAAATTAAAGGGTTTCTTCATATCAGCACTGGAAGTGTGAATGGTTTGAGGGAAGTGATCAATAAAAAAATCGGACAGTAGCCAGGAAAAAAATGTAATTGAAGGCTAGAGGTCAGAGAATTGGCCTAAGCAATCTCCCCTTCCTTTTGAAGGCTTGATATCATGGCTGCTTTCAAAAAACCTCGTAAGCTTAAATCCTCATCCAAAGCAGGCCAGTGAACCCCTGTTCTGCTGATTTCGTATTTACTAAGCTCTGATTCTGAGGCATTCTTTAATAGTTTGAATTTACTAATGGATTCCTTTATAACTTTTTTGTTATTCAATACGACCAGCATTAAATCCAACTCCTTGTCAAAGAATAATTTTTGAATCCTTAATCCACCTTCAAAAATCATTTTGTCAATCGGATCAAACCGTTCTTTATTTCCCTTCGAAGTATTCATACCATTTTTCAATTAAGTAATTCTTATTTTCTTCTACGATTTTCATTATTTCCCTTTTCTCTTGACTCTTAAAATCTTCAAGATATTCCTCTTTCAAATCAGGTTCTAACCAAATTTTTCCGTCTCCATCTCCTCGTTTAACGTGTATATGGCACGGCTCGTCGACATCTGACGAATAAAAAAAGAATTTGTACCCTTTGAATTCTAATATTTTCGGCATTTGAATCCCTAATATAATATTTTAGCCAAATTGAAGTTTGTTCTGGAGATTTATATTTCTGATCCAATATGATTCAAAGGGGTATTATTCCAATAGAAAAAATTTTAATTAGGAAGCTCACTTATTATTATTAAGTGCTCTTGTCCGACATGTATATACTTTTTGTCATGAAGCAAATAATGTACAAAATCAATACATATCCCTGTCAATATTTTTTACAATTGCCTCACATCGTTATAACATAATTTACTGTATTTCAACCAATTAATTTTCAGGCACAATATTTTTAAGAAAAATCCTGATGATGTTCTGATACTTTTAACAGCTATTGAATATGCTAAAGAACTATTTTAAAATTGCCTGGAGAAACCTGACCAAACACAAAGTTTTTTCCCTCATCAATATCACTGGTCTGACGATCGGTGTGACGGCCTGTATTTTGATCACGCTATACGTCATTCATGAAACGAGCTACGATCGGAATATTCCGGAAGGAAATCAGATTTACAGGGTTCTTGTTTCTTTTGATGACAATGGAAACGTGCAGAGATCGTGGTCCATGTCAGCCCCTATGGCTGCTGAAGTTGAGAAGATCTTTGATGAGGTAGAGATGTCAGGAAGGATCATGGCAAACAACCTCTTCTTTGGAGCAGGTAGCAACGATATCAAAATACAGGGGCAAACGGATGAATTTCATGAAACCGGATTTGCCTATGCTGATCAATCGATCATCGATATGTTCCACATCCCGATGATCTATGGAGACGCTCCTACAGCATTGAAAGAGCCAAACACTGTTGTCATCTCAGAAAAAATTGCCAGGAAGTTTTTCGAAAATGAAAATCCGGTCGGTCAATCCATCATACTGAATGGAGACAATGCTAATCCTCGCAGGATTTCAGCAGTAATGAAAGATTTCCCAACCAACTCCCATTTACAATATGACTACTTCCTGACTTTATCAGGTGTAGAATTCGGTGATGGTGAGCAAACCCGATGGTCCCAAAACAATTACTTCACCTACGTTAAGCTTCAACCTTCTACCAATGTCCCATTGTTTGAAGAGAAATTTTCGAACACAATCCTGATAGAATACATGAAGCCTGCTGTTATGGCTTTTGATAAAGAATTGGCTAATAGCATTACTGAAAGGGCATTTTACATTCTACAGCCCATGACGGATATACATCTTTATTCAGCAGATATCGGTGAATATGATGCTCGTGGCGATATCAACATCATCAAATTATTTAGTGTGATTGCCATATTTATATTGCTGATCGCCTGCATCAACTACATCAACCTGACAACTGCCAAATCAGCTAATCGTGCCCCGGAAATCGGCTTGCGAAAAGTGGTGGGTTCACAGCGAAAAAACCTTATCGCCCAATTCCTGACTGAATCATTTATTATCACCTTCATTGTGTTTATTTCCGGCCTTGTGCTGGCAAGAATACTTCTTCCTTACTTTAATGAATTGGCAGGTAAATCACTTTCCATCCCATGGAATGAAGTGTGGTTTTTGCCATCTCTTTTAATGGGCGTATTGCTCGTCGGTTTAGTGGCGGGAATTTATCCTGCCCTTTATTTATCCGGTTTTTACCCCATACAGGTGCTGAAAGGTGGGTTTAGGCAAGGTGTTAGATCGAAAGGATTCCGGACGGTTCTGGTCGTGTTTCAATTTGCCATTTCGACATTTCTGATTGTGAGTACTTTGGTTATATTCCGTCAGATGAATTTCATTCTCAATAAAAAAGTCGGTTTTGAAAAAGACCAGGTAATCCAGTTGCTTGGAACCAACATGATCGGCGACCAGATCGAAACATTTAAGGGTGAGATTGAAAAAGTGAATGGCGTAACCAGTGTAAGCATCGGTGATTATTTACCGGTAGAAGGAACCAAACGCAATGGTAATCCATTTTGGAATCAGGGTCGCCAGGGAATTGATGAACCAACCTACGGTCAGGGATGGATTATTGATGAAGATTACATTGAAACAATGGGAATGAAGCTGATAGCTGGAAGAAATTTTTCCAAAGAAATTGCTTCGGATAAGGACGCTGTGATCATCAATGAAACCATGGCAAAAAGATTGGGGTTGATAGACCCTGTTGGAAAAATGCTGGTGCGGTTTGGCAGAGATTGGAATATTATTGGTATGGTAGAAGATTTTAATTTCAGATCTCTCAAGCAGCAAGTTGAACCCGTCGGGATGTTTTATGGCCGCAGCCAATCCATTGTTTCCGTAAAGGCAAATGCAGCAGATATTAAGCCCTTATTAGAAGATATGGAAACGGTATGGAATGAATTTGTCCCGAATGCAGCTTTCCGATATGCTTTCATGGACGAATCATACGCCAGGATGTACGACAATGTCTACCGCACCAGATCCGTTTTCACGAGCTTTGCTGTTTTGGCGATTTTTATTGCCTGCCTGGGATTATTTGCCTTGTCAGCCTTCCTGGTTGATCAGCGCAAAAAAGAATTGAGCATTCGTAAAACACTGGGAGCATCTATCCAAAGCATTTTTCAGCTTGTGACGAGGCATTTTGTGGGCCTGGTTTTGATCAGCATTGTGATTGCCGGACCGATTGCCTGGTTCATTATGAAGAGATGGCTGGAGGATTATGCCTACCGGATAGATATTACCTGGGATGTTTTTGCCTGGGCAGGGATTTTATCCATCATGACTGCTTTATCCACGATAAGCTACCATGCCCTTAAATCTGCCATGGTTAATCCTGCAAAGAATTTGAGGACGGAGTAATGAAGCTCAAAGGTAAAAGCTGAAAGTTGAAAGGAAATGCGTTAGAATGGATTTTATATCACCCCTTCGGGGTTTAATCGTTTGGATGGTTTTGATGTTATAATAATTTCATCCCTTCGGGATTATGTTTGTCTGTTTTTGTGGAATAAGCATAACATCATCTCTTCTGACATTTGTTCGTGGTTTATGCCTTGCTTTTTCAATGGAAATGTAATTTTTAGTTCTCAGCGATCAGCAAATCCCGAAGGGATGACATTTTTATAGAAAAATCCATTTTCAATATAAACAAACCCTGAAAGGGTGGCACAAATCATGACTGGTACATTCTCACAAATTTTATTCAATGTGTATTTGCTGTGAAGGAAAGAAAGAATCTTAAACCAAAAGCATAAGGAAGGGAAGCTCACAGCCTCTCATTCGATCAGGTGAATCACTTGTCAGACAAAAAATAAACAGATGAATATCAACTGCTTTTGATTTTTTTCATCTCCCAACGGGATTAAGCGTTAATTCCTTTCCTCCCTCAAATTCATCTTCAAAAACGACTTCTCCCTCAGGATCATCCAGGCGGACATAGTCGATCGAACCGGTGCCTTCAAAAATGTACAGCAAGGCAACAATATCACCGAAATCTTCTTTAAACTTTTCCGTGAAAGCCAATTCGTCATTGATGTATATTGCTGCATTTTTATCACGAACGGAAACTTTTATATCCTGCCAATCATACACATCACCACCCAACGCTGACAAGTCATTGTCTCCACCCCCGCGGGTAATTTCCCCCATCTTGTACCAGGCATACCGCTCACACCCCTTTTTCTGCATACCCACACTGAAAATATGCACATCCGTAACAATAATGACCGTCATCCAGGGACATAGGGAAGTGAAAACACTATCTGATTTAATTCGGGTGGTAAAGCTGAAATTATCCGATGGGACATTAAACTCACGGCTATTGGTAATCCTGCTCAAAAATGTTCTCGAGAGGTCTACTCCTCGTTTCTTAAGCAATGTTTTATCCAGGTGTAATCTCCCGTTGCTAATAAAATTTTCATTTTTAAAATCGATAGGAATTAAATCTTCCTCGCTGTAGTAAATATGAGGGTCCCAGCCATCGCTCAGGATGTGAATGGGTCGCATGGCAATCATGGAATCGTTAGCGATCAGTCGCGCCCGGTGGAATCCCGATTCGTAATAAATATTCGTAAAAGCATTTTTTTCGGAATCGATAGCAAATCGGTGATTGTCGTTCCAGCTTTGCTGGATGTAAAAGCTATCCGCCTCTACATTCGAAACATCGTATTTGAAAATAACCGTATTGGGAATGCCCGAAGTGACGGTTTTCTCTGTGGTAAATTCAACAGGGCCATTGATCCTTATCTTCCTTTTGGTTTCCCCGAATCCACTAAAAATAAGGAAGGCAATTATCAAAAATGCCAAACTAATAAATACCCCTGCAAAAAGAGGCTTAAATTTTCTTTTATTTTTACGGTTTTCCAGCTTGAAATGCTGCCAGTCCTTATAATCCAGGATCTCCACCAGAGCATTTAAGGTTGCCAGCTGCGGGCTCTGCTTAAAATCATTTTTCCACAGCCGTTTCAGAGTTGACAAACTGATATTGACGCCCGTCTTTTCCTCAATATATTGAGACAAAATTTCCAGGTCACGTTGTGAATATCCATGACCATTCCCAAATGAAAATCTCTCTTCAATCTGCTTTTTACAAAGGGCAATATAATCCTGCTCAGAAAACGCCATACATCAGCAAATGTAACCAATTACATCCAGAATAGGGATTCAAATTGTTTGAACGGATTTTGACCTTCCTTTGAACCGAATTTGGAACCGAACAAACTCTTCACCTACTATACCTTAGCTTCAAACAAAGCATTCCGAAAGACGATTTCTTTTGGAATCATTTTAAAAATTAAATAACATGAAGAAAACTACCCTAGTCATTTTAGCCCTTTTTTCGACCCTCTCGTATGGACAAAGCCAGGTGATTCCCATGGAGTCTGCATACTGGGAATACGACTCCTCAAAAGTTGAATTTATCAGACATCGGTCAGCAAGTGCTGCCCAAAGCATCAATGGGAATTATTTCGAGTTGATCCTAAAAGATCAAACTTTTATGGATGGCATAATTGAATTTGATGTGGAATTAACCGGAAATGGTTTTCCCGGTATTGTTTTCAGAAGCTCGCAAGATCAAAAAAACGGAGAACACTTTTATATACGTTCATTCGGAGAATTTAGTCCACTGAAACGAACCACATTGCAATACGCAGCTCTCGTCGACGGAGTAAGTCTTTGGGATCTCACTGATGAATACCAGGCCGGTGCCACCATTTACAAGGAAGGTTGGAACCATATAAAACTTGTCATCGCAGGAAAACAAATGCGGGCTTATATCAATGATATGGAAAAGCCGGCCCTCTCTGTACCAAAACTCGAAGGAACCGAAACATCCGGAGGAATAACCTTAAGCGGCAATGTTATCTATGCCAATTTTCAAGTCAAACATGGGGTGACAGAAGGATTAAATCCGGATGCTGGTGTTGTATCGACGGAAAACGATCCCCGGTACATTAGAAACTGGCAGGTTTCAAATGCGATTGATTTTCCCTTCGGCAATGACCTGGTTATTGCCCTGCCTGGCATGTATGGTACACTTATTAAATCTGACCTCCCGGATAGCACAACAAAATGGGAAAACCTGTATGCGGAAGATCGGGCGCTTGTGAATCTCACAAGAAAATTTGGAGCCGTACAGAATGATGGACGAAGATTGGCCTGGATCAAAACCTATCTTCACTCTGCCAAAGCGCAGGAAAGAACAATAAACCTGGGTTTCAGTGATGAGATCTGGATATTTATCAATGGACAGCCACTCTATGTAGACAAAAATTATTATGGGACACCCTCACAAAAGGAGCCAAGAGGACGGTGCACTATTGAAAACACGAGTATCAAAGTTCCTCTCACTGAAGGTGACAATGAGATACTGATTGGCCTGGCCAATTACTTTTATGGCTGGGGCATCATTGCCCGGTTTGATGATATGGAAGGGATCACTTTGAAATAGCCCATTTTCAACAAAATTTTAATATCAAGTAATAATAAACAACGAAAACGATGAAAACGATTATCACTATTTTTCTTCTGGTTGCAACTGGATTTGCCAATGCTCAACAACCTCAAAAGTCTGCAATTGCCAATCCCGATCAATGGACTGTCCACAACCGAAAAGTCAGTTTTTCGGATGAGGCCATCCATTTAAATGCTCAGCCAGGAGACGGTGTCCTGTGGCTAAATGACTTCGAATTCAAAAACGGGACCATTGAACTGGATATAAAAGGAAAAAATGCCCCCGGACAAAGCTTCGTTGGGTTCGCTTTTCATGGCAAACACGACAATACTTTTGACGCCGTGTATTTCCGTCCTTTTAATTTCAAAAATCCGGAAAGAAATGATCACTCGGTGCAATACATTTCTATGCCTGAAAATGACTGGTCCACCTTGCGAAATGCCTTTCCCGGAAAATATGAAAACACGGTCAATCCTGTTCCCAATCCTGAAGATTGGTTCCATGTAAAAATTGAAGTGGATTTCCCCGATGTAAAGGTTTATGTAAATGGTGCCGTAAAACCTTCACTTTCCGTGAAGCAAATCAGCGAGCACAAACAGGGAAAGTTGGGCTTATGGGTAGGCAATAATTCCGAAGGATGGTTTAAGAATGTTAAGATTTACCAAAAATAAACAGCTATGAAAATGAATAATATCTCCTTTACAATTCTTTGGTGCAGCTTTATATTTTCTGTAGCATGCGGTCAATCAAAACCCTCCAAGTCGGATGATAAAATCAGCCAGAAATCTTCCGTAAAAACCGTATCTGGCAAGTATCATATTAAGATGGACCTTGCCCACGAACCGGTTTTCTGGAACGATCCGAAAGACATGGGAGGTAAACCTACAAATCAGGTAGAAAGAATTAATTATATGACAGATCAATTGCTTGTAAATGCTAGCGCCTTGAGCGCAGATGTTTCATATCTAAAGCATGAAATAAAACTTGAGGATTTGAAGAATTGTGACCTGCTTTTTATTCACATCCCTTCGGAAAAATACAGTTCCCCGGAAGTGAAAGCCATACAAGAATATATTGAGAATGGCGGTTCCCTGTTCCTCGTAATGGACGTGGATTATTGGTCGACGCTCGACCAGACGAATGTCAATGATTTGATCAAGCCATTTGGAATAGAATATGGACAAAACAGCCCCGACAGTCTGTCTGACGGATACGCTAAAGCAAGCCCTGTCACCAACAACCGTTTCAAAATCTCGTATCACGGCAGCAGAATTGTTAAAGGGGGCACACCATTCTGTTTTAGTGCTCACACGAATGAATATCCATTCGGAGTATACAAAGAAGTCACAAACGGTGGGAAAATCGTAGTAATGGGCGATGGTATGACCTCGTTGTACATGACGAGCTGGCAGGGAGTGGACGACTACCAGTGCCTGGAATTCATGGAAGCTGTATTTGGATGGCTGCTTGAGTAGGATTTGGGAAAGTGTTTAACAGAATAAAGGATTATCCGGATCGTTGGAAATTCCATTTGAGGAATGGTTCTTATTCGATGGATTTAATGTCACCCCTTCGGGGTTTATGGTAAATATCAATTTTTGGGCTAAAATAATTTCATCTATAATAATATCACCCCTTCGGGGTTTGTGTTTGTACATTTATCCATTCTATAATAATTTCATCCCTTTGGGATTAGTTTTATTGGTTATTTTTCTATTTGAATTAAATGGTGATTCGATTTTTTGGCAACCAATAAATCGAAAATAATTTCTTATAAACTTCTTTCAGGTTTGACATTCTGGTAAATACAAAACTGATATGAAACATGCCATTTTAAACTTGTTTACACCTAATGTTTGGAATTCGAATAATATGGAGTTATTTTTCTTATTCTTAATTTACAACTGGATTATTTTCAAATCCATGAAAATCCCGAAGGGATGACATTTTTATAGAAAAATCCATTTTTTAATCAATCAAAACCCCAAAGGGGTGGTACAAATCATGGCAGGAACATTCTCTCAAATTTATATACAATGTGTATTTGCAGTAAAAGGAAGAAAAAACCTGATTCACAAAACATGGAAAGAAGAGGTCTACAAATACATGGCTGGAATTATTAAAAACAAAGGTCAAAAACCAATTATTATCAATGGCGTCGAAGATCATGTTCACCTTTTTGTCGGATTGAAACCTTCCATGGCATTGTCTGACCTCATGAGGGATGTTAAAAATAATACCACCAATTTTATCAATGAAAATAATTGGGTTCCTGAAAAGTTTTCATGGCAGGAAGGTTTTGGTGCGTTTTCATATTCTCATTCCCATATTGACAAGGTGTATCAATATATCCTTAACCAGGAGATTCACCACCAAAAGAAAACTTTCAAAGAAGAATACATGGAATTGCTGGACAAATTTGAAATTCCATTTGAGGAAAGGTTCTTATTCGAATGGATTTAATGTCACTCCTTTCAGGGTTTAACTTTTCACACTTGTATTTTGGGTATAATAATTTCATCCCCCAATATAAACAGTGAAGGTTTTCATGGATTTCACCCTTTCTTTTTTAACATTCGATGTGTACATTATCTATACAAAACGCTGTCAACATTTTTGACAAGCCAAGGTAATTGTCATACATTAAGTTACTGATTTACAATTCATTAATATTTCGGCACAGAATTGTATGACCACCTACTGACTTAGATTTTCATTCTACGTAAAACAATTTTTCCGATGCTCCGACACCACATCAAACTGACATTGCGCAATCTTTGGAAAAACAGAAGCTTTTCAGCTATCAATATTTCCGGCTTTGCCATTGGAATTGCTGCCGCGACCATGTTGCTGATGTACACCTGGGATGAGCTGTCCTATGATAATTTTCATGCAAAAAAGGATGACATCTACCTGGTTGGTGTCAAACAGCAGGGTAAGGATGGTGAGACTGAAAGCGGATGGACCACTCCTCCAACCGGGCCGGCACTCAATGGATACTTTCCGGAAATAGAGACCTTCACAAGGGTTTGTATCTGGTTTGACGATGTGACGACCAGACGAGGTCAGGAAAAATATATTGAGAAAAATGTTGTCGGCGCCGATTCCACATTCTTTGACGTGTTTACTGTGAATTTCCTTGCAGGTAATCCTCAAACAGCATTAAAAGAGCCTAATTCTGTTGTCATCACAAAAAGTATCGCCGAAAAATACTTTGGCAATGAAAATCCCATTGGCAAGACGATGGAATTTGAATCATTTTTCAGTGAATGCACCATTACCGGTCTGATTGAAGACCTGCCGGAAAACAGTCATCTTGAAATTGATATCCTGTTTTCCCTCAGCTCCCTTCGTAATATTAATTTTGATTTCGATAAAAGCTGGGAGAACCATACCTTCATTACCTATGTCCTGCTCAATGAATTTGTCGATCCGCAGGTAGTTGAATCCAAAATCCCCGATTTCCTGAGCGAAAAAATGGGAGCATACTTCCAAAATTCATATGGTCAATCCTTTGAGGAAATGATGAACGGAGGAAGCGATTACCGGCTATTTCTTGCTCCGTTAAAAGATGTTCATTTAAGCACTTATGTGCACGAAGGTAAAGAAGGCAAGAAATTAATGACCTATGCTTTAGGATTGATAGGTTTGGTCATCATCATCTTAATTTGCATCAACTTTACCAATCTGTCGACATCACTCGCCATAGATCGTATCAGGGAGGTCGGTGTTAGAAAAACATCAGGAAGTTTGAAATGGTCAATGATCCGCCAGTTTCTAACCGAATCTGTTGTGACGGTTCTAATTGGGTTCGTGATTGGTTTAGCCATCATGCAATTGGTTCTCCCCTATTTCAATAACCTGACCGATAAAAATCTAAGCTTAGATTTCTTTCATTTGCCTTTTGTCTTATGGGTATTGGGCATCGCCGTCCTTCTCGGAATTATCACCGGACTGTATCCTGCTATATATCTTTCATCTTTCAGTCCCATTCAAGCCTTAAATCCAAATCCAGGCGAAAGATTAAACACGACTTTTGTACGAAATGGCCTGGTTGTGTTTCAGTTTGCCTTGTGCATTTTCATGATCACAGGTACCATTGTTGTGTACAAACAATTGTCACATCTAACCCAAATAAATATTGGATTTGACAAAGAACACATTTTAGTTGTGAAACGACCCTGGGCTCTTGGGGAAAAAATGTGGACGTTGAAAGAAGAATTGTTGGACGATCCTCAGATAAAATATATTTCCTACACGAATACCCTTCCCGGCAGACATTTTGACGGACACGGGCAGCATTTTTCAGGAGATCCAACCGATGTTGGGTATACCATCTATCCATTGATTGGCGATCCGGACATTCTGAAATTACTGGACCTTGAAGTGGTTGCAGGAAGAGAGTTTACTGCTGAAGATAAAAATAAGCCCGTAGTCCTGCTCAATGAAGCTACCGTCCAAAGATATGGTCTGAAAGATCCTCTCAATAAAAAAATTAACGTCGGCACCATGGGCCGAAAAGAGGTCTCTGTTGTTGGGATTGTGAAAGACTTTCATTTCCAGTCCTTTCACAATCAGATTGAACCAATGGCGATTTTCCAGACCAATCAGGATCAGATGTACAATACCAATTACATGTTGATCAAAACTACGGGAAAAGAGCTGTCCGGAATAATTGAAAACGTAGAATCAAGATGGAATAAAATTACCGAAAACCAACCTTTTGAATATACGTTTCTCGACCAGGATTTTGCGCATGTGTTTGAAAGGGAGGTGATTACATCAAAGGTATATACAATTTTTTCCACTATATCCATCATGATTGCAAGCCTGGGTTTATTGGGGTTGGCCATGTTCTTCACCAAAAAACGAACAAAAGAGATTGGAATTAGGAAAGTAAATGGCGCGAAAATATGGCAGGTTCTGTTATTACTTAACAATGATTTTATCAAAAGAGTGCTGATCGCTTTTACCATAGCAAGCCCGCTTGCATGGTATACGATGAACAAATGGCTCGAAAACTTCGCTTATCAGACAGAGCTGAGCTGGTGGATATTTGCTTTGTCAGGTCTTCTGGCCTTAGGAATTGCGCTGTTATCCGTTAGCTGGCAGAGCTGGAAGGCGGCAACGAGGAATCCTGTCGAAGCATTAAGATATGAGTAGTACCTTAATGTGGAGATCCCGACAAAGCGTTATCGATCGTCGGGATAGAAGCATTGAGGCATGAGTAATTTAAATAAATGAACCATTTATGTTAAAGAACTACATTAAAATAGCCTGGAGGAACCTCCTTAAGAACAAGACCTATTCCATTATCAATATTGTAGGGTTGGCTATAGGCCTTGGTTGCTTTTTGCTGATCTCTCTGTATGTCATGGACGAGCTGAGCTATGACAGGTTTAATGAAAAAGCTGATCGGATTTACCGGATTGACGCCGATATCATCTTTGGAGGCTCTGAACTGCGATTAGCGACCAGCTCGGATCCTATGGGGGCGACTCTCAAAGCCGATTATCCCGAAGTGGAAGCATATACCCGGCTGTATACAAGTAGTGGGTCTAAATTCATCAAAAAAGGAGACCAGTTCATTGTTGAGCTAGCGGTCGGGCACGCGGATTCAACGGTATTTAACGTCTTTACCATGCCGTTTATAGCCGGCAATCCCGATCGGGCCCTTACCGAACCAAAAACCGTTGTTATTTCGGAGTCGGCAGCGATCAAATACTTTGGCACTACCGATGTACTAAATAAAACATTGGAAACAACCGACGATGAGAAAACACTCTATAAGATCACCGGTGTGATGAAAGACATTCCCCATAACGCACATTTCCAGTTTGATTTTCTGTTTTCAATGCACACTGTAAATTATGGATTTGGTAATTATCTCAGCCATAATTTTCATACGTTTATCGTCCTGCAGGAAGGGATTGATCCTCAATATTTCGAAAGTAAGCTGCCCGAATACGTCGACAATCATGTACTTCCACAAGCCCAGGCTATGATGAATATCAAAAGCATGGATGAATTTAGGAAAAGTGGAAACGACCTGGTGTATTCCCTGATGCCACTTACTAAAATCCATTTATATTCAGACCGCCATCCTGAGTTGGGGATTAACGGGAACGTCCAGTATGTATACATCTTTGGAGCCGTAGCCATTTTCATCCTTTTAATCGCCTGTGTCAATTTTATGAACCTCGCCACAGCGAGATCATCCAAGCGCTCAAAGGAAGTTGGTATCAGAAAGGTGTTGGGAACCCGTCGGAACAAGCTTGTGCGACAGTTTCTTGCTGAGAGCACGCTTACTGCTTTCATTTCACTTGTAATTGCCTTGCTTTTAGCCTGGCTGATGCTGCCCTTTTTCAACCACCTTTCAACGAAGTCGATGAGTATGCTTAAACTATTTCAAGCGCCCTACATTTACTTTCTATGCCTTCTACCATTGATTGTTGGTACACTGGCGGGAAGCTATCCGGCTTTCTTTTTATCGGCTTTCCAGCCAATAGTAGTGTTAAAGGGCAAGTTAAATGCTGGTGTAAAACGAAGTGTATTTCGTAACTCACTGGTCGTTTTTCAGTTTGTCACATCCATCTTCCTGATCGTCGGGACAATTGTGGTCTATAATCAATTAAATTATATCCAAACCAAAAAACTAGGCTTTAACAAAGAGCAGGTGCTAATCCTTGATGGAACCGGTGTTCTCGGCAACAATTTAAGGGCTTTCAAAAATGAAATCGGCAGCTTTCCGGGAGTCAAGACTGTCTCCTATAGCGGCTACCTTCCTGTCCAGGAATCGTCAAGAAGTGACCGAACATTTTTTAAAAGTGCCGCTACCGATCCACAAGACGGCCTGAACATGCAAACATGGAGAATTGACTATGACTACCTCCAAACACTCGGAATGGAGATGAAACAAGGGCGGGCCTTTTCTGAAGAATTTGGCACAGATTCGTCAGCTATTATTATCAATGAAACCACTGCCACCCTTCTTGGCTACGACGATCCGATTGGAAAACAATTGTACGTCCTTGAAGGTGATCCACCCAACAGGGAAGTCATAGCCTATAACATCATAGGTATGGTAGAAAATTTTCATTTTGAATCCCTTCGACAGACAATTGCCCCACTTTGCTTTGTGCTTGGGGAGTCTCGCTGGACGTTGGCAGCAAAAGTTGAGACCGACGACATGGGAAGCCTCATATCAAAAATTGAGTCTACCTTTAAATCCATGGCGCCGGGCATGCCTTTCCATTATCGGTTTCTCGATGATTCCTTTGACAATATGTACAATGCGGAACAACGTGTAGGAATAATTGCCTTTGCCTTTTCTATACTGGCGATTTTTATTGCATGTCTCGGTTTATTTGGGCTTGCCACCTACATCGCGGAGCAAAGGACAAAAGAAATCGGAATAAGAAAAGTAGTAGGGGCTGGCGTAGACAATATTGCTGTAATGCTTTCGAAGGATTTTATGGTATTGATCCTGATTGCTTTTCTTTTTTCTTTCCCGTTAGCTGGCTGGGCGATGAACAGATGGCTGCAGGATTTTGCCTTCAGAATTGAAATCAGTTGGTGGATCTACCTGGTCGCCGGTGTAATGGCTATGGCAATTGCGCTGCTTACGGTTGGGTACCAGGCAGTTCGCGCTGGCAGGGCTAACCCGGTTGATAGTTTGAGAAATGAATGAGAAATTGAATAATAAAATCCGAAGTGTAATTTGAGACTTATTCATATGATTTGTTGTCCACAATCTATACAAAACCATGTCAATATTTTTGACAACAATTGAGGACATCTATTCATAAAAACCTCTTTTACAATGCGTTAACTTTTAGGCATAATATTGTATTGTTTGTTGGAAAAATGACTAAATCAAATTGGTTTTATAAAAATCATATGATAAAACAACCTTAATTCCATGATCAAACATTTTATCGTCACTGCATTCAGGAATATACTAAGGAAAAGGACCCTATCCTTTATCCAGATATTTGGCTTAGCACTTGGCATTACTGCATTTCTTTTAATTGCCAAATATGTGCAGTATGAAAAAAACTGGGACAAATTCAACACCTATTCTGACCGTATTTACAGGGTTCAACTTTATAAAAAGACAGATGCATTAGATGTCGATACCCAAACTTCACCTCCTGTGTCCACCTATATTTCGCAAAACATATCGGATGTTGAAGAAGCTATTACTATCAAGGAGGTTTGGGGTGAATACCTCTCTCCAAATCCCGAGGCTACTTTTTATGAACCCAATGGATTTTTTGCACCAAGTGAAATATTCTCCATTTTCTCCATTGACCTGATTGAAGGTGATTTGGAAAATGTCTTAGATCCACCCAACGCCATTGTTTTGTCAGAATCCATGGCGAAGAAATACTTCCCGAAGAGCAATAATTATGTAGGCAAAATCATCCTGGACAATCAAAAGAAAGAGCTTGTGATTACCGGGATTATGAAAGACCTTCCAGAATATTCCCACATCAGGCCTGATTATCTTCGCTCCATCACAGAAATAATGAAATACGATACGAACTGGGGCAATGATTCTTATAAAAACTACGTGCTTCTTAAACCCCATATCAGTGCCCAAAAAATCGATGCCCAAATAAAATATCTATATGATGAACATACGGAATTAAATAAATACTACCTCTTTCTGCATCCATTGGGGAAATTGCATCTGGAGCCGGATCGATCAGGTGATCTAAGTGCAGTAGTATTTTTCAACAGCCTGATTGGCATATTAATCCTGGTCCTGGCCCTTGTTAATTTCATGAATTTGTCCACCGCTTTTTCTTCCACCCGATCGGTTGAAATCGGCATACGAAAAACCAATGGCAGCAGCCGGAAATCCATTGCATTTCAATTTCTTTTTGAGTCGATGTTTCTTGCAACCATTGCTTTTATATTGGCAGTCGGTCTTTCATTTATTTGCCTGCCCTATTTTAATCACATCGTCGATCGGGAGATCACCCTGTCGCTGACCAATGACTTTACCATTTTACTATTTGTATTCCTGATCATCATTTTATCGAGCATCATTTCAAGTGCCTATCCGGCAATCCTGGCGTCGCGATTTAATCCAATTAAAGTGTTGAAAGGAAAAAACCTGATCCAGGGAAAAAAAGGATATGTTTCCGGAATGAAGGCTATGGTTTACATCCAATTTGTTCTATCAGCGATTCTGATTGCGACAAGTCTTTGGAGTTTCAAGCAGGTTCAGTATTTACAAAACAAGAGTCTTGGCTTTAACAAAGATCAACTATTGCATACCCGAATGGATGCAAACCAATCTAATTGGTCATACCAAACCCTGAGGGAGGAGTTATTGGCTAAACCAGGGTTAAATAATGTAACAATCTCCTCAAATTCGCCTCTACATAG
This sequence comes from uncultured Cytophagales bacterium, assembly GCA_913057175.1. GTDB lineage: Bacteria > Bacteroidota > Bacteroidia > Cytophagales > Cyclobacteriaceae > CAJXNP01. The sequence continues at coordinate 74,775 of CAJXNP010000003.1, forward strand.
TAATTGGGGAACAGGAGTATTTTATGAAAATGGTCCAACTGACGAATACAGGCATGTGAATTTTAATTACGCATGCCCTGATTTCATTGATACCTATCAGATTACGTTATTGGATGGAAGGAACTTTTCAAAAGATTTTTCTGCCGATGACAACGGCTGCCTGATCAATGAAACAGCGGTAATGAAATTTGGCTGGAAGGACCCTATTGGTAAATGGATTGAACTTCACGATAAAAAATTAAATGTAATCGGTGTGGTGAAGGATTTTCATCAGGGCGATGTCCATAACCTGATCCAACCTTTTGTATTAATGTTGCATGACGGCAATATGAACCAACTGAATGATTACACATTTCAAATCAATCAAAATACCCGTCAAGCATCGGTTGACCACATTAAAAGTGTTTTCAACGAAGCATTCCCAAACAGTCTCTATCAGATATTTGACTTTGAGGACGACGCAGATCGGACGGAAATAAAGATCTGGTCCAGTGCTCGCGACACATTTGGTTTTTTCGCATGTATAGCCATTTTGATTGCCATTGTAGGGATATTTGGATTAATCGTTTTTGCCACACAGCGAAAAGTCAAGGAAATAGGAATCAGGAAAGTGCAGGGCGCTACGATCTTCCAGGTCTTTAGATTATTTATAAAAGAATATATGGTATTGTTAATCCTGGCCAATATCTGTATCTACCCGGTATTTCCGACACTGGTAGAATATACACCAGGAGCTTATAAATATCATGCATCAATTTTAGATATTTTAATTGTGATCACCATTACGATCATGGTTGTACTGGTCTCAAGCGGATACCTTGCCTATAAAGCAGCATCTAGAAATCCTGTTGAGGCACTCAGATATGAGTGACAAAATCCCGACAGAGCGTTAGTGACCGTCGGAATAGAGGCGCTGAGGTATGAATAGGATGATCGGAGGGCAAATAGCAGAGAGCGGAGGGCTTTGAGTAATCGATGATCAGTAAAACTCAGTTAATTTGACCCAATGCCCAATATCTAGTGACTAATGCCCAATGACGAAAAAAATCAGAACAGGCAACAACTGGCAACCGCAAATAAAATATTGATACCTGAAAAAGGATAAAGTTGAAAGAATATGTTTAAAAACTACTTAGTAATAGCCTGGAGGAATTTATTGCAAAACAAGACCTTTTCCTTCATAAACATCTTCGGTTTATCTGTCGGACTAGCTACTTGTTTCATCATCATGCTATATGTTTTTGATGAGACAAGCTATGACAAACATCAAAAAGACCTGGAACAGATCTACCGGGTCTCAATAAAATCTGAAACGGGGCAAGACCTTGGCCAATGGGCGGGTACGCCAGCGCCACTGGCCCAAACCATCAAATCTGATTTTGGTGAAGTAGAGCAAACGACCAGGATATTGAATTTTCAGGCTTTCGAAAAAATGTTCCTGCGAAACGAGGAAACCAACCAGGTGTTTTTGGAAACAAACGGATATTACGCCGATGCTTCGTTTTTTGAGATCTTTACTTACGAATTCAAATATGGTAATAAAGCCTCTGCCCTTGAAGGACCTAATACCATGGTCATTTCAGAAGATATTGCCAATAAGCTCTTTGGGAATCAAAACCCAATTGACAGGCTGATTATCGTAGAAGGGCCGAATGGAAAACTTGAATACACTGTCAAAGGTGTATTTAAAAATTTGGGTCACAAATCACACCTCAAGGCAAATTATCTACTCTCCATGAATAATAATGGTATCGGACAGTGGGTCAGCAGCCTTACCAGCTGGGCGTACAACAATATCTTCCATGCCTACATCAAGCTCAATAAAGAGGCAGATGTCTCATCCTTCGAAGAAAAATTACCAGCCTTTCTCGATCAGCATGGAGGAAAAGATTTAAAGGAAATGAACTTGTCCAAAAGCCTTTTCCTTCAGCCACTGAAGGATATTTACCTCACCTCGGATATCGGATATGAAGTTTCGGCCAATGGCAGCATCATATACATCTATATTTTCAGCTCTATCGCATTGTTTCTATTGCTGATCGCGTGCATCAACTTCATGAACCTGTCAACCGCAAGATCAGAAAAACGAGCCAGGGAAGTAGGAGTAAGAAAGGTGATGGGCGCTCAGAAAATTGCTTTGGTATGGCAATTTCTTGGTGAATCATTGATGATGGCGCTAATCGCATTTCTATTTTCCCTGATAATTGCAGGGCTTTTTCTTCCCCTCATCAACAGCATTGTACAAAAAGAACTTAGCCTGTTTCAGAAACCCATACTTGTTTTTTGGATGCTTGGGTTGACCATTATAACAGGTTTTATTGCCGGACTTTATCCTTCAGTTTTTTTATCCTCATTCAAAGCAGTGGTAACGCTGAAAGGCAAATTATTGAACAGCCTTTCAGCGGTTGCCATTCGCAAGGGTTTGGTCATTTTTCAATTTGCCATATCCATTTCCCTTATTCTTGTAGCGATGGTTATCTGGCAACAACTCCATTATATCAAAAACAAGGATCTCGGGTTTGACAAGGAGCAAAAGGTTGTTATTCCTTTTCAAAATACTTCTTCCGCCCAAAACTACACAGCACTAAAAAATGTGCTCCTTCAAAATCCGGGAATTATTTCAGCCTCTGCAGGTACGAGTTACCCGGGCATTCAGCTAATAGAAGACATGCTGTTTTATCCGGCAGACAAACCAACCGATGAATTTGTAGATATTCATCTGGTAAATGCCGCAAACGACTATATTGAAACCCTGGGGTATGAAATGTTGAATGGGCGAATATTTTCGCAAAATGACTCCACCGATCTCAACTCCATTATCCTGAATGAAACAGCCATTAAACAGTTGGGATATGATAAAAATGAGGCTATTGGCAAATCCATCTATTTTGACATGGGCGAAAAGACATTTCTTACAATTATCGGTGTTGTCAGGGATTTTAATTATAAAAGCCTGCATGAAAACATCACTCCCTATGGCATTTTAAAACTTGACAACCGTTTACCACGGTATTTCATTACCAACATACAAAAAGACAATGTAAAAGGCACTCTTTCCGACATTCAGGAAGCCTGGAATAAAATAAATCCCGACATACCATTTACCTATTCATTTTTGGACCAGGATTTTCAAAAAAACTATGAAAGGGAAGAACGTACCTCCAGCATCATTGTGGCGTTTACGATCGTTGCCATATTCATTGCTTGCCTGGGATTGTTTGGTCTGGCCTCCTTTACAGCAGAGCAAAGAAAAAAAGAGGTTGGGGTACGAAAAGTCTTAGGCGCTTCTGTGACCAGCGTTACAGCTCTACTTTCCAAAGACTTCTTAAAACTCGTAGTATTAGCCATTTTAATTTCAGGGCCCATCGCCTGGTTCCTGGGCAACAGGTGGTTGGAGGATTTTGCCTATCACATTGACATGAGCTGGTGGACATTTTTACTGGCTGGTGTGGTTGCCATTTTGATTGCGTTGATCACCATAAGCTTTCAATCGATTAAGGCAGCTTTGAGTAATCCGGTAAACTCGTTACGGAATGAATAAATGGAATACATTCATATTAGTTGCCCGATGTTCGAACCCGAATACGATTTTTATCGACCGTGATCAAAGCGTTTTTGTCAAGTTCTTTCTTGTATTTTTCCAAAATCTTTACGCAAAGGGAACCTTGTTCTGCAGCACGATGGTCAATAATTATAGGGACATAGGCAAATCAATTCGTTCATGCGCAACTATTTTATGGGCGTATACCAAACAGGCTTGTATGTCTTCAGGTTCAATCCAGTCATACCCTTTAAGGATAATTTCAGCGGTATCACCGGCAGCTAGCATACCCAATACATGCTCCACTGCCAATCGCTTACCGCGAATAATAGGTTTTCCCCCAAAAATTTCAGGATTGAAGGTTATACGTTCTAGTAGCTTTTTCTCTTCCATGAAAATAAAGATCATGATTAAAACTTTAAACTCACTAAGTAAATGATACGGAGCTACCTGAAAATCGCCTTCCGAAACATTAATAAAAACAAAGTTAATTCCCTTATTAACATCGTTGGGCTTTCCATCGGGATCACTTGCTGCATTATCATCATTATTTTTGTTAACTACGAATCAAACTTCGACAGCCGCCATTCCCATTCAGCGCTGACTTACCGTGTCGTTCAGCATACGAAAATGCCCGAACAGACTTTGCATTGGAATACGACAGCATACCCATTGGCAGAAGCGCTCAGAAATGATTTTCCGGAATTAGAGATGGTAACGCAATCGGCAGGACCAGTAAACCGGATGTTTAGTGTTGAAGGTCGTAATGGAAATATCTTTCGCTTCGAAGAAAACTTCGTTCTGTTTGTGGATTCCTATTACCCCAGGGTGTTTGATCTCGAATGGATTCAAGGAAGTCCGGAATCTGCTTTAAAGGATCCAAATTCAATTGTATTGACAGAAAACATTGCCGAAAAAATTTTTGGTGATATCACCTTAAGCAAGCCGTCAATTCTCGGTAAGGTTATCATATTAAATGGAAAAGATCCACTCACCATTACCGGAGTCGTCAAAAATCCTCCAGGAAATACCAACCTTCAATTCAACCTGCTTATTCCTTATGAATTTTTTAAAATGCATAATGTTTACCAGACCAATAACTGGTCTGGGAATTACCAGGGAACCACTTTCCTGGTTTTACCTGATAAAAACATCAAAGACGACGTCCAGGATAAAATCGCCGGTTGGAAAAAGAAATATCTCAAACCTGAAGATGACAACCGGATTTCATATGAGCTTCAGCCACTTTCAGAATCACATACAGAAACGCTATATGGGAGCAGTCCGGGCGGATATACCATGCCTCGCTACCTGCTTCAAACAGCCTATTTTGTAGCCTTATTTATCCTGATCATCGCCATTGTCAATTTCGTGAACCTCACGACTGCCCAGGCAACATCCCGTGCAAAAGAGGTGGGAATAAGAAAAACCGTCGGAAGTACGCGATTGGATCTGATCAGGCAATTCACTTTTGAAAATACCGTACTTGTTATAATCTCTCTTGCTCTTTCGACGGTGAGCGTTCATTTTTTGATCAGTCAACTCAATGACCATTTATCCATCATTAATTTGCAATTATCTTTTGAGTGGAGTAATGCTGGTTTGATTATCCTTATTGGCTGTCTTACTATCATTCTTGCAGCCTTTTATCCGGCTTTTGTACTTTCTTCTTTCAAACCCATTCAGGCCATTAAGGACAAGATTTCGACAGGAAACAAGAGTGGTTTAACCTTTAGGAAGTCGCTGACCGTATTTCAGTTTTTAATTGTCCAGCTTTTTGTCATTGCCGCTATGGTCGTTGCCATCCAAATGGATTATTTCAGAAGCAAAGAACTAGGATTTTCATCAGAGGCAGTCATTTCAACTCCGGTCCCGGAATTCAATAAAATCGAGGTGTTCAAAAACTCGCTTTTGCAAAACAATAAGATTTCGAACGTGGCCATTGGCTCGGGACCACCCATGGCGGTAGATGGATTTATGCTCGGTACAACTTTCCGACTTCCTCATCAAAGCAAGGAAGAAGCGCAGGAATCAGAAATGAAGATTGGCGATTTGAATTACCTCGACTTTTTTGATTTGCAACTGATCGCCGGAAGGAACTTTAGGACTACTAAACAGGCATTCGATGAGTTTATCGTAAATGAAAAACTACTGAAATCGATGGGATGGACACCAGAGGAAGCTATCAGTAAAAAGCTTGTGATCAATGAAGGAGAAGCTATAATTGTTGGCGTTGTGAAAGACTTTCACAATAATTCCCTGCAAAATGAGATCACACCCTGCATTATTATGAATTGGAATTACTTCCAGGACCAGGCTTTTATTAAAGTTGAAAACACAAGCAGTGGATACCTGCCTGCTATCAGGGAAATATGGGAAGAGGTATTTCCAACCTCGGTTTATCGCTATGGGTTTGTCGATGATTCGATAGAAAGGGAATACCAACTTGAAAGCCTTGTTTTTAATGGATTTACCCTTTTTTCTATTCTGGCGATAACCATCGGATGTCTGGGATTATTTGGGTTGGTTACATTTGCTACGGAGCAAAGAGTCAAAGAAATCGGCATCAGAAAAGTGCTGGGGTCAACGGTAACTCAAATTGTCACCATGCTCACCAGAGACTATGTCAGCCTTGTGTTGATTTCGTGTTTCATAGCGTTTCCAATTGGATTTTACCTGACGAACAAGTGGCTTCAAAATTTTGCTTATGGAATAGATACCCATTGGTGGATCTTTGCATTAGCAGGATTCATTACCATACTTATTGCCTTTATCACCGTCAGTTTTAAAAGTATCAGGTCGGCCCTGGCAAACCCTGTGAAAAGTCTACGATCGGAATAAAAATACTAAACTATGCTTAAAAACTACTTCAAAAATCGCCTGAGCAAACATTACAAAAAAACAATATTCTATCACATTTGCCTCCACCAACCCGACACTCAATTGTCTCATGTAAATCCCTCTTTCAACATCAGGTCAATTCTCCATGGATAGTAAAATAAAACACCGCTTGTTCATATTTTTAACACCCAGCTGTACAATAATTTGACAATAATTCCCGGCAATCCGTCTTAACAATCAGACATTCAGATATTTACAAATCAGGCACGCTTTTGAATTGTGTGTTTTCAGATATTGTTAAAAGATTTGTTTATATGCTCAGACATCATCTGCTCCTTATCTTCCGAAATTTCAAACGACACAAAAGTTCGCTTTTTATTAACCTGATCGGTCTTTCTGCGGGATTGGCTTGTGCTTTACTGATCTATCTGTGGGTGGATGACGAGCTGAAAGTGGACAAATTTCATGAAAATGACGATCAGCTTTTTCTGGTGATGTACCACCAGGAATTATCTAAAGGAACTTTTACAAGTGACAAGACCCCTGGCCCACTTTCAGAAGCATTGAAAGATGAAATACCCGACATCAAATATGCCGCTACCGCCACATGGGTTGAGTTTCTTACGCTTTCTTTGGAAGATGAAAATTTAAAAGCGCGGGGAATATACGCCAGTGAGGACTATTTCAACGTGTTTTCCTATGAACTTATCCAGGGAGGCCAAAGTGAGGTATTAAAAGCTCCCAATTCAATCGTGTTGTCCGAAAGCTTATGCCAAAGGTTATTCCATACGACAGAAAATGTGATTGGTAAGTCAGTGGAATTCGAACACGAATCGGTCTACCAGGTGACGGGTATCTTTGAAAACATTCCTGCCAACTCTACTATGCAGTTCGACTTTGTATTGTCTTTTGAAGAATTTGAAAAGCGCTATGCATGGGCATTAGATTGGAATTCGTCCGGCCCGTATACTTATGTAGTCACGAACGAAAATTCAGATCTACCCTCTCTAAATGAAAAAATTGCGGATTTCGTGACCGTGAGAAGGGAAGAAGGACCTGCCATCGAGCTGTTTTTAAAACCTTATTCTGAAAAATATCTATACGGCCGCTATTCAGAAGGAAAACAAGCAGGCGGAAGAATAGAATATGTAAGGCTATTTTCTTTCATCGCTATTTTCATCCTTATCATAGCCTGCATTAACTTCATGAACCTGTCTACTGCCAAAGCTTCCATCAGGCTAAAGGAGATTGGAGTAAAAAAAACCATAGGGGCCAGTCGCACTGCGCTGGTATTTCAATACCTGGGGGAGTCGATATTGTTAACTTTTCTGTCACTCTTTGTTGCTATCCTTCTTGTCGTTCTTTTTTTACCCAGTTTCAATCAGATTACCGGAAAGCATTTTACGCTAAGCGTTGATATATCGTTCTTTTTGTCAGTGATTAGCATTTCTCTAATTACCGGTATACTAGCGGGCAGTTATCCGGCTCTGTATCTGTCAGGTTTTAATCCCATCGCCATGTTAAAAGGAAAACTAAATGTTTCCGTCGGGGAAATTTTTGCACGAAAAGGACTGGTTGTATTCCAGTTTGTAATCTCGGTTATATTAATTGTCGCTGTCTTGGTGGTTTATAAACAAATAGAATTTGTTCAAGAGATACATCTGGGATACGACAAAGACAATATCATTTACTTTAAAAAAGAAGGAAAAGTAGCTTCGAAGCCGGAAATTTTTCTGGATGAAGTCAGAAATATTCAGGGAGTTAAAAATGCCTCACTCCTGGGGCATAGCATGCTGGAATACACCATGAATACCAACAACATAGATTGGGAAGGGAAAAATCCGGATGAAAAAATTAGTTTCGAGTATATGTTCGCTGATTATGACATGATGGAAACCCTGAATATGAAAATGCGGGAAGGCCGGATGTTTTCAGAAAACTTTGCTACAGACAGTGCAGCCATCATTCTTAATGAGGCTGCAATTGATTATATGGGAATCGAGGATCCCTTAGGGAAACAGGCCAAACTGTGGGGTAGTAACATGAAGATTATTGGAGTCGTGAAAAACTTTCACTTCACCTCTCTTCATGAAAAAATCAAACCGTTAATCATCATACTCAGACCTGACGTTGCATGGAACATCATTGCAAGAATTGAAGGAAACAGGCAAAACGAAACAATAAGCGAAATTGAGGAACTCTACGGGTCATACAATCCCGGTTTTATTTTCAACTATCAATTTCTGGATGAAGACTACCAGGCCCTCTACACCGCCGAACAGCGTGTCTCCACGTTGTCTAAATACTTTGCCGGTTTTGCCATTCTTATTTCATGCCTGGGATTGTTTGGCCTGGCTTCATTTACCGCACAAAGGAGACAAAAAGAAATTGGCATACGAAAAGTTTTTGGCTCAAGTGAACTAGACATTGTCAAAGTATTATCAGGAGACTTCACCAGGATGGTGTTTATCGCAATTGTAATTGCTCTTCCAGTCAGTTATTTCTTTGCCGTTCGATGGTTAAAGGGCTTTGCCTATCACATCGATTTATCATGGTGGATGTTTGCCGGTGCAGGGCTGGTGACGTTATTGGTTGCATGGTGCACAGTGGGAATGCAAACGGTAAAAGCGGCCCTGGCAAACCCGGTGAAAAGTTTACGATCGGAATAAAAATACTAAACTATGCTTAAAAACTACTTCAAAATCGCGTGGTGAAACCTAACCAGAAATAAAAGTTTTGCCATCATCAACACATTGGGTTTGGCGCTTGGTTTTGCCTGCTGCATCCTGATCTATTCGTTTGTTCAATACAATTTGAGCTTTGACGATTTCCATGAAAATTCAGATCGCATATACCGGATCGTGACAGAAGAACACCGTGATTACATCGATTACGAGGCTAGTGTCCCTCCTGCATTGGGAAGGGAATTTCGGAATGATTATGATTATGCGGATAAGATCGCCCGGATCGCCACCATGGAAGAACAGATCATTTCTTTTACACAAAATGGCCTGAAACAAAAGTACGAGGAAGAAGTTGCCTTTGCAGAGCACGAATTCTTCGAGATTTTCCATTATCCATTAATCTCCGGAAGTTCATTTGATTTTCTCACCGAACCCAATACAGCTATTATCACCGAACGCATTGCTTCAAAGTTTTTCGGGAGCACTGATGTTATCGGAAGGACCTTCCAACTCGATAACCGGATCGAACTTACCGTACGTGGCATCCTGAAAGACCTTCCGTTTAATACGCTCAGGCAATCCGAAATTTATATCTCCTACCCTACTATCGAGGATTATGGAGGATTTATTGCCGGCGACAACTGGAATGGTATATCAAGCGCCCTACAGTGTTTCACCTTGCTGAAACCAAATATCTCTCCGCAGTTGGTTGAGAGTGAATTACAAAAGTATGTTCCTATCAAACGTGCAAATAATAAAAACGTGCATCATTACAAACTCCAGCCAATAGCGGATGTGCACTACAACACCCAATATGATGGAGTCATTTCCAAGCAAACCCTTTTGGTGTTTTCCTTTATCGGGCTATTCCTGATCATTGCCGCTTGTATTAATTTCATCAACATGTCTACGGCACAGGCGATGAGCCGGTCCCGCGAAGTAGGTGTCCAAAAAGTTTTAGGTGGGTATCGATGGCAATTATTCCGAAGGTTTATGAGTGAAACGGCTTTACTGAGCCTGTTTTCATTGTTCCTTGGTTTGATATTGGCATATATCCTCTTACCATACCTCAACAAATGGTTTGAAGTTAATATCGTTGCATATCAGCTGATGGTTTTTGAATTCCTGATTTTTGTTGCCGCTCTATTTATCGGCATCACCCTATTTGCAGGTGTTTACCCGGGATTATTGTTATCCGGAATTTCACCAACGCTGGCATTGAAAGGTAAGCTCACCCAGCATCATACAGGAAGTCTTTTTACCCGGAAATCACTCATTATTACCCAATTTGTGATATCCCAGGTGTTAATTGTCGGTATGATTGTGATTGGCAAACAAATGCATTTCGCTCTCAATACGGACCTGGGTTTTGAAAAGGAGGCCATTATTACTGTCAGTATTCCAGCTGAGTTGGATTATGAAAAACGAAATGACCTAAAAAACAGGATGTTGGATATTCCCAATGTCCAGGAGATTACAGCATGTCTTGCCCCGCCTTCCCATTCCAACAATTGGGGAACAGGATTGCGATTTGACAACCACCCGGAGGATGAAGAATTCTCCATCCAGGTCAAAGCGGCTGACGAGGATTACCTGGAAACTTTTGACCTGGAATTGATCGCGGGAAGGAATTTCTTTCCATCCGAATCGGCCAAGGAATTTGTAGTTAATGAGAAGCTTGTGAAAAAATTGAACCTCCATTCTCCTGATGAAATTATTGGGAAGACCCTATCAGTGAATGGTGGTTCTACAACCGGGCCAATCGTCGGAGTTGTCAGGGACTTTCACAACTGGGACCTTCATTCGGAAATTGACCCGGTCTTTATCACAACCCTGGATTTTGCCATAAGCCTTTACGCTATCAAGATCAACATGAACAATCCTCAAAGTACCATCGATCAAATCGAAACCAATTGGAGTGAAGTCTTTCCCAATTATATCTTTGATTATGAATTCCTGGATGAGCACATTGCGAGGTTTTACGAATCCGAAGCCAGAACTTTCAGACTAATCCAGGTATTCACATTATTGGCGATTTTCATCAGTTGTCTGGGCATGTTTGGTCTGATTTCATTTTTGGTCAACAGAAAAACCAAGGAAATAGGTGTACGAAAAGTATTGGGAGGAAGTGTTGCCCATGTACTTTGGTTATTTCTGAATGAATTCCTTAAGCTGGTTATGGTTGCAGGAATAGTTGCCATACCAATTTCATGGTTTATGATGGACAGCTGGCTTCAAAATTTCCAATACAAAATCGAAATAGGCATCTGGATCTTTGGTATTGCCGTGCTGGCAAGCCTTGTCATTACTTTCATCACAGTAGGATTTCAGAGTATGAAAGCAGCGTTGACGAATCCGGCGAAGAGTTTGAGAACGGAGTGAGCGGGGATTGAGGATTTGGGATTTCGGATTTCGGATTTAGGATTGCGGATTGCGGATTTGTGAAAGTCTTCATCCAATCACCGCAATGGGCAAATGTACGTGCGAGTTGACCGCCTGCCTGATGGCGAGACATGGAAAAATTGCAATGAATTGGTTCAAAAACCATTAACTTATTTTAGACTGATAAGCAAATCTTATTTTGAATTCCAGAATTGGAGATTAATTCAACCATACCTTAAGTCTTCGGTTCTCTAAACCTCCCCGTTTAAGAATGCAAGATCTTTAATCCCAGATATTCTTCAAATGGATCGAAATCACGATCCCTATGAAGCAAAAAATGTTGATGGTGGATACAGAATGTGGCTACAATTGTATCAATTGTCTTTCTGATAGTAATGCCTTTTTTTCTCAAAAATCCATAATTTTCTGCACTTCTGATAGCTAATTCCCTATTACAAAGGGAATAACATTCCAATTTCTCTAAAGCTTTTTTGGTGGTTTCAAAATCCTTTTTAATACGGAACCCCTGCAAAACTTCCAGCAAAATGATATCACCTGTGATGATCAATTCATTCCCTAATAATTGGTCGAGTCTATCTGTTTGCCAATTTAATCGTCCATTAAAATAGTCTATCCATACAGAAGAATCTACCAGGATCATCTTTCTTCCCGCGATTCATCAAGATTTCCTTCCCACGACAATTTTCCTCTTAATGATTTAATACCGGCCTGTTCTTTCAATGAAATCACTAACTTCAATCCCTTTTCTATAACAGCTTTCTTTGTCTTCAGACCACTGGATTTCAACGCTTTTTTCATTAGCCGATCATCAATTACGACATTCGTCCTCATATACACATTTTTATTGCAAATATACACATTAAAGATCTGTGTAGAAATATTCATTTAATTTATTACAGATTTACACATCGAATTTTTTCATTTCTTCATATTCAAAAAAATCAATTCACGCTCAGGATATTTTATCGGCAGTTTCAAGTTTGAATAAAATTGGAAGATCAGGCTGATCTCACAGTTATAAGCAAAAAATTCCAAAGCCAATGATTAGCAATGCCCGACAACTTGCATTAAATTTGTATAGTACCAGCTAGCTAAACACCAGAAAAAATGAAATTCGGAAGAGTTGACCACCCGGAACAAATAGATTTTACACTTCCTCCTGATCATCCGGATACAGATAAAATACTGAATAATGGAGGGGATGGCTTTGAAGCCTATGTGGGTTGTGCGAAATGGAATCGTCAGGACCTGAAGAACTTTTATCCACGGGGAACAAAGGACGAGCTTACCTATTATTCCCGACAATTTAATAGCATTGAGCTCAACTCCACTTTTTACAACACCCCTTCCAGCCAACAAGTGGTAACCTGGAAAAACAAGACTCCTGAAGGTTTTAAGTTCTTTCCAAAAATTACGAATAGCATCAGTCATTTTAAGCGATTGACGAATGTTAAACCCTTTGTAGATGAATATTGCGATGCCGTTAGCTCTTTTGAGGAAAAGTTAGGAGCGGTTTTCCTGCAACTACATGACAACTTTAAACCTGTAGATCTGTATAGGGTGGAAAAATTCATCAAAGAATTTCCAAAGGCAATCCCCCTGGCAATAGAAGTAAGGAACCAGGAATGGTTTCAACAAACAAAAGAGGTTCAACAATTTTATGATCTGATGGAAGATCATGATGTCACGAACATCCTGGTTGATACAGCCGGTCGAAGGGATATGCTTCATATGCACCTTACTACTACGGAAGCATTTGTGCGCTATGTAGGTGCTAACCATCCCAGTGATTACAACAGGCTGGACGACTGGGTGGATCGCATTAAAATTTGGAAAGAAGAAGGGCTAACCAAACTATACTTTTTTGTCCATCAAAATATAGAAAAAGAATCACCCTTACTGTCTGCCTATTTTATCAAAAAGCTGAATGATGAATTAGGGACGAATCTTAAGGTTCCGGAAACACTTGGTTGAGTTATTAAGTTATTGGTTGATTAGTTTATTGAGTTAATTGGGTTTCTGGTTTCCAGGTTCTTGTTGCTGGTTCTTGTAAGGATCCGTAGCGGCATCTCGCAACACATTCACTCCCTTACCTCTCTGCTCTTTGCCCTCTGCCTACTTTGTCAAATTTTTTAACACATATGTCCATTTTTTGTTCACTTTTCGCACCCCATTCACTTATAAAATATTAAAAATCAATAACTTATAATTCTGGCATGTAAATGACAGCAATAATAGACAGGGTGCAGAGGGCGAAGAGCACGGAGTTCTTGGAGTCTTAAAATTGTTTGAAGGTTTTAAAGAGTTGATTGGTTGTACAGTTTAGGCGGAAGTATTTTTAAGAAGTATGCGACCTACCTAAATAACTTAATCAACCAATAACCCAATAGCTATTCAATTGAGGAAAATATAGTAAAAACACATGCCTATAATCTATATAAAGTACTAAAAATCCGATGCAGTTAAAAAATATCATTTACGCGCTTAGGCACATTACACGATACAAGGAATACTCACTCTTGAACGTAATTGGTTTGTCTCTTGGCATGGCTAGCGCCATCCTGATCATGCTGTGGGTAGAACATGAGGTTCGCACGGATAAATTCCATGCAAATGGAAAAGACATTTACATGATGCGAAAACTGGTGAAATATTCCGATGGGGAAATCTCTATCAGTACTGCTATGACCAGTCCTTTTGCTCCGATTATTGAAAAAGATATTCCCGAAGTAGAGCATGCCGTTCGGGTCACCTGGGAACAAGAGTTGCTTTTCCGCCTAGGAGATAGAATGTTTTACGAAAAGGGCCATTATGCTGACAGCTCTTTCTTTAATGTCTTTTCCTTTCCATTGGTTTTGGGTGACCCTTCAAATGCCCTTAGTGACCCAAATAATGTTGTGATATCCGAAAAGTTAGCCGAAAAATATTTCGGCAAAGAAAATGCCATGGGAAAGGCCATTCGGATTCGTGGGGATAAAGAGGAAGTTTTCACTGTCACCGGGGTATGTAAAGAATCCCCCACCTACTCTTCCCTGAAGTTCGACTTCATCATTCCGTATAGCAAGTATGCAGAATACAACAAATCCTGGATCGGTTGGGGCAATTTTCATATGATGACTTTCGTCCATGCTCAACCGAACGTAAGTAAGGAAATCATCGAAAGTAAGATCAATGAATTATATGAAAAACATGGCACCTGGGAATTGCCATCCTTTTTTCTTCAATCATTGAATGACATTCATTTATATAGCAGGTACGAAGAATCCCCGGACAGTCCATCAGGTTTGATCCTCTACGTACGGATATTTTCATTAGTAGCGCTGTTCATCATTTTTCTCGCCTGTATGAATTATACCAACCTGGCGACTGCTATTGCCACCCGTCGCGGAAGGGAAGTTGGTGTTAAAAAAGTATTCGGCTCAGGAAGACGTTTTATCTTTCAGCAATTCATTGCAGAAGCATTGACCCTTACCGTTCTCAGCTTCTTGCTATCAATCGTGATTGTTATGTTGGCGCTACCTATGTTCAATAAACTGATTGATACCAATCTTACCTTTGACTTTCAAAATTACAGGATCATATTGATTGCTTGCCTGGTTCCTCTTTTTACAGGATTTCTGGCAGGGATCTTTCCGGCTATGTACATGTCTTCCTTTAAACCGATCACGGTTATGAAGAGTTTCTTCAATCCGAGAAAAGGGCTCCCCCAGCTCAGGCAATCACTGGTCGTTTTTCAATTCGTAATCACCATTGTATTCATCATCAGCTCCCTGCTTATATTCAAACAGATCCAATTTATCCAAAACAAAACATTGGGATTAAATGAAGACAACATTCTTTTCTTTCCACAATCCCTAACCATTCAGAAACATCAGGAAACGTTCAAACAGGAACTCGAAAAGCTGCCTGGTGTCTTATCTGTTTGCTATACAAGCGATTCTCCTCTGCAGGTAGGAAGCGACACGTCAGACCCAAGGTGGCGAGGTAAAAGTCCTGATTATAACCTCAGTGTACCTTATATCCGCGTTGATCACGATTTTTGTGAAACTTTTAATGTGAACATCATTGCCGGAAGAGATTTCAACGAAAAATATCCTTCTGATACGAATTCCGTCATCATCAACCAGAAATTTGCTGAGATCATGGGATTTGAAGATCCTGTGGGTGAAGTTCTGGAATATTGGGGGCGCCGGGCAAATATAATCGGTGTAGCCAAAGATTTTCACATCGGCGGAATGCGCAGACCGATCCAGCAGCTCCTGATCATTAACCGCCCATCCACCACATGGATTACCATGGTTCGGGTTGACGGAAATATGAGACAGGAAGCGATTAAAAGCATTGAAAGTACCTTCAGGGTTTTTGATGAAACGGTACCATTTGAGTACGAATTTGTCGATGAGGATTATGCAAAAAGCTATGATTCGGAGAAATACCTCAGCCGGCTGGCGATGCTTTTTACTGTACTTTCAATTGTCATTTCCTGTCTTGGACTATTTGGCCTGGCTCTATTTACAGCTGAACAACGCACAAAAGAAATTGGTATTAGAAAATCTATCGGAGCCAAAACCTCCCAGGTAATGACCTTACTAACCAAAAAATTTCTCACATGGGTAATCCTGTCTTTTTGCATTGCCAGCGTCATCTCTTACTATGTCATGCAGCTCTGGCTGGAAAGTTTTGCCTTCCGAACAGACATCTCATGGGAGGTATTCCTTGCAACCGGCTCAATAGCCGTTTTCATTGCGCTGATGACAGTCAGCTGGCAGGCGTATCGTGCAGCTAATCGAAATCCTGTTGAATCGCTACGATACGAGTAGCGAGGAGATCCCGATAGTGAAACGTATCGGGATAGAGTCTTTGTGATATGAATAAAAAATTTCTGAATTATGGATAAAATTTTTAAGGTATTTGTTTTCACGTTTTTGATTTTCGGAATATTCTCTTGTCAGAAAGAAGTAAAAGGTCCGGAAAATACTCCAGGGGAGGAAAAGCTTGCACAATTGGATAAGAAGATCTCCGATATTGCCAAAGAGCTCAATCTGGAAGCTTACAGCTATGCGGTTGTCTCAAATGCTGAAATGCTAAACCTGGCACAGAATGGAATTAATCCCGACGAAAAAATTGAGGTTGGTGATCTGAAAAACATGTTCTTAAGCACCCTGTTTCTTCAATGTGCCGAAGAAAAGCTTGCCAACCCATCGGATTATCTAAATAATTATGGTGTTGCCGGAGATAAGGGAAAGGTGAGAATAAAAAATGTACTTTCTTTTACCGATCAACCCTCCGAAAAACCTGTTCATTATGACAATGAAAATTATCTTTTGATCTATCCCATCCTTCAGCAAGTCAGCGAGGAAGAGGTTTCTGACCTGTTTGAATCCAACATTTGCCGGAGCCTGAAAATGCCTCAAAGCACCATTACAAAAGAGGGGGATGTGATCCACTGTTATTCAAGTCTGGACGACCTGGTTAACTTTTCCATGGCCATCGACAATCAGCGATTATTCGAAGAAGAAGATACGCATGAAGAAATGTTTCGTCCGGTTTACCTGGAATCAGGGGAAAGAAGTCCTTCAGGTTTGGGATGCTTCATTGATATTTCCGATGAGCGAAAGATCATCTGGTCGGCAGGCCACACAAATGAGTATTCTTCACTATTGATCAAATCAGAAACAGATTCCCTAAGCTTTATCATGGTGGCGAAATCAGAAAGGCTGAATGCACCATTCCAATTGGAAAATGGAGAGATTGGGAAAACTCCTTTTTACTACGCATTTATGCAAAGCATTCTTCGACCAGATTCACTCTCAGTGAACATTGATTTTTATGGAGATAGTGAATCAATCAAAAATTCTATCCAAGAGGCAATTGAAAAAGGAAACCGGGATGAAGTGTATGATGAATTGACATCCTACATGAAACTTTCTGCATTCATGAAGAACGGAGTACAGTTTGAGAAGCTTTCACAAGTTTATCAGGAAGTATTTCCTAAAGATATACAACCAAAATTTTTACTCGATGAACCCCTGGCAAAAATCAAAGCCAATACCAATTACCTGAACTATCAACGCACTTTTTCTCTTGGAAAAGACGATACAGTGACTCTTTTTTCCACATGTGAATTCACAAAAACCATGACTTTACAACCCTGGGAATATGACGATATTGAAATGTACTTCGACATGAATCATGAAAAATTGCCATCGTTCAGGAGCAGTGAAGACGACAGGCAATATCGTTTTGATTATGACTTTCCTGACATCACAGGCAATGCCCCTACTTTTGAAGGAATAAATTTCGCCCAATATGATCAGTCCCCTACCCGATACAATTTTGAAATAGCCTTCCCATGGAAAGTACTATTCAATAACGACACCACAAAGCCGAAACTAAATCAAAAAATCGGGTTTGATATGGCCACGTCCGATAACGATGGTCAGGCCCGGGAAGGTGCCCTTGCATGGAATTCCATTATGGACCAGACTCCCTGGTCAAACACAAGCTTTTTGGGAACATTGATCCTTGCCAGTTCCCAGGTACAAACGGACGACAGTATTTGCCTATCCATGGTAACGCAGGGAACTATCCAAATCGATGGACAAAACAAGGGAGAATGGGATAATGTACCCCGCTATAGCATTGCTCACGAATTCATGACCGGAATTACCGGCCCGGAGGACCAGTCTAGCTGGTTCCGTACCCAGTGGGACGAAAACAATCTTTATTTCTTTGTTGAAATCGAAGATGATATAAAAAGAGAAATTGAGAAATCAGCAGATTTCGGATGGTTGGTCCGCAATGAACAGGATACCGTTTGGATGCAAAAAGAGGACGAAACCCTGCATGCAGGAGGAGCTCCAAGCAATAAATATATCCTTACACAGGTACCGCTGACAGCTGGAAACTACACCTTGCATTATCAAACAAATAACAGCCACACCTATGGACTCTGGGATAAAGAACGTCCGGAATTGTCATTCTATGGGATTGTAGTGTATTAGGGCAGGGAGCAGAGAGGCAAGGTGAATGTGTTGCGGGTTGCCAGTTGCGAGTCAAAAAGAACCATCAACAAGGACCCATAAACCAGAAACTCAATCAACCAATTAACTTAGTGATTAATTAACTCAATAGCCAATGATAAAAAGTGTAGAGAGCGGAGAGGAAAAGGGTTGCGTGTTACGGGTTGCCAGTTACGGGTCAAAAAGAACCATCAACAAGAACCCTGAAACCAGCAACCCAATTAACTAAATAGACCTATTAACATAATAACTCAACAACATAATCCATGATTAAAAACTACCTCAAAATTGCGTGGAGAAACATTGCTAAACACAAAGTGTTTTCGGCTATCAATATTCTTGGCCTGGCGATGGGTGTCACATGCAGTCTGCTGATCGCCCTATGGGTGATCGATGAGTATCAAACGGATTCCTTCCACGAAGATATCGACCGGATTTATACTGTTTACGAGCGTCAGTATTACGATGGAAAGATAGAAGCCGGTTATTATACTCCTGGAGTTCTGGCGGAAGAAATGAAAAAGGTTCTTCCGGGTGTTGAATATGCAACAGGCATGTCATGGAATGATTATCATACCTTCGCTGCAGGAGACAAATCCATGAAGTTTGAAGGCACTTATACAGGAAACGATTTCTTCAACATTTTTTCCTTCCCTATTATTCACGGTTCTAAAGATGACGCTTTGAGCGCACCGGAGTCCGTTGCTATTTCCCGAAACATGGCCAATAGCTTTTATGGAAGTCCGGAAGCGGCCATCAATCAGACATTGAAATTTGAGAATGAAAAGGACCTGACCATCACGGCCATTTATGATATTCCTGAACGGGCATCTAGAAAATTCCAGTTTCTGCTCAACTGGGATCATTTCCTGGAAGGACATGTATGGGCACAGGATTGGACGAACAATGGCCCTCAAACATACTTCAAATTGAAAAAAGGAATCGACACTGAATCTTTTGAAGCCAACCTGACAAATTTCCTTGATAACTACAACAAAGAGCAGGGAGACGATTTTCATATCGAACTCGGTATGCAGCGGTTTGACAGAATGTACCTTGAATCGCGATTCCATAATGGGGAAATTGTTGGTGGCAGGATTGAATATGTTCGCATATTCAGCATTGTAGCCATTTTCATTCTCTTTATCGCATGCATCAATTTCATGAACCTGGCTACAGCCCAATCCGGAAAACGCGCGAGGGAAATTGGTGTCCGAAAAGTAATTGGCGCTTATCGGGCTGGTTTGATCCGGCAGTTTATCAGCGAGTCTATTCTTATCACGCTATTTTCAGTTGTTCTTGCAGTTGTATTAGTCATTGTCCTTCTACCGGTTTTCAATACCATGGCAGGCAAGAGTATTCAGCTTCCTTTTGATCATATTTATTTCTGGTTGGGTCTGATTTTGTTGGTCCTTACAACCGGTTTGATTGCCGGTAGCTACCCTTCATTTCTGCTTTCTTCCTTTCGTCCCGTCATCACCCTCAAAGGTGGTAAAAGCTCCGGATCGGGAAATTCCTGGATGAGGAAGGGTTTGGTCGTATTCCAGTTTACGCTATCCATCTTATTTGTGGCAGGCACGATCGTGGTCTCCCGACAGGTTAATTTTATTCAGAATGTAAACCTGGGTTATGAAAAAGAAAACCTGTTATACATTCCGCTAGATGGAAAACTCTTTTCAAATTTTGAGACATTTAAAGCTGAGGCTGGTAAAATTCCCGGGATAGAATCCATCAGCAGGATCTCGCAAAGACCCGTTGAAATGGAAAACGGTACCGGTGGCGTTGATTGGGATGGCAAAGATCCTGAATCAATGTCCATGTTTACCTACATGGCAGTGGGCTATGATTTTGTTAAAAACATGAAAGTCGAAATACTTGAAGGAAGGGACTTTTCAAAGGAATTTGCGACGGATAGTACGAATTATATAGTAAATGAATCTGCTTTGGCTAAAATCGGGTATAAAGACCCTATTGGAAAAAGGTTGTCATTTTGGGGGAATGAAGGAATAATTGTTGGGGTTGTAAAGGATTTTCATTTCAATACCTTGCACGTGCCCATCGAACCAATGATCATCCGATTGGGCAAAACAGATGATTTCAGCTATGCAGTAGTCCGAACAGGTATTGGACAGACTCAACAGGCTATACAGGGATTGGAATCATTTTGTGAAAGGTTTAATCCGGAATTTCCTTTTGCCCATCAGTTCGCGGATAAGGAATACACAGAGGTTTATCAAAGTGAAAATACAGTCCGTCAATTGTCCGGTTATTTTGCTTTCCTGGCTATTTTCATTTCATGTCTGGGACTGCTTGGCCTGGCCATGTATACTGCCGAGCAACGAACTCAGGAACTTGGCATACGGAAAGTTTTGGGAGCAAATATCCAATCGTTGTTTGCTTTATTATCAAAAGAATATGTCCAACTCATGCTGATTGCATTTGTCATTTCCGTACCTCTTTCCCTTTGGGCGCTCGATAGCTGGCTACAAAACTATGCCTATAAAATCGAAATAAGCTGGTGGATGTTTGCTGTAGCAGGCATGTCTGTTATGCTGATTGCAATTCTGACCGTCAGCTTCCAGGTATTGAAAGCAGCTTTTGCCAATCCGGTAAAGGCGATACAGGCTGGTGAATGAGGGTTGCAGGTTACCAGTTGCGGGTTGCGAGTTACCAGTTACGGGTTACACGAAACTAGCAACCGGCAACTCGCAACAATTAACAATATTTTTACAATCAACTCAATCAACCAATTAACTTAGTAACCAATTAATTCATTAGCCAATGATAAAAAGTGTGGAGGGTGGAGAGCAAAAAGGGTTGCGGGTTGCCGGCTACCAGTTGATCAAGATCAAAAAAACCAGCAACAAGAACCAAGAAACCAGAAACCCTATTAACTTAATAACTCAATAACAATTAACTACTTTTATACATGATCAGACTAGAAGAAATCGACAAGTATTACTCCTCAAAGTTTCAGCGAATTTTTGTGCTGAAGGGAATTAACCTCGAAATCGAACAGGGAGAATTCATCAGCATCATGGGACCCAGCGGGGCGGGTAAATCAACCTTGCTCAACATCATCGGGTTGCTGGATGAACCTTCGGAGGGAGCATACTATTTTTATGACGAACCCGTCCATAAGCTTAAGGAAAAGAAAAAGACAGAATATCATCGAAATCACATCGGTTTTATTTTCCAGGCATATCACCTTATCGAAGACCTGACGGTTTATGAAAACATCGAAACTCCCCTACTCTACAAAGGTGTAAAAGGAAAAGAGCGAAAGGCGATAGTCGCGGACCTGCTGGACCGGTTTAATATTGTCGCAAAGAAAGACCTTTTTCCGCAACAACTCTCCGGCGGACAACAACAGCTGGTGGGGATTGCAAGGGCAATTGCCGGAAAACCCAACTTGCTGCTGGCCGACGAACCAACCGGAAATCTCCATACCGACCAGGGAAAAATGATCATGGACCTGTTGAAGCAACTCAACGAGGAAGGCATGACGATCATCCAGGTCACCCACAACCAGGAATTTGCCAATTACGGCAGCAAGATCATTAATATTGTGGATGGGATGGTTGAGGAGTGAATTGCCAGCCAGAAAGATTGAAATCTTGAATAAAATTTAAGGCAAAATGAAGAGAATATTATTCATTCTGGTGATTTTCATTGCTATCTCCGCACAAGCACAAATAGAAGAGAATTCCGAACTCTTTTTGATTTTGAAAGAGCAGGATAGCATCTTTTTTGAAGAGGGATTCAACCAATGTAATATTCGATATTTAGAAAAAACTGTAAGTGAGGATTTGAAATTTTTTCATGATCAGAGTGGGTTTCAAGACAGAAAAACATTTTTCGAAAATGTCGAAAAGAACCTCTGCTCAAATCAGGGCAAAAAACCAATAAGAAAGTTAGAAAAAGGGAGCCTGGAAGTTTTTCCATTGTTTAACAATGGTGTCCTCTACGGCGCAATCCAAAGAGGAATCCACAATTTCTACCTTCGGGAAGCGGGAAAAGAAGACTTATGGACTGGCACTGCTAAGTTTACACATGTTTGGATTTTGGAGAATGACACCTGGAAACTAAGTGAAGTATTAAGCTATGATCATCAGAACCCACCCTCAGACAAACAATAGTAAAATTAAAAACTCTTATTGTGAGTATTTTCTTAAAATTTATACATGAATCGAAGAAATTTTATTGAGACAGCAGGAATACTGGGAACAGCAGCCTTGTTACCAAAAACAGGCTTTTCAATGTTCAACAACCCAAAATACAAAATGGGTCTTCAGCTGTATACCATCCACAAAGGTATGACCGAAAACGCCATTGAATCCTTAAAAGCTGTGAAGAAGATGGGCTATCAGGATTTCGAAACATTCGGATTTGATAACGAAAAGGGGACCTTTTACGGGTATGGATCTGGCGAGTTTAAAACAATACTGGATGACCTTCAACTTACCGCGTCCAGTGGACATTTCGGATTTTCACCATATCTAGACAAACCCAATGATGAGCTAAGGCGATTTGTAGATCAGTGTATACATGGTGCCCGCAACCTGGATTTAAAATACATAACCTGGCCCTGGCTAGCGCCCGAACAACGAACCATAGAGAATTTCAAACTGATGGCTGAAAAGCTCAATGCAATAGGTGAGCAGGTAACGAAAGCAGGCCTTGGGTTTGCCTATCACAACCATGGTTTTGAATTCACAGATCACGATGGCACAAACGGTTTTGATATTATTTTAAATGAAACAGACCCGGAACTTGTAAAACTTGAAATGGATATGTATTGGGTGATGCATTCCTCCAAACTAACTCCAAAACAGCTGGTGAAAGATCAACCCGGACGGTATGTTTTGTGGCATATAAAAGACATGGACAAAGTAACGAGGGATTATACGGAACTCGGAAATGGAAGCATAGATTACACGGAAATACTTCCAGATCCGATTGAGTCCGGACTTGAATTTTATTACCTGGAGCAAGGCGGTAATTTTGCCCACAATCCCATGAAAAGCGTAGCCGATAGCGCTGATTATTTTAAAAAACACTTACAGAGTTATTTGTAATCACCTACTGCTAATATGCATCATGATGCACAAGAACTCCAATCGCAGTCAATGAGTAATCGGACTAAATCGAAACAGGATTGTGTGTATCATAGATAGAATGTTGGAGGAGTGATACTTTTAGAATGTGATTAGATTTGTGGAATCCTCCGGTAATAGCCTACATTGCAAACCAAGCGTAATCGTTTATTTATATGTATAATTATACGTTTATCCCTTAAACAGTAGAATGATTAGAAATTTAAGCACTTTTTATTGTTAGAAACTTACTAAAATTGCCTATTGAAAATTTTTAGGGTACTTATGCATATGTTACAGGTAATTTAGGATATGCTACTAGCCAAGTTTTTTCTGATCATATCAACTTTTCTAACCCAGAACTCCCAGAACTATGAATTTGATCTTATGAAGATTGAATTCCGAGGACTTCCATTTATGTGTGAGAAGGAACGAATCATTGAGAAATTCGGCGAACCGACTATCAACTATCCAAATTATGAATGTGGTTTCTATTCGGACGAACAGCAGAACGGGCCATATTACCAACTCAATTACAACGGATTTAACTGGATTGGAAGTGACAAGGAGAAATTCGTTTTAGAGTCCATTGAACTAGACGCAGAGGGAACAACTTATCTGCAATACGGCGAACGGAGAATTAGCGGAAAGATGACGAAGGCTGAATTCATCAATTGGATTGGTGATTATGCTGGCGAACACTTTAAGAACCCCAACAACAACGCACTAGTAATCTATTCGAAGAACTCTGATGACGGTGCTCGATTCACCTTCACAAACGACCGGTTAACGCTTTTCGAATATTGGTCTCCATGCTAAACGAAACATACCTGTAACAGGCGATATAGCGAATGGCCAAACTACCTACCTGATATTTCAGTGCAAACTCGCCCGTGAATCTGCCCATTCTGCCAGCTTTTGTGCTCCTAGATATTTATTCTTTCTGGATTTAGACTTTCCGAACGCAGTGCATTGTGGATACTGTTGTGGGGTTGGGCAGTTTCACTACATTAGTGCTCTTTAGAAAGGGTATGGCCACTCGCCATATCTAATCGTTGTGCATAATTTGAAATATGAAACTTGACTTACTAATAATTCCAATTGGGATGTCAGTACAACTAATCTTCTTATTTAATAGGGACTTATTGATTGACAAAAAAATTGAGAAATGGATTTGGATTGGATCTACCACAATTTTTTGCATTGGATATTTTTTAACAATCAATTTCGGACAATCAATTAAAACTTTACCGACACTTATGGTTCCTCTTATGGCCTATGGAATTTATCGACTTATGCATTGGAGTTATGTAAAGTTATTTAATTCAAAGCCAGTTGATACATTTTACACAATGAACATAAAATTAATGAGATCAGGAATATTCAATTTTATCTTTTGGGTAGCCGGATTGCTAATTCCAATTTTGATTTCATACGAACTGATTGAATAAAAAACTAAGCACAACAATTAAGCTACAATGATGCGAAGTGAGGCATTTGAAAGGACAATGCAATCCATAAACTTCAGTGCTTCTAGCAACTGGATCGCATACTTATTTTAGTTAGACGCTTCAATTATATCTCAATCAAAATTACCCTTGGCTATATTTACCCACTTATACTCATCGAGACGAAACATAATTTATTCACACAAATTATCTCTTCCTGATAGCCTTTACGGCTTTCATGATGGTATAATTTAGTAGATATGCCATCTTAACTTCAAAAAAGTGCGGACGTTACTATTTTTCATTTGTTCATTCCTGCTGTTTGTCAGTTGCAATCCTGAAAAAGAGATCAAGAAAGTGCGTATTGGCATGTGTTCTGACGTTCATCTGCCTACCATGCATGATGCCGAATACCGGATCTCTTCATTTATCGATAGCATGAAGATTGCCAAACCTGATTTCATTGTTGAGTTGGGTGATTTTGGGATTCCGGATGAGCGATATGAGCCCTACTTTGATATCTGGAATTCCTTTCCGGGGCCAAAATATCATATCATTGGCAACCACGAGATGGATGGGGGTACCTCGATGGAAGAAGCGTTGGCCTATCGGGGAATGAAGAATTCGTATTATACCTTTTCACAAAATGGATTTCTCTTTATTGTTCTGGACGGAAATGACAAGGAGTACCCTGAACAAAAAGGCTATCGATCCTTCATCGGACCTAAACAAGTCAAATGGATAAAAAAGGAGTTGGAAAAGGCTTCTCAACCCATTGTTTTCTTTTCTCATCAGGGCATCGGGACAGATCCGGGAACTCCTGGCGAAAGATACAGCATCAAAAATTCGGAGGAAGTAAGGGCTATGTTTGAGGAGCATAATCGAAATCATCCAAAAAGCCGGATCATCGCCAGCTTTAATGGGCACACCCACCATGATTTTGCAGAAAACATCAATGGGATCTGGTACATAACCATCAATTCGATGGCCTATAAATGGCTTGGAGAGGAGTATGAACACCTGAGATACAGCGAGGAAGTCGACAAGGATTTTAGGTGGATAAAATTTACCGCACCCTATAAAGATCCTCTTTTTACCGTAATCGAAATATCAACAGAAGGTTACATCAAAATGTCAGGAAAATATTCGTCTTATGTCGGTCCATCACCCTGGGAGATCGGATATCCTGAACATTTAAAACAGTTTGTCAAGCCAGAAATCAGGGAGAGGTTAATGGAATTTTAAGCGTACAAATGTATTACCGATGCCCTGGTATGTTTACAAAAGCTGGAATATTCACTTAAGTTTTTACGCTTTGGAACATTCCTCCTTTTTAGAATTATCGTCAGCATTTAAGCTCAATAGAAGTGCTATTTACTCACTTATCTCGTCCATAATCACATTCATAACGCAACTCAGCAAACCCGGAACCCATTTGTCTTACGGAAATAAGCCTGAATGGTGGTGAGGTCACGCGACGAGGAAAAAGTTGCTTGCCTTTTCCCAGTGTTACCGATCCGACCTGAACAATAATCTCATTCAACAATCCGGCATCATAGAACTGCCCGGCCAGATCCCCACCCCCTACAATCCAGATATTTTTCGAACCGGCAGCAGCTTTCATCTGTTCATACACCGGCCGGATATCTCCCTGTACCATGTGGATATTCCTGCCCTCTTCAAGAGGTAGTGATCTGCTTGAAAAAACCCACGTTGGTTGAGTATAAGGCCATGGTGAGCCAACAGAAGAAATTACTTCATCTTTATGGCGGAGCATCCACTCATAAGTGGCAGACCCCATAGCCAGAGCTCCGACCTCTGCGATAAATGATGGATAACTCGTCTCATTCACATCTCCTAATGTGAATAACCAATCCAAAGAATCATCTTCAGTTGCTATAAAACCGTCGAGACTGGTGGCGGTGTAATACTGAGTCTTCATATGTGTGCTTCTTATTATTTTGGTTTTCTCAATTGTCCTGCAAGGTGAACAATTCATAAGTTTAACGTGGTTCGATAACGTGAACCAAAAAAACCTTCCTAAACGTCACTCAGAGCCCTTTTCTTGGGATGGGCGTAGGAAAAAGGGCGTGAGAGTCTCGCTATTACGAGATTCCTCCGGTTTCTCTACCCGCAAATCCACCCTGAAACCTCTGAATGACGGTTTTTGTAAGTTTCTTTTGTCGAACTAAGGTTAAGTTTAGATAAAAAAACTTTTTTCTCAAATTCCTTTGATCCGGCATTTACGAAAGAATTAATCTAATGAAGCAGGGAATAGCCTATTAGCAACTTTATTCCTGATAAACACTCTCCAATTATATTCTAATCTTAAATTTTATCGTCTTAACTGATATCGACAGGAAACTCGACATGAAAAGTCGCCCCCTGGTTAACGACACTTTCGCACCAGATCTTCCCTCCCATGGCATCTACATAGCGCTTTACGATGGCTAGTCCCAGACCAGTTGATTTTTCACCCGCCGTAGGTTTGGCGGACAGCTTTTGGAATTTGTTAAACAACATCTTCTGATCTGATTCATTGATACCCGGTCCGCTATCTTTTACTTCAATTTTAATTTCTTTTTCATTGTAATAGACTGCTATATTTACTTCTCCCCTGATAGGTGAAAATTTAATCGCATTGGAAAGCAGGTTTTCAAGTATTTGGAAAAAGAAGTTTTTATCAAGATTTACCAACCCTTCATCGACATTAGATATTTTTTGCAAGCTGATTTTCTTTTCTTCAGAAGTGGGTAAAAACGAATCAAATACCTGGTTGATCTGGTCGATTGCATCAAATTGTTCAATCTTTAATTCAATTTTCTTCGCATCAATTGCGCTGATATCCAGTATTCTGGTGATCATGTGATTCAGTCGATCGGTTGCGTCAATCATTTTTTCCGAAAAATCAGTCACTTTTTCATTTTTTGTTTCCATTAGAATCAGCTGAGCAAGTCCCTTCATTTGATTCAACGGACTACGCAGGTCATGGGAAACGACATTGATCAGATCATCTTTTTCCTGGTTGAGATTCGTGAGTTCCACGTTTTTATTTCTCAGTTCATTCCTTTGTTGTTCCAGCTCTTGCGTCCTTTCTTCCACTTTTTGCTCCATGCTGTCATACAGCATCGCATTTTCCAGAGAAACAGCCATTTGTCCGGAGAGAAGCTTCAATATTTCGACCCGCCTGACATTGAACACCCCGGTTGTGAGGTTGTTTTCCAGATGAATAAAACCCGTAATCTTTTTCTTGTTAACAATTGGAAAACACAGCATCGACCGGCAATCATGAGTTTTCACATAGTCATCATCTAAAAAGCGGTCATCACTCTGTGCATCTTCAATGATTAAGGTTTTTCCTGTTCTCTTCACAAATTGGATGATCCTTTCAGAGTAAAGCTGTCCATTTTTAGTCTCTTCACTCGCTGGTACGGTAATTTGCCCATTCTCATCAATAACGGCCTGTACCTGCATCCGATCACCGACATTCAAAATAAACACTCCACTTTGTGCACCGGCATTTTGAGTGACTATTTTCAGCAGTTGGTGGGTTAGCTTTTTTAGTTTGATCTCGCTGGAAATAGCTGACGAAGCCTTAATAATGGTCGATACATCAACCATGGAAAGATCCCCGCTCAATTCATTGTAAGTAGTCGATACAATTGTTCCATTTGCAGAAAGCTTCTCCTGCGGTCCGGCGTAACTTTCAAGCTTTTTCAGCTTGATAGCAACTCCCCATTTTTTATAAGCAGAATAAGCTTTCGTTAAGTGCTCTGCCTTTTTATTCACATTTCCAATGAGCCCATAAAATTTACCTGTCAGTTCACTCGCAACAGCCAGATCATTGGTATATTGATTTTTGATCGCCTCGGCAATGCTATCTTCAAAAAGGGATTGCGCTTTTTCCTGATCTCTCTTAAAAATGTGGTTGATTCCAGCTTCTACAATCAAATATTTATGGCTGTAGTTCATCGGCGCATCCTTCTTCCATTTTTTCAGTTTCCTTTGATTGTCAGCAATTCTTTTAACCCATTTTCTTCGCAATGCAGTTGATTCCGAATTTTGACACAACGCCAATCCAATCAGGGAATCATAAAATACATGATGCGGAATGAACGGCGTACTCATTGCTACATCCAGCTCTTTCAATTTTTCACTATGTGTAAACGCATCTTCAAAATTCTCACATAAATAATGATGGCTCATTTTAAGAAAATGGAAATGAAAAAGGGCTGTTTTGTCATTTCTCCTTTCCTGTTGGTCTTTGTTTTCCAGGAAAGCTTGCTCATCGAAATATTCACCGGTTAGCTCTGCAGGATTTTCCGGATTTGATGATAAATTGACAACTGCCTGGATATCGATCGAACTATATAATTCATAAGATTTTTGATTAAGCTGACTTATTTTGCGATGAAATTCCTTCATTCTGGTCAGCAACGTAGGCAGTGACTCTCCCAATAAAAAGGAGTGATAAGAATGGACAAATATGGAACCGGCAGCAAATTCCTGATCACCAGACTCTAAACCATCATGGTATGACTCAAGAAGCAAAGGCAATGATTGATTGAGGTGATCCTTCCAGTGATTGATGAATGTGGTGAAAATAAGTTTTGTTTTGGATTTTGCCTGGCTTGTTTCGGGAAAAGATTCCAGCATCTTGAGCGATTCAGTCCCGTAAAAATACCCTTCATCCATTTTTCCCGCTATCCCACAGAGTAAAATACCATATGCCGCATAAGTAGATATCAGATCCGTTGAGGAGCCATACTTCAACGATAGCCGAAGCATTTTCATGATCACAAGAGGGAACAATTCCGGAGTAACATGATATGCAGCCGAGGCAAAACTAAGGATAATCTCGAGGATTGCCAGTGCCTTGCGGTCTTCAATTGGAGGAAGATTTTTAAAATGGCTGGCTTTTTTCCTACCGATTACAAACCTCGTTTTCAGGTAGCTGACAACTATCTGAAACTTTGTAGGATGTGCGGGGAAATGAACGTTAAAATTCTTCAAGACCTCAATTCCCAGATTCGTAGCTTCCTGGTAGCGGTTTCTGGCAATCAGGGAATAGATCGTAACTCGGTAAGCTTCCAGCTTTTCGAAAACTGAATCTGTATGTTTAAATACCTGGATCCCAAGATTTTCCATTTTGTCATAATCACCAACCAGGTAAGCGCATTCCATTGCACCAATGAGCAATTGCAAAGTCAATTCCCTGTCATGGACTGTTTTGGAAGGTAACAGAAGTTCGATCGACCTTTCGTAAAGGGAAAGGGCATTTTGATAAGCTGAAGAAGATTTCGCCTTGATGGCCGCTTTGTAATTGAGAATAATTAATTCGCTTTTTAATTCAGAAGAAATCTTTCCATCAGCGCCATTGTTCAGATGAAACACAACGTCAAATATCTGATCCATCAATTTTTCCGGGTCAATATTCTTCAGCATCTGCTCGCCTATCTTCAGATGCAAATCGGCCCTTAGCTCCTCGGGAACCATCGCATAAGCAGCCTGCCTGATCCTGTCATGGGCAAATTTATAGCGTGGATTTTTGTTTACCTCACTACCATCAATCCTGCTTTGCAAACGCATATAATCAGGATTTTCATCCAATAATGAGACATATTGATCTTTTACGAGATGATATAGGTATTCCTCCACCACGTGTCTTGATTTACTACTTATAAAGCAAAGTGTCTCCAGGTCAAATGTATCACCGATACATGCTCCTAACATCAATACTTCTTTTTCATCTTCATCGAGCTTTTCAATCTTACGAATCATGAATTCCACCACATTGTCAGTAAAATTCATTTTCTCCATACCATTCAAATCAACTTTCCAGCTACTACCGCCACCCTCCCGCTGAAAAAATATCAGCTTGTTTTCATGAATGGCCTGAAGGAATTGATTGACAAAGAAGGGATTACCTGCCGTTTTATCATATACTATTCTGGCAAGCATTGTTCCCTGATCTTTCTCCAATAGTAAAGTTTCACAGATCAGCTCCTGTACGTGCTTCAGGGAAAGCTCATGAAGATTTATTTTGTTAATCTCAACAACGCTTTTAAGCTCATTGATTACAAGCGCCGTAGGATGGGTATCATCTACTTCATTATCCCTGTAGGCGCCAATGAAATAAAAATTATCGATCTCTTCATCACTGATAATCTTTTTCAGCAAATGAAGGGATGAGCTGTTTGCCCACTGCAGGTCATCGACAAATAAAATAAGGGGATGATCACCGGTGGCAATAGCTTTAATGAATTTTAGAAAAGTATAGTCAAATCGATTTTGAGCTTCGTTGATGCCGAGCTTATCCAGCGGTTTTTGTTCACCAATTATCAGCTCAAGATTTGGGATGAGATCTGTGAGAAGCTTTCCTTCCGAACCTAATGCTACTTTTAATGTATCCTTCCAATATTTCAACCTTTCTTCACTTTCTGATAGCATGAGGTTGACCAGGTAAGTAAGCGCCTGGACCAGGGCATGGTACGGTATATCTTTTTGAAATTGCTCAAATTTTCCATGAATAAAATAGCCCTTCTTTTGTGTTAGTGGCTTGTAAACTTCATAGATCAGGGAAGTTTTGCCCGTTCCGGAATAACCGGTGATAAGAGAGATTTCTTTGCTCTTCCCCAGCTTGTCAATGGAGTCCAGTAAAGTTGCAACCTCTTTATCCCTTCCATATAACTTTGAAGGGGTCAAAAACTTCTCTGAATGATCCTTTTGAGCAATTTTAAATTCCTGAATGTTTACTTTTAGTTCTGTCTGACTGTAGCAATCCACCATATCAGACAGCACTCCCCCTGCTGTTTGATATCTGCCTTCCATATTTTTTGAAAGCAGCTTCATAACGATCTCAGAAATTACCGGAGGCGTTTCCGGGTTCGCCTCCTCCAAAGGTGTGGGTTTTACAGCCAGATGAGCATGGACGAGCTCCATAGGATCTTGTGTGGTGAATGGAAGCTTTCCTGAAAACAGCTCGTATAAAACCACACCCAGAGAGTACAAATCCGACCGCTGGTCTACCACATGGTTGACCCGTCCGGTTTGCTCAGGAGAAATATAGGCTAACGTTCCCGCTACATAATTGGAAACATTTTGCACATCTGTCTTGGTATTCAGTTTCGTAGCCAGACCGAAATCAATCAAATTAACTTCCTGGTTATGATTAACCAGAATGTTGTGGGAGTTTACATCCTTATGAATAATATCCTGCTGATGAACTTTTTCAATGATCTTGCAAATGGAAATGGCAACCTGAAGTCGCTCGACGAAAGGCGGTGCAACCTGCTGTATATAGTCTTTCAGGGTAAAACCTTCGACATAATCAAGTATGACAGCCGGGCTGCCTTTAACTGTTGTCTGTCCATAGGATTTTCTTACCCCTTTTATTTCAATCTCCCTTAATAATTCATATTCATTTAAGATCTGGGTGGTATAGGGATAAAAATTTCTTTCCTCCCGGATTACCTTTAATAAAACCGGACCGTTAAACTCACTCTCTTCCTGATAATATATGAGTGAATTCCGACCTTCAGCTATTTTTCTGGCCTCTTTCTCTTCCAAATGAATCACATCATTCATCATAAAATAATTTACGGGGCTATGGAATAGGCCAGCATCGCGCTACCCCAAATCCACAGTCCTTCCAATATTCCCAAACCAATTGCCAGGAAATAATTTCCCCTTTTCACCGTCATGTAAATACAAGTCGGCAGCAAAAGCGAAACCAGCGCCTCACAGATAATGATGTAGTAAGGTGCATTCCAAATCATCGAAACATTTACATACCACCACCATCCGGCATCCCTGGCAAAATTTTCATAAAATGGAATGTACATTCCACCGGCGATTGCCATTGCTATCGAAGCAATGAAAATGCCTTTCCATCGAATCAGCAATAAACTGTAATATCCCAGCTGAACAAATACGTTCGCCCAGGCAAATGGCATATACAGCGGCGAACTAATCACCATAGGCTCATTTCCCGGGTAAATTAAGGCGTTGATGGTTGCTACAGAATAGTGATCGGCTATTAGTTCCAATATCCCTCCGGTAAGCCCGAATGCTAGGAGTAAAAAGATTAACCGGCTATTGGCTATTATGGCGTAGACTATGAATACAAAAAAGCACAAATAGGTAATTATTGATGCGGAAATTGGTCCGGCTTTTAATATAGAACTACCCAAAGACCAGATCATCATCATGACCTGGGTACCAACTATTAACCAGGTAGTGTTTTTACTTATGCCCCAATTAGTCGATTGATCTTCCATAGCTAAAAAGTTAATTTCTATCTTGTTTTTGTTGCCACGCGATCCTGTTCCCCCAAATATTGGGCGTCAGGAAAAATTTGTTTTGCCATTCTTCCGCAATATTCCAGTCCTTGCAAAGGGAAGGTGGAATAAAGAAGTGAATGTTTTTGCCACCGTTGTAATGTTTTAAATATCCATGCAAAAGAAGCTTGTTAAAAAGCCCTGAAGCTGCCTGAATAATTTGCGAATGGTCTTGTAAGTGGCTGATCTTTTTGGACAGGAATTTACTGATGGCCATCACCACCATTTCTTTAACCCCTGATCTTTCCGTTACCCCAATTGTTGAGGCAAGATCAATACCGGTTGCCGCTGACATATCCTTGAAAAAGAACCACATCATGTATTCGGAGACGCCATTAAATACCGTTCCGGGCATAATGGTATCAATAAACGTGATGCACGACCGCGTAAGCTCTTCCCCTTCAAGTGATTGAGCGGATTGGTGCCGCAGGATCTTTACAGCGAGTTCCCAATTATCTTTCTCTGTTTCGGGAAGCAATGCGGGATCTATTCCCATCAAATATCCGATTATCCTCCAGCAGTGTAAATAAGCTTCCCGCTGATCATTTGTCAGCTCTACATTCAAATTCTTGAGGCCATTGAGAATGATGGGGCCAAATGACATCAATGTCCCGGCGAGGTCCTCCTGGTTGATCGGCTCCCCAAGGACATCAACATCCCAGCCATGGGGGTTAAACTTTTCATGCTTTAGGAAGTAACGAATGGAAGCATGAATTAACCTGACTTTTTGCAACGTAATGATTCCACTTCCCCCGGGTGCCAGCCCTCCCGGAGACATGGCATTCACCACCATTTGAGCGGTCTCCATCAACCTTCTCGTCAGCGGATCCATATTACCTTTCCTGTCTGATAGTCGGCCGGTCATATAGAGGACCTTGGCTCCCTTATGACAAGTATAACACATCGGTAAAGACAGCACATTTAGCAACATAAAAATCTCCGGTCCGAAAAGGCTAAATACCATTTCCCCGGTTTTTACTTTATCGGTATTGGCCCAGGACGGAAGAACGCTTGTGCAATTAAAATAGCGAGTGATGGTTTGAAAAACCTCCTCCGGAAGGTCCCGGAACATTTCCGGGTGATAGCTTTCGTTTGTTACCAGTTTTAAGAAAACATCATTTACTTTTTCTTCATTTCCCGAAGTGATTATTTGAGTTATTACCTCATCTGCGATGGGGTCACTGTGTTTTCGCTTTTCTTCTAAAAAATCGTTGGTAATAACTTCAAGGCTAAAAGAGTTAGCATGAGAGGTAGTCATTCAATTAAAAAATTGTGTTTCAGTTAAGAGTGTGCTTCCGTAATCTATGCAATATTACATTTTCTTGTGTTAAAAACAGGGAGTTTTGTTAGAAAAAATAGTCTCAATACCCTAAAGAAAGTCAAAAGTCACCGGATTCGCTTGATTAAACACATTTCTATTATCTTAGGCAAAGCATAAGGACTTACTATGAGCATCTCACGAAAAAAATTCATTAAGATAACAGCTGGCACAACGGCTGCCGGATTGTTTTCACCTCTCTCTTATGGGAATGGATTGAAAGGAAAGAATCCAGATGAATTGCCAAACATGACTGCTGATGCAAAGCCCATTTCTAAGGAGGAAAGAGGAAAAAGAATTACAAAAGCTCAACAACTCCTGGCTGAAAATCAACTGGAAGCGCTGATCCTCGATTGTGGATCCTCCCTCTTGTACTTTACCGGCATTTCCTGGTGGCCAAGCGAGCGACCCATGCTTGCCATCATTCCTGTCAATGGTGAAATCAGCTATGTCTGTCCCGCTTTTGAAGAAGGCCGGCTGAAGGAAATGATCACCATCGGAAACAAGATTTATACCTGGGAAGAAGATGAAAGCCCCTATGAACGAGTATTAGAAGCTTTGGAAAGTGCAGGCATTCGATCTGGCAAAATTGCCATGGAAGAAAGCCTTCGTTTTTTCATCCTTGACGGAATACGTAAAGCTGCTCCGGATTTTGAATATGTGGGTGATCCGGTCACGAAATCTTGCCGGCTCATTAAATCCGATGCTGAAATCGCGCTCATGCAAAAAGCCACAAATATTACGATGGAAGCAATCAAAACCGGTATCAGCCAGCTTCGGGAAGGCATGAGTCAACATGATGTCTCAGGTATCATCGCCAGTGCCCATGGTCGAATGGGTGCCGTGCATGATTTTGCACTCGTTTGTTTCGCGCAAGCCTCTGCCTCTCCGCATGGCAGCATCCTTCCCCAGGAATTGAAAAAGGGCGATATCGTCTTATTTGACTGTGGTTGTCGGGTGCATGGATATTCATCGGACGTCAGCCGTACCATCGTCTTTGGCGCCAAACCGACCAAAAGGCAATTGGAGATTTGGAACCTGGAGAAAAAAGCCCAGGCAGCTGGATTTGCTGCTGTCAAATTAGGAGCCACCTGTGAAAGCGTAGATGCTGCCTCCAGAAAAGTGATCACCGATGCCGGATTCGGCCCAGGCTATCAATTGCCAGGTCTGCCTCATCGCACCGGACACGGCATTGGCATGGATGGCCATGAATGGGGATACATTGTCAAAGGAAACAAGCAGGAACTGCAACCAGGCATGTGCTTCAGCATTGAGCCAACCATCGCCATTCCCGGCGAATTCGGTGTGCGACTGGAAGATTGTGTGTACATGACGGAAGAGGGTCCTAAATGGTTTTCACAGCCTAGCCCTGATATTGAGAGGCCTTTTGGTTAGAGATGGATAAGAAAGATTGTAATCTTACTTTTGAATAATTTATCAAGCATCCATGCATTGTAACTATTATGTTTATAAAGTTGCTATTGAAGCAAAATTGCTGTATATTTAAAGCAAATCTGTTTGAATGACAATAAAAAACAAAGAAACATCACGTAATACCAGAAGGTATAAGCCCACAAAAAGTATAAAAAGAGCAAAGGTAAGAAAATCAAAAAGCCCTAAGTGGCGCATTATAGTTGACAATGGAGAATATGTTTGGGCTACTAGAATGGATAGGGTGAAAATTATTAGGGAAGGGCTTCCTTATGAATCTTTTGAAATAATAAGTAAAAGAGCTGATTTACCTGTAAAACAGGTATTAAACCTATTTGGCATTCCTCAAACTACTTATAACAAGAAAAAAAGAGATAAAGATTTACTTGGCGGAAGAGATAGCGAATTGGTTCTTGTCCTGACTGAGTTACTGGATTTTGGATTAGAAGTATTTAACAATGAAGCGGAAAAGTTTCAACGTTGGTTAAAAAAACCAAATATCTCATTAGGTGGTGCAACTCCAAATAGTCTTTTTGATTCGTTAACAGGTATTCAGGAAGTCAGAAATAGCCTCAACAGAATGGAATATGGGAATTTGGCCTGATGAGGGTTTATAGAATTGAAAGAGAAAAATATCTGGACACCACATTGAATGGCATAGGTGCTGCTCTTACTGAAGGATATCGCTGGAATAGTCTTAACACTTATTTGGTTTACACTGCAGAATCCCGGGCACTTGCAACTTTAGAAGTATCTGCTCATTTAGATCTGAGTGAAGATTTACCAACTGACAGGTATTATGTGGAAATAGATATTCCTGATGAAATTGAAATTTTTGAATTAAGAATTGAAGATCTGCCAAAAAACTGGAATGCTAAACCTCCAATTCTTGAAACACAATACATAGGTGATGATTTTGTCAAAGAGAATAGAGCGGCAGTCTTAAAAGTACCAAGCTGTATTATTCCAGTCGAATTCAACTATCTAATCAATCCTAATCATCCAAGCACAAGAAAAATCACTATAATTTCAAAAATGCCACTAGTTTTCGATCAAAGATTTAAACAAGCAAAGCAAAAATAGTTTGATGTTTTTGTACAAGAGCTAATATTGCATAACTAATATAGCTAAAGACATCACAGCTAAAATGTCTAAGGCCAACCCATTCATATTTTTATGCAAATATGAAACAATTTAACAACTTCTTAATTCTATTAATAATCATCAATTCGGGTGCTTTTGCACAAAACTCAAAAAGAACAACCAAAAAACTCTACAATCCATCAGATGATGCCCAAGTCATGATCGACCAGGCGGTGCAACAAGCTGCCAGTACAGGCAAGCATGTATTTCTGCAAATCGGCGGTAACTGGTGCAAGTGGTGCATCCTATTTGACAACAAGGTACAATCCAATGACACCCTACGAACAGTGATGGAAGAAAACTATGTCGTTTATCATGTCAATTACAGCAAAGAAAACCGGAACGAGGAGGTACTGGCGTCATTGGATTATCCGCAACGTTTTGGATTTCCCGTATTCGTGATTTTAGACAGCCATGGAAATCGCATTCATACCCAAAACAGTGTTTACCTGGAGGAAGGAGAAGGACATAGTGCCAAAAAGATACTCGGATTTTTAAACGACTGGTCACCGGGAGCTTTGGATCCTGAAAATTATATAAAGAAATGATGGTGCTTCACTTAAAGAATATACCTCTCTTTAAAAATTAATCAGAATCAGTGAACGTACTTTCAAAAATGTCCACTATTCTTTAACCCTCATCACAATTAACTCTTAGCACTGAGACAAATTGAAATTTATGTTTCAAATCTAGTGTTGTGTCAAGTATGGTCTTACGTATTTGCAAAAAGTCGAATTTTTTTAAAAACACACCCCCTTCGCCCCTCTCGAGAGGGGAATATAGGTTAACTTTTTGCAAACCTAAGCGTCATTGTATGCTTGACACTACACTAGTCTGCATTACATATTCCCCGTAACCCGATTGTATTCTGCAAGGGCGGTGAAGTAATTTAATCGCGATTCGAGGACGGAATTATAGGCTGACAACCAACTGAACTGAGCGTCCAGCAATTCAATAATAGGCGACAGCCCTTCCAGGTACCTGTCTTCGATCAATTCCACATTTTCCCTGGCCTTTTCCAACGAGGCTTCGGTTAAGGTTATTCTGGCAATGGATTCATCTAACTGGTAATAGGCAGTGGAGACTTCCAGGGATATCTGGTCCTGCAAATCCTCCAGTTCCAAAAGGGATGATTCATAGTTGAATTGTTGAACATTTACTTCGTGATGTCTTTTTCCCCATTGGATTAATGGCATAGAAATACTTGCGAATGCGGCCGTGTTGAAAATAGGATCCGGATCCAACAGATCGGTATTGGGTGCACCCCAAACAGGTTTAACGTTTAATGATATCTGTGGAGAGTAATTAGACTTTACAAGACTGATGTTGTTCTCACTGATACTGACCATATCTTTTTTAATGGATACTTCCGGCCGTTCAATCATCACCTGGTCCATTGTTTCCATCGTTGGCAATGAATAATCATTGTAAATCGCATCACTTTCGACCGTTATCTCCTGATTTATTTCATATCCAACAATCCTGTTTAATTCCATCAGGCTTATTTGATGGATTGTCCGGCTTTTATGAATTAATAGTTCAGCTTCATTCTGTTTTACTTCTGTCATCAGTAGATCATTTCTAGGTACCAGTCCGGTTTCAACTTTATCACTGACTACTTGTACCAATTCATCCAACAGGTCTTTGTATTGAATGGTCACATTGTGTACTTCCTTTGACCAGGTTGCTTTCCAATAAGCAAGTTCTGTTTGGAAAAGCAATGCATCTGTTGTGAGTGCCAGGTTGTTGCCTGCAATGCTTTCTTCAATTTTGGCATTCTCCGAATTTAACTGAACCCGACCACCTGAGTACAGGTTTTGTGAAAACAACACACCAACATCGTACAGATGCTCGGTACCGGTAAACTTTTCACCTTCAAGATCGATCGACATAGGATCCGCCAGGTATTTGTAACCAGCATCTGCAGAGATCGACGGATAAAGATCACGAGTCTTGGCTTTAGCATTTGCTTGCGAGCTTTTTACCTGGTTATCAGCGATCTTAACCTTTGCATTGTTTTCAACGGCTAATTGTCGGCACATTTCAAGGGACAATGTTTCTTGTCCATGGACTTCCAGATTAAGAAGGTACAATAGGGCTAATGTTAAAATTCTGTATTTCATAATACAATGATTAGAGACTTTGATATTTGGAGAAATTACTTTTCTGGTGATTTAATTTTATAAAAAACGGCATATAAAGCAGGAACTACGATAACCGTTAAAAGCGTGGCTGCAAAAAGCCCTCCCATGATGGACGCAGCCATACCACCAAACATGGGGTCAGGTAAAAGCGGGGCCATTCCCAGAATGGTTGTTCCTGCCGCCATGGATACCGGCATGACACGCGACCTTGTTGCTATTTTGATGGCATCGTATTGGGATTTGCCATCAGCTAGCTCCAGGTTGACCTGGTCGATGAGTACAATGGCATTTTTGATGACCATACCAATCAATCCCAAAACACCCAGGATAGCAAAAAATCCAAAAGGCGCTCCTGTTATCAGCAAGGCAAGTGTAATCCCAATGATCATGAATGGAACAGTGAGCATGATCAGGATGGGCTTTTTAAAGCTGTTGAAAAGGACAGTTAATATCATCAAAATAATGAACACCATGATGGGCATTTTCGCTGCTATTGCTCCCTGTGTTCGCATTTGTGTTCGATACATCCCGTCATACATCATGGAATAACCATCTGGTAACTCTATTTGCTCCATCAATGGGAAAAGTTTGGCTTCCAGTTCCGGTGATTCCACACCGGAAATAGGATCGCATTGTGCGGAGAGCCCTCTTTGCCGGTCAAATCGCTTTATTACAAAATTTCTCCAGTCAAAATCCTGCCGCTCTGTTACCTGATTCAGCAGTACGGCGCTTCCTGAATTAGAAAACACAGGTATATTTCCCATGTTGGATAGATTGATCTGACCGAAATTTTCGTCCTTCATTAAAATCGTAATGCTCTTGTCCCCTTCGCGATAGTCACCAATCGGCACACCATTGGTGATGGTCCGCATGGAAAAGGCCATACTTTCTTTGGATACACTCAACAATTGACCCCTGTTTTGTGAAAAGATTGGTTCCCACACGGGAATTTTATCTCCCCAGCTATCCCTTACGTTCTGAGCCAATGGTTCACTTCGCATTATTTCTTTTGCCTGTTCTGCGAGGCCTCTCAACACATCTGCATCGGGCCCTTTAAACATTACTTCAATGTCAGCGTCTGGTAGGGGCGATACCTTAAAGCTCTGAAGTACGGGTAAAGCTCCTGGTAAATTCTCATTGATAAATTTCCCAAGAGCAACTTGAACGATTGGTGCATCGTCGGGATCGTGGGTTTCAACTAAAATATTCGCAAAATGAGGTAGTGGTCCGAAGCTCGTGGAAGCGAGATAATATCGCAGCGGAGAAGCTCCAAGTGTGACTGAGACCTGTTTGACATCTTCGCGGGCAAGAAGAAAATCTTCGATAATTTCAATGTCTGCTTCGGTTTTATGGATGTTGGTTCCTGCCCGCAACCAATAATCTACCTTAAAATAGGGTTTATTAATCGCAGGGAAAAAGCTTCTTTTTGTTTGGCTGAATGCAACAAGAGATAGAATGAAGATTCCGACAACGATACCGATGGTCATAAAAGGACGTGCGAGAATCCCGGTGATAAATTTTTCAAACCAATTGTAAAACTTGTTGTCATATGGATCCTTTCCCTGCTCTGGTTTGACATTAAGGAGAAATTCCCCATATACAGTCGTTTGGGAAAGTGCAAAAATCCAGCTGAGAATCAAAGAAATAGCTAATACAATGAATAAAGGTTTAATTACCTCTGCTGCATTGGCTCCAGCCAGGTATAAGGGAAGAAAAGAAGAGATTGCAATGATAGTGGCGCCAAGCAAACCCCATTGCGGAACAGTAGCTCCATTTATCAACGCTTCCCGTTTGGGCACACCTCTTTTCATAGAAATCATTGCATTGTCCGTCACAACGATGGCATTGTCAACTAATATCCCCATGGCAATGATAAATGCGGCTAAAGACGTTCTGTGGAGACTCTCGTTAATGAAAATCATAACCATCAACGTACCAAGAATACTGAACAAAAGACTCGAACCTATCAAAACACCAGCACGTACACCCATGGTCAGCATCAGGAGTATAACTACAATTACGATCGAAATGATCAGGTTAAGGACAAAGTTGGCATTAGCCTCATCGGCAATCTGGTCTTCGAAATAAATGCCTTCTATTTCAATGCCGATGGGTATTTGTTCTTTTATTTTCTTGAGCTGTTGCTGGACTAATTCACCTACTGCCACAACATTGGCATCGATCGGAGTGGAAATACCCATACCAATGGCCGGTTTACCATTAAAACGCATTTTCGTAATGGGCGGATCGAGGTAGCCTTTCGATATTTGGGCAATATCCCCTAACCGGAACTGCCGGTTTTGAGAGCTGTTGATAATCACATTCTGGATATCTTCCACACTTCTGAAATCGCCTTCTGCCTTGATCTTCAGTTGCAAATTGCCCGCCCTCAGGTCTCCTGTATTGATTAAAACGTTTTGTGATTGGAGCGCGGTTGCTATTTCTGTGGGTGGCAATCCCAGGTTGGATAAACGCTCCTGGGAGATCATAATGTTAACTACTTCCGTCTGTTCACCAAATAGGGAAACCTTAGAGACGCCCGATATCGGCACAAGCATTTTCTTAATGTAATTCGAGTAGTCCCGAAGTTCGGAGTAGGAGTACCCTTCTTCCGCTACAACAGCAAAATAAAGTCCATAAACATCTCCAAAATCATCATTGATATCGATGGAAGAAGCTCCGGGAGGAAGTTTCGCCTCTGCTGCTTTAACTTTGCGTCTCAATTCATCCCACAGCTGGGGCATATCGTCATTTTTATAGTATTCGTACATATTCACGAATATCTTTGACATTCCATAATAAGATTCTGATCTTAGGAATTCGACACCGCGTGCTCCCTGCACCTCACGTTCAATCACTTCGGTTATCAATTCTTCTACTTCTGCTGGTGTCGCACCGGGATATCGGGTGGACAAAACAGCAATTTTTATAACAAAGGGGGCATCTTCTTTTTTTCCAAGGATATTGTATCCTACAATTCCGAGGACAAAGACAAAGATCAATGCCATGTGGACAACGTATTTGTTATCCAATGAATATTTTGCAATGTTCATATCAGATTAATTCTGTGCAGTTGAAAGAAATTTTACCTTTTGATTTTCGGTAAGGAGGTTCCCACCCATCGTTACGACGGTTTCACCCTGGGAAACCCCTGATGAAATCACGATCATATCCTGTTCGGCGAGAGGACCTATTTTGATTGGTCTTTTTTGAACTACCATGGAGTCAGGTTGAACTACCCATACGTATTTGTCATCATTATCTGCTTCTTCAAATACGGCTGTCAGAGGTAAAACAATGTTATCTTCAGCGCTGACGGTTTCCGTTTCAGAAGATTTCAAAACGACCTGGACGTTACAGCTCATTCCCGGTGTAATCTTGTACGGACTGTCAGCGGTATTTTTATGTCGAAGCACAATGGTTACAGGAATACCGGCACTTCCAACTGATCTTTTTTCCACTTCCTTCATATCCGCCTCAAACTGCTTATCGGGATAGACATCAAATGTCACCAAAAAATAGTCGTAATTCCGGTATTGCGTAGCAAGCATATCCGGAACAGAAAATTTTACTTCAAGGGCTGAAAGGTCAAGTAATGTAACTATCGTCTGGCCAACCGACACCCGTTCATTGTTTTCAACCATTTTCTGATCGATATATCCATCGAATGGAGCTACCAAACGCGTGTCGGCCAGTGCATTTTGCGCTGCTTCATATGCAGATTTTGCTTCCAGGTAAGCTGCAAGTTTCTGGTCATATTCGTTTTGTGAAACTGCATTTCTCGATAAGAGGGTCTCGAACCGTTCCTTTTCTGAGCGAGCCTGGATAAACCTTCCTTCTTTCGCCGACAGGTCAACCCTGAAATCCCGGGAATCAATTTCTGCCAACAATTGGCCCTTATTTACCCGCTGTCCCTGGACAACATTCAGTCTGACGAGAGGCCCTGAAACCCTAAAGGCCATTTCGACGGTTTGTACTTCCTGGGAAACACCTGGGAATTTCGCTCCTGAAAGTTGTTTCATGGAAGTGATGGTTTGTGTTCTTACAGGACGAACCAATGGTTCTTCCTGTGTCTCCTTTTTACATCCGGCCAATAAAAAGCCAAATATCAAGCTGTATAAAAATAGGTGTTTCATAGTGGTACATTTTAATTTCATTTGAATTGCCGGGATAAATTGTCATTCAAATATGGTTCAATTATTTAATGAATTCGCGGAATTTATCAAAAAAAACAGCCTGAAGAAATAAATTAGCAGAACTATTCTTCAGACTGTTCAGGATTTTTAATTTTCTAATTTTAATACGGCATGAAAACCAACCCCAAATTCAATGACACATAGCTCTGGGTTGGCAAATCACCGGATTCCAAGGCAATATAGTACTTAGCCGTAGCTGCTAATCCAAACCCGGATG
Source organism: uncultured Cytophagales bacterium (assembly GCA_913057175.1). Taxonomy (GTDB): domain Bacteria; phylum Bacteroidota; class Bacteroidia; order Cytophagales; family Cyclobacteriaceae; genus CAJXNP01. The sequence continues at coordinate 118,598 of CAJXNP010000003.1, forward strand.
AAACCTCATAGATAACACCCAATTCCGGTCTGAGAGCAAAATGCCATGCTTCTTCTTCGATAGAGTAGGTTCCCATGTCAGTATTTCTCCGTGAATACATGGTTCCTATTCCTAATCCCGCAAAGGGATTTACTGTTTGATCTGGTGAAAAATAATAATCTGCTGCAAATAACATGGGTAACTGATTATTATATCTCCATTGCTTTCCAGTCAATGATAAGTTGTCCTTCGTATAGGTATCGTAATCACTTTCTTCATAAAAAACGTTCCATCCAACCTCAAGTCCTAATCCTACATTATCATTTATTTTATTTCTGTAATCAAAAACAAATCCGCGAAAGCTTGGACTTCCTATAAAATCACCCAGATCTCCAGTCCCAAACCCTATCGCATATTGAATATTGACAATGTTTCCCTGTGCAAATGTATTCAAGCATGCAAAGGAAAATATGATTATTAGAATTTTTTTCATCTTCAAAGTATTAATTGGTTTTTAAGTATGGTGATTGTGCAAAGACCTGATCTATGGCCCTTTCGATACGATCTGCATTATAGGTACCGGTTAATAAACCGCTTATCGCACCCGTCCATTGTGAAATGGGGGTTCCGGTAGCGCTCTCGGTATCCGGATCTATTAAGGTCATGACAAGTGTGCCTGTAGTATAAGAGGAAACATATACCGGAGGATAGTATCCCGGCCAGTAGCAGCAACCCCAGCCTGGGTAGTAGCCTCCCCACCACCATCCCCAGTAGTCGTACCACCAGAATACAGTTGTGGTCTCCCATGCAGCAGGGGCCAGTAACATATCAGGGTTTTCATCAATACCTACCCGTTGCCAGCCAAGGTCACTCATATTACTTTCTATCATATCCAGGATGGCATTTGCAGAAATGTCCGGAATGAATTCGGGTTCGTCCCCTTCCGTAATATTGCCGGTTATTTTAACAATTCTATCAGGCATGGCATATGTTGTTTGTGCCTGAAAGTCATAATCATCCTTAAAGTTTGTCAGGGCCACATCGAGCTCCTCTGTGTACTCAGGCCCACCTGGGTAACAACCTGTTAAAAGCACCCCAAGGATCAAGGTGGCAATTGTAAGTTTGTTTTTCATTTTAATCGATTTTATAATGTAATATTTACTTGATAGACTTGTTTTAAAGAATTGCACCAGCCAAAATCCATCCCACAAAACCACATGTACAATTAATTTTCGCCCGAAATTAATAAACGTTTATATTACAATTGTTAAGTGGCAAGACTTATTTGTTACAAAGTTTATTTAAAAGATGATATCTCTTTCTCGCTCAGATGATTACTTTTGATAGCCTCGAATATTCTATTCCGTCCTTTCTCGACAGATGATGAAAATTGAACTATATAATTCTAAAAATTTACCAATAAATAATTGTTTGAACAGATTGAATAATTTGCTGTGGAAAACAGGAGACTATATTTAATTACTATCCAGAAATACTGTTCGTCTTTGCTTATTTTAAGGTAAAATGAGGACCTATTGAAATATGATCAATTAATTGATGAAAACACGCTTAACATTTTGATATATTTACGGCATATAAACTGGTAACAAAAGCTGGATTGAAGTTTTTGTGTTTTGTTCAGGATCTATAATCTATTTTTGGCAACATGTCTTTTAACGAACAATCTATTCATTTAGGAAATTTAAGAAGGGTATTATTTTCAACCGGTTTTACTTTTCTGGTAGTATTTGCAATAATCATCCTTTTATCAGGAATGGCTTATAGCCAGGTATATTCCAATAAAGAGGTAGGGAAGAAAAATGAAGAGGTGATTGACAGCCTCAAACAAACCGCTTACCCATACATGCTTCCCATTTGGGGAAAAAAGGCAGCTGGTTTAGGCTTTGAACTCCCCTATTCAGCTGGTCTTGGGTTTAATTTTATCTGGCAAAAATCTGACCTGATCATTGATAACCTGCAGGTAGGTTTTAATAATGGGCCGCTTTACAACCTGGATGAGGTAGTGAGGTTTAATAATGCAACTTCCGAGTTAACTGGCTACAATTTTCGGCCAGATATCTGGTTATTCCCCTTTTTAAATGTGTATGGCGTCATCGCTAAGGGAAATCCATCCACTTCCGTGGACTTCGGGGTGTGGGTACCTGACTCAACCAATACCTGGAAGGAGGTCTTTTCAACCTCTTCGAAAGCTGAATTTGGATCTACTTCGATGGGCTTTGGCATGACGCCCACTATAGGTATTGGCGGTGGTTGGCTAGCCCTGGACATGAATTTCACATGGTCGGATATATCGGCACTTGAGAAACCCGCATTTGCTTTCATTTTCGGACCCAGAATGGGGAAATCTTTCAAATTGGGAAGACCCGATCAAACGATCACATTTTGGGTTGGAGGTTTTCGGTTGACCTTAAATTCCGGAACAGAAGGTGCCCTGCCTTTGGATGAATTGCTGGAGCTGGACGGACTTGAAGAAAAGGTCAATATGGGAATAGAACGTGTTGCTGATGCCCAGGGACAAGTTGATGCCTGGTGGAATAACCTGACACCACCTCAGCAAGCCAATCCCGTTAACAAAGCAAAATATGAAACAGCAAACAGAGCTCTTACTGCCGCTGGAAACGTGCTAAATTCGGCTGATGAGGCTTTACAAAATGCCGAAAACTCTTCCGTTCAGTATTCACTCGACAAACGCCCAAAAGACAAATGGAACTTTGTCATTGGCTCTCAATATCAGCTAAACAAACATTTTATGATACGGGCTGAATATGGTTTTTTAAGTAGCAGGACCCAATTTATTGGGATGTTGCAATACCGGTTTGGATTATAAATTATCGAATACACAAATAGAATTTGCATAGACAGAACTCATTTAATTAAAACTAACCATAAACACAATGAATAGAAATTTCATATTAATTATTGCTGGGTTGATAATGATGATCCAGCCAATATTTGCGCAGTCGACTGATGATTACCTGGAAGTTGCCAGGGATGTGCTCAATACTGAGAAAAAGGCAGTAGTTGCTGAAGCCATGCAATTAAGTGAATCAGAGAGCGGCCCATTCTGGGAATTATATAATGAGTATAACGCAGAATTGTATAAAATTCACACTACCAGGGTGAACATCATCATGGATTTTGCTGACAACTATGAATCATTGACGGATGATAAGGCAGAGGAGTTGCTGACGAGAATGGTGCATTATCAAAACAACTTACTTGGCCTGAATAAGACCTACATCAAAAAGTTTAAAAAAGTACTCCCTGCAGGAAAGGTTGCCCGATATTTTCAAATCGAAAATAAGGTTGAAGCCATGATAAATTATGATCTGGCTGAAGAAATACCACTGATTGAAACCAATTAAATTGAATACCCGCTATGAAAATTAAACGCATGACACAGCGTATCGGTGAAAATGTTTTCATGTTGTTTTTAGTTGTTATAGTCCTTTCAACCTGTACACAAAAAAGCAACGACACAAGCTTCAATTTACCTGCGACCAACCTCGAACTGATCAACGGATACGTTAAATCTGTTGAAACCATGGATTTTGAGATCATGAAACATTATCTGGATGATCGTTACATCGGTATTGGCCCATCAATTGGTGATTCGATCAATAAAACCCAGGCTATAGAAAACTGGAAGACTAATGTTCAAACCCTCTATGAAAGTATATCCTATAAAAAATCCAAAAGTATTGCTGTAACGGTTGATTCCGGTGAAAATGAGGGGGAATGGGTGTCAAACTGGGCTGAGCTGGAAATCACCTACAAAGACAACAAAGGTACCGTGACCATCATGGCCAACACCATTTACGAAATCAACAACCGTAAAATTGTCAAGAGCTATACTTTCTACAATGAAGCAGATGCTCTCAAACAGCTCGGATATGTTTTCATTAATCCCAACAATCTTTAAACACTATCACTATGAAAAATATAATATCACTATTGATTTTGTTCCTGCTTGGAACACCTGTTTTGTTAGCCCAGGAGTCAGGCACAACCTCAATTTCCAGCAGTTTAGGCCTCTACGTGTTTCCATCAAATGAACAAAGCAAGGATACCCAGGATAAGGATGAAGTAGCTTGTTACAAATGGGCCAAGGAACAAACGGGCATAGACCCAACCAATCCGCCACAAGTAGAAGTAAAAGAAGCCGACACTTCGCTTGATGGGTCAGCTGTTGTGGGATCCGCTAAGGGAGCAGCTGCCGGCGCAGCCATAGGCGCCATAGCCGGAGATGCTGGTGAAGGAGCTGCCATCGGCGCGGTAATAGGTGGACTGAGAGGACGCAGGGCAAGAAAAACCGGGGACAAAGTTGAACAGCAACAAAATATTCAGGCTGCCGAAGCTCAGGAAAAAGAGATGATGGATAACTTTAAAAAGGCTTTTACTGCTTGTATGGAAGGAAAAGGTTATACGGTTAAGTAACAACACTCCCAAACTTAAAAACATCAAATATCTCGAAAGCTGAAAAAATCAATGCCGTGAGCAAAAATAAAAAAAAGAAAAAGTCATCAGTGGAAAATCCAGAAAAGGGAAAGGATAAAATTTCCCGAGCCGATTATGAAAAGGAAATCGCAAGATTACAGGAAGAACTGGTACTCCTTCAGGATTGGATCAAATTTAAGGGATTGAGGGTAATTGTCATCTTTGAAGGAAGGGATGCCGCAGGAAAAGGTGGTGTGATCAAGCGAATTACGGAACGTGTAAGCCCACGGGTTTTCAGAGTTGTTGCCCTACCTGCCCCCAATGACAGGGAAAAAGAACAGTTGTATATTCAACGCTATCTGACACACTTCCCGGCATCTGGTGAAATGGTCATTTTTGACAGAAGCTGGTACAATCGTTTAGGCGTTGAACATGTCATGGGCTTTTGTACCAAACAGCAGTATGAAACTTTCTTGTCGGATTGCCCTCGGTTTGAATCGTATTTGACCAATAATGGGATCATTCTGATCAAATATTTCTTTAATGTAGGAATGGAGGAACAGGAACGACGGTTCCTCAAGCGAATCAATGACCCAGCCAGACATTGGAAGCTTAGCCCAATGGACCTGGAGTCGTACCGACGCTGGTGGGAGTATACAGAAGCTTACGATAAAATGATTTCAGCTACCCATACCGTAAATGCTCCATGGCACATTGTGGAAGCGGACAACAAGAGGAAGGCCAGGCTTAATTGTATCTCCCATTTGTTGAGTGCAATTCCTTATGAAAAAACACCATTTAAAAAACCTGAATTGCCAAAACGCACAAAACGAGGCAAAGGGGTAAGAGACACTCTGGAAATAGGAAATAAGGTAAAAGAGAGATATTAAAAACGGAACACCATTTTATGAATCTACTGCAAGCTATCTGGGTAGTAACAATCCTATTTCAATTTAATGCTTCACGACTTTTAAGTTGCTGTGAAATTAAAACCCGTTCCACAACATATGTATCAATCCAGCATCAGCATGATCCTTATATTCATTCCTGAACTCCTGCCCCTGACTTCAAAACGATCCAATGTGATAAATCGGTAGTTGACACCGACCTGGGCTCTGGGAGAAGGCCACCAATTAAAGCCGGCAGAAGTTGTCCGCATCCTTCCTCCCATTACGGCGCCATCGTCCAGGTCGATAAATGAGTGGCGGAACGAAAGCTCAAATGCTCCTCCCCCGCCCTGACCAACAGGCTTCGATACAGGTAATGGATCAAAAATGCCACTTCGCTTTCTGTAGGGACGCATTTCTCCTGTCACCGCCCAATTGCCCATAATATTATATCCAAAAAGAGAAGGATTGTCAACATCAGGTGCTTTTACACTATTGCCAATGTATTCACCTCCCAATAAAAATGGACCTTTACGCATGTAAACCTCAAGATCATAGGTAAAGAAATGATCGGCCTGAATTCTTTGTGTTTCTACAAATACCGGAGAAAGGTAAAACTCAGACTCCGTCCTGGCTACAATCGGCTGTTTGGCATTCGAATACCGCAAGGCAAAACCCAGATGGAGCAAATTGCTTTCATCTTCTGTAAGGTAAGGTATGCCCGTCACCCTTCCTGTAATTTGAGTAGGTGTATCCCGAAAAGTTGTGTCGCTGTCAAAAAAGTTTTTGAAAACCCCCACCCCCCAGGTTCCGCGGCCTTTCATGTACATGCTGTTAAACACGATCCCATAATTCCGGGCTGGCAGAAAAGCATCTTCAGCAGCTTGCCGTTCCTGCAAGGGAAGGAAAACCAGGGTTGTGAGACGGCTCAGGGAAATGGGTTCTTTTTGTTTACCAATACTCATGGTAATTCCTGCCGGCAGTGGTATATCCACACGAAGATCATATAGGGTCAACCTGTTCCTCCCTTCTGTATAATCACGGTCGAAGGTATTGTTGGTGATAAAAAAAGTATACACCCAGGGTTTCCTAAAGTTAAATGTGCCAATAAGTCCGAACCGGATCGCTCGGATCTCACCCAGGGAGCTTTCCGAAAGTTCGCCTACCTGGCTTTCGCTGTTTTCGTTTTGGGATAACCATATCATGCGGTCGAGCGCCATGATACCATTGAAAAGACCCGAGATGTATTTGGTATCGAACCGGTTCCATTTTCTCGAGGAGTAATAGTTAAACGGCACCGCCATAGGAGGCGGGTTGTAGGCAGTCCAGGTAAAACGCTTATTTGTTTTCTCTGTTTCGTGTTCTACATCCTTTTCCACCTGGCCGAGATTATTCAAAACGATCTCGCCATTTTCCATGGCAAAGGTTATGTAGTCTTTTGAGTTGAGAAAGATGTCAAAATTCTCTCTCGGGTTCTCACGAAGCACCACGAAACTTGGTGGTTTGCCGATACTTACTTCTCCCATGAGGTAGCCGCCATGTCCGTCGTAGACTTTAGCTCCCGGGGCTGATTCAATATCATCGGTTGTGACGATTTCCAGTGTATTGTTCAAGAGAATGAGGCAAACCTGAAGGCCGGCAGTATCCTCCATACTAATTAAATAAACATTTCGGATCAGGATGCTGTCGGCAGCTTCTTCGTTTGATTGTACTTGCGAAAACAAGTTGGAGGTGGTAAATAATGACAATGCAAGTAAAAACAAAAAACAACGACTTAACCGAATGAAATGATTCGGCTGTTTTTTTAAAATATCCATAATATTAGAATAAGATATCCATCCTGATAATGTATTGTTGACCGATGGATATTCCCTTTTTAATTTCCCATAAAAATAGTATCGTATTTAGGTATAGAATAAACAACTTGAAAACATCAAATCATTTGCTGACTCCACCATAATTACTGAAAAGTACAATAATCTTATTTTCAATGCTACTATTTAAAACACGGAATAGCCCTGTTTTCAAAGTTTTCTTCGGATCAGGTTTACATGATCTATACAACTTTAAAATTGATTTTAGTGAAAAGTTTAACAGCTCTGTTAAATTTGATGCTTCAGGAATTTGTGGAGATTGGAAACAAAAGGCGGTAAATCCAGTGAATGAAGGAACAATAGCTTCCACGCATTATCGAACTATATCTGGTTTTATAACATGATTTATCCAGAGTAATTGCCCTGGGCAGGGTTAAATAGCGGTTTTTGTCAAGGAAGATAGTTATTAAAACAATGAAGAATTTACCGAAATACCCCTCACTTTATCAGATAAATACCCGGGTTTGGTTGACGGAATTATCCCGAAACCTGGGTAGAAAGGCAACCCTGGATGACATTCCCGATTTCGAACTGGATGAAATAGCATCGTTGGGTTTTGATTGGGTCTGGCTGTTAAGTGTCTGGCAAACATCAGAAGCAAGCAGGAAGGTATCTCTCGAAAATCCGGATTTTCGCAAAAGTTTTGAAAAAACTTTGCCGGATCTGAAGGAGGAAGACATTGGCGGCTCTGGCTTTGCCATAGCAGAATATAAAGTGAACCCAGCAATTGGTGGAGAAGAAGCTCTAAAAAAATTCCGTAAAAGACTAAAAAAGCGCAACATAAGGTTAATGCTTGATTTTGTACCAAACCACATGGGTTTGGATCATTTCTGGGTGCATTCACACCAAAAATATTTTGTTGAAGGAACAGAAAAAGATTTTGAAAACCAGCCACAAATTTTTACTCATGTGAAGATCTGGGGAGGCAATGCAGTGCTCGCCCATGGTCGCGATCCCAATTTTGCCGGCTGGCCAGACACCCTTCAGATCGATTACAGCAACCAGAGCGCTGTCAATGCGATGGCAAAAGAGCTCGTTAAGATTTCCAAAAAATGCGATGGCGTTCGTTGTGATATGGCCATGCTGATTCTTCCTGAAGTTTTTGAAAAAACCTGGGGACGTAAGGCGTTGCCTTTCTGGCCTGAGGTTATTAAAACCATTCGGGAAAAACTCCCGGATTTTTGTTTCATGGCAGAAGTCTATTGGGACATGGAGTGGACGATGCAGCAACTGGGATTTGATTACGCCTATGATAAAAGGTTGTACGACCGACTATTAGAAGGACATGCAACACCTGTTCGTGAACATTTCTTTGCAGACATTGACTACCAGGACAAGCTGGCCCGTTTCCTGGAGAATCATGATGAATCTCGTGCGTCAATGGAATTTGAACAGGAAAAACATGAAGCAGCGGCGGTGATCACCTATCTATCGCCAGGGTTGAGGTTTTTTCATCAGGGCCAATTTGAAGGTAGAAAGGCCCATATTTCACCTCATCTGGTAAGAGCCCCCAAAGAGCCTGTTGATGAAAGCATCCAACAATTCTATTATAATTTTCTGGAGGTATTAAAAAAGCCTGTCTTCAGGGATGGGCAATGGAAGCTGGTGGAATGCGCGCAGGCATGGGAAGGAAATGAGAGTCATCATGATTTTCTGGTGTTTTACTGGGAAAAGGAGAAAGAGGCAAGCTCACTTGTAGTTGTAAATTTCGCTGATCATTTCAGTCAGTGCTACATCCACTTACCACTGCCCGATCCTGAAGGAAGCACCTTAAGGTTACAGGATCTGGTGGGTACTTTCAGCTACGACGGGGATGGTGGTGATCTGTTAACGAATGGTCTATACCTGGACATGCCTGGTTGGGGGTATCAAGTATTTGAAATCAGCTATTTATGAAGCATCGATATTTTCATCATCATTTGTTTTGGATAATTTTCAAATTATCCTTGCTGGTCAACTTAACACCAAAAGGATCATCAATTGGAAAATTGGGAGCATGTATGATGGAGCGAATTATGATGGCTGTTGAAGGAAACAGGTCTTTGGCTCTATTATGAACAAAAATTTTAACCAATTTAGAAAAACTTTTAATATGATATTATTTGATATCTTTATTAGGGAAAGATTGACGCAGTTAATGATATTGGTTTGAATCACACATGTTTATTTTTAGTAACAAGAAAGAAGGTTTTGAGATTTTCTTTAAGCCATCAAATGCACCTGTGGTATGATTTAGACTGATTCAATTTGAAATGAAACTCATATTTTTCCTAAATATGAATTAGATTGTGCTGACTTAACACGTATTATTCATTGAAAAACATGAATAATGACGATAACTTATTGAATAACAAAAGTTTTCAATAAGTTATGTCAGGGTTAACCCCGATTTTAACAAAATCCTTATTCCCCAAATTTGAGGAATGTTTGAATTATACATTTAATATGAAAAATAAACTTAAACTCATTTGTGATCAGGATTTTGCTAAACGTCGGCTCATGACGATTTTGTCAGAGTCAGACATCCATTGTATCGTCTGACCCATCGGGTTGAAAATACTGATCTAAGCATCAGTGCGGAAAATTTAACGAATTTTCCGGGTTAAATTTACTTTAAACTTTGTCACTAAAAACATATGAAGAAGGATATTTCAAACGATTCAATTTATGACATAACCATCAAGCTTTTTATTGTCGTTTTTATTGTCGCATGGTGTCTCATGATCATGTATCCATTCCTGAGTATCATATTATGGAGCCTGATCCTGGCCCTTGCACTGCTGCCCATACACAGGCCCTTGTCGAAGAAATTAGGAGACAGACCCAAACTTACTTCATTCATTATTGTTTTTTTCATTCTAGTCATCATCATTTTACCATCCGGACTATTGATAAATAAATTATTTCTTGAGATAAAAGAGCTCAAAGTAAGTTATGAAAATGGAACGCTCGCCATTCCCCCTCCAGCTGAGAAAGTGAAAGATTGGCCGGTAGTTGGTGAAAAATTATACAATATCTGGCTGGAAGGTTCACAAAATATTGAACAGCTAGTAACTCACTATCAGGATGAGTTACTGGCTGCCGGCAAAAAACTAGCTGCCGGGATTGCCAGTGCCGCAAGCGGTGTCATTCAGATTGTAATATCCCTTATTATTGCTGGTATTTTACTTGTGATTGGTGGAGCAGGAGAAGCAATACGAAAATTTTTCAGAAAGCTGGCTGGAAGCCGTGGAGATGAATTTGCAAACATTACTCTCAAAACTGTTTCAAACGTCGTTAAGGGAATTCTGGGTGTAGCTCTCATATTAGCTCTCATTCATGGGATTATATTTTTGATCATAGGTGTTCCATATGCCGGTTTATGGGCATTGATCATATTTATCCTGGCAGTCTTGCAAATACCGGTAGCCATCGTCACGCTACCAATCATTGTTTACATTTTTACCACATTGGATCTCTTCCCGGCAATAGCCTGGACAGTTGTCCTGATGCTGGCCGGGTTATCAGACAATGTATTGAGACCCATACTACTGGGAAAAGGTGCTCCTGTTCCAATGATTGTCATCTTTATCGGGGTGATCGGCGGATTCATTTTCTCAGGGTTTATCGGATTGTTTACAGGAGCTATTGTGTTATCGATTGGCTATAAACTATTTGTTGGCTGGCTCAATACAAATGATGAGTTAAAAACATAATGGTTCTTCCAAAAACAAGTGCCAGATTAAATAAACAACCTTATATTGAATCTATATTCACAAGTAAAAACATATTATACTCTTGATATTTTAAGCATTTAATGGATATCGACGACTGAATTCTCAAATGCGCTTTTCAATCTTGATTATCCACATTTACCGAATTCATTGAGTGGATCGTACACAGAGTTCAACGGGTTGCATTTATTGATTAGGGAAATTAGTAAAAAGAAAACCCTCCAAATGTAGTTGCGTATTGACAACTTAAACTTTGTAAATTCGTCCTCCGTCAATTCTTCTCCACTATGACCAGAGACATCATCAATATCAACGACTTTACTGTTCTCATAGAAGAAGCAAATACAGATGAACCAACCATTGATACTTGTGCTTTTGAAGAGCCGCTCATTGCCGTTGCTTTTTATGGTTCTGGGAACACTAATTTAACTGTCAGATACGGAGATAAGGAAGCTGTTTACGACCACACAAAGGGTTTAGCGCTCTCTTTTTATGCTGATGAAAAAGTCGAATTTATCCACAAGATTTCATCTTCACGACACCTTAGATGCATTGTGATTGCCACCACAATCAAAAACCTCGATAAGTTACCGAATCATGAAGGAGATCTTTTTAGTGAGTTGTTGGGCCAGCTCGTCAACCCAATGGACCATTTTGTTGAGGGTCCAAGCTTTTACATGACGCCGGAAATGCAGTCCATTGTGGAACATGTATTTCATATCAATTATGAAGGAAAGACAAAAATGATGTTTTTCAGAAGTCAGATAACTTCTCTACTCGCACATTATTTCGGACAATTATCCTTGCTGCCCAATAAAACAATTCCCAATGATGAAAGGAACAAGTTACAACAGGCAAGAGATATTTTATCAGAAAATCTCGAAAACCCACCTTCCTTATCCGAATTATCGAAACAGATTGGCCTTAATACTTTTAAGCTAAAGAAAAATTTCAAGGAATTATTTGGCGTTCCGGTATTCAAGTACCTCCAAAACGAACGGTTAGTAAAAGCACACGATCTCCTTAGAAATAATGGAGTAACCATACAGGAAGCTGCATGGCATGTGGGCTATGACAGTTTAAGCTCATTTTCAAGCGCATTCCTTCAGAAATTCGGCTTTCGACCAAGTGAAATAAAAAAGTAATCCTTTTCAGACAAATTCCGCTCCTTTTGAAACAAATGATTCAGGTTTGACTCTTGCAACTTTACAGAGTCAAACAATAAATCGTAGAATCATGAACATCAAAAGAGCAATTGCAACTGGCATTCTGGCATGGCTGATCATCTTTACTGTATTTGCCATCATGAACTTCATTCCCGGCATCAGGGAATCCATGGTAATTCAGGGCCTAATTGGCGGTCTGTGCATCATTCCGGCCGCTATTATCGGTGCTTCCATCTACTACAAGAAAAGTAATCGGGGTAATGGGTTTCTGATTGGAATCGTAATGGTTTTCGTTGCGTTATTACTGGATTTATTGATTACTGTTCCATTCATAGAGATCCCATATAATGGACGCGGTCACATACAATTCCTGGCAAATCCCGTGTTGTGGATTTTGTTAATAGAAAATGTAATCGTGATCCATCTTTACTGGCTTCGAAAAGTCAAACCATCCATAGAAATCAAATAATCAACTTTAAATTTTAGAATTATGAACAACAAAAAGATCCTCGTTTTAGGAGGAAAGGGAAAAACGGGTCGAAAAGTGGCTCAAAAATTAGCAGATCAAAACTATTATGTGAGAATCGGTTCACGGTCAGGAAATCCGTCTTTCGATTGGGAAGATCCGACAACCTGGAATGCAGTGTTGGAAGGAATAGATGCAGTGTACATCACCTTTCAGCCTGACCTTGCAGTTCCAGGAGCCGTTGAAACCATTACCACGTTTACTAATAAGGTCGTTGAAAGTGGTGTCAAAAAATTGGTCCTATTATCCGGAAGAGGAGAAAAAGAAGCAGAAGAATGTGAAAAAATAGTGATGAAAGCCAGGGCCAATTGGACGATCGTCCGGGCGGATTGGTTTCACCAGAACTTCAGTGAAAGTTTTTTACTGGAACCCATTCAAATGGGGCATGTAGTGCTACCCAGAAATGAGACCAGTGTTGCATTTGTCGACACCGATGATATTGCGGATGTGGTAGTTGCTTCACTGTTAGATGATGTCCACAATGGGAAGATCTATGAGCTTACCGGGCCGGAGCTGATCACATTTCAAGATGCCGTTTCGGAAATTGCAAAATTTACGGACAAGGATATCAAGTTTACAGGAGTGACAATCGATGAATATGCCAAAATGTTGAAGGGTTATGGTATCCCCGAGTCTTATGTTTGGCTAGTCACCTATCTCTTTGAGGAAGTTTTAGACGGGCGCAATGAAACGTTGACAAATGATGTGGAAAAGGTGTTGGGTAGAAAAGCAAAAAGTTTTTCAGACTACGTCAAAGAAACAGCCGAATCTGGCATCTGGAAGGAAAATATAGCGCAAATACTGTAAATCCATATAATCAACCTATGCCCTGAGTCGCATAGGTTGATTATTTTCCACGAACTCTCAAACATTCTCATTCAAACAGGCTTTCATCCCAACAGAATTGTTTCCCAAACAAAAAACGTTAAGCTATCTTCTGAATATTCACATTTCATATCAACCATAGGAAGACACCTGTCTTTAAATTGTTCATTCAAAAAAGTCAAAAGTTATAATTTTTTGAATTTGTTAAACAAAAAGTTATTAATTTCGTGATAAGATTAAAGAATTTCATCAACAGTCACATTTTTAAAAAAATAGTCTATCGAGCAAAGTTTACGATTTTAAAAACAACACTTTTTGGATAATAAAAGACACTTTGCTCATGAAATTATCAAAAGATTTCAATGATACATGGAACCAATATTATGACAAACTAGTCAGGTTCTATAAGAAACATGGACATCACAATGTGCCATCTGACAACAACGATCACAATAAATTACTGGAATGGGTTCTGATACAAAAGAAGTCGAAACACCAGCTTCCCAAACAATATATTGAAAAGCTTTCTGCCATTGACTTTGATTTCTCTATAAATCAGAAAGCTCGTTGGTACGAGAAATTTAAAGAGCTGGAACAGTTTTTTGTCAAACATGGTCACGCGCATGTACCAGCAACAGATCAACGTTACAAGACCCTTCACCATTGGTTGATGACTCAGGTCAGAAATCAGGATAATCTGGACGAACTGCAAAAAAGGAAACTCGATTCCCTGGCGATATTCTGGGACATAAAATCCAGTAGAGACTGGAAATGGCAGGAAATGTACCTTCAATTGAAGGAGTTTCATCGTAATAATGGTCATTCAAGTGTCCCTCAAAAATGGGAAGAAAATCCCAGGCTTGGCATATGGGTAAGTGTTCAACGTCGCAGATTATCGGAGGGAAACATGAAAAAGGAACGTAAAACCAGGTTGGATGCCCTAAATTTTGTATGGGATTTTGGCGATGTATATGAGAAGCAATGGAAAGATAAATATCAAAAGCTGATTGACTTTAAAAAAGAACATGGCCATTGCAAAGTCCCGTTAACACACAAAGATCAGCAACTGGCAGGATGGGTGGATCGACAGCGAACTCACAAAACAAAGGGGAAATTATCCGAAGACCGCATAAGGAAACTTGATCAAATTGGTTTTATCTGGGATTGTACTGTTTTGGAAGAAGAATCCTGGGAGAAAAAATTCAGTGAACTTCTGGCTTATAAAAAGCAATATGGGGACTGCCAGGTGCCCGTGAACTGGAAGAGAAATCGTTCATTGGGAATATGGGTAAGCACCCAAAGGACGCTGGAGAAGAATGGAAAGTTAGACCCTCTGAAAAAAAGCAGGCTTAAAAAAATTGGATTCGTCTGGGGCAAAGAGGCCTGGAAGCTGCAATTGAAGAAATACGATCAGCAATGGGAAAAGAATTTCCGCAAGCTAAAAGAATATAAAAGGAAATATGGAACATTTCAGGTTTCATTAACCATCGACAGGTCATTGGAAAAATGGACTTGCACACAGAGACAACACAAAAAAATCGGCAAATTATCTAACCACAAGACCAAAAAGCTTGATCAAATAGGTTTTCCCTGGGATTTGCATGAATCGTATTGGATGAGTATGTATCATCAGCTTCTCCGATTCAGAAATAAATATGGCCATGCGAAGGTACCCTGGCGTTGGAAAGAAAATCCCCAGTTGGGTCTTTGGGTCTCCAGAACCCGGCTAAAACAATATGAATTGACCAGGACCCAAATCGAACTACTGAATAAAATAGATTTCGAATGGCACGTCATTCATAAAAATCCTGTTCCGTGGGCAAAGATGTTTGACCGATTGAAAGAATTTAAAAATGAGTATGGGCATACCAGGGTTCCGGTAACCTGGAAGAAAGACAAAAAACTGGGGAAATGGGTATCGCGTATGCGGTCCGATCAGGATCAATTGAACCCGGAAAGAAAAATACTACTTGATATGATCGGATTTGACTGGCAAAAAGGAAAGAGAATAATTATGAAAAAAGAGGATCATTTTGGAGTGGAACTAATGAGGTATAATGTACCTCATCAGGCTTGATATTGATCCAATTTTTTCGTTTGGTTATTTAATTCCTTATCATTTGAGGTATATCACTTAAAATTATCGATAAGATAAAAGGATGATGGCTTAATTTACGTACCCTCAGGTATTAATTCTGTAAACTTTAAAACTTAACCATAGAGGTAGGTTCGCTCTTTTGTTTTTAACAGGCCATATTTCGGTTATTGAAAGAGTTCACTATTAGAAGGTGAATTTTTAACAAGTGATGAAATCATGGTACATCAACACAAAATCCTTTTGCAACAAAATTGATTGGTTAAAAAGAAATGTAGAGTTGTCCTTTACTAACAATTCTATTACATAAAATGCCTTCTAAGAAACGATCTTGAAGTAAACCATATCAATCCGGCAAAAAATGCAAATCCAATTCCCAACATCAATCCCGCTGAAATACCCTGCGTTACGTTTTCTACGCTTTTAAAAATCCAGTAGGTGGGGAACACTCCAAAAAGATGTGACCATTCGCCAGGAACAAAAAAGGCAACCAGCGGAATCAATACAACAATGTTCAGAGCTTTGACATAAATAAGTCCTTCCATCCGGTTTTTCGCAATAATATTAAGCGTCAAGGCATATAGTGGCACGACCAGAGCAGCTAAAAGGGAAATAGAGAGGATGTTCATCCAATCAAAGTGATAAAATGGCTGAACGACAAAAAGGATGATGTTCAGCAATACTGTAAAGAAATAGGGAAACAAAAACCGGCTCACCAAATATTGTCGTTCTTTAAATGGTACAATCCCATATACGGTTGCTACATTACTTTCTTTCTCATCCACGAGCACCATGCTACTGATAAAGCTAAACATCTGTGTGTTTTCCACCACACAAACAATCAACATGAGCGGAACATACGGTTCAAGAAAATCATACTTCCCGACCAGGTAGGGCACCACCCAAATGATCAATGCAAATAGCAGTGTCGGCAAAAACAGGAATGTATAAAGAGAAGGATCCCTGAAGATAAGTTTGAAATCGATGAATGCCAGTTTAATGATCTTTTGCATGATAATCAGGGCTATTGCTGAACAATTTTCTTTTGAAACAACTGATAGGCTACATAGTAAAGAACCAATGTAAAAAATACAATTGACCCATATGCATACCCATGGTGGATGACCGTATCACTTACAGCATAATCGATCAGATCGACGCTACCCTGAACCGGGAAAATATACCTTAGGGGCCCAAGATCAAAGATATTCAAGTATGCTGCGAGGGGTATATTAATGAATAACAAAAAAGAAGGAATCGAGATCAATGCAAATTTCAGGAATTCTTTAGCGAATGGAAGCATGATAAGTCCAAGTAGGGCCGAAAGCAGGCTCACACCAAACGAACCGATACTATACTCTAAAATATGAAAGTCGATTCCTTTGACAGAAAAAGCCATTAACAAGGAGCAAAGCGTACCAATGATAGACAAAGATAAAATGCGTGTGATAAGCAGTTGGTGAATACTGAGAGAGCTTACGAATAGCGCTTCCAGAATACCGTGCTTTATTTCAATGTAGATTGCCAGGGCAATAAAGAAATAACCAATGACAGAGGGGTCCAATAAAACAAGCGCGACCAGCAACTTGTCCAGGCTACCCACGTCCCTGAGAAAAAACAGGATGATACCGTAAATGAAGGTCACAGCAAAACTGATACTGATGATGTTGTTCTTTTGCAGTAAAATGAACTGCCATTTTAGTTGTGTTAAAAACGTGGTCATGATTTCAGTGATTTTCCGGTAACCTGAATAAACACCTCTTCCAGAGAAGCCTCCAACGTATGGATCCTCCTGACTTCCCCTTGTTTGATGAAAGAAAGGAAATCAGCGTTTTCGCCCAGGCTTTTCAGAGGAAATTCTTTAGATTGTTCATTGGCCAACTCGATTTTCACAGCTTTTTTACCATGCTTGCTCTTCAGGTTTTTTGGAGTGTCTGTCACAACAAGTTCGCCATCTACGATGAAGGACACCCTGTCACAAATTTGATCAGCAGTTTCCATGCTATGTGTCGTGACAAATATAGTTTTGCCTTTTGCTTTCAGATTCAAAATATGCTGCTTGATCTTGTGTGCATTGACCGGGTCAAGTCCTGTAGTAGGTTCATCAAAAAATAAGATGTCCGGATCATGCTGAATGGCGCGTATAAAGTTCAGACGCATTTTCATTCCTTTGGAATAGGTCTCTACCGCTTTATCGATATCTGACTCCAGGTCTACCATTTCAAACAGCGCGTCCACATTTCTCTTTTTTCCATTCGGATAGAAGGTGGCAAACAGGTCCAGGTTTTCCCTGCCGGTGAGCTTCAGGTAGTGATTGGGAAGCTCAAAACCAACCCCAATCTTTTCAAAGTAGTGTTTGTCCCAATCATGTAGGCTTTTACCGTCAACCCTCACGGATCCCTGATAATCATAGTAGATCTTGTATAGCACCTTTTGAGCCGTGCTCTTGCCGGCACCCGATGGCCCCAAAAACCCAAAGATCTCTCCTTTGTCAATTTCAAAACTCAAACCCTTTAGCGTGGGGCCATCATTTTTTGGATATTGAAACACCAGGTTTTTTACTTGTATCATACTTTTAAGGTTTATCAAATGCCGGCCTTACCAGCCGGATATAGCCGTCTACCACCCGCAGTAATTCCTGCTTTTTCCCCTGATATACAGGAGTGTTGTTTTGAATACTTTCTTTAGGGTTGATGATTCCTGAAAATTCAAGTTGTTCCTGGATACTCAAACCTACCTTATAAAGGGCAAACCCCATTGTCTCAACAGAAACATCGTCCCGAAAAAGGCCTGATTTGATCTCATCCTTTACCATCTGCTCAAATGCCCGCACCGTTTGGTTCATCATGTCCCTGAATAGTTCTTTGATTGTAGGAGAATGGAGATTATTAGCAACGTTGTGGAGGAAGTGACTCTGTAAGGGGTTTTCATTGTCAAACTGAAAGCCCTTTTCGTACAAGACCCTGAAGTAAGCCCAATAATCAGGATAGTCATCCCGTTTGATGGAATTGACATATTTCATTTTTACAGTCGAGCATTCCTGTATCAGGAACATAAATAAGTCAAGCTTATCCTCAAAGTACTGGTAAACACTTCCCTTGGCAATACCCAGTTGTTTAACTACCACAGTCAAAGAGGCTTCATCAAAAGTCCGTGTCGCAAATTCTCGCAGGAAAGCGTCAATAATCTGCTTTTTTTTCGGTTCTCTCAGGTTGATAAATGTCGTTTTAGGCATAATTATGACTGACTAGTCACAAACATAATAAAAATTTATGACTATCTGGTCACTTTTTACTTTCCTTGTTATATTTCGACTTGTATTCATTAGGGGAAATTCCGGTAATCCGACTGAACACATTCCTGAATGCTTTGCTGTCACTATACCCTACGTCGTACATAACTTCATTAATGTTTTTTCTTGTGTTCTCCAGGGATTTTTTAGCGGCTTCAATTTTAACGCGTTGCAGGTATTCCAGAGGGGTGATACCGGTCGACTTGATAAACCTTCTGTCAAAATTCCTGCGACCCACATGAAGCTTATCTGACAGATCCTTGATGGATATTTTGTCCTGATAATGTGACTCCAGGTAAACCTGGGCTTCAAGAACTTCCTTATCACTATGCTTTTTATGACCATTGAAAATTCTGAATTCGGATTGATAACTTCTGTCCATATCGATCTGAAAAATCTTTGCGCAATAGATGGCGGTTGGCCGGTCATAGTATTTCTCAATGAGATAAATAATCAAATTCAGAAATGAAAAAGCGCCGCCGTTGGTGCAAATCCCATCTTCGTCTGTTATCAGTTTATCCGTTTTTAAATCGATTTGTGGAAATTTCTGTCTGAATTCGGCATCCACCGACCAGTGGGTGGAACAGGTTTTACCATCCACCAAGCCCGTCGATGCAAGCAGGAATGCTCCCGTGCAAATGCTGACAATCGAAGACCCTTCTTTATACTGCCGGATGAGCCAGCTGACCAGCGGTTCGTTTTCCCTCAGCGCCTGTTCATAATTATGATTAAGTGAAGGAATGATGATCAGGTCTGTTTGGGCAATCTCGTTTATGTTTTTTTGGGTCTTAACAGAGAATAACCCATCGTGAAAATCCACACTCTTTGAAGTGCCCACCAGTTCGATTTTAAAGAGCTCACCATAGCCCTTTGAACTCCAGATCGCATTCGCCCTTG
This sequence comes from uncultured Cytophagales bacterium, assembly GCA_913057175.1. Classification (GTDB taxonomy): domain Bacteria; phylum Bacteroidota; class Bacteroidia; order Cytophagales; family Cyclobacteriaceae; genus CAJXNP01. The sequence continues at coordinate 138,310 of CAJXNP010000003.1, forward strand.
TAAATATTTTATAGGACCCTACAATGCTACTGAGGTTGTTTTGTCCATTGGGAACCACGATCGACAAGTGCTTCATTAAGTGAATTTTTAAATAAAGATAGCAAAGCATATTGTCTAATTCAACCGTTCATAATGTCCAATTCAACTATTTTAAAAGGGTTATTTGGACAGTAGATTTGTAAAAATAAACACATCACAAAAACAAAACCGAAATGGAAACCATTGAAAAAAACACCAAAATCAGGAACTTCACCTACAACTTTACCACATCAAAACCATCTCAGGAAGTTTTCGAATTATTGCTTGACGTGAAAAAGTGGTGGTCGGGTTTTTATGAAGAGACCATCACCGGCCAGAGTGCTAAAATAAACGATGAATTTTCCTTTCTGGCTGGTGGAGGTGTTCACTTTACCAGGCAGCGCCTGATCGAATTGGTACCACCAAACAAAATTGTATGGTTGGTTTTTGAAAGTAAGCTTACCTTTCTGAATGTACCGGATGAGTGGTTCAATACCAAGATCAGGTTCGATATTCAAAGTCAGGATGAAAAGACAAGTGTTGACTTTACGCATGAAGGCTTAGTTCCAGTGATTGAATGTTACAATGAGTGCTCCATGGCCTGGACCGGGTACATGAAACAACTCGAACAGATGTTGAACTAAATTCTTCCCCTCACTGGTAGCAACATTTGCGCTTCCTTGAAGGTTTTTTTCAATTAGTATAAAATACTTTAAAATAGAACATGATGAACAATCAAGATTTTACCGCATCCATATTTGTTGATGAAACACCAGAAAAAGTCTACCACGCCATTAAAGATTTTCGTGCTTGGTGGTCAGAAGAAATCGAAGGTTCCACCGATCAACTAAACGAAGAATTTTTCTACCATTATAAAGACATCCATTTGTGCAAAATGAAACTGGTAGAAATGATAGAAAACAAAAAGCTCGTTTACCAGGTCATTGAAAATGAATTCAATTTCATCCAAGACAAAACCGAGTGGATTGGCACGAAGCTAATTTTTGAAATATCAGAAGAGGACAGCCAAACAAAAGTAACATTCACACACAAAGGGTTGGTTCCCGACAATGAGTGCTACGATGTTTGTCATGACGCCTGGACGGGTTACATTAGCAACAGCCTTTACAAGCTCATTACCACCGGCAAGGGTGAACCCAATCCTAAAGATAAAGATGGATTTAACGCGGAGCTGGCAGAAAAGTGGAGTTTGCATTGATGATCTAAAGTCCATGGTGCCTTCTGGCTGAACTTGCAATTTGTTGTTTAAGAAACTTCTTTAAACCCAGATTAAGCTTTAGCTTAATCTGCCCTATCGGTTGACGAAAAACTGCGTTTTTGTCAAGGTTAACCCTGACAAAGCTCCGCTTTCGTCAGCCCAAAGGGCAAATTCCGCTCCAATGCGGAATTTGGGTTAAAGTCATCCAAAGTGAAAGGAGGTGTAACTTTTTCCGGATAAGTCTATCCTACTTAAAATACCAATTAAAAAAATGGTCTCAAATGTAGAAATATCTGACATTCGGTTACATGCAAAATTTGTTGGGTTCACTTACCTTATGACAACAATAATAGGTTTGGTCAATAATTTTTACGTCAAGGTTGGCGCGCAGGACCCTTCCACCCTACTCGAAAATGAGTTCAGATTCAGGACTGCCCAAATGTTGGACCTATTGATGTTCCTTTTGGTAATTTGGATGGCACATGCATTATATCTAACATCAAAATCTATCAATAAACATGCTGCCCAATTGGCATTTCTATTCAGGTTTGGAGAAGGGGTGTTAGGTTGTGTAATCGTCTTATTCACCTTTATACCCCTTGTAATTCTGAATAGTGAAAGTGCGAATATTTTTTCGAATGAAGAATTGAAATCATTGGCCAACATATTCTTTGATGTAAAAAGCATCGGCTGGAATATCCATCTCATACTGATGTCTGCCGGGGCGATCATTTTTGTTTATCTATTTTTAATTTCTTGTTACATACCAAAATGGTTGGCTTATTGGGGACTGTTCACTTATGCATCCGTACTTGTCTGCTTTGGCCTGCAGCTATTCATTCCCGATTTTCCAAAGAAACTTATGATTGTGATGGCACCCGGGGCCTTGTTTGAATTCGTATTCGGATTGTGGTTTTTATTCGGAGGTGTTAAATTACAAGCAAGCATTGAGAGAAGCCTTAAATAAAATATGACAGAGTTCTGGGAAACAAGCTTTAGGGATAAACAGACCATGTGGGGATTTGAACCTGCTGACTCAGCCATTTCAACGGTTGAATTGTTCAAAAAACAGGAGTTAAAGGAAATTCTGATTCCGGGATTTGGATATGGTAGAAATGCTAAAATATTCACGGATAATGGATTTCAAGTTACCGGGATTGAAATCTCCGAAACGGCGATTGGGTTGGCAAAAAAGCATTACGAGGATCGAATAAAAGTATTTCATGGAGGCGTGAGCGACATGCCATTTGATGAAAAACTGTACGATGGTATCTTTTGTTATGCTTTAATCCATTTGCTGGATGAAAAAGAGCGTGCTAAGCTGATCAATGACTGCTACAACCAGCTGAGGCCGGGCGGGTACATGGTATTCGTCGCCATATCCAAAAACACCGCTACTTATGGAGAAGGAATAGAAATAAGTAAAGACCGGTTTGAAACCAAACATGGTGTTAACCTATTCTATTATGGTTCTGACTCTGTTGACAAAGAATTCGGCAAATATGGTTTGATGGAAGCCAGAGAGATCAATGAACCGGCAAAAAATATGCAGAATAAACCCTCCCAAAAATTCTGGTTGATAACTTGCAGAAAACAGTAGTTCGGTATTGATGTTTTTCCCAAAAGACTACCCCGTCAGCATTTTGTTTCATTTTGATTATTCAGTGATATATTACTGTAATCCTACTTTTTAATGAGCATGTTTTATCCCGTTCTTTGTCATTACCTTCAGATTTCGGCTTCGTTTTTAAAAATGATGGTAATGATTAGGTTTAACTGTCAAGTGAAATTCAAACGAAAAACATTATCGATCCGCTACTAATGTAAAAATGGACCTCGATGATATTTCCAAAGAATTCCCTATGTTAAGCTCACCGCTATATTCAAGATCCTTCCCGCTGCTTGTCACATAGGTTTTGAAATCCCTTTCCGAAAAATCTCGAATGTCCAGATTGACGGTTTTCGAGTCGTAATCGGTGTTGACGATCACGATAACCAATTGATGTTCATCCTGGTAAGAAGAGATTAAAAGTTTATCGCTGTCCGAACCGGAAGTATTCACTACTGCAATTCTTCTCATGCCCGGCCTGACGAACCTGCTGAAATTACCCATACCCCACAGCATTTTTGATTCAAATACCTCACCATCGTTTTTATTGTAATCCATATAAACCAGTCCATCCTTATAGTCATATGGGCTGATGGCAATCCACCAATGCCATGCACTTGCATTGGCTAGTGTCAGATCATAGTGTATGACCTTTGCAAGGTAAATAGCCGGATCCATGGATAAATCCCTCCCTCCGCCTTTGATAAGGGGATTGTCTTCTAAAATGCAATATTCACTCATCCAGAACTCAAGACCCGGATCAACCTGTATGAGACTGTTATAAAGCTGTTCGCGAAAGCTTCTGAGTTGGTTTTCCGGATAGGTAGTAAAGTAGCTGTGAGCAGCTACTTTTTTGGGTATGCTGGGAAGGTCGCCTAAATAATAAGGGCTTGAAGGATCAAAAAAATCATGAATTTGATGGTTTCTTTCCGGTAATGAATCATTTTGATACAGATCGGTGATCCTGCCTGCTTCCGGGATCTCAATTTTGGTTTCGAGGCCTTTCTCCGAAATCGATTCATCCAACTCTTTTACCACTTTGTAAATATCCTCATTCCTGTATGAAGATCCTTCCTGACCAGGATTGTCCCAGTTCCACTGAGGCTCGTTTACCGGACTGATGTAGTTAAATGAAATTCCTTGCTCCTTGAAATGCTGCAAAACGTCAGTCATAAAACCGGCAAAATCGTCTATGTTTTCATCTTTGAGATTTGCGGTATTATCACTGGAGGAATACCCTTTTCCGTTTTTGGTATAATGAATGGGAGGAGAATTAACAAAGGCGACAAACTGATCTACTCCTCTATCCCTGGCAGCTTCAAGAAACCATTGCTGGCCACTTTGCTTGCTCCAGTCGTATGACCCATCGGAATTCAAAAAGGTTTCGGCCCGTCTCCACTCATCCTGAATATCGCTGCTTTCACCCTGCTCTGCCGTGCCGGCTCCAATGTTAAACCTCCACAACGAAAGCCCTATTCCTTCCGGGTTATGGTTTTGATCTACTTCCGTGCTGAATAAAAGGTTAGCTATTTCATTGCGTTTTTCCAAAGGCCAGTTTTTACCCACAAATTGACAAGACCAGGCATCGGAAGCTCCAAAATTGTGAATGATTTGTTTCTCATTTCCAGGGTCAATCTCAAAAGTCAACGGCTCATCAACCTCTTCCGAATTTTCCAGTTTGGTACAACCATGAGACAACAGAATTAGGCAAAAGATATAAAAACAGAATTTGTACATTTTTAGGAGTGAAAAGAGTTGGCAATCGGCAAAGGGCAGTTGGCAATTACCCTTGCCAACTGCATTTCACCAACTTTTGTTTATTTCAATTTTTAGTAATTAGGATTTTGCGCTAGCTGATCTCCCGAGGACTGAATTTCTGCCCTTGGAATAGGAAGCCAGTAGTGCTGCTCTTCAAAGTTTCTGCCATCCAGGGCAATTTTCCTGGTATAGGTCAAATCTTCTCCCTCTTTGGTGATCGTAATACCATAGGCGGGGACATTCTCGGTTTCCATGGCGATCTCCCATCTTCTCACGTCATAGAACCGATGCTCTTCAAATGCCAGTTCAACCTGTCTTTCCCTGCGAATGTGTTCACGCATCTCATCCTGGCTCAAACCTTCAGGCAGGTCAGGCATTCCGGCCCTCTCTCTTATTAAATTAATGGCGTTGTAGACTGATTCATCCGGACCAACCGCTTCGTTCTGGGCTTCCGCATAATTCAGGAGAATTTCAGCATACCGGATGTAAATCCAGGGCTGAACGCCGGCGATGTCCCATGGATTGTCAATGGGCAATTCTTCATCGATGAATTTGTACAGATAATAGCCCGTCTTTGAAGCGTTCCAGTTTGATGGCCCATCGGGACTATCCTGACCACCCGGGGTAAAGGTCTCTACCTCCCTACCCCTATAAATTGCACCATTGTAAAGAACAGTCGCATAAAAACGAGGATCCCGGTTTTCGTAAGGATTTTCAGCATGATCAGGATTATTCCAATCAAAAGGCTCAGCAGAAGATCCTCCGTCTTCGACTACTTCATATGCATCGACAAAATTCTGAAGAGGTGTGTTTCCTGCCCATCCACCATAACCATTCGGTCCATTGGATATCTCCAGACACACATGTCTTGCCCCTCTTGTATAGAGTCTCTCGAATATAATTTCGGGACTATTTTCATCCAGAAATAAAGTTCTGTAATCAGAATGCAAACTGTAGTAGCCAAGATCCATCACCGCTTTGGCAGCATTTGCGGCATCCTGCCATGAACCGGTATTATACAATGGGCTTGCAGCGTAAAGCATTAACCTTGCCTTCAGCGCCATGGCAGCTGCCCTGGTCGCACGCCCCAATTCCCATCTGCCTGAGTTCTGGTCCGGTAATCCATTGGCAGCTTCATCCAACTGTTGCAACGTGTAAGAAATGGCCTCAGAAATCGGAGAGCGATTAAATAGCTCCGGATTCGTGAGATCATCTGTCAATTCATAAACCTCGTCTCCCATCAATACCACCTCTCCGTAATTTCTAATAAGATCGTGATAACGATATGCACGGATGAATTTAATCTCCGCTTCCAGAAGATCTTTGCCTTCCTGGCTCATTGGTACGATTTCGAGGTTTTCAAGAGCATAGTTACATTCGCGGATACTTCTGTAGCTTCGCCCCCAAATCGTACCGGCTATACCGGTATTTTCGGGTGCCAACTGGCCTCTTTGAATTAGCCAGGTATCATCGTCGTTGTTATAAATGGCTTCGTCGGTTAGCGCCGCCCATAGTGCATATTCAAATCCTCTTCCGAAACCGGGAGGGGTGCCTTCTGCTTCCTTATTTGTCAGGCGCACTCCCATATACCTGTTAATAACAAAATCTTCAAACAAGGTAGAATCGGAAACAATAGCAGCATCGGAAATCCTATCGGTAGCTGTCACATCGAGGAATTCATCATCACAACCTGATAGCATACCAATCAGGCCAGCCGCTAGTATTAAATTGATTATTCTATATTTAATTTTCATTTTCTTCAATTTTAAAACTGAACATTTACACCTAAACTTATGATTCGCTGCTGCGGATAGAATTGAGCACTTTCACTGCTTCCCTCAGGATCATAATCCTTTACTTCCGTAATGGTAAACAGGTTAAAGGCGTTTAGATTTACACGCAAACCCGAAATACCGATCTTTGAGATCATTGCCTCCGGGAAGTTGTAACCAATTGCTACATTTTTAAGTCGTAAAAATGCGGCATTGTTCAGCCAGAAATCATTGCGATAAAGACCTCCATTGATAGATGATGAAGCACGGGTATCTACTCTTGGATAGGAGCCATCCGGATTGGTTGGACTCCATCTGTTATCCGCCCAACTGCTGTAAAAATTACCAATCGTTCCGGACTCAGCCAGTACATATTGTCTCACCCTCGCCTGACCGGCAAATAATAGAGAAACATCAAAGTTTTTCCAACCACCACTTAAATTGAGCCCATAAGTTATTTGCGGAATGTTACCCAATTCGGTCCTGACCTGGTCATCTGCAGTGATCTCTCCATCACCGTTGTAATCCTCATAGATCAAATCGCCCGGTTGTGCGCCAGACAAATGTGGGTAGTCATTTAAATCTTCATCAGACCTGAAAATACCCAATACATTGTAAAGTAAATAGGTATTTAACGGACCACCGGTTTGACGTTGATAATCCAACACAGTTGGCGCTTCATCGATAAAAATGATCTCGCTTTTCGCATACGTCATGTTGGCGGAAACATCATACCAGAAATCATTCTTCATGTTTTTATAGCCAATGGTAGTCTCAAATCCATTATTGTTTACCTTACCGAGGTTCTCATCGGGAACCAGGGGGACAACATCATCCGTATTCGGATCAGGGTCGTATGGATTGACAATTCCTGATACATTAGGAATGGAAGCATTCCTCGCTGCAAGAATATCGGATCTCTTTTGCATAAAATATATGAATTCGAAAGAAAAGCCTCTGAATAATGTTGCATTCAATCCAATATCTGTCTTTTCTGCTTTTTCCCATGTGATTCCCGGATTCGCTAATTTTGTCAGGTCGATACCGGGATGCCTCTGACCACCAATTACATATACACTATTGAAGGTGTAATTATTGAAGTACTGAAACTGGCTGACATTATCATTTCCCAACTGGCCGTAAGAGGCTCTGATCTTCAGGTCGTCGATAAAGGAAACATCATCAAACCACCCTTCTTCTGATATTCTCCATCCTGCAGCAATTGCGGGAAAATATCCATATCTTTCACCGTCAGGAAAAGTAGAAGATCCGTCAATCCTCATTTGCACCTCTGCCAGATATTTTTCATTGAAATTGTAGGCAATTCTACCAATATAACTTCGCCGGGTATAATTATAGCTATCGCCATAATTATCACGATCATTGGCCGCAGATCCTCCCTGGGATAATTCAGGAGTTTCTATGGTAGGGTAATTCAACCTTGAAGCCCCGAATGTCTGTCTTGTATTTTTACTTTGCTCATATGCGATGAATGCATTGATATTGTGCAAACCAAGCTGTCTTTCATAATTCAATTTGATATTGGAAGTAATCAATGAAATGTTTTCCTGGCTTTCATCTAACCTGGCTGCACCCGAAGAACCTCCTGTAACAACAGGTATATAAGAATCATTTTCACTGTCATAATTGTAGAGTGTATAGGGTTTGCTGAAAGTCTTGGTGAAATTCCAGGTCTTATCAACCGAATAGAAACCATCAACAGACACACCATTCAGAAAAGGAATGTCATATCGACCCTTTAAGATTCCGTTAAAAACACTGCGAGGGTTATCGCTTGTGCCACCAATATCAGTAACCATCACTACAGGGTTATAATTTTCAACCCCTGTTGAAGGCAATCCGTTCGGATATCGATCGATTACTGTTGGATATGCGCGGTAAATATTCCTGAAAAGGTCTCCGGCACTATATACAGGGTAAAGCCTGTCTTCTTGTCTTCCATTCAGTAATAAACCGACACTCAAATTATCTGTGATATTGGCATCAATGTTTGAACGAAAGCTGTATTGTTTATAATCAGTGACACCATCCTTGTAGAGGCCATCCTGATCCAACAAACCCAATGAAACAAAATACTTTACATTTTCAGTTCCTCCGTTTACAGATAAATTGTGCTGTTGCTGGATACTCGTGTTTTGCAGGGTAGACTCCGCCCAATCGGTATTTGGGTAAAGAAAGGGATCAGAACCATCTCCAAATTTTTGAATTTCATCTTCCGTATAAACCTGGTTGAGACCACCTGCTTTATTATTGTAATACTCTATTTCATTCTGAATAGTGGCATAGGTTGGAGCATCCGCCATGTCTGGCAATCTTGTAGGAGAAGAGAACCCAAGATCATAGCTGTATTGGATATTGGGCTTCCCCAATTTACCTTTTTTGGTTGTCACCAAAATAACTCCATTGGCAGCGCGGCTACCATAGACAGCTGCCGATGCATCTTTCAAAACGGAAATGCTCTCAATATCATTTGGGTTAAGACGGCTGAGACCTCCCAACTGACCGGGAACACCATCCACAACGACAAGGACATCGTTATTTCCGGTTGTGGCCAATCCTCTGATGAAAATATTACTTCCATCATAACCTGGTTCACCACCTCGGTTATTGGCGACAAGACCAGAAAACCTGCCAGCAAGGGAGTTGGTAACATTTGGCTGGGGGCTTTCAACGAGTGCCTCCCCTTTCACCTGTGAAATAGACCCTGTTAATGTCTCTTTCTTTTGCTCACCATAACCAATGACCACAATCTCAGAAAGTTCGGCAATATCCGGAGTCATTGTCAGGTCAATAACCGACTTTCCTGTGATATCGACTTCTTCAGAGAGATAACCAATGTAGCTGAAGACCAAAGTCGAATATCCCTCCGGAACCTGAACGGTATAATCTCCATTGACATCAGAGACTGTTCCTTCAGCTGTACCTTTTATCAGGATGTTTACTCCTGGTAAGGGTTCATTTTCATCCGATATTATCGTACCGGAAATGCTTTTCGCACCACTCTGGCTAAAGCCTAAACTTTGCCAAAACACAAGGAGTATCAGCATCACAATACTCCGATAATTGGGTAATTCTTTTTTCATACTTTTTGATTTTTATCTTAAAAATTCGTCATAACTGACAACTAAATGTAGATTGAATTCTGTTGCTTTTGGGGATCAAATCATTCATTCAGCATACATAAAAAGTTCATATTTTCGTGGCTTGCCACAGGAGGCAAAGGCCTCTCTGAAGGCCATTATTTCTTCAGAGAGGCAGAATCACTAACCAATTCCTTAGAAACCTCAATGGTCATTTCAAAAGGTTTTAGCCATGGAGATGTAAATGCTACCTTGATTTCACCTTCTTCTCCAGTAGCCTGGATGTAAGCGAGGATCCTGCCATGGTACACCCTGTGTGCATCGTCGGTGTAGTCGGTCATATCTTTATTATTACTGGCTTCCAATCCAAGCAGCTTGCCGGGACCCGCAATGTGGCAGGTAACTTCGTTGTCTGAGATCATAACAGGGATGCCATTCTTATCCACCACCTGGACAACTACCTGTGCCAGGCCATTATCCTGACTAATTTTTTCTTCTCCTTTCAGGATGGTTAAAGCAAAGGGCGCTTCCGATGACTGAATGGCGTATCGCGAAATTTCTTCACCATCATTATTTAATCCGATTACTTCTAGTTTTCCCTCTTTATAGGGGATGTCCCAATAGATGATGCCGGTATTCTGATCATATTCTTTGATCTGACCAACCACCTCGCCATTCAATTCCAATCTTGCTTTGGCAGCGTTGGTGTAGCAAACAACGCGGATGGATTGTCCAACCCGGTAATTCCAGATTGGCCAGGCATCCATAGAAGGGACTTTTTCTACATAATCACTTCCTTCATCTTCGTATTGGGACAACACATCATTAGATTGGTTTTTACCTCCCCTTCCAGGGGTGGGATAAGTACCCAGATAAGCCATAGGTTTGTCGGACCACAGCGACATGCGGAAATATCCTCGGGGTTTAATAAATCCTCCAAAGTCCATCAATCCAGAATAAAAACCTCGTGAAGGCCATCTTCCTGATTCACCCAGATAGTCTATACCCGTCCAGAGGAATTGTCCGAAAATAAAGTCATTCTCAGTAACTGCTTTCCACGCGTCGATATCATGACGGTTCTCACTTCCGTAAATGACCCTTTCCGGATATTTTGCATGATCTGAAGCATAACGGCTTTCTGTGTAATTATAACCGGCTATATCTAACGCTCCCGGATATTCCGTTTCGTTGGACATGGCCACTCCGGCCAGTCCCGCGGTGACGGGGCGCGAGGTGTCATATTTTTTCACCACAGCAACCAGTTTTTTAGCAATAGCCCCTAGTCGCATGGCATCCGGAGCGTCCTTTTTATATCCGCCAAAGATGGGTTGGGTGAAGCCATCCTTTTCACTTCCATCGAGTATCGGATGAGAATAAGGATCATTGGGGTAGTCCACTTCATTGCCGATGCTCCAGGCAAAGATGGAAATGTGGTTTCGGTCACGACGGACCATATCAGCCAGATCAGTCTCTCCCCATTCCTCAAAGAAGTCATAAGACCCTTCAAACCCAGGCGTCCCCACATTCCATCCTTCCAGCCATTTTCTTTTTGGGAATTCCCATTCATCAAAAGCTTCGTTTAATACAAGAACACCCAGTTCATCACATAATTCATATAAAGAGGGAGCCTGTGGATTATGACTGGTTCGGATGGCATTTACACCAATTTCTTTCAGCGTCTGAATTCTTTTTTTCAGGACGTTGTGATATACGGCGGAACCTAATACACCTTCGTCATGATGCAGGCAAACACCCTTAACTTTCATCCATTTTCCATTCAGGGCAAAACCTTTATCGGGATCAAAAGTATAAGACCGGATCCCGGTGGTCGTAATGGTTTCATCGGTTATTTCCCCGTCTTCCAGTACGGTCGTTTTCAGTTGATAAAGATCCGGAGAATCAACACTCCAAAGCTTCGGATTTCGAACTTTCAGATCCGCTGAAAGTTTATTCTTTTGACCAGCCGCCACGGAAATGTTTTTAGTAGCTTTAGCAACTACTTCTCCATCCGGTGAGAATAATTCATTGACCACAGTCAGATCGCTATCGCCTGATGTTCCGTTTTCTACTTCTACTTCTACCTTTATATTGGCTTTCTTATCCGAAACATTTTCGGGATAGGCAAAGACACCCCACTGTGCGATGTGAATGGGATTGGCATAAACCAGCCATACATTCCGATAAATACCTGACCCTGTGTACCATCGGGAATCGGCAGATTTACTGTGGTCGACCCGAACAGCAATGACATTTTCTTCTCCTGTTTTAATATGGGGAGTAGCATCGTACATAAATGAGATATATCCGTTGGGACGTTTTCCCAACAATTGCCCATTGATGTAAACTTCACTGCGGTTATAGACTCCTTCAAAATACAGGTATACCCTTTTACCTTCCTTATCATCCGGAATCTCAATGGTTTTCCGGTACCATCCTATTCCTCCGGGAAGGTATCCGGATGCGCTTGCCAGGGTGGGGCTTAATTGACCTTTCACACTCCAGTCGTGTGGTACAGAGATTTCCTTCCATTTGCTATCATCAAATGATGGTTGCTGGGCATCTTTTACATCCTCCAGCCTAAACTTCCAATCATCATTGATCTTTTCTCCCTCTCCAAAAGATACCTGACCAAAAGAGGGCCATGAAAGTGAAACGATCAACAACCACAAAATCAACGGGTATTTATAGTTCATTTTTATAAGAATTTTTGTTGAAAATATGGGTTAAGGTAGATAATTGCCTGACCACAGAAGGGCTGATATCATTCACAAAGTGGTAGTGGAGAATTCAATTTTGGATCCCCTCAAACCCTCAAAGCGTTCAGAACCCCTGGAGGGTTTTCTTTGGAGAGGTTCCAGATTTTACTTTTGCAGATCCTTGGCCATGGATTTGAATTCCCGGGAGTATTCGGAAGGGGTCTTTTGGTAGATCTTGAAAAATGAATCCCTGAAATATCGTGGACTGCTGAATCCGACTTCATACGCGACTTGCGTCACGGAAAGTCTATTTAATTTAATAAGCTCGGCAGCTTTTTTGATTCGTATCGACCTGATAAACTCTGAGGTGGATTCTCCGGTAAGTTGTTTAATTTTTCTGTAGAGTGTTGGCTGGCTTACACATAGTTCATCCATCAGATCTTTCAAACCAAAATCAGGTGTTAACAGGTTTTTTTCTACAAGATCGATGGCCTTGTCCAGAAATTCCTTATCAGCGGAGTCGATTCCTTCTTCTATTGGCTGAAGCAGGATCCTTGAGGTGTAGTAATCGTGAAGGTGAGATAAATTGCGAATAAGTGTGTCGATCTTTGCCTGTAAAATTTCCGCATTAAAAGGTTTAGTTACATAATCGTCCGCTCCTATCGAAATACCTTCCAGTTTATGCAGATCATCTGCCCGGGCAGTGAGAAGAACTACCGGAATGTGCGCGGTAGAGTTATCGTCCTTGATCATTTTGCACAATTCTATTCCATCCATTCCCGGCATCATAATGTCGCTAATGACCACTGAAGGCATTTTTGATTTAGTAAGGTGGAACCCCTCTTCACCATCGCTCGCCTCAAAAACTTTAAAGGAATGAACAAATAACGATTTTAGATAATTGCGGATGTCGTCATTGTCTTCAACCACCAGGATGGAATGTCTATGTGGCTTTCCATTTCCATTCTGATGATGCAACATGTTTTCTTGAGAAAATTCAGCAGCAAGGGTGTAATTTTGTGGGTGTTCGCTATCCACATGTTCTTCCAATAGTTGATCGCTATCAAAATGATTTTTTCCCAGTTTAAATTTTAATATTACTTCGGTTCCTTTGTTTTTCTCGCTTCTCACTTTGATCTCACCCTTGTGTAATTCCACCAGGTCTTTTACCAGCGCCAGACCAATACCCGATCCCAGGATGTTGGCGGTGTCGGCCTCAACAACCTGGTAATAGCGGTTGAAAATAAGATCGATGTATTCCGATGAAATTCCCTTTCCATTGTCCCTGATGTGAATTTCACAATGCTGCGGATCATTCTCCGGACTCGCCCTTATTTCGACCATTATTTTACCATTCTGATGTGTGTATTTAAAAGCGTTGGAGATCAGGTTGTACAGGATCATTTCAAAATGCTTCTGGTTAAACCAAAGCCTTAGGTTTTCCGCGTCCGTTTTAAATTCATATTTCACCTTATTCACCTTTGACAGTTCTGCGAATGCGTGGTAGATCTCATAGGTGAATTTCACCAGGTCATTTTCGGTGACTTTCAGATTGACATTCCCTGATTCCACCTTTCTGAATTCCATGAGCTGGTTGATCAGGTGGTGAAGTTTGTGGGCATGATTGTAAATCGAAAGCAATTTATCCTTGAGAAAACCCGAGATATTCTGATCCCTGATTATTTGTTCAAGCGGACTGATGATCAGGGTAAGTGGCGTTCTAAATTCATGTGAAATGTTGGTGAAGAAATTCATCTTCAGGTTGTGGATCTCGGAAAGCTTTTTCTTTTCCAATTGTTCGATCTCCAGTTTGCGTTCCATCTTCATTTTATTTCTGCGATACCTTCTTGTAGCATAGATTGCAGATGCAATGAAAAACACATAAAATGTGTAGGCCCACCATGATTTCCAGAATGGAGGTAAAATGGTTACTTTCATCGTTGTGGGCTCAGACCAGATTTTATCATCCAGCGACGCCCTTACCTTGAATGAATAATCACCATCAGGCAGTTTTGTGTAAGTAACACTACGCATATTTTCCCCATAATTCCAGTTTTCATCAATTCCTTCAAGCTTATATGAATAATGTACTCTCTGAGGATTTGGGAAATGAATGGCTGCGAACTGAAAAGAAAAGACAGACTGGTTGTTTTTTAATACGACCTTGTCCCTATTGTCAATTCCTTCCTGTAGTATATTATTGTTGTCTTCTTTCTCTGGTTTGATGGTTTCATTAAATACCTTGATCCCCTCTATAAGAACTTTCGGTGTAGCAGCATGGATCTGTTCTTCGCCAGGATTAAAAAACACCAAACCATCCAGGCTTCCGAAATAAAAGTTCCCATTGGACGACTTAAGCACAGATCCGTCATTAAAAGCAACAGTTGGCAAACCATCGCTTTTGGAATAGTTATAGAATTCCTGTGATTCAATATTAAATTTTGATATTCCTTTGTTGGAGGACAACCAGATATTTTCATGCTGGTCGATTGTCAGTGCATGAACAACATTGTTGGCCAGACCTTTTTTTTCATCAAAAATCTCAAATGATTTAGTTTCAGGATCAAAACGTACCAAACCCTTCCCATATGTTCCCAACCACAAAATACCCTCTTTGTCTTCGTCAATCGAGAAAACTATATTATCCCTCATACCTATATCGGTAATACGGAAATTGATAAAACTACCATCATCAAACAAGGTTAGTCCATGTCCAAATGTACCGATCCAGAGCCTTTGCTGGTGGTCAATGTGCAAAGCCCTGATATCGTTTATACTTATATTGCTGTTTCCGGTGTGGTACCGTTTGAACTTTCCGGTCGATTTATCCAAAACATTTAAACCTCCCTGATTAGTCCCTACCCAGATCTTTCCACTGTTATCCTCTATGATAGTCCTTACATCATTTGCACCAATGGATGTGCTGTCCTCGCTATCGTATTTAAATGACCTGAATTTTTCTTCTTCCGGAAGATAAAGGTTTAAACCTCCCGCATACGTACCAAACCATAAATCCCCATCACCATCTTTATAGGCACATAGAATGGCATTGTCACTAATACTTCCACGCTGACCATCAACTGCAAAATTCCGGATATTCTTAGTTTGAATATTAATTTGATTCAATCCACCTCCATCTGTACCTGCCCAAATATTTCCTTCTCTGTCTTCGCAAAGTCCCCAAACCTTTTTATGGCTAAGAGTATTTTCAATGAATGGATTTCTTCTTATCGATTTAAAGAACCTTTTCTCTGAACTCATGTAATTCAAACCGCCATTATGCGTTCCTATCCATAGTCCTCCGCTTGCATCTTTAAACATACAGGTTACAGATCTGTAACTCAGGCTTCCCGGCCATTCGTTGTCTATAAAATGTTCATACTCATAACCGTAGGTAGAATAAGAGTTGATGTAAAGCTTGTATAAACCTGATTGTTCCGTACCGATCCAGATATGGCCTTCCTGATCATTCAGGATGGACATAATGCGATTATCAATTTGACATTTTTTTGAAATATTGATTTTTCTAAGATGATCACGCATAATGTCAAAGTGAAACAATCCGGTGCCATAGGTTCCTATCCATATGTTTTTGTTGCCGTCAACTTCGATCGATGAAATATGATCGATCTCTACGCTATCTTCATTGCCGTTTACTGGTCTGATAGAATTTTGTATTCTGTCGATAATCAGCAAGGTGCCTTCCCATGTTCCGGCTATGATGTATCTTTCATCATACTCTTCAAATACATTGATAGCCAAAGAACGATCGTCAAACATGTTATTTGATTGATCTTCTTTAAATGAAGCTCTTTGAAATTGCTCGCTTTTCTCAGAAAATATAAATATGCCCTCATTGGTCCCTATCCAGATGGTAGAATCCTTTGATTCAAAAATGGTTGAGACAGCAGTCTCCGATCTCAGAACCTGTGTAAAGTTGTCCGTGTCGGCATTGTAGAGATCGACACCTAGCTCAGTTCCAATCCATAGTCGGCCTCTTTTGTCTTTTACCAAGGAGGAAATGGAATTGTGGTGGATGGTCAATGAATCCGCCGGATCATGCCGGTAGACGGTCATCTCATAGCCATTGTATTTATTGAGACCATCGTCCGTTCCAATCCAGATATACCTTTGATCGTCTTGTGTAATGGCTCGGACGTAAGCATTGGAAAGCCCTTCATTGAAAGATATGTACTTAAATTCTGTCCCACTAAGCTGGGCAAAGAGAGTGGAATAGCAAAAGATTAGAAACATTATCGTTCCCGCCAGTTTCCGTCGCATACAGGTGATTCTAAAATTTAATATAAAGATACCTCTTTATAAAAAATATTGAAAAAGGGAAATACCAAATTACAGATTAACCTCCTTATTCATGGGAACAAATCGTTCAACCACCATACATAAATCGATCAAACTACTTTCCATAAACCACAACACTCGCTTCTTCCAATCCCGGCGATTTAGCCGTAATTTGTATGGATCCATTTTCGCCTGGCTTTGAACGGACGATCACGAGCACCAGACCGTTAAAAGCCTTACGTTCATGACTGGGAAATGGTGTGAAATTCGTGGGGTCTCCATTGTCTGTAGCCACAATCTCTCCTGGTCCTTCAACGGTAAATTCGATTTGGTTACTTGCAACCGGAACTAAAAGGCCGTTTCCATCCATTACTTCTACTGTGATGAAAGCCAGATCTTTTCCATCGGCCATAATTTCCTGTCGGTCTACCGTTGTTCTGAGCGCTGCAGGGGCTTCTGTAGTTTTAACAACATCTTCAGCCCATTCTTCACCATTCTTGTAAGCTACTACCTTTAATTCCCCCGGTTCGTAAACCACGTCATCCCATCTTAACCGGTATTCATATTCACCTTTTTTCTTTCGCCTCAGCGATTTACCATTTAGAAACAGTTCAGCTTCATCCCCGGAAGTCAAAACATGGACAGGTGTGACCTCTCCTACCCTGTCCGGCCAGGTCCAGTGAGGAAGAATATGAACCATCTTCAGGTCGGGACGCCAGTTTGCCTGGTACAGGTAAAACCTGTTCTTTTTAAATCCTGCAAGATCAATCACTCCGTAATAGGAACTTCTGGCAGAGTAATAAGGTGTTGGTTCGCCAATATAGTCCCAACCACTCCAAACAAATCCACCTCCTACATATGGGTGGCTATCAAGCGAGCCAAAGACTTTGTCTGCTGACGAACCGAATGGTGCAGTGTACAATTCATAACTGCTTACCTGTGCTGTTTCCGGGTTTCCACCTAATCCATCTTTAACCGGAGCGCTGACACCTTCGGCCACCGGAAAGGTATATTCCCCACGGCTGCTTAACGCTGCTGCATTTTCACTACTTATGATGAGCTTATCAGGAAATGCCTTGTGGAATGCCGGATACAGAGGTGATGTTCGAATTCCCTGCAGACCTGCATAAGCCGGGGCATCGCGGATACCCTCTCCCTGGTAATTCAGGTTGATCACATCCATCACGCCCGGAAGCGGCATATCTGGCTTTGCAAAATTCATGGAAATAGTTGTAGGGCGACCGGGATCTTCCTCCTTTGCAATTGCGTGAAGATTTTGAGCAATAGCTGCTCCATCTTCGCCGGTGTACTGCTCTCCTACTTCATTTCCCAGACTCCACATGATTACAGAGGGATGATTTCGATCACGTCTCATAAATGACCGTACATCCTGCTCATGCCATTCCGGAAAAACGAGATGAAAATCGAGTGGTGTCTTTTTCCTTTCCCAAGAATCAAAAATCTCATCAATCACCAGAAAACCCATCTTGTCTGTCAATTCAAGCAATACCGGATCGGGCGGATTATGAGCCATGCGGATCGCATTGCAACCCATCTCTCGTAATATCTCAAGCTGGCGTTCTGCTGCGCGGGTATTGAAAGCTGCCCCAAGAGCTCCAAGGTCATGGTGCTGGTTGACTCCTTTTAGGTAAATATGTTCTTCATTGACATAGATCCCAGAATCGGCATCGAAACGTAAGGAACGGATGCCAAAAGGTGTTTCGTACCGGTCAATTTGCTCATCTCCCCGAAACAACGTAGTAATGGCCACATATCTGTGAGGAGTTTGTGTAGGTGGAGGGCCCCACAAAAGAGGATTTTCGATCATTAGGGATGACTGGACCCGGGTGTGCTCACCCGCATTAACGGATGTTTCCAATGGCTCAAACTCAGCAACTTTCTCTGCAGAAATCCTGTCATCCTGATCCAGGGTGAAAATATGGGTAATAACCCGGATGTTTTCGCTAGCTTCCGATTCGTTCTTGATAGTCACTTCCAGGTCTACCGTTGCAGCGGAAGGTGAAACATCCCGGGTATTTACAAAAGTCCCCCAATGATCTACGTGAACCTGATTGGTCTTTGTCAACCAGACATTGCGATAAATTCCTCCACCCGGATACCATCGGGATGAATGATTTGGATTGTCCAATCGGATAGCCAATTGATTCTCCCCTCCTTGGATGATATACGGTGTAAGATCAACTCTCCATGAAGCATATCCATAAGGCCATCCACCAACCAGGTGTCCATTCAGCCAAACCATGGCGTAAGACATGGCTCCATCTACATCCAGAAAGAAGGACTTACCTCTATCTGATTCAGATATATCCAGTTTTTTTCTATACCATGCTACACCATGGCTAGGCAGACGTCCCATTCCTCCTCCTACTTCTGCATCTTCTCCCTCAAAAAAAGGTCCTTTGATCGCCCAGTCGTGGGGAAGATTTACGGTTTCCCAGGACCCATCATCGAAACTGGCCTGAACAAAAGGGAAATCGCTACCGGGATCTCCCTCCGGACAAACATATCGTTTGGATGGATCCAGTATAAAAGCATTACCTGTAGGTAAGATCCAATCTTTCAGAACTTTCTTAGAGGATTTGACTTCTACAGCCTCGGTGGGTTTCGAATCGGCGTCCTTGCTATCGTTGATATTTTCAACCTCCGGTCTCTCATCATAAATCAACGAATCAGGATTGGATTCATACTTCATGAAGCGCCATTCATCATTAAGGGAAATTCGTTCTCTTAAGTTTTTTTGATCTGCATCCTCCAAATCACTTCGCGGAGTACAACTGGCAATCGAAACAGCAATTGCTAATGCAAAGTAAATTTTCGACAACACAGATTTGGTGAATAGCACTGAACTATTTTTTACTATCATTGTGATTCTTCTATTTGAAAATTTCATCATTTCAATCAATTCCAAATCTACAAATAATGATATGCAATCCTAAAACCAATTTTTGTGGTTAATAATACATCAAAAGAGTTTTGAAAGAATCAATGAATGATATCTAAAAACATTGTAATAGAAATGGCTCCCAATAATTGAGTTGTTAAATACATCAATGAATTTAATAAAATTGGATAACTACAATCCTTCTTCAATCATTCACCTCAATTCACCTTGTTGAAAAGTTGATTTATTTAATTCTTTTGGCTAAATAATAAAGGTATTGGTAATATCCACCTGCCATTTTATCCTAAATCCGCTGTAGGTTCAATTATCAGGAACCTTCATAATACCAATGTAAAAAATACAGGATTTATAAAGAGGATAAGTTTTTTTGGCTCTGTTCGGACATATTATATTCATTTGTTTCAGTTTAGCTTCACTGACTGCTATCGCACAGGATTATTTCATGAAGCAGTATCGGGTAGATTCCGGTTTGCCCAGTGATATCATTAAGGCAAGCACGCAGGATTCATTGGGATACTTTTGGATTGCTACGGATGAAGGTCTTGTCAAATATGATGGCATTCAATTTACCAATTACAGGGATAGGCTTCACAGCAATTTCGTTAAGGGTTTTCACACCACAAGGGATGGCAGACTCCTTGCATTCGGAGACCTGGACTTTATTGAAATAATTAACCAGGAAGACACGGTTATTTTCAACAGGTTATTTCATGTAGGAAGAATTGCAGACGATACCACGCTTACATATCCAAAACTTATATTCGAGGATGCCGGTGGAAATCTCTGGGTGAGTGAGTCGCAGGCCGTGGTCAAACTTAATGAAAATTCTTTCAATCGTTATTCTTTTGATATTTCCAATCGCACTCCCCAATTCCTTCGCTCGTTTTCTTTTTTTGAGGATCAAAACAACCATCTTTATGTGTCCTCCTTCCAGGGAAATCTATTCAGGTACAATACTGATGATGACAAATTTGAGCCGGTCGAAAAAAAGCTTCCTTATGGCATTGAGTTCATTTCCGACATAAATAATTCACTGATCATCGGGTCCTTATCCGGTGTCTATAGAGCATCACTTCCTGAAAAGGGAGGAATTGCAAACAGCTCGCTGATCAGCAATA
The DNA here is from genome assembly GCA_913057175.1 of uncultured Cytophagales bacterium. Lineage (GTDB taxonomy): Bacteria > Bacteroidota > Bacteroidia > Cytophagales > Cyclobacteriaceae > CAJXNP01. Next base: position 158,823 of record CAJXNP010000003.1, read on the forward strand.
TCCCCAATGTTTCATTTATAGCACACATAGGAGACAATAAGCATTTCATTGCCACCCGGGAAATCCGGCATTTTCTTATAGATTTTGATAGTAATTCTATCGATACTCTTCCCCATTCTATTAATAACATTAATCATATTCATGTGAGCCGGGAAAATGATATCTGGCTTTCCGGAAATGAGGGTTGGGTCCTGATCCGGGAAAATATATTTCAAAAGGTTAATGACAATGTCATAGATTTTATCGAGACTGTTACGGAAAATCCTTCAACTCAATCCATTTATTATGCCAACAGCACAAGACTATATGAACTGAATCGTAAAACCAACCAAAACTCCCTTCTTCTTGAATTACCTTCCGGATATTTTCAATCCCTACTTTACACAGATGATGGTCTTTGGATTGCCAATGCTTTTAAAGTCTTTTTGATGGCTGACAATGAAATCAGACACGAGTTTGATTTCAGTAACAAAACCCGCTTCATAACCGGATTGTCCCGGGATTCTAAAGAAAATATATGGTTAAGCATACCTGGACTTGAAATGGTCTATATGATCGACCCAAATCTTCATCTCAAAGAATATTCAATCCCGCTTGGAGATGATGGTGTTATCAACATCATCCGGACGGGTGAAAACGGCATCTATGTTGCATCATCAGGTCAAAACAGCTACCTGTTTTTTAAAGATAAGTCCGACTCTGATTTCCAAAACATAAGCATTCCGCTGGATTTGGATCAAAATGGAAGTTTTAATGTAAATGATATTGCCATTGATGGTGATTTCGTATGGCTGGGCACTTCTCATGGTCTATATAAGCTAAACCATTGGGAACATACAATTGAGAATTCAGAAGTACGATTCCTTAAATTGCCAATCAATGCCATTCATACTTTTGGTGCGAATAAAATACTCATAGCCAATGCGTACGGACTGATCATTTACAACACAAAACTCAATACATATGAACTTTACAATGAAAGCACCGGCCTACCTTCAAACACCATCACTCCAAGGGGTTTTTTTGTTGGTTCAGATAGTACCATATGGGTAGGAACCGCAAAAGGGTTGTGCTATAGCAAACATTCATTAACAGATAATTCAGTGACACCTGCCCCCAGATTCACGCAGATCGAATCGGATGGTGTAAAAAGAAGGTTGAATAAAGAAACAGAAATTGACTTCGGCAGCTTTCTCTCCATCCATATTTCATCGATCACTTTTCCTGAAGACGAGGTAAATTATCAATACCGGATATTGCCCAGCGAACAGTGGAGATCTACTTATGATAATGAAATAACCTTTGACGCTCAAAAAGCCGGTGATTTTACAATAGAAGTGAAAGCCAGGAAAAACGGGCCTTATTCCTGGAGTCAACCGTCGGTTCTTGCATTTTCAATTGCCAAACCCTTTTGGCAAAAATGGTGGTTTTTCCTGCTGGGAGCACTGACCATTGCTTTACTGATAGGAGGAACATTTTATGGTGTGAATATTTACAATGAGAAGAGGAATGAAAGACTAAAGCAATTAATTAACGAGCGAACGGAAGAATTGCGACAAAGTAACGAGACCCTGGTTCGCTTGAATAGCGAGAAAAATAACCTGATCGGTATTGTAGCTCACGATCTAAAAAATCCATTAAGTCAGATCAAGGGATTGATCTCTATCATCAATATGAGTGGAAAAGTAGACAAGGAATCGGCCAAAAATATTGAAATGATGGATCATAGCGCTTCCAGAATGAACGAGATGATCACAAAAATTCTGGATGTGAATGCCATTGAGTCTGAAAAACTTAACCTCTCAATTGAAAAAGTTAATTTATCGGAAGAGGTCCACGATATCACGAGAAGTTTTGAAAGCATTGCTTCAGCGAAGAACATTAAACTGATCAAAAATATTATCTCCGACCTTTATGTCAAGGCAGATCGTAATTATACCATCCAGGTAATTGAAAACATTCTTTCCAATGCAATAAAATTTTCCCCTTTTAACAAATGTGTTCACATCAGTCTTTCATCAAAAGAAAAGGAAGTTATTTGTGAAATAAAAGATGAGGGACCTGGAATAAGTCAGAAAGATATGAAAAATCTGTTCGGTAAATATCAGCGATTGAGTGCAAGGCCTACCGGAGGCGAAGCATCTACCGGTCTGGGATTGATGATTGCCAAAAAATTTATTGAAACAATGGGCGGCAGGATCTGGTGTAAAAGCGAAACAGGAAGTGGGGCTTCCTTCTTCATTTCTCTGAAAAAATGAAAAAAGCTTTAGGCTTAACTTTCCTCAAGTCTATAGGAGTTATGAAACAGACTTTATATTGGAATTAAAAGAATACAAGCCTTTTATCAGATATTTGAAATAAAAATGATTTAGATTGAAAAATAAGATTATCTTCATTAAAGGCTTTGCTGACTGAAAAAAATCCTTTAGAAATGACAATTTGGTTACTTAGGGCCTCCCAGCCATTTATAATGCTGGTCTGAAATATTCATTCATATTATAGGTATTTATGTAGGTTTTAGAAATGCCACAGAGTCAGTTCATATTACAACAAGGGCTGTCAAAAGAGCTGGAATTGTTTCCGCACATTAGTGAATTTGGTCTGAGAAAGAACAATACCATTCAATTGAACTCCTTCATAGTCTCACAGTCAGATAACCTTCAAATCTATTTTATTATCGATGGTAAATTTGACTGGATCATCAACCACCAACATCAGGTGCTTTACCCGGGAGATACTGCACTGGTGCTCCCAGGACAGGTCGTAGGTGGTTCCAAAGGATATCTTGGAATAGGCGCTTACTTCTGGCTTCACCTTCAGGTTAAAAAAATTGATGCCAATGGAAAGCTGATCCCTGGAGAGTGGAGTAATCTGTCCTCTGGCGATTGTCAGGCAATAGGCAAAATCCTGTTGCTTAACAACTTACCTGTACTGAAAGTAAAAGAGGTCGCTGGTATTTTGCAGGAAATGCGCATGGAAATCACCAGCCAGGAGTTGGGATACATTACACGGGTTAATCATATCATTGATTCACTGCTCATAATTATTGCAAGGCATTCTACCCGTCAGGCCATTTCAAGAAGGGATTTTCCACAAACATTTTTAAAACTTGAACAAACTTTACGTCAAAACCTCGCCCATCAATGGACGGTCGAAGAAATGGCTGCGATGGTCGGGCTTTGCTCAACGGCCTTCACTGAAAAAGTAAAAAACTATACAGGTTTTTCGCCTCTTCACTATCTGATCAACATAAGGGTCTCTGAGGCTGTAAAGCTTCTAAAACGAGAGAAGGTCAACATTACAGACATTGCACTGGAAACGGGATTTTATTCGTCACAGCATTTTTCCACAACATTTAAAAAATTGACAGGCCATACTCCCGGTGAGTATAGAAAAAGTAATAATTCTTATAAATAGCAATAAAGGATCGAAATGGATTGCATCATTACAGTCGAAATAGGTACAAATGCGGTAAGGGTAATGGCTTTTGACCTGGACGGAAATGTCATTGGCTCGGCAAAAGGATCATACCCAACTTTTCATATAGAGCCTGATTTTAGTGAGCAGGACCCCGACCAGATATTCATTACCACCTTGTACGTGATGAAAAATCTTCTTACTGAAAAGATCCATCCCAGAAATCATAAAGTAATTTCCATTTGTTTTAGCGCTTCCATGCACAGTGTGTTGCCAATCGATAAAAATGGTGTTCCATTGGGAAACGCCATCACCTGGGCTGATAACCGGGGAAAAAAAGAAGCCCAGGAGCTCAAAAATTCCCCTCTGGGAGCAAAGATCTACGATGCCACAGGAACCCCCATTCATCCCATGTCACCCCTGATAAAGATCACCTGGCTGAACAGAAACGATCAGGAGCGATTTAAACAAACATATAAGTTTCTCTCCATCAAAACCTATATTCTCCAACAGCTTACCAAGGGGTATTTGTTAGATTACAGCCTCGCTTCTGCCACAGGCCTATTAAACATTTCTAAGTTATGCTGGGAAGAGGAAGCGCTCAATTATGCTGGCATTAATGCGGATAAATTACCAGAGCTCGTTCCTGTCTTTCATTCTCCAGGAAAACTAAGACGGGAATATCAGCAATCACTGGGACTATCTGAAGACGTTAACATCATTATCGGTTCCAGTGATGGGTGTTTAGCCACCCTTGGAGGCGGTGTCTGGGATGAAGGAAAGGCTACCATAACTGTAGAGGATAGCGGCGCTGTGCGGGTGGTCGGAAAAGAAATATTGAAGGACAAAAAACAACGCCTTTTCAACTATTTGCTTACGGATGAATATTTTGTGTCAGGAGGACCGACAAACAATGGTGGAGTGGTCTTTGAGTGGTTTACCAATCAGTTTGGTGATTTTAAAAGCCCTTATGATCTGGAATATACGATGTCAAACCTTGTCAAAGAAGCTTTAAATGTTCCTGTAGGTTCGGATGGACTATTGTTTCTTCCCTATCTTTTGGGCGAAAGAGCCCCTATCTGGAATCCGTATGCCAGAGGTTCGTATTTTGGCATTAACATCAAACACGAAAAAGGTCACTTTGTCAGGGCTACACTAGAGGGTATTCTCTATGAAATCTACAGCATTGGAAAAACCCTTCAGGAACACGTCAATATCAACACACTTACCACAAACGGAAGTTTTGCCTCGATACCTTTCTGTACACAAATGCTGGCTGATATATTTAATAAACCAGTTAGTATTGGCAAAAATCCTGACAGCATCGCTCAAGGAGCATTCTTACTAAGCGCAACAAACATGCGTATTTATAAGAGCCTGGAGGAAGCTGCTCGCTCTGTGGTATTATCAGTAGCTTATGAGCCCCAGATTCAAAATCATGCTGTGTACCAGAAGTACTTTTCCATTTTTGAAAGATTAAGTTCCAAACTCAACAATGAATTTGAGGACCTGGTTAACCTTCAGCACGAACCATGGTGATTTTTTTAATAGACAGAAAACTAATGAAGTGACCTGGCAGGATACCAATCCACTTTATTTTGTGCAAAAATCAACGGCGGTTTTTATTGGAAGAACTTCTTCATACTGTTTCGAATCTTTAAAATAGAATCTGACCTGTTTTAACTTGTTTACCTGGCCACAAAACTCTTGGGAGTCGAAGCTGATTCACCGGGAAAATCTAAAGAGGAGTTATTTATCCATTATAAATTTCCAATCCCTTAAACTATGAAGCAATTTTACGCATTGTTCAGCTTGGTTCTGCTAATGCACGTAGGGGCTACCGCTCAGAATATTGAGCTATACGCTTCTCAGGCAGAGACCAACCAACCAAATTCCGATGGGAATTTTATTCAGGCAACCAATCAGCAAGATCTGAATGTCACTGGTCGTGTTGCAGATGAAAATGGTGAACCTTTTCTGGGTGTTACCATTGTACTGAAAGGTACCACAACAGGTACTACTACAGATGCTGACGGAAGGTATTCGATAGATGTCCCTGACGGTAACAGCATTCTGGTATATTCTTTTGTAGGTTATTTAGATCAGGAAGTTTCTGTGAATAATCGATCGGTAATCGATGTTTACATGAGTCCTGATATTCAACAGCTGGATGAAGTGGTCGTTACTGCGCTTGGTATCGAGAAATCTACCAGGAGCCTTGGATATGCAACTTCAAAAGTACAAGCCGAGGAGTTAACCATTAACCGGACCCCCAACATCATGAATACTCTTCAGGGTAAAGTTGCGGGTGTTAATATTTCGTCTTTGGGTACCGGACCCGGAGGTACTTCCAAGATCCGCATTCGTGGGCAATCTTCCATTACAGGTCAGAACAATCCTTTAATCGTTATTAATGGTGTGCCGATAGACAACACCAATTTCGGCTCGAACCCAAACAACCAGGGTGCCGACGGTTCAGTAGCCCCCCGAGCGGGAGGTGGGGTAACATCAGATGGAGGAGACGGACTTTTGAGCATTAACCCTGACGATGTAGAAAGCATGACGATACTAAAAGGAGCTGCTGCAGCGGCTTTGTATGGCTCACGCGCTAAGGATGGTGTCATCATGATCACTACCAAAACAGAGGGTAAGGGTTCCGGAATCGGTGTAGCCTATAACTTGAACTATACCAACGACACTCCTCTTGATTTTACGGATTATCAGTATGAATATGGGCAGGGTGAAAATGGAGTAAGGCCCACAACACCAAATCCAACGTCCGGGCAATGGTCCTTTGGTGAAAAATTCGAACCAGGCATGACCCAGGTATTGTTTGATGGAGTGGAAGTTCCGTATGAACCTGTCCGTGACCGTGTTAAAACATTTTTCAGAACCGGACATACCGTAACCAATACCATTTCCTTGTCATCTGGCGGAGCCAAGGGTGGCCTTAACTTTTCCATCTCGGATATGAATAGCAAAGGCATTACACCAAACAATGACTACAACAGGAAAACCATTAATCTTGGATTTAGTTACTCGCTCACTGAAAAATTAGGTGTTAAGGGAAACATCAATTATTCAAATGAAAGAAACGAAAATCCACCCAACGTTGGAAACCAGGACAATACCATTCCGGTAGCCTTGTACAACATGGCTAATTCCATGCCGCTGGATTTATTGGATGAGAAGAAGTTTAATGACCAGGGGAATGAATTTATTTACTCCAGGTTCATGAACCGAACAAATCCCTATTTTACATTATCACAACAGTTTAACAATATCAAAAGGGATCGCATTTTTGGTAACGTTTCTGTGCGTTATGACCTTCTTCCCGGATTGTTTGTCCAAGGTCGTGTAGGTCAGGATTATTGGTCCCGTGATCAGGATTACAACAACTTCCCAACCGGCCAGGCGTCACGTCCCGCAGCTCCCGCAGGTTTTGTAAATGGAGTGTTTACGCAAGAGTCACGTCGATTCAGAGAGATCAACGCCGATTTTCTTGTTGGAGCCAATCGTGAATTTGGAAAACTTGGCGTAAACCTCAACTTCGGTGGAAACCACATGTACAGAAGAGCTGATGTCAACAGCGTACAGGTAACTGACTTTGTCGTAAGAGATCTTTATACGGTTCAAAATGGACGGGTGAAAGATCCCACTTACGATTTGATCGAACGCGGAGTCAATTCGCTTTATGGTTCGTTAGAATTTTCCCTTGGCCAGATGCTGTACCTGAGTGGTACACTGCGCAATGACTGGTTTTCCACATTGTCATCTGAAAACCGCAGCATCCTCTATCCGTCCGTTTCTCTGGGATTTGTTTTCACAGAACCACTGGGAACTACTTCATGGCTAACTTTCGGTAAGCTGCGAGCAGCCTACGCGGAAGTGGGTAGCGATGCAGATGTGGCACCTTATTCGAACGTGCTGTTTTATTCAATAAACAATAACCTATTTCCCAACCCATCCGGAGCGCCACAACCCGTTGGCGGGCCGAGTGGCAATACCATTCCTAACCCGGATCTGAAGCCAATGAGGGTGGGTGAAACCGAATTGGGTATCGAGTTAAAAATGTTCAATAACCGGGTCGGTCTGGATGTTGCTGTTTACCAGAAAACAACGACGGATCAAATCGTTCAGGCCCAGGTTTCGGATGCCTCAGGATATGTTAACACTAACATCAACAGTGGTGAAAGCAGAAATAAGGGTATCGAAATGCTTGTCAATATTGTGCCAATCGAAACACCGAATTTTAACTGGTCTTTTACCTTCAACGGTTCATACAATAAAACAAAAGTATTGAGTCTTTTGACTGATACACCTGGTGAACGAATAACTGTGGGTACTCACATATTTAATGGAGAGTTGCGACACATCGTAGGAGAAGAATTGGGTCAGGTGTCGGGTTTTGGATATCTGCGAGACGATCAGGGCAGGGTGATCTTTGGTTCAAATGGAATAGCCCTGGCTACTTCCGAGATGATCAGCTATGGAAGCGGTCTTGCTAAGTGGTTCGGAGGTTTTACCAATTCCTTCAATTATAAAGGCATTAGCGCCTCATTCCTCATTGACTTTAAATTGGGCAATAAAATATTATCCGGTACAAACTTCAACGCCTATCGACATGGTTTGCATAAGTCAACTCTTGAGGGTCGCGAATCGAGTGTGACTGGAGATGGTGTCAATGAAAATGGTGAAGTCAATACTGTCAGCGTTTTCCCGGTTCAGCCCTTCTATGAAGTTGTCAGGTCAAAAGGATTGGTTGAGCCTGTTGTTTATGACGGAGGCTACTGGAAGCTCCGGCAAATTACTATTGGGTATGACTTCTCAAGATATTTGCCTGAAAACTGGCCTTTCAAATATGTGCGGCTTGACTTTGTCGCTAACAATGTCGCCATGTTGAAAAAGTGGATCCCCAATATTGATCCTGAATCCTTTGGCTATACATCCGATAACCTTGTCGGAATGGAATCAACCGGTGTTCCTACCACCAGAAGTATGGGCTTCAACCTGAATATCAAACTCTAAAGAATTCAATCATGCAAAAGATAATATTATATAGCTCGCTTATCCTGATGTTTGTTTACATCAGCGCGTGTGACAATGACTATGATGATCTGAATACCAGCAAGGTAGCAGCCCTGTCCATCGATCCGGCTTATCAGCTAAACAATGTTGTTTTGAATATCAATGGTGGAGGCTTTGCCGGCGGAAGCCAATTGATCTATGATCTCGGTATTGTGCAGCAAATCATTTCCCCAAACTCAGGGGTGTTAACCGGCGCAAATTACAACCAGGATAATCGCGGAGCCACGCAAACACTCTGGCAGGCATATTACCGCAACTGCGTACGCAATACTGTTGATGTGATGAATCAAACAGCTGACGATCCGGAAAGGGCTAATTTGTATAACATGGCCCGGATCCTCAATTCCTATGTCTTTCTGGTGCTGACCGATGAGTATGGTGATATCCCATACACAGAAGCTGGCAAAGGTTATCTTGACCAGAATTATTTTCCGACATACAATTCTCAACAGGATATTTATAACAGTATCATTTCGGAATTGTCTGCCGCTTCCGCCGCCTTAAATCCGTCCGGTAGAATCGAGACAGCGGATGTGCTGTATGGTGGCGATGTGACCAAATGGAGAAAGTTTGCCAACTCGCTCCTGTTTCGTGTTGGAATGCGGCTCAGCAAAGTAGATCAATCAAAAGCGCAACAAACTGTTTCAGCCATTTCCCTTGCCGACCTGATCCTTCTGAATGAGGACAACGCCATGATCCGGCATGACAACAATTATCAGAATGGAATGGGCATTACGCTAAATGGTACGGAAGCAGCAAACTTTTATCTCACTGAACCATTTGTTGAACACCTGAAAGTCACAGACGATCCCAGGCTCTCATCCATAGCGGTCAGGTATGTGGGAGCAACGTCCGGCCCTACCCAAACACCCGAAATCGCTTCCTTTGATCCTGCCGATCAAATCGGCATGCCAATGGGGCATGACAACAGTACCATTGGATCTGTTGCCACTGACCTTGGTCTGGCAAGTTTCTACGATTTCAGTCAGGTTGATCGAAGAAGAATGATAAAGTTAACAGCACCCTATTTTATGGTTTCAGCAGCTCAAACTCATTTATTGCTGGCCGAAGCCCGGCACAGGGGTTGGATCACAACAGGGGATGCTGCTACGTATTTTGAAACTGGTATCCGTCTGCACATGGAACAATTGGCAATGGTTGATGAGGCATCCGCGGTTGACCTGGCTGATATCAATGAATATATTTCCAATAATCCATTTGATACCAACATTGCTTACGAGCAAATCAACACGCAATACTGGATCGCTTCATTCCTGAATGGTCCTGAGGTATTTGCCAATTACAGAAGAAGTGGATATCCGGTATTAACTACTAATCCATATCCTGGTAAAGAAGTAGATTTTATCAGACGGCTTACCTACCCGGTGTCAGAAGGTTCTGTTAATGAAGCCAACCTACAGGTGGCTATTGATCGCATGGGACCCGATGTTCTTGACACAAGGGTTTGGTGGGATACACCTTGATTAACTTTTTGATTGCATAGAAAAAAAGGGAAACAGTTAAGTAATTGTTTCCCTTTTCTTTTTAGGAATCCGGTTAATTGAGAAGAAGCAACAGAAAAAAGATGAATGTCTAACGGGTTTAGCTATAAAAGCTACTACAATCTCCTGATCCGAACATTCCTGAACCAGACATCGTCGCCATGATCCTGAAGGCCGATGTGTCCTTCAGATTTTTTAGCGAAAGGTTCCATTTCCGCAAATTTGCTTTTGGCGATCATCTGGTTCCAGTCGTCTGTCCATAGCTCAAATTCAACTACCTGTTCGTCATTCTGAAAAAATGTAACTCTTCCCTTCTCTTTCACTATTCTTACTGTATTCCATTCCCCAAATGGTTTTGCATTTTGAGGATCTGCCGGGATCAGGTCATACAATGCGCCGGATTTGTGATTGCCATTAACCCCATTTTTAGCATCCGGGTGGTTAACATCATCCAGTACCTGCATTTCGGGAGCTGAATGATAAATGGGTTTGCCTTCTATTTCTTCTGCCATAAAAAAGATACCGCTATTTCCTCCTTCAGAGATTTTCCATTCCAATTCCAGTTCAAAATCATCAAATTTTTGCGTGGTGATGATGTCTCCACCTCCATGGCCTTCATCGCCTTCCTTTGCTCCTTCACATTTCAGAGAACCCTCTTCAACAACCCAGCCCGATTCCGGAAAACCATTCAACAGATACCCCCGCCATATATCAGTTGATGTGCCATCGAATAGCACAATCCAATTGTCTTCCTTAGCTGCATCAACCATGGTTGTTTCTACTTCAGTCGCCTGGGTTGTATCTTCTTTGGGTTTTTGCGTGCAAGCCTGCAAGCCAATTGCAATAAGCACGAGAAATACTAAAATTCTTTGAATGATGACAAAATTGATAAGCTTCATGGTTTTCGTTTTGTGTTTTACTTTTCGTGGAAGGAATTTAGTGGAACTTTTAAATTGATCCTAACCGATAATTAATTACTATCAAAATTAACTAAGTTTGGAACGAAAAGTATACTGGTTCTTATCAAATTACCGTTAGCCGCTGGATAACACTGAAAATAATTAACAAACTTTATAACAAACACATGTGTTTAAGAAAATATAATTGATTCAAAAAACATGTCAATCACTAAGGAGTACGAATTAACCGGAATGCTAAAAGTAAGTGAAGTAGTAGCCACTACACTTAAAGAAATGAGAAACTATGCAACTCCCGGAATGACGACCAAACAACTGGATGACTTCGGTGGACAAATGCTTCGTAAGGTTGGAGCAAGATCTGCGCCCAGGGAAACTTATGGCTTTCCCGGATGGACGTGCATAAGCGTCAACAATGAAATTGCACATGGCATTCCATCCGAAAAAAAGAAGCTCAAAGAAGGTGATCTTGTCAACATTGATGTTTCTGCCGAGCTTAATGGCTTTTGGGCCGACAACGGAGGTTCGTTTGTCCTCGGACCCGATATATTCAATCATCAGGAACTTGTAGAATCCTCAAAAAGAATATTGCGAAAAGCCATAAGTAACATCCGTGGTGGGATACAGATCTCTAAAATAGGACAACTGATTGAATCGGAGGCGCGAAAATCAGGTTACAGGGTGATAAAAAACCTGACGGGACATGGCATTGGAAGAAGCCTGCACGAAGAGCCGTACGAAATAGCGAACTTTTACGATCGATTTAACCGGATGAGATTTAAGAAAAACTCCGTCGTAGCAATCGAAACATTCATTTCAACATCATCGACTATTGCCAGCACAAAAAGTGACGGATGGACATTAATTGGCAATCGGGGAGGATTTGTTGCCCAGCACGAGCATACCATTATTGTGACTGACGAAAATCCAATCATCCTTACGGGGATGAACGACATTTGGAATTGAATATCAGGATGAAAGGAATGATTTGCTCATTTGGCGTGTTTAACCTGCAAACATTAAATCGCAAAATTTTGATTTGAATTGTAAAGCTTTTTTAACTAACACACCTCTGTATCTCCTCCTCACCTTTGCGTAGCCGCTTCGGCAGAGCAAGGTCAAGAGGAGAATAATCAGGTATAATTCAAGTCAAAATTTCTCTCAATTGTAGGATAAATAATCAGTGTGAAGTTCGCATATTTCAAGAATCTGATCATTAAATGATCAGCTGCTTACAGTAGCAGCAACCAGCTTCTTTTTCTTCGATGACCTGATGTAAAAGAAAATGATCATGCCTATTCCAACAATCAATAAGCTTATGCCCAATACGGGCCGGTAAAATATCCAGGCTATCGCCATGGTGGCCAATGACAGAGAAAGCGCAACGATTCCGGAAAAGAAGGACAGCCCCATACTCAGTAGATTCCCTAGAAATGGTAAAACATCTGCCAAAACAACCAATGGTTTAAAAATCAGGGTGAGCCCGAAAAACATCACAAGGAACCCAACGAGCCTGAATATCCATGTAGTAATCGTATTGCTCTTTTGGGCAGCCTGAAACATGTTTTCCTGGGAAAAAATTCCCGCGCTGACCATTTCAATGGAAGTACCCGTTGACGTATTGAATTTTTCAAAGGTATTTCCTACTTGTTTAGCGACGATGCTGTAATCCCCAGGCTCTACTATCTGAAAAGTTAACTTAACATCACCAATTTGCGGGTCGGCATTGGTTCCTTCGCCGATGTAAATGTTTTGTTTTTTGTTCACTGCATCTTCCAATATAGTTGCTTTTTTCACTTTACCTGTATCGATCTTATCGATTGAAAAAGCATTGAAATTGTTAATTTTTGATAAAAGGGACTGCGAAACGGCAAAATTACCGAGGGAGGCATTGCTGACCTGGTGGGTATATTCGCCATAAGGAAATGCTTTAGGGTTCATATGTCCTTCACTAACCTTAAAATCTCCTGAATTGACCAGGTTGCTCACCCATTTTTTTTCGTAGTTGTAAGTTGTAGTTGTTTTTTCACTTCCTCCAACCTGTTTTTCTTTCTTAGACTCCTCTTCTTCTACCCATTGATACATGACTACCTGTCTCCTAAGTTTGAGTGCATTCACCTCTATACCAAACTCATCATCTTTGAGAAGATCTTCCGTGACAACTTTACCCGTTACATGAACCAGCTTGCCATCACTCGCACTTGTGGCTGAATTTGCATCGATGCTTACTACCTGACTTGCTCCTTCATCCAATCCTTTAGCAGTTCTGACGGCACGACCTTCATTCCACCAAATGACGACAAAAGAGCCGAAAAAAAGTAGTATGCCAAATAGTACAGATTTGATAGATCCCATAAGCCTTGATCCCCAGCCTTCTGTAGTTACTTCCTGATAGCTGTTTTGATTTTCCATTTTCCTTCTTTAAAAATTGTACAATGCGTGTTGGTCTCAATAAAAAATATAATTAAGAATTTTGTGTGCATGATATATGAACAATGGTTTTAATTCAAGCTATATATCACCAAAAAAGCACCTGGAAAGAATATTGAAATTAAAGCTCGAAAACCGGGGATTGGTGTTCGTTCATGAAGTACATTCTATTTGACGAAAAAGCATTCTTGCGATCTTTTAAATTAATTTCTTATAATTGCCGACATTTTTTAGATTTTTTTCAATTAACAACATTTAACATGAGTAAATTATTTAAGCTATTATTTTTCTGTCTGATTTTCACTTATTCAGATATTCATGCTCAATTTTTCGTAAAGGATGAAGAAAGCACCAAATTAATTCAATCCAGTATTTTAGGTGTGGTAAAGGAGGAAGTAGAAGACAAGGAATCCAAAAAATACCATAAGGATCCCGATTTGTTGAAACAGTACGAGAACGAATTAAATACATTGAACAAATACATTAAAACTGTAATGGACAGGGAGTGGAAGTTTTCACAGAAGATTGAATACCTGACCCAGGAACAGGCAGATAAAATCCTGGAAGAGAAAAATGAGAAATATTGCCTGCTTAAAGTAATCCAGGTCCAGAATTATAAAATGAACGACTTCTACAAACCGGGTTCAACTTCGGGTTTTAACACCCCACAAGCCTGGGCATATCACATGGAGCTTGTCGGTCATGGACATGGTTTGGTTATAAAATGGGCTGGAGAGCCTAAAAAAAACATGGTTGCATCAGCATTTCCAATCATAGGACTTAGTGAAGGCACCATTACATTTATGATTGACAATCTTCAAAATCAATTGCATGACATCAATGACAAAGGTATTGACAGGATTTCAGACTTAAAAAAGGATGTAAAAAGTCGCGCTCCAAAATTAAAAAATAAAACGCTTTACATTCCTAAATCCTTAATGGCAGACGGATTGATTAAACAAATCGAAAAAGGGAAGCTGGACAAATACTACCAATACAAGTACAAAGTGGTGGACAATGACGAATTGGAAAATGCTATTTTATCGAAGGATAAGGAAGTGGCCTATCTATCTGTCATGCCAGCCTACGCCGAAACATTTGGCAAAGAATTATACAATTACTTTATCGTCGATGCAGAAGACAGCAGGTTTCTTTTTATGACAGGTTCCGCTGTAGCCGGTGCAAACGGGAAATTTCATCATGGACAGCTTATGATGGCTGAGAAGGACATTGATTAGTAAAACTTAAGAAAGTTTGTCAATAAAGTCGTGCCACTACAATGTGGTACGACTTATCAATAGCTACCTCTTTCACTCCAAATCAAATTCTTCCCCTTCTTTTCCTCTACTATAAAAGTAAACTTCACCAATATTACCTTCGTTTTCCAAAACGTATTAAAAAAACCATTTTCACTTATGGAATCCTTATCCTCCCCGCATCATAGTTTCAAAAATGATCTGAAACTTTAAATGCGGGAATATGAAGAAATTTTTACTAATGCCATTGCTCGTCATTTTTTTAAGTGCATCTAATTCTTTCCATCAGGCGAAAAATATCGTCGGATGCCTTACGAACAAAAATGGAGAATCATTACAAAAGGTCAACTAAAGTGAATTTGCTAAATGATACCGAAACTAATCTCAATATTTTTATTACTCACATCAACTCAAATTTTTGCCCAAAAGCACTATGATTTGGAATATATGTACATTTCGACTCTTGAATATTATTTTGATTCAAATCAAGGAAATAATATTCAATTGGTTGTAGACACTTTGGTCGATTCGTTACCTGAGAGTCTCAAAGGAAATCGATTTATATACTATTTGCACGCGGATCGAGCTTTATTGAACCAAAAAAGTCGCTCTTTTAACTTATTCCGGATAAGTCACAAAATAATTAATCAAGATACTGTAGATATAAACATCGGGGGTTGGACCGCTAATGTCAAAAAGGGATTTTTCATCAGGAATGGAAAACTATCTTTTAGAAAGATAGAATTAGCAGCCTGGTGTGGAGGAACGATGGGTTACATCCCTACTAAGAGATTTGTGATTTTAGAAAAGAAAATGATCGAATTCACTTCTGCTGAACTTATTGAATTAAAAATAAAGGAAAGAGAGAAAAGGATATTAAACTGGAAAAACAAAAATTAAAACTACAATATTCTTAATCAAGCTATTAGCAATATGAACGCTAATTATATCTTTAATATTGACATTACCTTAAATCACATCTTCTTTTGGATGAAAGTGCTTGATCTTTGATTTCAACTCTCTTGAAGGCCTGAGGCAATATAAACTCATCGGTTTGGTCAGAATTGATTCTTTATTGCCCGATTAGTCGAGTCAGCTACAGGTACATACGATCTATTTGGTAAACAGGCACTAAAAGCCATTAAAACCCTGTTTAGATTAAAACCCCACTTTTTCACCCTATTGCACAGGTTGATTTCGTTTGTTTGTTTAAACGATTAAGCTATCTTTGTTGGATTGAAAATTTCTGATGCAGAAAAAGACTTCTCTAAAGGATATTGCTGAAAAAGTCGGGGTTTCTACAGCTCTCGTATCGTATGTCATAAATGGCCAGGAAAAGGAGAAGAGAGTGGGGAAACAGATGACAGAGAAGATTAGAAAGGCAGCAAGAGAGTTAAATTATAACCCAAACTTTATTGCCCGTAGCCTTAAAAAAGGATCTACCCATACAATTGGCCTGATAGTCGCCGATATCTCCAATCCTTTTTTTGCCAGTTTTGCAAGGGCAATAGAGGATGAGGCTGAAAAGTTTGGATACAATGTGATTTTTACGTGTTCCGATGAAGACACCAGGCGTTCCGGATCTTTAATAAATACCTTGGTAAATCGCCAGGTGGACGGAATGATCATTGCGCCCTCAGAAAATACGGATAATCAACTACTTGAACTAAAAAAGAAAGGAATACCCTTCGTTTTAATTGACAGGTACTCTTCAACCATTGATTTCAGTTATGTAATCATGGATAACTTTCAATCATCATTTCACGCGACTTCATTCCTAATTCAACACGGCCATACCAAAATCGGTTTCATTGCATATGACACTTCCCTGAAACATATGAAAGATCGTATTTCGGGATATGAATCAGCCATGAAGGAAAATGGGTTGGCTGATGAGATTTTTGTAGAAACAATTCCATATGATGACACCGAAAATAGAGTGTTTCAGAGTCTTGATAAAATGAATCAGGGAATCCGTAAGCGGAATGCCATTATTTTCGCAACTAATTTACTGACTATAAATGGCTTATATTATTTTAAAAGAAATGGGATTGTTATTCCTGATCAGACAGCAGTTATAGGATTCGATGGAACACCGGCATTCGATTTATTCAATCCACCGATAACTTATATCGAACAACCAATTAAAGAAATGGCTGAAAAAGCGGTGGGAATTTTACTCAGGCACCTGGAGGGCGACTTGAATCCGGAACAGGCCATGCTGAAACACAAATTAGTAATCAGAAATTCAGCATAAAAAATTTTAAATGATTTGCTTAAACGATTAAATAAATACTATGAGTTACAGATTAATTGGGAAATTACCTAAAGTAGGAATCAGACCTGTGATTGACGGAAGGGAAAATGGCATCAGGGAATCCCTCGAGGAACAAACGATGGCGATGGCTCAGGCAGCAGCTGATTATATTCAAAATTCTTTACGCTTCCCATCGGGAGAAAAGGTGGAGTGTGTCATTTCAAACACTACAATTGGTGGTGTGGCGGATGCGGTAAAATGTGCAGAACAGTTTAAGGAGGAAGGAGTAGAAGTTTCCCTTACCGTTACACCCTGTTGGTGCTATGGGACTGAAGTAATGGATACAACTCCAATGATCCCGAAAGCGATCTGGGGATTCAATGGTACTGAAAGGCCCGGAGCTGTTTATCTCGCAGCTGCATTGGCAGGTTATACACAAAAGGGTATGCCTGTATTTTCAATTTATGGTCGCGAAGTGATGGACGCCGGGGACATGACCGTTCCAGACGATGTAGGAGAGAAAATCCTTCGATTCGTCAGATCAGGCCTGGCAGTAGCACAAATGAAAGACAAATCTTACCTTTCCTTAGGGTATGGGTCAATGGGAATTGTAGGTTCTATGGTCGACCAGGATTTCCTCCAGGATTACCTGGGAATACGAGCTCAGTTTGTGGACATGAGTGAAGTGACCCGAAGGTTGGAACAGGGCATCTACGATGAAAAAGAATTTGAGATGGCAAAAGAGTGGGTCCAATCCAATTGCATAGAAGGGAAAGACAGGAATAAAAAACCATCGTCCAGGGAACGCAAAGACTGGGAATGGGATACGGTCATTAAAATGACTCAAATAATGAGGGATCTGATGATTGGAAATCCCAAACTGGCAGAAAAAGGGTTTGGTGAAGAAGCCCGTGGAAATAATGCCATTTCAGGCGGGTTTCAAGGCCAAAGGCAATGGACCGATTATAGTCCGAATGGCGATTTCAGCGAAGCAATTCTCAACTCCTCATTTGATTGGAATGGCATCCGGCAACCATTTGTTTTTGCGACTGAAAATGATTCTTTAAATGGCATATCCATGCTTTTCGGTCACTTATTAGCAAATACAGCTCAGATATTCTCAGATGTACGAACTTTTTGGAGCCCCGAGTCTGTCAAACGTGTAACAGGTTATCAGCCTGAGGGATTGGCTTCAGATGGATTTATACACCTCATAAATTCCGGTTCTTCCACGCTAGACGCCACAGCTCAAATGAAAGACGAAAATGGAGTTCCGGTTATGAAACCTTATTGGGAGGTTACACAGAATGATGCTGATTCGTGTCTGAAGGCAACCACATGGTATCCGGCCAACATGGAATACTTCAGAGGAGGTGGTTATTCATCACAATTCAAAACGGCTGGTCAAATGCCCGTAACGATGTGCAGGATCAACCTGGTTAAAGATCTGGGGCCTGTGCTACAACTTGCAGAAGGCTGGACAATTGAACTTCCCGATGAGGTACACAAAGTACTTGATGAAAGAACTGACCCTACCTGGCCAACCACCTGGTTTGTCCCGAGAACAAATGGTGTAGGATCTTTCAAGGATGTATATTCGGTAATGGCCAATTGGGGATCCAATCATGGAGCTATTTCTTATGGCCATATCGGCGCTGATCTGATAACATTGGCCTCTATGCTACGGATACCAGTCTGTATGCACAATGTTGAGGAAGAGAAAGTATTCAGGCCGAGCGCGTGGAATTCCTACGGTGATGATCTTGAAGGTTCCGATTACAGGGCATGCAAAAGCTATGGCCCATTATACAAATAGTTAAATATACATTGGGTTTGCGGGCAACCTGAGAAAAGTTACCCGCAAATCCATTGTCCTTTAAAAAGAGACCCTTAACCGTAAATTTCTGATATTCAATTAAATATATCTAGTAAATCAACCCGGACGTTAGAATAGGTGACATTTTATTGAAACCAGTTTGTTTCTATTTGTATGAACCTATTGATAAAACACATTCTGATAAAGCATCCCTGATCCACTTTTTTCTGTAAGTTGAAAATGGGTGCAGATGATGCCAAGATAACAAGATTTTCAACCTTTTGTCCACTGGCCAAAGTGGACTACACTGCCTGGAAGACTCAGAGTCTCAATTAGAAATTGCAATTGTGCCATTGGTTAAAACTTTCCAGGCTGATTGATGACTCTGAGGAGAAGTAATTAGTTAGTATTCTCTGGTAGGGCCTAAGTGTGCTCCAAATCACATAGAATTAAAATCAAATAATATTCACATAATATTAAATCATTGTAAACAGTTGAAATATTAGTATTTAGTAGGTATTCTTCATTAAATATTTTTTCATTTGAAAAGAAAAAATTATCAATTACGTTTTTAAAGTTATTATTCGCTTCATCATATTGTATATCTAGACTATCATAAAAATTTTTTTCAATTTCTACACTTAAAATATTCATCACCGAAACTAATTCTGAATTGGTATGACAGCCTTTAACCAAAGAATAATTTTCATTATAACCACCTCCAATTTCTATTATATTTTGAGATGTAGAATCAATTATATCAATTATTTTCAAGTGGCTTTCATGTCCTTCAGAGTTTTCAAGACATGTGCTTCTTAAATAACTTTTTAATTCAAAATTTTTAAAGCAAGAATTAATTGGACATTGATATAAATATTCATCTTTTTTTACATTACATGATATAATTAGAAAGAATAAGAAAAAGTAATAAATAAAATTTCTCATGGATAACATTGATTTTATAAATTAATTTAAACTCCTAATATTTATTAAGTCGAATACTATCTTCTTTTGTTGCTACATCGATCAAAAATGTTCCATCATCTCTATACCGTATTAAATAATTTGTTTTTCCTCCATTCGGATAATATCTATTAATAATATGCTCATGTGTCTGTTTTGGTTTGTCATTTCCCCCAAGCTGTTTGGAGTGTTCCGCAGGACACTTCAAACTTCAAATGAAAATTGAAGTCTGGACTTGTAACTATTCTATAAATTCCACCTCGATCAATCCTTGCTTTCCCTGAGGGAAATCATTTCTTCATGGGGTATCCTAAGTCATCATGCAAGTCAAATTCAAAAATACTTGAATCACTTAAATTAGTTTTTTGGATAGTTACTTTAAATGAATTGCTAAACTTTATCAATGAGTCCCCATTTTCCAAAACATCATCCAACATAAGACCTTGATTATGTTCATACCCAACAACTAATCTCCTCTTTCTTCCATCCAACAAAGTTAAATACACCTGATGTGGGTTGTTTCTGAAAATTTGCGGATCACCTTGATTAATATCAGCAATACTAGTAAAAAGACTCTCTTCAAACGATATAAGTGGATATTCTTCTCTTAAACTATCAAGCTCTTTGTTTTCACTTTTGATACGAAACACTGCAATTACAATTATCATACAGAAAAATAAAACTATTAAAATTAAGTTGTAAATTTTTGGGAATTTCATATTTACTTTTTTATTTCTCCAATATTGTAACCACCTCCTAACCAAGGTATTGCAGATAAACCTAAACCTATTTGAATAGATTTAGGTGTTACTTTTTGCTCATCAACCCAAGCTGTTTGGAGGGTTCCGCAGGACACTTCAAACTTCAAATGAAAATTGAAGTCTGTGACTTGTTACTATTCTATAAATTCCACCTCAATCAATCCTAGCTCTCCGCAGTAATTTTGCGCACTTGAATAATTGTAATCTTCTGGTTTACTCACGATACCATTCTGTACAGGATTATTATGAATATATTCCAATTTCTCCTGCATAAAATGATTTGTAACTAATTCCTTCGGTTGATTGTTTTGACGCCAGAACTGGTAATTTTTATTTTTCTTATTTCTTTTTCCCGCAGACTTAAAAATCCATAACATCCAGTTTCTTCTACTTTCCTGTTTATTTTCTTCAATTGCTTTGATTATTTTGCCTGAAGTGAACTTTTTAAAATCCCTTAATATATCCGATAGATTATAACCTTCCCTTGCTGCAATGATCAAATGAAGATGATTACTCATTAAACACCATGCATAAAGGATCAATCCTTTTTCATTCTGACAGTATTTCAGACTTTCAATAACAATTTCTACATATTCCTTTCTGGTAGATGCATCTACCCATTCGACAACTGCAAAAGTGATATAGTAGATCCCATCTTTATTTCTGATTTTGTAGCCTTGGTCCATGCTGTTATAAAAAAATGTAATCCTTGTTTAAAAAAGCGAAACTAATTAAAAAACTATTTCCACACGTATTAATCAACGCAACTATTTCTTCTCATAGACCGGATCACAGATCCTGCTTTTCATCAGAAGTTTGCAGTCTCGCAAAGCTAAGACTACAAACAGCGCACACTACCGAGAGCGGGGGCATATATTACATATTATGCATATTTAACAATCAAATAATAGCACATATTCTCCATAAACAATAGCTTGGCCGCTATATTTTCAATATTGGAAGTAAGCATCTTTTTTCGATTTAAACTTCCCTCATTACTGAAAAAATTATGGCTGATAATCTTATTTAATTCCTCATATGCTAAAGTATACTTTTCTTCCTTATGAATATCTTCAACTATTAATTGAATGTCTTTATAAAATAAATTCAAATCTTTTTCACTAACTCTAATGTTTGAACAGGGATTGCTTAAGCTACCATTTGGCAATAATCCACCTGAAGCATCAATCGCATTTCTTGCAAAATCTCCAATCTCGATAGATAATTTCAATAACTTATTTTGAAGTAAACTATCAGTTGGATGCCTGTTATTTAAATAGGGGCGCCAAAGAGAAAGATTATAAAAGTTGGCGTAGTTTATTAAGTCCCCTTTTTCGTTACATCTTTCATTCTTCTGACAAGAACAAAGACTAACAATTAAAACCAAGACAACAACCAAATTTCTAATTGACCTGTTCATCAAAATTTATTTAATACGTTTATATTTTACGCTATCCGCATGATTTGCTCTTCGTGCATCATGGTATGATCCAAAATTTCCATTTGAAAGTTTTGGGACCTAAGACTACAAACAGCGCACACTACCGAGAGCGGGGGGTTGCCAAGTGAACTACACTGCATGCATGCCTCAGAGTCTCAATCAGAAACTACAATTGTGCCAGTAGATGAAGCATTCCAGGCTGATTGATGACTCTGAGGAGAAGTAAGAGGAGAAGTAATAGAGGTTTGATATTTGAATAAGACAAAAAAACGGATTATCGCAATTTATTTATTATTTCCCACCAGTCATCTTATTAAACAGATTCAGCTGTTCTTTCATAGCTGAAATTCTGTCAGCTGGCTCCGTCCTGGCTTCCAATAATATCCACCCCTTGTAATTCATCCCTACAAACAGGTCCATCAGGTCCTGGTAAGGATATTCTCCGACATTTAGTTCTCTGATATGCACTGTATCGCCAAACCACTTTTTTACAGAATTGAAATTCGCCTCGAGCCCTGGGGCTAACAGGTCCTCATCATTGCAGTTCCAGCAAATCTTTACACTCTTCTCCGTAACCTGCTCGAATATGGCCTTCATATTGGGTATCTCCTGGGTGAGTTTCCCATGAACCTCCACTCTGACCAGCTGTCCCTGGTCACTGGCAAACCTGCCCACTTCATTCAATGAGGCTGCAATCTGGGCTATCGTCTTTTCTTTGCTCACTTCCTCAGGTAAACCATTTGGCTTGACCTTGATGCCCGTTGCTCCTATGTCTTTGCACAATTTGATATACTCCTTCGTCCCTTCTATATTCTTCCTGACCAGGTCCTGATCAACGTGGTGGTAGTCAAAATTTGATCCATAGCCCACACAGGTTACAGAGCTATCAGCAAACCTTTTCCTTACCTCTTCCCTCTGTTTCGAACTCAGGCTCGTTTCTACGCCATGTGCGTGTTCTGTGCGCAGCTCCACACCAAGTAATCCTGTCTTTTCGCAGTTTTCAATCAAGGTCGGGAGATCCCAATCCCGCCCCCATTGATAAGTTACCAAACCAAGCTTCATCCTGGTTTTTTTAGCTTTTGCCATCAAAATTGAGGGATCTATCAATGACAGCCCTGCTCCGAAGACCAGGCTCTTTTGTATGAATTGACGACGAGAATGATTATCCATAGTAGTTTTTAACTTTTGTTTTATAGCTTATGGTCTTTAATTATTCTTTTGAATAATCGTCTGCCAGTTTGTTGATCTGTGCATCATTCAGATCCTCGCCAGCTACCACAAGCCTGTACTTGAAAGTTACTGTTTCTCCTTCTTTTAGACAAAAATTCAACTCAAGTTCTCCATCAGAGAATACTTTCTGACCAAGTGTGTTGGCCGCGAACAAGCCATAATCACGTGCATGCCAATAAGTTGGGTACCCAACATTTTTGGGATGATCAATGATAACAAGCGCTACCGACTCACCCTTTATTTCACTCCCTAGTTTCATCCATCGGCACCTGGTCCCCCATACTTCGTTACCTTCAACACCTTCTGCACTTCTGTAGTTACCCTTCACGTACGTGTTGTCCATCTGCTTCACTTCGGTGACTGTTCCGTGCGAATCTACAAGCTTGGTAGGTTTCTCTGAAGGAAGCTCGAGTTCACGTGCCACACGGATGGCATACATTCCCTCTTTATTATCTGTGAACTTCACCTCGTCAACCATGGCTTTCAGGGTCGTTGTCCGATCAATAATTCGTACGTTCCCATCAGAAATAAACTCAAACTTAGTCTCCTCTTCCAGCAACACTTTGTTGTCGGGAGATTTCCAATCTGAACGGGTTACGAGTACTGCCTTTCCTTTTCCACTTTTTGCTTTTTCAATTGTCTTGTGGTAGATGGTTCCAAAGCCATCTCTTTTTTCCGGAGAAATAGCATCGGAATTATTCCAGAAGTCGAGCCCGTTTACATCGCCATAGTTGAACCAGACTCCCACATGGTGAGGATGATCACTTCGATCTCCTTCTTTATTAACCATTGGATAGCTTCTTGTCAGCACATTTCCTTCCGGAGACATTACCGGCCACAATACAGGCTTTTTCACATTCTCCGGGTATATGTATGATGTAAATAGCTCACCGTCAATTAATACATCAACTTTTCTCTCTTTAGAATTTTCATTTAGTTGGACCATTTCTTTTTGTTGACCGAACAGCATTGAGCTGCTGAATATGGCAACTAACAATATATAATTTCTCATCTTTTAATCTTAATTAATTTTTCTTGTCCTCCTGAATTAGCTGTAAAAAAATAAACAAACCTGCCAGTCAAGGATATTCCGGCAGGTTTCTATTTTATTTATTTTTATCATGAATTTCTTATACCTTATCAGGAACTACATAATCACCCCGATAATTTCTTGTGAGCATCTCGTCAGCTTCCGGATCATTCACAAAGGTTTCGGAATCCGGGTTAAATGTTAAAACACGATCCAACCTGTAAGCGATATTCCCTAGATGTGCCAGAGCTGATGACAGATGGGCGGTCTCAACCGGTCCATTCAGGATGGTCTTATCACGTTTCCTTACTGCCTCGATGAAATTAGCAAAATGAGCATCCGTACCACCAAGGCCCCGATCCATTTCTGAACCTGATTCCCCACCATCTTCGCCTGACTTACCTGGTGTCCTGTCCTTGCCCAGATAGGACTTATACTTGTCATAACCATCCACTACAATGATTCCCTTATCACCATAGAAAATATTACCAACTGTAGCGCCTTCCTCGGAATTAGTACACCACGGACGTACTTCAAATTGTATAATTTTATCCTCATCAGGATATTTATAGATCGATGTTAATAGCTCCGGAGTTTCCTTGCAGTCATCCCAGAGGAACTTACCTCCCATTGAGGTGATCTTTGTTGGTAGCCCAACGTCCAAACCCCACATGCACAGGTCTGTCTCATGGATCCCCTGGTTGCCTACATCACCATTACCATAATCCCAGTGCCAGTGCCAATTGTAGTGTACCAGGTTTTCAGTAAATGGTCTCATGGGCGCCGGACCTGTCCATAAGTCATAGTCCAATCCGTCGGGAACCGATGAAAAGCCCTTATTGCCAATATCTCCTCTCCATCTGAACACCAACCCCCTGGCCATATACACCCTGCCTATATAGCCATCCCGCATCAATTGTATGGCTTCGTTGATAGCCGGAGAGCTTCTTAACTGCACCCCGTGCTGGACAATTCGGCCATATTTCTGTGCTGCCTCAACCATCTTCCTGCCTTCCCAGACATTATGTGAACCGGGCTTCTCTACATATGCATCTTTTCCCGCCTGACAAGCCCATATCACTGAAAGAGCATGCCAGTGATTCGGCGAGGCAATACTGACAACATCTATATCTTTGTTGTCCATCACACGACGAAGATCCTGCTCGAGGTCAACATTTTTATTGTACTTCTCCTTAAAGTCTTTCTGCCTTTCTTTCAGCACATTCATGTCAGGATCGCACAGCATCGTTACCTCAACATTTTCCTGCACCATCAGTCCTGATATATGGCTCTTACCACGACCGTTTACACCTAATACCGCAGCATTGATGCGGTCGTTGGCACCAAAAGCTCTGGATGAAATAATAGTCGGTGCTACAAAGGCAGCCGAACTGGCTATTGCACTTTTCTTTATAAACTCTCTCCTGGAATTTTTCATTTGTGACGTTTTATGTTTACTTTTTTATTTCCAATATACTTTTTTTATATATGATACTCCAGATTTTCGAATAAGGCCTAAACCAATTTTGATTTTTTACTCCATAGAACTAAAATTTCTTATACTTCTTTCTTGTTTCTCCCGGATTCAACCATTAAGGTGGGTAGTCCATTTGAATAAGAATCCAGTAGTATAGTAAGAAAATAGACAATCTGTAAATCAATGAGAAAACTCATATTTTTTTCCTGTTTCTTGCTATTGGTAACACTTTTTAGCTGCGTCCGGAATGATGAAAATCCAGACATCAAAGTTCACTGGAAACACTTTACCAATTTCACAGACGAGCCGGGGGTGTTTGAATCCAGTTTTATTCTATATCATCAAAATGGTTTTTCACTCGATGGATCTAATTGGGCGTTGTTTTTCAATATGGCACCAAGAACGATCGTAGAAACAAACACTCCACAACCAGCTTCGATCGAACATCTCAATGGAGACTGGTACAGGATGGCTCCTTCCAAAGATTTTCATTTATCGCAGGGGGATAGTATCACGATAAATTATAGAGGTATCGAATCGGTCATTAAGGAATCCGATCGACCCCTTGGACTGTATTTTGTCTATTATGATGAAAATGGTGATGAAAAGGAAATCGTGGAGGTCGCAGATTATAGCTACACTGCTTTTACTGAGCAAGATCAGATCAACAGAAGCCCCGAAGATTATGATCCGGTCCCTACTCCTGAATTTTTATATAAGTCCAATCAAAAATTATCGAAACTCCCTGGCGAGGAATTGGATTTAATCGTTCCAACACCGGTGAAAATGATTAAAAAGGAGGGCTTCTTAACTTTCAATGAAGAATTTAAAATCACATATGATGAAAATACGAAAAGTGAAGCCCAGTTCCTTCAGGATAAACTTAGCAATGACATTGGCATCAGCCTGACTTTGTCACAATCTGATCCTGGCCCTAAAAAAATAACATTAAGAATAGGCGATGTCACAGTCGCGGGCAACACAAAAGAAGCATATAAGTTGACAATTAATCCAGATGGAATCAGCATTGTCGGTTCTGACCAGGCAGGTGTATTCTATGGCATTCAGAGTTTGAGGGCTATGCTCCCTTTAGAAGCATTTCAGAATCCCGGTCAGCCGTTTACTTTAAATTACCGGGAAGTTAGTGATGCCCCTCGATTTGGATTCCGAAGCCTTCACCTGGATGTAGGGCGAAATTTTCAGACCAAAGAGGCTATACTCAAGTTGTTGGATGCGATGGCTTTTTATAAACTCAATCACTTTTTGTTTTATGTGACAGAAGATGAAGGATGGCGGCTTGAAATAGAAGGTCTTCCCGAATTAACCGATGTAGGCGCAGTAAGGCAACATACCAATTCGTTCAAAAACAGTACACTTCATCCTGCATATGGATCTGGCCCGTTTGCCAACGATCCGGACAAATACGGAAGCGGTCATTACTCTAAAGAAGACTTCATTGAGATTCTCCAATATGCCCAAAAAAGACACATAACCGTTATTCCTGAAGTTAACTTTCCCGGTCACGCCAGGGCAGCCATCAAGGCAATGGAATACAGGTATGAGCGTCTGATGAAAGAAGGCAAACCTGAAGAAGCAAATGAATACCGGCTGATCGATCCCGATGATACCTCAAAGTATATTTCCGCCCAGAGCTATAAAGATAATGTCGTATGTGTAGTTAAGGAAGAAGCCTATCACTTCTACGAAAAAGTGGTAACGGAAATACTTCAGATGTATAAAGAAGCCGGTGTGCCAATTTCAAAATTTCACATGGGCGGCGATGAAGTGCCAACAGGCGCATGGACAGGATCTCCCCTCGTAGTTGATTTTATGAAAAATCATCCGGAGATCGAAAATCATCATGCACTTCATGCATATTTTGTAAAAACCATGACTGAGCGACTATCTCACCTTGACCTTGAATGGCATGGTTGGGAGGAAGTGGCTTTAAAAAAATCAGAAGGCAGCCATTACAAACCCAACCCCGAGTTTGTCGGAAAAAAAGTTGTTCCTTATATATGGAATAATCTGTTTGATTACCCTGATATAGGATATCAACTGGCTAATGCCGGCTATCCTGTGGTGCTGTGTAATGTGTCTAATTTCTATTTTGATCTTGCATACAATAAGGATCCGAAGGAACCAGGGCTTTACTGGGCAGGATTTATCAACGAACGAGACAGTTGGACTTTTGCTCCCTTCAACATGTTCCGAACCACACTGAATACCTCCTCAGGTCAGGGAATCCATGTTTTGAGAACTGAGCAAAGAGGAGATGAAAAAGTAGATATTGTTAAAATAGAACCCGGCGATCAGCCAGGCCTCGAGTTAGAAAGGCTTAACCCTGAAGCCCGGCCAAATATAGTTGGCATAGAAGCGCAGATCTGGAGTGAGACGATTAAAGGTCAGGACATGCTGGAGTATTATTACTTGCCAAAACTTATTGGCTTTGCTGAAAGCGCATGGACAAAGGAACGATCCTGGGAAAATACAGATGATGAAGAATCAAGGATCTCTGCCCAACAAAAAGAGTGGAATGTCTTTGCCAATCTGCTTGCACAAAAAGAGTTACCCAGATTTCATTATCTCAATAACGGTTACAATTACCGGATACCACCTCCAGGAGCAATTATCGAAGATGGATTCCTGAAAGCCAATGTAGAATATCCCGGATTGCATGTCTATTACACGATAGACGGATCTGAACCAAACAAGAATTCACAATTATTTAGTGAGCCAGTACCACTAGAAGGCAAAACCACAATCAAACTGAAATGTATTGACATGGCAGGAAATGAAAGTCGCACTGTTGAAATTGAGAATTAGGCTAAAAGGCCTGGATCACTTATTTATCTTGCAACAAAAAACATTTTGCTATTTGACCTGAAACAATTCACTCGATATTTCAATGAGGAAATTATCCAAGACATAACTTATTGAAAACTTTGTAATGAGAGTGTAACAAACAATGCCAAAGGCATTCCCACGGGGTAAATCAGGAAGTTTTAAGAAAAAACATAGCACCGCTATGGTGATGAAAGAATGAAACGAATTGACTGATTTGCCTGCCCGCCACAGGTGGGCCTATCCGATGTAAGTTAAGGATGACGGCAAGTGAATTAGGCTCGAATTACCAGCCTGTCTGACAGGTATTTCTAACAATAATTTGTGTTAGAATAATTGAATTGTAGTTTTTAGAATTTATTTATTGAGCAGATGCTAATTGGTCATACCATCAGAGCAACCAGGCAATATTCAATTCACCTGCGCTCTAATGATTTGCTTGGCTTTCACCAATTGGTTTTTCACGGTATTTTTTGAGATGTTCATCAAAAAGGCTATTTCTTCATATGATTTACCTTCCTCAAAATTCAGTTGGATAATCTTCCTTCTTTTTTCTGTCAATACACTAATAGCCTTCTTTATTTTAAAAATTCTTTCTTCTTTCAGGTCTGGCTCAGGAGTTTGGTACTCCATAATATTTTGCCAGTATCTCTCCTTGACAAATTCATTCTTCTTCACCTCTTTCAAATAATCATATACTCTATTCCTGATGATGGTGAAAAGGTATGAATTGAAATTCAATTCAGGATTTATGCCGTCACGTTTCTCCCATATTTTGATGAACACTTCCTGAATCAGGTTTTCTGACTCTTCGACATCCTTAATAATGGAATTACAAAATCTGATTGCAGGATCCTTGAATAAACAATAAAGCTCCTGATAAGCACCCTCATCACCATTTTTGATCCGAATAAGCAACTCTTTTTTCATATTTTAAATTTCAATTTTTAACCACCAAAAAAAATTACCACTATTCTAAATAAATCAGGTTATCCCAGTATGACTATTCAGTTAACTTTGTAACATTTCAAGGAAATTTCCCATATCATGCATCAACTGAAAATAAATCGTTCGTATAAATGTATCTTGATAATTTTAAAATGTGGTGCGCAAAATGCGCTTTTTACACCTTAATTTGCGCAAGCTAAAATTTATAGACCCGCTTTTAGTCGTTTTAACTATTTGATAAAAATTTCATCCTTAATTACAATTAATTGAAATAAATATGGTTTTATTGGCTTTTTTTTATCAAAATTTTAAATATTAAGTTATTTTACTTAACACAAAATTCATATTTGATTTGTTTATAAAAAAATAGTAGGAAAAGAAATATATACAGGTGATAATTACAAATTTAACATGAGGTGGGAATTTCCCCTTTGGGTCCGACGATATATGTCGGGCTATGATCACAGCATCATTAGCTCTCGAAAGCAAAGCTTTGCCAGGGTTAACATTAAATGTGAATTTAACCAAGTAAGGGTTTTCTACTTTTAAGCGGGTTTATCTATTTCTTGATTAGCCAAACCTCAGAAACAATGGTACCCCATCCGCCGGAGTTTCTCCATTGCTCTACCTTCACCCGATCTCCATCGGCCACATCGGGAGCCTTTTCAAACCTGATTGTTAGTTCACCATCACTGGTTGCTTTTTTGGGTATTTTAAAAGTGAAAAAATCGCTCATTTGGAGAGGCAGTTCTAATTCTTTTACCAGCAATTCATCATCCGCATAAATACTTTCAGACTTTTGGTTCATTCTCAAATCGTATCTCTCCTGATACCATGGTCTTACAAGAGTCAATCTGATCTTATATTTTCCGTTTGGATCGAGATTATCATAAAAAAGAGTTACCCCCTGATTCTCATCTTGTGTAAAATGCATCGACCGCTGGCTGGGCCTATTCCCTTCAGACAGCATCTGCTGGACGTATGGCTGTCCGTGATCATATGGATAGCCATTCACCACATGTGGGGCTTTGTCGGAAGTTCCAAGGTTATCATAAAAACCACCCTCTCCCGGATTTTCGTAGTCAACGATCATTCTGAGCAATTCCAATCTTTCTTTACCTTTGGCTTCCATTGACCTGGATATCTGTCGTTCAAGCCACCCTAAACCAATAAAATCATGATCAAGATTATAAAGCCCGTCGTTGCGAACTCCAAACAAATCATTGCTTTCCTCACCCAATAACAAGGCTTCTTTCTTTAAAGAATTCATTTCATTGGTTTCTTTCATTCCTGATTTCAATAATTCATCTGCCTCTAGCAAATTTTGGTCTGCCATATTTCCATCCAATCCGGTTGCAACCAATATTTCAACTTTCTCCTGTAATTTCATTTGTTCTGAAACAGCCAGTTGAATATATCGATCGAGAGCTGCTTTTTGCATGTACATTCGCCACAACCAATTATCTTTCATCAACAGGTCGGGCATTACTTCCCCTGCCTTTTTCACCAGGTTGTAGTATTCCAATACACCTTCCTTTTCCGGTAAAGGCTTGCCTGGTATTTCTTCCAGGTTCTCCTCCAATTGGAATATTGCTTTTGCCATAAAAGGTGCAGCTTCCTCCCCAAACCACGTTTTACAGTAATCATCTACAACATTCTCAACAGTTGTTCTCGGTGACCACAACAATCGTTGCCACATCCATTGATTGAAATGATCATGATGACCTGAGGAATGAGTAATGTCCCCTACCCCGTACCTCATCAGGTCATTGAATACGCGATGGTAATTTCTTGGCCATGCATAGAATGTAAGTCGGTTGTAAACCATTGTGAGATATTGGTCCGGCCTTCTCTCATAAATGTCATGACCCCAATGTGGCGGTAAGTCTCCGTTTTTGTCAGCCCTTGGATACATCTGGATATATGCATGCTGGGCATATTTCCAATGTGTGATCTCATTGTAATAGACAAGTTTATGTTGTGGAGGCATTTGCCTGACAATTTCCAATGGATAAAGTGAATAGGGTCCAAAGCCAGGATACCTGAAAAGATCCATTCTATGTGTTTGCCGATGCCCGGGTTGCCAGGTGGTAGCATCCGAACCCGGACCAAAGCCCCACGCCCAAAGCCAATCTCTTGGTTTCTCCTGCAAATAAGAAAAGATGGCATTATCATCAGCATTATCGAATTTCTGGTTGGTAAAGTATATCCTGGTGTCAGGGTGGTATTTATGAATAATGTTTGCCATATCCCCGACAAGCTTAATGAATGTCAATCCATATGGTTCGCATCGATCACACTCACATCCACCTCCATCGCCACCATGAAATTTGACCAAATCATAAGCAGGGCCGGCCTTTGCAAAATCTTCACATTTTTTCAGCATGTATTCCCGGGCTTCAGGAACGGAGGGACAAACATACCCTACTCTTCCTATGGACTCGGAAGCTAGCCAAGCCGGCTCTTTTATTTCCGGGGCTGTATTCGCTCCAAAACCTCCCTGGGTCATCAGGTCATAGGATTTGATAAAATCGTACATGGGGCCAGGCTTTACACTGAAGATGTTTGCCCCGGCAAGGGCATAATCTAAAATGACTCTCTGGTTTTCCTCTTCAGTCCAATCACGGACTTTTGCCAAGCGCTTGGCAACCCCACTTTGCCCGAACTGAGTACCCCTTATTTCAAAGGCCGGAGCAGTTCGAATATCGAGATCACCGGGAACCATTATATGATCAAAATGGAAAGTAATTTGTCGTAGAAGTTCCCCAACCGCATACAAACACCCTCTATTATCATAGCCAGCCATGACCAATGATTCATCATCAATTTGTTGCAAAAGAAAACCTTCCTGACCGGGCTCAAGATCGCTCAGCTCCGGAATGCGATTTTCTTTAAACTTGTCTGCAAGCAGGGCGTGATGACTGGGCATTCCAAATAATATGGTCAGACCTTCTTCTTTTTTGGAATCAATCTTTTTATCGATCGAAATATCAATATTTGATTTTTCGAGTATTCTATCCCTTAAAAGTCGTGCTACTCTCTCTTCAATCTCACCAGAATCTTCACCAAGGACAATTGAAATTTCATCATACCTCATTGGTTGAGAATTCGAGGGAATATTTCCCTGAGATTCAAAAAAGGCTGCCAAAAGCAAGATCAGAAAACCTGATGCAATGTTTAATTTTTTCATATCAGAAATTATCGAAAACGAATGATGTTTCATCCCGGGAGGATGGCTCTCGTTTATGAATACTTCAAACTGCTAAAAAAAGACTAGGAAATAGTCTTTAATCATAAATCGCCCGTATTACCACTGAATTTAAATGATTGGTGATATAGTTATCATCAGATTGATCATTTTATCAATAAATTAATGGAACTAATGCGTCGAGTATCAATCTTAATTTTTTCAATATTCTTTTTTTCGCTCTCAAAGGGAGCTGACATCAACTTAGCAGAATCCTCAGTTATCATTTCCCAGGATATAAAACCAAAAGTCAGGGAATCAGCTTTGAAGATTCTACAGGAGGAAGTAAACAAACGAACGGGAATCACCTGGTCAGAAATTACAAAATGGAAGGACAGTGAGAAATATACCCTTGCTTTGGTGTTGTCATCAACCAAAAAAATAGATGGAAAGTTGCTGCCACAACACGAAGGCCAAAACCTGCCCGAACTACAGCCTGAAGGATTTAGGATACAAATGCAGGACAATATCCTCTGGATCATCGGCGCAGACTCAAGAGCTATCATTTTTGGTATTGGTGAAATACTTCGTAAGTCCACCATGTCGGAAGGTGAATTTCTAATCGATGAAAACCTCAATTTTGCCACTGCTCCCCAGTATTCTATCAGGGGTCATCAAATTGGATATAGAAATACCGCCAACTCTTACGATGCATGGAGTGTGGAGCAATATGACCAATACATCCGGGAGCTGGTATTGTTTGGCACAAATGCCATCGAAAACATTCCTCCGCTTGAAAAAGACGATAGTCCTCATTTTAAAATCCCAAGGGAAGAGATGAACATCAGGATGAGTGAAATTTGCGATGCCTATGACATTGAATACTGGGTATGGACACCTGCTAAGGTCGATCTGACAGATCAGGAATTAAGGGAAAAACAATTGGAAATACATGAGGCCAATTACAAGCAGGTTCCCAGGCTGGATAATGTATTTTTTCCCGGAGGTGATCCCGGACACAATCATCCCAAAGAGGTAATGCCTTTCCTCAAAGACTTACATTCCAGACTTGTAAAATATCATACGGATGCAGGGATCTGGATATCCCTGCAGGGATTTAGCCAGGAGCAAATTGATTACTTTTATCAATACCTTGCCCAATACAGTCCCACCTGGCTTAGAGGTGTGGTTTCAGGCCCCAGCAGCCCCTCGATTTCAGAGACGAGATATAGGCTACCAAAACAATATAAACACCGTCACTATCCCGATATCACACATAATGTAAGATGCGATTACCCCGCCCTCAACTTTGACCAGGCATTTGCTCTGACAATTGGCCGGGAAGGAATTAATCCTCAACCTGTCTACTATGCCAAAATTCATGCTAAATATGCGCCTTTTACTGATGGTTTTGTCTCTTACTCCGATGGATGTCACGATGATGTAAATAAAATAATCTGGAGTCAAAGAGGGTGGGACATCAATAAAAACGTTCTGGACATTTTAAAAGAATACACCAAATTTTTCTTCCTGCCTGAAGTAGAGCAGGAAGCAGCAGAGGGAGTCCTCGGATTGGAGCGCAACTGGGATGGCTCTATTATTGACAATGGAAGCATCGAACCGACATTGGCTTACTGGAAACAACTCGAAAGCCAATACCCTCAATTATCAAATAACTGGAGGTGGCAGATGCTGGTTTTGAGAGCCTATTACGATGCATATGTCCGGCAACGAAGAATCTATGAAGGAAACCTTGAAAAACAAGCAAACATAACACTTTTCGAATTTCGCGAACGCGGTGCTGATATAGTCATGAAGGAAGCGCTGGAAATTGTGAACCAGGCAGATACCAAACCCATCAAGAGGGAGGAAAGGCAGAAGATTGAGGATTATTGCCGCGACCTGTTCGAGTCCATAGGGCTGCAAACAAGTGTCGAAAAATACGAAGCCAGTAATTCCCAGCGAGGTTGTATCCTTGATTTTGTTGACTATCCTCTTAATAACAGGTGGTGGCTTACTGACCAGTTTGAACTAATTGAAAAAATGGATTCGGAAGAAGAAAAAAATGAACGGATCATGGTGATTGCCAACTGGGAAAACCCCGGGCCGGGAAGCTATTATGATGATGTTTCCAATATTGCGAATAGCCCACATGTCACAACCACCGTTTACGATGCGGTGGACTTTGGATGGTGGGACGGTGGCTATTGCCGTTGGAGGCTTTCTTCACAGGTCTATCAGAATGATCCCATACTTGAATACGAAGACCTTGATCCAAATGCACGATATATTGTCAGGGTAGTCGGTTATGGCGATGCACTCATCCGAATCGACGGAAAACGACTTGAACCCCTGGTATATGATAAAGAAATAGAAGGATTTAAAGAGTTCATCGTCCCGAGAAATGTTGTTGGTGACGGAAAAATTACCATTACTTTCGACCGGCCTGAAGAGTCTCATTTGCGATGGAGAAACTACTCAAGGATCTCTGATGTTTGGTTGATTAAAAGATAGCAATGGTCATGAACAAAATTGTATATTCCTTTGCTGTCATTTTATTGTCATTCTTTTCCTGCCAGGAAAAAGAAAAAGAAGTTAAACTGAATCAACCGGTTTATGAGGATGTTCCCTATCTACAGGACTATGCTGTGAAATACTATCCAAAAGAGGACGGATTGGAATTCCTTAAGGTGTTTACAGACAGAAATGAAATCATTCAGGTTCTCACAAACAAAGGTGTAATGAGGCCACATAATGGGCATTTTCACTATCCGGGAATCCTTGAGCCAGACATCACCTATATTCCTATGACCGACAAAAAGATTTCTGATATGCTGATTTATCAAAACCAGTTTGTTTACCTGGATGATGAAGCTGTATTCAGCAATGCATGGGCAGGAAAGCTATTCTCCAGGCATAACCTTAAACAGCCTCAACTAATTGCAGCTGGCAGTGATTTCACATTTCTACTAGCAACAGGTAGTTCATATTCGATTTTGAAGGATTCCAAGATATTATCCTCTGGTAAACTTTCAGCAGAAATCCTAGAAATCAAATATGTTGAAAATCAGAATATGTTTTACGCTCTGACTGAAGAATCAATTTATAAAATCAATGAAATTGATGGAAAAAGCAGTCTCTTATATTCCGGTGAAGGACTAACTTCTTTCGACCAAATGCAAAACAATCAAATCGCTGTTGGTGCGGAGAGTGGATTTTTGATCATTGACCAGGCAGGAAAAGTCATTCAACCAATAAACACAAAGTTACCCTGGACGGAAATTACCACTATAAAAAACATTGACGGAAACCTGTGGTTTGGCTCAACAAAAGGAGCATTCATGCTAAAAGAAGATGGCAAATTCAATTATTACTATGGTGAAAGATGGCTTCCTGGTGAAAGTGTAAAGCAAATATCAGAGGGTTCTGAAAATTCAGTGCTCATCCTGACAGATAATGGTCTTGGACAAATATGCTTCAAAGAGATGACCCTGGAAGACAAAGCCATGTACTATGAAAAGCAGGTAAGACAACGGCACATTCGCTATGGCATTAACAGCGACAATGCGAGACTTGAAAACCACCAATTGTCCACAGCTGAAAATGACGTTGCTGAAAGTGATAATCTTTGGACAGGAATGTACCTGGGAAGTCAGCTTTTCCGTTACCTGGCTACCAATTCCGAAGAGGCAAAACAAAACTGTTATGAGTCCTTCGAAGCTTTGGAACGACTACACCAGATCAACAATATTCGGGGATTGTTCGGGCGTACATTTGAACGAAGCGGCTATCATGAATTCACAAAGTCATATCGTAGCTATGTAGAAAACTACTGGTATGACGGATACAACAACAATGTCAGCTGGCAACATTCAAATGATCCGGAATGGGATTGGAAAGCCACGGCGAGTAGCGACCAGACAGTTGGGCAGATCTTTTCCATGATGCTGATGGCAGAATACATTGACGACGAGGATTACCGTCAGCGAGCCATCACTATCCTGGATGATTTGATCGGATATATTGTTGAAAACGACTATAACCTGGTAGATGTGGATGGCAAGCCGACGCTTTGGGGAAGATGGAATCCTGAATATGTAAACCGGTTCCAAACCATGGTCGGCGATCGAAAGATCTGTTCCTCTAACATGATCGCCTTTCTTCAAACGGCCTACAAGTTTACAGGCAAAGAAATCTACAAGGAAAAAGCATTTGAGCTAATGTCGGAATATGGCTATCTGGAAAATCTAGCAAGACCCTTTAGTGAAATTGGCAGTGCGCCGGAATCAGCCGACGAATGGAGTAAGATGCTCTCCGCTGAGTGGAACCATAGCGATGATGAAATGTATTTCCTGGCATATTGGGGATTATATCCCTATGCTTTTAACGATACGCTAAGAGATGTTTACAGGGAAGCCATCAAAGATCATTGGGAATTTGAAAGACCGGAAAAAAATGCGTTATGGAATTTTTGTTATTCGATGACAGGAGCGACGGACTTTGACCTGGATGAATCCATTTGGCATCTCAGGGAATTCCCTCTGGATATGATCCAATATAAAACTGTCAACAGCCACAGAAAAGATATTGAATTCGTCGAGCAGAATTTCTGGGGCCAAACAACTTCTGAAGTACTTCCGCCGGACGAGCGCCCTGAACTGAAGCACAACAGGAGTCTGTTCAAATTGGATGCTGGTGACAGAAATTCAGAATTGAGCGCTGGAGATACATTTCTTCTTCCTTATTGGATGGGAAGATACTTAGGAGTTATTAGTGCTCCTGTTAGCAGCTGATTAAAAAACTTTTGATAGACTTTGTCAGATAGATGTTCCGATGAATATTAATAAAGCTATTGATCGAGATGTCCAACATGAGCCTGGACCTAGTGATTGTAGCTGCAGTTGAAAAAATGAAGACGTAACATGAATCAGTTTAAAAAATTTTTAATACCCATTTTCGCCATTGCAATAGTAGTGTTTTCTTCCTGCCAGAACAGGCACCAGACTAAGGTTTCAAAACAACCAGTGGATTACGTAGATCCGTTTATTGGGACAGATTTTTTCGGACACACCTTTCCAGGCGCAACATTACCGTTTGCCATGGTTCAGCTGAGCCCTGACAACGATACGGAAGGCTGGACTTATAGCTCGGGATATTCATATTCGGACAATACCATCATGGGTTTCAGTCATACCCATCTCAGTGGCACAGGCTACACCGGGTGTGGAGATGTACTCATCATGCCAACTGTAAGTGACAAAATCATGGTCGTTCCGGGACCAAAAGACGACACGTCAAATGGATACAGATCAGCTTTCAGTCATGAAAAAGAAACAGCCTCACCGGGATATTATTCAGTACTATTGGAGGATTACAATATCGAAGCTGAATTGACCGCCACAAAAAGGGCGGGATTTCATCGTTATACTTTTCCAAAATCCGGTAAAGCTCCCATCATCCTTGATCTTGGGCACACAATAGGTGGCACCTCAGAGGATGATATTTCAAAGATCACCATCGTCAATGATTCTTTAGTGACCGGGGTGAAAAGCTCCATGGGTGTAAAGGTATTTTTTGCAGCCAAATTCAGCAAACCAGCCAGTTATTACGGAACATTTGACGCAGGTTACTACACACCGGAATCAGGAGCCAGTTTATTCCCTTACAAAAATGAAGAGATTGGTAGGAATATCGGCGCTTTTCTCATTTATCAAACTGAACAGGATGAGCAGATTCTGGTGAAAGTAGGCATTTCTTTTGTTTCGGTTGAAGGCGCACAAAACAACCTGGATAGTGAGATCGACCATTGGGATTTCGATAGAACAAGGAAGGAAGCGGCTGAGGAATGGAACAAGGAACTTTCAAAGCTGGAAGTCAAAGATTCAAATGATGAAAACAAAGAGATCTTTTATACAGCTGTATACCACAGTTTACTGGCACAACAAATCTCCCAGGATGTGGATGGAAAGTATTTCGGTATGGATGGAAAAATACACACAATAGAAAATGGGAATTTCTACCCGTCTTTTTCATGCTGGGATACTTATCGAACTGAACACCCACTGATGACCCTCATTGCGCCAGAACATATAAACGACATGGTAAGTTCAATAGTGGCTAAAACGGAGAATTACGGGTGGCTACCGGCTCAACATTTCAGGAATGAATTTGATCAGGGCATGGTGGGTGATCACCTTATACCAATTATTGTAGATGCCTATATGAAAGGATTTCGGGATTTTGATGTGGAATCCATATACCAGGCTATGAAGACCAAGGCTTTGGGAATACCTCCGGCTCCTTTTCCTGCATCTGCCGGCCGATCCGGGATTTTGGACTATATTAACCTTGGATATGCCCCCTACAACAAAGTTACTGAGTCTGTACCCAATACAATGGAGCTGGCTTATAATGACTGGTGCATTGCCCAAATGGCCAAAAGCATGGGTGATGAGGAGGATTACCAATTGTTCATGACCCGTGCTGAAAACTATAAAAATGTTTTTGACAAACAGACGCAGTTTTTCAGACCAAAAAATTCTGACGGATCCTGGCTTCCTGAATTAAAAGACAATGATCAGGAAATTTCACAGGCGGGCGACCATAGCTATTATAAGTATTTCGACCCATTGCTGGTGGGTAGAAGGCCAAACCGCCATTACACGGAATCAAATGCCTGGCAATACCTGTGGTCGGTACAGCATGATCCTCAGGGCTTGATAGGGTTGCATGAGGGCAGTGAGTCATTCAGCCAGCGGTTGGATCAATTTTTCCATATGACTCCCACCATTACGCCACCAAAATATGTTGGTGTGGTCGGCACAATCGGTCAGTATGTGCATGGCAATCAGCCGTCACATCATGTGACCTATTTATATAATTATGCTCAAAAACCATGGCGTACCCAGGAAATGAGCCGGCAAGTGATGCAACAACTTTACCGGACAGGACCGGGAGGATTAAGTGGCAATGAGGATATGGGCTCCCTTTCCTCCTGGTATGTTTTGAGCGCCATGGGCATTTACCCCGTAACCCCGGGAAGCACTCAATATGCAATCGGATCACCAATATTTGATGAGGTTACCCTGGATCTGGGAAGTGACAAAACCTTCAGTTTTATCACAAGGAACAATTCTCCAAAAAACATCTACATCCAGTCAGCCCGGCTGAACGGAGAGCCAATTAATCGGTCATGGATTGACCATTCGGAAATAGTAAATGGAGGTACATTGGAATTTGAAATGGGGCCTGAACCCAATAAGGAGTGGGCCAGCAACCCAGACTCGGTACCCTATTCGATGAGCCAATCAACTTTAGAAAAGAGATAGCTTTCTTCATTCCTTTAGACTTTCCTAATCCCAATTATTAACACTCCGAATATTTCAGACTTTAAATTCACCTTACTAAATAGTCTCTTCCGGGAAAACCCAAGTATTACAGGCAAGAAATCAGTATAATTTTTAGATTATTATTTTATGAAACCGAGCATAACGCAAACGACATTCGGAGTGATGATTGTGGAATGCGAGGTTCCATGTGACCGTTAAAAAACAAATTATTAACACATGAAAAGAATTATTTATACATCGCTGCTTGGATTGAGCGTATTTTTCCTTAACTGTGCTGGTCCGGCAAGAGATAAATCAACAAATATTCAACCTGTTCATCAGGATGTTCCCTATGTGCAGGACCTCAGCATTAAATATTATAAAACATCAGAAGAGCTAAAGTTGAAAAAAGCCTTCATGGATCGCAATAGCGTGATCCAGGTATTGTCCGGGCAAGGGTTGATGAGGGCACACGATGGGCAGTTTCTTTATCCTGGCGAACTGGTCGCTGATCGTACTTACAGACCATTGACAGACAAAAACATAACTGATATCGCTAACATTGACAATCAATTTGTTTACCTGGATGATGTTGCGGTATTGAGCAATGCATGGGCAGGGGAGTTGTTCATCATACATGAAATGAAAGGTGCGAAAGTATTTGCCGGTTCATCAAAATTTGAATTCCTGATCAGTGACGGAAAATCACTTAAATTCCTGTCTGAAAACAAAATTGCCTGGACAGGTGCATTGAACGGAGACGCAGTTGTGGATATTCGGTTCGATCAAAGCACAGGTGATTTCTGGGTACTGGGAGAAAAAACCATTAGTAAATTCAACTCCTCGGAAAAAGGCCTTAAGTCATTCTATTCAGGCAATGGGTTTACTTCTTTTGCTGTTACTGATGGTAAAATTATTATTGGTACCAATGAAGGATACCTGGAAATAGATAAATCGACTGGTAAACAGGACGGAGAAATAAATGACAAGCTCCCCTGGACCGAAATTACAGCTATTGAAGAGATTGATGGCCACATTTGGTTCGGATCAACTAAAGGAGCTTTCATGCTGAAAGACGATGGCAAATTCAATTACTATTTCGGAGAGCGTTGGCTTCCCGGCAATCATGTACTTCACATTTCAAAGGCCTACGACAACTCTGTTCTAATCCTTACCGATCAGGGACTTGGACAAATCACATTTAAGAAAATGACATTGCATGACAAAGCGATGTATTATGAAAAACAAGTACGTGATCGACATATCAGGCTAGGGTTTAATGCCAGCCTTGTGGATATGGAAAAAGGAAATGTAGATACTGGTAGATTGAGCGACTCTGACAATGATGGTCTGTGGACAACCATGTATCTGGGAGCGGAAATATTCAGGTATGCTGTTACAAAATCTCCGGAAGCTTTGCAAAACTGCATTGAATCACTTGATGCGATGGAAAGGTTGTACAGTATCAATCCTGTTCCCGGCTTTCCCTCACGATCGTTTGAGCGAAGCGGATATATTGAACACCTTGGAAATCCGGAACGTTGGCAACATACAGATGACCCTGAGTGGGACTGGAAAGCCACTACCAGCAGTGATGAAGCAATCGGACACATTTTTGCTTTCGGAGCCATGGCCGAATTGATAGATGATGAAGACATAAAGAGAAGGGCGATCACGCTAATTGACACTCTGATGAGTCATGTTGTAAAAAATGACATGTACCTCGTTGATTTTGATGGTGAGCCAACTACCTGGGGTCGCTGGAATCCTGATTATGTAAATGCCCGGCCTAAGGTCGTTGGTGATAGAAAGATCAATTCATCTAACATCATAGGTATGCTGCAAACAGCTTATCATTTTACCGGGAAAGAAAAGTATAAGGATAAGGCTTTCGAATTGATGAATGATCACGGATACCTGGAGAATCTCATGAGGCCGATGGACAAAATTGGCAAAGCACCGGAAGATGCAGATGAGTGGAGCAAGATGCTTTCCGAAAACTGGAACCACTCAGACGATGAAATGTATTATGTAGGATACTGGGGACTGTACCGATATGCATTTAACGATTCGCTTAAGCAGATGTACAAAGAGGCAATCATTGACCATTGGCAAGCTGAAAGGCCTGAAAAAGAAGGGGCATGGAACATCATGACCGCCCTGGTTGAAACGGATGAATTTGATCTCGAAGAGGCCATTTGGTATCTGCAGGAGCACCCGCTTGACATGATCGACTGGGACATCATGAACAGCCACCGAAAAGATATTGAATTTATGGAGCCTAACTTCAGAGAACAGACCATCACGGAGGTATTGCCGCCGGATGAGAGACCTGTACAGAGACACAACGGCAACATGTTCAGACTGGATAGAGCTGGCAGAAACGGTACTTCAGAACACAGCGCTGGTGATATCTGGCTGCTGCCATACTGGATGGGGAGATATCTTGAAGTAATTAGCGCCCCAGCTAAATGATAAATTGATTAGGTTGAAATAAGTGTTAGGATAAGTCCCATTAAGCTTTTTAGTGGGACTTCCTTCTTTTTAATGATGATGAGAACTACAACTATTATTTTTTCTTTCCTGACAGTCTTACTGGCTTGTCGATGTCAATCTGTAGAATTCAAGGAAGAAATTCAATTGACGATGGATTCCTCCTACAATCATGACCTGGACAATAATGACAATTTTTCACCTGATGACCAATGGCTGGTATACGACATCCGTACTGAAGAAGGTGGAATTGGTGCCTGCAACAGAATTGAAAAAGTAAATGTAAATACCGGCGAAAAGGTGACTATGTATGAACTATCACAAAACACTTCGTATGGACCTGGAGTGGGTGCCGTCAGTTATAGTCATCGTGAAAATAGTGTGGTCTTTATACACGGATTGATGAATGTGACCGAAGAAAATCCCTACCAGCAGTGGCGGCGTACAGGAGTCATCGTTGACGATGCCCATCCGGGAACTCCTATCTATATGGATGCCAGGGACATCACTTTTCCATTTACTCCGGGAGCATTGAGAGGTGGAACCCATCGCCATGAGTGGAGCGGTGACGGGCAATGGATCGGTTTTACTTACAACGATGCCATTATGAAAGCATTGGAGGATTCTACCGGACAAA
Organism: uncultured Cytophagales bacterium; assembly: GCA_913057175.1. Taxonomy (GTDB): domain Bacteria; phylum Bacteroidota; class Bacteroidia; order Cytophagales; family Cyclobacteriaceae; genus CAJXNP01. The sequence continues at coordinate 201,845 of CAJXNP010000003.1, forward strand.
TATACAATTTAAGAACCATCGGTGTTTCCAGGAAAATAAAACCTGTTGTGGTTGAGGAAGATCCCGATGGAGAAAATGTTTCCGGCGAGTGGTTTAGCGCCCTGGTAGTTAAAGTTGTATCCCAGCCAAAACCTGGCTCCGATGATATCAGCAGAGCTGCCGGAGACAGCTGGGTCGGAACTTCCGGATACGTGGATGAATCTGGCCGTAAGCAAATTGCCAGAGCGTTTATCGGCACTGTAAAAGATATCAACGGAAATGATGTTGATGAAGTATTTGTTGTCGATATCCCGGAAGACATCACAGTTCCGGGCAATAATGGGCCGCTGGAAGGAACACCTGTTAATATGCCTTCTCCACCGGCAGGAACACATCAGCGAAGACTGACATACACGGCAAAATCACAGTTCCCGGGATGCACGGGTGTTGTGAGAAGTACTCCCGATGGTAGTTTACTCGCTTTCCGGGCACTTGATGACCAGGGGATCAGGCAAATATTTACCATATCGTCAGTCGGAGGCGAGCCTGTTCAGCAAACGCATCACAACTCTGAGGTTCAAAGTGGCGCAAGGTGGCATCCGGATGGAAAGAGATTTTTCTACGTGTGGAATAACAGCATTGTCATGAAAGAGGTGGGAAAAGAAACATTCACAACATTAACAAAACCGACAAACCAACCTCCCGCTGACCTGGTCATTTCACACGATGGATCCATGATCGCCTATAACTATTTGGTACCCCGAAATTCGGAAAACCAGACAAAACAAATTTTCCTCATTCATTTAGATTAAAAACGATTCAGAAATGAAAACCACCTTTTGCACCAAATTGGTCCCAATGCGAACACATTTAAAAATTTTATCCTGTCAAAAACTTCTATTTATCTTTAACATACCCCTTCACCCCTTTCAAAAGGGGACTAATGGCGTTTTTTACAGGATAAAATTCAACAATTTATACCATTCATTTGCAAATACGTTTAGTGTAAAATTTGTACTGACTTTCGCCTTTATAATATTGCAAATTTCAACAATATCGCTCGCGGACGGTATGATTGATTTTTCGGGTAGCTCCATATATGCATCCCGTGCGGATTCCAAAGAGTTGCAGAAGGTGATCCAGGTTCTTCAGGAAGAAATACAGAAACGGAGTGGTATTCTGGTAAGTACCACAAAAAAAGTGAAAGATAAAGGCCCACAAATTATCATCGTACTTGAAAATGGATTTAACTCATTACCAGACAAATATGTTTCCAGTTTAAACACAGATAAAACCATCAATCAGGAAGGGTACCATCTGATGGTTTTGCCATCTGAAGAAAAGGTCATCATTTTCGCAAAGACCCGACGGGGAGCTTTGTATGGAGTGGGAAAATTGTTAAGAAAAATGGAACTCAGGCAAAATGAAATTCTTGTGCCTGGTAACCTTGAAATTACTACCTCTCCGAAGTATGAAATAAGAGGTCACCAGCTGGGATACAGACCAAAAACAAACAGCTATGATGCCTGGTCAGTGGACCAGTTTGACCAATACATCCGTGATCTGGCAATATTCGGAGCCAATAGCATTGAAATTATGCCTCCGCGTACCGATGATGATTTTACCAGCCAACACATGCAAATTCCGGCGATTGAAATGATCAATGAGCAATCAAAAATCTGTGATGAATATGACCTGGATGTGTGGATGTGGTATCCGAATATGGGTTCTGATTATCAGCATCCTGACTCGATTAAGAAGGAAATAACAGAGAGACATGAAGTGTTTTCAGCGATTCCAAGGTTGGATCATCTCTTCGTTCCGGGAGGTGATCCTGGCGACCAGGAACCCGATATACTTTTTACCTGGATGAACCAGGTGGCAGAAATACTCCACCAGTATCATCCTGATGCCAAAATCTGGTTGTCACCCCAGGTGTTCAGGCCTACAAAATCCTGGTTGAACACCTTTTTCGAGCATATCAACAACAGACCGTCTTGGTTGGGAGGAGTAGTATTCGGTCCATGGGTGAAAATACCAATAGACGAAATCAGGGACATAGTAGACAAAGAAATTCCTATCCGAAGGTATCCGGATATCACTCACAGTTTGAGTTCTCAGTATCCAATTCCGCGATGGGATCTCGCATGGGCAATCACCCTCGGAAGGGAGTGCATCAATCCAAGACCCACCGACCAAAAAATGATCCATAATGCTCTGGACCAATATGCAAATGGTAGCCTCTCCTACTCTGAAGGGACGAATGATGACGTTAATAAGTTTATCTGGAGTGATCTGGACTGGGATCCGGAAACATCTGTAATCGAGACATTACGGGATTATGCACGTTTATTCATTTCGCCTGACCAGTCGGAAGAAATAGCCCAGGGAATCATAGCATTGGAAAAGAATATTGAAGGGCCACTTTTAACGAATGAATCTGTACAAAAAACGCTTATGCAGTGGCAGGAAATTGAGAAAAGAGCTACTCCTGACATGCAAAGAAATTTCAGGTATCAGATGGGTCTGATCAGAGCGTATTTTGATGCCTATATTCAAAAAAGATTTATTTATGAAACATGGCTGGAGCAGAAAGCCAGAGAGGAACTTGGAACCTATTCAGAAAAAGGCACCGGACAAGGAATAGCTTCGTGCAAAGCCGTTTTGGCGCAAGCCTGGGAAAACCCAATAGACTCTCAGTTAAAATTACAATGCGAACAGTTAGCGGATGACTTATATGAAAACATTGGCGCTCAGTTAACCGTAAAAAAACATGGCGCCATGGGCGGCAGAGGCAACTTTCTGGATAATATTGATAATCCTCTCAATGACATTGCGTGGATCTACTCTCAATTATCAAAAGCCGAAAAAACCGAAAGTGAAGAAGAAAAAATAAAGTTGATAGAAGGTATCCTTTCAAGAACAAATCCTGGCCCTGGTGGATTTTATGACAATTTTGGCGCTTCATCCGGTTGGGAGAAAGTAAAGTTTCACCATGATGTAGCCAATGATCCCGGTAACCTAAAGACTCCCCGTGTGAGCTTTGGCATTGGCTTGCAGGGTAAGGAATGGGTACATGAAATTACTGCCAGTGGATTCGAAGGTGATGCCTCACCCATGGCCTGGATGAACCAGGTCACTGCACTCTACGATCAACCTCTCGAAATCGCCTACGACAATCTTGATCCGGAGAGCTCATATACGCTAAGGGTGGCGTATACCGGTAGGTTCAGATCCCGGATGAAATTGATGGCTGATGGGGTCATGGTTCATGATTTTATCCAAACCGGTGTCCAGCCTATTTATGAATTCCCAATTCCGAAAGATGCATTAAAAGATGGCAAAGTTACATTCTCCTGGACCTGTGGCGAGGCTGAACGAGGAGCCCAGGTTTCTGAGGTGTGGATAATCAAGGATTAATTCAACCCGTTGGGCTGATTAATAGTTTCTGTCTATTGAAAAATCAGATTAAAACACCGCTATTCCCTCCAAGTGAAGGGGGTGGGTTTCTATTGAAAAGATGTTTTTACCTGATTTTTCACAACCTGATTATTAACCTGAAATAGGTTTTTTCCAAATACCCGCTAACTCCTTTTGGGAGGAGAAAATAGAAATATTTCAATTCAAAATTGCGTGAGCTTATATCCAACTCCGGATATTCAGAACCACCAACCACAATGAAGTGAACTGCATTTAACTTTGAGATGCCTTATTATAATTGATTTTAGCAGTCAATTAAACTTTCTTTTTCCAGATTGTAGCTAAAAATCCGGTGAAGAATATGATCAAAGTACCAATAACGATTGTAAGATAGGTATGGAATGGACTGGCAAAATTTATCAAGGGTTCCTCTGTAAATGCCATCGGGGATAAACTCAGCCACAAAATGGCTGCCAATCCCAGTATCACACCAACAATGGTGGCTTTTACATTAACTGTCTTTACAAAAGCTCCCAGAAGAAATAATCCCAGCATGCCTCCACTGAAAACTGAGGCCAGCTTCCACCAGGCGTCCAATGCACTTTGTACATTGATCATGGCCACACCAATGATGATACCTATGATACTGAATGTCAAGGAGGAAATATAGAGTACTTTCATCGAATCCTTTTCAGTAACTTCCTTTTTTGCATATCGCTTATAATAGTCGGTGAGAATAACCGTCGATCCGCTGTTGATGCTGGTAGAGATGGTGCTCATTCCAGCGGCAAATATTGAAGCAATCAACAAGCCGGTAAAACCTGCCGGTAAATTATTGACGATAAAAAACGGGAATATCCTGTCACTCATTTCCGTACTTTGTAATTCAGCAGGTAAAGCGTCAGGTTGTGCAGTATAGTATGTATAGAGGGCCGTTCCAATCAGAAAAAACACCAATGAAACCGGAATGTATAACATGCCTCCGAAGAATGCCGAACGTTTAGCCTCACGATCTGATTTCGACGCCATATACCGCTGCACATAGTTTTGATCAATCCCGTAATTCTGAAGATTAATGAATATTCCATAGATCAATACAACCCAAAAGGTGGATTCTTTGAGGCTAAGGCTGAAACTTCCCAAGCTGAATTTATGATGCTCACTGGCAATTTCAAACACCTGGCCAGCACCCTCCGGCATGGAAAACATAATGTACAACAGGCAAAGAACCGCCCCTGATATCATGATAATCCCCTGAATGGCGTCTGTCCACACTACCGCCTGAATACCACCAAGCAATGAATATATCATAACAGCCAGGCCGGTCACGACAATTATGATGACAATATTCCATCCGAACATGACATTTACCGGCAATGCCAACAGATACAATATGGTGCCCATTCGCATAATCTGAGTAAGCAAATAGCAGGCTGAAGCATAGATCCTCGCCCAAGGCCCAAAGCGGGTCTCAAGATAGGTATAGGCCGATGGACTATTAGCTTTTCTATATAGTGGTACAAATACCTTTACTGCAAGTATGGAAGCAAAAGGAATGGAAAGGCTAAAAACAAAGGCATTCCAGTTGGACTGATAGGCATTTCCAGGCAACGCCAAAAAACTTATGCTGCTCACAAAGGTGGCAAATATAGACATGGTTACCACCCATCCCGGAATGGCGCTGTTGCCCAATGTAAACGCAGCAGCTGATTTATTCTTTCGGTAGAATGAACTTCCAAATGCCGTAACACCAACCATATAAACAAAAAAGACTATCAGGTCCAGTACTTTCACTTTTTGAAATTTTGGGTTAAAAAAATTTATTGAAAACCATTTGTATCTATTTACAAGGACGACTCGATTCCGAATTCTACCATGATGTGCTGAAACAATTTATGGAGTGCATCCTGGATGTTCTTATCTTTCACTGTCAATTTACTCATCGGGATCCTGGTATTTGTACAAATGTCCATCCCACGCTTCTCCAAAAATAACTTTGCAGACCATGGATAGAAATCGTGGGTAATGCGGTCCATGGCTGTCAAATGGGTATTGAGAAGTTCCAGTTCGTCGTTCTTCTTTTCATAAAATAATTTGAGAAAATGACCGTACAACTCTGGATAGAAATTCCCGGAAATGGGTGAAATGCCTTTTGCACCATCGCGCAATGATTCCAGAGCTGAAGGTGTATCTGCATTATACAATTGAAATTGACTGCCCTTTATTTTATCTAACTTCCTTTTGATGACACCCGCATCACAAGTGGTATCTTTGTGGTACCAGAATCTACCGGTTTCAGCCAGCCATTTCATCATATCAGGACTGATTACGCGCTTATAAGGCACAGGACATTCGTACAATCCCAATGGAATATTTCCTGTTTTGGCCATGATCTCCTCCAGACGACGCTTGAGGATATCGTCACTTTCTTCCGGCTCTACCAGAACACTGGTAATCAGGATCACAGCTTCGACGCCCAGATCATAAATTTCTTTGATGAATTCAGCATTCTGATTTCCTTGCTGATAAAAAGAACCCGTAGCTACGACTGGCACCTTATCCTTGCAATGGTCAACAACCGTTTTCGTCAGCTCCAGCCTTTCTTCACGTGTTAACTGAAACATCTCGCTGGACAAACAATTGGCAAACATTCCAGAGGCGCCCGCATTAAGGTACATATCTGTTATTTTGCGAACTCCATCGAGATCGAGGGTATTATCAGATTTAAATGCCGTGATCATTACCGGCCACAAGCCTTCAGGAAGATTTTTCATTAAATTTATTCTAATCAGATTTATACAAAATACTCTTTTATCGGACAAACAGACTATCGGTCGTCTGATTTTCCTCAAAGCCTAATATAATCATCGCCGGTAGCAAATCCACCTTTGAGGGACATAGTTGATGCATTACGGAATTTTAATGAAAGTTGTATAGTACTTAGGCTGACACTGAGAGTATATTTATTGAGATTATCTCACACTAAAAATACCTGGAATATTCTCATGATAACTGGTTTTCAAAAAGATGATTTAAAACAGAAATTGCTTCAGAGGCATCAGGTATATGGAACCTGCATAACTACCAATGCTCCAAGATGGCCCGGAATTGTGGCAGGATCTGATCTGGACTTTGTTTTTATTGATACAGAGCATATTGCCATTGATCGTGCCGAGGTATCAAAAATGTGTCGCAGTTATCAGGCTTTGGGTATAACACCCATTGTGCGTATTCCCAAACCCGATCCATTCCTCGCGAGCCAGGTTGTAGATGATGGTGCGATCGGAATCATAGCACCATACCTGGAGCACGTTGATGAGATAAAGGGACTGGTAGGAGCAACAAAATACCGCCCTCTGAAAGGTGAAAAGCTTAAAAATATACTGGATGGAAAAATCCATCCGACAAACGAACTGAAATCTTACCTTGAAAAGTACAATCATGGCAACCTTTGCATTGCAAACATTGAAAGTGTGCCAGCGGTAGAGCAGTTGGATAAACTCCTTTCCATAGAAGGCCTTGACGGTGTATTTATCGGCCCGCATGATCTTTCTATCAATATGGGAATTCCGGAGCAATATGACCATCCTGAATTTATTAAAACTGTCAAGGTAATTATCCAAAAGGCCAGAAAACATACGCTTGGTGTTGGAATTCATTTTTCCCTGGAGCCGGAGCGTCAGCTTTACTGGATAAAGGAAGGTGTGAATATCGTTATACACAGCTCGGATATGGCGCTCTTCAGCCAAAAACTGAGGGCTGATATGAACATCCTAAAATCATTGGATAAGAATATAAAAAATGATGAGCAGAACGACTCTTCAATAATTATTTAGTAGATAAAATATACATCAATGCGAATAATTTTTAGCCTATTATTTATACTGCTTTTGTTCCTGCAGGTTCAGGCAAAAAGTGACAAAGAATTTTTACAGGACGTAGCCCTGGTGCATGGAGCGAATCAAAACCTTCCGGAAGGGACTGTAGCGAAAATCATTCTTCAGGATGGGAATCCTCTCATTCAAGTCTCTGATCAATGGTGGGAATTCGACGGTAAATCCTGGAAAAAATTTAAAGGGAAGCTTAAATCAGATATTCCCAAAACACCCATGCTCCCTCCGACTGCCGAGGCACTTTTGAGCCAGGTGAACTATCAGAACGGAATCGTGATTGGCTGTGATAATGGCCTGTACCTGGTAAACGAAAAGGGAAATGAATTTGAAACGCTCATACCTCAAGACGAAAATTATAGCTGGAATCCCAGGGACGTAGCAGCTTTGGCTGTGGATACTGAGGGCAATCTTTGGGCTGGAATGCATGAAGGTGTCGGAAAATTTGATGGTAAATCCTGGAAGCTTTTTACAGGAGAAGAAGGATTGCCATATAACCAATTTACTTGCGCCTCATCCGGTCCAAATGGAGAAGTTTGGTTCGGCACCGAAAAAGGAGCAATCAGGGTGAGGGACGACTATTTCTATTATCGTGCAAGCAGGAGATGGCTTCCTGATGACTATGTAAATGATATGGTGGTTGATGAATCGGGAACTGCCTGGATTGCAACCAAAAAGGGTGTGAGCCAAATTTCACCGATCAGCATGACCTACGATGAAAAAGCGGACTATTTTATTCAGCAGGTAGAAGAGAGGCACAACCGAATCGGATTTGTTTGCCAGAGCGATCTCCCAGTTCAATATGATATAAATTCCTCAAGACTGGATATTTCTGATAATGATGGTCTTTATACAGCCATGTATGGCGCCTCCATGGCTTACCGTTACGCATTAACCGGTGACGAAAAAGCGCGAGAACTGGCAGTCAGAAGCTTCTATGCATGTAAATGGCTGGTCGATATCACACATGAGCCTGGATTTCCCGCCAGGGTTATCATTCCTATAGATTGGAGGGAAGATGTTAATGCACATTACAGTAGAGAATACAATAAACGAAACCAACAAAAAGATCCTTTCTGGAAAGATATATATCCCCGGTTCCCAAAAAGTGAGGATGGAAATTATCGATGGAAATGTGATACCAGCTCGGATGAGCTTGCAGGTCATTATTTTTATTATGGGATTTTTTACGATCTGGTAGCTGAAACAGAGCAGGAAAAGGCTGATGTCCGACAGGTGGTTGCGGATATTACCGATCACCTGATCAGACATGGGTTTTGTCTGGTGGATCATGATGGCAAACCTACCCGGTGGGCCAATTTTCAGCCGGAATTTTTCAATTCTGTCTGGGGATGGGAACAGCGCGGGCTCAACTCTATGATGATGCTGTCTTTCCTGAATGTGGCGAGTCATGTGACCGGAGATGAAAAATATGATGAAGTCGCTCAAATGCTGCGCGATAAATATGACTATCATATCAATGCAATGCACGCCAAAGAGTTTTTCCCTCCTGAAAATGCCGTGCCCTGGGACAACAACCTGAGCTTGATGAGTCTCTACGGATTAATGAATTATGAGAAAGACCCTGAGTTGCTCATCATGTACCGCAATGCACTTGAAAATGCCTGGCTGCATATCAGCAAACAGAAAAATGCCTATTGGGATGGATTATATGGTGCTTTGGCAAATTCCTTTTCAGAAAAAATTGAAAATGGGTACTTTGAAGACAAGGTATTGTTTAAAGAGAATCCATTGTTTGCCCAGGCAGCCCTTGATAAATTCAGTAGCAGCAGTTTGAATACCGAATACATGGAGGAGACCTTGCAGAGAATCCCGCTGGACCTTATTGGTTATCCTGTTGATAACAGTCACAGGCTGGATGTCGTTCAGGATCCAACTCCCGGACAAGAAGACGGCATGGGTTGGCGAACGGATACCTATGCCTTGCCTATCGATGAACGTGGACATGTTCGATTAGATCGTGACGCATTTGCAATTATTTATTCTGAAGGCAATGGATATTCCGAGCATGAGGGAACCTTTTATCTGCTCCCCTATTATTTGGCTTTGTACCATCAATTGATTGAAAAATAATATCCAAGCGATCCTTGCAGTCTGATGTATCCCGGAATTTCAAATATCTAAGTAATATTTAATCAAAATCAGATCTATGTCTATAAGTAAATTATCTGTTCTTGTCATCATTTTATTAATAGTTATATCCACTGGTTTTATAGTGAAAACCAGTGGAGATATTTCAAAATATCAATATCCTCATCACATCAACATTTCGTGGGAAACTTCCCCTGCGACAAGTCAATCCATTAACTGGCGAACGAGTGAATTACAAAAAGAAAGCTACGTGGAGTACCTGGAAGCTCAATCCACTCCATTCTTTGAGGACAAAATAATTTCAATCAAAGCGGAAAGTGAATCTTTCCCAGCGGATGATGGCGTTTGGAATTACCATGGTGTCAATATCACCGGCCTAAAGCCAAATACTTTGTATTCATATCGTGTTGGAAATGGAAATTTCTGGTCGGAATGGGCAGAATTCAGGACTGCTACCGGCAATAATGAGGATTTCACCTTTCTGTATTTTGGTGATGTTCAGAGAGATATCGTTTCAAAAGGCAGCAGGACTATCCGCCAGGCCATATTAACACGACCAAATGCTAAATTCTTGCTGTTTGGTGGAGACATGGTTCACAGGGGTGGTTTAAACAAAGAAAACTGGAACGAGTTTTTCCAAACTGGTGGCTGGGCTTTCCAGAATTACCCAATTGTAGGCACACCCGGCAACCATGAACATTTGATTGCCAAAAGCGGGGAGAACCTGTCCGAACACTGGGGTTTAAATTTCGTCTTTCCGTTAAACGGACCCGAAGGACATAAGGAAGAAACCTTCTATGTGGACTACAACAACATTCGGGTGATCTCACTAAATCTTTGCCGGTATAAGTATCCCGAGGATAGGGAGACCATCCTGAAATGGACAGAGGAGCGATTGAAAGAATTTACCGGAGACTGGGTTTTCATTACACATCATTATGCAATGGACGCATCAGCAAGGAACCGAAAACCTGGCATCCGATTTCCGGAATTTAAAGAGTTGTATGAAAAATACAATGTACCCATCATTTTGACAGGTCATGAACACCTATATGCCAGGGGCAGGATGGACAATAAGTTTCCCGTTTATGTAGTATCTGTTTCCGGCCCTTATCAAAATGCCATACAATTTGGAGATTGGATAGAACGAGCCGGAACCTCCCTTCAACTATACCAGGAAATAGATGTTTCCCCGACTGAGATCCATTACGTTACCAGGACAGTTACAGGAGAGGTTTATGATGAGTTCACTATTCAAAAAGATAAAAAAGGGAAATTGGTCTTCATTGAAAGCAAAGAATTAGGACCCGAAAGCCTGCTCCCGCCATTGGATTTCGAGGAGCGGTATAAGCAGGAGCTGGTCGAAAGCTGGGAAAAGGATAAGAGCGACTATCTAAGTAAAAAGAAAAAATAGACGTCGGAATCATTCGCTTTATACTTATTCCGCAGGATTATCATTGCTAGTAAAAGCCATTTTGGAATATTGAATTTTAAACTGCAAAAAACTATGTTTTAGATTTGACATACCCCTTCACCCCTTTCTAAAGGGGAATAATGGTGTTTTTTGCAGTTTAAAATTTTTGAGCACGTTTGCCCTGATCAACTACACATATAAAGAACTGAAATGAAAAAATTGTTGGTAATAACTCTTGTAACTGGTACTTTCTTATCCTGTACCTCTTCATCTGAAAAAAAGGAAGTCAGTAATCCCTCAACGACTGATTTCAGGCATATTGAAGTTTCCTATGAAGAGGGCCGTTTCAGCGGGTGGCCGGCCAATTTTGGCGCCTGGAGCTGGGGCAATGAAATCCTGGTCGGGTTTGACAAAGGATTTCACAAGGATCTCGGACCGTCCATGCATAATATAGATCGCGATAAGCCTGAGCAAACCCTGTTTGCCAGAAGCATGGATGGTGGAGAAACATGGACCATTGAAGATCCTTCCTCAGACGGAATACTGGTTGCAAGAGGTTCCTCCCTTCATGGAGTGGAACCCAAATATCCCAACCGGGGGGAGCCTATGGATTTAGTGGATCCGGTTAATTTCAGTCATCCCGATTTTGCCATGACGCTCCGGTTTTTAAATTATAACACAGGCCCCTCTCTTTTTTATTATTCTTACGATCGCGGCCATAGCTGGAAAGGTCCGTTTAACCTTACGGTTTCCGGCAGGTCTGACATCCTGGCAAGGACAGACTACATTGTACAGGATCATCAGAACTGTGTGGCGTTTTTGTCATTTTCAAAAGAGGATGACCATGAAGGAAGGCCTTTTTGTGCCATCACAAAGGACGGTGGGATCACCTGGGAACTGGCAGGACTGATCGGGCCGGAGCCAGAAGGATTTGGTATCATGCCGTCAACAGTTCAATTAACTGATTCTGAGTATATCACAACTATTCGCAGACGAGAGGACACACATCGCTGGATAGATTCCTGGAAAAGCATTGATGGGGGTAAGACCTGGCAAATTCTCAATCCACCAATCGATGATCTTGGAGAGGGCAATCCCCCTAGCCTGATTAAATTAAAGGATGGTCGCTTATGCCTTACCTATGGCGTCCGTGCTGAGCCCTATCGTATCGCTGCGAAAGTAAGCGATGACAATGGCAATTCCTGGTCGGATGAAATTGTATTAAGAGATGATGGTGCAGGGCGTGATATTGGGTATGTCAGATCAGTCGAAAGACCGGATGGTAAGGTGGTGACCATGTATTATTTTCAGGATAATCTAAAGCCGGAAAGATACATTGCAGCCACTATTTGGCAACCGTAAAGCGAATAAAACGAATTATGTTTTCTTTAACTCGAATATGATTCAGGAGCCAGAAGGAAATGCATCCACAGTTTTTCGAATTTAAATTATAACACCCTGAAAATTCTGTGAGACAGAAAGGTATTCCCAAACATGTCAACCGTTCGGATTGTCATTTTATGCGTGCCTTCTTTCAGAGTACCTGGTAGGTTCCCAATCCAAAAATGATCTGACTTACTTGGATAATCCATCTTCCAACCCAACGCCTCATCCAGCTGTTTTCCATTTACTTCCTGATCAAGATAATCGCTTAACCTGTACAGTTCCATGTTGGCAGGATCACTTGCAACTGTCTGCGCTAGTTCAATCCACTGTCCACTTTCCCCTACCTTCATTTCAACTTTTGACCTTGATGAACCATTGAACACATTTACCAGGACCTTTGTCGTATCAAGCGCTTCACTTGAAATCTCTTCCGGCAAATAAATGTTCATCTGATAGTCAGAAGGTCTGCGCGCTGCTTTATAACGAATATTGTATTTGTTTCCGGAAAATTCGATAATGGCATAACCATTTGGCGCCCCGTCATTCATCGTTGCGTGAGGTATCCCCAATTCATCCCGGATACCGCACCACCAGCTTCCACTTACCGTCCCATTGATAAACATGTGATGAGGTTGATCACCTTTCCACCCATATTGGTCCCCTATAAATACATTCGCCAATTCGTGTGTATGACCGGCGATGGATAAAGTATGTTCTCTGTTTTCAAGGATGCGGAACATCTTCTCCCGGTTATCGCAAGCCACCATTGGGATGTGCATCATAGGGACAATAAGGTAATCTTGAGACAGGTATTTTAAATATTCCTTTACGAAATGAAGCTGGTCGTCTGTAAAATGAGCTTTATATCCACCCTCCTCTTTAAAGAATACATTGTTTAAAGCGATGAAAGCCACTTTGCCATATTCGTAGGCATAGGTGGATGGACCGAAATTTCTGACAAAAGTAGCGTCAGCACCTATATTGCCATTGATAGCTTTGTCATGATCGTGATTGCCAAAAACATAGTACCAGGGAATTCCGATCTGACCGATACCAGCGCTGATCTCATCAAATAGTTCCGGATCATCAGCAACTATATCTCCCAGGGCCACACCGAATTTTGCCGGACTGCCAATGCATTCTTCCACTACATCATGCATCACGAAATTCACCTCTTTCAAACCTCTGGCCTGGGTGTCTCCAAAAAATAGCGCTTCAAAATCATCGGATGCAGCTTCATCTTTCCACAACGGGAGCCGAATGCTTTTCTCAGATCCCTTAACTAAAGCATAGTGCTGAGGCACCATTGAACCATTTAGCGGAACCCGGTAACCTGATGGCTGAATGACAAAAACTGCCTGATCTTCTCGTACCGATAAATTCCATTGTCCTGATGCGTCAGTTTTCACGATGTCTCGCCCATTGCTTACTAATATATCAGCCAGTCCTTTTTCACCCGGATCCATGAGCAAATTATTGTTCAAATCCTGAAAAACAAACCCGCTAAGTTGCTGGGCATTTACTATTAAAGTTTGTATGAAAAACGAGAGTAAGAGGATCAAACCAGATTTCTGCATAGTATAAATATGATCAAAGTTTAATAAAGTATTGATTTCTGTACTGGTGCCTAAAGAGACAACAAATAACAACTACAAATAGAAAGAATGGCGCTATAACGTTTGCAAAAGCCATCCCAAAAATGGCAAAGCCGCGATAAAAATCCGAAGACATTATTCGCGGCTTTCCGGGGTTCTGATCCTTTTGCTTGCAACCAAACCCGCGCCAATAATTAAACTAACTACTTGTCAACTTAAAGTTTTATAAATATCCTTTTTCGATACATGATTAATGCAGGGATGAACGTGATGCACACATATATCAAAGAATACAACATACTCGTAAATTTCTCTCCCAAACCTATTCCTGTGAAAACATTGAAAAAATGCATGTTCAACGATTCTCCTCCTACTTTTATTCCATAAAAGATCCCAGCCAAAACATCGCCCAGTACATATACTGTAATCGCATTTGCACCGAAGATAATCCCGGGTTTGGTACCATGAGTATACCCTTTCATATCCACGAGATAATGAAATGCTCCCAGAGCCATAAATGCTATTCCTGAAGTAACAAATACAAATGAGCTGGTCCAGATATTTTCATTTACCGGAAATGTCAATCCCCACAGGTATCCGGCGAAAGTCATGAAAAAACCAAGAACCATCAGGTGAATAACCTGGACTTCTTTGGTGCGCTTACTCAAAATGATAAAACCTGCGAGCATACCGGTAATCCCTGATACAATGGAAGGAAAAGTGCTCAGGATACCCTCCGGATCCCACGTTCCCTGCCACATCGTGCCGGGTAAATACTTGCTGTCGACCCAGGCTGCCAGGTTCACTCCCGGTTCCAGCATCACTTTTCCTACTCCTGGTGTTGGAATCAAAGTCATTGCCAGCCAATATACCACCAAAATAAACCCTCCAATCCATGCCTGTTTTTTCCAATCTGTATTTAAAAACAAAATTGAACAAGCAAGAAATACAACAGCAATTCTTGGCAAAGTTCCGGTCCACCTTAGTTCAGCAAAATTGAAATCCCATAGTAAATTCAATAGGATTCCAATTGCAAATATTTTAAATGATCTTATGACGATCTTTTTGTACATATCTTTTTTCGGCAGGCCTTTTTCCAGTCTTTTGGTATAGGCCAGTACGATGGAAACGCCGACAATAAATAAAAAGAAGGGAGCAATCACATCGGTAGGTGTAAGTCCATTCCATACACTATGCTTTAACGGTGCAAAAACATGATCGCCATTTCCTGGAAAATTTACCAGGATCATGGCAGCAATGGTAAACCCACGCATCGCGTCAAGTGAGATTAACCGGTTTACAGGTTCTGACATTCTAAAAAATTAATGTGAAAAAAACTGATTTATTTATACTACCTGATTCTCCTCACTTCGGACTACAATCACACAAGGAATCTTCTAACTTCCAAAAAATCAGACAGAGTAAAAACTTCCTCAAAACCCGTTTACGCAGTTTATGGTAAATAATGCGCAAATTGCGTAGTCATTATTTTTAAATCCGAAGTATTATTGATGAAATTTTGCCGATAGGCTTAGAAAAAATAACCAGAAATGAAAATCGGAGTAGACTTAGGCGGGACAAATATCAGAGCATGTTTGATTAACAATCATCAAATCGTCAGGATGAAAGAAATCCCTCTTCGGGAAAAGGAAAATCTTGAAAGTACGCTTGATCAATTAAAATCACTTATCACTTCTGTTAATGACCCAAATGTGAAAGGTATCGGTATTGGAGTGCCATCTGTTGTTGATCGTGAAAAGGGAATTGTATATGATGTTGTTAATATCCCATCGTGGAAAGAAGTCCCTTTAAAAGACATACTTGAAAAGCAATTTGGTGTCCCGGTATATATTAATAATGATGTCAACTGCTTTGTGCTCGGTGAGAAAAACTTTGGAATTGCAAAGAGGTATAAAAATATTGTTGGCATAACCATCGGAACAGGTATTGGCGCGGGGGTTATTCTCAACAACAAGCTATACAGCGGCTCTAATTGCGGTGCTGGAGAGATAGGATACCTTCCATACCTTGATCACGACCTTGAATATTATTGCAGCTCCAATTTCTTTCAGGATTTTCATCAAACAACGGGCTATGAAGCTTTTCAAAAGGCTGAAAAAAACGATCCGGCAGCACTGAAAATCTGGAACCAATTCGGCCATCATATGGGCGTGGCTATGAAATCTGTCATGTACACTTACGATCCGGAAATCATTATTCTGGGAGGGTCAATATCCAATGCATTCCCTTATTTCAAAGATCAAATGCATAAGACCCTGCGAAATACTCATTTTCCCAAATCTGTCGATAATCTAAAGATTTGTCCATCTGAAGTTGAAAATGTTTCTATGTTGGGAGCTTCTTCATTGGTGGATGAAAGCGTAGAAATCATATTAAATTAACTGTTCATTACTGTCTTTTTTAACTAAAAATATCTTTACCAAAATGAAAAAGAGTTACATCATAGTTTTCCTGATCCTTCTCACCTTTTTTGTCATTTCCTTTCTTACCAATATTCTTGGGGCATTAAACCCCAATGTTTCTTCGAGCTATACCCTTACGGAGACCATGGCGGGATTTTTACCATTTGCTTTTTTCATTGCTTATGGTATCATGTCCATCCCTTCCGGCTTGCTGGTAGAGAAATGGGGTGAAAAGAAAATGATGATACTGGCATTTGTTTTTGCTTTTGCCGGAGCATTGATGTTTGCCCTGTTTCCCAAGTTCAATGTTTTTGTCGTCTCTCTCTTTACCATCGGGACAGGGATGGCAGCCTTGCAGGTAGTCATTAATCCTTTATTGCGGGTTTCAGGAGGAACAGAGAATTTTGCTTTCAATTCAGTATTGGCACAATTGGTTTTTGGGCTTGCATCATTTATCAGCCCACAGATGTACACCTACCTGGTGACCAATATTGATAAAGGAAATATCGAAAAACCATTTATTGGCCTGATGACAAACCTGGTTCCAGAAGCTCTTTCATGGGTATCGGTTTATTGGATGTTTGCTTTATTCAGTGTCCTTATGATGGTTATTATCATTTTGGTAAAATTCCCAAAAGTGGAGCTTCAGGAAGATGAAAGGGCAGGTTCAAAAGAAAGCTACATGGAACTATTCAAGAATAAATTTGTCATCTTGTATTTCCTGGGAATCTTCTGCTATGTAGGTACAGAACAGGGAATATCCTACTGGATGTCAAAATTCCTCGGTAATTACCATGGCTTCGATACAGACACGACGGGCGCTGATGCAGTATCCTATTTCTGGGGATTGATGACAATTGGGGGAGTTTTGGGTTTGATTCTAATGAAACTATTCGACAGCAAGAAGATATTGCGCTGGTTCACGATCCTTGCCATGGTTTGTGTATTTGCAGGATTGTTTGGAAGTGCTGACATTTCTCTATGGGCGCTGCCAATTTCCGGTTTCTTCCTTTCCGTCATGTATCCGGTGATCGTTTCTCTTGGACTTAATTCAGTTGACAGGCATCACGGATCCTTTGCCGGTATCCTGATGACAGGTATTGCCGGAGGTGCAATCGTTCAAATTCTTATCGGAGGCATCAGCGATATTTTCTCTCTGAAAGTAGGAATGATGTTCATTTTTGTTACACTTGGATACATTCTGAGCATCACATTCTGGGCAAAACCATTGGTGAACAACAAAACCATAACGAGCCTAAAAGATCTTTTTAAACAGGAAAGTTAATGGTAATTTAAGCCGTTGTACTAAATAATAGTTTATGTCTATTGAAAAATATGATGAAAACACCACTATTCCCCTCCTTGGAGGGGTGAAGGGGTGGGTCACTATCAAATAAATGTTTTTATCCGATTTTTCACAACGTGATTATTAACCTTATGATTAAAATTATTCTGCTCACAGATTTCGGAGAAGAATACGGAACCAGCCTGTTAAAAGGTGTTACAAGGTATTCACAGAAATATGGCCCCTGGGTGTTTTGCCGTATGCCCGGATATTACCGTGAAACAAAAGGGATGGATGGCATTCTGAAATGGGCAAAAGAGTGGAAAGCAAATGGAATACTAGGTCAGTTTTACAATAATTCCAATGTAGAAAAACTGGTCAGGGAAGGAATATCGGTTGTGGGTCAGGATTTTAAGGAACGTCATAACAATATTCCAAATATCACCGGTGATTATTTCAAAACCGGACGAATGGGCGCAGAATATTTCCTCAAAAAAGGCTTTGAGAATTTTGCATACTATGGCTTTAAAAACATTGTGTGGTCAAGGGAGCGTTCAGAAGGTTTCGAAAAACGGGTAAATGAGGAAGGGTATGAAGTTCATAATTTCGAACATACCCGAAAGTTTAAATCACGTGAATTGTGGTATTACAAGCCTTCGGCATTGAGCAAATGGTTGAAATCGCTTCCCAAACCCATTGCGCTCATGGCTTGTGACGACAATCAGGCAATGCATATAACTGAAGCTTGCAGGTTAATAAATATCCGTATTCCTGAAGAAGTAGCCGTTTTGGGGGTAGATAATGATGAAATGTTGTGCAACTTGTCAGACCCTCCCCTTTCAAGTGTTGGCCTTGATACCGAGAAAGCCGGATACGAAGCAGCAAGACTTCTCCACACCATGATTAAATCCAAAAACCGGCAGTATTACGACATTGTTGTGGAGCCCACCCAGATTGTAACCAGGAACTCAACAGATATATATGCCGCTAAAGATGAGTATATAGGACAAGCGCTTAAATACATTCACAGCAATTTAAAAAACAACCTCAAGGTAAAGGATGTATTACAACAGGTCCCGTTATCCAGAAGGTCTTTGGAAAAGAGATTTTCCCAGGTGACCGGTTATCCGGTATATGAATACATTTTTAATCTAAGAATTGAAAAATTTACACAAAAACTGTTGGAAACAGATTTGTCCGTATTTGAAATAGCCATGGACCTCGGACTTAGCGACAGCAAGAATATTGCCCGTCAGTTTCGACAGATAAAGGGATGTACCCCATCAGAATACAGGAAAAAATACCTGATAGATAAATGAGTGTGAAAAAATTATTTAGCCGTGAAGATGTCAATCTTCCGGTTCAGATGTTATGGAAAAATAAGCCCAATCATAAATAATATGGCATTCTTATGCCCATTTTTGATTGTGCCAGATAAAGTTTTTAATGATCTCAATATTTAAATTTCAATGAAAGGAATATTTCAAAAATTCAAAACTCAAGCATTTTCGTTAGTTGCATTAGCACTTTTAATAAGCTCTTGTACAGAAAAACCGGCGATAGAAGAATTAATATTGACGGAAGGCTGGAAAATCAGCTCAAGTGCTGAGGTAGCCGCCGATGGTAAAAAATTAACAACTGAACACACCACATCATCTAGCTGGGTTGGTGCCACAGTGCCCACCACGGTTTTGGGAGCTCTCGTTGAGGCCGGCGTACATAAGGATCCCTTTTTCGGGGACAACCTTGCTAAAATACCACGAGAACCTTTTGAGAACACCTGGTGGTTCAGGAAAGAATTTTCATTGGATAATTTCAATTCTGACCTTGAAGAATTACGTCTATTTGTCGATGGAATAAATTATCGGGCCAATATATGGCTGAATGGTCAGCAAATTGCCTCTCAAGACACCCTATTCGGAGCATTCCGTCAGTTTAATATAGATATTACCAACTCAGTGCAAGCTTCGAATATTCTTGCCTTTGAGATCATACCACCCAAAGCCAGGGATTTTTATATGGGATTCGTGGATTGGGCTCCAACACCACCGGACAATTATATGGGTATCTATCGTGAGGTGCGCCTGAAAAGAAGTGGTAAGGTGACATTGGATTTTCCTTATGTAACGACCGATGTAAACACAGAAACCCTGGATGAGGCACAACTTAAAATTGGCGGAGAACTTACGAACTTCGGTCAAGCTAAAAAAACAATTTCTGTCGAGGCTTCCTTTAGGGATATAAAGATCTCAAAAGAAATATCACTTGACCCGACTCAATCAATGGAGTTTTCACTCACACCTGATGAATTCAAGGAATTGGTTATCCAACATCCAAAACTATGGTGGCCAAACGGACTTGGCGAACCCAATATGCACCAACTTAAACTCCAGGTTTTAGACGGAAACATATTGCTGGATGAACAGGTAGTAAATTTTGGGATCAGGGAAGTGGAGACCTACCTCAATGATTCTGGAGTTCGTGGATACAAGGTAAATGGCCGTGAAGTGCTGCAAAAAAGTGGCGGCTGGGTAGATGATCTTTTCTTGCGATACATGCCTGAAAAAGACGCTGCCCAGATCAGGTATGTGAAAGAAATGAATATGAACGCGCTCCGGTTTGAAGGGATTTGGGGCAATAACCATCACATTTATGATCTGTGTGATCAGAACGGTATCATGCTGATGGTTGGATGGAGCTGCCAGTGGGAATGGCCCGATTACCTTGGATTGGAACTTGTTATTGCCGAAGGAGATGAAAATCTATCGATTGCAGAAGGAACTGAAATTTATGGAGTTAAGATCAGCGAGGAAGAAGAAAACCTGCTTTCCACTTATTTCAGGGATCAGGTAAAATGGCTGAGAAATCACCCTTCCATCGTTTGCTGGGCAGTAGGAAGTGATGCAATGCCCAAACCAAGCCTGGAACAAAAATATCAAAATACGCTGACCAAATTTGACGCAGACAGGTCCCTTTTGGTTTCAGCAGGGGAATTTGAAAGTACCCTTTCAGGTCCTTCCGGGATGAAAATGAATGGTCCGTACGAATATGTACCCCCGGTCTACTGGTATGAAGACACAAAGCTTGGCGGCGCTTTTGGATATAATTCTGAAACCGGCCCCGGCCCTCAGATCCCACCTATAGAAAGCATTAAAAAAATGATCCCACAGGAAGATCTATGGCCACCTATGAATGATATGTGGAATTATCACTCAGGAAGAAAAGATTTCAATTCCGTAGGAGTTTACATGAAAGCCCTTGACAATAAATATGGAAAACCCGCTGACCTGGAAGAGCTGGCGCTGAAAGCACAACTGATGAATTATGAGGCCATGCGACCGATGTTTGAAGCTTTTGTTATCAACAGGGACGTATCCACCGGAGTGGTGCAATGGATGCTTAATTCTCCATGGCCTGAATTTTACTGGCAATTGTACGATTATTATCTTATGCCAACGGGCGCATATTTTGGCACGCAAAAAGCCTCTCAACCTGCTACGTTGATTTACAACTATGATAACAACGAGGTGTATGCCAGCAATGACGCGACCGAAGGAATAGAAAATTACCAGGGTGAGATCAGGATCTATGACGTCAATTCCCAATTAATCTTTAATGAAAATTACCCTGTCAGCCTGGGAGAAAATGAGTATAAATCGTTGATGACCCTGCCTGAATTAAAAGGAACAAAGGAAGTTTACTTCCTGGATCTAAAACTAAAAAACGGATCCGGTGAATTGGTGGCTGATAATTTTTACTGGTTGGCTACTCAAAAAGACCTCCTGGATTGGGAACAGTATTTCTGGTTTTATACCCCGCAAAAGCAATATGCTGATTTTACCGGAATCAATACCATGCAAAAGATTGACATACAGGCAGAAAAAGAAATAGTGAAGCAAGGTGACGAATGGGAAGTAACAGTCACCATTGACAATCCATCTGAAAACCTGGCCTTTTTCATGGAGATGATGGCCGTAAAAAAATCTGACGGATCATCCATCCTGCCGGTATTCTGGAGTGATAATTATATTTCTCTTCCTCCAGGCGAAAGCAAAACTGTAAGTCTGAAATTCTATGAAAAGGATCTGCAGGGCGATGAGCTTCAGATTAATATTCAGGGAATCAATCTTAAGAGTAAGGTAAAGATTTAGATCGGAAATACCGGGTGGTGGATTGTATTGAATGGCTAATACAATCCACTACCCGGATTAATTCTGAAAGTTCGTGGCTTGTCCCCCGAAACCGTGGTTTGTCCCCCGATGGCGAAGCCATGCCTTCGGCGCAAACCACCACAATCATGAAAATGATTTCAAACGGATAATATTCCTTCACTGTCTGTATTTGGATTTTTTGGATTGATGGATGACTGGATTGGTTTCATTAATTTGACTTTCTTCATCCGAAACCGTGGTTTGTCCCCCGACAAACCACCACCATGAAAATGATTACAAACATATAATACTCCCTCACTGTCTGAATTGGGATTTGTAGGATTTGGGGCCTGCCCGCCGTAGCATTTGCGGAGGAGGGATGACTGGATTGATTTCATGAATGTGACGTTCTTTATCCGACCACTGGATTGTGCGGATGTTTGCGAGAGTTGGTCGTCCGACCGAGACAAGGAAGGGATGAACAAATCGGGACCTGGTTGGAAGGAGGAAAAAGAAAGGAATAATGTCTGAACTATGATAAGTTTCATTACATAAAAACTATGAAAAACGACAACCGACTCCACGGCGTCATTGCGAACGGATCCGCCAACTGGCGGAGGAGTGTGGCAATCTCGTTAATCTTGCATTAAGGTTTTATTTGGCAAAAAACATTTGTACTGTCTAAAACGAGATTGCCGCACTTCGCACCCACGCCATCTCCCTACGCAGGCTGCGTTCGCAATGAACTGTGCTAAAAAACAAGCTCCTTAAAGAGAAAATTCATAGTAAGGCAAATTGTTTTTAACTACCCTTGCTTGAAACCCAGTCCTTACAAAAGAATATATGAGAGTTCCTTATTCTGATGAGCCTCTTTCAATCAGAAGGATCAATTCCTTAACTGGAACGCCTTATTCAAAATGAAGTGAAGTTGACAATACTTAAATTTGGGATTAGCTCAAATCAATATCTTCTTCCCTATTTAATTATAAGTCTAAATCAATGTCTTATTCACTCTGCATATCCTAGAAATCCGGCCTTCCAGGCCCTTTGTACGGAGCAGCACCGAAATCTTTATTTCTTGGCTCAACCGAAAGCAAAGACTTATCCGTAGCAGCGGGGGCTTCTATAAATCCGTGATATCTTCCCATCCAGTAATCCCTTAAAAATCCCGTTGGCTCCATCACCCTTCGGCCACCTGCCCCACCATCGAGCGTTGTTGCCGGCCTGCTTCCTCTCATCACAGCTTGTTCACGTGGTGAAATGGCCTTTACTCCACCTTCATAGGACGTATATCCACTTTCTACATGGAGATCATCACGATGCGAGTTACTAAAATCATACTCGATACAATCCAATGTCCATGCACGAAGATGCTTGATGCACTTTTCATTATCAAAGTCATTGTTCGTAAAAGCGCCATACGTATAATTAAACCATGGTATGTGCTCCATTCTCTTGATCTCATAGCTACGCTCCAGGCTTCTCAATAAAAAGGATTTTTCCTTCGGATCATCCGTATATCGGAGAATTGTATTGTATGCCTCAAATGCAAGGTTGTCGTCCCAAGGGGCCAGTGTAGAGGGCGGGAAGGTATTTTTTTGTCGCAAAGTATTTGTCAGGTATCCCCATTCAACCAGCTGCTGATATCCATCGCGGAACTTCTCATCTCCCGAAACCGCATAGGCTGCCTGAATAAATGCCAGAGCCTCCAATCCATTCACACCACGATCGTTGTAACCATAAGGTCGGAGCAGGTATTCCGGGTTCCATCGTCCCCAGCGCGTGGGCTTGCCATCCATATCGATCACTACCCAACCATTTTCCATAATATAAGAGGCCATTCTCGTCAAATGTTCTTTCGCCAGCTCCTTTTCCCTACCCTCGGCCACAAGGTCATGAAAGAGTGCCACTGAATAAAAATGTGCGATGACTTCATCCGAAGATGTGTCACCCTTCCAATACCATTCACCATCTTCTGTAGCGTACCATTTAGCAGGCAGACCCCCGGAACCGTGACGACCCATTCCTCCTTTGTCTCCTTTTACGGAATAGATCGATCGGGCGATAAATCCATCAATTGGTGTGATCCTGTCGAGCCAGATCATTGCCTCAAACGCATCGACCGCAGCAGCCCTTGCATCCTCATCGCCAGTAACTTTGTACTTGTAACACATGGCTGCCAGGTAGGTGGCAGTATGAGCGCCATCGTTATCGCTCACCTCACGGATCCATTCCCCATCCTTATAAAAAACTGTTTGAATGAATCCCAAACGTTTGTGACCCCATTCCTGGATGTGCCTTTCATAATAAGCGGCCTTTTTCTGAAGGGTATATTCCTGATACTCGATAATACCCAAACCACCGTCAGTGGCTATATAAACGTTTTTATCCGCGACAGCTATGTCATTCACCTTGTTGTTGGGCAGCCAATGTTCAGCGCCAAAATATTGCCAATCATTGTCCAGCATTCTCACTGCTCCTCTTTCTGTGCCAATCCACAAGTCATTGTCAAATCCCCTGGTGAGTGAAGTTGTATTTTCTACAGGCAATCCATTTTCTCCTTTAATGGTGTTCAATGTAGCGCCACGCAATTCCCCTAATCCGCGGTCAGTCGTAATAAATAAACGACTACCAAAGCTTAGCATGTCCCTGGTGTTTCCGGATGGCAGTCTTCCCCAATCAATAAAATCTGTGTTGACGATCTTGCCGTCAAACTGTACCAATTCACCAGGTCGCAAGATATGCAACGTACCTGCATAGGATTGAATCCTTGCAATCGGTCCCAATTCAACAGGATCAGCATGTAATTGAGTGCCATCCTCCATCAACATGGTAACATCGCTGTTGTAATATCCACCTTCCGGTTTTATGGAAATGAACTTGTCATTCACCAGCTTGAAAATTTCGTTGCTTGTAGCAGCATGCAGTGCACCCAGGTGCAGGCACATATCCACAAAATATTGGTCACCGACCTTTTCCCATTTCTTGCCATTGAACCGGTAGGAACCATCTTGGGTCAATGCCCAGAGATCGCCATTGAGCGTTACAAGTCTGTCAACATTTTGAAGAGTATTGCTAACAGATTCGAAATGGTCTCCATTGAGTTTTTGGATCTGATGGTCTATGATGACAAAAACCTGATCATTGGAAACTCCAACACCGGTGATTGGTTTTTCACTATAAACTTTATGGGCAATTTCCTGTAAATAAACATCGTCAGCGATGGGTTTCCAGAATTTTTCGTCCGACTGTCCGTAAGTAAGTAGAAAATTGAATATCAGGCTGATAAGCAATAGGCTGATCAAAAATCTTCTTTGTGGAAATTGTTGGGAGCTCATATTTTTTTCTTGGATTTAAAATTCACATTCTAGTTGTATTACCATGTTATTGCCGATGTAGGCTATTGTAAAAAAATCTAAATGGAGACAAATACAGTCTGCTTCGTCTTTAGGATAATCACTTTTAACTTTGAGATTGATGAAATTTTGACTTGAATTATGTAGTTTTTAAATAATACACCTCTGAATCTCCTCTCAAGAGGAGAATAATGGTATAATTCAAGTCAAAATGTGAGCTTTCCATCGACTCACATAGTTTGATTCCTTTTGACTGTAATTTTATACTCCCCTTTGGATGTCTTCCTCCAGATGCACAACCTTATCTATCAATTCATCAGCGATTTGTTCCTGTATGGTATCAAATGCCATTTTTGGCTGCCGGACATGCGCCGTCGGATATACCCCCTGCCTCCATAACAACCTTTTGAAAAACAGGATAGAGATATCAAGATGTTGGTTGGAAAAAGCCAGCACCGGTAAAATCTCATTAAACAAAGACTTTGCCTTTACATGGTTACCCTGGCTGTACTCCCTGAAAATTGTGCAATAGATCCAATGCATTCCTGTTGGCATGAAGGCATGAACCCCACGTTGGAGCGCTTCCATCATTTGAGCAACCGCCCAGCCTCCGCTAACATGGAGCTTTCCGTCTGTCAGCTTTAATATTTTCGAATATTTTAAACTGGCCGGGACTGTTTCAATCTTCAGGCATCGAAAAGCGGGAACCTGCTCAAAAAGTTCTAAAATGAGCTCATCAGGCAATCCATAACCGGTAAAATCCCAGTCCTGAAGCATAACCACCTTCGGGTCTGATTCAACAAGCTTTAGAAAATCCGACTTGAATTGAATATCTGACTGATAAGGCAACTGGATCAGGAAATGTTCACAACCTAAACCCTGGTACGCCTTAATCATATCCCTGGAATCTGAAAGTGTATATGAAGCCGTTCCGGCAAAAACCGGCACCGTTCCATTCACCGTTTCCAGGGCGACTTCCAGCATGCCAAGCTTCTCTTTTTTTGAAAGAGAATGAACTTCTGATGCCATTGCAGGCAGTAAAAATCCCACCACTCCAGCTTGAAGCGCCTGATGGATATTCCTTGCTAAAGCGGAAAAATCTATCTTATTCCGATGATTAAACGGGGTATTAAGAACCGTGACGATACCTTGCAGTGGGAAAAGGTCCTTCATTCACATTCAATCTTTTCTGCCTAACATCCTTTTATTGAATGGGTTAATTTTGATCAGTCATTTACTGCCTCCTGAATTTTACGTATTGCCAGAGCGATCAAATCCATATCTTCCTTTGTACCGAGCATGGTATTTTGCATAATCCAGACAGCATCTTCATAGCATGCTTTTTCCGTTTCAGGGCAGCATACTTCTGTGTAGTCAACTTCCTCCGGAATCGCATAGCACATAAAATTTTTCTTCTGAAAAAGAGGTTGCTTATAAAGAGGTTGCGGATATCCCATGAAGGAAGGGACCCCTTCCGCGGCCAACATGTCGGTAAATTCGCGCTTGGAAAGATTATTGAATTTTGATTTATCATACTTAAAAATATAGAGATGATAGGTGTGAAGCGTTTCTCCATGACCTCTTGTCAATGGCTGGATCCCATCTATCTTTTCCAATAAAGAATTAAGATAACGACCGTTTTCATCCCGTCTTTGCGTTTGGTCCTCCAGACGAGACAACTGTTTTAAAAGCAAAGCTGCCTGAAGCTGGGTGATCCTGTAGTTGCACCCGGGATTATGATGTTCGTACCACATTCCGTCCTTCACACGGCCCACATTGCGCAAGGAATTCATCATGTTATACAATTTTTCGTCATCTGTCACAACGATTCCTCCTTCCCCACTGGTGAGATTTTTTGAGGACTGAAAGCTGAAACAGCCGGCATCACCAATACTGCCCAGTTTTTTTCCTTTATATTCTCCACCATGAGCATGAGCAGCATCTTCTATTACTCTCAGATGGTGTTTTTGTGCAATTTCCATTATTGCATCCATGTCACATGCCTGACCGGCAAAATGAACCGGAATGATAACCTTTGTTTTTGGCGTAATTGCCTTCTCAATTTCGTCCGGATCCATATTATAGGTTTCCGGATGTATATCAACAAAGACCGGCACACAATTAGCTTCCAGGACGATGGAGGCCGTTGCAATAAATGTATAGGGTGGTACAATCACTTCATCTCCCGGCTTAACCCCACAGGCAATCAATGCCAGGCGCAAAGCCACCGAACCATTGACACAAGTTATGGCATACTTGCTGCCACAATAATCAGCATATTCCCTTTCAAACTGCTCGACCAGTCCGGCGCAATCCGGATTGCCCCATGCTCCTGATTTTGCTACCTCTCCAATGGCCTCCAGATCAGTCTGATCAAATATTGGCCATGGGAATTTCTTATTCAGCGTTTTTTCACCGCCGTTTATCGCAAGTTGCTGTTTTATATCTTCCATTGTAAATGTCCTTGTTAAAGTATTATGGTATCACTAATGTTTTCTCGATGATAAATTTTTTAGTCTAAATGCTTGTAGCACAATTTAATTGTTTCCAGGGAGGATTCCGGCAGACATAGATCCGGAGTCACCTTATTTTCGATACATTTATAAAAATAATCTATCTCACGATAGAACCCGTCCACATTTTCCTGAACCGGAATATTTATAATATCCCCATCCGTTGCTACCTGGATAATTTCCGGTTTTAGGGTAGAATAAAAAATGCTTGCATGATCAAAATTTGCCATATATCCGGCCTGGAATGGAAACGAAGTATGAAATGTGTTTCCACCCTCCACTTTCACCTTCAATCCGGATTTTTGGTACTCCCAGAATGCACTTATGTAATCATGGTTGCTTAGTTTACCGGGAAGTGTGGTGCTTTGAATTTTATCGGGAATCCCCAGTGCATACTGAGCAAAATCGATGTCATGTATTAAAAAGTCAAATAGTGCCCCACCGGAAGATCCAAAAGCTTTCTGCTTATCCTTCCATTGTCCCCATCCGGGTAAACCGGAAAATCTTGATAAGGAAAGAAACCTGAGCGAACCATATGACTTCTCATCAATCCATTTTTTAAGCTTCTGATAGGGCGACATAAACCGAACCACATGTCCGACCATTAAAATGCGCTTTTTCTTTTTGGCCAATTCAATCAATTCCTGCCCCTCATCTAACTCAAGTGTCATGGGTTTTTCAAGAAAAACATGCAGACCATTTGACAAACATTTTTTTGATAGTTCGTAATGAAGGTCGGTATGAACGCAAATATGTACGGTATCCAGCTTTTCCGACGCAAGGCAATCATCTATAGTGGAATATTTTCGGGTCTGGGAAATGGCTTTCAGATCAATATCCTCGATGTCAAAATTTCCGGTTTTTGAAGTTAGCTTGGCTTCAATTTTATCAGGGTTTTTAGTAACAATTGCAACGAGATTAAGATTTTGATTTTTGAGGATATTGGCCACATGGGTCATACCCATGAATCCAAAACCAATTACGGCTACGTTTTTCATTTGATTGTTTTAAATCATTAAAATGAATTCAATTAAAATACTGAAATATTAAGGTAATCGGGCTATCCATATTATCAGAATTCAAAACGCTTTTGCATACCGGGAGATTCACCATGGATGCTAATCGCTACAACAGCCAGCACAGCTAAAATCAATAACAAGACCAGAAAATTCCTTCCCCACTTGTTAGCGTTTATTTCCCTTGTATCAAACACCGGTTTCAACTTTGAGATGAACATCAAAATAATTGCATAATTCACCAGGTACAGGTATTGTTCAATGCGGTAGATACTCACAATTGCGCCAGTTATTAACAGACTGAATATTGCATACAGTGCAAAGTGTGTAAATAAGAAAGTTTTTACCTCGTTCGCGGTGTATTGAATCAGGTTTTGCTTGTTGAAATGATATTTTACCAGAATGAAAATTGTGTGGCATATAACCAGAAATAGAGCAAGCAGCAATACAGCCCAAGCCCATGTTTCCGTATTCCCGTCAATTAATTCCGAATAATTCTTTTGAAGCTTTTCAATACGGAAGGTTTGCTGCCACACAACAAATGGAATTAACAGAACCACCAATAGCATTGGGATCAGATTAGAAGATTTTTTCTGGCTGGCTTCCGCCGAATCCCATGATGAAGTGAACACGCCATAGGCCATTCCAGCGCCACCAAAAAAACCAAGCGAATATTCCATGACATTCCAAAAATTGAATGGGATTTCAGAAACATTCCCTAACACCTGTAAAAAGTTCCCGAAGGCAAATCCGAAACCCCCACCGAGACCGGCAAATGTTGCTACTCTCAGTGCAGAATAATGCTTATGGTGAATCGTAAACCATGTGAGGAAAATGGCAACTCCCAGGCACAATGCCCAAACTTCAGACCGTGGAGGTGTCATCAACCATTCCCATTCAATAATCAGGAAGAAATAAGTCACTATTCCACTCACCACCATGCCTGTGATCAAATTCACCCATTTGATTCTTTGATCCTTTGAATCGGTCAATGTGAGGCCAAAAAGTCCGCCACCAATGAATCCATACAATCCTCCAATCACAAATAGCATCAATAGCCCATAATAGACATTGACAAAATCAGTTCCCCTGCCGTACCCAACAACCAGGCCATAACTCATGATCCCTCCGAGACCCCATCCGATTGCTGCAGCCAGCGTAGCCTTAAACAGCTTGCTATACCAGTCTGCCCTGCCTGATATTAATATGACACTTATTGCACCAACCGCACCTGCCCATGCTGCGCCTTGCTCATGACCAAATTGGCCCCTAATGGCCCAGGTCGTGCCAAGGGTCATCCCGGCAATGATCATATTAAAAAGTAGTTGCTTATTTTTCATCCATTTTAAGTTTATGAAATTACTTAATCAATCCCTGGTAACGGCCCATCCAGTAAGGTAGCAGCCAATAAACCGGCTCACGCTCCTGTGCCGGATTGCCGGCTACGGCGAAATATGGGTTTCGGTCCCAGCGCATGGTTCGATACTCACTTGGTGGTCTCAGCTCATTTACCTGAACATCTTCCAGGCTAGGCTCACGCACCAGGTGAAGGTCTTCTCGCCGTCCATTGTCAATTGTCCAATCAACGAGGTCTAATGGTGCATCCTGTAAAAAGAAAATGGAGGTTTCAAGTTCATCGGTTCCTTCCGTCAACAAATTGTATGTGAAATTTAAAAGCGGGCTTTTGGTTTCTCTGAATTTATGAAACCATTGATCAAAGTGTGACTGGTATTCAGCTTTTAATGCTTCATCTTTTTCAAGATTTATAAGCGCCGGATAGATGTATAATGCCAGGTAAATATCGAAGTATGTCTCCCATGCCGGATTGGTGGTGTAAAGTGTCTTTGCATTATCCAGATAGCCCTCATCATGAATCAATCTCAGGTACTCATCCTGGTATATTTCTTTACCGGTAATTTCATGGGCAAACTTTAAAAATGATAAGATCTCCAAAGAATTCAATGGTTTTTCAGGCGACCATTCCGGATCCTGATTCAGGCTTTGCGGCGACCAGACTCCCCATTTGGTGGGTTTGCCATCCACCCCGATCAGGTAAAAATCATTCCTCACCAGGTGATCCATTATTTTTTCTACATGGTCGGCAACTCTTTGCTTTTCTGCATCATCGGCAACCAGGTAATAATACCAGTAATACCCAAAGAAATGTCCATCCAACTCGTCGCTGCTGGTATCGCCTTTCCACATCCATTTACCATCCTCTGATAAATGCCACCTTACCTCCACCGGCTTTTGCCTAGGATTATTTACTAATTCATCCGCCAATTCCTGTGGGGTGTACGTTCTGTTCATATCGTGCGTCCTCTCCCAATCTGCAGGAACAATTGTTCGGGCAAAGAATCCATCCATCCCCGTTACTTCCCTCAAATAGTGCAAAAAATCAAACGCTTTTTTTGCCCGTACCTTCGCTTCTTCGCCACCCGTAACGGCATACCGGAATGATTCCATGGCGAGATACATTGCTGTATATTCACCATCATTATCATCATCGTCCGGAACGATTGTTGAAGTATCTCCAGGAACTTCCAGTAAAAATCTCCCTACTATCCAGGGCTCACGAACATGGCGGGTGATCAATTGGGTGTAAAAGTAGTCAGCCTTTTGGGCTAAAGTCATTTCCTTCCTTTTTATCACACTTACACCACCCGCAGTTGCTATCCAACCATTCCCGCCTTTATCAAAAGTAATATCTCTCACTTCATCAGACATCAACCAGCGTTTGCTCAAACGAACAGAATATTCAGCTTCACCTGGAGTAAATCGGGAAATGCCATAATTGGTACCCACCCACATTCTTCCATCAGGTGCCTTTTTCACTACATTTACCTCCGAGTTTGTGATCCCATTTTCGGGTTTCTTTTCATCAATAACCTGATCATTTTTTCTGATGGTTACGCCACCCACAACACCAACCCAAAGATTTCCCCTATTATCATAATCTAAACCTCTGACATAAGCGCTGATCAAATCCTCGTTTTTGTGGAACACAGTAGATTGATCATCATTTGCATGACAAAGTCCGACATCGGTTCCGATCCAAAGTCCACCCTGACCATCAGAAATGGCTGCGCGCATGCTCCTGGCTTTTGTATAATCCTTTTTTATCCAATTACTTCCCTGATAAAACCAGATACCTTTTGGACCTAAGGCATATACTCCTTCCTCGGCTGTAACGACTTTGGCAACCGGACCTTCCGGTCCATCCATTTTTTCTACTTCTCCATTGATATCACTGTAAATTCCATCCCATGATGCAATCCAGATATTACCTTTATCATCAGAATCCACATCATAACCTGGTCCCTGCGCTTCACCCGAGATCATCGGTGACCAATTATTGCCGGAAGGCTTCTTTGAATAGATCCCGTTTTTTGTAGCAATCCATACATTGTTTTTGTCGTCGACATGGATGGCTCTCACATCATTGGTTGAGGCATTTTCCTTGTCAATGATATAACCTTCATGGTATTCCTGGGTAAAAGGTTCATCCTCGTGAACGGCAGACAATGTTTTCGTTTGTTGCTGATTTTTTTCATTGCACGAAAATGATGAAATCAAAAAAATACCAAAAACCAGGAGTAAACGGGAATTGAAAATTTTCATAATCTATTTTGTTATAAAATCAATCGGGGTATCAGTCATCTCAAATTCGAGGACACCTCCTTTTATAATATCCTCATGTTTGATAAATGGACTATTCAAAAGTTGATTATTCAGGCGGACCTCCTTGATGTAAATATTCTTTTCAGACACATTATTCGCTATTATTTTAAATGTCTTGTTCATTGGAAGTGAAAGAGTTACTTCTTCAAATTGGGGGCTGCCAAATTCGTATTGACCTGAAACCGGATTTACCGGATAAAATCCCAAACAACTCCATACATACCATGCTGAGATCTGTCCACAATCCTCATTACCACACAGTCCGGCAGGAGTAGTGTCATACAATTCATCCAGGATCTTATCTACCCAATACTGTCCCTTGTATTGGTTATCAGTATAATTATAT
This sequence comes from uncultured Cytophagales bacterium, assembly GCA_913057175.1. Classification (GTDB taxonomy): domain Bacteria; phylum Bacteroidota; class Bacteroidia; order Cytophagales; family Cyclobacteriaceae; genus CAJXNP01. The sequence continues at coordinate 234,412 of CAJXNP010000003.1, forward strand.
AAATAGGCTACATGGTGACTTGGTTCATTGCCATGTGCATACTGGCCGATCATTCCTGTAACATCCTCAGTATCCTCACCCAGCAATTTTGATGATTGATTAAAAAGGCTATCCAGCATCATCTCAAAATCTGACGAACCTCCCATTTGTTCAATCATCCCATCTATGTCGTGTGGAACAAAAAAAGAATAATGCCAGGAATTGCCCTCCACAAAATGCGGGTTTCCATATTCGGCAAAAGTAGGTTGGAAACCTTCCAGCCATGTGCCATCACTATTCTTTCCCCTCATCAATTTGAAGTTCTTATCAAAGACATTTTTGTAATTCCCGGCTGAATTCATATAGAAATTGTAGCCATCCTGATCGTTCAAATATTTAGCAACCTGCGCGATACACCAGTCATCATAAGCGAATTCGATGGTCTTTGATACGGTACCATTTTGCCCCTTGTCTGTCGGAACAAATCCAAATTCCCGGTATAATCCAAGTCCTTTACGATCATACATGGAGGAAGATTTCATTGCATTGTATGCAAGTCGTCGGTCAAAATATCCAATATCTTTAAAAATGGCGTCAGCGATTACCGGCGCAGCATGGTATCCTATCATTGACCCTCCCTCATTACCTGCGATTTCCCAGTAAGGCAACACACCCGTGTGTTCATATTTTGCCAGAAGGGAATGAACGATATCCCCGTAAACATCCGGTTGCAAAACCGTTAGCAGTGGTTTTAACCCACGAAATGTGTCCCACAATGAAAAGATGGTATACTGGGTGTGATCCGCCCTAACCGGCCGACCGTTGAATCCTTTGTACATTCCATCCACATCAGAAAAGCGATGTGGCGTCAGGTAACTTCTGTAAAGGGAAGTATAAAATAGTTTTGTCTGCTTTAGGTTGGACGATTTTACCTCCACTTTCCCCAGCTCCTCATTCCATTTTTCCCGTGTAGAGACATGCGCAGCGTCAAAATCCCACTGAAATTTATCACTTGTTTGCAGGTTCTTCATAGCACCTTCGATGCTTGCAGAAGAGATCGCCGTTTTCACAATTAGATTTTCACCGGATTCCGGATTAAAGGAAAAAACGCCTTTCACCTTTTGGCCTTCTGCTGTTAAAGCTGATACATTTTCGTATACAAAAAATTGCTTATCGCTAAACGGCTTGGAAAATGCCATGGCAAAATAGACCTTCTGATCTTTTGCCCAGCCAGTTGAAAACCTGTAACCTGTAATTAACTGATCATTGACAATATTAATTGCAGTTTCCGTCGGCTTGTCTCTGTTGATATGAAATCCCAGGTCGAGAATCAGGTGTTGAATTTTGTCTTTATTCAAATAGGTATAGCGATGCCACCCTGCAAATTCCGTGACGGTAAATTCTGCTTTGATATTATCATCATCCAGTAAGACGCTATAATGTCCGGGACTTGCCTGTTCGTTTTTATGTGAAAAGCGGGACCGGTATTTTACGAGGAAATTGCCTTTTAATGACTCTCTTGGTATATGATGGTCTTGACTCCATTGATCCAAAAAATCGTTCCCCTGCTCAAAATACACTTCTTTAATTTCCTTTTGAGTAGGCATAACCGAAATATCGGCAAGATCACCTACCCCGGTGCCACTTAAGTGGGTATGACTAAATCCTGCAATCATGCTGTCGGGATAGTGATAACCAGAACAATAAGCCCAGCCTTCACCACCATTATCGGGGCTCAGCTGGATCATGCCAAATGGATAGGCAGCGCCGGGGTAAACATTTCCATGCCCCGCTCCGATTTCACCGCCTGTTCCGATAAATGGATCCACAAATTTCGAGTAATCTTCATGTTCTGGCTCGCCTACATCATTACAAGAACATGACAGGGAAGACATGGCGATGAGAACGCACAGCTTAAAAAATATTTTCATTCCTATTTTACTTTCCTAACTATTCAAAAATATTAGACGTCAATATCTCGTCCCGGGAAACTTCGTCTGATGCAATCCAAATCTCTCCAAACTGCTTTTTGTTGACATCAGACAACCTGATGGTTGAGCTTTGACTCCCTTGTATTTCTATTGCAGCTTTAGATTTTGTGTAGGATACAGGGTTTGCCAAAAAAATATCGGAGACATTATTGGCTTTCATATAAGATGTGTTTTGGTTGATATCGGCTTTCAGATCCCTGAATTGTCCGTGTTTTACATCCTCCAGGAAAAATGGTGAACGACGATCATCGGCGGCCAGGTAAAATTCAACATTCGAAAAGCGAACATTTTCTGCATGCCGGATAAACATGCCATATGCGGGCAACTTGCCAAACATGGTTGCTTCGGGATAGCTCTTTTCTTTTTCATCCACACTTTTATCCGCATCAGCAGGTGTTCCTCCTCCCGAATAAAAGATCCTGACATTTTCCATGGATATATTTTTAACAGGATATCCCGGAATCCCGCTTATACTTGAACCGTAATCTCCTGCATTGTAGGCTGTCACATTGGAAATATGGACATTTTCAATGCTTCCAACACCAGGTTTGGGTAATGCTTTGTCGTAGCCCCTAGCACGGTTTCCCAGCCGTATGAAAATTGGCACAATCGGGCCATCCATAACTATATTGGAGATATTTACACCATTTAGCTCTGCCCCGTCTACAACTTCAAGGGAAATACCACTGATGCCATCCGGTTTTCCATAGATCACCTCCCGATCCCTGGAAGGTCTGATGACACAATTAGATATGGTAATGTTTTTAAAGCCGGCATTTGATTCTGTCCCGCACTTTATCGCATTGCAATGACTGCTCAGTATGCAATTCGTAATGGTAATATTCTCATTTGGCTGGGCATGGGTGCTTTTAAGGGTAATGCCATCATCATCCGTATCGCCCCGACAGTCAGATATGATGACATCTTTGCAACCATCGATATCCATCATATCATTATTTTTGTTGCTATGATTATATACTTCTATGTTGTGGATATAGAGTTTTTCGCATGCCAGGTAATGCTGCATCCAAAGGGCAGAATTTTGTAGCCTGATCCCTTCTATCTTAATATTTTTGCATTTTATCATCCAAATGACATAGGGTCTCACACTGTAAGAGCTTATGTTTTTATCTTTTGGCTCTTCAAATGCAGACCCCTGCCCATCAATCGTTCCTTCCCCCTTAATTGAAATGTTCTCTACATTCTCTGCGTATATCAACGCTCTCTTTATCACATCTTTTCTGAAAAATGAATAATCGGGTAAATTCTCCGGATAATGGATCAGGTCGGTACTCCCCAATAATACAGCTCCTTTCTCCAGCCTGATGGACACATTGCTCTTTAAATAAAGCGTTCCGGTAAGATACTTTCCAGCAGGAAAAACTACTATTCCACCGCCTTCGGTCGCATCATCAATAGCGCGTTGGATAATTTCTGTGTTCAGCTTAACACCATCTGCCGTAGCGCCATAGTCAAGCACATTATATTCCTTTGCACTTACTACGAATGATACCATGGTAAAGAAAAGAACAAGTACTGCTTTATTAAATAGATAGTTATTGATATACATCATGTAGAATTAATTATCCTTCACCCAGCTCACTGGAAAAGCTGCATATTTTATCGTTTTATTTCGTCCGTCCTGTCGATCTTTTTGATGATAACTGTACACAATGTGTATTCGTCTGTTATCTCCCTGGATAATAGCCGGATAATGGAAGGAAGTAGCATTTTCTTCGCGTGGGTCGTGCTCGATTTTTTTCTTCCATTTCCAGGACAAGCCTTCATCATTTGAAATCGCAATGGTAAGATCGTGTCGTCCATCTTCCGTGTCATTGTACACCATTGCCCATTCACCGGATTCCAACGTCACCATATCAAATCCTGCTCCCGGGTTAGGTATTTCAGTATCTTTTGCAATGGTCCAGGTGTATCCTCCGTCATTGGAATTAGTTACCTGCATTCTCTGTGGTGGCGGGCCATTGTCACGCAGATATGCTGTCAAACTCCCATCTTTTGAAATGCCTATTGTCGGTTGAATGCCAATGCCTCCCATCACCGGATTGCTGTACTGCCACGTCTTACCGAGGTCATCTGTTAAGGCAAACAATGAGCAATCGAGTCCATCAGAATATAAAGGTACAATCACCCTGTCGCTTATGATAATGGGTTTATTTTTGGTTTGCCAACCGATTCGTCTGGAAAGAGGATACCCAAGTGTTGCGGAATGTTCTTCATCGCCATCTTTAATTCGCCCGCTTCGCATCATGTTGGCACCACTTGCCAGACTGTCAATTCTTTTCCTGTAGGCTTTCCACCTCTTTTGCAATTGATCTTTTTGCTCACCAGTGATTTTTGTCATGAGCTCCTGGTTTAGGTAGGTTTCATATTCATCCAATTGTTTCTTTGAAGCTTCGACAAACCGATCTCCAGGTTGTATGCCGCGCTCTGTCTTGTCTCCTGGCTTCACCAAAATGATATCCTGCCATGACCAAATGGGTGCTCCCGGCTCTTCATAATCATCACTGATCCGATATTTTGGAATGGAAGTTTCCCATTGATTGGCAATAACAGGGTACCACATCAACCATAGCCTTTCTTTTGTATCCATAAAAAGTATAGGGTTAATATCCGGGAAACCAGGAGTATCCGCCATTATAAACGGATCCGACCATGCCGTATCTCCTTTTTGCAACCTTGATCCCATGATCCTCACGTCATCTGCCCAACGTTCTCCGGACCCCTGGAACCAAGCAGACAACAGGTCCCCGTTAGGTAATTCTACGATTGTCGGACCATGTGCATGCTCATGCTGCAAGGGAAATATAATTTGTTCAGAGACGGTTTTTTTTAATTTGTCCTCATTCTGTTTCATGCCACACCCCAGCATAAGGAGTATGATAACCCAGTATGATTGCTTCATTGATAGTTTCATTAGTTTATTTTTCTTTTTTCTAAAGCCAGAAAGTCGCGGTATCAATTGGGATTTGAATCAATAAAATTGATCGTAGAGTTTATTGGTTAATATCAGAGCTCAGCTGCTTCAAAACGCTTCATTATTTCCTTCCAATCAGTAAATATGACACCTTCCTTTTCAAAGAACTTTATCATTTCAGGGTCGGAAAACATTTGAGCTTCCCATATACGCTGCTGCCAGGATCCCGTAATGGTTTTCAAATGTTCCGTCTCAACTGATGGATGAAAAATAATCTCTGTGATTCCAGCCGGCAATGAACTTACAAGGCCTTGGAAAGCCTTTATTTTTTCCTCATAGGTTTCAGCATTAGGGGCGCTGGTAAAAAAATCTATTTTTGGCAGTGAATACGATTCCATAAATTCAATCAGTTCATCCGTAATTGGATATCCCTGACCTTTATAATATTCGACTACTTCCTGGTTTGACATATCAATCGCGTTGGCCGGTATGCTGTATTCCATTGCTATTTGCAGATAAGCTTTTGCAAATTCAGGATGCCCATATAAGGTGCCCATATGTGTGTCTATATGGCCTGGACGGTACCCCAGGGCAAGGGATTTCTCTATCTGAGCCCTCACTTCTTTGGCAACTTCTTCTACCGTGGCATGCTGCACTACCTCTTCTACACTTCGCCACATCATCCCCTCCTCATCAATTAAGCCTGGCACTTCATCAACAGGTGTAACGGATGGCCAACGATATGTTTTCCACTCACTTGTCAAAGCAAGGTGTAGTCCTATGTCCATATCAGGATGCTCTTTCGCCCATTCTATCATGTCTTCAAAATAGGGACATGGAGGCATCGCAGCAGCTGATTGAATATGTCCATCCAACAAATCTCTTTTAGTAGCAATGTTAGCTTCTTCACACATACCAGCATCGTCCGCGTGGAGCATGATTACTTTTTTCCCGGCCGGATATCCAAGTCTTTCTGCCCAATTTGACCACTCTTTAACTGACGTTTGGTTTTCGTCAGACTTTTTTTTCTGATCGCAGGCAAGAAAAAACAGAATGGAAAAGATAAGAACAGGTAAAGTTTTAATATACTTCATAGCATTTTTTAATTAATACTGAAGAATCTTAAAATGTTCCTATATAATAACTGGATTTTTTATAGCGCCAATGACTTGTCAATAACAAATTCATCTGAGATCTCGCCGAGACCGTTGTAAGATCTGTAAACCAATTTATGTCCATCAATAGACATATGTTGATAAAACTGTCCGTCCTTGTACCTCACTTCTGCATAGGGTTCCTGTCCGATATCATCATGATTCCCATTGATACCGATCGAAGTGGCATATACCGTTCCTTTCTGGAAACTGTTTACCACATTCCCATCAAACATGGGTTTTGACCTCATATAATAATGAACGTGTCCCGCCATGACCATATCCACATGATAACGATCAAAAATAGTACACCAGGCGTTCTGAATATCCGGATAAGGTTCTTCGAAATTATAAGGAGGAAAATGGAACATGGCAAATTTCCAGACCGCATCTGAATTTCTGAGTTTTTCTTCGATCCATTCTGATTGTTCTTCTATCGGATGTGTTGAATCGATCATAAGAAAAAGGGCATTTCCATATGTAAAAGCATATGTGCTTTCAGGGTGAACATGGGTCGGAGCATCTTTTGGGAAGTCAAACATTTCGTAATACATCCATGCTCCCAGACCATCCTGTCTGTCGTGGTTCCCTGGTACAGGCATCAACGGTTTCCTGGCAAATACTTCTCCTGAAAAACCGAACAGATCATCCCATTCATTCCTGTATAACCCCGTAGTTACCAGATCTCCCGCAATAGAATAAAAAGCCACTTCAGGATGCTTTTGATCAGCCACTTGCAATAAGTCTCCCCATAACTTTGAATGATGCGTGTCTCCAAACCAGATAAATGAAAACTGATCCTGATTCTCAGCCTGTGTTGTGAAGGTCATCACGTCAGACCAATGGATATTTTCGTTTGAGCCAACGGTGTATTCATAAGTTGTTCCTGCATCTAAACCTGTCAGACCAGAAGTAAATCGATGTACATACCTGTCGTTGTATAACATACGATCTTCCATTACAAATTTATCGGCAGAAGCAGTCAATGTATCTGTATCATTTTTCTTCCAATATTTTACCTCAGCGTTGCTGACGGAAGTACTTGTCCTCCACTGAATAGATTGCGTGTTTTTGGGATCATCACTCCATGTAAGCAAGATCTGATCCGGCTGGTCGACGGATGGGAACAAAGTCTCCCGAAAAGCTCCTTTTACATGCGCCTCACGGGCCCTTCCTCTTACAGTTGTAAACAAGGACTGACCTTCCAGTTCAGCAGGTAAATTCCGGATAACCAGACCCGACCAGTCATGGTAGGTGAAAGCGCCTTCTTTCAACGTCATGATAGGATACTGTTCAGGATAATGATCAGAAATCACCAATTTGTCATTTGGTTCCTGTGGACCTACACAAATAAAATAAACAGGGCGATGCATATCGAATCCATTGATCCCAAGATTGATCCAACCTGTATCAAAATCCTTCTGCCAAACTTCATATTCATACACCTCATTTTGTACAACATTATTGGTTTTCACAAAACCAGCCTCCTGCATCCAGAAAGGAATATTTTTTTGGCCAACATGCCGCATTAGCGAAACTGTAACCGGTACATTTACCTTGAAATACTGGTATTGTGTGGCCAACACATGTTTTTCTTCATTGGATAAAAAATCCATTATAAAGTCATCGTCAACCGTCTGATATTTATCTGACGGCACCTCTTGATACAACCTTGTAATAACATCATCCATAACTTCCTTGACCGAACGCCGGGTATCAGGATGACTTTTAACACCACAAGAAAAGCTTACAGAAATAAGCAAAAGAACAGTAGGTATGCTTATTAATTTTGACATATCAGAGATGTAGTTTTCGTTTTTTCAATGCTCTTAACAATATTTCAGGCTGATCCGTCTGGATGATGTTTGCGCCGTTTCTTAACAAATCATTAAGCGCTTTCTTTTCATCGCCCGCATCCAGCAACTCATCATACTTCCCCAACGCATTGATCCACACCCTGCCATGATTGGATTTAATGAGCGCAGAAACTTCTTGTGTATAAAATGAAAAATCTATGTGAATAACTTCCGGGTGAAACCGGACTATTGCCGAGTCAGCCATTTCGTATGAATATGCACGCGGCATGAGCATAAAATCAGGGTCAACATCTATTATATGTTGCAGCCCTTCATAATCGCTATCAAACCAAAAAACATGGTCTTCGCATTCCAGTTTTTTGATGACATGAATGATCGGATCCAACTGATCCGTTTTAATATCAATATCCACCAACACCTTCCCTTTGACCAATTTTAAAACTTCTTCAAAAGTGGGAATTTTCTCATCCGTAATATTCCCATTGTGGAGCAACCTGAATTTTCTTATTTCACTCAAAGTATAATCGGATGGTTTGCCGGAGCCGTTGGTGGTCCGGTCAATGGTGCGGTCATGCATCAAAACGGGAACCCCATCTTTAGTAACTTTTACATCCAGTTCTACAATATCCACTCCCATGTCAATCGCATCCTGAATGGCCGGAAGCGAGTTTTCAGGGTAGTGATTGTGAGCAGCCCTGTGGGCAGCAACTAATACATATTTTGAATTTGCATCCAAAAACTGATTCCTGATTTCATCTACAGGATGCTGCGCACATACTACCGACGAATGGATTAGTAAGAATACAACCCAAAAAAATCTAATCTTTACCATCTTTTTCTTCAGATGAAAATTATTTAATCTGTTTTGTGTCGCTCAGGAAAGTCCGGGATTTTATTGACAAGTTGATTGGGGTCTCCATTGTCACTTTTTATCAAATCAAAAGCATCATACAACTCACCGGTAGCGGTATAAGCGCCATATGATAAGGTATTTCCTTCGATAGAAATAATTTGATAAAGTTGAGTGTTCCCTGCCTTTCGGTCCATCCATGGGTCATGAGAATGGTCATACATTTTTGGGCCGCTGACTGAAACAACATACATTGTTCCGGAACTTTTGTCTTTCACCTGGTACCCGGTAGGCACGTTGTTAACCATTCCTCGACCGTAGGCATGGTCATGGCCTTGCAATATGATATCTACCTTGTGCTTATCGAAAATGGGCTTAAACATCTCCCTGAACTCTACATTATCCCGGTTTGGTTTCGTTGAAAATATAGGATAGTGAAAGGTGATGGCGGTCCATTTTCGCGGATCATGCGTCAATATCGAATCCAACCAATCCCTTTGGGCAATTTTGTATTCCTCCGATTCATCGATTTGTTCAGCATCCAGGGATACCACTTTAAAGTTAGGATAATTTACCTGGTAGCATTGTTCCTCCAGTCCTTTTGGCCCGTTGGCGGGAAGGTTGAATTGCTTTTTCCATTGAGGGGAAAACACCATATTTTTGTATTCGTGGTTTCCTGGAGTCATGACTGCCGGAACCATGGCATGGATAAAAGACCCTGCATAAAACCATTCACCCCATTCTACATCCCTGTCAAAACGGTTGATCAAATCACCGGCGTGAAGCATAAAGTCAACCTCTGGCTTAGAGCCATACGCCTGTCGGATCACCCTTGACCACATAGACTTCACACTATTCTGTGCATCTCCAAAATAGACAAATGAAATTTTCTTGTCCGGTTCAGGCATTTGTATCTGAAACCACTCACTCCACCCAGACTCTGATCCTACCCGATACACATATTTTTTCCCCGGTTCCAATTGATCTATGATAGCGGAATGATAGGTTGCAGAAACTTCTGGATCATTTTCCGGTTTGTAGATGAGCATTTCCCTTTTTCCGGGTATATCTCTTGTTTGATCAATAAATTCGGGGCCATGCGTTGCCTCGGCTACCTGAACAATTGACTCAACGACGGAAGTATCCGTCCGCCAGTTAACCGCCACAGAGTGTGTCGGATCATTTGTCAGGTTAAGAATAATTCGGTCAGGTGAGGTCGTCGGAAAGAGAAAATTGTTTGGTAAACCAGTAGATCCTGGCGTGTATACAATTATATTTTGGTCGGCAGGTTTAATGTTTCGACAACCTAAAATCCCAACAAGCAATACCCCTACTATAAATAATGTATTTCTAATCATCAAAATTAATTTTTAAAGTCAAAATCCAGGTTATAACAAATATGGCGGTAGTTGGAATGAATATCTTCTAAATTCAAGTGAAACAATTATCAAGTGGTTTTTCAAAGCAATAAATTATCTATACACTTACAAATAGTGTATAAAGCCATCCCGAAAATCGGGATGGCTTTTATTATCAATTAACCCCAATTAATACCAAATTGGATATCTTACCATGGGTTTCCTGTTCCTTGAAGTAACCAAGGTTTAGAATACGGGCTATCTTTTCCTAGTTGGCCGGAATAATCCGTTGTTTCCAGGTTATCAATAGCGCTATTCACATTGTCTGTATTATTATTGAGTTCATCACCACCATAACCAAACCTAACGGCAGGTACCGGTTGAGGTGCACCATTGCCAACACTTAATACAGGAAATCCTGTTCTCTTATAATCATTCCACGCTTCAGTTGCCGAAGTGAAACTAGCTACCCATTTCTGAGTAATAATTTGTTCAACGGTTCCGTCAAAAGCAACCTGTGCTACAAAATCAGCATACTGATCAGCCACTCCCCAAACCTCAAGGGAACTTCCAATTCCAGCATTGTAGTGTTCTTCAGCATCTCCAACATTCCAACCTTGTAATGCCATCTCCGCCAGTGTAAAATGCATTTCAGCCGCAGATAATAACCTTGACTGAAGTAAATCTCCCGGCAATGCATGACCATCCATAAAGGTTGAGGTCATCATCGAAACATGGACATTATGCCTACCCTGACCCGGGCTTGGGTTTCCATTGTAGCTTTGAATTTCTGATATTAAAATACCAGGTTCCACTCCAACATATTCACTATCGATAAATGTGACATCATTAGGATTGTATTTTCTTGTGAAAGTAGCTGAACTACCCTGATAATCTATCCAATCCGGCCAGATTGCACTTTCAACGCCATCGATATACATTACATCCTCAAAACCACTGATATTTGTATCCTGTACCCATCGAACCTGTACCGGATCAAACCACACAGATAATCTTGGATCATTTGATGCAGTAAGCTGATCAATGAATGTTTTACATGATTGATATCTTGTAGAGCTTTGCTCATTATCATATATAAGCGGCCACTGATCATCAGCCCCACCGGTATAATCCATTGTGGCATCCTCACTGGTCCTTGAAATATACTTACCACTTGCCACGATGGCCTCTACAGCAGATTTAGCCTCAGAAGCTTTTTTCTCAGATAATCGTACCCAATATCTGATTAACAGAGAATTTGCAAATCTTTCCCATGCCTCCATATCACCAGCGTAATACAAATCTGCATTTTCATCAACAAAAGTATCATCTCCGGTAGCAAACAGTGCAGATGCCGCCTCTAAGTCTGCGATGACACCCATGTATATCGATTCCTGTGAATCAAATGCCGGATATTGAAACTCAAGTTCTCCTTCTGCTCCTTTTAAGGCAGTTGAATAAGGAGCATCTCCCCAATAATCAGCAATTTGACCAAATAAAAACGCACGCATTACCAGGCCAACGCCTTCGTGAAAAGCAAACCCGTTTTCTCTTGATACTTCTATCAACAATTGATTCGTTCTCAGATTGTCATAATAAGAAGTCCAATCAGAACCATCCCATTCGAAATAGTTAATACTTCCTCCCCAACCAGAAGCCTGCAATTGTTGCATGGCTCCGGCCATATTTATTAATCCGAGATTAAGATATGAAGATGCAGTAGGACCCAAGACCGAAGGCATTAATAAATTAGCATTGCCATCAGCCGGATTTACCGCATTCGGATTCTCATTCAATTCTGTCAACTTATCATCACAGGCATTCATGACCAGCAATGTCATAGCCAGGATTAATATTCCTTTTATTTTTTTTATCTTTTTCATTTCTAATGCAATTAAATATTCAAATTAGAAGTTGAAGTTTAGTTTGAAACCGAAAGATGCACTCCATGGCATCACGTTTTGGCGTTCAAAACCCTGCTTAAACTGGCTGTTGGTATTACCCTGTGTTCCTCCGTTTGCCTGGAAAGCCCTTTCCGGATCAATACCGACCTGCGCAGCGTTCCAAAGCATCAGGTTTCTTGTATAAACCGCGAAGGATGCATTGCTAATGCCACCGAAATTTGGAATCCGGTAAGCAAGCGATAGTTCCCTTAGCTTAACAAAAGAAGCATCAAAAGTTATATTTTTATTATAGCTCCATGGATAGGTGTCGGTTATGGGTGCAAATACTGTACCTTCACCACCTAAGTTCTCCTCATAAACATCATCGCTGTAATCATCAGGAGTATCTGCTCCAGCTACCTGAACTACACCAGGAATAAACGCTCCATCATACCCACCATCGTCAAGTGGAAATCCACCGGTTTCCTGTGTATGTCCACCAACTCTTGGATATTTGCCCACCTGAGGGATGATATATTCTTCCGGATTGCTTTTTAATAAATCTTCCAATTCTTCCGGAGACATATTTCCTCCCGGAATTAACTGATCAATTTGTCGTTGCGATTTCCAGTCAGATTCGCCATACCTGTAAGTGTAGGACACAAATTCCCCACCTTGTCTCCAGTCTATACTGGCACTTAATATAAATCTACCGTAGGACAAAGTGGTCTGGGTACCCAACATAAAATCGGGATTGAAATTCCCTACTTTTTCCCAATCCTGAGTATCTTCCAATGTTACCCATCCTCCTGCTTCCAGAATAGGCCATTTGTAGTATTCGGAATTAGGGTCTTGTACCTGCGCAATACCGTAGCTGTAAATATCACCTATTTTATCACCAACAAATGAATATGCCCCCGCATTCTCACTCCATATCTGGATGAACTCAAGATCGTCGGTCAATTCCTCAACTGTTGTTGAGTTCCTTGTGAAATTAAAGTTAATATCCCAGGTTAAGCCATTGGCATTCCTGATTGGAGTACCGCCAACTGAAATTTCAATACCCTCACTATTTATCAATCCGGCGTTGATCAATTTACTGCTGAACCCTGATGACCTTGGCAGTGGAACAGAAAAGATTTGGTTTTCATTATCCATTGTATAATAGGTACCGCTGAATCTCAAGCGATCTTCGAACATGTTGAAATCTATGCCAAATTCCAATGATGTTGCCTGTTCAGGTTTCAAATCAGGATTAAGTAATGTACTCGGTACGGTCTGGGTTGTTAAAGAATTCCAGGTGCCAATATCGAGAGATTGTTGTAGCCTGTATGGATCTGTGTCATTACCAACTTGCGCCCATCCTGCACGTGCTTTCAACAAGCTGATACTATTAGGCAACGCAAATGTATAGTTGGCCAACCAGCTTAACGATGCAGAAGGATAGAAATAAGATCTGTTTTCTGCTGGCAATGTGCTTGACCAGTCATTTCTTCCTGTTACATCCAGGTATAGCATACCTTTATAACCGACCGATGCTAATCCATATAAACTATAAATAGCCTTCTCATATTGATCCTGCTCTACTCTAATATTGTTTATTGGTATATTTTCGATGGAATAAAGACCAGGAATTACCAGTCCATTTCTTCTATCATTTCCGGACCCGGTTAGTGAACTTGAGCTTTTGCGATTCATGATATTCCCGCCAACGGATAGATTAATATCCCAATTTGCATTTGCCTTTTTGTAGGATGCCAGGAAATCGGTATTTGCTTCCTGGTAGAATATATCCTGAACGGTATAGTTACCATTTGGCATTCTGTCATTGCTAAACGGAACAATCGTTTCCCTGTTCTCATTGTAACTGTCCATTGCCGACCTGACCATCAAAGAAAGATTATCAGTAAAATCATAGGTAAGGGACAGGTTTCCATAAGCCCTGTCACGGTTAAATGAATTACTCATTGCATACGCTATAAAATATGGATTATCACCTCTTGGAGGCTTATTTTGCTGAATACCTTCAAGGCCTTCCTCCCAGTAATCTTTCATCAGGTTCACATCTATATATGAAGAGGTGTAAACAGCTTCCAATGGGTTATTTCTTCTATCTCCCGTACTTGGAATGTCATTTGATTTACTCCTGCTCAGGGTGATATTAGAATTGAAGGTCAGCTTGTCCAAAAGCTTATAGTTAATGCTTGTTTTCAAACTGTTGTTAAACCGATCGCTGTTTGGAATCATTCCCCTCATTGACATATTCGCATAGGAAATCCTAAAATCACCTTTATCGCCACCTCCGGTAATTGCAATATTATTTGTGGATGTTATTCCGGTTTGCATAAAATCCTTCATATTATTTGGGTATGACTTGAGTTCGGTAGGTGAATCGTATCCCCACTGCTCATGAACATTACCAGCATCCAAAGTAGGTCCACCCCAATAGGCAGAACCCTCATCCAATGTAGAATTTCTCCCACCATTGGCATATTTATAATGGAAATCAAGAAGCCTGGTTGGCTTTTCAAACAATGTGCTTGTAGAAACTGATACGCCAAGCTTTTTTGAACCTGAACCCGATTTTGTTGTAATGATAATTACACCATTACCAGCCCTGGTACCATATAGCGCTGCAGCACTTGGCCCTTTAAGGACCGTCATGCTGGCGATATCATCCGGGTTAAGATCAGAAATTGCATTACCATAGTCAACCTGGTTTCCATCTCCATTCTGAGCGACGTTATTTAAACTATTGCTCATTGGCACACCATCAATGACAAATAGTGGCTGGTTATCCGTAGTAAGAGAAGTTGCTCCCCTGATTATGACACTTGTTGTAGAACCTGCACCACCAGTTTGATTGATCTGTACACCAGAAACTTTACCAGCTAATGAGTTCATAACATTGTCCTGTGAAACGACTGTTAACTCGTCGCCATCTACTTCGCCAACAGAATACCCCAAAGATTTGGTTTCCCGCTCTATTCCTAGCGCTGTAATGACAACTTCATCCATTGCGGTAACATCGGGAGACATAGCCAGATCAATCACTGTTTTGTTCCCAACCTCAACTTCTTCGGTCAAAAAACCCACAGAGCTGAAAACCAATACACTTTCGGTGCCAAGAGTTTCAATGGCAAATTCCCCATTTACATCTGACACAGTTCCATTTGTAGTACCCTTTTCAACAATGTTCACTCCCGGCAATCCTGTGTTGTCTTCCGTAGAAGTAATTCTACCGGTGATTCGGGTACTTTGCAGAACACCACCTGTGTTTAATTTAGATTGAACTTCTGTACGTTTCCTGACGACAATATTATTATTGACCGCTCTAAATTCTAAGTTTGAATTCTTAGAAATCTCAATTAATAAATCACGTAAATTTTCAGCATTCTCAATTTTAATTTTTTTGTCTAACTCTGTTTTAATCTCATCTTCATAAATGAAAAAATATTTCGTGTTACTAGATATTTCATCTATTATCTCGATGATTTTACCTTCCTTGATACGCATTTCTACTTTGGTATCTTTCAGGTCTCCCAAACTACTTGCAGCAGCATACGCTGAACTGTAAGCAACAATCGCTACTAAGACAACAAAAGGCCTCAATAACAACTTAATTTTTGTTCTTAGATCCATAGCTTTGCATTTAACTTAATTTGAAACATTTGTTTTGTTGGCAAAAATTCTTCTGCGATTCCTCTTTTTCATAATTGTCAGTTTTTTATTATTATAGAATTATCCTTGATCAAGTATTTTGTTTTAGTAGCAAATGTTAATGATTCCAGCACTGATTTCAGATTTTCATTTTGATGCACTCCAGTAATTTCCTTTTCGTAAATACTATCGTTATCAATAATTATTTCTACTCCGTACCATCTCTCCAACATTTTTTCCACTTCTGCCATTGTGGTTGAATTGAAGCGAAGAATTCCCTTTCGCCAGCTCAATTCGTCTTCGGCATTTACAGAAATTATTTTCATTTCATCAGATTCCCGAGAGTAGATCAGTTTTTGATTGCTGGTTAAAACCACGGGGTTTATCTCTTCATTATTCAACACTACCCTCACTTTTCCTGATTCAACCGTAACGGAAAAATCATCTTCTTCCTGGTATGCCTTTATGTTGAATGATGTGCCTAATACTTGTACTGTATAATCTTTTACTTTAATGTTGAATGGT
Source organism: uncultured Cytophagales bacterium (assembly GCA_913057175.1). Taxonomy (GTDB): domain Bacteria; phylum Bacteroidota; class Bacteroidia; order Cytophagales; family Cyclobacteriaceae; genus CAJXNP01. The sequence continues at coordinate 250,564 of CAJXNP010000003.1, forward strand.
CTGGTTTCATCTCGCTCAATATCAAAATAGGCCTCTCCTGATATTTCAACTTCTCTTTGATTATTTGAGAATTTTTGTGGATAAGAAATACTGCTGGCTGCATTTAAATGAACAAAGCTACCATCCTGCAGCCTCGTCCTGAACATTTTCCTGCTGGGAGTACGTTTTGTGATTATTTGCTCTTTAACCCCATTGTCACTATACCGATTCTGTTCAACTTTTTGATTTTGGGTGATTACATAAAATGCGGAGATTGCCACCCCAATAAATCCAAGTATAACTGCTGCTTTGGGATATGATAGAAAACTATATTTTCTTTTTGTTTGCTTGCGACGTACTAATTTCAAATCAGGATTTAAAACATCCCTGGTTTCATCAAGAGGTTCATCGGTCGATTCAATTAAATGGGAATCGAGTTCTTCCATGAACTTTTCTTCTAAATACTTATCATACCTGGCCCGAATCCTTTCGTCATCCAAGCCATCCAGAAGCAACTCAAATTCTTCTCTCGTAATTTGGTTATTTATCAACTTACCAAATAATTCCTCCGGATTCATATTCTATTTTTTCAATTACTTTTTACCTAAATACTTGAGTATGAAAATTTAGTACTATTGGAAAAGAAAAATATTTAAGGCTTTTTTTAAATCCGCGAATAGGTTAACATTAGCATAATACCCATGAATAATATGGATGTGCGTTCCAGTTCATCGCATATTCTTTCTATCATTTTTCCATTAGCTTCTTACCCAAAATACCTTCCATATTATTTATCAGAGGAAAATACTAGTCTGTTATTGTAGGATTCTCAGTACATATAAAAGAAATGACTTTTAAAATAACGTCTGGGGAAGTTCAATTTACACAAGTACAAACTGCGCAAGGCCGAATAAGAAAAAAGACAGATTAACAAATTATTAAGGAGAAATTGGCCATGATTTGTCGTTTTTTCACATCCCTGTAAAACTGTATGGTGAGATAAGGGAACTTGAATTGATTCAGAAAATTTATGTAAAAGTCAGACTGATCAGGAAGGATAAATTGGGTATGAATACAAATTTCAAATGTAATTGTCATAATTTTGCCAAAATTGCGTTGGCAAGTTTTAAGAAATAGTTAAACAGGTATTTTTTGATGATATGAAAATGTGGGACAGAAACTTATGCAAAGCCATTGTTTTAATGTATGGCCTTATTGTAGGAACAGGTTATTTTACAGATGTACAGGCTCAGAACAATGATTCCCTTGATTTACCCTCTTTCGTCATCTTTCCCGAAAAGGTGAATGTATATAGTATTCTTGGGCAGAAACCCTTTGTCAATTCCGATACAGGGTATTCCTTCGAAAATATTTCAGAACTTCCAACAGGTTTTGAATTCCATAAGAGTGGGTTACTCGCGTGGTTCCCTACCCCAAAAGAATTTAAGGAACTAAAAAACAAATCCGTGACAATCGTTTTCGAAGCTCACGAGACCACGGGTAATTCAACAAAAATGGGAAAAATACTCATTTCTGCCAACGACACAGAGGCTCCAAAGGAAGAAGCAGAGGTAGCAACGATTGACACCCGGAACATTGATGTAAAGGATACTCTTGATATAAAGCTTCCTCATTTTAACGGGTGGAATGAGAAAAAGGAAGGGGATTTATTTTCCTTTACGATAGGTGCCAGCGGAGGAACAGGAGGTTATCGGTTTCAGGCAATTACCGAAGATGATATCAATTACACATTTGATAATGATGGAACTTTTCAATGGAGTCCGGACTACAGCTACGTTGATGGTAAAGTTACATTGAGAAGCTCCAAGATTACCTTTAAGGTAGAAGACATGAAAGGGAACAAGGATTCCGTAGTTGTTGATCTTGTCGTTCACAATACCAACCGCCCACCTGTTGTTCACGAGTTACCTACCTTTTATGTACAATGGGACAAAGAGAATGTTTTCAATTTAAATCTTGAGGGAATCGTTTATGATGAGGATAAGGACCCTATCGTTTTTAAGCCTATACTTTCTGAAATGCCTCAGGGTATGACCCTCACGAAAGAAGGTGAGGTAAAATGGCGACCTTCTGTGAGCCAGTTTTATCAGTTGCGCGAGCAGCCTCTTAAGCTTAGGTTTACGGTATTGGATGAGCCGCATGGTCATCAGACAAGCGCCACCGCTCGCTTTGAAGTAACCCAGCAGGATCTCCCCCCTCAGCTAACGATGGTGCCCGCAACGGACATGATTGAAATTGATGAAAATGAAGCCTTAAATCTTGGCTTTTTCATCAATGATCCCAACGGAATTGAAGATGTTGCAGTATTTAATTTTGTCTCCGACAATGATGAGGTTGAGACGGGTTCTCTTACTTCTGTTGATCCTATGCAATATGAATTTAAGTGGGTTCCGGATTATTCTTTTGTTCAGGAAAGAGGTGAAAGCGAAGAGTTCCAGATCACTTTTTATGCCTTTGACAAAGAGAATAACAGAACGGAGAAGCAAATCAGGGTAAAGGTCAATGATGCTGAAAATATAGAAGAAGAGGATCGCAGACTATACTTTCAGTACCGAACTGTCCTTGCTACAGCCTTTGAACTTGTGGAACAACTCTCCGAAAAGGAAGATGAATTAAAAAAAGAATATAAGCACGCCAAAGGAGGAAAGAAAAACAGGGCCATTGCCAATGCATCATTGGGAGCCCTTACCGGACTTTCCCCGATATTCCTCGAAGGGCAGACTCAGAAAGTTACGGTGGGGATTGGCGGTACCGCTACTGCAACGATTGGCACCCTGGAAGCCAGCAATGTCATTGGAAACCCTCCGGCAGATATCATGCAAAGATGGTCTTATGTAACCAGCAAGAAAAATGAGATCCTTTTGTATGGAAACATTTTTGCCGGAAAATACGCCCAAAAGTCAGAGCGAAGAAATAATTCCTTTCAAAATGATCTTAAAAATCTCACATTTCAAATGAATCTTCAGGACATGACCAAGCTGGAACTGGATGCGAGTTGGCAAGGCACTAAAGATCCCTCAGACCGAAACATAAAAAAGCTTTTTAAAGATTTTTATCCTGATAAAGAATATGATGTGAATTAGTTTGCCCGTTAATTCACATCATACCATATTTGATCAATAGAAGAAGCTGAACTTGAGTTTGTTAGTCAGCCAGACGGTTTTGAGGTCAGAAAAGCCGATTTTAGCTTTTTCAGAAGTCGTATAACTTTACTAGTTGAGCTCCCGGATCTTGATGCTTCTGTAACTTACCTCATCTCCATGATCCTGGAGCAGGATTGATCCTTCAGACCATCGGCCGAAATTGTCCCATACCTTATATTTGCTATAGGCTACCAACGCCTTAAACATTTGAGAAAACCGATCATATTCCACTACCTTCTCATTGTTGAGCCAATGCTCTACTTCGCCATTCTTAGCGACTATCCGAGCCTTATTCCACTCACCTACCCCCTTAAATTGTTTGTTTCGACCGGGAACAGAAAGGTTTTCAGCGGTTATCAAATCATATAGTGAGCCTACCGTGCGATTACCGTTGACGCCTTGTTTAGCATCCGGGTGGTTTTTGTCATCGAGTACCTGAAACTCACAACCGATTGCCGATCCGGTATCTTTATTCAATGAAGGATCCACATAGTATTTGATCCCGCTGTTAGCTCCTTCCGTAATCCGAAACTCCAACTCCAATTCAAAATTCGAATACTTATCGGTAGTAACGATGTCACCCGGCCCTGTTGATTCGCCACCATCAGTGGCCAAAATTGTCAATTCTCCATTTTCAATCGACCAGCCTGATTCCGGGAAGTCATCCAGTTTGGCGCCTCTCCAGCCCGTTGAACTTTTACCATCCCAAAGCAGTCTCCAGCCATTTCTCTTTTCCCATTCGGTCAAGTCATTCTTTAGAAAACTAACCTGTCCGACATCCGGCTCTATGTTATTTAAATTAGCTTCAACATCATTTGTCAGAATTCTAACATTCTTCCATTTAACCTGATAACCTTTTTTACTATCATCAATGCTATGCACCTGCAAAGCAATCAAACCCTTTGTCAACGCATCATCCACCAGGTAAGCACACATTTGCCCATTGATAAAGGTCCGTATTTCACTGCCAAAACATTCAATTCTAAAGGTATTCCATTCCCCCATCTTAAAAGCATCTCGAGCTTTCTCATTTATACTTAAAGGGTAGAGCCAACCTCTTAGCTGCTCTTCATATACACCTCCTGAAAACGCCCGGTCAGAAGGATCAATTTCACATTGATAACCTTTCACAACGCCATTGTCAACATAACTTCGAAACTGGATACCGGAATTAAGGTGATTGGGAAGTAAAACATCAACTTCCAGAATAAAGTCTGTGTATTGCTCACTGCTGCATAAAAAGGTGTTGGGAGTATTGGTGACAGCCGTCCCAACAATAACCCCATCAACCACTTCATACTTTGCTTTACCACCATTTATCTCCCAGTTTGAAAGATCCCGACCATTAAAAAGGGATTGCCATTGTTGTGCAGAGGCACCAAGATGACAGGTAATTCCCAGTATCAAAATTAGACTTCTTAGAATCATGAGTTTGTTTTTATTAATTTATGATTTTGAATTTTCTACATTATTCTGAATGGAATTTCTCAACCCAAATTACGGTGCTGAGCTTATATCTAAGCAACAGCCAATATAGCATATTTATATAATCCAAAACAACAGAAATACCAACATCCAATCACTTCCGGTGTCTGTGCTAAGATTTTATATCGCGGAATTCGATGCCATCTACAAAATAAATTTATGAATTAAAAACTATTATCAATAAAGACAACTGGATTAAAGGAGGCAGAGAACCCTGGTAGAGAAATTCCGAAAAAATTGAATAGGATTGAAACGATAATGTTGTCCTTCAGGAAATGGGTTCCAATGTAAATTTTAAGATGTTGTCCAATTTCAAAAGCAAGGTGTACATTAATATTGTGAAGCAACAAGTGAAAATACCTAACGGTAAATAATTTTCATTTACTTTTAAAACCCTAATTCCAGCTGCCCCCCTACCTTCTCCTCCTCATCTATAAAATTGGAGAGTGTTAATCCCAGCAAGCGGATGCCTCGCTCGTCTTCGGGAAGTTGATGGAACAACTCGCGAGCCACTTCCTCTATCAGGTTTTCATCAAAAAACTGGTTGATCAGGGTCTTGCTGCGGGTGATCGTATGAAAGTCAGCATAGCGGAGCTTCAGGGTCAGGGTTCTGGCCTGTACAGGGATCCGTTTCAGATCGGCAACAAGTAAATCTGCAATCTGCATCAATCTTTCCAGTTGATTTTCTACTCCCAGCACGTCGATGTCAAAGGTCCGTTCATTTCCGATTGATTTGCGTTTTCGGTTGGCTTTCACCTCGCGGTCGTCGATTCCCCGACAGATCTGGAAATAATAGTGACCCGCTTTTCCAAAATGTTGGACAAGAGATACCTCATCGTATTTCCTAAGATCCATTCCATTAAAAATTCCCATCCCATGCATTTTTTCCGCTGTTTTCTTCCCGATCCCAAAGAATTTCTCAATGGCTAAGGTCTCAACAAATACAGGTCCTTTTTTGGGTGTGATGACGTACAGCCCGTCAGGTTTATCCATATCACTGGCTGTCTTTGCCAGGAATTTATTGTAGGACACCCCTGCAGAAGCGGTCAAACGGGTAGCTTCCTTAATCTTTTCCTTTATTTCTTTGGCGATGGCAGTTGCCGTTTCCATCCCTTTTTTATTTTCTGTCACATCCAGGTAAGCCTCGTCGAGCGAGAGCGGCTCCACTTTATCGGTGTACTCATGAAAGATCGCTCTTATCTGCCACGAAACTTCCTTGTACATTTCAAACCTGGGCTTCACAAAGATGAGATCCGGACAGCGGGATTGTGCGATTTTGGATGGCATGGCAGAGCGCACACCAAATTTCCTGGCTTCATAGCTGGCAGCAGCGACGACACCACGCTCACGACTTCCTCCGACCGCCACGGGTTTCCCTTTTAATTCGGGATTGTCCCGCTGTTCGATCGATGCAAAAAAAGCATCCATATCGATGTGGATGATCTTCCGGATGGGAGCATTATGGGCCATGATTCAAAATACGTAAATTATCAAAGGAATAGACATTTTGATATGGATGGAATAAATTCATTTCATTTTAAAACTTTTTTATCAAACCCCTCATCTATAAGTTGAAAGTCGAAAAAAACGGATGACAAAAGTTTTACAGGAAATAGCTGTGGACCATAGTGACAGTATTATTGAAAAAGCGAAGGCCGGAGATCAAAGGGCCTTTAACAAACTCGTGGGACTGTGGTTCAACCGCATCTATAACTTTTGTTTGAAATACTTTGACGATCATGATCTGGCGATGGAAATGACCCAGAAAACGTTCATTGCCATGCACCGCCATCTGCCCGGGATCCGGGATAATGACCGATTGAAATACTGGCTCTATAAGGTGGCCCGAAATCATTGCTATGAAGAAGGAAGAAAGAGATCACGCGGAACGTGGCTTTCCCTGTTCCAAAGCAATGAAGCCCATACGCAACAGGATCCCTATTTCCATCCGGAAAGAAAGATCTATTCAACAGAAAAAAAGCAATGGGTGGGCGAACTGCTGCAAAGATTACCCGAAGAACAGCGGACGGTAGTCATCATGAAAGAATTTGAAAACATGAAATTCCGGGAGATTGCTGAAGTGTTGGATGTATCTGAAAACACGGTGAAATCCCGGCTGTATTACGGGCTTAAAAGCCTGCGAAAACAAATTGACAATAGTGGATTTAATTACAGGGAAGAAATATAATTATGGAAAATTCAAGTAATCATCTGGATATCATCAATTACTTGTACGACGAGATGGATCCGGAAGAAAAAAGAAAGTTTGAAGAGCGAATGGAGCATGACAGCGCTTTGAAAGAAGAAGTAGAAGCGATGATGGAAACACGCAATTCGTTGGGTCAGATGACTGACCATGATGAGATAGACATTCCTGTGAAAGCGACTCCTTCCTTTATCAGGCAAAAACAGGAAACTTTTCATTGGATAAAACCACTGGTATCTGTTGCCGCAGTAATTATGATCTTGTTGGTTACTGGCTATCTCACGCGCTTTACCATTCAATACAATGAAAAAGGATTGCTGATCAGCTTTGGTGAGACGATCAGCAACCAATATGCTGAAAAAAGCGAGGTTGATAGAATGATAAAAGAAGCGCTGTCTGGTCAGCAAACAACTTTTCATAGAGAATTGACGAAAACGAACGACTCCCTGAAATCCCTGTCCTCGCTATTGACGCAATACAACCATGATCTCAACAAGGGGACATCAACTTCCAGAATGGTGAGCGAAGCAGAATTGAATGAGCAGATTGCTGACTGGCAAAAAGCCAATCAAACGCTACTTCAAAATTATATCCAGGTGGTCGGCAAGCAGCAGCAGGAGTACATGCAGGATGTTCTTGTGCAGTTCTCGGATTACCTGCAGGAACAACGGGAGAAAGATCTCCTCATGATCCGGCAAAACCTGATCGACCTGAAAGATTATCAGGATCAGCAAAAAATGGAAACCAACCAGACACTGGCCAGCATCATGAAAACGGTCAGTCAACAGAAATAATCAGGAAAAAATGAAAACAAAAACGATGAAAAATATTCTAGCCCTTTGTCTTTGCACACTCGCATTTGCACCTTTAAAGGCGCAAATTGATGAAAAACGGATGCAGCGCGATCTCGACATTTCCAAAAATATCCTGTCCTCCTTAATGGAAGAAGGATATGGACGCGTTAGTGAACGGCGCATCGAAGCCAGCTATGTCGACGGTTTTGGAGTGATCTTTAAGATTCCTGAAGGTCCTATCTTTTTCAACTATCATTTTAACATACCTGAACCGATGCCTGTTCCGGAAGATGTTATCGGATTTAAGGATGAGCGGGTCATCATTTACAGCCACAGTAGCAGTGAAGATCATCAGATAAATGTGGATGTAGATATTCAAGAGGAAGGTGAATTGAATGAGCAGGCGGAGCAGGAAATGCAAGAAGCGGAGGAAGCAATGCAGGAAGCCGAAAAGCAACAAAAAAGGGCTGAAAGGGAATTTCAAAAAGCCAGAGAAGATATAGAGAAAGTAAGGAAAGAAAAAATGGCTTTCCGGGAACATTCCCATACATTTTCGGATGACGACCAAAATTCAGAAGAAAGAGAAAAAGAGCTGGAAAATGCGATCATTACATTTTTGGCCGATTATGCTGACCTGATCGGACAACTGAAACCCGGGGACAAGATCATGGTGAAAAAGGACTCGGACAATGAAAGCTTTGCGATGGTATGGAATGGGCGAAGCGAAGAACAAATTCAAAATGAAACAGGAAATGGTATATCCATTACGACCGTAAAAAAGGACATCACTTCCTATAAAGCCAATAAGCTTGACAAGGATGAATTTATCGGCAAGCTGGATATAAAAAAGGGCAAGAAAAAAGAAAAAATAGCTGACCTTGAGATATTTGCGAATGTTTTCAGGCAATATTTCAGTACGGAATACAGCAAAACCTTTTTCATTACTAACCAACCTGACTACGAGCGTCTGGATGGCATGGGAGTGGTTTTTAATACCCAGGCCTTCGCCTCATACGATGGAGATCAGATATTTTATTCGCCGTCGAAGCGTCCGCTTGCAGAGGATGAGAAGGAGCAAAAAGAAAAAATGGAGGCGCTCTATCCGAAATTTTTAAGCGACCTCAAATTATTCATTGTGGATTACGGCCGCACCATCCGTTCGTTAAAGGAAAATGAAAAGCTGGTGATGAAGATCGAACTGACGAAATGCGATGGCTGCTCGACGCCAAATTTTACCGAAGCAACCGTGCCAATATCGGTTCTGATGGATTTCGATCAGCAAAAGATCTCAAGGGAGAAAGCCATGACCGGGGTGGTTATTAAGGAATTGAAGTGATATTTGCATCATCTGATTTCTGTCAGATCAAGTTGGAACTATTACAGATTATCAACTATTTATTAAGAAAAATCTAATTCTGTTCACCGGATTGTTCACCAGAGTTACATTAAAACATGAATAAAATGGCACCCTTAAAAAACAAAAAACCCTCCAAAAATTAATTTTAGAGGGTTTTAGTTTAAATTGAAACTGTAAATGTCGGGGTGGCAGGATTATAACCTACACCGCTAATGTCTTATGTATCATACACTTAGTATTCTATTTCAGTCTTGGGTAACCAAATGGGTAAAATTTTCATTGATTTCCATTGGTTTTATTTGTGACTAAATTATGAGGTTTCAGTATTACAAAGAACTTGTTTTCTTTCACTAAATATACTCAAAAAAGGTCAAATTTTATGGGTTTTGGATAGGAAAATGCAGGATTAGAACCTTAAAATTTAGGCTAATCGGTGATGAATTCACGGACCAGATCAGGGCATAGGCCGGTGTATTCTGCGAACTCATCTATGGTGATGAACTGGTGTTCTTTCTTTCCCAGCTCATTTCGAATCTGCTGAAGTAATCTTCCTCCAGTTCGCTCGCTTTTACCTGTGATCCGCTGCACATCTTTTGGGTAAATGCACACTCGCTTTAATCGCATGATATATCTTTCAATTATACGCACTATATAGGCTTTATATACGCTTTATCCTGGGCTTTAATATAAGGAATCATCCTGAATAATACTGACCATTTCTGCCATATCGGCCAGAACCAACCATACTGGAAACTGATTTTTGTCACCTCCATTCTCTTCAAATATTTTGCTTCCTAATCATAACAAATTTTATATGGCAAGACAAAAAGGTATTATCAAATTGAAAGGATCCATCGGGGATGTGTCCTTTTACAAAACGCAAGACGGCTACCTGGCCAGGGAAAAAGGCGGGGTAGACAAGGAACGAATCAAGAACGATCCTGCCTTTCAACGGACCCGTGAAAATGGGGCTGAGTTTGGACGAGCTGGATCCGCTACCCGGATTCTTCGGACGGCCTTCAGGCCACTGCTTCTTAAAACTTCTGATGGCAGGGTAACTTCTCGACTCACAAAGGAAATGATGAAGGTGGTAAAAGCTGACCAGGTGAATGCACGAGGGGAGCGAAATGTATTGGATGGTGAGCTGGAGTTACTGCAGGGTTTTGAGTTTAACATCAATGGTCGCTTAGGGGCTACTATGTATGCTCCTTATGATGCAACCATTGACCGGGCAACTGGTGCAGCTGCAGTCAATATTCCAGACTTCATACCGCAGAATGCGATCGCGTATCCGCAGGGGGCAACGCATGTGAAGTTTGTCTCTGCTGGAGCTGAGATCAACTTTGAGGAGGATTCATTTAACCTGGTCACTTCTGAAAGTGCGGAGATTGTGATTGGTCCTCAAAATGAGGCAGCGGTTAACCTGGCTAATGCATTGCCTGCAGGAAGCGTATCGCCATTGTTCCTGGCTTTTGGGATAGAATTCTACCAGGAAGTAAATGGTGTGTTCTACCCGCTTAAAAATGGGGCTTACAACGCTCTGTCTTTGGTAACTGTGGATGGTGGCGCCTAACCATGGAGTTGATTCTCAAAAGGACATATTATCCTGATGGCACCAATGGGGAGCTTTATTATGGAGATCATTTGCTTGGTTACATAATAGAGCTTCCCTGGCTTCAAAACCAGAGAAATATTTCCTGTATTCCGGAAGGGACCTATCCATTAGCTAAGAGGGAAACTGAAAAGCGAGGTAAGCACATTATTGTTCTCAATGTACCTGGTAGATCCGGGATCCTCATTCATCCGGCTAATGATGCCCTGAAGGAGTTGAAAGGATGCCTGGCACCGGTTTCAAGACTTACTGGGCCTGGTAAAGGACTTGAATCCAGGTATGCTACCTTCCAGGTAGAGCGGTTGGTTTTTGAAGCTTTAAATGTAAAAGAAGAAGTATTTATCACTATTAAAAAGAAAGAAATCATGAATATCATTGAACGGGTGAAAGCGCCTGTACCTAAATTCTTTAAAAAGATCCGGACCATTGGACTGGCATTGGTAGCCGCTGGCGGAGCAATTGCTGCTTCTCCAATTGCTTTGCCAGCCAGTATCCTAGCCATTGGAGGTTATCTGATCGTGGGTGGAGGAGTATTGACGGCTGTTAGTCAAATAACAGTTGATGAGGGAAACCAGGAAACTTCCAAAAATGAGTAGCGAACTTGGAATCGGAACTAAAGCTGGGATCATCGGAGGAACTTTGCTGAGTATTTTCGGGAAGGTAAACTTCGATGATCTTGTTTCTACTGCTATTTTGGCTGGCGTAGGTGCTGTGGTCAGTTTCTTTGTTTCAATGACACTGAAATGGACCTTTACCTACTTTAGAAAAAAAGGAAAGACCTAAATCTTTGTTACTATTCGACCCACAGTAAATTGAATCTAACATACACCTCACCTTCGATTGATTCAAATGTACATTAAATGATGCGGATAGCTTTATGCTTAAATATTAACCAGCTTACCCACTCATCACCTGGTATGGTTTTCTCATTCCACCAGATCGATTTACTGCTTCAAAGCCATTCAATATCTCAATGGGTTAAGGGATTTTCCATTTTTGTTTGAGATAAATATAAGGCCTGAATGCATTGAATATATTTTTTCGGAAGATGGAAAAAAGATAGCTTCAGATGGAATTTGGGACGGATTAAAATGCAAGGCCTGAAAACAGAAAGTAAAAGTGTGGTACTATAATCCCGCCTTGCTTTTTAACTCCGGAACAAATTTTCTTTGCTCCTCTTTTTTACTCTTTTTCGCTCTTTCTTAATGTCTTTTATTTCATTAAAGCTTACCGCCCCGTTTATTGGCTGCGGGTTGGGTTGGATGTATGGGATGTGGGCTGACCGCATACCCTGGCCAGGCCATCCGGGAGTAGGGCAACGCGGGCAGGCGAAAAAAGCAAGGCCGCTTTCAGGAGGGTAAAACAGGCGGCTGAGAAGGAATGAGCGAAAGGAGCTGATTGGCGGCTTACTAAGGCTCTGGGATTTTCATTTTTGATACTTTTTTGAATAGAAAAACGGAAAATTGATTACGGCAATGAATTGCCGGCATCAGTGACTGTAGCGAGTGAGTGAGCAGCTGCCTGTGCGGGTGTGATGTGGTGGTTGCGTGGTTGGTTAATCGAGGTAGAAATGGGAGGCGTAACATATTGATATTATTGAGGCACAATTTTTACTTGCTTTATAACCACGCAATGGCCACAGCACGGAGGGAAAGCGCTTTGTATAGCCTTGCTTTTTTCCCGCGCGGAGTAAAAACGGTGCTTGCCCGGCCGGTGTGTTCCTGGACAGGGCGGCAGGGGCGGACAAACTCAGGGCGCTGGCTACAGGTGAAGCTTCGGCAATGGGCGGCAGACCTGTAGAGAGAAGCGCCCGTGAAGGAATGGGGGCTGTGGAGTGTTGCACCAGTGAATGCGGGCTGGTTGCGGGATTTTGGGCAGTGTGATTGCTGAGCTGGTGCTTTGTGTTGGATCAGAGCGGTAGAACGGTACAGGTCCCATGACTGAACACCGCTGAACCTGTAAAGGTTAATGCCTGCAAAATGTTTCCAGACGACCACGAGGGAGGAAAGAGTGTTCAAGAACTATTTGTGGTTGATGTATTGATGATTGAATTGCCAATTAAAGCTTTCTTATTATTGAAAAATAACCTTTAAAGTTTAACTTGACTAAATGACCGGATTCAAAAAGCCAACATTGAAAGATATAGCAAAGGAAACTCAATTGTCCATTTCAACTGTATCGAGGATAATTAATGGTAAATCTGACGAATATCGAATAAGCAGGAGGTCACATGATTTTGTTATTGATGCAGCGAGAAAGTTAAATTATTATGCAAATGATTCAGCTGCTGATTTGAAGTTGACTGAGACAAGGACAATCGCCTTACTGATCCCATCCCTTAGAGATTCTTTCTTTGCGAATATTGCAGGTGTAATAAGTCAAGATTTAAGAGAAGAAGGATTTTTAACCATATTATGTGAAAGTGATGAAGACCTAAATACCGAAAAGAAAATTTTAGAAAACTTATTCAAAATAAATGTTGAAGGATTGATTATTGTACCATGTAGCAACTCATATGAACATATCCTCCTGCTTAAAGAATCAGGTCTACCTATTGTATGTGTTGACCGTTATTTTGAAGAATTAGACCTTGCTTATGTTTCTACCAACAACTACATTGGAAGCTATCAGGCAACCAGCTATTTAATTGAAAGTGGTCATTCCAATATTGTTGCTATTCAGGGATTGATACAGGCTATAACAAATAAACAACGCGTAAATGGCTTTGTGGATGCCATTCATGAATATGGAATTGATGATTACAAAATCATTGGAAAAGATTACAAGATTCAAAATGCATACCTTGAAACCAAACTAATTTTAAAAGATATAAGGCCTTCAGCGATATTTGCACTCAGCAATACAATTGTTATGGGTTGTATAAAGGCAATTAGTGAAGAGAATTTAATCATACCAGAGGATATTTCACTTATTGCATTTGACGACGATTCTTATCTGGACTATCTGTCAACACCAATCACTTCTGTTGTTCAACCTGTGAGTGATATAGCAAAATTAGCTACTCGAATTTTATTCTCTATTTTTAATAATGAGGAAACCAATACGCAAAAAGCTTTGTTGAAACCTATCTTTAAACAAAGAAGCTCGGTAAGAATATTAAACTAATTGGCTCGGAAACATAGCTATTAATCATAACAATTTTGGAATCCAAAGGTTCTTATTTTCAAAGTAATATGAACAGACTCTTGCTTTTAATTTCAGGTGCGTAAAACATACATCCTCATCACGAAGTTCTAATGACAAGTTTGGATTTAATTCTTTATCCAATCATCTTTTTCCAACCCATATAATATCCTTTAACTTTCTCCAATTTCTCACCAGGGATGGTGATATTGAAATTATCCTTATTTAAGTTTTTGAGCTGTTCTAAACTTTGATAAATTCCAGTATTCAAGCCAGCCAGATAGGCAGCACCTAAAGCGGAGACATCGGCAATACCTATATTGGTCACCTTTCGTTCCAGCAAATCCGCCAGAAACTGTACCACAAACCGGTTGGAAGTAATCCCGCCATCTATTTTGAGTTCCGTAAGGGGAGTTCCTGAATCTCCTTCCATGGCAACAATGACATCCTTGATCTGATAAGGAACTGATTCTACAGCTGCCCGGATAATGTGGTTTTTACCTGAATCAAAAGACAGCCCTTCAATACTGGCTTTTCTTGTCATGTCCCAATGGGGAGCCCCTAATCCACTAAAAGCCGGAATAATATAGACACCACCATTATCCTCAACTGAATTGCAAATTCCTTCTAATTCTTCCGGTTTATTAAACAACTTCAATTGATTTTTTAACCACTCAATTGTGGCGCCGGCAGAAACGATGATCCCTTCCAGCGCATAGTCTACTCTATTTTCCATGCTCCAGCAAATGGTCGAGACCATGCCATTTGTTGAGTTTTTTGGCTCACTGCCTATATTCATCAGGATCGAGCTTCCCGTTCCGAGGGTAGCTTTGGCATTGCCAGGTTCAAAACACCCTTCTCCAAATGCCGCAGCGTGCGAATCACCGATCATGGCTGATATGCTAATTTTGTGTTCGAGCAAACCATTTAAGTTTGTCTCGCCAAAATGAAAGGAGGAAGGCCGGACTGCAGGTAAATTTAATTTCTCGAGTTTGAAATCTGACAACAATTCTATGTCCCACTCCAGTTTTTTCAGATTAAAAAGCAAGGTTCGCGATGCGTTGGTGTAATCGGTCAGGTAGGACTTACCGTCTGTAAGTTTATACAATAACCAGGTGTCTATATTCCCAAAATATGCTTCACCTGCATCAATTGCTTCCCTGATTTTGGGTTCATTTTCATACAGCCAGATCACTTTGGTCCCTGAAAAATAAGGGTCGATGATCAACCCGGTTTTCTGATTGATTTTTGGACCAAGATTTTCCTTGTCCAGTCGTTCGCAAACATTAACTGATCGTTTGCACTGCCAGATCACAGCATTATACAAAGGTTTTCCGGATTTGTCCCAGAGAATAAATGTTTCGCGCTGATTGGATATGCCACATGCTTTTATTTGCATTTTATGGCCACCGTTTAATTCAAATCCTTCCAGGCATTCTTTAACAGAAGCCAGTACATTTTGATAGATCGCATTGGGATCCTGTTCCACCTTATTACCTTCCAGGTAGTAATTCTCCAGAGGTTCGGAGGCTTTAAAATATGCTTTGCCATTCTCATCGAAAATGATGGATTTTGTGCTGCTGGTCCCCTGATCTATAGCTAAGATATATGACATGTTATTCTCCCCTTTTATTTGTTTTATCAATGATAACGGCCAGAAGTATGACCAGACCCTTAATAACCTGTTGCCAAAATGGAGAAACATCCAACAAAACCAGTCCATTGTTTAAAACCCCAATAATAACCGCACCCAAGACAGTACCCAGTATCGTTCCTCGTCCTCCGGCCAAAGAAGTACCGCCGATCACTACCGCAGCTATCGCATCCAATTCATAACTAATCCCTGCATTAGGCTGGGCAGAGTCAAGACGAGCGGTTACCAGCAAGCCTCCAACCGCTGCTAAAACACCTGCCAACACATACACCCATATTTTAATTTTATTAATCGGAATTCCTGAAAGACGGGCTGCATTTTCGTTTCCTCCAATCGCGTAAATATACCTGCCAAATCGAGTCTTGCTTGTTACAACCACAGCAATGATCACTACCAGGCCCGATACCCAAACCGGCATGGGTATGCCCAGAAACCAGCCTGTTCCGAGAAAACCGAAGGATTCACCCAAACCCGTTATCGGATGACCTTTTGTCCACAACATGGTAAAACCCCGCGCCATGGTCAACATGGCCAGGGTCGCGACAAATGGAGGTACCTTGAATTTTGTAATCGCATATCCGTTGACAAAGCCTAATGCCCCGCCTGCTACAAATCCGGAGACGATCACTCCAAATACGGTAAATCCAACGAATAAATTTACTTCCGGAATCGCGATTCCATATTTTAACAAGCCTGCTGTAACTGCGCCACAAAAAGCTAAGATGGAGCCCACGGACAAGTCTATTCCTGCAGTCAATATGACTAATGTCATGCCTACGGAAATGCAGACATTTACTGATATTTGCCGCATTACATTCCAGAAATTGTCTGTCGTCATAAAGTTATCCGTCATCAGGGCCAAGGCCAGGCACATCAGAAATAGCGCTATCAGTGATTGAAAACGGGCGATATTTGAATATTTTTTAAGTGTTAACATCAATTTATAGTTTCAGGAATGCATGCTTGCATAATATTATGCTCGGTGGCTTCATCACTGCTAAACTCAGCTGTGAGTCTACCTTCTGACATCACCAGGATCCGGTCAGAAACCGAAAGGATTTCCGGTATTTCAGAAGAAATAACAATGAGGGAAATTCCTTTTTCTGACAACCTTGCGATCAATTCGTAAATTTCATTTTTGGCATTGATATCAATACCGCGTGTTGGCTCATCCAGCATAAGCACGGTTGGGTTGCGCTCTATCCACTTTGCCAATACCACCTTTTGTTGGTTTCCGCCACTTAGGTTTTTGATTAATTGTTCCTCGGAGCTGACTTTTATTTTTAAAGCACCCACATGTTTGTCATACAGTTTGGATTCAAGGCCAGCATTTAAAAAGCCAAACTTTTCTATTTTATTTTGCACCGTAAGGCTGATATTTTTGGCTACCGACATTCCCGGAACAATACCGTCACTTTTCCTATCCTCGGGAACCAATGCCATACCAGCGTTTATTGCTTCGATTGGATTTTTGAAGTTGCATTCAACATCCTCCAGTTTGATCAATCCGGATAATGTTTTGTGGTGTAGTCCGAAAAGGCACTCGCTCAGTTCGGTTCTACCGGCACCCATTAGTCCATAAATACCAAGCACTTCACCTTTATAAAGGCTAAAATTAATGTCCCTAAGAATGGGTCGTTGTGGGTTTTCGGGATTTTGTAATTCCAGGTTTTGTACATGAAGGACTTGTTTTTCATTGGTTTTCCGGATCGCTTTTTTTGAAATCTTCACTTCGCGACCAGCCATCATGTTGATGAGTTGGTCCCGGGAAATATTTTTCATGCTTCCGTTTCCAACTTCATTTCCATCCCGCAATACGACGAAATTATCGGCAAGGGTAAAAAGTTCATCGAGTTTATGCGAAATGTAAACAATAGCTTTTCCTTCTTCGCGAAGTTGATTGATGATTTTAAACAATACTTCCACTTCACCTTCTCCAATAGCTGACGTGGGTTCATCCATAAACAGCACCTCTGATTCAGTTAAAAGCGCTTTAGCTATCTCAATGACTTGTTGCTGTCCTACTTTCAATGAACTAATCAAAGCTTGCGGATCGACATTCAATTTCAGTTTTTCAAGCAGGGACTTTGATTTTTTGATCATTCCCTTGCGATCTAAAAAGCCAAGTTTTGTAACTAGCTCCCTGCCTAAAAAAATGTTTTGTGCGACCGTTAAATGAGGGATCAGGTTCAATTCCTGGTGGATAATGGAAATACCTAAATCATGCGCATCCTTTGGCTTTGAAAATTTAGTGTTCTGCCCTTTATACAGAATATCACCTTCATAGTCCATGTAAATACCGGACATGATCTTGAGTAGTGTCGATTTCCCTGCGCCGTTTTCCCCGATCAGTGCAGTCACCTTGCCTGGTTCCAGCTGCAGGGTCACCTCATTCAGAGCCGTTACACCCGAAAACTTTTTAGTGATATTTCGAACTTCTAACAAAGGCAGCATGCTATGGAACAATTTGTAGGGATATTGGAATTATTTCAGGTTCATTTAGATCAAGATGTGCCTTGTTCAATTCAATGGCGCCCTGAAAAGATATATGATCCCCTTTTTTGACTTTTGTTCTGAAATCCGGGATGAGTTGTTTTCTGACTTTTTCATTGATCGATTCTGAGATGCTGTTCAAATCGGAGGTTTTATCAAAATCATTGATCCGAATTAAGCCGGAAGCGTCACGAATCGCATTGCCAAAGATAAATTCTGTCTCAATTTCAACATTCTGATCTCCAGCAAGGATGATGACATTGTTTTCATTTACTTCCTGAACAACTCCTTCTCCTTTTACTTTAAAATAACCAATGTTACCGATTCCAAGTGCGTTTGATTCTTGTGAAAATGTTTGTGCCGGATCCTGTCGTAGCTTGTCAAAAAGAGAATTAATCTCAACGGCGCCGTTATACGCTGTTTGCAGATCAGTCCACATCCCATCAACATAAGCGCTCGCATCAAATTCACGTATCTCTTCAGAAGCTAATTTTTCATCAAGCGGAAGCAAATACATGGAATTAAAAAGGGTGACCCCAGCAATGATGATAAATACGGTATATTTGATTCCCTTTTTCATTTCAATTCAATACTTTTTGCCCTCATCAGTCATTGCCATACGCTACATAGTTTCCTACATTTTCCTGATTGACCATTTCAACGGTTACAGGTATCTTTTGGGCGAAATCACGTTTTCCTTTAAAATATTCATCAGCAAAGTTTGCTGCGGTTTTAGCCATGAGTTTTGGATATTGCATTCCTGTTGCGAGGATTTTTTTTTGCTGAATGGAATTGATCACATCAGCCGCTCCATCGAATCCGAAAACCATGATATCGTCAACTTTTCCGGCAGATACCAGGGCCTGGTAAGCCCCCATTGCCATGGCATCATTTCCACAAAAAACGCCTTTGATATCCGGGTGTACCTGAAGAATTGATTCCATCACTTCCATGGCTTTGTTCCGATCAAAATCAGCGCTTTGCTGAGCAACCATTTTTAGATCCGGATAATGATCTACCACGGAATGAAATCCTTTTGATCTGCTCCAGGTGTTGTTGTCGCCCACTAATCCAAGAATTTCTACATACTTCCCTTCTTTGTTTAGCTTTTCCACAAAATATTTCCCAATGGCTACGCAACCAGCATAGCTGTCAGACAGGATTTGGCTTGTTGCAGCATCGGTTGCATTTACCTCACGATCCATGCAAAAGACCGGTACGCCTGCTTTTTTGGCCATGCGAACATTAGCAATGGACCCATCAGCATCCGTTGGATTGAATAATATGGCATCAAACCCGGATGCAATGGCATTTTCAAAATGATCGGTTTCCAGGGAAGTATTATTTTGCGAGTCAAAAATTGTTGCTTCATAGCCCAATTCCCTGGCTCTCTCAGCAGCTGTTTCCCCCAAGACCACAAACCAGGGATTGTTAAGGGTCGAAATAATGACTGCGATTTTATTTTCTGACTGCCCTTGATTCCTTTTATCTGAATGATGACAGCTAAAAAATGCGTTCGAGGTCAACAATAGAAGAAGGAAAAAAAATAAAAATCGGTTGGTTTTCATTTTCCAATCATATTTTAAGTAATTCTACGGCAACCTTTAGAATTCCTTGTGGTGATATACCATAGTGGTTAAAAATTTCAACCTGCGAACCTGTAACGGTATACTCATCGGGAATACCAATAATTTGAAATGGATTTTTAAACCCTTTCTGAAACAAATGCGATGCGCAAGCTTCTCCCAGACCACCATTCACCATATGTTCTTCAACCGTGATAATCGGTTTTCCATTGGTTGCCAATTCTTCCAACAAATCAGTATCCAATGGCTTAATGGTATGCATACTTACAACCGAAGCTTTCACATCATAATTTTCCTCCAAGGCTTTTGCTGCTTTCCATGCGGGATAGACCGTTTCCCCTGCTGCTATAATTGCTATACCCTCTCCACTTTCAAGAACTCTCCCTTTGCCTAATTCAAAACATTGATTGGATTCTCCCAGGTTTGGCATCGGTTTTTTACCAAATCGTAAATAAATGGGTTTATTAATTTCGATGGCCTTTCTGAGAGCCTGTTCCGTTTCAAAATTATCAGCCGGCGCTACAATTATCATATTGTTGATCGCGCGAAGCACAGCAAAATCATGCAGACTATGATGGGTTGTCCCTAACGCTCCATAGCTGACACCTGCACTTATGCCAACTAATTTTACCGGATTGTCAGAATAGGCAACATCATTTTTGATTTGCTCAAGAGCTCGGGCAGTTAAAAAGCAAGCCGGAGATACGGCAAAAGTTTTTTTCCCTGCCGACGCCAAACCGGCAGAAACACCAACCAGGTTTTGCTCAGCAATACCTATTTCAACTATTTGATCCGGGTATTTTTGTCCGAAAGGAACTAATTTTCCCGACCCACGTGAATCACTCGTTACAACAATGATATCCTTATCGGTAGCAGCCAAGTCTTGTAAAGTTTGAGAAAAAACTTCCTGGTTGGCCTTACCCATTATTAAATCTTTTTCTTCAATGATGTCTAATTCCATGATTTATTAAATTAAGGCAGCTGATTCATTCAATTCTTTTTGAGCTTGTTCATATTGTTCCGGATTAGGTACCCCATGATGCCATTTTACCACTCTTTCCATATAGCTTACTCCTTTTCCTTTTATGGTATGTGCAATGATAAAATTTGGTTTTCCGTTTTCAACAGGACCACTATTTAAGGCATCTTCCAATTGCAGTAGATTGTGCCCATCTACTTCTTTTATCGCCCATCCAAATGCCTCCAACTTATCACTGATCGAATCCGTATTCATCACTTCTTGTGTTGACCCGGTAATTTGCTGTTGGTTGTAATCCAGAATTGCGTATAGATTGTCCAGCTTGTAGTGTGCGGCTGACAGGAATGCCTCCCAATTCGATCCTTCCGGTAGTTCACCATCTCCCAGGAGGGTGTATACCCGATAACTCTTTTTATCAAGTTTAGCGGCAATGGCTTCTCCTACACTGATGGACAAACCATGTCCCAACGCTCCCGTATTTTGTTCAACTCCATTGACTTTCTTTGTGGGATGGCCAATGTAGTGCGATTGGTATTGGCAAAGGGTTTCCAGGTCAGATTCCGGAAAAAAACCTCTATTAGCCAACGTAACATATAAGGCTTCTACAGAATGTCCTTTACTCTGAATATACCGGTCTCGATCCGGGTCCGAAAAATTATCAGGATCGACATTTAAAACCTTATTGTATAATACATTTAAAATGTCAGTACAAGACAGACTGCCACCCGTGTGGCCAGCTTTGGCTTTGTATATGTACTTGAGGATATTCTTCCTCAGATTTATTGAATTTAATTCCAGTTCCTTGTTGTTCATGGTTGGCTATCTATTTATCCATTGTGATGATATACTTCCCATCCCATATAGTTTTCAAAAGCTTCCTTTAAAACATCAGCAGTATTTGATGCATTCATCACTACATGGTGTTCAAATCCATTTCTGCATACATAATTCATCAATCCCTGTAAATCATTGATTTTGGCTACTGCCCGGTTACCGAAGGTATTCAACTCATCATCGGTCAGGCTTCCGTCGCCCACATAAGCTTTCATGATGCCGCGGGTATCATCTGTGCTGATTCTACCATAGGTTAGTGGTGATGCCGGTGTTCTTCCATCCAACGCTCCATATGTGTTTTCAACCCCTACCGTTGTTCCGAGTATTGGAGCATTGCTTATTTCAATATCAGGAAGGAAGGATTTGGCCCAGTTACCACAGTGAAACAATACACATTTCTCATCATCCTCTGCGTAATTATTGTTCCAATCAACCAAAGCGCTCGGTGATCCGGACGCCAGTTGTAATGCATACATGGACAATGTACCTGTAACATCTACCTCGCAAGCACTGGGTATCATGTTTTCACTAAACATGCTGGCGCTGGTGCATACATTGCAACCATAGTTTTGCTGCAAAGAAGTCCAGCACTGAATGGCGTTGGCATCCAATTCATTTTCCTGCATGAAGTCATTCAATACGACGTCAAGTTTTGAAATTTGAATGAGCGCCTGAGGAGGGGTTTTTCCAACAGAGGCATAATTATGGATCTTATCAAGATGTTCTTTTACCCTTTGATCGTCCTTGGAAAGTTTATCTGCTTTGCCCAAAATTTCAGAAAGGTCACACGTGACGACCGAAATACCATTTGCCTGGAGTATTTTTTCGCTGTATCGAACTGTATTGAAAGCAGTTGGCCGGGCCCCAATTGCACCGATGCGTACATTTTTTAATCCTTTAACAACGCGGCATACAGCAATAAAACGGGTAAGGTCATCCAGGAATTCAGGATCTTTTGGATGAACTACATGTTTGGTTGTTAAGGTATATTTGATACCGTATTGATAGAGGTTGTTACAAACCGATATCTTTCCACACCAACTATCCCGTCTGTTTGCAACGTTTAGCTTCTGAAGCTCATCCGGGTAAGCCTGTACTAATATTGGTACATTGAGATTGGCGAGATTTATGGTATCGGCAATTCCTCTCTCGTCTCCGAAATTCGGTAATACTACCAATATCCCGGCTATTTCATCCTTATTTTTTTTAAAAAGATCAGCACATTTACGGGCATCACTGAATGTCTCAACTCCCCCCAATTTGGTTTCGTTTTCACCGAGCATGATTCCTTTGATCCCCTGCTCTTCCAACACCTTGGAAATATCAGCTCTTGCTTCCGTTACCAGCTTGTCGGGAAAGAAGTCCCTGTTACCTATAATTATGCCAAGGTGGATTTTATTGCTATTCATAAATAAACCATTAAAGTGACAGTATTCATTTAAAAATCACCCTAAGTTAACTTTAAAGATTGTATTCCAACATTTAAGATTTTTGAAATTCAATTCAAAATCTTGATTAGCTGGCAACTACCAAAATAATGCATCTTCATCAATAGGGAAAATTATCAAAGTAATACGAAAACAAAAGTGAATAAATGAAATAATATTTACAAGAATTAGAAACATTTTTTGTCCACAGCACCAATAATAATTATTTCAATTTTTTACTTAAACCCCGTCTAGCTTGTTCAAGCATCAAATACATTTGCTTTGTTTAATTATTAGGATTCATTCGTGACATATTACCAAAATCATTAATTAAAACCCACAAAACCGTTGTTTTTTATATTATTTGCATTTATTAGCTCCTGTTTTACGAATTAGATATTTCCATCAAGGAATTGCTATTTTCCAAGAAACCTTCAGATTATCTATATTTTTTCATTTATTTCTTTTAAGTTTTGTTTATTTATTTTTACATTCGTTTAGCACAATAATATATAGCTAAACGTCGCGATAAATAAGTTAAACCATAAATGAATTAGGTGTTAAACAAAAGAAATCTATTATCGGTTTTCAAATAAAATTTAGGCTAACTATAGCCACCCTGAAAAATGATTTGGTTTAAAGCCAATAAAACAGAGGAAAATGATTTATGAACCCGGCATTAAAGCGAATAGCTTAGAATAATGAAATACCATTCAATTAAAATATCCCATTTATTTGAATTCAAACTAAATTAAAGATCTATGGTTATACATTTAAAACATAAAACAAAATTATGAAGAAGTTAATAATATTATGTACAGCATGCATTGCCTTACTAAGCGTCACAATGTTTAGCTGTGAAGATGATCCAGAGGTAACCTGCATGGATGATGTGTGGTACCGAGACATGGACGGAGACGGTAAGGGTGACAAACTGCACTATTTGTATTCATGCAATGTTCAACCGGCGGGTTTTGTTGCTGACAATACAGACCATGATGACAATCTTCCATGTCCAGAGGCATTAGTATTTTATGCCGATAAGGACGGGGATGGTTTAGGAGATCCCAATGATCCCATATTCGCATGTGAGGCTCCCGAAGGTTATGTTGAAAATAATGATGATAATGCAGATTTCCCTCCAATAGAATATAATCCTGTACCTGTACCTGATCCACTCTTTGCCTTTCACTTTGATGAAAATGGTGGTAACACTGTTGCCAACACAGGAACACTTTCAGGGACTGTTAGTGAACTTGGTAAAACTAATCCACCAGTTTGGTCTATGAACATACCCAGAAGTGGTGGGACTAGCTCAGTAGATTTTGGTGCCCAATTTGATAATTATTATGTCGAAAGCGCCTCGATAATAGGTGAATTAACTGGATTGGAAAAATTGACAGTAACAGGATGGGTGAACAACAAACTGGCGGAAACAGGATCCGGTGGTAATAGAATAGTCTCGTGGATCAATAACGGCGGCGACGGATTTGATTTGGTATACAATGCTGATGGCAGCATTAAAGTTGGTATTAATCAATGGCCAGATGGTTCAGAAGCTTTAAGCACTTCAGGAAAGATTACTACAAGTGAAACAGGAGGTGTTTCAAATTGGGTATTTTTCGCAGTTACCTATGATGCAACAGTTCCAAGTCTGACCTTTTATTTTGGAGACAATAGTACTGTTGCAAGTGAAGATAAATCATATGCATATGATGCTGGCGCCATCGCTCCTGATATTGGTAAGCTTTCAATTGGTCACTTCAATGAAGAATCCAGAAGAACCAGTCGAACTGACAGGATGTTCAGAGGTTTGATCGATGAGGTGGAAATTTTCCATTCTGTACTTACTTTGGATCAGATTATTACTGTTCAAAATGAGTAAAAATGACAACTCGATATATTCATTTGCAATTGCTGATTGTTTGATTTTCAATCCAGCATAGCTTCAATTCTAACAAAATTCAACAATTCAATAAAAATAAATAAAATTATGTATGAGATAATTTTTACGAATATCAAAAGACTCTACAAACCTGTATTTTATGGAGTTCTTTTGCAGATTGTCTTCTTAAGTTTTGCGGATGCCTCCTCAAAACTAGTTGATAAATCCGAAAATAACGGATATGAACAAATGCAATCATTTCAGATATCTGGTCAGGTTACATCTGAAGAAGATCCAAATGGTTTACCAGGGGTTAATATTGTAGAAGCAGGAACAACAAACGGAACTGTAACAGATATAAATGGAGATTTTAGTTTAGAAGTATCATCCGGAGATGCAAAAATCATATTTAGCTCTGTTGGTTATGTGACAGAAGAGATTGAGGTTGGCAATCGATCAGTAATCAATGTAAACCTAATTTCTGACATTACTTCTCTTGGAGAAATTGTGGTTGTTGGTTATGGAACAATGGAAAGGAAAGATGTCACCGGGTCTGTGGGATCCATGGAAGGAGAATCCGTTCAAAGCAGAGGTACTACAAATGTAATGGATGGTATGCAAGGTCTTGTAGCGGGTGTTGATATTCAGCAAACATCAGTCAGACCCGGTTCGGGGTTCAATATAAATATAAGAGGTCTGAACTCATTAAATACAGATATTAAACCTCTTTTTGTTGTCGACGGTATTGTTACTAATGACATTGATTTTCTTAATCCAAATGATATTGATCGGATTGATATCCTGAAGGATGCCTCATCCACTGCTATTTATGGCTCACGAGGATCAAGCGGAGTTGTAATCATAACAACTAAAAATGCAGATCATACACGCGCCGGTAAATTGAATGTGAGTTACGATGGATTTTACGGTATAAAGAAAACTGCGCGAATGCCAGATTTTATGAGTGGCAGAGAGTTTGCTGAATATCGTGCTTCGGCATATTGGACATTTAACAGATCTACAAACGAGTGGGGGTTTGCCAATGATGATACGGGAACCATTATTATGAGCCATACCGATGGCGTAACCGGTTCCCCTGTATGGGCTAACCGTCTATACGAAGAAGATTATACCGATTTTACTGAACTGGTAACACGTGATGGCTCACAACAAAATCATTATATAAATTTATCCGGTTCTAATGAAAACTTGTCCTACAATGTTGGGGTTGGTTACCAAAATGAAAAAGGTAATTTTTTAAATGAAGAATTAGATCGCTATAACCTCAAATTGAGTGTCAACCATAGGGCTTCTGATTTAATTGAAATAGGAGCTACCACTAATTTTGCCCTAACGGAGACAAGTTTCGGAAGTGGAGATGCAATCATGGATATAACTAGAATGGCTCCATTTTTTACACCCTATAATCCTGATGGCTCACCTGTGGTGCAACCTGGTCGTAACGGGCCTGAAAACATGACAGACAGGGGAATGACAGGAACTCCAAACCCTCTCGCAACAATGAATTCTCAAACAAATGACGCAAGGAGGTACGATTTTCTCGCATCTGCTTATATCCAGGTCAGCCCTATAGAAGGACTTGACCTTAGATCCACTATTTTACCCAGGTACTATCGTGAGCGTACAGGTTTTTTCCAGGACATCATCCAAGACACCTATTTGGAAAGGGAGCCTTATCAAACCATTCGCATTGGAAGAAGTGAAAACGATGAGTATTTCGAATATACCTGGGACAATATGATCAACTACAAAAAAACCTTTGGTGAAAGACATACAATTAATGCAACTGGGGTTTTTAGTGTGTACCGCACTAGACGAGAAGCATTGCAGATAGAAGCGAACACCTTGCCCTATTCCTCTTACTGGTATAACCTTTTTAGTGGAACTCCAGTGCTAAGTGGTGAATTAGGCGATGAAGGTAGCGCTTCACTATATCAGGAATCTGCTTTGATATCTTATCTGGGAAGGGTTAACTATGATTTTTCAAATAAATACCTAGCTACCGCTTCTTTACGATATGACGGGGCTTCTCGTCTTGCAGACAAGTGGGCAGCGTTTCCTTCATTTGCGTTGGCATGGAGAGTTTCAGAAGAGGCTTTCTTAAGTTCAAGTAAGATCAATGATTTAAAAGTTCGCCTCTCTTACGGGTACTCAGGGACAAACCAAGGAGTATCACCATATGCCACTATAACAGGACCAAATACTGCTTCTAATATTTTTTACAATTTTGGAAGCGAAGTTGTAACCGGTTTTCCTCCAGGAAGTCCAGTGAATTTGAACTTAACCTGGGAAAAAACCCGGGAGTTCAATATAGGAGTTGATTTCGGGATTTTCGGATCTAGAATTTCCGGATCTGTTGATATGTATGATAAACTATCAGATGGCTTACTCCTCGACCGTAATCTAGCCATTGAAAGTGGCGTAATAAGCATGGAAGATAACATTGGTTCGGTAAGTAACAAAGGTATAGAAGTAGCACTTAATACCGTAAATGTAGAAACAGAAGCATTTCAATGGACTACTAACTTTACCTTTTCCTTAAATAAAAACAAGATAGTCTCTATCTACAATGAGGATGAAGATGATACGGGTAATCGCTGGTTTATTGGAGAACCAGTTGAGGTGATTTATGACTACAAGTTTCTTGGAGTATTTACGCAGGCTGATTATGAAGCGGGCCAAACCGTTTATGACAATTATACTGCAAACCCTGGTGAAGCAAAAATTCTGGACAGGGATGGCAATAATATACTAAATGCGGACGATAAAATGGTGCTTGGCTCCCCGATGCCTAAATGGATTGGAGGCATAACTTCAACAATGAGATACAAGAATTTTGACTTCTCCTTTAATATTTTTACCAGACAAGGAATGTTTGTAAATGATGAGTTTTCAGAAACATTTATAGCCTATGGTGGACGAAGCAGACGCCATATAGATTATGATTATTACATTCCGGCTGGTGTCCAAGTACCCGATTGGGACAACTTTGTTTTCGATGCAAATGGGTATGCCATAGATATTACAACCAAAACCACGACAGAAGAACATATTGGTGAGTATCCTCTTTATCTTAATAATGGTGGAGCATTTTATGCGGCAAATGATTCACGTCTCCCCTATTACAAGGACGCTTCATTTGTGAAAGTTAAGAACATTACGCTTGGTTACACCTTTAACAAAGATATGTTGGAAAAGGCTGGAATTAGCAGGCTTCGCATTTATGCAAATGTGCTTAATCCATTTGTTTTCACAGAGTATGAAGGATACGACCCTGAGTATGCAGAAACAAGTGTTAATGCTGGTAATACTATAGCCAATATTACTTATCAATTTGGTGTCAATTTGCAATTTTAATTTATTGAACAATGAAAAAATTAATATATATAAGCTTTAGCATCCTTTTCTTTTTGACTTTTGGATGCTCCGATTTATTAGAGGAAGACAACTTGGGGGGTATAAACAATGAAGAGTTTTATAGCACAGAAGTTGGCTTTTCTACATTGGTGACTGCTTCCTATGCGTCATTAAGAACACTCTATGGCAATGAACCAATATGGGATCTTGGAGGTACAGATATTTATCAGGAGGGCAAAGATCCAGGTGGGCCATTTTATCGATACGAAAGTCTGAATGCTGGAAATACTACGTTAAAAGAATTTTATCAAAACACTTATCAAGCAATCCAAAATACAAATGCTGCTTTGTTTTACCTTGATGCACCAAACCTAGCCAGTTCTATGAGGACACAGGTTGAAGCAGAAATGCGATTCTTACGAGCATTTTATCATTTTATTTTGATGGAGCAATTTGGTGGTATCGTGATCAATGAGGAATACACCAATTCACCCAGGGTAAATATTCCAAGATCAGATTTAGCAACAAGCTATGAATTTGTGATTTCGGAAATGGAAGCAGCACTTTCTGGGGTCCCTTCTGATTCAGATCCTGGCAGAGTGAATAAAGATATTGTCAATCACTATCTTGCAAAGGCATACCTCACCAGAGCATGGGACTTAGGCTCAAACAGCGATTTTAATACAGCTATTTCTCATGCCGATGCAGTGATAGCAAATAAAGGTTCCATTGAGTTGGAATACTCAGAAGTTTGGGATCCATACAATGTGAACAATGAAGAGATCATTTTTACTGTCCAGTACAGCAACGAAGGCGTTGCGAATTTGCAGGATGCAGGGAATAATCAACAAACTTTGTACGCCGTATATTCCGGTTCTGGATCCGGAAATATGAAAAGGAGTGTTGATGCATTTGTTCCCGCACATCACGTGATATCGGGTTTTCAGGCGAATGATAGCCGTTATTGGTTTGACTTTATGCTTACCACTTACAATGAATATTTTAATTACTATCCCGATGGTCCAGGCTTGGGCAAAGGTGGAGTACTCAATTATTACCCTGTTATTAAAGATCCGAATAAAACATCCTTCACTCCCGCAGACAGTGCCGAGTGGGATGCTTATGTCGCCAGCGTAGGCGGCAAAGCTGATGGTTATATAGTTTTCCCAATATGGGCAGGAGCAAGCGATTTTCACAAAACTCAATACGAACAAAGGGCTTGGGGAAATACAGACAGAAGGCTACCAGCATTTAAAAAGTTCGACAACCCTCAAAATGCCGCTAATAGTATCAACAATAACGGAAGCACAAGGAGTATTGTCTTAGCTCGGTTGACAGAAACTTACTTTTTAAAAGCTGAGGCCCTAATCGGACTTAATCAGTTTTCACAGGCCAGAGACATCGTGCAGGAAATTGTTGATCGTCCGGGCAACAAAGTAGATTCGGGAGGAGAGGATATTACTAACGCTTTGGATGGGGTAAGTAACCAAACGGAAGCTTTGGAGGCTTATTTCCTGGAAAGTGGTAAAGAAATGCTGGGCGAATACAACGGTAGATGGCCAATGCTGAGACGTACTAACATGTTAGGGCACATGCTAACAAATTATAATGCTGATTTTGAAAGAAATGGTATTACGTGGGAAGAACATTGGGATTTACGACCAATACCTCAGGATGCAATTCAATTAAATGAAGCTCTGACATTTGAAAATGATCAAAACCCGGGATATTAAGAATTGAATATATAAAACGCTTGTTAAGATTCTTAAATAATAGAAGAAAGGCCTTAATGGAATGCAACCTTAAAAAAATTTTTGGAGAGTATAAGTAACTGTTGCTTATTGGATCCAAAATGTTTAAGTAAATCATTGAGGGTTCAACCTTAATTAAGGTTGAACCCTCTTTTCTAAATTAACATCAACACCAAATAGCCATAAAGACTATTAGATTATTCAAACATGAAAACAATGAATGAAAAAACCTTCTTTCTTTTAACAGTACTTTTTCCTTTTGTGGTTTGTTGTTCATACAAGGAAAAGGAAAGCAACACGAAATCAACTGGTTTGAAAAGTAAACCAAGGGTTGTTGTGTCGACAGATATAGGGGGAACTGATCCCGACGATAACCAGTCTATGATCCACTTTTTAATGTATGCTGATAAATTTCAAACCGAGGGCTTAATTTCATCGCCATACGGAGAGGGAAGAAAAAGTGAAATTTTAAGAATGATAGACATGTATGAAAAAGACTATACAAAATTAAAAGCCCATGGCGATTTTCCGGAAGCAGATGAGCTGCGCAAGGTTACAAAACAAGGCGCATTGGTAGCAAACCTGGCCAACGGATGGGGTGAGCCAACAGAAGGTTCTGACTGGATCATACAAAAAGCAAAAGAAGATAATGAAGATCCATTATGGATACTTGTCTGGGGAGGATTAGAAGATGTGGCCCAGGCGCTACATGATGCGCCGGAAATTGCTGCGAAAATCAGGGTGTACTGGATAGGCGGCCCCAATAAAAAATGGAGCGTCCACAGCTATCTATACATCGCCAGGAATTTTCCCGATTTGTGGATGATCGAAGCAAACTCTACCTACCGGGGATGGTTTGACGACAGGAATTCGAAAGGTGAAATGGAAAATGATTTATTTTATGATAATTTCATGAAGGGTATGGGAGTATTGGGAACCGACTTTATTCATTATTACAAAGGATCCATAAAAATGGGTGATACCCCTTCCCTGGCCTACCTTCTAAATGGAGACCCTAGTGATCCCACAGGCGAAAGCTGGGGTGGCAGCTTTACCCGCTTACCCTACAGTTCATTCAGGGTTTTTACCAGCAATACTTCCCAATCCGATACAGTTCCGGTTTACGGTGTGATTGAATTTGAATTCAGATCTGATGCGCCAGAAACCAATGATTCACCTGAGATTTGGATGAAAATCGATGGCCAGCGGATCGATGGCTTTTATGAAGGAAGCGGCGTTTACAAGGTTCGTTTTGTACCCAAGCGGATCGGCAACTGGGATTATGTCATCAATTGTGAGGATGAAGGTATTGATGGCCAAGCAGGAAAATTTGTCAGCGTAAACCCCTGGCCAGGCAAGGAGAATGAAAATAATTTCACATTGAATAACTGGTGGAGCGACCGGTCGGATCCCGATCTTTACCTGGGTGAATACCAGGGAGCTAAAACTGTCTCAAAATGGCGTGAAGAATACCTGACAGATTGGGTTGAGCGTCTATCCTGGTTAAAAGAACTTTAGTCAGTTATATTTCAAAATTTTAAAAACTTGCAATTCCGTGAAAGGCATCTTGCGAAAGGAAGTTTTACGATCAATTATGAAAAATATACTAACCATAATACTTGCTTTGTTAGCCCTGAATTCCTGCACTTCATCAAAAAATCAACATGATGAGGTGCCACTATTGAAAATCTCAGAAAACGGACGTTTTTTTCAGTATGAAAGTGGAAAGCCATTTTTCTGGCTGGGTGATACAGGCTGGTTATTATTTTCAAAGCTAAACAGGGATGAAGCTGTCACCTACCTCGATGACCGAAAAAACAAGGGTTTTAACGTCATCCAGGCAATGGTTTTGCACAGCATAAAAGCTGCGAACATCTATGGGGATTCTGCTCTGATAAACGGGAATGTTACTCAGCCTCTTTTGAAAGAAGGTAATTCTTTCGAACAACCAGAAACCTATGACTACTGGGACCACATGGATTACATCGTACAACTGGCGGAAGAAAGAGGAATGTACATGGCCTTGGTTCCTGTTTGGGGATCAAATGTGAAAAATGGTAGTGTCAGTCTGGAACAAGCTGGCACCTATGCCACCTGGCTGGCCAAACGCTATGCAAACAGACCAAACATCATCTGGCTAAACGGAGGAGATACCCGCGGCGACCAAAACACCGAAATCTGGGATACAATTGGCCGATCCCTCCGAGCGAACGCTCCGGAACATCTCATAACCTTCCACCCTTTTGGCAGGACAAAATCCTCCATGTGGTTTCATGACGAAGAATGGTTGGATTTTAATATGTTTCAATCAGGACATCGAAGATACGACCAGGATGATTCCGACCTGGCATACGGGCAGGACAACTGGAAATATGTGAGAGATGACTATGCCCTTTCCCCTGTAAAACCGACCCTGGATGGGGAGCCCTCTTATGAAGGAATACCACAGGGATTGCACGACCCCTCCGAACCATACTGGAATGAGGATGATTTACGGAGGTATGCCTATTGGTCTGTTTTTGCCGGAGGATGTGGTTTTACCTATGGACATAACGCCATTATGCAGTTTCATAAACCTGGAGACGAGGATCCGGCGTATGGTGTTAAGGAATATTGGACGGAAGCATTGAATGCGCAGGGTGCAGGTCAAATGAAGTATTTGAAAGAGCTGATCCTTTCAAAACCCTATTTCGAACGAGTACCTGATCAATCGCTTATTGCCTCAAATCAAGGCGAAAAATATGATTACCAGATAGCCACCCGTGGTGAAGAATATGCTTTTGTTTACAGCTATAATGGACGTGACATCGCTGTCAACATGGAAATCCTAAAAGGAGAAATCGTTACAGCTTTCTGGTATAACCCTCGTAATGGAGAAACTGCAACCATTGGAAAATTTGATAATACAAGTACGAAATCATTTGACCCACCAGGAGAAATGGAAGATGGGAATGATTGGGTGTTGGTGTTGGAATCAGAATAATTTAATTCGGAAAATCCACAAAAATTTCTGTCCACCTGACCGACGATTTGTAAAACCCTGGTTGTGATAAAATTATTTCAATGGTGTTAGTTAATTGTGAATTTATAGTTGAAGATCAGAATACCTCAAATACAACCGATGTTTCGTAAGGAATTTCATCCGGACAAATGATGGATAACCCGTCGTCTTCCTGCTTCCATTGCAAATCACCTTCGTATCCGATTAAACGAACTGATTCAAGAGTCTGACCTTTGTTAATCTGATTCGTGCCTAATGACTTTATTTTTATTTTTTCGCCAGGTTCAAGTACTCTCATACAAAAGGCAAAAATAGCATCATTTTTACCTACCGTAAAACGAAAATCCTGTGTGTCAAATTTAAAATCAGCATGTTTGGCCCCCAGTTTTCCTCCTGGAAGCATTTTCAGTTTTCCATCTATTATCTCGCCCTCACCGTCAACCTTCCAGGCACGACTACCATAGATCGATTCACAGTTTCTACGCATCCAGAAATTTACCTCTTCCAGCATTTTCTGACTGCCTTCGTCTAAAGAGCCATCAGGCAAAGGAGAGATGCAGATCGCTGTATTTCCATCGCGGGATACAGCCTCTATGATATATCGAATGACCATGCCCGAATGATAAGTGAAATCTGCCCCGTAGTACCAATCACCCATCGGAATTTCGACAATCCATGGCTCATTATCTTTTATTTCTTCCGGTGCACCAAACTCTTCTGTTGTCACAGTTCCATTCGTCTTTTGTCTAAACTTCACAATACTGAACGTGTTGACCTTTCCACGACGTTTCAATGTCTGGTTGTAGTAATAGGCGATCACCTGTTGCATGACATCTGCCTTGAAGCCAGCGCCGGTTCCATAACCATAGAATCGTTGCTGCGAGGTGCCGTCTGTATAGATAAAATCAGGATCATACTTGTCAACGGCATCCATCATCCGCAGAG
Organism: uncultured Cytophagales bacterium; assembly: GCA_913057175.1. Taxonomy (GTDB): domain Bacteria; phylum Bacteroidota; class Bacteroidia; order Cytophagales; family Cyclobacteriaceae; genus CAJXNP01. Next base: position 284,238 of record CAJXNP010000003.1, read on the forward strand.
CCCATTGTGTAGCATACCAATTTGCGTAAGGCATGTGGTTGACAAATATCCTTCTCCAGTGGTTGTCCAGCTTTCATAGGTAGCTTTTTTAATCCCTTTATATTCGCGTAGATTGATGCCATAAAGTAATCGTGGATCCAAACCTTGCCACCACGTCCCTTTACCATCTGCCAGGGTGAGGTTGCCATCATAGGGTACTCCTTTCAGATCACCGATAGAATCACTTCCAAAAGCGGTTTGCCACCACCAGGTGTATTCATGATGAAAGGTGATGCCGAAATTCATTCCTTGCTCCCTGCAGGCCTTGGCCCACTCTCCTACTAAATCCCTTTTTGGACCAATATTAACTGAATTCCAGGGTTGAAACCGCCGTATTTTGAAATGCTCATCGAAGTGAGCTGTGTGGACCGGATTGGGTTTGAGGAAAAGTGTTGTATTTGAATGAAGTGCGTTCCAGTAGGTAGTGAACGATGGCTAGTCCTATCTTCGACAAAAAAGTACTTAACATTCGAATTTCGCTTTTTATCTCTTCGTAACCTTATACACCTTCCCTTCACCATCATAAGTGATCCATTCGCCGACCGGTTCGCCCTTTTCGAAATGTCCGGAGCGTTTTAAGGTTCCGTCAATACGGTACCATTCCCAGTATCCCTGCGGCTGGCCTTCCTCTATTTTTCCCTTCGACCAAATGGTCTTTCCATTGGCGTGGTACTTAATCGTCAGCCCATCAATTATTTCAGACTTCTTATCTCTCATTTTGGATTCTAAAGCTAAAGGCTACGGAGTTTCTTTTCAAAATATTTGCTGAGTTTTATATCATTTAGCTCACCTAATGAAGTGGTAATTGTGAATGATTGAGAGCTGGTGTTGGAGGCAAATTGATAGGGAAACTGTAAACATTTCTAAGCACATCCGGAAAAGACATCATGCCTCAGCGTTTCTCCAATGGAGACCCTTGGACCTGCGGATAACGCTGAGGGTGACAAGTTAGTGGTCTACGACAAGGTATTCTAACGGAGCGGTCAAATATGGGGCCTAAGGATCCATATTTGGTTTATGGTTTTGTTCGTGAAAACACCTATAAAGAATTAGAATACCCGTTCACATTTTCTTTTTTTAATTCAATTGTTTTCCTAGATTTGCGGCTTCAAAATGAACGCGGTGAACATCATATATTATTTCAATCTTCCTCCGGTTACTCCACCCTGAGTTCTGCCTGTAGACCCACCGCATAGGCTCAGATTGAGCCACTTCCATACCATTTATTCAATATCAAATTAATTAGGTGGGTTCCACCTGAAACGGAGTAGTCATGAAGAAATACTTAAACTTATTCGATTTTAAACAAAAAGTAGATTATAAAACGGAAGTCCTTTCCGGGCTTACTGTGGCGTTGGCACTTGTGCCGGAAGCAGTAGCTTTTGCACTAATTGCAGGTTTGTCACCCCTAACAGGGCTTTATGCAGCTTTTGTAATGGGACTGGTCACATCCATACTGGGCGGCCGTCCGGGAATGATTTCTGGAGCGACAGGAGCTGTTGCGGTGGTCATAGTGGCATTGGCCATTTCTCACGGTCCCGAATATGTATTTGCCACAGTAGTATTGGCAGGCATCATTCAAATAATAGCAGGAGTACTCAGATTGGGCAAGTTGATGCGCCTGGTACCTCATCCGGTTATTTTTGGATTTGTCAATGGTCTGGCAATCATTATTTTCATGTCACAACTTGACCAATTTAAAGACCCATCAGGTAATTGGTTAACAGATCTGCCATTATATATCTTGCTTGAACTGGTATTATTGACCATGTTCATTATTTGGGGACTACCAAAGATCACAAAGGCCATTCCAGCTTCGCTTGTAGCTATTCTGGCCGTATTTGGGATTGTTGTCGGCTTTGGAATTGACACAAAAACGGTAGGTGACATTGCTTCCATCCAGGGTGGATTTCCGCCATTTCATATCCCCGATGTGCCCTTTAACCTGGATACGTTGATTTTGATACTTCCTTATGCAGCAATAGTGGCGGGTGTGGGTTTGATCGAAAGTTTGCTGACCCTGAATATTATTGATGAAATCACCGAAACCCGTGGTCGTGGAAACAAGGAAGCCGTCGCCCAGGGAACGGCAAATATTCTATCCGGTGTATTTTCAGGAATGGGTGGTTGTGCCATGTTAGGTCAAAGCCTCATCAACATTTCCAATGGTGCAAGGGCGAGGCTTTCCGGAATTGTTGCCGCTGTGGCATTATTGCTTTTTGTCATGTTTGGAGCCGGCCTGATCGAACAACTACCCATGGCCGCCCTTACAGGTTTGATGATCATGGTAGCCATAGGTACTTTTGAGTGGGCAAGTTTAAGAACCTTCAACAAAATGCCAAAATCGGACATTTTTGTGATGGTGGTCGTAACCCTTGTCACTGTGTTTTTACACAACCTGGCCCTGGCAGTCGTGGTTGGAGTGATCATAGCTGCATTGGTTTTCGCATGGGATAATGCCAAACGTATCCGTGCCAGGAAATCCATCGATGAGCGGGGCATTAAACATTATGAAATTTATGGACCACTGTTTTTTGGGTCTACTACGGTATTTAATGAGAAGTTTGATGTCCTGAACGACCCGGATGAAATTATCATTGATTTCAAAGAAAGTCGGGTAGTCGATATGTCTGCCATCGAAGCTCTCAACAAGATTACGGAACGATACATGAAAGTTGGAAAAATAGTTCATTTACGTCATCTAAGTCCTGACTGTCAGAAGTTGCTCAAAAATGCTGACAAAATCATTGATGTCAACGTGATGGAAGATCCAAGCTATAGGGTCATGGCAGATAAGGTGTAAGTGAATTGGCTGTACAGTTATAGCTCCCCAAGTTCTGCTTTTTGAGCAGAATTTGGGATAAATGAACCAAACAATTAAAGATTTGTGCTTGGGTTGCAGGTTGTCTATTCACCATGTATCAATGCAACTTCCGTCCTACCGGCAGCCAAACCGACATTTCCGATTTTCCACGATTACCCCATGCAAAGTAGGGAATTAACCGGATGGACTGTTCAGCCATTTTTGCATTGGAATTGATCGAAGTGTACAGGCCATTGATTTCATCCTGTGTTTGTTCAATCAGTGCTGTTCCCTCCAAAGCGGTCATCTCTGCTCCATTAATCTCAAAATCAACAGGAGAAAGCTGAATGTCTGATGGAATGATTACATTAAAAATATCACCATCTGGCAAGTCTGGCGATTCCAGGCAATACACAATAGGGCCTCGTTTAACAGCGACCTGATTCCGGGTTTCCTCCACCAGTCGGTTGGCTACCATCAGCCTGGTTTCCATTCCTAAACTTAATTCAATCACATCACCCTTTTTCCATTTCCTGCTTACACTAACATATTTGCCCGATGCAAGTGATATATTCACTTCTTCATCATTGACCCTGATCGAATTGCCCTGATCTGCCCATGCCGGGATCCGCATGCTGATGTCCAAAGACCCTTTCGGCACTTGCTCTACCGTGATTTTTATCTTTCCATCCCATGGATAATTTGTTTCCTGCTTTAAAGCAATTTTGCCGGCATCCGGCAATGTGGTAATGACCGAATTGCTACCGTACAGATTGACTGTGATACCGGTTTTGGTCAGCGTGTAGGCATAATTACTTGTTTCGGCAACTGTTCTCACCAAATTGGGTGGGCAGCAGTTCGACCATGAAATGTAGGATTCTCGTTCTTTCTTCCAACGCAGCTCAAAAGGTAGAGAATGATCGACACGTAAGGGATTGGTATAATTGAAAAGTGTTCCCCCCAGATCAGTACCTGAAAGCACACTGTTGTACAATGTCAACTCCAGCATATCTGCGTATTTGGTGTCACCGGTAGAAAGCAGCATCCGGTAATTCCACAGCACATTGCCGATATTGGCACAGGTTTCATTGTGTCCGGAAATATTGGGAAGCTGGTAGGCCTGCCCGTAGGCCTGATGTACTTGCTGAATACTGGGCTGATCATAAGTAGTCGCGTTGGGCGAAACACCATCGTACAATGCTCCGCATGCACCCGTGATATACAATTTCCTGCTGGCAACGTCCTCCCAGATGCTCTCCAGCGCCATCATCAACGAGTCCTCACCTGTTTCGAGGTACAGGTCTGCTACGCCAGCATACAGGTAATTGGCACGAACGGCATGGCCGACCGCTTCGCGCTGCTTCCTGAAAGGTATGCGATCCTGGTTGTGGTCGGTTCCATTATCAATCAGGCCACGGATGTCGATCATTTTTTTGGCCAGCGCCAGGTATTCGTCCTTTCCTGTGGTACGATACATTTCGATCACACCCATATAATGGGAAGGACAAATGGCATTTCGAGCCTGCTCTGCCGTGGCATCTTTGTGGTAATCAACGAGGAAATCCGTTGCTTTGCCAGCTACATCCAGCAGATTTGTTTGGCCGGTAACGCGGTAATGCAGGCATGCAGCAGTCATCAGGTGCCCCATGTTGTAGGTCTCGAAATTCATGCGGTCTTCAAATTCACTTGTACTTAGCGAATCATTTCTTTGCTTGATGACCGTTGGTGTATGGATGTACCCATCGCTTCTTTGTGCTGACGCGATCACTTCGATTATCTGCTCCAATTCGTCATAATAGCGTTGGTCTTTTGTCAGGGCATAGATGGAAATTACCCCTTCAAGGGTTTTGTAGAAATCCCCATCATGAAAAGGAGCCCCTTTGTGCTGACCGGACTTTAGCCCCGCAGCTATCTCGAAATTACAAAAACCATGACACAACTCATCGTTTTGATACAGCTTCAGCATATTCATAACCATGGTGTCCCTGCTCACCTTAAACCACCTTCCCCAAAAACCATCTGTCCATCGTACGCCATCCACGTCCAGGGGCACCTGAACAGCAAAAGGGCTCTTTGAGGTATTAACCAATGCTCTCTGCTGTGCAAATGTATGATTTTGCAGAACTACCAGAGTAAATATGGAAGTGAGTATACAGGAGTTAAACAATGCTCTATGCATGTATTAGAATTTTGATGAATGGCTCTTTACTTTTGACTACTAATTTGCTTTGGTTTTTCTTTTCCAACCAAGTAACCGGTAAGCGGGATATCGGCCTCCTTCAATCCCTGAACCGCCAGTCCGGCAATTCTGAAGGCGCCTTCCTGCGATAAATGTGTGTTATCTTCTAATCCTTTTGGACGAAGCGGATAAACATCTGATTCAAAATGGAGGTACAAACGGGTTGATTGTTCGGGCCCCATACTTTCTACCAGCTGTTTGGTCTTTTCCTCCATATCTATAAAGTATACATCATTTTCTTTGGCTACCTGCCTTGCTGCGATCAGGTAATCACCGTGAGTATCCTTTAATGTGCCATCTTCCTTAAAATGTCGGCGTACGATGGAGGTACAAAGAATAGGTATAGCTCCTTTTTCCCTGGTTTCGAGGACGTATTTCTCCAGGTTTTCCTTATAAGTTGTAAACGGATTGGTATATCTGGCTGTATCAGGCTTGCTGTCGTTATGCCCAAACTGTATGATCACGTAGTCACCTTTCTGAATCCTGGACATGACTTCCGTCCATCTTCCCTCATTGATAAAGCTTTTGGAGCTTCTACCATTTCTGGCATGGTTGTCAACAATGACAGAATCGTTAAAGAAATAGTGCAGAACCTGGCCCCATCCGTACTCCGGAATGGCCTTTTCCGGTTTGTCAGCCATGGTAGAATCACCTATCATGAATACGTGGACCGGGCGAAAGACGTTGGTGATTGAGAGACAGATGATTGATAGTAAAAGGAAAAGATATTTCATCATTTTTATAATTAAATTCTAGTTGATAATCTCTTTGAGAAAAATCAGATGAAAACATCTTTTTGTTTGAAACCTACCCCGTTACCCCTCCAATGGAGGGAAATAGCAGCGTATTCATCTGATTTTTCAATATGCAAAACCATCTTATTTAACAAAATGTATTAAGATTAAATTTTCTTTCGTTTAATAACCGCCAGCCAGTCTTCATTCTCAGAAGGAGCCACAAGCGACACCTGTCTGCCACCTCCAATCGACGTACCATTTTCCAATGATCCACCTTCACGAGGATTAAACCATGAAAGCTCGAATTCACCGGGAACCTCACTCAAATCAAGTGTAGATTTTCCCCCATCAGGAATATATACCAGGTAGATTTCACTCTGTTTGGTGAGGCAATACACCTCGTTGTTGCGTGCATAATTCCCTACCAACTGATCAGCATTGATCATATCCCAATAAGGGATATCTTCATTTTTAAAAAATTCAAGGGCAATGCGGCAGTAATTCCACGATTGATCCCTGCTTCTGAAATCCTCTGCCACGAGGTCATTTTCAGCCAGCCTGTATCCGAAATAATATTCCACACCGGCTCCTCCGGCCATCAGGTTCCCCCATAGTGTGTATTTTCGAATTCCATGCAGGTTGTATGACTCATATCCTTCCTCAGAAGTATCCCCGCCAAACCCTTTATAACCAGGGTCTGGTGGAACACCTGTTCTTGCTGATCCCTGCTCGTCATTAGCTACTACCCATGGTCTTCCGGATTGCACGGATGCAGTAACCCATTTCCACGTGCGTTCATGAACAATATCCCACATGTTTTGTAAAGAGGCACCAGTTAGTACGGAACCATAACCCAATAGCGGCTCATACACGCGCTCTTGCATATTCGGGTATGAGTGAATCACAATATTGTGATGGTAGGGATCGGTAACACTAATGTATCTGGCCATCTCCCTGTGTTCTTCGGGAGATTGTGTATTTTCTTCACCCAAATTCCAATTAAGGGCCAGATGGTGTCCATATCGGGCAATAAGCTCTCTCAGGTACAGCTTTCGTTCCGGGCCGGTTAAGCCACCATCCAACGATTCTGTCACTGGGTTTTCGTAATCGACTATCAGTTGTCCCTTGCGTCTTCGGTTATCATCGTTTTCGGTTTCCTGCAATTTGAAATGAAGGTAAAGTCCTTGCTGCTGGGCATGGGAAAACACAATACCCCATTGATCGAGCTTGGAACAATCATAATGAAACTTGTCATCCCGGTTGATAAACGGCCAGACATTGTCTCCATCCCCACCAGCGTTGTAGGGAAGAAACGATATTGAATTCAATCCTTTACCTGCCAGATAATTCAGTGCACCGATCAATCCTTTTCCTTTGTCGTGTTTCCAGGTTGGATCTCCATCTTTCCAATCACCCACATGGGGGTCATAGTTTTTTAGGGGCACCTTTTCCTTCATGGCGATCGTGTTGTCAAAGTCCGCATAACCCAGCAAGGTTTCTGGTGAATCCGGTCCTGCTTTCAGGAAGTATTCCCCGTTTCCGATAAATTGGAGGTGGTGTTTGCCTACATATTGGAGTCTTCCTTTACTTCGAAAATCACGCCCCTTTTTGTCGGTAGGTGAAACTTCGAAACTGCCGGTCGTACCGTGAAAAGGTGCTACTTCGTTTCCCGGTGCTTCAGAAATTGCGATGTTTGATCCCTGGACGAAGGAGATGTGGTAATTCCATTGTCCAGCTTTATCTGGTGAAAGGTGCGCACGCCACACATTTCCTGACTGAGAGCCTGATTCACCAGCATTTCCATCTGCTGCAAAGTATCCCGGTACCGAGTATTTGTGTGTGCCTGATTCGTGCTCAAAGGTGATAGTAAACCGATAATCTGTAAAAGGATTGGGCTCAGTATCTGTTTCTTTTGCAAAAGGGCCTGAGAGGTTGAGGGTGACAGCGTGCCATTGCTTTAGTTCACCAGTGATGCTAACAGAGCCATCTCCGGTTAATTTAGAAGTGTTTTTCCGTTGTGCCTGGACATCGTTTGCGAAAGCAACTGCCAGCACAATGGCGATACAAGAAAGTACTTTTGAAAAACGCATAATTTTATTTTTTTAGTAGCCATTCATCAATAGACAAATAATTCATACTGCTTCCAATGACCAATCGTCTGCACATCACTAGTCTTGCGGACTAATTGTTGACTTGAAAATCCTTTAAGTAAAAAACGGCTTCCGGAGCCACTTCATCTGCCATCGGCTCGTCCCATCCGGGTTTAAACTTATCTCCACTCTTAAACTTTTGGACGTCATCGGTCAATCGATATTCGCCAGTTCTGAAAACGATTCGTTCAGGTTTTCCTTCTATAGCGAATTTCAGTTTTTTCCCTACTTCTTCACCATCAACCAACAGGTTGTAATGACCTTGTTTCGCATTGAAATTCAATTCTATCGATACCCATTTACCAGTGGGAAATTTCGATATGGATGACCAATCTTCTTTACCATTTTTTACCAGAAACGCGCCATTTACATCCAACTGTGTTTGAATACACCTGGAACCATCAGCAGCAACAACTTCAATAGCAAGAATTTCAGCGTGTGTTTCAACAAACAGTTGAAAATGGATCGTAGTGTTGTCTGATTTCTCAAACACTCGTACCGCTTTCGCGTAATCATACGGGTCGAAATCTTTCAGCATCAATACCTTTTCTGATTTGTCAGGTGAATTGCTTATTTCGACAGGACACCAGCTCGGAGAGTAAATGTTCCAATCTTTCACCACCCCACCGATTTCCATTAGGTCAAAATCATCATTTACGGGCCCGGTAACATCTCCTTTTATTGGCACCGGAATTCTGGAGACCCACATATCTTCCTTACTAACCGAATATACTACCCATAAATCATTGTCCGGAGGATTACCATTTCCTTCGACAATTCCCCTGATGTATTGTGGCCCAGGTCGTTTCTCCGTTCCCCAATAACGTTTTGGCGGTACCTCAGTATGGATATTTAGTAAATTGTCATAGTTAATACCGTCATCACTTGTGGCAACACTCAATGGATGTCGGGACATGCTGTTCGTAGGATTATACACCAAAGCATACCTCCCGTCATCTGTTTGCTGACCCCAGATTTTGGCTCCCAGATACGTTAATGAATTACATTGCACAGGTTGTGACCATGTGTCTCCATGATCCGCCGACGTTGTTACCCATCGACCTTTGAAAAAGCCGACCAGAGTGCTATCCGGCAAGGTGTAAAAACAAAAGGCCTGGCCTGGCTTTTTTTCACCGTCATCTCCTATCATTGGAACTCGAAAAAAGTCCTCTGGATTTTCAATCAATCGGTTTTCTTCCCACCATTGCATTCGTCTGACTTTGTCGTCAAGAAAGGAGTTACATGCCTCAATGAATTCGTTATCTTGGGATTCGGTGTAGAAAGGGAATTTTACCTCGCCTTTCCAATTGAGATTCATTTTAATAAAGTAGACAGGACCCAAATCCCCATTCTTGTATATTTCCCGAACCACACGTCCGATGCCTTCTCCATAAGGATCTCCGTAGAAACCAAAGGTCAACAAGCGGCCATCAGGAGCGACATAAAAGCCCATTCGCTGATGCATATAATGATAGGTGATTTTAGCTGTTGAGTCGGCTGTAAAATAGATCGGGAACAACACCTGAGGTTTCCCCCAATTTTTCCCATCTTCCGAGCTAACCAAAAATGTCACCCCGGGTGGAATGTGCTCCCCTAGCGGATTGGATAGGTAATGATAGTAAAACCGGTTGTTCCAATAGGCTAAATTGGGCGCATGATTGTAGGTCCATCCCAAGCCGTCCGATTTCTCAGGATAGTTTCGATTCGCCCGCATGACCTGGTAATTTTGCACTCCAATGGCAGGTCTCAGTTGTCCATCGTGATAGCCTGTCTGATAATCACTATTGGAGGTATTGTATTCTCCAATAAAGCGAACGGGTTCTTGTTGATCGATTTCCTGGGCGAGCAACTTACCTGTTACCATACAAATCAATGCAAATGTCAGAATGAGTAATCTATTGGTTGTCATCGCTTTAAATTTTATTTGAGAAATCACGATCACTCTTCTTTTTCCTTTATTATTTTATCTTTCGGAATACTGCTATCGATGAATATACTCTCATCGGATCCAGAAATTTTCACCAAATCCTTCTTTATATCAGATTTCACATTTTGCAGGTTTAAATGACTAACATCAACCATCGAAAAAGGAGTTTTCTTTTGATCGGTGGCCCTGATTTCGATTTTATTGATTGAAATACTATCGCTAAAGGATATGCTCGCAAGTGAGCCTTTTTCATTTGAAACCTGGATGTCTTCGAGGGAAATATTTTTGGTATCGCTGATCTCAATCCCCGTCCTGCCGTTCAGCCGGATGTTTTTAAGAGACACCTTATTTACCGGCATTTCCGGTATACCAATAATCTGGATCACATTTCTCTTTGAATAATCACAGCTAATGTTTTCGTAATTAATGTTTTCAATTATAGGTGTGCCGGAGTCTACGGATTGTGCTGGAAGGCGGTCCCCTCCGGTATACATCATGTTGATACGGATGGCTTCCCGCTCGATGGTATCGGCAGAAATATCCTTGAACCAGCAATTTTTTACATAACCACCTCTTCCCCGAGCTGTTTTGATACGGATGACCCTATCTGTGCCATTAAATCGACAATCATGGGCAAAAACATTTTCCACTCCACCTGACATCTCACTTCCTATTACAATACCGCCGTGTCCCTGAAGGCCTTTATTATGTCGGATCAGAATGTTTTTACATGGCGCTGCCAACCTTCTACCATCCTTATTTCTTCCGGATTTGATGGTAATGCAATCATCTCCGGTATCGAGCGTGTTATATTCGATCAGCACGTTCGTACATGAGTTGGGATTAATACCATCACCATTAGGTGTATCCCCGTATTCACCGTTTGTCAGAATATAAAGGTTCCGGGCAATGATGTTGTCGCAAAAACTCGGATTGATGGTCCAGAATGCGCCATACCGGAAGGTAACGCCTTCGAGTAGAATGTTTTTGCAATACAAGGGCCCAAAGAATACCGGTACAAGTAGGCTGTCTGGCGTTTCGAATCGTCTTTTTTCAACGGGCACCTCATTTTCATTCATATCCCGTATGATCCCGCTGTTTCTAAATTCCAGTTTCCGGCGATGTTCCCACCAGGGCTTGCCCTGACCGTTTAACACACCTTTCCCTGTGATGGCAATGTTTTCCTGTTTGAAGGCATAAATAAACGGGGAATAGGAATAGACCTCCGAACCTTCCCAGTTGGTCAACACGGCCGGCAGGTAATCATCAAAATCCTGGCTAAAAAGCAATTCCGCGCCCTCCTCCAAATGAAGATTAATATTGCTCAACAGAACAATGGGACCTGTGAGCCACGAACCTTTCGGTATGATCACTGTACCACCACCATTTGCTGATAGTTCTTCAATGGCCTTATTAATGGCAAATGTATTCTTTACTTCGCCACCATCCTTTGCTCCAAAATCAATGATATTTACCTGCTTATCTGGAAATTGTGGTCGCTTAAAATTAAATTCCCCGAAAGGGGTATTGAATGGTGCTATTTCAATCGGCACCTGGGCCAGCACACTGACTATTGAAAAAAAAGACAACATCCATAAGTGCAGTATGCACACCACATGTCTTTGCTTTTTACTAATTCGAGTTTTTTCCATCGTTTTTTTCATAATAATCTTCACATGAAATGTTTAATCAAAAAGATTTAACTTCTGATTATTCCTTAGTCAGAAAGTCCTCTCTTAAGGGATTGAAGCTATCTACTAATCGTGCTTTTTTCGAGAGCAGCTTTATCGTATGGAGCTTGCCGGACGGTACAAAAAACATATCGCCGGCCTTCAGACGTTCATCAGGCTCTCCTTCACAATAAAAGATAATTTCTCCTTCGGCGATATAAGATGTTTGAACATGCGGATGGTTGTGAGGAGGTTCTCTTTCTTCCCAGGGCCCATCTGAAAAGTCCAGTAGAACAGTCATGAGGTCTCCTGTAAATACAATTTTTCGTTTTAGTCCTTCCCTTACCGTTTCATAGGGTACCTGATCAAATTTCATTACTGCCATAGTAGTTTTATTTTATAGTGAATTCTGTTTATTTATTAAATCAATAAGAATATTAATGCTTCAAATAGTTTTGTTCAATTATTTGCTCACTTCAATGATCACTCGCTTATATCTGGTAAGCGCTGGGGTACCATGATCTGTTACAGCAAGAATAATGTGCATGGTCCCCATTTTTGCATTTGAAGGAGCAATGAACCAGGCATTGGCCATGTTGTCATCTTTGATGGTCAGTGGATCGCCGGTCCTGGCGGTTGACATGGCAAATGTTCCCGGCTCGCCATACAGAAACCATTTATATGATAAATTATCACCATCAGGGTCAGATGAACCTGCTGCACTTAACTCCACACGGACTCCGGCCTTAACTGTTAAATGCTCATCGTGGCCCAACATTGGCACTGGAGGGTGATTTGCGTCATCATAATTCTTGATGGTCCAATCCATTCTGGCTGCAAAATCATTTTGATAGTGTTCCCTCCATCGCCAGATGGTGGCATGATTGGTCGTATGCCATCTGCCATCATGGCCCAATACTTCATCCATGGTATTTGTCCATAACGGACGGGTTTCGGGCTCTAAAAACCATTTTTCATATTTGGGATGGTAATATTCATATCGACCTCCCCAGCCTCCCCAGTCGGGATGTTCAGGGCTGTTTAAACCATTTTCGATCAAATACATGAAACTGGGTGAATCACCTTCCATAAGGTAGGTCATATACGGGTATTGTTCCCCGAGCGGGCCTTTGCTTCTGATGTGCTTGTCAAGCCAGGCATTTTCAACCAGGCTGTAATTTCCTCCATCACAACGCGCATGGAAAAAATCCCCGCTGATACCACTCCAGGTAGCATGGTGATACCCTCCGTACTGGTGGAACCCCGGACTTGCGATATAATACAACTTCGGAAAAGTTTTTCTCATCCACGGACCACTATTGTCCTGATCAGAAATGGTATACACCCTGATTTTTGCAACAAATTGATCCAATTCTTCAGTTGATCGCGTTTTTTTTACTTTCCATAAAGCCTGTGCAAGACAATTGGGTCCACCCCAAACAAGTACCCACACCGGACGGGTATCGCTTTTGTCAACCATGCTGATGATGTGCTCGGATCCTTCTGAGTCCATGCCCTCCCCCACAGCATTCATTCCGTAATCCGGCCGTCCTTCTTTCACCACAGTCATCAACTGATCTTTTGTGGGATAGCCCTGTTCATGTTTTTCCAGGTTATCCCGTACTTCGCCATAGGCTTCTACGATCTCGCGAATACGCCAGGTAGCAATTTCATTTTGCTGATGGATAGAAGTGGTTGCAATAAGCCCATCTACATCCCATTGGTTGGAGTAGGTTAGAAACCTCACCAGTGACATCGCATCGTCCGGTTCATTTTCTATGTCAGTGAGGACGATGATCCTTTCTTTCTCCTGGGCAACGGCATATGTACCGATACATAAAAAACAAAAAGTCAGTATAAGCAGATTTTTCATAATCGTATTTTCAGTTAAATTATTTCATTTGTTTCAGGGCAAAATGATCAATATTTACCAAACCCTGCGTACTAAGCGCATTCAAACGGATGATATTTTGACCAGCTTTTAACTCGACAGGGGTAGTAAAAGTTGTCCACACGGTCCATTCTCCAGTAGGGCTGAAATCAAGAGATGAATGTGCTACTTCACCGTTCACCTGCAATTCGGCAGGTCGCATATCAGGTTTGCCGTGAACATATCGGATCCCCAGGTTGTACGCCCCTGCATTTTCAACATCCACTGTCACTTCTATAAAGCTCCCCGTCCTATTGGAAGTGTCTACATACCCGCTGCCGGTAAATCCCGAATGCGCTGAATTTATCTGGGCGATATAGTTCCAGCAGCTATGGTGGTCGATTTTTCCGGAATAGTTTCCATCCTCAACTTCCATTACCCGAACCCGGGGTAGCAAACCATCAGGGATATCACGAATTTCTGCCACTTTTATATAATCAGTATTTGGAAGCCCACCATCTTTAAGAGCCTCCAGTCGAAGGGTATTCATTCCTTCCTGAAGTTCAACCTCGATTGATTCTGTCTTCCATGCAGGAAGAGCTTCACTCTGCGCCAATTTAAGTTTCCCAACTTTTTTGCCATTGATGTACAGATCAGCAGGTCTGGGATCAGATTTGATATGAGTATATCGAACTGTAATTTTATGGGGCCCCGACCAGGTCGCATTGTAGTAAACCTCCACGTAGCTGCCTTTTTTGTTGTCGGTATCCACCAGTCCGGTTCCGGAGTGGGTAGAAAGTGGAGCGTCACTCAGCATAACATTGTGCCAGCAGCTGTGCCGATCAATGATGCCGGAAAATTCTCCATCTTCAGCTTCAATGAGTCTTTCCTGATACTGTAGCTGATCGGTCGTTTTTCCGTAATTCTGCTGCCACAAAGGAAAATCTGTTTCGATCAAATGAACTGGCCAATAACCATGGTACCCGTATCCCGATCGTCTTTCATAGCTAATTTCAGAAAAGTCGTACCGGAATTTAGAATCCCTGTCCAGGTAAAGGGGACGGTTTGTTTCCAGTTCATAAAACCGGGCCCACAAACGTCGTGCTTTTTCATCAGGAACGAGAAATTTTTCCGTACGTCCGTCCGGGTGGCGTATTCCTTCCAGCCTAACTCCTTCAATCGCAACCCTTTTTAACCAATCTACCCCAGACTCGACCGATTCAATTATCTCCGGGGAGGGATTTTTGATGGTCATGAGGTATTTTAAAATCCCAACGCTTTCGCTTCCTGAGAGGGATGGTGGTTCATATGCACGGGCCCAGGCTGGCTTAAGTGTATTTTCATCATGCTGCGCACACCAGACGGTGAGTTTACCGTTTTGCCACACCTGTGTTTTCAGTATACAATCTATTCCCAACTCAACGGCTTGCCCCGCCAATTTTTTTCGTTCATTGTCCACAAATGCGTATGGTTTCTTACCGTTTGAAACATCTGTCAAGAGGTTCATTACTCTTATCATCGCACCGTCATTGTATGTAATCCTCGAATAGTATTTATCACCTCTTAGCGGCCAGAATTGTGGCCAACCGCCATTTGGATATTGAGCGGCAAATAGATAATCAAGGCCTTTGTTAAAGGATTCAACATATTTCTCATTTTTTGTAGCATCGATCACACGAGCCAGGAACTCCATGGGAAGCGTGGTGGCCTCATTATCGAGGCTGTTGGCTCGCCCACCACCTTCAGGCGGAATATCACCTGGGGTTAGAGGCGTCCTTGCCAGATCTGTACTTTTAGGCCATCCTCCCTGAGGAGATTGATATTGGATAACATTGTCAGCAATTTTTCTGGTGTCTTCCGAAGCATACCAGGCTCCATCATGATCAAGTACATGATCACCCCAGATCAATTCCCGCTTCACACCACTTTCAAATGGCTTAGCCAGGTATGCTTCCATATTGGCAATCATCTCGTTATGTGTTGTGTTTTTATTTTCAAAGCCAATGATACAGATATGCTCATTTCCGCTCATCCCGTAAACTTTGTAATAGTGTTCTTTTCCTGTCCTTCCAAAGCTGTAGAGGTCCATGTTGTGTTCGCCATTGGGTCTTATTTGACGGTGGTTTTCATTGGGTGCGTCATCTTCCGGTGATTTTGCCAGGAA
Organism: uncultured Cytophagales bacterium; assembly: GCA_913057175.1. Classification (GTDB taxonomy): domain Bacteria; phylum Bacteroidota; class Bacteroidia; order Cytophagales; family Cyclobacteriaceae; genus CAJXNP01. The sequence goes on from CAJXNP010000003.1 coordinate 299,837, forward strand.
GAGCACGTAGTCGGATTTTGGATCTCCCAGGTATAACCATTCTGGTGTAATGTCACTAAACTCTCCCGTAGGAATGTGTTTTTTACCATCAGCCGTTACAAAAAAGTCCTCCTTATCTGCTGTGCCACCGGCTACACATTCCAAAAGGAAACAATATTCACCTTCTGATTTAAGCACTTTGATCGCGATGCGATTGGCAAAAAACCAATATTGAAAAGTAAATTTTTCATTGGTTGATTCAAGAATAACTATCTCACCTTCGGTTATCCCGTCCACGATGGTCGTTTTTGACCCACTGTCGCGACCAGCGTGTCCGAAGTTGTCGATGCTATTTGGAAAACCCCTGAAGTCGCCATTCGGACCTGGGTCCATATAGGAATCGATCCAATCATTTCCATCCGGGTCAATGAAACTTTTAAAACCTGAAACGCCATTGTCTTTCTCAAAGTAAACCGTACCCATGGTCATTTCTATCTTGTAGCATCCGGCACCATGCCATTCTTCTTCCGTGAGCTTGACGTTCTGGCCATACGCCCTCATCCCACAAAAAAAGGCTGTTAGTAAAAGTAGGTTTCTGATAAATTTTATGTTCATATTAGGTATATATTTTATTCTTCATTTTTTATAATCGTTCATTGACAATTGAATTAAACATTGATCCGAAAGTATAGCGAAGGCCGATCTCACTTGCCATTTCAAAGGAAGTGGGTAATTTCCTTAGGTTCAAAAGGAGGTCTTCTTCGCTTAATTCGCTGGAGGGAAGATAGAACTGGTTGTTTATTTTTTTCACTTCTAATCCCAGTTCCACAAATAAACCACGTGCCACTCTTACTGAGAGCTCACACCCTGTCTCAATAAGGTGATATTCCAAATCCTGGAGGTATTGACTTCCTTCCAGCCAAAACTCAAAGCTTCCCCAGGTTTGAACTACCTCTATTTGTGACTTTATCGTATGAACAATCCTTTTCTCGTTAAGTCTGTTGAGAATTGTGTTTTCATAGTATCGATAGAATTCGGGGCCCACATAATAGGCCACTGTGAATAACCTTCGGTCAACCTCCCTCCAATTGAAAAAATTATATTCCAGGGCTGGTTTAGGTGACAGACACCCTTTAATATTTCTATAAGTGTCCTGATCAGCACTTAACAGCATGCCTACCGACCAGTGGTCCGTAATGGTATAAACTATTTTTGATCTATAGTTTTGCTCTTGATTGAGTGAATGAATCTCATGCTTTCCATTTTCGTCTTCCGTTGTAATGACTGTTTCTTCCCTGTCCAGTGTATATTCATTTAGGATACGCCATGTTTCGGTTACTCTATTTGCAGAGAGGGAAGTTTCGTAGGAATACTCCTTTTTGCGTTCCTCTGCTTCAAATCCGCCTTTCAGTTCGATGGAAAAAATCCAGTTATTCCACGGATCAAGTGACACGATATCCTGTATGTTTTCATTCTCTTTTTTTGTCCTGGAAACAGAAACCTGATAATCAGGATTCAGGTTATTAATAAATGGCAATAACCCAGAGATAAGTGTCTCTTTAAATTTATTTCTTTGAATGTCATCCGTATCGGTGGCAACAATGTCACAAATGAGGGTAAATCCCGCTATGCTTTGGTGATTGCGCCCTTCGTAATTCAATTTGTATTGTTGGCCATTTGCTGTCGATGTCCTGGTGACCAAAATATACACCTCACAGACCTTTTGGTCATTCACGTAATCAACAATATCAACTGATCTTCTTAAATAATCAAAATCAACTACTTCCCCTTCGATAAAGACCTTAACTTTACCGGAGTTGTGCTGCGCGTGAGCGGCGTAATTGATTATTAAAAATAACAGTAATACTCTAATCATTTTATCAAATCTGTTGTCCTGATTTGACCTTGGTTTTTTCAATATCAAACTGAGAGGATTTCAATCTTCCTGAATTTTATGGTTATTAAATTGATGTCAATTCCATATATCGTCTGGTGCATTATTCCATTATTCACATCGTATTTCCAAAAGGACTTTTAGCCTTCCTCATTCTAACAATTCAGAATTCACCCCAGCCTCCTCACTTTCCCTGCTTACTACCCATGGCATCTTATCTTTAGGCCACTTTCCGTCAATGATTGGGAAAGTAACAAGCCTTGCTGGATCCAGTACCACATGTTTGATCCGCTTTCTATGCCACGAATAGGTGATATGAATTAATCCGTCTTCGGTTTGAATTACTGCCGGATAAGAATACTGAACAGAACCGGTTCGATATTCAAGAACCGCTGCTGCCTCCCAGTTGATCCCATCATTGGAGACGGCAACAGTCAGGATGCCCCGACCTTTTCGTCCGCCAATTGAATCTTCTCTTGTTGAGTGATTGTAAACCAATAATTGACGTCCATCTTTCAGTGTTACCCCGTCTATCGCAGAGTTATTGTTTGGTAGCGTAGCATCTGTTACCGGTGACCAGGTTAAACCACCGTCTTCTGACCACGTTTGGGCCATTTTAGCGTCTTCGTGCTTTTCATTGGTACGAGCCAGAATTTGTAGACGCTTTGGAGAATAAACAAGAATCGTGGGTTGTATGATTTCGTATTTGGTGTTGACGGGATCACTAATTGGTCCGACCTTTGTCCAGGTCTTTCCATTATCGGTGCTACGCTCAACATGAATGCGCTTACCGGGTTCTCCCTGTAAACTCGATCCTGCTACTATAGTGCCATCAGCCAGGTATACAGGCTTGTTAACAATGGGACCTACAAAACCTTCAGGAAGAGCCGATGGCTTGCTCCAGTTGTAACCATTGTCATCTGAAGTAATGACCTGGCCATCATCAATACCCGGGCTGACAAAATAAATCTGAATATCATCTCCTTTCGATTGAACTAAAACAGGATTAAACAAAGTTTGGTCTCCCATATCACAGATGCTCACCGGTGGTTGCCACTTACCGTTCCTGGGCTTTCTTGCCAACCAAATATTGACGTCATGATGACCTTCTCTTGTACCTCCAAACCAGGTACATAAGAGATCTCCATTTTCAAGTTCTAACAGGGATGATGCATGACAGTCACGTGTTGGTCCTTTCGTAAACACAAATTCTTCCTGGACAATTGCTCTTTTTCCAGGTGACAGGCTGGTCATATTTGATGCACTAATGTCAACCAGGCTGTTAAGATATTCTTCAAGATTGGTATAACCGTCCTCGTTTCGATCCTTGGTGCCATCAGAGGCATCATTTGGATTGAGAGACATTTCTTTCTCCCAGGCATCGGGCATTCCGTCATGGTCGGAGTCTATTGGGGCAGGCACACTCTTCAACTCAGGCCATCCACCGACTTGCTCCTGGGAATCGATGATGCCAGTTTGTCTGGAGCGGTCAGCAACTTTATGATCTTTCTTATACGTTTCTCCTTCGTAAGTCGCAAATCCATTTTTCACCTCATCGATGATTCGAATATCAACTGCATCGCGATTTGGCAAGGATGCTCCGGCATGTTCCAAAACCGATTGGTAGGTTTCTTCAGCGGTTTCCTGGTTGATAGGCATGGCTTCCCAGGGCCGGTCAAGTTTTAACCTGTGTATGGCTGAAGGATTTTTTGGCATCTCTTCCTGTACCCCTTTTATTGCTGTTAAGGAAGGCATGACACCTTTCCAGTTATCAGCAGTAACCTCCTCACTATCTTCCATTATATTCTCGCCAATAAACCATTTACCATAGTCGGCATCGCCATTACGGGACCATGGATTGGCCAGCTGAGAAGAAACTTCGCCAGGAACAGTTGCCGGGCCCGGTTTGTAATAATTGGCAACCATGTTGATGTTGGTAAAATTAAATTTTGAACTTCCTACCTGCTGTACTTCGCCACCGTACGTGCTTTTATAGCCCCAGTTATACACGACATTATTTCGGTAATCTGTATTACCACAACCTGAAGCAAACCGTGGGTTTCGGCTGGAGTGGTGGGCAATCAGGTTATGGTGATAGGTGCTGTAATCAGATCCCCAAATGCCACCATAGCCATGGTCGCTACCTTTCGTGTGGTTGGATTCATATAAGCTCTCTGTTATCATGCACCATTGTACTGTGACGTTCTTGCAATGGTATATTGAGAGCGTTTCGTCGATGCTCCAGCTGGCCGACACATGGTCCAGAATAATATTATTAGTATACCTGCTGGTAATGGCATCTTCAGCCTCGCCAGTTTCATCGCCAAGACGCACACGGATGTATCGAATGATCACTTCATCTGCTCTGATGATCAGCGGATGCCTTTTCAATGTAATACCATCTCCAGGTGCTGTTTGGCCTGCGATGGTGATATGAGGGTTTTTGATCTCGAGGTTACTCTTAAGATCAATGGTCCCGGATATCCTGAAAACAACTGTTCGTGGGCCTTCCGCCTCTACCGCTGCTCTCAGGCTACCCTCTCCGCTGTCGTTTAAATTTGTCACTTCGTAGACTACACCGCCCCGGCCACCTTGGGTGTACTTTCCATAACCCTCTGCTGTGGGAAAGGCCAGTTGCTGCGCCAGGGTAGTTGACAAGGCCAGTGCGATCAATATTGCGCTAAATGTTAAAACTCTCATTTTTACGTTTTTTAAAATTATATCTCTTTAACTATTTCATCACTTTCATTACCAGTATAGCATCCTCCCATCTGGATGGGGGCGCTACAGTTCTCGATTCGTTGTAACTAAATTTTTCTACAGAATCAATTTGTCCGTCCCTAGGATAAAACCAGTATGCCTCTGCATCTTTTCCCAGAATGTTTTTTACCCGGGTAGAAGAGTTGTTTGAAAAATATACCAGCGCGATATCCCCGGATAGCGTAGTAACCGCCGTTTTCAGGCCTTCACCCTGACCAGTGCCTGAGATGACATTACCATTGGGCACCCATTCATGCCATTTGTGATCGAGCAGGAACTTTTTCGCTATTGTGGCGACCTGGATAGCGCCCGGAAAATCAAGCGCCTGTTGCCAGGTGTAACCGCAATTGTAATCACCTTCATTTCCCCGCATTGCCCAGATAGGCCCTGCACCATAGGTGTGTCCGGCGCCACCAGCAAAAAAGGTATGGTAAAGCTGCCGTCGTACCATCACCGGGGTTACCCATCCGCATTCGTGGCGATAAGTCCCGTATTCATAAGACCCTTCCAGGAACAAGCTCGGTTTTACCGGGTCGGTCAGTTGGTAGTCGTCTATCATAGCCCGATAGACATCCTGAACCTCTTTCCAAACCTCCACACCATTTGCATCAAGCCAGGCATCCTTGTGAAACCATTGGGATGATCCGTAGGGATAGTCCCCGTTTGGATGGTAGGTAATAAGTAGTTCATCCCAGGCTTTGTTTGATTCGTTCCATTTCGCTGACTTACCTGTAACTCCATTTAGTAGACCTTCAGCCATGGCCCTGTAAACACCCCGATGGTCATATTCACTATACTTTTGGTTCTTGTCGTATCCTTTAAACTGTGCTTTGGTATCTCCACCCATCACCCAAATGATATGCGGTTCCTTCCCATATCTCTTGCCTAAGAATGTACCGTATGATTTAGCTTCGTCAGCAGTATATTCGTTGTTACCAGTAATGAGCTCAGACCCCCAGCAAGGCAACAGGGCGAGGTACAGCCCCCTTTTTCTGGCAGCATGAACAACATAGTCTACATGATCCCAATAATCATTGGGAGATTCAGGGCTTCCACCCGGAGTCACCAACGGCTCTGACGTGTTGGGTGATTTTTCATCACCACTAAAAGGCCGGTGTCCATAGGCATTGGGTGCATTGTCCGGGCTTCTCCTCATGCCACCCCCATGTGGAGACCAGTGAGCCACGGTTTGAATAATGGTAAATCCTAAATTTTGTCGGTGGTCAAGGTACTGGTCTACCTCTTGACGTGTCAGCTGCTGGATCATGCCCCATCCTGTATCACCAATCCACAGAAACGGGGTGTTGTCTTCATGGCAGATGTAATGCCCGTTTTCAGCAACTTCCAGCTTCCCATGATTCTCCCATGCGGGTTGGGCTGTCAGATTATCAGTAAAGACTAGTAATATCAAAAGGATAAAGGAACAATATGATTTCATCTTTCTAGATTTTTTAATTTTACTTTACTGTTCTTATGATAACACGTTGATACCTGGTCAATTGAGGACTACCATTGTCCGTCACTTCGCAGACTACATGAATCGTCTCACCTGGTGCCACATCAGCGGGAACTGTAAATGATATTTCCTGATTTTCCGGATCATTGATTTCGATGTGCCCGGCATAGGTATCAGCTTCTGCATATTGCCACCAATTAAATGAAATTTTGTCTCCATCCGGGTCATAGGTTTCTTTGGCACTTAGCTGAATATGCTCTCCTGGTTTGGCCGTCAAATCAAGTGCATTTTCAAGTTTCACGACGGGTGGATGATTGGCATCCTCATATGATTTCACACACCAGTCCGCCCGGGCAGCAAAGTCATTTTGAAGAACATCCATCCAACGTACCAGTGGTTTGAAATACACATTCATTTGATCCTGGTTTTCGGGGTAGGTGTTTCTCATGTAGTTTCTTCCCCAGGCCGTCCCTGTAAACCACCTTCCTTCAGGGTATTGATAGCCTTCAAGTGGCACCGGATCCAGCCATGTGTTTTCCCGGACTTTTGTGTATCGGCCACCCCAGCCACCGAAGTCCGGGGATTCCATGTTTCTAAGCCCTGTAGGAATATTGTGAAGGAATGCCGGCGAATCTCCTTCTGACCTAAAAGAACCTTTTTGCTTAGGACTCCCTGCACTCCATCCTTCATTGTCTTCACCACCCTGGTAGGCCTGATACAATGAACAAAGAGGCCCATGATTTTCCAGAATGTTAGACTTCATCCAATCGACTTTGAAATAGTCAATTTTGTCTTCAGGAATGATTTTGTCCCACTGGTAAGCAATTGCCCAAAACTGGTCGCTGATAATAGTTGGGATATTGTATTTACCCCAGTGTGGACGGATGTATGCCTGATAGGTGGAATCCTGCTCCCAGATAAAAAAGAATCGCATTTTATTAGCAGCATACTCCATTTTTTCAGGGTGATCATCTTTAATGGTCCTTAGCGCCCTGGCAATGGTGTTTGTTCCACCCCATGCCTGGAGCCAGACGGGTCGGTCGTCTGATTCGTCCAACAGGACTTTTACGATGTGTTGCGAACCTGCTGTGATTGAATCCATTTCACCTTTTGATGCGACATTACCAAGTAAAGAAATGGATTTCAGGTAAGCAGGAGAAGGATAAGCAGGATCATGCAGAATCAGGTTTGGATAAACCTCCGAATAGGCTTCCAGGTAAGGGTCAAGCCAGTCATCACCTGCCCACCGGTGTCCTTGCCAATGGTATTGCGAGCTGGAAGTGATGATCCCCTCCACATCCCATTCATTGGTGTAGAGAAGGAATCGCACCAGCGAGCACTCATCATCTATTTCACCATCGGATGTCACAATGACCCGGGGCTTGTTGTTTTCAGCAGGCTGTTCTTTTGCTGAATTGCAAGCTATCGAAATGATAAAAAGCGTTGCTATCAGGTAAGTACTTGTATTTTTTAAAAATGTCATGTTCATTGTGTTTAGGGGATTTCTCTACAAAAGACTGTTTATGTACTTCTCCAGCATGGTGTATCCGTCAGGAGCCAATGTATTTCTATCTTCGGGATCCTTTTTGTCCAGGTTGTTCTCATCTTCCCAGGCATCAGGCATACCATCATGGTCCGAATCAACAGGAGCAGGTAATGATGATAGTTCTGGCCAGCCACCTACATCACTTTGGGAATCAATGATGCCACAAATTTGAGTGGTGTCTGCTACCTTTCTTTTCTGTTCGTATCCCTTGCCCTCATAGGTAGCGTACCCACCCCGTACTTCGTCAGCTATTCTTATATCGAGAGCGTCCCTGTTTGGAAAACTACAGCCCGCACCATTGAGGACAAGTTTGTATGCCTCCTCCGCCGATTGTTCTGTAATCGGCATAGCAGGCCATGGTTCTTGCAATTTCAATTTAGGTAATGCCAGATCGTTGTTTTTGGTCTGAATACCACCATCCCAGTTGTCGGTGGTCACTTTTTCGTTGCCTGCCATGTAATTACCTGCTACATACCAGGAACCGTGAACAACCTTGTCTTCACGAAAGGCCGGATTGGCAATGCGATAGGACACTTCTCCCGGCTCAGTGGCCGGACCAGGCTTGTAATAGTTGCCAACCATGTTTACCGTGAAAAAAGTAAAGCGGTCCGGATAGCTATTCTCATACAATTCACCACCATAACAACTGTTATATCCCCAATTGTAGATCACATTATTACGATAGTCGGTATACCCAACACCCGAGCCCCATCGTGGGTTTCTGCTGGAATGATGAGCCAGCAGGTTATGGTGATAGGAAGTATAATTTCCGCCCCATATCCCTCCAAAGCCGTGATGACCTTTATCATGTTTTGATTGAAACAGGCTTTCTGAGATGATGCACCACTGAACGGTCAGGCTGTCAACACGATAGATTGACATGCACTCATCTATGCTCCAGCTTGCCGACACATGATCAAGGATGACATTTTTAATATACCTGCCCCCGATGGCATCGTGCCCTTTTCCCGCAACATCTCCTGGTCTCACCCTGATATAGCGGATGATCACCTGGTTGGTATCTATACTCAATGGATGATTTTTAAGACAGATACCGTCACCGGGAGCGGTCTGACCTGCAATGGTAATGTAGGGGTTTTTAATTTTAATCGAACTCTTTAAATCAATATTCCCTGAAACCCTGAAAACTACCGTTCGCGGACCTGAAGCTTCTACTGCCGCCCGAAGGCTACCCTCACCACTATCATTCAGGTTTGTTACTTCATATACATCGCCTCCACGGCCACCCTTTGTAAATTTGCCATAACCCTCTGCCCCGGGAAATGCAATGGGCTGAGCGTCAATTTCAAATGTTACCGCTGACAGCAACAAAAATGCTATTGCTATTAATTGTATTCTATTCATGATTTTTCTATTTGATATCATTTTCTTCTCATTTATATGTAAAAAGTGACCATTGATCATTCCTCCATAATCTCCAATAAAGCAATACATGGCCTGTTGGAGGGTGTCTCCAGTGTAATCAATCCCCTGAATCCCCAGTCGTGCTTGCTACCTTCCCACCGGACTTCGACAATCTCCGGCTCAGACCATTCAAGGCTATTGATATCCAGCCATTGAAGCTTTAGTTTGCCTGCATAGACCCATGGGTCCAGATTGACCTTGAAACGTCCTTGTGGGAAGTAAATGGTGTATTGATGTCCGATGTTTGCAGTGGCATAGGCCTCCATCATGGATGGTACAGATACACACGGTGATATGAGGTCATTATGAGGTGTACAGCTAAAAATATTCAGTTTCTCCAACAGCATGTCCAGGGCTTTTAGATTCGTTTGTACACGTTCATTTAACCCTGATCCCCAAAGTTTATTTGGGCTGGACGGACGGTGAAACCGGGCGGATGCACATCCACCAAAAATATTCCGCCAAAAGCGGTCGATGGCTTCTGTTTCTGAGCCTGCCGAAAAATTGGTGCTGCCGTCCGAAGCCCCATAAATTTTCACATTGTTCATCGGAACCGGTCCATAAGAGGCAATCTTTTCACGAAGGAACATCAGATAGTCCCAGTGTGCCGGACCTCTGGCGCCTTTTGAGTCCTGGTTGTTTTGTGATATATCCACAAAGTCAAACACATCCCCATAGGACATGACATGGCGGACAGCATTGGTCGCTGAAAGCTGCATATTGGTTACATAGATTTTCTTCCCAGATTCAGCTGCCACTTTTTTGATGTATCGTGCCCAGTAATTCTCCCAATCCCCGCTTTCACTGCTCTCATTGTTAATGTTATAGAGCACGTTGTCATAGACAAGGGTGACGGAAAGCAACTTGTCAATGTAGTTTTGCTGGAATGCTATCTGGTCGCTATCATTTCTATCAACAGTTGAATAGAAATCTTCTCTACCGTTAAGTGCGCCAGCCTTTATATTGGCATTGTTCTCGGGATTCCATGGATGCTTTCCCCATTGACTGCCACCAATATCAAACTGATCCCACAACGTTAGCTGCACGATGATTCCTCTTTTTGACGTTTCATCCAAGAAGAATGTAAGGCGTTTCCAATACTCGTCATTCCATTTGGTCAGGTCATATTTGTCATTTTTTACTTTTTTGAATGCGTAAATATTTCCCTTATCCCGATCTGACATTGTATTTCGGATGTAGTTGCCCCCTACGGATACAAGAAGATCAAGCTGATCTGTCAGTTGTTTTCCTGTCCACTGATAAGGATTGTCATCGTCACTTCCACCTCTCAAAACAATGGGCTCTCCTTGATATTGCCAGTACCAGGGATTTTGGGATAGGATGTGCACACCTTTGTATCTATCTATTGAATTAGAATCATTTTGGCCGTAAAGGGTAAATGATTGTGTCAATACTGCTACAGCCAAAAGCATGTTGAATTTGAAAGTTGATTTATTTATAGTCATCAGTTTAATTTTTAGAAGTAGAATAAAATCACAATGTTGAGTTTGTTAAGAATCTATTACTCACTATAAATTTATCTAAGGCTCTACTGTTACAATGACACGCTGGTAACCTTTTAGCGAAGGGCTACCGCTATCGGTCACCTCAAGTATTAAATGGATGGTCCGGGGCTCATCTACTTCGGGTGCTTTGAAAGACACCTTGGTTGATTCAGCGCCCTTAAGTTCTACCAGGCCATCATAGCTACCAGCCTCTTTGTATTGCCACCACCTGAATGATATTTTGTCACCATCCAGGTCGTTTGTTTTATCCGCGTTGATGGTCAGCATTTTACCTGAAGCAATGGTTTTGTCGACCTTACCGGAAATGCAGACAATGGGTGCATGATTGGCATCTTCGTACCTGTCAGCCACGCACCAGTCCATCCTGGCTTCGAAATCACTGTTTACCTGATCTACCCAGATCTTCAGGGATTTCAGTTTGTCACCTTCATCCACAGCGTCTCTATACACATGATCGAATTCTGTGGTTTTTTCAAATCGGCCTCCCCATCCTCCAAAGGTTGGATCCTCGTAATTCCTTAAGCCATTTTTCAGCGAATAAAAAAAAGCCGGACTGTCGCCTTCACTTACATAATCCTGTGGATACAGGGCGCCAAGAGGACCGTGATCATTTTTTACATTGTGCTCGATGAAATCGTAGGTATTTTTTTGACTTCGGTAGTTCCAACTCCCCGCGAAGGAACCGCAATAAATCATCGTAACATCCGGGTGTTCTTGTTCGATGTAGTTGCCCGCACCATCCTGATACCATATGTTGTACATCACGACTTTGGAAACCGCTCTTTTATAGTCATCCGGATATTCGGTTTTCAGCTTATAGAATGCCTGTGCAGCGGTATTGCCACCACCCCAGGCTTGCAGGTAAATGGTTTCGGGATTTTCGTCCAGCAGTATTTCAATAATCTTGTCCGAACCGGGTGTATCTTTCCAGTCGTCCGGTCGGAAGGTGATTTCCGCGCCGGGAATAAGTTCCCAACGCTTATCCCGTAGTCCCCTCAGATGATCTTCGTCTTCATCACCAATCACGCTGATCTCCCGCAGTCTGTCAGCTGTAGGATAATCGGGGTTGTGTTTAATGAGATTGGGGTATATCTCAGCATACGCAGCCAACTGCTTTTCATACCAATCTTCATCGCTATGGCCTACCCGTTGAAAAATTGAATTGGTTTCAATGATGGCCAGTACTTCCACATCGCAAGTGTAAAGCAAAAACCGGATCATAGAACTATGATCATCCACTTCACCATCTGTCATCACGATCACCCGTGGTTTTTGAGCTTCAGCATCCGTAATATTCGCACCTAAAAAAGCAATGAAGCACAGGAACCAAATGAATGATTTTACATTTCTCATTTGAAGGATATTATTGTTTCTCTTTTGCATCGTTGAAATTTCATTTTTAAAAAATTTTAATCTTGACTCACATACCCAAACTAGGGCACTACTTCGATTATCAGCCGCTTATAGCGAGTCAGTCTGGGACTACCATGATCTGTGACAGCAAGAATGATGTGCATCGTACCGGTACCCGGAGGCATGACCCTGCTGGATTTTACTTCGAGCCATGCCTCAGCCTGGTCGAACGCATATATGTCATGCTTGACGCCCGTACTGGAATTTGACATCCTTCTGGTACCCGGTTCTTCGTAACAAAACCATTCATAAGAAAGTGCATCACCATCCGGATCGGTCGTGGCCTTCGCACTCAATTCTACGCGCTCGCCTTCTTTTGCTCTGATGTAATCCGGATGATCAAATTTGACTACCGGTGGATGGTTAGCTTCTTCATAAGACTTTACCGTCCAATCCATTCTTGCCGAAAAATCATTCTGGTAAGCTGAACGCCATCGCCAGATCGTGGCATGGTTGGTGGTATGCCATTCACCATCCACTCCAAGTACTTCATCCTGCACATTGGTCCAAATGGGGCGGGTTTCCGGTTCTAAAAACCACTTTTCATGCTTTGGTGTATACAGTTCATAGCGACCACCCCAACCACCCCAATCGGGACGTTCAGGATTGCTCAGGCCATTGTTGATCAGGTGGAAAAATGAAGGTGTGTCTCCTTCCATCATAAATTTCCATCGAGGATACAACTCTCCAAGCGGGCCTTTGGACCTGACGTTCTTGTCCAGCCATTCATTGGTAACCAGCGAGAAGTCTGCACCGCCAAAACGTCCATGAAATTTATCACCTCCGATAGCAATCCAGGTTGAATGGTGAAAACCCCCACCGGCATTGACGCCAGGAGTGACGATGTAAAACAACCCGGGAAATTCTTTGCGTATCCAGGGGCCGCTGTTATCCTGATCTGAAATGGCATACACCCGTAGTTTTGCAACAAACTTCTCCAATTCCTCCACGGACCTTGTCTCACGCACTTTCCACAAAGCCTGGGCAAGCACATTGGGCCCACCCCAAACAGTAACCCAAAGAGGTCTCTCATCTTCTTTGTCAACCGACTTGATCAAAAGATCAGAGCCAGGTGAATCCTTGCCTTTTCCCACGGCATCCATTCCATCAAGCTCTTTCCCCTCGGATATTTGTATCTTCAGATAAGCCTCGGTGGGATATCCGGGTTCATGCAATTCCAGGTTATCCCTTACTTCACCATAGGCTGCAACAATGCGTTCAATATATTCCGGCTCAACATGATTACTTCCTCCATGAGGAGTGGCAATAAGCCCTTCTATGTCAAAATGATTCGCATACGTCATCAAACGAACCATAGACATTTGATCATCAGGATCTCCACCAATATCAGTCAGGACAATTAGACGATTTTTTTCTTGAGCTTCTACCTTTATCGTTAAACTAATTAGCATGGGGAATATGAAATAGAATATTGTTTTTAAATACATAATTTGAAGGATTACAATGTGTCTAATTCAATGACAGTTTAACTTATATTCAGAGGTTTTTCTGTTTCAATTGATGCTGTTTAAATATTTCTCCAACATGGTATAACCATCATTTGCTACCGTATTTCTATCATCCGGATTGCTAGGATCGAGCCCTTGTGTTTTTTCCCATTTGTCTGGCATACCATCCTTATCCGTGTCCTTCTGAGCTGGTTCACTTTTGAGCTCAGGCCAACCTCCTACATCTTCCTGACTTTTGATGATTTTTCCGGTTCTGTTTTTGATATCCTTGACGATTCGCTCATCAACTGCGTCCCTTTTTGGTAAAGTTGCACCACCGGATGCAAGTACTTCCTTAAAAGCTTTATCAGCATCCCGGGTAGTAACCTGACCTGTTTCAAATGGAATGGTTTGTTTATATCTTTTAATATTTTCCTCAGTCCAGGAATCGTTATACTTAACAATGGACCATTGATCTTCTGGTTGAACTTCATTGTAATAGTTGCCAGCAAAGTAAGACTTATTATGCGGAGAGCCGGTTCGATATGCAATTCCATTATTTTCAGAATCAGCACCCGGAATCAGGTAGTTTCCCACATAGTTAAGTTTAGTAATGCTTTCGGAATCGTTGTTGTACCCGGCATAATCTCCTCCCCAGTTGTAAATCACATTATTTCTGAAATCTAAAAGAAATCCTTCTGGGTCTTTGGTGTAACTATTGATGCTGTAATTTCCAGGACGTGGGCTTCTTCCACGGTGATTAGCGTATAAATTATTAAGAAAACTGTATTTTGCTCCTCCAGTTCCGCGTATCAGTGAGCCATATCCATGATTGGAGGGGTTCAATCCTTCAGTAATAAAGCACCATTGGACTGTTACATTCCTAAGTGTGGGGTTACGTGTGGAAGCTGAAAGTACTTCATCAAGGCTCCAACTGGCAGAACAATGATCCACGATGATGTTTTCACCTACCGATAAGCTAATAGCATCTTTACCTTGTAGGCTACCCTGACCATGCATGCCATCACCTAGTCTAACCCTCAAATAGCGTATAATGACATCACTGGCGGAAACAAGAAGTGTTTCTCCTCTAATACAAATCCCATCTCCGGGAGCTGTTTGACCTGCTATTGTAATAAATGGATTTTCGATTGTCAACCTCTCTTTTAAATCAATGATTCCGGAAACCGCAAAAACTACGGTGCGGGGGCCTTCTTGCTCAACGGCCCAGCGTAAACTCCCTGGACCTTCATCATTGAGGTTGGTGACGTACAATACTTTTCCATTTCGACCACCTTTGGAATATGCCCCGAATCCTTCCGCTCCAGGGAAAGCAAGGATGTCTTGCGAATAGGAATAGTTTGAATATACTCCCAATACTAAAAATGTGATAATAATGTAAATGACTTTTTTCATAATTTTTTAGTTTTCAATATTTTGAGCAGAGAAGTATGTAGTAATCAACTTTTGTTTCTCTTCAATACTTTCTCCGTTTTCTGTAATACTTATGGCAAATAATTTATTTACTGCCTCTCCTTTAAGTTCATAGTAAGTAAGATCATGATAGGTGACTTTTTTGATGCTATTCATCATAAAGGGGTTGGTTTCTGTCTTCAAATGATTTCCCAATGCAGACAAAACCTTTTCAGGTAAATCCGCATAGGTGATATCTTCTTTTTTCCGCAATACCTTACCGTCTAACTGAACAAGCACTTCAATGTCCAGATCGGTTTCGGGTTCAAGATTGATATCATAAATCGCGTTATTGCTGGTAATGATCCGGTCAATATCAGTGATGAGCATGAGTGGAAATTCTGACTCGACTGTTTGCTTAACCAATTCAGGAACTTCATCTAGTTGAATGTCATCAGAGTCAAGAATATCGTCCTCGTTACCATCCAATTCTATTCGTGGAATTTCGTTGTCTCCTTTGTGGTAATTCCCATTTATTTCGCTTCCATTTTCATTGGTATTGGATATGCTGAAATTATCCATGTTTTTGATGTAGGAGCCTTTTGCTGCCTCAAATGTAGAATTGGTAATACTCACATTTGAGATAAAATTTTTGCTGTGACCTGAAACAATAAAGGAACGAGCACTGTTTCGGACATCAAACCCTTCCATATGAATATCAGATATAATAGCAGGGCCTTCATCTGCTTTGGAAATTCTACCATAAAACACCTGGCCATAAACCCGGTCAATACTAAAATCTTTTAAAAAAATATTTTTGATCGGTCCTTTCCTTCCTCCATAAACGCGAAATACCATTTCGGTACTGTCTATTTCTATATCTGAAATAAAAACCTTGTTTACACCCGCATAGGTATTTGAACTTATGATGATCGGGGAGTAAAGGATGTTGTTGAATCGGCTTTGACGTATCAGGATGTTTTGTGAGGGCCGGTTACCCGGAATTTCTGTTCTTCCTGAAAGTATTTTGATACCATCAGCAACCGACTCAAAGTAATTGTTTTCAATCAAAACGTCATTGCTGCTTTCAAGAGCAACACCAATCTGGTCATACCCCTGGCTATTGATTGTACAATTTTCAATGGTAAGATCGCTGGTAAGGACCGGATGTACGGACCAATAAGGCGCGTTAATGATATTCAAACCGGAAATATTGACCCTGGTGCACTCGATAAAGGCTATTAGATCAGGACGAAGAGAATGGCCGGTTCCAAATTTGCGGTTTATAGGGTTCACACCTTCCTTGTCCAGTTCCCTCAATAACTCCCAATCTGCCTTATCATTAAATTTCATTTTTTTCCAGACTGTCTCGTAACCCTGTCCATTAATTGTCCCTTTTCCACTGATTTTAATATCCGTTCCATTATTGGCATATATCATGGGGGAATAGTTCATACAGGGATAACCACCAAACCAGTTATATTTTAGTGGATATAAACCGGGATCAGCAATGAACCTTATTTCGGCACCTTCTTTCAAATGCAGGTCAACCCTGGTTTTCAATTGTATCGGGCCAGAAAGGTAAATACCGGCCGGAATTACTAATGTTCCTCCACCTCGCTGATCTGTTTGATCGATCGCTTGTTGGATGATACTATGATCATTGGTTATATTAAATTCATATAAGTGAAAGGTATCTATGGGAATCTGTACCCGGCTAATTTTAGATAAGAGCGAATCTGCATATTCCCAGCCAATTGATAATGCAACAGGGGATTTACCATCAAGGTTCTCTTGTTTTGTATGACAACCTATTAAGGATGTCAGTGTAAGGATGCAAATCAATATTCGCATAGCGTGTTTTTTTTGTAAATGTATTGATTTGGGCCTTTGTTTATCCGTCATTTGACGTCAATAACGGTTATTAACACTTTCTTTTGGTTTCTTTTTATGCTTTTTATATTTTCGTTTAATTTTTATTTAAATTTCGATTTATTGATTTTTTCAAATGAAAAGTAAGAACGAAGATGACATATGGATAGCGAAAATTGCTGACAGTAAGCATTTTACATCCGAAAAAGATGCTAAATTACTTCAGTACCTCATCACATCGACCCGTGAAGGCAAGAGCCTTAAGGAAAATGTGATCGCAATAGATGTGTTCCATCGTGATACTTCATTCGATTCAGGATCCGACTCAATCGTCCGTTCCAGCATTTATAACCTAAGAAAAAAACTGGATTCATATTATCAGTTAGAAGGAAATAGCGATCCAGTACGTTTCATCATTCCTAAGGGAAGTTATAAAGTAGAATTCAAAACCAATCCGGAAAGTAAAAACGGATTTATAAAAAATCTCGCTGACAAAGACTCTTCCATATTCAAGTGGCTGTTCGGAATAACGCTATCATTTTCAATACTTTTTGCATTTCTCTATTTAAGCAATAATGATGTTGAGACGAATGAACCTACCGTTGAAGTAAATAACCCCGTCTGGAGTCATTTCATAGAATCCCCAAACCCATTGATCATCGTTTTGGGAGATTATTTTATGATGCAAAAAACGCAATACCCGGATAGCAGCTTAAATTTTATCCGTGACCCGGAAATCAATAGCCAAAATGATCTCGCTTCCTTTCTGGAAAAAAACCCTAATCAAAAGGAAAGCCTCAAAAAACTGGGGCAAAGCTATTTCGGGGAGGAAATTCCAGAGTGTTTATTCGAGGTGAATCGTATGATGATGGCTTCAGATAAACAGGCAAAAATGAAGTATTCTTCTCAATTGACTTTATCAGACATCCGGGAAAATGATATCATTTTTATTGGTGATTTTGGTACGCTTGGCACACTTAATCCCTTTTTTATGAAGCCAGGGATCAGGTATTCCACGATGCCTCCAGGCATAGTTATTTTGAATGAAAAACAAGATACATTAGAATCCATTACCATGAATAATCCTAATCAATCAATTTTCGAAAATGACTATACAGTGGTTTCTTCTATAGAGGCGTATGAAGGAAAAAAGATCTTGTTCTTTACTTCATTTCTACCATTTGGTAAAAAGGAGGCTTTATACAAACTTGGTGAGATGTCCTTTCTTTCTGAAATAACAGACAGCTTGTCGGCTTTTTCCAACGAATGGAACCTGTTGATGAAAATTTCCGGATTAAAATCAACCGGGTTTTATTATGAAATAATACGATTTGACCATGTAGAAAAATGATTTCAATCAGGTCAAAAGCATTTAAAAGTTTGTGGCTATTTCAGCATGTAAGCTAAAAATACAACGGAAATGGCGCTGAAAGTAATGATCTATTATAATAATGCTTGTTTAATTTGTGCTCGAATCTGATTTTCTGTCAACAATCATTGAATTTACTATCACCGGGAGTTAATACCAATAAACAGACTTTTCTAAGCCGTCGGGGTATTTTACGGATTCCACATAATTGATAAGGGTTTTCATGTTTCTGATGTACTCCCGTGTAGAAATATACTCTTGATCCGATTCATCACGATATGGCGATGTGTCTGTTGCATCCCCAACCATTGTTGATACATATTCATCTGTTTGATCTTGTTTCTCACCATCTCCAATATAGGGATTGCTTATCATTGCGTGTTTGGTTAGCCATCGATATTCATTATCAAGTGATCCGAGAACCTCCAATACTTTAGACTCATCGGGTTTACGCCTGTCATCGTATCGGTTATTGTTATAATAGCTTTGTGGAGAGCCTATCTCAGTAAATTGTTTTGGAATAAGTGGTGAATCTTTGATCACTTCCTCCGGAGAAATTTTGGACATTCGCTTATATTCATTTTTCAATCCTTCTAAATCCACCCCACCTTTTCCATAATAATGGGCGAGAAGCTGAGTGTGGTTAGTATCAGTATAATACCTTCCATATTTCACGTTTGACCCTTTTCGATGAACATAAATTGGTTTATTAGTCTCCGGATCAACAAAGGTGGGGTGCGTTCTCCTTCCCTCAACCTGATCGTCCGGAAGTCGTGCTTCCTCCAGCCATTTGATAGCTTTTGGAATCGGAGCGAGAAAATTCGGATCACCTGTGTATTCATAAAACTTTAATAATAAAAACGCATTTTCGCAGGTAGTACCTGGTAAAAAAGCTTTCGGCTCATAAGTTCTGGCTCCCGCCACTTTCATGTTCATATCGACCTGCTGGCCCCATGCCCCACAACTGTCTTGTGAAATAATGTAAAAATTCATTCCACGCTGAATTGGTTCAAGGTATCTCTCTTCTCCTAACGTCAGATAACATTGAATGAGAAAATGAACATTTTCCCAAATCACATCATCATTAAAGGTATGAAACGAGGTATAGTCGGGATTGCCATTTTTTGAAAATTCATCCATCAAAGGATAACGCTGTGGCCAGCCACCATTCGGGTACTGGCTTTTGAGAATGAACTCTATGGATTTGTCAAGCGCTGGTTTGTAGGCAGGATCCAATTTTTCCAGGTACATTCTCAATAAAAATCGCGCAGCATCCGAAGTGACATCATCATCAAAAGTTGAATTCCCGTAATAGTGTTGAAATTCCTCCAGTCTCCAGGCATTTTTTCCAATCGTATTGTACCACTGTTTCAATGAACGGTCACCGGCAAAGTCGACTACATAATTCCAACCTCCCTCATGGCTCTGCCCCCAAATAATGGCCGCTGCAGCTTTCTGAGCTGCCTGGTAATAGTATTCATTTTCTGTAACGCGATATGCATCCAGAAATACATGCCCCATGCTGATCGTCCCCGGGTTTTGCAACCAGATCATCGTTTTGTAAGCCTCCATTTCCCCCCATTGACGTGAAAAATCAGGCATATAGTACCAGACATATCCACCATTATTGCTGACCGTTTCAACCATGAAATTGGTTGCATTTAGCATAGCCGCCTCAACCTCTCCAACGGTCAGTTTTGACTGGCCTTGTACGTTTTTATCTACAAGAAAAATCAAAAACAAAAGTAAAATTATGTTAAAATACCTCATAGTTAAATGTTTTACCAGGTGATTGAATAATTCATATTTTGGTTAGAAGGCTAAAAAATCTTCACGATTGAGTTGCTTAGGAGTAATCCGGATTTTGTAAATTTCCCCTGCAAACCAGGACACCTCATTTTGTCGAACACCAATTGAACATTGACCAGATTCAAGTGGCTTGAAATCAAATGGTTCGGTTAATTCAAGTTCTCCATTTACAAATGTTGACATGGCTGATTTTCCAACCACAAGAGCCACATGATACCATTTGCCAAGTGGGTGTATAAGTTTTTCATCAATCAGTGCTTTTTTATTCTTCCCTGAAGTCACATATCCATCAAAATACCAATTTTCATTTTTAGCACGGATTTCAAGTAATATTCTATCTTTTGAGATTTCACCGATATGTAGAACCCGCTGCTCAAAAATTGTGGATTTGTCCGGAGCGAAAATCATTTCCACAGTGAATTCCTCCATTGATTCAAGTGGCATTTTATCCACAAAAATGGCATCACCATCGCCATTAAAACTTACAGCTTCCCCATAAGGAGAGCTGACTAATTGTGGTTTTCCTTTTATATGCACACCGTCTGTTTTATCCTGTAGCAAATCGGACAGCAACCACTCAGTTTGGTGGCTTATCGGCATTTTGTTATCCGGGATTTGTCCAAATGCCATGAAAGAAAAAAATAGAAGAAAAAGATGCATTTTTATTATCATTCAATATGAAAGTTTGCCATCAATGGGAGTTTTCCACACATATTTAAAATTTCCGCTTGTTATAGAATTCGTTTGTTACTTAAACCAGATTCAATTTTCTACCTAACATTTCAATGTCGTAAGTTTCGCCTTAAATGTTCTTTCCCATTGTTTCTTCAGATCTAATTATAACATCCATGCATAGATCATTTTCACCAATTACTAAACTCGTAATATTAGACTAAAATCAGGTGTGATAAACTGTTTGAAACAGGGTGTTTAATTGTCATTAATCCAAAAATTATGTTCTAAATCACCGTTATTTTCAATATTTTTAATTGTTAATATTATTTTTACTAGTTCGTCAAATACATGGTGAGTTGCACTAACATTTCTGCTTTCAGAATATTATGCCAAATGGTTATTTTTCTTTTTCTGTCCACAACAGAAAATTTGTTTGCCCAGAAAATCCACAAATTCGAGCACCTGAATATACCTGAAGGATTGTCTCAAAACTTAGTGCAAAGCATGCTTTGTGATGACAAAGGATTTTTATGGTTTGGAACCTGGGACGGGCTCATTCGATATGATGGGGAAAATTTTAGAAAATTCAAAGTAAATCCGGATCTGGAAAACTCTCTTACAAATAACAGAATTGCTGATCTATGGCAGGATAAGCAACATAAAATTTGGATAAAAACCGGTGATTCATATGTCCATTATTTTGTGGAGGAAACATATGAATTCATCACTTACCCCAATTACCTTAACTCATTAGAAAAAAAGACCAGCATCGTAACATGTTTCACAGAAACTGATCAGAAGGAAATTTTCCTTGGTACAACAAATTCCGGTCTGTATTATTTAAAGCATGACGATTTAAGCAAGAGATATATCGACCGTCAATTTAAAAGCGGTGCACCAACGAATCTCAGTAATAATAGCATATCTTTTGTTACCATCGATGAGCTTGGTGATATTTGGGTCGGAACAAATCGGGGTTTAAATCATGTATCAAAAAAGGAATTGACTAACAATATTCCGGAGTTTTCGGTCTACCAGCCAAACGATAAGTTTACAGTCGGATTCAGTTTGGATTCCATCCTTCTGGTTGGTACCGAAAGGGATGGAATAAAGTTAATAAATATCGAAAACCATATTTATGATGATAAGCCAGAAATATTTAAAGATCTATCTGGCAGAACAATCACCCTCATACAGAAACCACTACCCGGGAAACTTCTTGTAGGAACTAAATCTGCCGGGCTCTATGTATATGACCTCAATGAAAAATCTCTTCAAACTCAACTTTTTAAAGGAAAGGAAATAAAAAAAGTGTACTGTGATTCTTATCAAACGCTATGGGTAAATACACCTGAGTTTGGCATATACAGGGTTGACCCAACATTTCAAAATACTAAACACTTTGACCTTGTTCCACCAGAAACACAAAACATTGTAGATGATGAACGGCAATTCATTTATGAAGACCTGAAAAATAATTTATGGATAGGCCTTCATTTTGGCGGTTTGGCTTACTACAACCGCCAAGCTGATGAATTTCACTTTTACCGGCATACACCTAATGATAATACCACCATTAGTTCTGACATTGTCTATTGCATGACTGAGGATAAAAGTGGTCTTCTGTGGGTAGGAACCGGTCAACCTAATGGCGGGATCAATAAAATTTATACAACAAGTGAAGCATTTAAATTAATACAGCTTGAGAAACAAGATATTACAGATAATGAAAATGTTGTAAGATCAATTTTAGTGGACAAGAATGGATACACCTGGGTTGGTACAAAAATGGGTAATATCTACATTCTGGATCAAGATTACCAATCAATTAAAAAATTTCATAAGATCCCTTTGGTTAATGGTTTTCACCCCGGACAAAACACCTATACGATGATGCTTGATAAGGATGGGTTTATTTGGATAGGTACCAAGGGGGCAGGAGTCTTCGTTAGTGAGCTTTCTATCAATAGTCCAAAATTCAAGTACGAAAACCTTAGATTTATCCACTATTTCCATGATGTGAAAGATAGTCTTTCTCTCTCCAGTAATATCATTTATTCCATATTTCAAGACAGTAATGATCGTATTTGGATCGGATCTATTGGAGGAGGGCTAAATCTCGTCACCAACCGAAATGGTTCAAATCTAAATTGCCTGAGATTTAATGATGGGAATTCCGGTTTATCCAGTAATAGTGTAAGGTATATTATGGAGGACCATACTCAAAAGCTTTGGGTTGCAACATCTTTCGGCCTGAACTTTTTGGACTTGAATTTTTCAAGTGTAAACAATATTAAAATCAAACAACATTTATTTGATCCCAGGCGGGCATCAAGCCTCTCTTATAACGATGTCATACATGTCTTTGAAGATAGCAAAGATCGACTTTGGATAGGGACTTCAGGAGGTGGGGTCAACAAATTGAAATCAATTGAGCATGATAGTCTATATTTTACTTATTTAGACAAAAGTAATGGATTGATCAATGATGTTGTATTTGGTATCATCGAAGACGATGCAGGAAGTATTTGGTTTAGCACTGATAATGGTCTTTCCAAATATGATGCAGAAGAAAAATTCTTTGAAAATTTTGATCAAAGGAATAACCTGAGTTTTGATGCTTTTAATGAGAATACCTGTGGCAAGTCATTGGATGGTAAACTATTGTTCGGATCGAATGACGGCTTGGTAGTAGTAACACCCGGACTAATTAAAAAAGACAGCTTTGAGCCATATGTGGCGTTAACTAATTTTCAGTTATTCAATAAAGATATCGATATATGGGATCCAAATTCCCCAATAAAGCAAGATATCGAAACCCTGGACGAAATAGAATTAACATACTCTCAATCCAGTTTTAGTATTGAATATGCGGCGCTAAGCTTCTTTGCTCCAACAAAAAACAGGTATTCGTTTAAGTTAGAGAATTTTGATGACAACTGGAATGAAGTAGGAAACCAAAACAAAGCAACCTATACGAATCTAGCTCCAGGTAAATATATTTTCAACGTTAAAGCAGCCAATTGGAATGGCAACTGGAGTGATCAAACAAGGAGTATATCCATAACAATTTTACCACCTTGGTGGAAAACCAACATCATGTACTTGCTCTATGCAATTTTACTAATTATAATTTTTGAGACTATAAGACGGTCATATGTGAGGTATTATAAAATGCAAAACGACCTCCAAGTTGAAAAAAGGGTTAGTGACATTAAACTACAATTTTTCACCAACATCTCGCACGAAATACGTACACCACTTACTCTTATTTTGGGCCCCATCCACGATATCATGGAAATGAAAAGCATCCCAAAAAATATATTGAACAAACTTTCTTTGGTTGAAAAAAATGGGAAGAGAATGTTGAGACTTGTCAATCAGCTACTCGATTTCAGAAAGATACAAATGAAAAAGATGGACCTGAAAGTACAAAGGACCGAGCTGGTTTCTTTCATTCGCTTAATAATCGAGAATTTCGAATTAATTGCCAGTCACAAAAAGGTTGAAATTGTTTTTAACACAGATATTGAAGCTGTTGACGTTTGGGTTGATCCGAATAAATTTGACTCAGTAATTTTCAACGTAGTTTCAAATGCATTAAAATTTAGCCCAAAGGCCTCACTGGTAACAATCGCAGTAGATAGCCATTCTGCGGATTATATTGATATCGTTATAAGCGACCAGGGTTCCGGAATACCAAAAGACAAAATGAATTTGTTGTTCCAACGTTTTTCGCCACTTTCGGAAGAAAATGAAGAATTTGGAAGCTCCGGTATTGGCTTGGCATTTTCCTATCAGATTATGAAGCTTCATCATGGAGATATCATGGTAAACAGCGAGTTGGATATGGGTTCAACTTTTATCATAAGGCTATTGTCCGGGTCTGAGCATTTTAACCATGAAGAAATTCTAAGTGATGAAACTGAGTCGCTTTATGTTCACGAAAAAGTTATTGAGGATGAAGAAGATGTAAAAGAAATACAAGTCTCCGAACACAATGTAAAGGAAAATTACGTGCTTGTCGTCGAAGACAATTCGCAAATCCTTAATTACTTAAAGGAAAACCTTCAAAAAAAATACCATGTTTCTATAGCTACGAATGGACAAGAGGCTCTTTCCTCCATTCAGATAAAGCAACCTGATGTTGTTATTACTGATATTATGATGCCAATAATGAATGGAATAGAATTAACTAAACATCTTAAAAACTCATTTGAAACATCCCATATTCCCGTGATCATGTTAACCGCCAAGTCCACAATCGATGACCAGGTAGAAGGAGTTGAATCGGGTGCGGAAGCTTATGTATTAAAGCCATTTAATATGGCATACATTCATGCTGTCATCGACAACCTGATAAAACAAAGAAGGCTAATCTATTTGAAATATGTGCAGGAAAGAGACAATGGCGGCCTGGATCTTAAGATCACTAATAAAGATGAAAAATTTCTGAATGATGTAACCAATTTAATAATGCAGAACTATTCTGATCCTGAATTTAACATAGACAAACTTGCAGAAAGCAGTTATGTGAGCCGAACCGTTTTCTATCATAAAATCAAATCGTTAACCGGTCTGACACCGATTAATTTTTTAAGACAAAAACGATTGGAAATTGCATCTAAGTTAATCATTGAAACAGATTATAATGTATCTGAAATTGCTTTGATAACCGGCTTCAATGATACCAAAAACTTTAGTAAGAGATTTAAGGAAATTTATAAGCTCACTCCTTCACAATACAAGCAGGAGATGCTAAGCGAGAAGTCTTAGGGATGATCGTAATCCCAAATTCTGCTCAGCAAAAGACACTATTTCAAGTAAAGTAAAAACCCGCCACGAAATCGTAGCGGGTTTGTGTTTTTCAAATACTTAAGTTGGATTCTATTATCCTCCTCCTCCAACATCCACAGGGTTTGCGTGCCCATAGCCCTGAGTGATCTTACCATTTGATTTTAAGATCGTCTCGGATGGAATGGCCCTTACATAACGTGGAGGTTGACCTGCATCATAATAACTATCCGGATATCCACGGAAAATATCTGAAGTATACTGACTTTCATTGGCAACGATGTTTGCTCCCCATGGTGACAACTCATAGCCATCTGCTAAAAGTGCCAAACCTTCAGGGCTTTCTGGATCAATATATTCGTACATACCTCGTATGGCAAGATTTACCTCATCAGAAGGAAGAGTAGCTATATAATCTGTCCATAAATCACTTGTTCCTCTCCATCCGGGTACTAATACAGGATATGTCGGATCCGCTGTAGTGATATCATCAGGCGTCTGCGTAGTAAGCAAGTTAAGTAATGGATCGATATCACTCATTCTCACATACTTAGTGTAGATATAATTAGAAATGGTTACACCATTCGGAAATGTATAATAACCATCTGTTTTTAATCCTTCTACCATCGCAATTTGAGTATCACGGAGTTTTTTAATTCTTTCTGGCATGGTACCACTGGTAATCATATCCCATCGGGTATGACCTTCAGTTGCCAATTCAAGCTTCCTTTCTTCCAGAATCGCATCAATTAATGATTGTCCGCTCAAACCAGTGATATAATCAATTACTTTTTCCTGTTGATGTTCAGCTGAAAATGCCCTGCTACGCACCTTGGTTAATTCAGCTTTAGCAGGACCTTCTTCACCAGTCATGGCATATGCATAAGCAAGATTCAGTATTACATCCGCCATTCTCATTTGCTGCCAGTTGCAACCGGATTTTCTTTGTGCAATGGTATATGGGCTTGCAAATCTGGATTCATCCAGTTTATTATTTGCCAAACCACCTTTTTCACGGCTTCCAGGAGTAAAGTCAATCAACAATTCTGATGCAGCTCCTGAATTGGCTGTAACACAGGCGGTGACATCACGGCGCATATCTTCAGGATCGTAAGCTCCGTAGTAAAAACTAGCATAAATACGTCCCTGTCCATAATTTTTTGCCGGATAGGCATTTGAACCTCCTCCTCCGGAAGGACGACCAAATGAATAAGGAAAATCAGAATTGTATCCTCTCGTATACCCTGATTCATACAATGATTCCGGGCTTACCTGTAAATCCATTAAATACTGAAAGTTACGCTGAAAAGGGTTATCGAAACCAGATCCACGTTCGTCAGTTGTAATAAGCGTGGCTGCATTAGACATAACTGTTCTATTCAGATAATCTTTCGCGATGTTCATAAAAGTTTCCCAATCAGTCCTTCGAACATATTTGGCTTTCCAGGTTTCATTTTCGATACCTTTTTGTTCGAATGATACCCCTCCGTAATCAAAATCAGTTCTTCTGGTCTGCCAACCGGCTGCATCCAGGGCGATTCCTCCAATAAGGGCCAAGGTATAGGTACGGCTAAATCTCTCTGCATTGATCGCTCCCTCCCCGATGTGATACATCAATGGTTCTACACTTCTAAGCGCTTCGATTTCGCTTTCGTAAATTTCATCACGGGAAACTAAACCAAGCTCGTTACCTTCGTCGGGAGTTCTGACCGGAGTGACATAATACGGGACGTCTCCAAAATAATGTACCAACAACCTGTATAAATGCGCGCGCATGGTAACGGTCTCTCCGTAAAGGTGTGTCCAGTCATTTGGAATTCCATTTGCCACCGCTTCAAGATATTCCGGTCTTTCTTCCAAAGCCTCCGTAATTAAGTTACATCTATTAATAACTTTATAACTTCGGTCAAATGTGCTTTTTGAGTTACCGTCATCTATCGGAAATTCTGAAGCAAAGAGTCCTTCCGGAATATGACGACCTTGAGAACTGTAATTCTCCGGGTGGCATTCCGAGTCAGAACCAACAGCTTCAGTTTCATAGTGCAATAGCCTGTTGAGGTCATATGCCTCCTCGTAATTTCCCATTAATACTTTCGTAGCTTCATCGACCGAAGCAAACACAAAGTCCTCGTCCACCTGTGAAGGTGCAGACACATCCAAAAATTCATCGCATGATACACTTACCATTAGGAGTGTAGCAAGCATAAAATATATTGATCTTTTCATGATTCTTTCTATTGTGAATTAAAATTGAACATTAACTCCTAAAGTAAATCTTCTGGCCCTGGGATAGAAGTTGTAGTCCAGTCCAGGAGTTGGATAGGTTCCATTGGCATCTTCCATTACATTCACTTCTGGGTCCATACCTGTATAGTTGGTTATGGTAAATGCATTGTAGATAGTTCCATAGATGCGGAACCTGCTAATCTTTGCTTTTGAAAGCATGGATTCTGGCAAAGAATAACCAATCGTAACCGTATTTAGTCTTAGAAATGAACCGTCCTCAATATTATAGGTAGTATTCATTGCACTTTCCGGATATGGTAAATGAACCGTTGAATTGGCATTAAGCGCTGCTAATGCAGCCGGCTCAACCACGTTAACAAGCTGGCCATCTACTATGTCGTAGATTTTATGGGCGCTGGCAAGCTCCTGAAACCTGTTTCTATACAGACCTGCTTCTTTATTTCCCAAAAATGCCCTTGCATGATTGGCATTGAATATCTCATTACCTACACTCCAGATGAACTGCATTCCAAAATCAATATTTTTCCAATTTCCGGAAAAATCAAATCCTCCTGTGTGAGTTGGATTGGCATCGCCAATTATGGTAATATCCAAATCATCTATTATACCATCACCATTTAAATCTTTGACTTTTTGAACACCAGGATAAGCGGTTTGTGAACCGGGCTTGTTCTCAAAAGTGCCATAAATATTTGGCAGCAGGCCACTTGATAAATCAGGCACTCCAGGTTTCAATGTGTAAATTTGGGCATCCTCATCATAAGTAAAATCATCCAAGGTATATACTCCATCATGTATCCATCCTCTATAAAGTCCTACCGGTTTTCCTACAGTAAGAAAGTAGTCCCCGGTGCTTGGGGCCTGGCGAACCCCACCGTTTCCTGATGAATAGAAACCAGTCACTCCTTCATCTAATTCGTCGACATTGTTTCTATTGAAATTGATATTAAACCCTGCGCGCAGGTTAAAATCCTCTGATGAAACAACGTCATAATTAAATGAGAATTCAACTCCTTTATTACTGGTACTTCCTACATTGTCTTGTGTGTCCGGAAATCCTGTAAGAGGTGTAACTGCAGTGGTTACTAACAGGTCTTTCACTGAATTGTGGTAATAGTCAATCGTACCACTCAGCTTTCCATTAAAAATGGTAAAATCCAAACCGATATCCCTCGTAATAGTAGTTTCCCATATTAAATTGGGGTTGGCTATGATACTTTCATTTGCTGGTATATAACTAGGTTGTCTTGCTTCATTGATTGAGAATTGGGTGATTTTGGAAGCCCAGGTCTGTTTCCATAAATTTGACTCGATTTGATCACTACCTACTGTACCATAAGCAACACGAAGTTTCAAATCATCTAGCCAGCTGGAAGTTCCGCTCATGAATGATTCTTTTGATAAACGCCATCCGAACGATCCTGCCGGAAAATATCCCCAGCGGTTGTCAGGTGCAAATTTTGAAGAACCATCCGCACGGAAAGTACCTGTCAATAAATACCTGTCTTTATATGCATAATTGACCCTTCCGAAGTATGACATCATCCTGTAAGGAACAATCACTTCCGTACTTAAGCCGCCATGAACCGGTGGTAAATTAGTTGAGCCGGGCGCCAGTTCTTCCACTAAATAATCCTGCATGTTGGCAAAAGCGCGATCGCTGTCATACGTAACTGGATATTTATCACCCCACATGGTAGATCTTTCTCCATATGAGTTGGCTAGTTCCATACCAGCCAGAATATTCAGTTTATGATCTGTTCCCAAACCCTGGAAGTGATAGTCAAGGGTGTTGTTCCAACGATAGTACCACCCATCTGATGTATTGATCTCTGCATCACCAGAAAATGTTTTCTCTCCACCCAATAAATAGTTGCTGGCAACTGCTCCATCCCAATTTTCTGATTTTGACCAGTAAGTAGTATGACTAAAGTTTGTACTAAAAGATAATCCATTTACAATATCCCAGTTTAAACCGATGTTGTTGACGAGTTCATTTCTTGTATTGTCCCTAACCTGATCATTCAGAATTGAAACTGGGTTAAACTCGTCCTGAAGAATCCTGTTGTAGTCTCCAAGTTGGGTATTGCTCGTAACGTCCATATCTCCCAATACATCGCTCGTTGCGATTGGCCGGAAATAATATGCCTCTGAATTACCTTCATTATCTGTTGAATTAATCTGAGCAAATCGGGAGTTCAATGTAAAGCTCAGATTCTTGCCTAAATTCTGATCTAGTTTAATTTGAAAATTTGCACGATTAAATCCGGATGCCGCCTTCATACCCTCATCATCAATGTAATTCATCGCAATGAGAAATTTGGTATTCTCTGTACCGGTAGAAACACTTAGATTATGGCTTTGAGTAAAAGATTCCGTATACAATTGTCTACTAAAATCTTCACTCGGAACGTTTCTGTAATGGTCGATACCAGCAGTATTGCTTCCTTCATGGCGACCTATTGCCCACATTCTTTCCCAGGCATCTGCATACTGGTCACCAATCGCCGCTGCATAAGCCCAGTTGTAAGCTATATAGTCGTAGCCATCCATTACATCCAAATACTTTGGAACGGTATTCCACTGTGCAAACCCGTCATATGAAACTACCGGCCTGCCTACTTTGCCACTTTTGGTTGTAACCATAATTACTCCATTTGCTCCACGAGCACCATATATAGCCGTGGCAGAAGCATCCTTTAATACATCGATGCTTTCAATTTGACTAGGCGCAATGGTATTCAAAGATGTTGCAGGGAAACCATCAACAATAATTAATGGCTGGTTGCTTTGTGAAATTGATCCACCACCTCTGACACGAATACGCATGTCGGCTCCTGGACGTCCATCCTGAGAGGTAACGCTTACGCCCGGAAGCCTACCCTGGATTGCCATTGCGGCATCCGCGACCGGGGTTTTCGAAATATCTTCTGAAGAAATTGAAGCTACAGAACCTGTAAGATCACGTCTTTCCTGTGTACCATAACCTACAACAACAATTTCCTGAAGTTGAGTTACATCAGCGGATAAAGCCATGTCGATGACAGATTCATTTCCTACTACTCTTTCTTGGGTAATATAGCCAACTGAGCTAAATAGCAGGGTGGCTCCCTCAGACACAGAAATAGAATAGGCCCCGTTAAGGTTTGTCACTACACCATTTGTTGTACCTTTCTCAAGAATAGTTACTCCTGGTAATCCTTCCGGATCCTCAGGGGAAGTTACCTTACCTGTCACATTTACTTGCTGTGCCAGAAGCACGTTCACCCCAATTAACTGGAGTGCAAAACCCAGCGAAAAAATTTTCGCATAGGTTAGAAACATTTTTCGTAGAGTGATTTTCATAAATAACTAAATTTTAATTAAAATTTTTTGCTAAGAATTTTCCCATAATCTTACCTGCCAACTTTAAAAAATGTTTGTTTGTCAGTAAACAAGATTTAACCAGCAATTAACCAATCAAGAATTGCTAGTAAAAAGCCATTTTAATCAAAACAATATTTAAGTAGATTAAGTAAGATTAGTTAACATTCGAAAATAATAGTTAATATTCGAAAAAAATGATTAGACACATGTGGGTTAAATTGTTGGAATTAGGGGGGTAAACTATCAATTATGCCCTATTGATGAAAAACAGCCCATATCCGAAAGATTATTAATCAAAAAACTAAGATTGTTGATCGGTGGATTGAGCAGCTAGCTAGAACAAACTTGTACGCTTTGAATTTAATTGGCCCCAACTGACTGAGAATACAGTTTGATCTTGATAAGTGATAGAAGAATAAATCAATCGGGCAATTGATGATCGATGGATAAAGCAATGGTTATCCTACCAATATTTTTATTCACAAAAATCTTTAACCAACTTTAATTATATGAATCTATTGGTTCAATAACCCTCTTTAGAGCCGGACTGTGAACGAGGAGCTTTCCATCAACATACACAGACAATCCTTTTTTCTTGTGATATTTTTCTCCTGTCTCATCCCAAAATATAGAAAGCTCATATCCATGATACCTGACCCCTTCCAGGGCAAACCAAGGCCAATTATCTTTTGTAACTAAGGGATTGACTTCAATTACATGATCATCTCGTGGAATCAATCCAATCAGCCCTGAAATTACCAGGTCACAAAATGTAGAATGATTGTAAAAAATGCTACGGGGATTGTCGCCTTTTAACCATTCACCGGTTTGTTCATCAAGATACTCCCCGATATATGGCTTTCCATTTTTAACATGTGAATCTGCATAAGCCAACAAAGCATTGTAATAATCTTGTTCCACAAGGGTATGTTGATCATAATTTCTAATAAAATTGGCCATCCCAACTAACGTTTGGGAGGAGGCAAAAGGCCATACTGCGCCATCCCATTCACAGGTACCTGTACCATGCGACCGGAATTCCGGATGTCGTTGTTCAGCCGTCGTAATTCCTTTCGGCGCTTTAAAACCATCTGTTTGGATAATTTGTTCCCAGGCAAAATTCTGTTCGGTTGAAGGAATATTGAAATACCATGGGATAAAGCCTATGGCTTCCCTGGCATCAGATATTGTGCCGGATTCCAATTTAACTTTGTAAAATTTCGAATCATTGTCCCAAAGGCTGTCTGTTAGTAATTGAGAAAGCCTTTGTGCTTTTTGTAAGTAATGGCGACCTGTATCTTCCATTTTTCCCATAAAAGCAAAGGATGAAATGGCTTTTGCATTCGCTACCATGTAACTATTGATGGTTGGACGTATGTTCCTGGCGGTTCTGGATCCACTAATTGACTCTTCCATTCCGTCCCGAACATCAAACTGCCAGAAAAGACCATTATCGAGCTGTTTCTCTACTTCCCATAGTCTATAATCTTCTATAAGATCTGGTAAGAGGTTAAGAACAAAGGAACTATCAAGGTCGACAAGAAACTTTTTGTGAATTGCATCCGCTACCCAGCTGCTGAATTTATGAAAATGGGGTTGAGGCTTATTGTCATTTCCTCTAAACCAAAAACGGATATACTCATTCAGGAATCGGGAATTGTGTAACCACCTTCCTTCCATAATATGATGTCCCAGCGCACAACTGATCGTATTATACGCTCCAGCATGAGAAACGGGAGTGATAAATTCTGTGAAGACATATCCTTTTGGAGTTTGTTTCAGATGTTTTCTGAACGTCCACCAACGGTAGTAATATATCCTTTCTATTGTTTTATCAGGACATTCCAAAAATGGTATATTTTCAATCAACCACTGCTGGCTTTCAGCATTAGATATGGCGTTAACCACATCTTCGGCATCATTCTGATTAAATAATTTAATGTACTGAATGAACGGGTCTTTATCTATTTGTGGAGGTGAATTCTCAATTCTTTTTTGACAGTTCGTCAAAATGTGTATGAACAATATGAACAGGATGTATCTTAAAGATTTGATCATTTGATTCATAAAATTTGGTTTGATAATTATATAATCTTTAAGAAAATAAAGAGAGTAAATAAACCAAATTCAGGTCAAAACTTCTTGACCACAACTCCCTTCCCTATTCTTGTTATAAAATTGATTTACAGATAATTATAATTTTTAATCCTTTGATTAGAATAACTTATTCCTTTTCCGACTCATTGTATTCATTTGTGAGCCAATCTATGTGAAGTCCTTTCCAAGCATTTTAGAATAATTTCACTAGCCAATCCCTTGGAATCAATGATAAAGTCAGGATCAACAGATCATTATAGTTCTAATCATAATACTCCAAGAAATTAAACTCACTACAGAGTAATTGTTTTTTGATTCTAATCAGGCCACTCGCTTTTCAGCTTAAAATGATAGGTGCTGTTACGTGCATTGATCCTGGCTTTTTGAACTTCTATCTTATCATTTTGTAAAAGCCGGATCATTTCTGCCCCTGCGTACAAAACCGGACCATAGCCATGTGTGGCATAAATACTTTTTCCCCGGTAATAGTAGTAGGTATTATCATGCGCAAATGTGGTCCCTTCGCATGTACCGTCTACAGCTCCACTTTCCATTATGCGGGTCTCGATGGCATTCCATCCGGTAATTGCTA
Organism: uncultured Cytophagales bacterium; assembly: GCA_913057175.1. Taxonomy (GTDB): domain Bacteria; phylum Bacteroidota; class Bacteroidia; order Cytophagales; family Cyclobacteriaceae; genus CAJXNP01. Next base: position 333,518 of record CAJXNP010000003.1, read on the forward strand.
CAGGGCCATATACATGATTTATCCATCCTTCGTTGATGCCTTTCGCAACAGCAAATGTGAACATAGCCGTACAGGATGTTTCTGTATAAGTATCAGTTTTGTCTAACATATTATGCCAAAAACCTGTTCCGTCTTGAATCCCTGCAAGACTACGTATCATGGATCTGTATAAATGTAAGATCTTGTCACGCCCTTGGTATTCTTCAGGCAAAACATCTAAAAGCTCAGCCATGGCCATCAGCGTCCAGCCGTTCGCACGACCCCAGTAAAAGCGTGGGTCATAATCGCCTGAAGTGACGCTCCACCCATGATCAAAAAGTTCTTTTTCAGCAATGTAAAGCCTTTCAGCCATTTGAAGAATCTGTTTGACAGCATCATCAAAGTACTTGTTGTCGCCCGTGAGAACTCCCATATTCGCAAGAAACGGCACACTCATATAGAGGTCATCTGCCCAGATGGATTGATATTGAGGGCGGTGGCGCGCCAAAGTTCCGTCATCCAGTCGAAACTGTTTATTGGAAATATAATCTGCAGTTATGTCTATTAACTCCAGATAATCGTCATTTTTATCTTTCAGATAGGTTTTGATCATGGCAGCTCCAATTGATCCGCAGTCATCCAACGCATGAAAGTTGGGTGTCCTATTCCACCCATTTTTTGCTTCGTCACCGAATTTTTCTTTGTTTTTTATGAAGTAAGGTAGTGTTTCAATCACCAAATCATAAAAACGCGTATTGTTGGCAAAAAAGGCCGGGTCATCGATAACATCATCAATGTATTCAAACGCTGAAAGAACGACCCCATTGGTATAAGTCCATTCACTCGCGAAACCTTCTTCTACTACAGCATTTTTGTTTGGTTCTGTAAAGTCAGTAATTTCTTTTCCAGTTTCACTGTCAATGATCTTTAACGAACTGGTTGACTCGTAATACTGTCTTACCTTGTTCAATGCTTCCGTAATTCCTTCAACCGATGGGTATTCATAAGGAACAGGATATACCGGAATCCTTTCTGGCGCATTTTCCTGAGCAATAGACGTGAAATAAAATAAAATGATAAAAATCAGTGTTAAAGCAGGTCTAACTATGGATTTAAGTTCAAGGTCCTTTCCTCCATAAGTTTGAATTTGATGATTCTCTTTCATGATGTTTTCCAATAAATGTTATTGTATTTTTCCTAATACTTTCGTAATGTTTAAATAGATATTTTTAATATTTTCTTTTTATATATAAAAACAAAACTAAACATAATTTTATGAAAAAATATATTAATATTAAGTTTAGGGAATTTTTCTATTGGTTTATGAAGAATCAACATGATATACTTATAAATTAGAAAATTTTATAGTTGATTTTTCTAAATACATATAATCCATTAGTTGATTTTTCAAGCTCAAAAAATGTTTCATTATTAAGGGTGAAATTGCAATAACAAATGAATCAAGTCAGTGCAGCATCCCCAACCCTTGTCGAACGGCTGGATGCCCTTTACGAATATGACCGGGAGCCGGTGGCGGAAAATAAGCTACATGGATGGAAAACCTTTATCGCCATGTTTGCCGGTGAACATGTCGCCGGAACGGAATTTGTTCTTGGTCCTTTGATGGTGATGCATGGCGTATCCGCATTTGACTTTTTCGTTGGGTTGTTGATTGGCAACACGCTGGCAGTATTGAGCTGGGCTTTTATGTGTGCTCCCATAGCTGTAAAAACCCGCTTAACCATCTATTGGCAACTTCGCAAAGTATGTGGGCCCTATCTGACTGTCGCATATAGCGCTTTTTATGCCATTATCCTTTGTCTGTTGGCCGGAGCCATGGTCAGTGTGGCTGTCACCGCTATTTCCATACCCCTGGACATTCCTAATCCTGATTATCATGCAGGCGATTTGGTACCCACCATCCCCTGGATGTTGTTGGCATTAGTTGTAGGTACTGTTATCGCTGCATTGGCTGTTTTGGGATTTGAAAAAATAGCACACTTCTCCAAAATATGTGCTCCCTGGATGGTACTGGTGTTTTTTGCTGCAGGGCTAGCGGTATTACAAGACCTTGGAACAAGTGGGTTTGGCGATTTTTGGAGAGTTGCCAATGAAAAGATTTTTACCGGTGTTCCGGTCGGGGATAATTCTAAATACACCATCTGGCATGTAATCGGATTCGCCTGGCTGTGCAACGCCACCCAACATATCGGTATGTCCGATATCACCATTTTCAGGTATGCAAAGGGTTGGAAGCAGGGGTTTGCCTCTGCATTTGGGATGTTTCTTGGCCACTATATGGCCTGGATTGCTTCCGGAATTCTTTGCGCAGCCTTTTTAGCAGAAGGATTTACAAATCCTCAACCGGGAAATATAGCATACTTCGGAGCCGGAATTGCGGGTTTGATTAGCGTAGTCATTGCAGGATGGACGACGGCCAACCCAACCTTATACAGGGCGGGGCTGGCCATTCAAGTAGCAACCCCCAATTGGAAAAGGTGGAAAGTAACTTTTGTTGCCGGTGCTTTTATGATAATTACTGCTTGTATACCGGCTGTAAACACCTACCTGGATAGAATAATAGGGTATTACGGCTTGTTCTTTATGCCTTTAGGTGCATTTATTTTCGTTGATATCTGGCTATTTCCAAAGCTTGGATTGGAAGCCTATTATGCTGATAAAAAAGGATTGCTACTAAGCTGGTCTGCGATGTTATCCTGGATCATTTCATTTGGTATCATTTTATTCTTTTACGGCAAAGACCATTATCCCTGGTTATCTGAAATATTAGGAAACCAACCCAGCTGGTTGGCTGTCATAAAAGCCGATTTGTTGTTCATGGTAGCTCCCGAGTGGGTATTATGTGTGATCCTGTATATTGGGTTCAGCAAGATTCAACAGGCAAATCAATCAAATAATAAAACCTAAATCGATTATGAAATTAATTCTAAAGATCATATCTCTGACAGGGCTACTATTAACCGTAGTTCCATCTTTTCTGGTATTTTATGAAGTAATTGACAAACAAACACATTTTAATTATATGATAGCGGGCGTATTACTATGGTTTGCAACAGCTCCTTTTTGGATGAGAGGCACATCGCTTGATGACGTGGAAGAAAAGTAAAAGGATTTTTATGGAAGTTTTCGACCTTAGAACGGAATACAAACACAACCCTATAGGTATTGGCACAACAAGCCCAAGGTTAAGCTGGAAATTAAAGTCAAAAGATAAGAATACAAAACAGGCGGCTTATCAAATTTTGGTTGCCAAACCTAATACGGAATTATCGTCTGAAGAAAACTTTGTCTGGAATACCGGTAAAGTGGTTTCTGATCAATCCGTACATATTCCCTATGAAGGGCCAAAGCTACGGTCGGGACAAAGGTTGTACTGGAAGATCAAAGTTTGGGACAATTATGGAAATGTAGCTGAATCCGAAAAGCAGGCGTTTTGGGAAATGGGAATGCTAAATCCTGAAGAATGGGAGGCAGAATGGATTACCTTGCCTTGGTCTGAAAACCCAAATGCATCATCTCCTTGCCCTTATTTCAGAAATGTGTTTTATGCCTATGAGCCAATTATTGAGGCTAGGATTTATGTATCCGCCTTAGGACTCTACGAGCTGGAACTGAATGGTGAGAGAGTGGGTGATGAGTTATTTACACCCGGCTGGACAAACTATCATAAAAGGCTCCAATACCAGGTTTATGATGTAACGAAAAATATAAAATTAGGAAAAAATGTTATTGGAGCAATCGTGGGTGATGGATGGTATAGAGGTCACTTTGGTTGGTGGGAAAATAACCGGAATAATTATGGTGAAAGACTTGCATTATTGGTGCAATTGAAGCTGGTCTTTCGAGATGGATCGAAAATATTAATCAATTCTGACGACACATGGAAATCTAATACAGGCCCCCTCTTAAAATCTGACATATATAATGGCGAAACCTATGACGCCCGACTTGAGATGGAAGGTTGGTCAACTTCTTCATTTGACGATTCTACCTGGGAAAATGTAAAAATATTAAACCATCCGAAAAATATCCTTGTCGAATCTGTTGGTGAAAAAGTAAAAAAGGTACTAAAAATTTCCCCAAAAAAATTGTTAACAACTCCAAAAGGGGAAAAAGTATTTGACTTAGGTCAAAACATGGTCGGATGGGTGAAATTAAAGGTTGCAGGGAAAGCAGGAGACAAGGTGACGTTGAAATTTGCTGAAGTGTTGGACAGCGATGGCAATTTCTACACCGAAAATCTGCGAAATATCGAATGTTCGGATCAATACATTTTAAAAGGATATGGTGAAGAAACTTATGAGCCCCGTTTTACCTTCCATGGCTTTAGGTATGTCATGATACAAGGCTACCCTGCAGATTTAACACTTAATAGTATCAAAGGAGTTGTCATTCACTCTGATATGGATCAAACCGGTAAGTTCCGCTGCTCTGACCCATTAATTAACCAACTGCAAAACAACATAGAATGGGGACAACGGGGAAACTTTCTGGATGTTCCAACGGACTGTCCGCAAAGAGATGAGCGTTTGGGTTGGACTGGAGATGCACAGGTTTTTGCACCAACAGCCAGCTTCAACTTCCAAACTGCATCTTTTTTTACCAAATGGTTAAAGGATCTGGAATCTGAGCAACGGGAAGATGGAAGTGTACCCTGGGTAGTTCCCAATATTATTAAAGATGGTGGTGGTACCGGTTGGTCCGATGGCTTTGGGGCAACAGGATGGGCCGATGCAGCAGTAATCATACCCTGGACGTTATATCAATATTATGGAGATGTCAGGATACTAGAAGAACAGTTTTCCTCTATGAAAAACTGGATTGAGTATATGCGCAAACATGCCGGCGACTCTTTCATATTTAAATATGGGTTTCATTTTGGAGACTGGCTTTCGTTCGCGGAGTACCATTCTTACCAATATAATGCCCCTGACTATGGTTATGCCGGCGCTCATACAGATAAGGAGTTGATTGCAACAGCATACTTTTATTATTCCACATCTATTGTTGAAAAATCAGCCAGACTGATAGGTGAAAACAATTATGCCGATGAACTCCGATTGCTACTTCCCAAAATCAAACAAGCCTGGAACAATGAATTTACTACCAATGCCGGAAGGCTTGTTTCCAATACTCAAACAGCCTTTTCCCTGGCATTGGTATTCGATCTTATTTCCGACGAAAAAAAAGAAATGATAAGTAGGAGACTTGCTAAAGATGTCGAGCATTTTAGCCATTTAACGACAGGTTTTCTAGGTACGCCAATACTGAATTTTGCTTTGTCAGACTCCGGGAGAACGGATCTGGCATATTTACTATTAAAAAACAAAAGGTACCCCTCCTGGCTTTACCCAATTACAAAGGGCGCAACAACGATATGGGAGCGATGGGATGGAATTAAACCTGATGATACCTTTCAGACTGTTGGAATGAACAGTTTCAATCACTATGCTTACGGGGCAATAGGTGATTGGTTATACTCCAGATTAGCTGGTATCAGGATTGATCCAGATCAACCCGGATATAAAAATATCATCTTCACCCCATCTATCTCAACAGGCATTGAATTTGTAGAAGCAGGTATCGAAACAATGTACGGCCTGGTATTTGTAAAATGGAAGATTGATGGAAACAAGGTGCGATACGACATTCAAATCCCACCGAATTGCACCGCTAAAATTATGCTACCATCCTCGGAAAAGATTGAAATGGATGGCATGAAAATCAATAAAAGTGATCTCACCAATTTAGAAATTGGTTCTGGTAATCATACTGTTACCTGGCTAATATGAATAGATATAAAGCATTTGATTTTCTCAGGATTTTTGAGCTATAATCAGCTCAATTTCATGTTCTTCAAAAACCTTCTTATCTTTTTTATTGATGTCCTCATCTGTAATAATATAATCTATTAGTGAGAGCGCTCCAAGGCTGGCCAATGCGCTTTTACCGATTTTGGATGAGTCAGCTACCAGGTAGGTGATATCAGCCGCATCAATCATTGCTTTCTTTACTACAATATCGCTCAAGCTGGGATAAGTCAAACCTGATTTCAATGAAATGCCAGCTGTTGCTAAAAATAATTTCTGCACTGCCAGCCCTTTAAAAAAGTCGGCCGCTTTCTGGCCGGTCAAGGATAAGGTAGGTGGTTTAAACTCCCCACCAGTTACAATGATTTCAATACCCGGCTCAGCACCGAGCATTAACGCAATATTTACTGCATTAGTAATAACAGTAAGATTTTTCATGCCTCTGAGCTTTTTGGCAATTTCTGTAGTCGTTGAACCCGAATCAAGAATAATTGTATCTCCACTTTCTATAAATTCCAGGCACTTTTCTGCAATCAATTCCTTCTTGTCCATGTTTTCCTGGTGCTCAAGAGAAAAACTTCTTACCTGATCTTCCACATTTTTTAGGAAAGCACCACCATGTTCCCTGACTATTAAATCATCATGCTCTAACTTTTCCAAATCTTGTCGAATGGTCACCTCGGTAACCTTAAATAGTTTGGCAAGGTTTGTAACCTTAGCAGAGCCGTCTTCGCGTAGGAGGTCCATTATTTTCTCACGCCGCTGGTTGGCCATTAAATTTTCTAGTTTCATTTACTGAAGTTTATAAACAAAAGTGATTCACTTTGTTTGGAACAAATCGGCTATTCATTCTATTCTCATTCACTTTAATCCTCTTGTTGGTAAAAAATTGTGATTTTCATTCAATTAGAGTTTGAACCTTATGATTAATATTCATGATTCAAGGTTTAAAATTCAAAATAAACATTTCAATTTACAATTGTTATGATAATTTTCATTTGATTTCTTTTTTGGACTATTTGGCTTTAGATTATTACAGTAAATTATAATGAAAAGCTATTGCTTAATTCTCATATTGAGTAACAATCGTAAGATTATGGGGTCTAATAATTCCACCTTTATTGTTAACATCGTTCTTATACTGACCTTCATTATATCTATTATTGAACAGTTTTAATTTATTTCAAAATGGACTTACAATTTTTTCTAATGTATTTTAAAAGTGAATTAATTCCGTTTATCTTTTGACTTGCGATCAAATGATATTACGTTAAGTATCTCTCTCAACCTACTTCTTACCCTATTTCCATAAGAACCCTCCAATTCACAGGCAGAAAGATTTGTCGTAACATGGGTTATAATTTTCGAATGGATAAACATGTCATATCGGGATAAAAGGATCTCCGCCATGACATTGGTATCATTGCCATAATATTTAATATTTGATTCTACTCCCAGATCATCGAAACAATAGGTCTTGGGAAGAAGATCTCCTTCTTTTCTGTGGAAAGCTCCTTTGGAGTATTTGTTGATTATAGGATATCCTTCCTGGATGAATTCATAGGTGATGTCTCTACTGGATTTGATAAAAAACTGTTCTTTTGGTGAAAGAAAAAATCGCATGATGGTCATGAGACTTGTTTTGCCACAACCAACCGGGCCGGTGAGGAGAATGCCTTTATGGAGATCGATGTTTTGAGATTCGGCATTTTTGGTGTCCTGGTAGAAATAGGTTAGGAGTTTGAAAATAATCGGTAGATCCTCCTGGTATAATTTGAATTTTGGATTGAAATTGGCTTTACCTGCTTTTTCAATAAATTCGAGGCATTGGTCGAAGGCGAATTTAGAGGTGTTGAAGGAGGTGTCGAGCTTAATTTTTGATTCTTCTAAAAAAGATTTAGGGGGAATATTATCGTTGGACATTAGAATTTCATTTAAAAAGTGTGATTAGTATTTCTATTGTCCTATGGCCGGACAGGCCCTTACTTTGCTCATACGCTCTTTCATGCCACACAACCTTTCGCGAATCTGTGATTTCTGTCTTGATACAGAAAGTAAGCAAAAGAATCCCCGCCTGCCGGACGGGCAAGAAGGAAAAACAATACTTCCTCGCACAGGCCCACCTGAAGCCCGCTGTTTTTCCAGGCCATCGCTCATGGTGTGCTTCGCACGGTTTTTTATAGTGGTTCATCATAGTTTTTGTTGTTATTAATGTGGAGGTGGTTGGGTTCAGCTGGTTGATGGTTCTTTGGATTAGAATATTTTCCGGAATTGAGGATCCAGTTAGTAGCAGCTGCTTGCCAGTCTTCCATTTGTTTGTTATTGCCTACTTTCCATCCGACTGATTTGAAGTAGTTGAAAAATTTCCGCGCCTCGAGCTCCGCATTTTTTTCTGTCTTCAATATATCTTTTAAAAGAGGGAACTGCGATTGAAAAAATAGTAACACTTCCTGTTCATTGGGAGGAAGGAAATCACTTCCTTCTTTTTTTGAATTGACCTTTATCACATCTGATAAAGGTGTTCGTTCGCCTTTGCTTTTATTATTGTTTATATAGTTTATATTGTTTAATGAAGGTCTCACTGGCTTTATCAGCAGCTGTCCACCAGCTTTATCACTACCTTTATCAAATCTGTACAGGTAAACCTTGCTTCCTACCTGTGGATTATAAGAAGGATCGTACCGAATATAGCCCCATGAATGAAGTTCTTTCATGCACCTGGTGTAGGTGTTTACTGATCCGATTTTTGACATTATCATGATCTCAGATCTGGAAATTGAAATTGGATTTCGGAAGTGATTCATGTTCCAGGAATTAAAGAGGGCGAAGTAAAGGCTTACATGGTAAGGTGTAAGCCTTTCATCTTTCATGACAAAATCCATAAATTGTAAAAAGTGCTTGATAAAATTCATTCACGCTATCCTGGAAAAATATGATTTGATATTCTATTTTCAGAAAGCATTTTTTGAACATCTTCATATTTGTAGAAGATCACTCCACCAATTTTAGAAAAAGGTAGGGTTCCGTTTACCCTGAGGTTTTGAAGTGTTCCAGGAGAGATTCCTAAAAACTCGCGGACCTCATAAGATTTTAACCATTTCTTCGTGACTTGTCCGGAACTTTCCTTTAGAAGTGTTTTTAATTCTTCTAATAATTCGATCTTGAAATCTCGCAGATCGTCAGTTGTAATAATTGTAGCTGGCATAATATTTAGTTTAATTTGATTCAAGACAAATCACGACAGGAAATGAATATCAAAACAGTTGCAGGGGTTGCAGGACCCTTTGTAAGAGGTTGGTTTTGAGTAGGATATGAGTTTAAAAAATATTAATTCATTGAGCGGTAGAAGACCGAATCAGACATGTCAATTATATTTGCTTGCAATAGTTACGTTCCTTCATTTAATGTCCTATGGCCGGACAGGCCCTTACTTTGCTCATACGCTCTTTCATGCCACACAACCTTTCGCGAATCTGTGATTTCTGTCTTGATACAGAAAGTAAACAAAGAAATCAAGACAAAACGATGCTTCTACACACATGCCTACACACCCCCGCCGTTTTGTCTGGCCAGCGCTCTTAAAATTAATTTTTACGGACTTGGTTTAGTATATTGATGATGAGATCTTTTATAGTTTCTCTGGTTGAATCTTCAATATTATAAAATTTGGATCTCATGCTTTCAACAGAAATGTTTTCAGCTCTTTTTGTTTGGGTTCCCATTGAGATGAATTTTAAGACCTCCCTATGATTTTTATTGATAATAATTCCTGTGTCAAAAAAAAGCCTTACAAGGTATGCTAATTGCGATACAGACAAACTGGTTAATACTTTAAAATCATTGTGAATCGGCTCTTTCCTTTTAAAAGGGATGTTTAGAGAAAGTTGATTTCTTTTCTCAAGAAAGTACATTTCTTCATCCAGCCATTCCAATAAAGCATCCTTTATCGATATACATTTCGGTTTATAAGCGAATCCAGGTTTCACATGGTCCTGGTTCAGTGTTTTAATGAAATAGGCAAGTTTCTCTATCTGGCCACAAAGTGAATCCTCCTTTAGATATAGATCTTTGAAGTTAGATGTGCAGTAATTAAAAAATTTGAAGGAGTTGTAATTAAGATATATCATTCCACAACACACTTTCTCATCAATACTTTTATCCGTTGAATTGTTGAATGAAATATCTACTAATTCCTTCAACATCGTTTTCAAATAGATTAATTTTCTGAATGAGATGCATTCTTCATTCCGTGAAATAATGAGCTTTTCAAAAGGATGAAATACTACTTTATTCAATTCCTGAGAGATCCCTTGTTCCTTTAACTCCCTTTTTAATATTGGTAACTCTTCTTTGAAATCACGTACAGCTATGATCATGTAACTGCGGGGAATTTTAGCTTTCAGGCTGAAATATTGTGAGAAGTGCTTTTCGATATAGGTGAGTAAATCTTCTAATTGGACATAAATGATCTTATAGAGATTTACCGGGTTAATTTCATCACTTGTAGAATAAATTTTCAAAGCTTCTTCCGGAGAAATGTATTGTAGAAGATGATCTGTTAAGCGAATTAATTCCTGTTGGTGACATTGAATATATTGCTCAAACTGTTTTTCCCTTTTAATGCTGAATAATTTATTTTTGAATAACAGTTTTATTCTATTTACTTCTGATTGAACCTTCGTGCACCATTTTTCAAATTGTTGGTTTGATAGGGGGTGATTTTTAAGGTTGTCAGGAGCTAAATCGTGATGGATTAATGCATCCAGTACTTCTAATTCGTATTTCAATTACTAGGGTTTTGGTCTAAAAAGTGAGCTTAATTAATGGTTAAAAAATGATATAACCCCCTCCAATTCTATTCCTCAAACTCCGCAAATGATAAGCAAATCGTTGAAAATCCAACCAAATATAATTGAAATAGTAAAATGTACAAATTCAAACAGTGAAAAATATGTTAATATTATTGAAATGTTATTTCTAATTTTTTAAACAACCTTCTTAGCCTGGTTATTGCCTCTATTTGATGAAAGCTTTTGCTCCAATTTACCCATGTCCTCACTTAGTTTTGTTTCGACTACTTTGGCATAGATCTGCGTGGTTGTGATCTTGGTATGACCGAGCATTTTACTAACTGATTCAATGGGGACACCATTGGCCAGGGTAACGGTGGTTGCGAAAGTATGCCGGGCCAGGTGGAAAGTTAAATTTTTCTCGATACCGCATAAATCGCCGATTTCTTTTAGGTAAGAATTTAATTTTTGGTTGGAGATACCAGGGAATAGACTTCCCTCATTTAAAACCTTTGGATGTGTCTGATATTTTTCAATTAATATCTTTGCTTTTGGAAGTAATGGAACCTTCACTAACACCGAAGATTTTTGTCTGCTTGTTGCTAACCATTTTTTACCATCCATTCCAACAACAATATTCTCCGGCTTGAGTTTAATGACATCGATATAAGCTAATCCGGTATAGCAGCTGAAAATAAACAGATCCTTCACTTGTTGTAATCGAGGAATTTTGAATTCCTTTTCTTCTAATTTACCTAACTCAATATCTGACAGATATCCCCTATCCACTTTATCATATGAAGGTTTGAATTTTGCAAAAGGATCATGAGCCATCCATTCCAATTTGATCGCCAGATTAAGCATCTTTCTAAATCGCTCCATGTGTTTCATGATTCCATTATTTCCTAGAGGCTTCTGGTGATCAACAGGCTCCCATTTTCTTAGGAAATATTCAAAGTCTGTAATGAATTGATAATTAATCTGAGATAAGTATATATCAGATGTTTTGAATCGTTTATTTAGAAATCGATTGAGGTATTTCTGTGTAGTAAAATAATTTTTCAGTGTGCCCCAGGCAAGTTTGTCCTTTAAACTTGTGTTATGGTATTCAATGATCTTATTCAGAGTAAATTCATGCTCATCAATTCCCAGGAATTTATTTTTAAGCGCATCTGCAGAAACAAACTTCCTCTGCAGCGTCATGTCCTGGTAGTAATCAAAAAGTGAAAGTTTTATTCTGGTCAGATATTTATTCAATGATTGAATTTCGGCACGACTACCTTTTGCCTGATTTTTTGCACTATCCCAATCTTTGACATCAATGTTTCTTTTAGTTGAAATATTAACTCTTTTACCATTGACATTTAACCTGGCATAAATTGGAGCAATTCCATTTTTAACTTTCTGTTTTTTAAGATAAAATTTGACTGAAAAAGTGCTACTGTTGGTTCTCATCATAATTCAATTTTAGTGTGAATGAATTGGTTTGAACCTCATAGGTCACCAAACAAACCCAATTAAGAGACCAAATTGAATCAAAATGACTCAATTTTTATACTTGTATATAATTGATAATCAATGAATTACAAGCGATTTGGTTACCCAAATATAAAATTTAAAAGAGGTAACCAAATAGGTCACATTTTTTATGAAAAAAAATGGTGTGAATTGATATGATAAAAACAAAAAAGCCCCTAAATCATAAGATTTAGGGGCTTTTAATACCGACTATTGTCCAATGAGTCGGGGTGGCAGGATTCGAACCTGCGACCCCCTGGTCCCAAACCAGGTGCGCTAACCGGACTGCGCTACACCCCGATGAAATTTGGTGATATTATGATTTTTAAATTTGTGATAAAACAAATCACGAAATCACTAGATATCCTTGTGATCCTGCCAGGACTCGAACCTGGAACCTACTGCTTAGAAGGCAGTTGCTCTATCCAGTTGAGCTACAGGACCATTATCTTTTTTTTACATCTCAATATTTCAATTCAATAACCCCTACTCCAACCTGAAACCTTCCCGACATAAAGTCGGGATGCTCTATCCAGTTGAGCTAACGGACTTATTTGTCTTCAGCTTAATACTATCCTTCAAAATTCTGAGCGGAGAGAGCGGGATTCGAACCCGCGGTACCTTTACAGGTACGGCAGTTTAGCAAACTGCTGGTTTCAGCCACTCACCCATCTCTCCAGGTCAGTATTATCTGAACTTTTTATTTCATTAATCTAAAATTTCGGTAAGGCTGTTTATCCGCCAGCTAGCGGATGGTTTCAGCCACTCACCCCTGCCTCGCCGGCAGGCGGGCATCTCTCCTTAGAGAAAATACTGATTTTTTATTGCTGAAATAGAGTAAATCAACCATTTCAAATCTTAACTTTTCGGCTGCTCCGAAAAATGAGTTGCAAATATAGAATTTTGTTTTTCATTTAACCAAAAGACAACAAATTTTATTCAACTTTTTTCACCCAATAATTGATTGATCGCTAATTATTCTGAATGAGCTAACTTTCCATCTTCATCCATTTCAACTATTTTTCGGACTATTCACTAACTTAACTTCTTTGACATCAACCTGAATAGGGCGAACATCCTCCTTTCTTAATCCTCTCAACCCAAATAATGGTCTTAAGGAATGAACCCTTCGAATCACCCATTCATAAATAACAAAACATCCTGCGAAGGTTGCTGTTAATACGAAAACATACTTAAGCCAAACCGGAATGTCCATTGGGAAGATCCAGTAAGAGCTGAGAAATAAGAATATCATGTGAATAATATAGATCGGGTAAGCGCCTTCGCTCAAATACTGGAGGGTTTTACCAGGCCTATTGAGGTGTTTGTGAGCAAATCCGAAAACCGCAAAGATCCATAAATTAGATTCGATCGCCGTGAGGACGTTCGGCGCATTCAATTCATATTCGAAATACCGCAAGAAAAATAGGGCTATTGCCCCAGCCAGGAACAACCACCTCCAGGACAGAACAGTTTGCCAGAACGAATGGCCACTTTGTATGCAAATAAACCCGAAGAAAAATGCGAGCAATCCCAGGAAAAAACCATGGGGTGTTAACACGTACAGTTCAAATATTTCAGGTTGAAGAATCAATACTTCCAAAACAAAAAATCCTATTATCAACAATATCCCCAAAGGAGTTTTAAACAGGTTTTGAATCCATTTTACAATCCATCCATTATCATTCTTTTTCAGATAAAAGAATACCGGCAACAGGAGGATCACATAGATAAATATATTACCCAAAAACCATAAATGACCGGGATGAGGTATATATTGAATCTCCTGGCTGTAGTATTTTTGCCAGATAAGCATATGGAGGGGAACGATGCACAGCGCCCCAAAAATAAATGGCAGAAATATCCTCCGTGTCCTTTCCAGCAATAATTGCTTCCAGCTTCTCTTCCTGATGGCAAATGCCACGCCCATTCCTGATACAAAAAATAAGAGGGGGATCCTCCAGACATTCAGCATGGACATGGGAATCCATAGGGATTGAAGCGATTCATTGTTTTGAATGAATTGGATAAAAACACCCCAGGGTTGAAACCCAATGGTCGTATGGTAGATCAATAGTAGTCCAATAGCGATGACTCTTAGCCAATCAATATCGTATCTTCTTTTTGCAGCTTCCATTTTCAGTGAAATAGAGATCAGTGATCAAACAATTAACGCAACATTTCAGCTATTTGAGGACGAGTAGATTCGATCCGCACATAGTCAAGTTTTAATCCTAAAGGACCAAGATCACGGCTTAACTGGTCATAGATAGGTTTGACATCCCTGAAAGGAACCTCAATGGATTGCAGAGCCGTTGAACCATAATTGTTTACAACACTTTTGTCCACCTCATGATCTAACAAGGATTGGACAACTTCCTTGCGACAAAAGAATACTGCGGAGTGAAGAGGTGTCGAACCATCATTGTTTAAAAGGTTGACATCTGCGCCCGCTTCGATCAGTGCTATAGCCACATCCTTTTTCCCAAAAGTTATGGCAATGACCAAAGGAGTGGAACCGTAGGCGTCTTTCTTATTAAGATCCGTACCTGCTTTGATGTGCTGGCGAATAGCGTCGAGATCTCCCGTTAAAGCAGCTGCATAAATATCAACTTTAGGGGAAGTTTGGCTTACTTTGGAAACCTGGGTCTGATCGGTATCCGATGTTTTTCCACATGCGGATGTAACCATTATTAGAGCTAAAATAATAACACTTACTAATAATGAATTGAATTTTTCTTTCTGATTTTTCATGACTTTTTAGTTTTTAGTTTGACTTAAATGAATACTGTAAAGTACCGTCAAAATCAAAGGCACGACTAATCAAAAAAGAGCCTAAACGTGTCAATTTTGGGGATTTGATAGTAATTATGATGCAAGGGTGTAAATTATGATGCAAAAGGGACTGGAAGATAAAGTATATCACTCTGATCCAACTATATTAATTCGCAGGATAGAAAGTATAAAATTCCTATCACCTAAAATCAATTAGGCATATATCGACCTGATTATCATCAATCCTGAACCAAACCCCTTCATTCAATTGTTAATTAAATGAGTATCTTCAATTGTCAATAGCCTTTTTAACATAAAACTTATATAATTGAATGAACCTTAAATCGAATGCCTGAGCCACCAGTAAATAATGACTTTTTAGAAAAGCTTACACAAATCATCGAGGCCAACATCTCGAATGAGCTCTTTGGAGTTTCTGAGCTGGCTGAAGAAATCAATATGAGTCGCTCCAACCTGTTGCGCAAGATAAAGAAACACACTAATCTTTCAGTCAGTCAGTTTATCAGCCAGGTGCGCCTGAAACGGGCGATGGAAATTTTGAAACAATCATCCCTTACCGTTTCGGAAGTATCCTACCAGGTGGGTTTCAGCAGTACTTCTTATTTTATTAAATGCTTTCGCGAATACTATGGATACCCTCCGGGCGAGGTAGGAAAGGGGATGGAATCTCCCTCTAATTCATCCGGTCAGATCACCCCTACCCATCAGCTCGCAGCGATCATGTTTACCGATATTGAAGGATATACAGCTTTGATGCAGCAGAATGAGGAAAAAGCCATCCGATACAGGTCACGACATCGGGAGGTATTCGAATCCATTACACAAAAATACATGGGAAAGATCCTGCAATACTACGGCGATGGCACCCTGAGTACCTTTGGTAGCGCCATCGATGCAACAAAATGTGGCATTGACCTTCAATTGGCATTTCGGGAAGAACCCAGAATTCCCGTTCGGATCGGTATCCATACAGGCGATATCCTGTTTTCGGAGGACGGGATCATAGGAGATGGCGTCAACGTAGCTTCTCGAATTGAATCATTGGCTGTGCCGCAAAGCGTCTTCATTTCGGAAAAAGTCCATGATGAGGTTAAAAATCAACCGGATATTCAGACCCGCTCTATGGGGGTCCATCAGCTTAAGAATGTTGATAAGCCAATGGAGGTGTTCGCCATCGCTAACACCGGTTTGATTGTTCCTGACAAACAGCAGGTACAAGGCAAGGTTCGGATAAAAGATCCTAAAAAACAGAAAGAATCTGCTGGCAAATTTCCGGTCCTGCTATGGTCACTAATCATAATAGCTGTCGCTGCAATTGGATTTGTTATGATAAAACTTGGAGTATTTAAAACATCCGATCAGATCCATGCCGATACAAATCCTGCTTTGGCCCAAAGCTCGATAGCTGTATTGCCTTTCATGAACGACAGCAATGATTCCAGCAATGTGTACATCATAAACGGATTGATGGAAGCCACGCTCAATAATCTCCAGAAGATCAAAAACCTTCGGGTGATCAGTCGGATGTCTGTGGAGAAGTATCGCAATAATCCTAAATCAATCCCTGAAATAGGTAGAGAATTAAATGTTCGATACCTGATCGAGGGCAGCGGACAAAAGATTGGCGACCAGATCATGCTACACATCCAGCTGATTGATGCTACAAATGACCAGCATATCTGGTCGGAGCAATACAAACGGGAAGTCGGGGATATATTCGACTTGCAAACCGAAGTGGCGAAAAATATCACAGATCACATCGAAGTATTTATTAGTCCTGAGGAAGAAAAAAGCATCAGCAAACAACCAACAGAAGATCTTGTCGCATATGACTATTTCCTGAAGGGCCTTGAATTTTTTCGTCAGGAAACAGCCGAAGGTCTTCACTCAGCTATTTCCTGGTTTGAAAAAGCAATCGAGCAGGATCCGCAGTTTGCTCAGGCGTATGCCAATATTGCTATTGCTTATTATTTCCTCGATGCCTACCAGGTGGAGAAAAAATACACGGATCAAATTAACCACTATGCCGATCAGGCGCTCCTGTTTGATGATACTACTCCTCAGAGTCAAATGGCTAAAGGGCTGTATTACATTCAAATCAAGGAATATGAACTGGGCATTTCTTTTCTTGAAAAAGCATTGGAATACAACCCGAATTCCATACCGATCCTTCAGATACTTTCAGACATTTATGCTAATGTGGTTCCCAATACTGAGAAATATTTGCAGTACGCATTGAAGGGAATCAGCATGAATATTTCCAATAATGATTCATCATCAATCAGTTTTGTTTATTTGCATGTGAGCAATGCTTTTATGCAATCCGGATTTGTGGATGAGGCTGAGCATTATGTCAATAAATCTTTGGATTTCAATCCGAATAATATTTACTCAAATTACCTGAGGGCATATATCTTATTGGCGAAGGACAAAAATTATGAACGAACAAAGGATCTATTGCTTGAAACCCTGACAATGGATACAACCCGTCTTGATGTGATCCAGGAAGTTGGAAAGATCTATTACTATCTCAGGGATTTTGAATCTTCCTATTATTACTATCAAAAGTTCCTGGAAATAAAGGAAACCCATAACCTGGATGTATATCACGCAGAAAACGCCAAAATTGCCTATGTCATGTCAAAGTTGGGAATGGAGAATGAATCTGAAGAATTGATGACTAAATATCAGTCGTATGTGGACCTTGATCACTCCATTTACAAAGATCTCAGTCTTTCGGCTTATTACTCGTATCGGGGAGAGGTGCAAAAATCCCTTGAACATCTAAGGTTATTTTCCGAACAGGATGATTATTTTTATTGGGTTATCCTTTTTCTGGATGATGACCCGCTGCTGGAGAACATCATCCGGGAACCAGAATTCAAAAAAATTTCTAAAAAGATCAATAACAAATTCTGGCAGTACCACGAAAGGGTGAAGAATTCGCTGGAAAATGAAGGGGTGATTTGATGAGGGAAATCCTTCCTGATCAACTCTTAAAAGTCGACCGTATCTAATTTTCAACATCCATTTCAATTATGAAAATCTATCCTCAGAGAGAATAGGGTCTGAAATATATTTTTCACACTAACAAATCATGATTTGATATTCTAATCGTAAATTATCCCTTCAAAATCGCAGTCACATATCATGAAATACTTTCTGTTATTACTTTTTTCTTTTCACCAGGTCATTGCTCAAAACCCGAAGGGTGATCAGGATATTGTTATTCGACTCAATCAATACGGCTATTTAACTCAGGAAAACAAACACGCTATCCTGCTTTCAAATTCACATGTCAACGAAAAATTTGAAGTTATTTCAGAAGACACCAACAAACCGATTGCATCATTCAAACCTGAAAAATCTAAGACAAAAGGCTGGGGAACATTTACTTATTACCATGACCTGGATTTTTCTGAAGTTGAGGAAACAGGAACCCACTATTTGCAAGGCACTAAATCAGGAATAACTTCTGTTAAATTTTCCATTTCCGATCAGGCTTACCAGGGAACTACTGATGATCTACTGACATTCATGCAACAACAGCGATGTGGCTACAATCCCTTTCTCGATATGGTTTGTCATCAACGGGATGGCCGGTTGTTTTATGGAAAAATGGCGGATTCAACCTATGTCGATCTTTCCGGTGGCTGGCACGATGCGGGTGATCAGCTTAAATATTTAATAACTAGCAGTTATGCGACGGCCCACATGCTGATGGCCTATCGGCTCTATCCGAAAAAGTTTTCAGACAAGGTGAATGCATTGGGACAGCCCTTTCCTAACAACGTTCCTGACGTGCTGGATGAGGCAAAATGGGGATTGGATTGGATCCTAAAATTGCACTTTGCACCCAATCAGCTCGTTCACCAGGTCGCCGATGACAGGGATCATCGTGGATGGAAAATGCCGGATCAGGACTTGTCGGATTATGGTTGGGGACCTAACAGCTACCGTGTTGGTTACGTGGCAAATGGGCAACCACAGGGACTGAATAAATACAAAAGCGAAGCCACCGGGATCGCCAACCTGGCAGGGAGAAGTGCTGCTGCCCTTGCCATAGGAGCCAATACCTGGATGGCAATTGACTCTATCTATGCCTTGAAATGCCTTCAGGCGGCAATTACGGTGTATGACCTGGGGAAATCCATGGAAGGTTATCAGCAGGGGAATTCTTATGGTGCCCCGTATCGATACCTGGAGCAAACTTGGGCAGACGACATGGAGTGGGGAGCAGCAGAATTATACCGTTTGACCAAAGATCCAAAATATCTGTCAGATGCCAAACGATACAGCCAAATGGCGAATACGGATAACTGGCTAATGCTCGACTCAGCTTCCCATTACCAGTATTATCCGTTCATCAACCTCGGTCATTTCGCTTTGTTCGATCAGGTAGGAAAATCATTTCAGGACACACTTGTTTCCTACTACAAGGCAGAAATCGAAAATGTGGCCAAACGAGCAAAAACGAATCCCTATGGCATTGGTGTACCATTTATCTGGTGCTCGAACAACCTCATTACATCATTTATCACCCAGATCTTGCTATACGAAAAGATGACAGGAGACAGGCAGTTTCATCAATTGATGCTGGATCACTGTGATTGGCTTTTCGGAAGAAATCCATGGGGAACATCGATGTTCACCGGAATGCCGGGAAAAGGAGAATATCCATTGGATGTGCATACCAGTATTTGGGCAATGACCCATCAGATGGTTCCAGGTGGATTGATAGACGGCCCCATTTTCAAAACCATCCATCAAAAACTAAAAGGACTTGAATTGACTCAACCGGATGAATTCTCGAGATTTCAAAACAACTTCGTGGTCTATCACGATGATATTGGCGATTATTCCACCAACGAGCCCACGATGGACGGTACAGCAGGCTCCATGATCATGATGGCACACTGGTCGCCGGATGTGGAATAACTCTTTTTTCAATCTGACAAAGTTTATTTTGTCATTTCAAATGAACCCAATACTTCTTCCGCATATTTATCCGCAAATCGCTTCCCCATTTCCCTCTGGGATTTTGAGTCAAAATGCAGATGATCTCCCTTGTCCGTTAAGTCGTTTGTAGAAATGACAAACCTGCACTTATCCGCTGCAGCACTTTCATGAATGATCGAATTGATCGAATCAACTTGCAGTTGAACCTCTACTGGCTCCCTGAAGGTCCCCAATTCGCCCACTAAAATGGGTAGTGTATCATTTTTCGCTATATTTCTGAATGTCTCAAACAAGGTCTCTATCCCATTCTTATACAGTGGGATTTTGCCGCTATGCGCATCACTTTCTCCCTGATGCCATAAAATACATTTGATCATCCCCTGGTTTTGTGCGGACTTAACCCTTTCCTTAAAATTACTCAAAAGGACTACATCTTGGTGGGTAGAGTCGTTGTTCCACTGTTCAACGGAAGAACCTCCAACAGCACATGGAATTAATCCGATCGAAATGCTATCAGGAACATATTTTAATAATTCACGGGCAAATGAAAGGCCACAGTCTAAACCGGTGAGATCCGGTTGGTAAAAGTGTAGAGGTTCTTTGGCATAGTACCATTCTTTATCTTCTCCTAAACTGAGTATTCGCTTATCAGGAACTGTATCCTTCGGTTCTACAAATCCTCTTCCTGCCATGTTGGATTGACCGGCAAGTACGAAGATCCAAAAATCTTCCTTATCGGGAAGTTGACTTACTTTTTCCCGGTATACGGGGAAATTAATTTTTCTAATATCATCAGATTGAAAAGATGAGAAAACTATTAAAAACAGAAGTAAGGAAAAGTATTTCATGAAGTAGCTCTTATTCTTGGAATCCCTTAGAACTCAGAAAAAAACAATCATAAAATAATAAAGATTTCATTTTCAGCAGTTTATTAAAATTCAATGCATAATATAAGTCGAAGCTAATGTGAACTTATCCTATATCAAAATCATCCGATGAAGCCCCTAATAACCATACTAACAAAGTCCATCAGATTGCTTTGCGAGCATCTCAGATGGGATGAAATTGACATGAATTCTGTAAAAAGGAAGATTGGATGTTAAATAGAATAATCGAAATTTCTTAATTACAATATAAAGAGAAGCTTAAACAGATTTATTCAAAAGTCTCATTTGGCCTGATTTTATACTCTGAGATAAAGTTCTCAAGTTCTTTCAGTTTATAAATGTGAGGAAATGTTTTCTCATTATTGATAACTAATCTGGCGTATTTTTCTGTTGAAGTTATTTCTTTACCTGTAAATATATTCCAGGAAGTAACAATTTCTAATGACAAATTGTACAATTTGAATTGTTTCGTATTGTGAAAAATTAACCATTTGTGAGTTACAAATAAATAGTCGCTTTTTAGTTCAATTACCTGTAATGGGACTCTCCAACCTCCTGTCTTTAGATTATAATTAATGACAACACATAGAAGAATTATCATAAAAAATGGTAGCAACCAAGCAAAATTGTTATTTCCTGGCATTAATGACATTATAAAAACAAGTGAAACTGTCGTAAAATAAAAAAATGTAAATAGATTCGAAAGGTATAGAAACACCTTCCTAAGTACTGGATGCTTTGCACCATAAAGATTATTTGATATTGATTTTAGTTTCACTAAAAATGTGTTGCTATTTTTTAACCGAAAAAATGGATTGTAGAAATTGTATTAATCCGTATCTAATTTATGATTCGCAATTTAAATATACGATAAATTAACTCTAAGGCAATGCCAAAATACCTAATGCCCAATGCCAACCCATCAACCCGCAACAAAAAGCCTGCACTCAACTTTCTAACGCCTTTTCAATTTCACCCCAAGTAGCCATGTGTAAAGTGGTATCTGCTTAATTAACCCGCACCCCTCTTGCTTATCAAAATCCAACACTTAATTTTGCCTTCTGTTAATATATTGGTTTTTTGTACGTTGCTAAAATAAAACGGAAGTTTGGCCTGGTATAAATCACTTTCCTGGACGGAGATTATCTTTATTCTTGGATTCATCATCGCTTATGGTATTTACATAGGCAGGATGATCTACATCAACCGTATCCTGGAAGTGAACAAAGACCGCCTCATCTTCAAGATCATCCTACGCACGCTTTACTTTGCCTTGTTCATAGTTGCATTGCTAGGCCCGTCTTTTGGAGATACCTCCAGGGAAATCAAATCAATCGGGAAGGACATCATGGTATGTGTCGACCTCTCAGAGTCGATGAATGCTGGTGACATTGCTCCCAACAGATTGGAGCGTGTCAAATTTGAGTTGAAAAAGATCGTCGATGCCTTTAATTCCGACAGGATTGGCATCATTATTTTTTCCTCTGAAGCCTTCATGCAATGCCCTCTCACGCTTGATCAGAGTGCTTTATCGCTTTTTATTGAAACACTTTCTACAAGACTTGTCCCCAATGCAGGTACGAATTTCGGTCCGCCGTTAACAATGGCTTTGCAAAAACTCAATAGCGAAGAATCAACTGTGGCCCAACAAAAATCTAAGATCATTATCCTGATCAGTGATGGAGAAGATTTTGGCGACGAAACAGAAGGCGCCCTTTCTGAAATTGAAAGTAGTGGAATTAAACTCTTTACCCTTGGTGTGGGGACGGAATCCGGAAGTACCATTCCAACCAGCGGTGGCATAAAGACCGATCGGTCAGGTCAGGAAGTCCTTACCAAATTAAACAGCCGGGACCTGAAAAACCTGGCTTTGCAGACGGGAGGCAAATATTTCGAGATCAATGAGAGTGAAAACGAGATCAGTAAGATGATCAATCATATTGACAACATCGAAGGAGAATTGAGAGATGCAAAAAAGATCGATGTTTCAGCTAACAAATATTTTTATTTTCTGGCGTTTGCTTTGTTATTAATGTTGCTCGATCTGATGTTCCAGTTTAAAGTTGTGAAGATTTGAAAGCACTTTTACTCATCATTTTTCTTTTTCAGCAGGATGGGATCAGCAGGATTGCTGAGATTAATAAATATAAAAAGGAAGGCAGCAGGGCCTATATGGAGTCCGACTATTCCACTTCTGCTTCGCGGTATCGATACCTTGTTGACAGCTTAAACGTAAAGGAAGACCCGGTCATTCTCAATCTTGCTCATTCATATTTTCATCTGAATGACACAACGAATGCCATAAATTTTTATGCTCAGCTTACTGAAAGCAAAAACAGGGAAATTAAATCTGTTGCTTATCAGCAAATCGGGGTGATCGAATTCAATCAAAAGAAATACAACCTGTCGTTGGGTCATTTGAAAAATGCACTAAAGGCCAATCCCCAGAATGAGGAAGCAAGGAAAAACTATGAAGTACTGAAACGGTTGATGCAGGAGAACCCGGAAATGCAGGATCAACAGGACGATCAGGATATCGAGCCATCCGAGTATGCTAAGAAATTGAAAGAGCAAGCGGAAATGCTCGTGCGCAATAATCGCTTCATTGATGCGTATAATTTGATGGTGAACGGAATGCAGGTTGATCAAACAGTTAGCGCATACAATGAGTTTATTACGAAGTTAAAAGATGTCGCCGAAGTAGAAGGAGGAACCCAATGAAAAGACCTATTCTCATATTTTTAATTATATTGATTGGATACACCATTCAGGCGCAATCCTTTGAAAGTCCACAGTTGGCTTTCAATAAAGCTGCCAATGAATACATCTTCGACCAGGTTGACCAGGCTGTAAAAACGCTTAATGTCGCTTTAAAGGATTATCCCAGTGACAAAAAACTGCGTGATCTTTTGGACAAAATCATGAAGGATAGAAAACAACAAGAACAACAGCAGCAACAACAAAACCAGGAAAAACAAGACCAGGAAAATAAAGAAAAACAAAATCAGCAAAACCAGGAACAGCAGCAACAACAACAAAAAGAAGAACAGCAACAGCAGGAACAATCATCCGAACAAAAAGAAGAGCAGAACGACGAAAAGCAGCAACAAAGCGCTGATGAAAATCAGGAAGAAAAAAAGGAAGGAGATCCGTCTCAGCAACAACAAGTAGAACAATCCGAGGAAAATGATGAGAACAAGGACAATAATGAGATGCCTCAGATCCAGCAAAACCTGGAAGACCTTAACATCAGCCCGGAAAAAGCGCGGATGATCCTCGAAGCCATGAAGAACAATGAGGTGCAATACATCCAGCAGATGCAGCGAAAACCTACTAAACGACCGGATAGCGATAAACCAGACTGGTAATAACTAAAAAGTTCATACCCTTCCGGTAAGATTCGTATATTAACATGAGTTCGATAAAAGAAAATTAGTTTTTTACTTGAAATGCCCTTAATCCGCCAGCTGGTGGAAATAAGTGGTGTTTTGCTTAAGGTTTTTATTTGAACTCAGGTTATATTAAGGTATTGTGTTCCTAAACTAATCCTAACGATAATGAAAGAAGTTTTTATTGCCTCGGCAGTGCGAACGCCTATAGGAAGTTTTGGAGGAGTTCTTTCTTCAATTTCCGCTGTTCAACTGGCTTCCATGGCCATCAAAGGGGCATTGGAAAAAGCCAACATCAATAGTCACCATGTAGAAGAAGTTTTCCTGGGAAACGTCATCTCTGCAAACCTCGGCCAGGCTCCTGCCAAACAAGCAGCCATAGGTGCCGGTATCAACCATAACGTACCCTGCACATTGGTCAATAAAGTTTGTGCTTCGGGCATGAAGGCTATTATGCTAGGAGCACAATCAATTATGTTAGGAATTAATGAAGTGGTCGTAGCAGGGGGTACGGAAAGTATGTCCAACATCCCCTATTATATACCAAAGGCCAGATTTGGATACAAATATGGAAATGCGGAACTGGTAGATGGATTGGTCAAAGATGGTCTATGGGAAGTCTATCACCAGTTTGCAATGGGCAACTGTGCGGACAATACCGCCAGGGAAATGAATATCTCGCGTGAAGAACAGGATGAATATGCCATTAATTCCTACCTTCGCGCAGAAAAGGCAACTAAGGCAGGCTTCTTCAGGGATGAGATTGTTCCGGTAAATGTCCCGCAACGAAAAGGCAATCCTCTTAAAGTGGAGGAAGACGAGGAGTTTAAAAATGTTGATTTCGAAAAAATACCTAATCTCAAGCCTGTTTTCGATAAGGAAGGAACTGTAACAGCGGCAAATGCTTCTACCATTAATGACGGAGCATCGGCCATGGTACTGGTCAATAAAAACATTTTGAAAGAACTAAAATTGGAGCCTATTGCCAGAATTGTCTCGTTTGCCGATGCATCACAGGAGCCACTTTGGTTTACTACAACGCCAAGTTTAGCTATTCCAAAAGCATTAAAAAACGCAAAGCTAAAACCGACTGATATTGACTACTATGAAATAAATGAAGCCTTTTCCGTAGTAGCCATAGCCAATAACAAATTACTGGAACTGGATCCGGAAAGAGTGAATGTGTTTGGGGGAGCGGTTTCTCTGGGACACCCATTGGGCTGCTCAGGGGCAAGGATTTCTACTACATTGGTAAATGTTTTACACAAGAAAAAGTCCAAATATGGGGTAGCAGGAATATGCAATGGTGGAGGCGGGGCTTCTGCTATGGTCATAGAAAACCTGAATAACAATTGAGAATTGAATTTTAAATCTGTTTTTCATAAATAAAAAATTGTTTAAAATTTGTGCTTAATTGTAGGTTCTCTTGAGAAAATCATCGTCATTCTGAAACTCGGAACAAAAGACTTTGATTCATATTGGAATGACATCAGTTTATGTCATTAGTGTCGTGTCAAGCATACTGAGACTCTTAGGTTTGCAAAAAGTCAACTTATATACCCCTCTTGAGAGGGGCGAAGGGGTGTGTATCTAAAAAATTCGACTTTTTGCAAATACGTAAGCCCATCCTTGACACAACACTAGAAACTTATCACATCGCGATCCCTTCGGGGTTTCAGGATGGGTAAAATACTGACAATCTGATCAAACGATCCTGATCCGCTAGCTAGCGGACATGATGACAATTTTTTTCAGTGTCTTTCTTTTTTCATTTAATCAGAAGATTCAGTTGAATAAAATAAAAACAGGTTATGCATAATAAAGTTCTGCTATTGGTTTCATTTTTATTGGGGGTTTCTCCTACTCTTTTCGCACAGACAAAGGTCATTATTTATCATGACACCCTAAAAATCAACATCAAAGCAGAATACAACATCCTTGGAAATGACAGCTCCCGGATCGATGGGAAATTTATCACATATTATAAAGATGGAAGCATAGCTCTGGAAGGGAATTTTAAAGATGGCAGCAAGGAAGGTATTTTTAAAGAATATTATCCCGATCAGACATTGCAGCGAACCGTGCTATACAAGGACAACCTGAAAAATGGCAAAACGGAAGTTTACGACCAGGAAGGATACCTTCTCCAATCCGGCACTTTTGCAAATGATACACTTGTTGGCGTTTTAAAAGTCTATGATGAACAAGGCAATGTGAAGAATGAAACCGAATTCGTTAAAGGAAAGCCCAATGGTAAAGTGAAAGAATTTTACCCTGAAGGATCCCTGAAACAGGAAATTGCATATGAGGATGGTAAACCCAATGGACTTACAAAATCCTATTATCCCGACGGAACAGTGAAATCGGAAGCCATGTTCGTCAATGGTCAGGTTGACGGATATTTTAAAACCTACTATGAGAACGGCAAGCTCGATACGGAATACAACAATGAGAAAGGACAAAAAACCGGAGCTTATAAATCATACTACAAGGATGGTTCTGTGGCATTAACCGGCCAATACAAAAACGGTCAACTGGATGGTGATAACATAGCCTACTTTCAAAATGGGAATAAAAAGCATCAGTTTAACTATCAGGATGGCAAAAAGGCTGGTAAAAACTACACCTATCATGAGAATGGAAAGGTGAAGGAGGAAATGAATTATGGTTCCGGAGGTGAAGAAGAGACCATTACAGAATACGACGATTCAGGAAACCTGGTATCAGAAAGAAAGCTGGTGAATGGAAAACCGGAAGGACATTGGAAATATTATTATCCCAACGGAAAATTGAAAAAAGAAATCCACTACTCAGAAGGGAAATACAATGGAAACCTGGTAGAGTATTATGAAAATGGGCAGGAAAAATCCATTACCCCTTATCAAAATAATCTGATCATCGGACAGTTGATCGAATATTACGACAATGGCAAGGTTAAATCTGAAACTAATTATAAATTTGGCCGCAAGCACGGCCCATTCCTGGAATACTATGAAAATGGTAATCCTAAAACAGAAGGTGAGTTTGTAAGCAACAAAAAAGTGGGCGATTGGATAGAATACAATCAAAAAAAGAAAAAGATCAAAACCAGCGTGTACCAGAATAATCAACTAGTTGAAGAAATAAACCATTAAGAATTTTTAAGTAACATGAGGCCTGCCATCAAAGAAACCAATTACAATTTTCCAGGACTAGAAAAACTATATAAAGGAAAAGTAAGGGACGTATACTTTTTTCCAGATAAATTGGTGATGGTCGCTACGGACAGAATTTCTGCATTTGATGTCATCTTACCCAAACCCATTCCTTACAAAGGAATGATCCTGACTCAAATTGCAAGGGAAAACCTGGAAGCCTCCAGGGATATTGTACCGAATTGGCTGGAGCAATCCCCGGATCCGAATGTTTCGATCGGCAAAAAGTGTGAGCCATTTAAAGTAGAAATGGTTATAAGAGGGTATGTGGCAGGACATGCTTGGAGAGAATATCGTGCAGGAAAAAGAACCCTCTGTGGAGTTGCACTTCCGGAAGGACTGAAAGAAAATGACAGGCTTCCGTCGCCTATCATTACCCCTGCCACCAAAGCAGAAGAAGGGCATGATGAAGATATTTCCAGAGAGGAAATTATCAGACAAGGAATTGTTTCCGAGGAAGATTATATTCAACTGGAAGATTTTACCCGAAAGCTATTTGAATTGGGTACAAAACGAGCAGCAGAGAGAGGGTTGATCCTTGTTGACACCAAATATGAATTTGGCAAAGCCGCCGGACGAATCTACCTGATCGATGAAATACATACTCCCGATTCCTCTCGTTATTTTTACAAGGAAGGATATGAGGAAAGACAGGCAAAAGGTGAAAAACAAAAGCAATTGTCAAAGGAATTTGTCAGGCAATGGCTGATTGAAAATAATTTCCAGGGACTTGAAGGTCAGACTGTTCCGGAGATGGATGAAGACATTGTGAACATGATCTCTGATCGTTACATTGAACTATATGAAAGCGTTACCGGCAATAAATTTGAGGAACCCGAAATAAAAAATAGTTTAGAAGATCGAATTTATCATAATATTATGTCGACGTTGACGTAAAGACTTCTGAAAATTCAACCACAATTTTAAAAATTGATCATTAATTTTACATTAAATAAAACCGAAAGGTATTTTTGAAGCATAAAATAAAAAAGATGAAATATTCAATAGATAAAAAAGAACAATATTCAATTATGAAGCTGGAAGAGGAAAAACTTGATTCCATACTTTCACCAGCTTTAAAATCAGAATTAGTAACGATCCATGCAGAAGGCAATTCCAACATCATTCTTGATTTGACTCAAACAAAATACATCGATTCATCCGGGTTAAGCGCTTTACTTGTAGGGAACAGGATCTTCAGTGAAGACGGGGGGATTTTTATTCTGGCCGGACTTACGGACCACGTGATGAAGCTGATAAAAATATCACAGTTGCATAATGTGCTGAACATTCTGCCTACCATTCAGGAAGCAATCGACGCGGTATTTATGCATGAAATAGAAAAAGATATTACAGACGAAGAAGAGATGGAATAAGTAGATTAATGTCCCATTTTGGACTTTCGAATTAAAATCTTAGGCAATAACGCCGCGGTTCCTGCTCATGGCAGGAACCAAACTTCCCAACTTGTTATCATTCATAATCAATATCTCCTGTTGGACTGCGGGGAGAATACCCAGCAAACCCTGCTCAAGTCAAAGGTCAACATCAACAAAATCCATCATATTTTTATCAGTCACCTTCATGGTGATCATTATTATGGTTTGATGGGGTTGATATCAACCATGCAACTATTTGGAAGAAAGCGGGAATTGTCGATTTATGCGCCAACCATTCTGAAAGAAATTATCGATCTCAATCTCAAAGCTTCAGATACCCGGCTAAATTTTCCAATTACATTTCTTTCGTTGGATCAGATCAACCAGGGTATTATTCTTGACCACAAGCACTTTATTGTTAAACACTTCCCACTTACCCACCGGATTGTTTGCAATGGATTTCTTATCAAAGAAAAGTCAAAACCCTATCGGATTGTCAAAGAAAAACTTCATCGTGGAATCAAGTTAAGCCACATTGCACAGTTTTTAAAAGGAAATGATGCCCGAGACGATGAGGGGCACCTGCTTTATAGCAAAGAAGACTATACATTGCCACCTAAAAGATCTCTTTCCTATGCCTACTGTTCCGACACTGTCTTTGATGTGAATATTATTCCAACAATCAAAGGTGTTGATGTATTGTATCATGAATCGACATTTCTCGATGATTTAAAGGATCGGGCGAAAGACACCTTCCATAGTACAGCTTCACAGGCAGCAACAATAGCTAAAAAGGCGAATGTTGGCAAGCTTTATCTTGGCCATTATTCGACCCGCTACAAAGAAATTGAACCTTTTCTGGATGAAGCCAGACAGATTTTTCAAAATTCTTTTCTTTCTTTGGAAGGTGAAGAAATAACCATAGCAGAACCCAAATAACTTGGAAACTCATCTGGATAGAAAAAAGAATAACCTGTTCATCATTCTTTGTGGAATTTTCATTACCAATGCCCTTGTCGCGGAAATCATTGGAGTAAAAATATTCTCTCTCGAACGTACATTTGGTTTCGAGCCAATCGGAGACCAGTTTGTCTCATTTTTAAATATTGAATTCTTACTGACTGCAGGAGTGATCATCTGGCCTGTGGTGTTTATTACGACGGATATTATCAATGAATATTTTGGAAAAAAAGGTGTTCGGAAGATCACACTGATTACTGTCATACTCATTGCTTATTCTTTTATCGCTATTTTCCTCGTCACTAGGCTGGAACCTGCTGAATTCTGGCTCGATGTGAACAGCACAGATGATGAAGGTAATCCCTTTAACATCAATTTTGCTTTCAAAAAAGTGTATCTGCAAAGTGCAGGAATCATTGTAGCATCTCTTATAGCTTTTCTCATTTCCCAGCTTCTGGATGTTTTTATCTTCCAGAGACTGAGGGCCATTACCGGAAAGAAATGGATTTGGCTCAGGGCGACCGGTTCGACGCTCATCTCCCAGCTCATTGATAGTTTTGTCGTTTTGTTTATCGCATTTTACCTGTTTGGAAACTGGACTCTCCTCAATGTCACCCAGGTTGCCACCAACAATTACATTTACAAGTTTATCGTTGCGATTCTTGTAACACCATTAATCTATCTTGGACACTTTTTAATAGACCGGTACCTTGGCCAGAAAGCAGCTGATGAAATGGCCGACAAGGCAAGTGAGGATAAAACATTCCTTTAAACTCTTAGTGAAGATTCGGTTGCAATCTTCTTAAATTGTCACAGATAATCGCTACAGACATGGCTACATTCAAGGATTCAGCCCGGCCGAATTTGGATATGGTGACCCTTTCATTCAAATACCTCTCAAATTTGCTGTTAATGCCCTTCGATTCGTTTCCGAATAAAATCCCCATTGGCTTATGGATGGTCATTTGATGAACCGGCTTGCCGTTAAAAACTGCTCCGGAAATAAATAAGTCCGGATAACTTTGAAAAAAATTGTCAAGGTCGTCATAATAAAGATCAACTCGTGTAAATGATCCCATACTTGCCTGGATAACTTTCGGATTATACATGTCCGCAGTTTCACTGGATGCAACTATTTTTTTAATTCCAAACCAGTCTGCTGTCCTGATAATGGTACCGAGATTTCCAGGATCACGGATGTCATCCAGAATGAGGATGACATCATTGTCAATGACAAGTTTGTTCAATTGGGGAATTTCAACAACTGCAAGGGCTGAATTATTGCTCTTCAAAGCGCTGATCGATTCAAGCTTTTCTGTCTTTACAGGAATTACTTCGAGAGTTTTGTCTTTAATTAAATAATCATATTCCTTCATAAATCCATCAGAAACTACAAGAAGTTCAGGTTGGTATGAGGATTGCAAAAGTTCAAGCACGTTTTTTGTACCTTCAACCAAAAATCTGCTGTGGATATTCCTGTATTTCTTAATTTGCAGGGATTTGATAAATTTTATCTTTTGAGTCGAGAGCATGTAGAATTTGAGTAAAGATTGATGAGGGTAAATTTCGGTATTTTTTGGCTATTCATAATAAGCTTATTTCTTTCATCCTGTATGGGCACACGACACCTTCGTGACAACCAGCTTTTATTATATAAGCAAAAGATCAAAGGAAATGAAGAAATAACCAAAGAAGAGCTGGAACAATTCTACCGCCAATCCCCAAATAAAAAAATCCCGTTGATCCCCTTCGCTCCATATGTTTGGGTGTATTACATGGGACTAAATAATTATGACTCAGCAGAATTCTATAGAGAAATAGAAAAAATTGAAAATAAGTTTGATAGGAAAATAGCAACAAAACAGCAAAAGGGAAAAAAGGTAAAACGACTTGAAGCTAAGAAAGTAAAAAAAATAAAAAAGAAAGAGCTGGCTTTGGAAGAAGGCAATACCCTGATGCGATGGGGAGAGCCACTGTCTATTTTTGATGAAGATAAAACCAGCGAAACGCGCGATCAATTTGACATATACCTTAAAACCAAAGGATTTTTTAATTCTCATGTAGATTATCGCCTGAAAAGAAAAGGGAGAAAAATATCTGTCACATACCATATCCAGGAAAATATTCCCCATAAGGTAGATACGTTTTATATTACCACCAAAGATGATTCAATCCGGCAGGTAATAGACGAAAACATAAAAGATAGTTTTATTGACATTGGAGATAATTACGACCAGGAGTTATTGATCCAGGAAAGAAACCGCATCGAGGCCCTGCTTCAAAACAATGGGTATTATGATTTTAAAAAACAATTTATTGAATACAGAGTAGATACTTTGGGCGCTCCTTATCAAACCAAAATTGAAATGGTAATCAATAAGCCCAGAAGAGGTTATCATAAAATATTCAATATTGACTCAGTGATCTTTGTGACAGATGCCGGAGATAGAGAGGCAGGAGATCGTAGTTCTATGACGTACAACAACATTAAGTACAGTTTTTATAAAAAGAGATTTTCCAAGAAAATTCTGGATCAGCGCGTATTTATTTATCCTAATGAGAAATACAGCAAATTAAATACTCTTAATACACAAAGACAGCTGGCTAATCTCAATAACTTTAAATTCATCAATGTCAATTACGACACTACCGGAGGTTTCTTTATTGCTAATATTTTCGCCAGCAAGCTGCCCAAGTACCAGATGACCAATGAATTGGGTGTAAACGTTACCGTGGGTATTCCAGGTCCTTTCTACCGATTTTCATTGGTTGACAGAAATGTCTTTAGAGGATTGGAAAACATGGAATTTTCCGGGTATTTTGCTTTTGAAGGGGTGGCCGGTGTGGCCGGAACAGACAGCTCATCGGTTTATAGCTCAACGGAAGCCGGGTTAAATCTATCCTTGTATTTCCCCCAATTTATATTTCCTGGATTCAAAAAGTGGAAAAGGAATAGCGGTACCCTAAACCCGCAAACCGTATTGCAAACAGGGGTGGACTTTACAAAAAGACCCGAATATGTGAGAACTGGTGTGAATGCCTCATGGGTTTACAATTGGAGAAATTATGATACCAAAACGCTGTATAATTTTACTTTTCTGAAGATTGGCCTGATCAACTCTGACCTTGACTCTGCTTTTAATGCCTATCTGGAGGATTTGCAATCAAGGGGAAATAACCTGAAGACTTCATTTGACCCATCCTTTATTACCAGCTCACAGTTTCTTGTTACTTTTAATTTTGACCCAATTGACAACATTGACAATAGTGCTTCCTTTCTTCGCGTTTTTGCGGAATCAGGAGGAGTGATTTATAATTTCTATCAACCGAAGTTTCTCGAAGCCAATGACCTGGAATCCTATCAATTTGTAAAAGGGAGTATTGAATACATCCGACATGTTCCGGTCACTGAAAACGGCGTCTTTGCGAGCAGGGTGAAATTTGGCAGCGCCTATCCTTATAGTGACAACCGGGTTCTTCCTTATGAAAAGTACTTCTTTTCAGGAGGTAGCAACAGCGTCAGGGCGTGGTACCCCCGCAGACTAGGACCTGGGTCCTACAATCATAACCTGTCAGATGATAATTCGGAGGATGTAGAAAACCCCTATCAATACAGCAATAAAATTGAACAACCAGGAGAAATCCTCATTGAGGCAAATCTTGAGTATCGCTCAAAGTTAGTGGGCTTTTTTGACTGGGCTTTTTTCGTTGATATTGGCAATATCTGGCTCATTAACGAAGACAATACCCGACCGGGTGGAAACTTTGAGTTCAACAGGTTTTATAAAGAATTCGGGATTGGCTCAGGTTTGGGATTGCGGTTAAATTTCAGCTTTTTGATTGTACGTTTTGACTACGGAGTAAAAATATATGACCCGATCCGGCCTGAAGGAGAGCGCTTTATTGGCGACGATTATTCCATCTTCCAGTTTAAAGGGCTCCCCGATCAAACTAGACTTAATTTTGCAATAGGTTATCCTTTTTGACATCATGACTATAGACAAAGAGATCATCGCAGACTGGTTTAAATTGCTTCAAAATGACATTTGCCGTCAATTGGAGCAGGAAGATGGAGCTGGTAAATTCAAGGAAGATCTTTGGGAAAGGCCCGGTGGTGGTGGTGGTAAAACAAGGATCATGAAAGACGGGCAGATCATTGAGAAAGGCGGCGTTAATTTTTCCGCTGTCTATGGTAAAATGCCTGAGAAAATCTCAGATGCATTACAGCTTGAAAACGGAGAATTCTTTGCTACGGGGGTTTCGATTGTTATCCACCCACACAATCCTTACATTCCTATCATTCACATGAATGTCCGATATTTTGAGACACTATCGTCCAGCTCTTCAAAATGGTGGTTTGGCGGCGGGATCGATCTAACCCCGCATTATGTCAATCCAGCTGAAGCGGGGTACTTCCACAAACAATTAAAAAGTGTTTGCGACCAACACGATCAAGACTTTTATCCGGAATTTAAAAAATGGGCAGATGATTATTTTTACATCCGGCATCGGGAAGAAACAAGAGGCATTGGAGGGGTGTTTTTTGATCACCTAAATGGTGAAAGAAACAAATCGAAAGAAGAATTATTCGAATTCGTAAAAGATCTCGCTAATGCTTTTGCCCCCACTTACAGAAGATTCATGAAGGAAAATAGAAGGAAAGCATTTACTGAAAAGGAAAAACAATGGCAATATTTACGCAGAGGCCGATATGTAGAATTTAACCTTGTTTACGACAGAGGAACCAAGTTTGGATTGGATACAAGTGGAAGAACAGAATCGATCTTAATGAGTCTGCCATCTACGGCTTCCTGGGAGTACAACCATCACCCAAAAAAGGGGTCAAAGGAAGAAGAAACATTGAAATATTTGAAAAAAGGCATAAACTGGTTGGATCATGATTGATTGGCTGGAAAAAATCGACCAGGAATTGTTTCTTTTCTTAAATGGTTTGCACAGCCCTTTTTTTGATCAGGTGATGTGGGTTATTTCTGCCAAAGCTACGTGGATACCACTGTATCTAGTTTTGCTTTACCTGCTTTATAGAAATTATCAAAAGGAATGGTTCTTTTGGCTGATTGGAATTGGGTTGCTGATATTGGTAACTGATCAAATTACTTCCAGCTTGCTTAAGCCATTCATTGGCAGACTCAGGCCCTGTCACGATCCGGAAATCAATTACCTGGTACATAATGTAAAGAAATGTGGAGGGCTGTATGGTTTTGTATCGGGGCATTCCTCCAACTCATTTGCTATTGCCATCTATTTTTTCCTGCTTTTCAAAAATCGGTTCGCTTATATTTGGCTGCTATTTATCTGGGCAGCAATTGTTGCGTACAGCCGCGTTTACCTGGGTGTTCATTATCCCGGCGACATATTTACAGGTGGTTTGCTTGGAATACTTTTTGGTTGGTTAATTTACCGGTTTTCATCTTCAATGATCAACCGGTACCAAAATAAAAAATCAAAGTAGGTTTAACCTTTCCATCAAAGCTTCCTTATACGAAGCACCAATAGGAATAAACTTATTGTTTATAAGAATAGAATTGTCTTCGAGCGATTCAATCTTTTGAGTATTGATAATAAAAGACCGATGTATCCTGATAAAGGTTTTTCCCGGCAGACGACTTTCAATCCCCTTCATGGTAAAATGTACAATATGCTTTTTGTCGGGAGTATGGATGATAACATAATCTGCCAGCGCCTCAACATATAAGATATTGATCAAAGGTATACGGACAAGCTTGGATTCTGAACGAACGTACAATTCGGTCATCTCATCATCCGTTTTGATCTTCTTCTCAATGTTGTTTCTCGCTTTTTGAGCTGCCTTTAAAAACCTGGGATATTCAGCCGGTTTGACCAGAAAATCCGTCACACTTTTATCGAATGCCTCAACGGCATAGTCACTCTCAGAAGTGATGAGAATAATCTCATAACTTTTCTCAAGGGTCTGGATAAATTCCATCCCGGTCATTTCAGGCATTTTGACATCCAAAAAAAGGATATCTGTATCCCCTTCCTTTAAAAAATTTGATGCCTCGATGGCATTATCAAATTCCTTAACAAGTGTTAAAAAATTTGTCTTTGTGATAAAATGCTTGATCACATTACGCGACATTTCATCATCATCGACAATAAGGCATTTAAATTCCATTCCCTCCGGTATTTTCTGTTTAAGAGTGTTTGATTTTCACCCGAAATATAAAAATTATCTGTATTGAATTTAAAAAAATATTTTAAGATTCAAATTAGCTTTAAAATAATCCAGTAATTATGGTGCATATTTAATTTGCTCGATTCAATTTTAAGGATCTAAAATTAGGTATTTTTACGTATCAGTTAATCATTATTTTTTGACACATGGTAAAAAATTTACTTGACACTTATAAACATAAGGGAATGAGGAGAAAGCTGGTCAAGAAAATTTCTGAAAAGGGAATCAACGATCAGAAGGTGCTCGATGCCATTGACAAAGTACCACGACATTTTTTCTTTGAGAATGCTTTTCTGGAGCATGCTTACCAGGATAAGGCCTTTCCCATCGGACAGGGACAAACCATTTCACAACCATTTACAGTCGCTTATCAAACGCAACTTTTGCAAGTTGAAAAAAACGATAAAGTGCTGGAAATTGGAACAGGGTCAGGGTATCAATGTTGTATCTTACTTGAAATAGGGGCTGATGTTTATACTATTGAATACAACAAGGTACTTTTCGAAGAAACCAAAAAATTTCTACCTTCTATTGGCTACCTTGCGCACTTCAGGCACGGAGACGGAACCCTAGGCTGGCCGGTATTTGCGCCCTATGATAAAATCATTGTCACTGCCGGCGGGCCAAAGATCCCGCAATCACTGATTGATCAATTAAAAGTTGGTGGTAAAATGGTCATTCCGATCGGTGATTCTTCCAACCAGGTTATGTACCGGCTGACAAAAGTGAGTGATGATAAAATCGAAAAGGAAGAATTTGATTTTTTTAAATTTGTACCACTTCTTGGAAAAGAAGGCTGGAATAAAAAATGATAATATGTCTACGAATAAAAAAACGGTAAAAGAATCACTGGCTGTAAAATCTGAGTTGCTACTGCCCAACGATACCAATCCACTTAATAACCTAATGGGAGGAAAGTTGATGCACTGGATGGATATTACAGCAGCTATTTCAGCTCAGAAATTCTGCAATAGCCATGTAGTAACTGCTTCCGTTGATAATATTTCCTTTCAAAATCCCATTCCTCTTGGACATGTGGTCACACTCTCAGCCAAAGTTACCCGGTCATTCACGACTTCTATGGAAATCCATATTGAGGTAATTGCCGAAGACATTCCAAACAATACCCGATTTAGGAGTAACAGTGCTTTTTTTACTTTTGTGGCAGTGGATAAAGAAAACAAACCATCTACGGTTCCGGAAGCTGTCCCTGAATCAGAAGAAGAAATAGAAATGTATAATGGAGCGTTGAGAAGAAGGCAGCTAAGGCTAGTACTTGCGGGCCGGATGAAACCAGATGAGGCAACTGAATTAAAATCTATCTTTTTTTAATCAATGGATAATCAACAGGACTACTACAACTTTCTGAAGATCTTTTTTAATGAGGAAATTTACCTGATCGATGAAGAAGATGTTGAAATTCAGACTTCTGCTGAAGATGAAGTTTCTAGTAACATTGTGAACGAACCTGAGGTCATACCGGTCCAATCACCGGAAATAACAGGAAATCACAATTCTGAGTTTGCCTTTATCATCGATGAAACCTTTTCAGAAACCCTCCAGGGAAGGTTTGAAACAATGATTTCCAGGCTGGGACTTTCTGCAGATAGCATTGCTTTAATTAGATTTAAAGAAGGAAAATCACCGGATAACCTGACAGAGTATATTAAAAGCCTAGACGCAAGTTATGTCGTGATACTTGGAATGAAAGATCAGATGAACGGATGCATTTCTGCGGGTGAAATGAAAATAGTGGACCTGGACCAAAAACATCTACTTTTTGCCCCATCTTTTCAATCCATCACGCAAAATCCTGACCTTGTCAAATCATTCTGGAAGGAACTATCATCACTGATCCCAAACAGGAACAATGGCTAAAGGTAGTAAGCTGGTAACGATCAAGGTCGGTTCTAATGTGCTGACAAATGAAAAAGGATTGCCCAATGAGGAGGTTATCAGCCGTATATCCATTCAGATAGCTGAATTAAAAAAACAGGGCCATCAGGTCATATTGGTTTCATCGGGAGCCGTAGCAGCCGGAAGGAGTTTATATCAATTCAGAAAAAAAGTAGATACAATCGTCCAGAGACAGGTGCTCTCCTCCATTGGCCAGGTAAAGCTCATATCCCTTTACAAAGAAAAGTTTGAGCATCTTCAGGTGCTTTGTTCCCAGGTATTGGTAACAAAGGAAGACTTTCGCAGCAGGAATCACTACCTCAACATGCAAAACTGTCTGACAGCTTTGTTGAACAATGGTATCGTGCCTATCATCAATGAAAATGATGTTGTCTCGGTTACGGAATTGATGTTCACGGATAATGATGAACTTGCCGGTCTGGTCAGTGCCATGATGAATGCCGACAAGTTGATCATCCTCACAAATGTAGATGGCATTTACAATGGCGACCCCAACCATCAGGACACACAACTGATTGATGTTTTTGATGAGAAAAATGTCAATCTGGAATCCATTAAAGCCAACGGAAAAAAATCAGAATTTGGCCGAGGAGGCATTTTAACCAAATGCAATACTGCCCGAAAAATCGCCCGTATGGGAATACCGGTTTACATTGGCAATGGAAAGTCAACGGACATTATTTTGAAGATCAGTAATGGGGAAAAAGCAGGTACACTTTTTCCGGCAGCCAAACTAGCCTCCAATATTAAAAAATACATTGCCCACGCTTACGAAGAGGCAAAGGGAAAGATTAAAATCAACCAGGGCGCTGTTCAGGTTTTACGATCTGAGCGAGCCAACAGTCTGCTACCCATTGGTCTAATACATGTGGAAGGCAAATTTAAAAAAGGGGATATCGTTAAAATTGTTGATGAGCATGATGAAGAAATCGGACTGGGACTTGCCCGATACGGGTATAAAAAAGCGCAGGAAGTTGTCGGAATCAAAAATCAAAAGCCCATAATCCATTACGATCATTTATATTTGCACTGAACCAATCAAAATAATAAAAACTTTATTCCATGTTGGAAGAAACCTTTAAAAAAGTCCAAACTGCAAGTAGAAAACTGGCTTTGCTGGAGGAAGAGAAAATTAATGACATTCTCGTTTCCCTGGCAGAAAAGGCCGAACAAAACATTGAAGATATTCTCAAGGAAAACAAAAAAGACCTTGACCGCATGCCGGAAAGTGATCCGAAATTCGATCGGCTGAAACTTACCGAACAGCGAATCCGTGATATAGCAAATGATTTGAGAAATGTGGCCAGGCTCCCCTCGCCACTTGGGATAAGCCTCGAAAAAAAGGATCTTAACTCCGGCCTGGAACTGCAGAAAATCACCGTTCCCCTGGGAGTGATTGGTATTATTTACGAAGCCCGTCCCAATGTCACTTTTGATGTCTTTTCCCTTTGTTTAAAGTCAGGAAATGCCTGCCTGCTAAAAGGTGGAAGCGATGCGGAATATTCCAATCAATTCATTGTCAAACTGATCAAGGAAGTCCTTCAGGAAAAAGAAGTTAATACGGACATCCTGGAATTACTCCCCTCCGATAGATCAGCAACAACAGAAATGCTCAATGCCGTTGGTAATGTAGATATCATTATCCCACGAGGCAGCCAGAACCTGATCAACTATGTAAGAGAAAATGCGAAAGTTCCGGTCATCGAAACAGGTGCCGGAATCGTCCATACATATTTCGACAAAAGTGGCGATCTGGAAAGTGGTGCCAACATCATATTCAATTCCAAAACCCGGCGGGTGAGCGTTTGCAATGCATTGGATTGTCTGGTTATCCATCAGGACCGGCTTGCCGACCTTCCTGAATTGACCAAAAAGCTTGCTGAAAAGGACGTTGAGATCTTTGCAGATGAAAATGCATTCAACTCACTGAAAAACCACTATCCGGAAAGTTTACTTATCCATGCGGGAGAAGAACACTTCGGCACAGAATTTCTGGATTATAAAATGAGTATCAAAACCGTTTCTGACCTGGATGAAGCGCTCAATCACATTGCCAAATATAGTTCAAGGCACAGTGAGGCCATTATCGCGAAGGATGAAGACACCATCAACATTTTTCTAAAGAGCGTCGATGCTGCTGCTGTTTATGCCAATGCATCAACCGCTTTCACCGATGGTGCGCAATTTGGCCTTGGAGCGGAAATTGGCATCAGCACACAAAAACTTCATGCCCGAGGCCCCATGGCACTTCGGGAAATGACCTCTTACAAATGGGTCATCAAAGGACACGGGACGGTAAGAATTCCGTAGTCATTAAACATTTTATCAAAAGGACATCATTGAAGACTAAAAATTCACATACAAAAAAAGTACTTCTTATTTTTTTGCTAGCCACACTGGTAAACCTGAGTCTTTCATGCGGCGATAAAATCGAAGGTTTTGAAGGTTTTCTAAAACCCGAGATCATTCATTTATTGAGCAGAGATTCATCCAAAAACTGGATTCGCATAGAATACTCTGCCAATGGAGAAATCATCACAGGAAATTGTTCGGATAGCCTTACTTACAAATTCATGGCCATTGGAAATAAAGAAGATACGTCCGGTTATTTATTTGTCAGGCCAAAGCTTCAAAATTGCGGTCTGTCAAATTTTTGCGACAATAATCCTCTTCTTTGCGAATACAATATGGAATTTTGCGAAAAAGATACCGTGATTTGCCCGGAGTTGGAGGAAGATTTTTTATTTGCCGGTGCGTGGTATGTTCCCAATCCTTTGAGAGAAAATGACAAGATCGATGTGATGCTCCTGACAAATTACAATGGATTATCCCGGTATCAGATAAATTATATTACTTCCATCAACCTCGAACTCATTCACGAGGAAGGGGAAACCGGGTTTTTTGAGAAATTTAAAGCTGAATAATGGCAGTTGACGTAGATTCGATTTTAAGCGACCTGAAGAATAATAAGTACTCTCCTGTGTATTTTTTACAGGGAGATGAACCCTTTTTTATCGACCAGGTTTCTGATTACATAGAAAAAAATGCTTTGGATGAAGCTGCAAAAGGATTTAATCAAATGGTGATGTATGGTAAGGATGTCAGCATCAACGATGTAATTAGCAATGCCCGTCGTTTCCCAATGATGTCTGAAAGACAAGTGGTAATTGTCAAAGAAGCCCAAAACATAAAAGACATAAATAAGGAAGAAGGTAGCAAACGGCTTTTGGAATACATTGAAAATCCCCTACCCTCCACCATTTTGGTGATGTGCCACAAATACAAAAAAATCGATCAACGCAAAAAGCTGGGCAAAGAAATCGCCAAACGGTCTGTTTTTCTCAATACCAAGAGAATGTACGATAACCAGCTCCCCGACTGGATCAAAAAATACGTTTACAGCATTGGCTATAAAATAAATGATGAAGCCGTTCACCTCATCAATAATTTTATTGGCAACAACCTTGAAAGGATCTCCAATGAACTAAAAAAAATCCTGATCAATTTCAAAGACGAAAATGAGATTGCATCAGAGCATGTTTACCGCTACATAGGTGTTAGCAAAGAGTACAATGTATTTGAGTTAACGAAAGCACTGGCCAATAAAAATGCAGTAAAAGCGAATAGCATTATCAATTATTTTGCTGCCAATCCAAAGGATAATTCTGTCATTGGCGTTATTGCTGTCCTTTATCTTTTTTTCTCCAGGCTTATGCATGTCTATTATATGGACAACAAATCAGAGGGAAACATAGCATCCGCTTTTAAAATTCCTTTTACAGCCGGAAGGGATTTCAAAATTGCACTTAACCATTATGATTTGCGAAAACTGGAATCAGTCATTTCCGATTTAAGAAATGCTGATATGCAGGCCAAGGGAATTTCTGCCTCTTCCCTTGACGAAGGACAAATACTAAAGGAACTTATTTTCAGGATATTACATTAATCCTTAATTTGGCCCACGATTTGATGAATGAACAATCAGAAAGGTTTGTCGCGCGTTCAGAACAATTTCGGATAACAGACTTCGTTTTGTGAAATGACTTTAAAAACTTATTTAACAGGTGTATTGATGAGGGTTTTATCAATTTTTCTCTTTCTTTTTTTGGCTTTTTCTCATTTTAATCTTTACTCCCAAAGCTCTTTGTACTTTACCAGTCCTGACCTTCATTACAAGGAAGGAATTGCTCTGATCAACGAAGAAAAATACGGAGCCGCTAAAGAAGCTTTTTCAAAATATGTGGAGTACAAAGAAGAAGGTGAAAATGTAGCCAACGCAGAATACTTCATTGCTTATTGCGGCATCCAGCTGGAAAACAATGATGCCGAACACCTCGTCGAGACTTTTATCAACAAATACCCCAACCATCCGAAATCTGAAACTGCCTATTTCGAACTTGGAAATCTGAAATACGACCGCAAACAATATTCGGATGCGATCAAATTTTATGAAAAGGTTTATCTGCCACGGCTACCGTCTGATTTGGAAGCTGAAGCACGGTTTAAATTGGGATATTGTTATTTCACCCAACAGGAATTTGATAAGGCCTATGAGCAATTCAACGAGCTGAAAAAGAAAGATAACCGATTCAAGTATGCATCCAATTACTATTCCGGATATATAAACTTTGAAAAGGAAGAATACGACCGCGCTTATCATGACTTCATAAGAGCAGCAGAAAATGACTATTACGCACAAGTTGTGCCCGAGTTGATCAGCAAAACTCTTTACAAGCAGAAAAAATATGATGAACTCATCAGTTACGCAACGAAATCCCTGAATGAAGGAAAAGTTAAAAATTCAGATGAATTCTTTTTATACCTGGCAGAAGCTTATTATAAAAAAAACGATTTTGAAAATTCAGGGAAATATTTTAATCAATACCTAAGCATCACGCGAAAGCGAATTTCACCGGATGTGATGTTTCGGGTAGCAGACGCAAAACAGCGGTCAGGTGATCTTGAAGGAGCGATCGAAGGATTCAAGCAGGCAGCATTGGAAAATAATGAACTAGGACAAATAGCTTCCTATTACCTGGGAAATCTGTACATAAAAACCAAAAGAAAAGAATTGGCGCCGGCTGCTTTTAAAACTGCCATGGATCTTGAATATGACAAAGACATCCAAAAGAAATCCCACTATCTATTTGCCAAGGTAAATTATGAGCTAGGCAATTACAGCGCTTCTATCAATGCTTTCAATTCTTACATGGAAAGATATCCAACCGAAAGAAATTCCATGGAGCTCAACGAATTATTAACAGACGCATATTTTCGCACCAACAATTACGACGCTGCTATCAGACATTTTGAACAACTGGAGGTAAAAAGTGATAAGGTGAAAAGGGCTTACCAGCAAATTACCTTTAACGAGGGCGCACGGCAGTTTAATTCCGGAAATTATTACCAGGCGATCGATTTATTCGAAAAATCAGACGATTATGCTATAGACAAATCTGTACAAATAAAGGTCGCCTACTGGAAAGGTGAAACCTATTATTTGATGGGTCAATACGATGACGCACGAAACAGCTATTCCTCTATTTTTCGGGAAGATCCCAACGGAAGAACGGAAGAATATTTGAAATCCAGATATAGCACCGGATACATCTATTATAATGAAAAAGAATACG
Source organism: uncultured Cytophagales bacterium (assembly GCA_913057175.1). Lineage (GTDB taxonomy): Bacteria > Bacteroidota > Bacteroidia > Cytophagales > Cyclobacteriaceae > CAJXNP01. Next base: position 376,967 of record CAJXNP010000003.1, read on the forward strand.
GAAGGGCTTTACCACACTTTAAATATTATGTAGATAATGGTTTTGGCACAATCAATTATACGGATGCTTTGACCAGGTTGGCAGATTGTTATTATACCACTAAAGACTATAATGCCGCTCTGAATTTCTATGACAAGCTGATCCAGATCCGGACTCAGAATATGGATTATGCTTATTATCAAAAAGGACTGATCAACGGCATCAACAACAATATTGCAAGGGCCAATAATAATTTTGATGAGGTGATCAATAACTATCCCCGATCTGTCTATATTGATGATGCTGTTTTTCAAAAAGCACAATTCAATTTTGAAGGAGGAAATTATGATGTAGCTATTTCAGGGTTCAATCATTTGCTAAATGCCTATTCATCCAGTCCATTCAGGCCTTATGCACTTCAAAGCAGGGCGCTGGCCAAATCCAACAAAGGAGACCATCAGGGCTCAGCGAATGATTACAAGCAGATCCTGCAACAATTTCCTAATCATTCTATATCGGAAAATGCATTGCTGGGACTGCAACAGGAGTTAAGCTCCCTTGGGCAATCAGATCAGTTTGGTGACTATTTATCCGCCTATAAAGCATCCAATCCGGATAAAACCAATCTGGAAAACATCGAGTTCGAATCGGCAAAATCCCTTTATTTTAGTCAGAAATACCAGCAGGCTATTCCGTCTTTGAAATCCTTTCTGGATGCTTATCCACAAAGTAGCTTTTCCGGCGATGCCACTTACTATTTGGCTGATTCGTATTACAGAATTCAGGATCTCGGATCTGCCCTTTCTGAATTTCAAAAGTTATCGGACAACACTAATTACCTGAGATATTCGCGTGTGATTGACAGAATAGCAGAAATCAATCTGGCACAAAATAATTACCAGGAAGCCATTGGTTATTTGAGGAAATCAGAAGCTTTGGCAAAAAATAAAAAAGAACAATACCAGGCATGGTCTTATTTGATGGAAAGCTACTATGAATTGAAAAAGTATGATTCTGTGAATTATTATGCAAACCTTATTCTCGATCAGGGTTTGGTGGTCGCAGATGCCGAAAACAGGGCTCTGTTCTTTTTAGGCAAGTCAGCTTATGAAAGGAAAAATTACGACGCAGCATCTGACTATTTCCTCACCGCGACCAATACAGCAAAAGATGAATATGGAGCCGAGTCTCAATATTTACTGGCAAGGATCTACTATGAAAAAGGAAATTATCAATCTTCACTGGAAACCCTCTTTGACCTGAGTAAAAATTTTTCCATGTACGAGTATTGGCTTGGTAAATCATTTTTACTGATCTCAGACAATTACATCGCCATGAACGAGCAATTCCAGGCAAAAGCAACCTTGGAATCGATTATAGAAAATGCTTCCGATGCTGAAATTGTAGATGAGGCAAAAACGAAATTAAATAAACTGGAGCAAACCATTGAAGTGGCTGATCAAGCTCCCGACACATTGGAAATTGTTAACCCGGAATAAACAGTTATGCTGAAGAGACTTTTATACTTAATCGTTACAGCCAATTTTTTCCTGCCCGAAGTTTATGGTCAGGACGTTCCCGAAGAAGGAAGTGGGGAAATCGAAGAACGACAGGTTGTCATAGACAAAAATCTTGAAATTGAACTACCTGAGGCTGACAGAAACTTTGAAAAAGTTCCTCCACCACCAGTTATACAGTCCACTTCAGAAAACTTAAATTACGATGTTTCCTATGTAGATAATTCCATTATTCCGGATCTGACCCCTACGCTTCGGGTCTTGAAAATAAAAACTGAACGTCCTCCTCAGCTGTATGGAAACTATGTGAAGGTAGGAATTGGAAATTATATCAGTCCATATCTGGCACTTTACTTTAACAATGTTCAAAGCAACTCACTTAGCTATGGCGCATCAGCTTTTCATCACTCAGCTTTAAAAGGCCCTGTAGATGGCAGGAATTCAGGAGATGGACAATCCGAATTAAGGCTTTTTGGAAAATACATGACAAACAATGCAACCGTTGGCGGGTCGATTGGCTATAACCTGGATGCTTATCATTTTTATGGTTATGATGATGGGATTGAAGTTGACAGAGACACACTCCGGCAGGTATTCAATACTTTCAAAATTGGGACGACAATAGAAAACTCCAATCCTGACTCAGATCTGGACTTAAAAGCTGAAATAAAGTATGCCTACAAAGGAGACAAATTTGATGCTTCTGAAAATATGTTCAATGCGAATATTTTTGGGTACTATCCAGTAACAGAAGATATTGGCGCGGGAATGGATGTAGAGTTTGACTATCGTTCTTATAACAATGTATTAAAGGCAAACAGGAATCTGCTATCCTTCAATCCCTATGCTACCATTGAAGAAGGATTATGGAAAATAAAGGCAGGATTCAGGGTAATCTCAAACAGCGATGACCGTGACAATGTCCGCAAAATATCCATCTTCCCGGCGGTGACAGCGGATTACTATCTTTCTGATAACCTGATAGCATTTGCACTATTTGATGGCAATGTTGACAAAGTGAATTTTATCAGCATCACTGAGGCTAACCCTTATATTGCCCAAAACACGCCTATTTTCAATACCATTAAAAACCTCGAATTGGGAGGTGGAATAAGAGGAACAGTCCTGAATAACCTCGGCTATAAAGCGCTTTTGACTTTTTCAGGATACAAGAACATGTATTTCTTTGTCAATGACAGCGTTGAAACAAATAAGTTTAATGTGATCTACGACGATGACAACACAACACTTTTGAAATTTCAGGGATTTTTAAATTATACCATCGCAAAAAAATACGGTGCTGAACTCAGCTTTAAATATTTTGGTTATGGAACCGGAGATCTTGAAGAAGCCTGGCACAGACCTAAACTGGATATGGGCATAAGCGGCTGGTATAACATCTTTGAAAAGATAATTGTTTCTACGGATTTCAGGGTGCTGTCCGGAATCAAAGCTCTTGATCCAAATACTTTAGAAACAATATCCCTGTCTAGTTCTCTTGATCTGAATGCGGAGATTAATTACAAGTTTTCAGAACGTGCGGGGGCCTTTATTATGCTTAATAACTTGCTTGGGAAAAAATATGAAACATTATACCGTTATCCGGTCAGAGGATTGCAGGTAACAGCTGGTGTGAATTTTTCATTTTAAATTTTGAGCATTCGAACCTTTAAGGGAGAAAAGTTGTCTTAGCGTAAATGGTCTGTTTTAGAAGACCAGAATTTGACTTTAACATTTAAAAATTTTTAAAAATTGAACATTGTTGGTATGAACAGAATTGTAAAAGCATTAATGCTGATGGCGTTATCAGGATTAATTTTTTCTTGTAATGAGAAAGAGGGGGATAATTTCAATGAGCAGTTAAACGCCGATTCGGAAATGATTGAAGCGTTTTTGACGAATAATAGCATTCCAAACCAAAAAGTGATAGATGGAATTTATGAAGCTAGTATAACAGATGGAACAGGTACTGAAATCAGCCCATCGCAAATTATTGAGATATCTTTTACATTGAGAAAATTTGATACAGGCGAAGAGTTTTATGAAGACACTTCGTATACCTTCATTCCGAATAAGGGCTTTTTTGTAGAAGGAGTCGCAGGTAATTTTATCGGGTTGAATGAGGTGGTAAGACACATGAATGTAGGCGACAAATCCGATTTTTATATCGCTTCAGGATACATGTTTGGCTCTCTTTCCGGAGAATTCAATGACATTACAATTAACTCTAACCAAATAATTGTCGCTCAAATCGAAGCGATCGCACAGCGAACAGAGAATGAACAAAAAGACCACGAAGATCAGGTCATCAACTCGCTTATCACTGAAGCAGAATTTACTGACCCGGAAGAATTGGCTAACGGTGTTTACAGGATAATTACTGAAGAGGGAACCGGAGATGAAACAATTGCCTCAAACTCGGGTGTAACGGTTGCTTACAAAGGATCATTGATCAATGGCGAGACTTTTGACGAAAGCAATAATGCCACTTTCACTAACATTGGCAATTTAATCGAAGGTTGGAAAATCGGTCTGACTGGTTTAAAGAAAGACACCAAAATAGTGTTATTTATCCCTTCACATGTAGCTTATGGAGAAAATGGGAGTTTCACTCAGACAGGATATGTGGCCATACCATCGTTTGAAACATTGATTTTCGAGGTGGAAATCCTAGATTTTTAAATGAATTGAGCTAGTGCTCTATTAAAAATAGAATGCTGAAAAAGCCTGCTGATAATATTATTCAGCAGGCTTTTTGTTTTTTTCTTTTAGTGGTCATGATTGAGTTTTGTATATTTTATTTACGAGGCGTACTTGCCTTCCACTCCAATATAAAACGATTTTATCTCTTCGAGGTCATGCTGTAAATTCCCACTAGTATAGTAAGGTTCGGAAATTTTTACAGTCTTGGTTCCATAATCCAGGGCAGATATGACAATCGGAATAGCAGCTCCGTGGGCGATATAGTAAAATCCGGTCTTCCATTCCTTTACTTTTTTTCTTGTTCCTTCCGGCGCCATGGCTAACCTGAATTCTTTATTGGTTTGATAAATCTCAATAACCTTATCTACCAATTTGGTATGTTTTGATCGGTCAACCGGGTGGCCCCCCAACGCTCTGAAAAGGTATCCTTGTGGGGGGTTGAATAGCGAAGATTTTCCAAGGAAATTGGCTTTGAGCTTGGTAGCGCCTCTTACCAGTACGCATAGATAAAAATCCCAATTGCTCGTGTGGGGAGCAATGATAATCACATATTTTTTTAGATCAGGAAAAGATCCGTCGATTTTCCATCCCCATAGCTTCAATAATAATTTGCACAAAGCGCTGAACATATGCTTTTCCTTGAATTGTTGGAAAAGCTAAAAATAACTGAATATGTTAAGTTTTAGGTGTTTTAGTGATAATTAATAAATTTTAATACCCTTCCATCGGTTTTGGAGGTTTCCCGTCACGTTTCAGTTGAAATACCCTGATTAAATTAAACCCGATATGAATATCTCCATCCCAAAAATCACCATCCGTATCCGCAATGAATTCCTTTTCAATCATACCCCTGGAATTTGTGACGTGAATTTGAAAGACGTGTCCACCTGTCTCAATATCGATTCCAAGTCCAATAGAATTATAATTGGGCGAATCAGTCGTATTATTGAATTGATAATAATATTCAAATGTCAAGGCTGAACGTCGTGAGATCTTTTGCCTGCCCGCAATACCGAGTGCGAATACATCATTGACATCTTCTGGTGTTTCTACCAGGTTTCGATGTACCCAAACTGGCATCATTTGCAGGGAAAATCCAGGACTGAACTTACGTGCGATCAGGATCTCTCCGACATAAGAAAGTGTGTGTTTAAAATCCACCTCAACCGGCCGATCGCGGGTATCACTTGCAGCGCTAAAAAACGCCGTAGCAGTAAATGGAAACCCTCCATTACTTTTTTGTTCCAGAAATTTATATTTCAGGAAACCATCATAAGTCGCTTTTTCCGAGCTTCTGCCAATACCTACTGTCAACTTATCAGTCAGGCTGAAATCGAGTCCTATCCGGATGTATGCCTCATCCAGACCAAAGAAATTTTCAATACCGGAGTTGATGCGGCCAAACCGGTGCTGAATGATGACCTCCATGCTACCGGCTTTCCTGGTTTCAATCGAATGTCCGTTGATGATTCTTGTAGATTTAAATGTAGCACTTACAGGAGTAGACTCGGGTTCCTGCTCTTCTTCCAGCATTTCCAGCAAATCATCCTGAGCCATCGTACTCAGATTAAATAGTAACAATATTCCTATCGAGAATAAAATTCGTCTTGAGTTGGGATTAATTTTTCGCATATTCAAAATTTATGGTTACTTCTACTACTTCAGCTATGTTATAAAAAACCACTTTCGGGATTTCGATTTCGTAATCGGCTACGGTTACAGGAAATACCGATTTGATCTTAACATTACCATCACTTATCTGTAACTCTCCATCGATTTTCAATTCCTTTTCTACACCATGAATATTCATGGTTCCATTTGCCGTACCGGGTTGCCAACCGGACTTGTTTTGATCATATCCTGAAATTTTCCCCTTGAAGGTTGCTCTTGGGTATTTATCCGACTCCATGAAGTTTTCGTTGAAATGTTCCTGCATAAGGGATTTTGCAAATTGAAAACCCTTGATGGGAATAGAAAAAGCAATCTCTCCGGTTTCTACATTGAAGGCGCTTACTCCCTTTTCATTCACTGCTTCGATATCCTCCAGTGGAGCATCTGAAAAAAACCTGATATAGCTTTCAGTAGACTTATATTGTTGAGCCACTGAAACGTAAGGCAAAATCGCCATCAGTAATATTATTTTGATTGTTTTCATGTTGATAGTTTTTAAATGGTTGTAATTAATTATTTGGAGCTCCGGATTCCACCCAGCACTGAATTTCTTGTATTTCATCAAGCGATAAGCTGTATCCTGAAAAAGCAGGTGGCATTTCTCCATTGAGGGTTCTTTCAGCGATCCTATCTGCGTATGCCGAAATTGTTTCATACGAATCCCAGACTGGTATTCCATTCCCAGGTACATGACAACCAGCAACTGCACAATTAGCATCAATAACCGGTTGTACATCATTGCTAAATGAAATATTGGCTGTGGCACAAAAGTCATTTTCATCCAGATAATACTCCTCATAATTATCAGATGCACACGAATACAAAAAGCCCAATGCGGAGATGATCAATAGTATTTTTTTCATTTTCGATTTCTTTTCAAATGGATAATTTTCATCATAGTTTGGCGTAGTCAAACAGCACGGTCACTTCTATGATCTCGGAAATATTGTAAGTGACAATACTGGGTACTTTGATATTGTAATCTTCTAATTTGACCATGAATTTGGATTTTACTTTTATGTAATTCTCTCCAGGTTTTAACTCTCCCTCAATCACAACATCTTTTTCCACTCCATGAATACTGAGTTTTCCTTCTGCTTTCACTTGCTGCGTGGCACTGGAGTTAGGGTCAAGTCCGACAATCTGGCCGCTAAATGTTGCGGTTGGATACTTTTCGGATTCCATATAGTTCTCATTAAAATGCTCCTGCATTAGAGCTTTGGCAAAATAAAAATCCCTGATTGGCACAGAAAAGGCAATCCGTTTTGAGCCGGCATCAAATATGCTTGTGCTTTTAGTGTTAACCGCCTCAATGTTTTCGACCGGGGCCTCCGAATAAAACCGGACATAGCTTTTAATCGATTTGTACTTTTGAGCAAAACAAAAAATCGGAAACGTTAATACGATAAGTAGAAAAAATGTCTTATTCATAATAAATCAGTTATTGGGCGCTCCTACATCTATCCAGTTAAGAATGGTTTCAATTTCATCTTCAGTAAGACTGTTTCCGGATGTTTCAGGAGGCATTGTCTTCCCCTCAACCCGAAAGTAAATTCTATCTGCATTTTCCGCTATAGTTGTATAATCATCCCAAACAGGTATTCCATTGCCAGCAACATGGCATCCGGATACTGCACAATTAGCCTGGATTATGGGAAACACTTCATCGGCAAAACTGACCTCGGGAAATTCCAATATTTCAAAATCAATAGAAGAAATACAATCACTCTCATCTGTTGCAGTTACCGTATAATTTCCCGCGGGAAGATCTGCGAAAACCCCAGTTGTATTAGAAGTTGTGCCGTCCAGCGTAAACTCCAGTCCTCCATTTCCTCCACTAAATCCTATTTCTACTCTTCCAGTACTTTGATCTTCAAAGGAATGTATAAGCTCGTCGATGCTTAATTCGGCAGTATTTTCACACGGGTCATTGTTATTTCCATTACCATCGTCTGGCGTTTCCTCTTCCCCACAGGAATGCAAACACAGGGACAACGTGACCAAAATCATTAATAAACCGGATAATTTCATGTATTTATCTTTCACTGCTATTTATATTTCGTGATACCATATTCTTTATTTAACCTGTTTGAAACCTTACTATTTTATCCTTTATCTTACTCTAATTCTTTTTTCACAGTTCTTTTCCACCTTAAACAGAATGTTTAATCATATTCCAGCGACCATAATCTTAAAAACACCTAAAAAATATTAATTGCTCATCATTCTTTACTTTTATAAAAGTTCCGCTTTATGGTAAAATAAGACCCAACGGAATAGAGATCTACATTACCCCAGCCGATTCCCGTCACCGGTATATTAATAAATGGCTCTACCTGAAAAGACCATTTTTGAGAGATGAAGTGTTCATAACCAATTGATAGGTTGACCAATCCAAAAATATGTGCAGATGTGCCATCAGATTCCCATGAATCAATAGCGTTTGGTGGTTTATTATTTACATAAGTGAAATCGTATTTTTCGTCCAGCATGACATAGGATGTAAACCCTCCCATCAAATACCATTTGTGCCTTCCGGCCTGTGAGAAATTGTACCTTAACGAAATGGGGATATCTACAATCCTGCATTCACCAGTTGCTGCTTCAGGAGTTGGAAATGAACCATAGCCACCACCAGAGCCGGGTTTGTATTGATCCCCTGATGCTGAGTAGATATTTTGCGTTAAAATGGCCCCTGTTCTGAGAGCAAATTTTTCTGATAGGGAAAAGGTAAGTAATCCTCCTACACGGGTTCCCGGTTTGGAATATCCCTGAATCCCTACCGTACTAAAATCCGGAGATATGGTAATACCAACAGAAAAAGTGGGTTGATAAATAGATTGATCTTTTTCCTCTTCAATTAATTCACCTTCCGTCAACACCGCCTCCTCTTTTGCCCCTGCATTCTCCAAACCTCTAATTTCCACCCCTGTCAGGATGATTTCATTTTCCTGCAAACCAATTGGAACGATGCTGTAGACTTCATATTGATTCTGGCCAGTTCCGTAAATCAAGTTCTCATTTGATTTATTAAAGGAGGGGACACCTGCACTTGATGATTTCTCTTCCTCCAATGTCAAATTACCATGATCAGAAATCTGGCCTTGAAAGGAATTTTGGTTGTTTGGTTGATGTTGAAATTGATTATTTATGGTTGGGTTTTCTTCATCCAACTTATTGTCACCTGATTTACTTTCCGGCACTTGGCCAGAGGAAATAGCGCTTTGCCTTTGATTATCCTTGTCATTATTTACCCTACCCTCCTGAACATCCTCATCATTGGATTCAAGTCTGTCTGAATCCTCAATTGTCAAACGGGGGTCAGTAGAAGCTTTCTCAGTAATCTGATCATCTTCATCAAGGAATTTATTTACCGGTAAGAATAAAATAGCAGCTATCACCACTGCCAGTGATGCCAAAAATATTTTAAAACCGTTACTTCTCCAGAAAGGCACAAATCCCCCGTTGTCGACCTTGTTCAGCTTTTTCTCAAGCTTTTTCCAGTCGCCTTCATTAAACTCAAAATTGTAATTCTGAGTGCCCTTAATGAAAAATTCTTCTAACCGATCCTTATTTTGTTTTGACATAATCATCCTGGAAAAACTCATTGAGAATTTCCCTTAAATTTTTCTTCGCTTTCGCCAAATTTGATTTACTGGTTCCAACCGAGATACCCAGCATATCGGCAATTTCTTCGTGTTTATACCCCTCTATTACATATAAATTAAAAACTGTTCGATACGCCGGAGACAGCTTTTGGATCATTTCAACAATTTCCTGATAAGAAATCCCGCTTATGATCTCTTCCTGAACTTCTTTCCCTTTAGACTCTTCAATTGATTCCTCCAGGAATTTTTTCTGTTTGGCTTTGAAGTTATTGATCGAGCAATTGATCAATATTTTGCGAAGCCAGGGTTTGAACGGTTTCGACAGATCAAACTTTTTTAAATTGGTAAATACCTTCATAAATCCCTCATTTAATATTTCTACAGCTTCATCCCTGTCATTTGAATACCTGATACATACGCTCATTCCGTATGAATAAAACATCTGATAGATTGCCTTTTGACTCCTCCGGTCATTTTTAAGGCATCCTTTCAAATGCTTGTTGATTTCGTTATGGTTATCGAGGTTGGACAATATTTGCCATCATTTGTTGCCTATACAATAAGAAAAAAATAATAGTTGCCTCGGTTGATGAAAAAAGTCGCTAACAGGACGGATTTGACAACTTACGAAGTAAGTAAATATCAATCACAGTATGTGCCAGCATCGAACTGATTATACCGACATATTCCGTAATGTAACCAATAATTGCTATTGCAAAGGTCATGAAGATACCATATACAAAAAGTCTGTAATTGAGTGGATTAAGGTATCCGTGAATGAAAACAAAAATAATGGATGTCACCCAAATCCCTAGTAAGGGCTGAATGGCACCTCTGAACAAAAATTCTTCTCCAACCCCCGCACAAAAGCTGATGAAAATAATTTGAGGAAGTGTAAGTTCCAGGTTACTGATCAGGTTAGTAAAAAAATCCCGAACCGGTTTTGAAAAAGGCAATTTTATAATTCTCCAACCAATAAAAGCTAAAATCCATCCTGAAGCTATTCCAAGGATGATCTGGTAGAACCAGTGAAAAATCCCCTTCAAAAAATCAAAAATATTCTGATCACGGGTAAGTGGTGTAAGGTAAAATCCCAACCCACCCATGATGATCAAAGTTGCTAAAGCCAATAAAATTATTTTATGACGGCTCATTTCAAATTACCAGCCGCTTCTGAGTCTAAATACCAGGTTAATTTTTTTGAGGAAGGGCTGACCAAAGCAGCCGGAAAAAGGTTTTTCACCTCTTGCCGGCTATTTAAGATCTTTTCCACCACATCTTTTTTATTTCCACCAGTTACCAGAAAAACAACAATTCCCGAATTGTTGATCATCCTTCCGGATAAGCTAACTCTTTTTTGCCCGGTATAGGGATGAGTTGCTACCACACAATGTTCAGTTGAATCCCAGAGTTCGATCTGATGAGGAAAAATGGAAGCTGTATGTCCATCGTCACCCAAACCCAGTATCATGATATCAAATCGTGGCAAACCATCTTTCTGAGGTAACAAATCATCAAGGATATTAGCATATCTCAAGGCTTCTTCATCGGGATCATTTTCACCTTCTATCCGATAAATATTTTCAGAAGAAATTTGTAAAGGATCAAAAAGAAATTTCCTGGTCATCCCATAATTGCTCTGTTCATCATCGGGAGGGACACATCTTTCATCTCCCCAAAAAAAACAAATGCTATCCCATCTGATGTCCGATTGATGCTTTTCAGACCAAAACTGAAAAAGGGATTTGGGTGTGGATCCTCCTGATAAGCTTATGTTTATTCTGTCGTTTGAATCTAATTCCGATTGGATCAGTTGTGTGAGTTCTGAAAACAAATCGGCCTTACTGTTAAATATTTTTATTTTATCCATATTTATAATTCACAATAGATCCCATCATCCGCCAGGTTTTTACAAGGGTATCTCCACGTCAGGTGTTTCTCTTCTATCAAAGTATCTGCGACATCAGGCCCCCAGGTTCCACATGGGTATTGGTACAAAGGAGCATCCGAATTGTTTTTCCAAAAATCCAGGATAGGTTGAACAAACTCCCAGGCTTCTTCCACGCTATCCCCCCTTGCATATAAAGTAGCATCACCGATCATACAATCCAGAAGTAACCGCTCGTATGCGCTAGGCACATAAGTTTCCTGCAGATCCTTATAGTGAAAGTCCATATTAATGTTTTTGACGTTGTATCCGGAACCTGGAATTTTCATACCTGTCTTCAGCAATATACCTTCGTCCGGCTGGATCCTAATGACCAGAATATTACCATCTGTACAAAACTCCTTATTTTCAATAAATAACTGATGAGGCGTGGGCTTGAAGTGAATAACAATTTCTGTCACCCTGGTTGGAAGTCGCTTACCGGTCCGTAAGTAAAACGGCACGCCCCCCCATCGCCAGTTGTCGATAAAAAGTTTGAGGGCAACAAAAGTTTCTGTGCGCGAATTGGGGTCTACACCCTGCTCTTCTCTATATCCCTTTTGATATTCACCCCGTACATTCGCTGCACCATATTGTCCTCTGATCACATTTTTGAAAAGTTCATTTTCTTTAAGAGGTCGCAGGGACTGAAATATTTTTAATTTCTCATTTCGGATAGAAGTTGCATTAATGACTGTCGGAGGTTCCATGGCAATCAAAGCAACCAATTGAAGCAGGTGATTTTGAAGCATGTCGCGCAAAGCCCCTGAATCTTCATAGTATCCACCCCGACTTCCAACTCCTATATTTTCAGCTGCGGTTATCTCAACGTGATGAATAAAATTCCTGTTCCACAAAGGCTCGTAAATGCTATTGGCAAAGCGGGTCACCAGGACATTTTGTACTGTCTCCTTTCCCAGGTAATGATCGATCCGGTAGATCTGGTCTTCTTCGAAATTGTCGAGTAAAAACTTGTTCAGGTCTCTGGCGCTTTCCAGATCAGAACCAAAAGGCTTTTCAACAATCAACCTCCTAAATGACTGACCATTTTTAGTCAATCCCTGCTCAGAAAGAAAACCTGGAATCATCTTGTAAAGAGAAGGAGGAACAGATAAATAAAAGATATAATTGCCTTTAGTATTATGCGCTTTATCCAGTTCAACTAATTTATTAGATAAAATACCATAATCATTTGATTCTTTGGTATTTATAGATATGTAATAAAGGCATTGGATAAACTCATGTAATGTTTTATCATCAGCTTCCTTGAAGAGTGCAAACTCCTTGATACCCTGTGACATACGAGTTCGGAAATCTTCATCACTCATCTCGCTCCTGCTTACTCCAAGAACAGCAAAATTATCTGGCAATAGTCCCTGCATGTGCAGATCAAATACGGCAGGGATCAACTTTCGATAGGTCAAATCCCCTGATGCTCCGAATATGACAAGTATCTGGTCTTCGGCGTTGATGTTTACTTTCATGGATTGTTTTAATCAGATTTTTTCATTGCATGTCCACCAAATTGATTACGCATAGCAGCGAGCATTTTCATGGCAAACGAGCTATCCTGTCTTGATTGAAAACGGGTATAAAGAGATGCAGTTATGACATGAGCCGGCACATCGAAATCGATGGCTGTCTGAATGGTCCACCTACCTTCTCCGCTATCAGAAACATAGTCTTTGATCTTGCTTAGTTCACTATCTTCTTCCAGTGCGTTTCCAATCAATTCGAGCAACCATGACCGCACAACTGACCCTTGCATCCAAACCTTTGACACTTTCTCGAGATCGACATTGTAAGGAGAGCTTTTCATGATTTCAAAACCTTCGGCATAGGCTTGCATCATTCCATATTCGATTCCATTGTGAACCATTTTTACAAGGTGCCCGGCTCCACTCTCACCACAATATAAATAGCCATTCTCTGGTGCTAATGATTTAAAGATTGGTTCTGCATAGTCACACGCATCCTTGTCACCTCCGTACATCAGGCAGTACCCGTTTTGCAATCCCCATACTCCCCCACTTGTTCCGCAATCTATGTAGTGTATTCCTTTATCCTGAAGTTTTTCATACCTTTTTATGCTCTCTCTCCAAAAGCTATTTCCTCCGTCAATAACAATATCTCCGGGCTCAAGCACATCCTCGAGCTCTATGATGGTCTGGTCGACTGGTGCACCTGCCGGCACCATCAGCCAAACGATCTTTCTGTCGCGAAGCTTACTCACCAGATCTTCCGGATCATTGGAAGCGATAGCGCCTATTTTAACAGCTTCGTCCACTTCCTTTTTTGTCAGGTTATAAACTACAACTTCGTGTTTATCTTTTAAAAGGCGTTCCACCATCTTGCCGCCCATTTTGCCTAAGCCAATAAATCCTATTTTCATGATTTTAAAATATTTTTTGTGTAATGAGTTACCACCAACTTAAAAGAAATATAAAGGTAGGTTGAATAAATATTTCTAAAATTAATACGGTCTAGGAGATAAAAAAAATTTGACTGTTTAATTGGGTTTTTAGAAACTAATTTTGATAAATTTTGTAAGGAAAACGATATGTAATTTATTCATAAAAAAATGTCTTTCTTAAGATTAGAATACAGTATTTTCGTAATGGAAAAGGCAGTTTACCAGTGGTTTTTTAAAAACTTTAAACTTAATGCAATTCAATAGAAATTATAGTAACTGATTTAAAAGAATTAGATCAAGAATGAAAGCTCAAATCTACAAAAGCAAAGACTTCGAAGAGTTTGAAGAAAATGCTTCCTATGTTATCACAAATGCACATAGCTATGATGATGACTACGATGATTTTGATGATGACGATGAGGATTTTGAAGAGAATAATGATGATTACGACGAGAAGGATGATTATTCTGAGAAAGACGATGACATGGATTGGGACAACTTCGAAGTCGATGAAAAAATGGAAAAGGAATTTGAAGATTTTGAAAACTTTGAAGAGGAAGACGACCCGGGTTATGATCCCTGGGATGAATTAGATTAAAAATCCTGAAACAAACTTCCTGAGTTCCGGTTATAAAAATTACAGTATAATCGGAACCATGCAAACCATTCACACCTCTCAAATCCTGCCGGTTTCCATAGCTGAAGCCTGGGACTTCCTGTCATTACCTGAAAATTTAGCTCATATTACACCCGCATACCTGGGGTTCAACATTCTTAATAAGGAAGAACTACGAAAGATCTATCAGGGACAAATCATTCATTATAAAGTAAGTCCTTTGTTTAACATACCTCTTGACTGGGTAACGGAAGTTACCCACGTGGATGAACCTAATTATTTTGTTGATGAACAGCGATTTGGGCCTTACAAGTTTTGGCATCACAAACATTTTCTGAAAGAACATGAGTTAGGCGTTATCATGGAAGATCTTATCCACTATTCTCTACCCTTTGGGTTTATTGGAAATCTCATGAATGGAATGATTGTTAAAAAGCAATTAGGTGAGATCTTTCAGTACCGATTTAAAAAACTGGAAGAAATGTTTGGAACGGTTGATCACCATAGCAAACCAATAAAACAAACAACCATTTTGAACAGATGAATTATTGAGGAAGGGATTGACTTAAGTTTTGAAGCATTTGTCGATATTCCTGATTATTGGGATAGTACTCAACCAGCTGTTGTGCATAATATTTGGCTTGACTCATATCTTTTAGCTGATTTCCATAATAAAAAACCAGTGCATAAAGAATGCTTTCGTTTTGTGGATCCTTTTTAAGACCATTCAGGAATATTTTTTCTGCTTTGTCCAACTCACCAGTGTTTTGATAAATCAAACCGAGATTGTAGTAGGCTCGCATATTTTCAGGCATTTTTTCGATACCAGTCTCTAAAACCGGAATTGCCTGGGAATATTTTCCTTTTTCTGCCAGCAGCAACCCCAGAGAATAATAGGTATATCCATATTCAGGCTCCTGCTCAATTATTTTTCTAAACGCTTTCTCAGCTTTATCAAGTTCTCCTTTTTGATAATACAGGTTTGCCAGATTATTTCTAACCCGGTTATTATGGTCGTCAATTTCAAGTGCTTTTGAATATGCCCTAATGGCATTATCCACATCGCCAATGCGCTCGTAATAAAGAGCTTTATTTGCTTGCCCACCTGAAAAATCTGCCGTAGCTTCCAGGTAATCCAGAAATTCTACTTTAGCCATTTTATAGTCCGAATGATATTGTTGAGGTATTTGATTCAAGGGAAGACCTACCAATGAATTAAATGCCTTTATCCTGATCGATCGCTTTTCG
This sequence comes from uncultured Cytophagales bacterium, assembly GCA_913057175.1. Classification (GTDB taxonomy): domain Bacteria; phylum Bacteroidota; class Bacteroidia; order Cytophagales; family Cyclobacteriaceae; genus CAJXNP01. The sequence continues at coordinate 392,649 of CAJXNP010000003.1, forward strand.
TCGGAAAGCAGTGGATAAATATCATTTAGGAACTGGGCTGGCACTTGATAGGGATTGAGTGCATCAAGTGTTGCACCTCTTACCAGGGGTTCTTCATCTTTCAAATATTTGACAATCGACATACTTGCCTGTTCATTCCCCATATTTCCCAGGTAATGAATCGCAGTTGCCCGTACAATAGGAGGTGAATGGGAGTCAGATGATAACTGTAAAAGATTATGGATAGATGATGCATGTCCTTCTCTTCCTTCAGCCAAAATATCTGTATGGTGAATGCTATCCCTGGTTCCATACCATTTTTTGTAATTCTCCCATGCCCATTCATTCGTTTGATCGGTATGACATTGAATACAGGCATTAGGCGTTTGATACTTAATGCTCAAGTCAGGACGTGGGATTCTGAAACTATGATCCCTTCTGTAGTCATTGACCATATAAGTGTTGCCGGTCATGTGACAATTGACGCATTGTGATCCTTCGGTATCAGGTTGATGAAAGGTGTGTTGCGGCGTATCAAACTTCTCAGGGACATGGCACTGCTGGCAAAGTTTGTTTCCTATGAACTTTAGTTCCATGGAATGCGCATCATGGCAATCCGTACATTTCACATTGTTCATGTACATTTTACTTTGTATGAAAGAGCCGTAAACATACACTTCGTCCAAAATCTGCCCGTCTGCATGGTACATTCCCTGTGTCAACAATTGCGGAAAATAATGATCCACAAAGGTTCCGTTGAAATTATAACTCAGGGTCATTTGTTCCCGTCGGGCATGACATCGGGCACACTGATCAACCTGTACTTTTGGAGAAATATTAGTTGTCAGCATAAGCTGTTCATCTTCAGAATATGCATAACTCCCTTCTCCTTTTCTTGCATTTTCAACGTGCCTTTTTCCAGGGCCATGACATGCCTCACAGCTTACATTAATGATGGAATACTGTGTGTGAAATGAATCCGCTCTCTCGATAAAATTCTTTCTGACATTCGTTGAATGGCAATCCGCACACATCGTGTTCCAGTTCAATGCACCTTTTGATTGATGAAGCCATTCCGAATGAATGACGTGTAAGCCGGGATATAGATCAAACCACTTTTTTTCAACCGAATCCCATGCTGTACTCAGGCATTGGTATTTCCCTTTCGGAAATTCAATGATGTATTGCTGAAGTGGGGTTACACCAAATGTATAGAGTATCTTACAATCGTGATATTCCCCGTCACCTCCTTCCGTATTTACCCAAAATTCATCTCCCACCCGGTAAAAGCGGGTTTTCATTCCTTCGGGAGTTGTATAGGTTTTATCAGCAAAATCACCCAAAACTGTGGATTCATTTGCTTCCTGCATAGCCAGATCATGGTGTGATCCCTGCCATGCTTCAAATTGCTCTGCATGGCATTCACGACAGGTATTTTCACCGACAAATATTTCGTCACTAAGGAATTCAAATTCGGCAGGTTCGGATGGATTACCTGTTGCATTCGTGTTTTTATCCTGATTGCAGGCTGAATAAACAGAAACAATAAATATGAGAAGGGAAACAGATAAAATGGAAGCTATCCCGAAACGGTTGTTAATTTTCATTCAATGCGGTTTATGGGGTGAAAATAGATTTTTGTTTTTTATCAAAAAAGAATTGTGTGAGAAAACAGGAATCGTGAAGGGCGGGGGGGCAGAGAGCAAAGGGCAGAGAGCGAGCCCAATTAACTCAATCAATTCAATAACAAGTTTGCAAAGTAAAAAGTGGAAATTATGATGACCTCAATTCACTTAATTAACCAATTCACACAATCAACCCAGTAACTTATCAAAGAAAAACCAGCAACAAGAAACCAGCAACCAAAATAGCCAGAAACTCAATCAACTATTCAACCAATCAACTCATTAACTCATTAACTTAATCACCAAATAACTTATTAACTCAATAACCAATTTTCTATTTTTGCGGCCATATGGAAATGATGTGATTCATGCATGACCAAAAAAACAAGAAGAGAAAGGTTAAATGGAAGAAAAGGTTAAACAGCGGATTGCTTTAAGCATTTATTTCTTTCTCGCCGGAATATGCTTTTCCAGCTGGGCGGCAAGGATTCCTACCATAAAATTGGAATTCGGATTGAACGAGGCTGAATTGGGATCCATTCTTTTGACAATGCCCATTAGTTCCATTTCAGGCTTACCCATTTCAGGCTGGCTTGTTGCCAAATTTGACAGCCGATGGCCATTGATTGGTGCATTCATGATCCATTCATTGTTCCTTTACATGATCGGCATCTCAGAATCGGTCACCTTTTTGGTGATTGCAATCTTCATTTTTGCCTTCTCCATGCGAATCCAAAACATTGCGATCAACACACAATCCATTACCCTACAGAAAAAATTTAAAAAAAAGATCGTCGGCTCATTTCATGCCCTGTGGAGCCTTGGTGGAATTGCAGGAGTGGGGTTCTCAACACTCATGTTGGCTTACGACATAAGTATAGAAACACATCTGATGATCGTGTGCATTTTTACCTTGCTGGTATCTTTCGCCACATTCAACCATTTACAAAAAGGAGATCGTTCAACTTCAGGGAATAAGATCGTACTTGGAAAACCCGATCCACATATTATGTCACTGGGATGCCTCACACTTTTTGCTGCAGTTTGTGAAGGAGGAATGTTTGATTGGAGCGGACTATATTTCAAAGAAGTGGTGAAAGTCGAAATTTTTACGGCAGGATACCTGATTTTCATGGTTTGTATGGCTTTGTCACGGTTCGCCAGTGATTGGTTCATTCAAAAACTGGGAATGCCAAAAATGTACACTATCAGTGCTTCATTAATTTTTATAGGGATTGGACTGGCGATCATTTTCCCGACATTCTGGATCTCTATGCTAGGCTTTTCGATGGTCGGAATGGGAACAGCATCGATCATACCCATGACATTTGTCCTGGCTGGAACTTCTAAAAAATACTCCCCCGGTTTGGCCATTTCTATTATTGCAACCTATGCCATGGTCGGGATCCTGGCCGGACCTCCAATCATAGGATACATCGCACATTCACTCAATCTCAGGTACTCTTTTGTTTTGCTGGCCCTGTCGGGAATGGCGATAATTCCCATTTCTCGGTGGTTTTTCAGGGTACAAGACAAGTAAGGAAAATTCCAATAGGCAAAATACAAATAACAAATAAGCGTCACTTATCAATAATAAAAATTCCAAACAATTCTCTATATCCTATTTTGATTTTTGAAAATTGAATTTTGAATATTATTTGGGATGTGTCATTTGAAAATGGATCATTCTGAAATCCCGTCCTGACCCTGAGGCTGTTGCATTCCATAACATTGTTAAACTTTAACATGCAAAAAACACAGATATTCTCCGCCAGTATTCTAAGACTTAAGCAATAAAAATATTACAATTTTTATGCTGCGAACCCATATGTATCCACATAAGGA
>CAJXNP010000004.1 GCA_913057175.1 uncultured Cytophagales bacterium
AACATCATGATCAGCAACCCGAACTCGGTATCGGGGACCTTTTATAACTGGACAGTATTCAGCAGCACGAATGTGAGTGGTGCGAGTGCAGGCAGCGGGAGTCAAATTATACAAACATTATCAAATACTGATGGTGTTAACCCGGGATCAGTTACTTATGAGATCACTCCAACATCAAATGGTTGTTCGGGAACGCCAATTCAAAGGACAGTTACGGTAAATGATATTCCATCTGTACCAACTCCAATTAATACAACTTTAGCTTATTGTCAATTCGAAGCAACTCCAGCCAGTGATTTTCAGGTGACTGGTAGTAATCTTGAATGGTATAGTGATGCTACATTGACCAATAATATTCATAGCGGACCAATAACTGATCCATTAGCAGAAATAGGATTGGATAGCTCTGTTCCGGGCACAACGATTTTTTACGTAACACAATCTAATTCAGGCTGTGAAAGTACATATTCAACCATCACAGTTACAGTTACAGCAATTCCGGTGGTAAGTACATCACCTACAGATAAAACCCGTTGTGAAGGCTCAAACCTGACGTTTCAGGGGACAGCAAGTGGTACAGGCCTGAGCTACCAGTGGCAATACAATGACGGGGTAAGTGGCTGGCTGGATGTAGACAGCGGGACAGATGCGGAATACAGTGATGAGACAACAACAGTACTAAGCATATCAAATGTACCATTGGCCTGGGACGGCTACCAGTACCGGTTAGAGATAACGGGAAGTTGCGGATCACCGGTGTATACGGGGGTAGCGACCTTAAATGTCAACCAGGTACCACAGATAACGTCTCAGCCGACCGTGCCAACGAGTGAATGTGAGGGATCAGGGGTCATCAACCTGTCCATTACCAAGGAAGGGACGGGGGCTTCGACGGAATGGGAGGTAAGCACAAACGGAGGATCGACGTGGAGTGACCTGACAGATGATGCAATCTACAGCAATAGTTCAACGGATAACCTGACGATCACGAACGCTCCGCTGAGTTATAATAATTACCAGTACCGTGCGGTAGTAAGTGGAACCTGCGGTCCAAATGCCATTAGCAATGCAGTGACAATCGATATTACAGAAAATATTACGATCACGACCAATCCTGTGTCTGTTACGGAGTGCGAAGGAGGAGCTGTGTTTTTCAGTTCTGTTGCGACAGGTGAAAACCTCAGCTATCAGTGGTATGAGGACAGTGGCAGTGGGTTTGCTCTCATTAGCAACGGTGGAATTTATAGTGGGGCTACTACCAATACATTGAATATATCGGCTATTTCTAGTAGCATGAATGGCAATGCCTATCGGGTTGAAGTAACCAGTGCTGCACCATGTAGCGGTTCTCAAAATAGTGCAACAGCTACACTGAACGTCGAAGAAAGGCCTGAAGTAGTTGACGACCCTGATCCTGTGCTTATTTGTGAAGGGAACAATACAAGTTTTACAGTCGATGTTGGGGTAACTTCCAATCCAACTATTCAATGGCAGGTAAGTACAAATAACGGATCTTCTTATATCGATCTATCGGATGATGCAACATATAATGGAGTTATAACAGAGACATTAGATATTACAAACGTCACTTCTTCTTTAAATGGAAATTTATATCGTGTAAGAGTCGGTGGGGATTGTGTTCCTCCTGTACTTAGCCAGGCAGCATCTTTAACAATCACAGAAGTACCTGAAGTCACGCTCAATCCTGTTGATGTAATTGTTTGTGAAGGAAATAATGCCGTGTTTTCCATTGATATGGGGGTAACAACCAACCCAACCATTCAATGGCAGGAATTTAATGGATCTATATGGGCAGATCTGTCAAACAATGGTACCTATAGTGGTGTAAATACCACTCTGTTAACGATTTTATCAAACAGTTCCATCAACAGCTATCGTTATAGGGCAAGGGTAAGTGGTGATTGTACTCCAATGGTATTTAGTGGGGATGCAGGTTTAACGGTGACAGAAGCCCCCGAGATTGTTACCCAGCCACAGGATAGCATTGTATGTGCAGGTATACCGGTCGCTTATTCGGTAGATGCGGGAGTGACAGCAGGTGTATCATATCAATGGCAACTAAATACCGGATCGGGATGGTCAAACATTTCTGATGGAGGAATCTACAGCGGAGCAACGACAGATGAATTACAGATCAGCAGTACAGATATTAGCATGAACAATTACTTGTACAGAGTAATAGTAGGAGGCGTCTGTACGCCATCGCAAACTTCATTTGCAGCTAGTTTGAATGTGTTTGAACTAACAGTTGACCAGGGCGTTGATTTTGCAATCTGCGAAGGAAATGTTGGCGTATTGGGGGGTACACCGACTGCGATCGGTGGAGCCGGTTCTTATACTTATCTGTGGACCGGGTTTGATGATGCTACCGGTTATTCTTCAAATGCTGCCAATCCGGCGATAACCTATTCGACTTCTGGGTCTTATCGGTATAATGTCATGGTCGAAGATGCTTTTGGTTGCAGTGTGACATCTTCTGATATTATCGTAACTGTCAATGCAGGAAATATTGCCAACGCCAGCACAGATACTGTTGTCTGTGAAGGAACACCAGCAGTTACCATAGAGGGAGCTTCAATTGGTGGAAGTGCAACAAATATTCTTTGGACAATTGAATCAGGAGGTAGCGGTACACTTGTGGATGAAACGACCTTAACCCCAACTTATCAACCAACACTATCAGAATTTGGAACAGTTACTTTGAAATTAACAGCATCTGATCCGAGCAGTTGCCCGGATGTTGTTGACTTCATTGATATAGATATAAACAGAGCGGCGACCGTAGAAGCTGGCACTGATGCAGTTATTTGTGAAGGATCCAGCCATATTTTAAATGGATCTTTAGGTGGGTCATCTTTATCGGCAACCTGGACAACTACGGGTGACGGAACATTCAGTTTTGCCGGGGATCTAAATGCAACTTATACACCAGGTACCAATGATATTTCCAATGGAATAGTCAAAATATATTTAACAACCAATGACCCTGATGGAACTGGAAATAGTGGACCGTGCGATGTGGCGAAAGATTCATTGAATATTACAATTAATCAGGCGCCAATCGTTAATGCAGGAATTGACATTACCATTTGTGAATCTGATACGGCATTTTTGAATGGATCTTTTGGTGGATCTGCAACTTCGATAACCTGGAGTGGCGGGACAGGAACTTTCGAAAATATTAATGGCATTTCTTCTTACTATATCCCTAGCAGTTCCGAAATAGCTGCTGGTTCCGCAACATTGACCATTACCACAAATGACCCTGATCTTGGTGGGCCATGCTCTTCAGTGACAGATAATGTTACAATATTTATCAATAAACTTCCCACGGTTGATGCTGGTAGTGACCAGATAATCTGTGAAACATCTATTGCCAACCTTAGCGGAACAATAGGTTCAACTGCTACGTCAGCCATTTGGACAACTTCGGGTGATGGAACTTTCAGTTTTAACGGAGATTTAAATGCCAGCTACACACCAGGCAGCAATGATAAAACCAATAATTTTGCCTGGTTGTATTTAACAACTAATAACCCATCAGGGCCATGTCCTGCGAGAACCGACTCATTGTTTTTGCAGATCAATACTCAGGCTATTTCTAATCCTGGTACCTATGCACCGGTTTGTATTGGTGACACGGTATTTTTAAATGGTTCGGTTTCGGGAAGTGCTGCCTCTGCCACATGGTCAGGTGGAATTGGTGTATTCGGAAATGTAAATCAGCTAAATACCTATTATGTTCCTAATCAACTGGAAGCCGGAACAACAGTATTGCTGGCTTTGACGACAAATGATCCATCCGGACCATGTAGCGCTGACGTAAAGCAAACAGCCATTACTGTCAATCAACTTCCTTTGGTAGAATTTTTCGGATTGGATGCTTCTTATCAGGAAGATGATCCAGCAGAGACTCTGACTGGGTTTCCGGATAATAGTGGTATTTTTAGTGGTCCTGGAATTGTTTCAATGAATTTATTTGACCCGTCTACAGCGGGCAATGGAACTCATGATATTGTTTACACATATATCGATGGAAATGGTTGCGTGAACTCAAGAACCCGACAGACAGTTGTATTTGATTTACCAGCTGTAACGCCAACAAACCCTGGTCCTTTATGTACAAATTCATCCATTAAAGTTTTGGAAGCCGTACCGGATGGTGGAGTTTGGTCAGGCCCCGGGGTTTTTCAGGATACAGATGGGAAATATAAAATTGATCCTGGACTGGTAAGTTCAAATACACATACATTGACCTACACGTATACGGATATCAATGGATCGGTAGTCGCGGTTCCTGTGCCTGTTATTGTATATTCAGAACCTGTCGTTGACTTTACCATTGACAATTTCTGTGTCGCCGATCCTATTCAGTTCAATGATATCTCATATATGGCTGAAACGGTTTTCCCGGGTGATACCATTACCCGATGGGAGTGGGATTTTGGAGACCAGACAGAAATTGACACTTTACCTTCTCCTCAGCATTTGTTTTCGGAGTCTAAGTTATATTCTGTGTCTGTTACTGTAACAACCAAGGAATTCTGTCCCAAGACTCCCGTATCCAAAAACGTGACAATAGGAGGGGTTCCTGACGCCAACTTCTTCGTTAACGACATTGCTTTTGGAGACAATACCACTTTTACAGAAAACTCAACATTTCCTGATAACGGTTTAGGACAAATTTCCAATGTGAGGTGGGACTTGGGTGATGGCACAATGTTTTCGGGAACGAAAAGCCAATATGGAACCGTAGAACACATGTATCTGGATTCCGGGACATTTGATATTGAATTAATTGTGGAGACTAATTGGGGGTGCTCAGATACCATTATGCAACCATTGTCTATTCTGCCACAGGTTTCTAATTATCCATATTTCCAGGATTTTGAGACTTCGAGTGGATGGATAGCCGGAGGTACCAATTCAAGTTGGGAAGTTGGTTTACCAATGGGACCTGTTATTGATCATGCCAATTCCGGTAGCAATGCCTGGGTAACGAACCTTTCAGGCACCTATAATCCTGATGAAAGTTCATTTGTTTATTCTCCTTCTTTTGATCTGAGATATTTGGAGAGACCTATGATTTCTATGGCAACCTGGTCAAGTACACCGGAAGGTTTCAATGGAGCAGTTATCCAATTCAGTCTGGATGGAGGTAGGAATTGGGCAAATTTAGGAAATTCAGACGATGGATATGGACTCAACTGGTTCAACGAGAGAGGTATTTTGGGTAGTCCGGGAGAAAGCTTTAACCAGGGCGATCACGGCTGGACTGGAGAAGATACTACTTACGTTATTTCAAGAAGGCATCTTGACGATTTAAATCAGTTGTGGACATTTGGCTTTGCGGATCTAAGTGCTGTGCGATTCAGAATAGCATTCGGGAGTATTTCCGAAAACCCGGAAAATGTTGATGGGTTTGCTTTCGATGATTTCTTTATCGGATCAAGGACAAGAAATGTCTTGCTGGAGAATTTTACTAATTTGAATAATAACGTGGCTATCCTATCCAATCAGGATTTGTATAATGTTACAGATGCGCTCCAGTATCAAGATGAAATTATTCTTCAGTATCACTTACGATACCCTCAGGCTGATCAGATCTATGATGACAATTCATTCCCTCCTGATTCCCGTGGGGCGATCTACGATCTAACCACCACGCCAGTGATTATCATGGATGGGACGCAAAGGTTTGTACGACCGGGCAGTACTTTTCAACCAACTAATCTGATCAATAATGCATTAAAAGATCCATTGTTTGATATAAACGTTGGTTTTACTCCAAGTGGTCGAAACAACGAATTAACGATTGATGCTTCCGTTGAGCCATTGGTTGATAGTGTTGGAAAGGTAGTCGTTCACGTCGTTCCTGTTGAGAAATTGATCACTGACCTGGGAGGAGAATTGAGATATGTAGTAAAAGACATGCTACCTACGGAAAGTGGTTCGATCATAGAAGAGCCTGCATTAAATGTGCCGGTAGAATTCCATCATTTATGGAATGTAAGCGATATGGTCATTTACGATACAACCCAATTGGCAGTGGTCGTATTTGTGCAGACTTCGGGTGATGAAGGAGATACCAAAGTATTGCAAGCTGAAATGATTGACTTACCAGGGCTTGATCCCGGTTTAATTACTGGTCTCGATAAGGATGAAATTCAAAACTTAACTGAGACGATTCAGGTTTACCCCAATCCTGCCAGAGACTATATCAATGTTAAATTCCCAGAGATCATCGAAAACAATCTCCATTGGAAGCTCATCGATCAGAAAGGAGCGGTTTATAAACGAGGGAAGTTGGATGCGGGATTTGATCGATACCTGATCAATTCCAATGACATTGCCAATGGAGTCTATATGCTGATGTTATCAGATAATCATCAGATTAATATTCGGCATAAGATCATTATACTTAAGTAATCAGCCTTTTTTCAAATTTTGGGGATTTTCCATAATTCACTGCGACATAATACGCCAGCAAGGTTGAAATATATCCAATGATCGCCCCAGCGTAAACATCTGCAAAAAAATGCTGCATCAGGTATATTCTGGAAAATCCTATGATTATTGCCAGCACGAAAAATAAAACTGATAGCCCCTTGTTTTCGACAATGATGGAAAGTAAAAAAAATATGGAAAATGCCGTGGCTGTATGTCCGGAAGGAAAGGAATTATATCCATGAACATTTACTCCTTCCACAAAGTATAAATCATAATTTTCTAAAAACACTTTTGGGCGAGGCATTCCACTGAATAAGAATTGCTTGTTTATATGTATTAACAGGGTTTGGAAAAGCGCTGTGGCAATAACCATCAGGCAATATCTGTATTTGACAAAAAGAAATACGATAAACAAAATCAGCAACATCAGTCCGTCTCCCAGGTAGGTGAAGTATTTAAAAAAGATATCCAATGCGGGCTTTGTTAGCTTTTGATTGATGATCAGCTCCAGTGTCCCTTTTGGATAAACCATTATAATCAGGAACCCTGCTATGACAAAAAGGATTGTGAGAATGGAAAAATAATTTTTAAATAATTTCATGGTCTGAAAATCAAAAAAAATATCTCTTTTTCCAATCGGTTTTTTCCCTATCCCGAAAACACTTTATAGTCATATCGAACGCGATTTCCGGCAGTCAGCGTGGACGCCCTCATTAAGGATGCGGGACCGTATTTATGCTTGATGTGGTCCATCGCTTCAAAGAGATTGATCTCTTCCTCTGTATCGTCAAACAAGCTGATTTGATAACTTCCATGCACCAGCTTGCTTAAGCGGATTCCGACCAGCCGGATGAGCACGCGACGGGTGTAAAGCTTTTCAAATAACTCCATCGCATGAGCAATCAGGTTTTTATCAGAAGAAGTATAGGGAATGTGTATTTGCTTGCTGACTGTTTCAAAATCGCTGTATCGTATTTTTACGGAAATGCACGAAGTTAACTTTTGTTCGCTTCGCAATTTAAACGCCAGTTTTTCGACCATGGCAGTCAGAATGGACCTGATCATTAAAACGTCGATGGTATCACTTTCAAAGGTAGTTTCCGTGCTGATGGATTTTCGCTCATGATAGGGAACTACCGGGCTTTCATCTCTTCCGTGTGCCCTGTTCCACAAGACCCGTCCATTTTTGCCAAAGGCAGCTTCCAGCATTTCAACAGGCATTTCACGGAGGGTCTTAACCTGAATGATCCCCATTTCATATAGAAACTCAGCGGTTTTCTTTCCGATCATTGGGATTTTTCTGATGTGCATGGGAGCCAGGAAGTCTTCTTCTGTCCCCCGGGGAATTTGTCTTTGTCCGTTTGGCTTGGCCTCATTAGTGGCTACTTTTGAAACGAGTTTATTAACCGAAAGCCCCATGGAAATGGGTAGGTGGGTTTCGTCCATAATTTTTTGGCGAAGCTTGATTGCCCATTTGTGTGAACCAAAATATTTATCCATTCCTGACAGGTCGAGATAAAATTCGTCTATTGATGATTTTTCAAACATGGGCGCTTCGCTGTCAATAATTTCCGTGACCATGGTAGAAAATCGTGTGTATGCTTCCATGTCTCCGGATATGACCTGAGCATCCGGACAAAGCTGCAAGGCAAGTTTCATGGGCATGGCAGAATGGACACCAAACCTACGTGCTTCGTAGCTGCAAGCAGCGACCACTCCACGGTCACTTTTCCCTCCGATAATCAGAGGAATGCCTGCCAGTCGATTGTCGCGGAGAATCTCAACCGATACAAAAAAAGCATCGAGATCCATGTGAAGTATTGTCCTGTCATGAATGGTGAGGGCCATCTGAATATCTTTATAATTTCCTAAAGATTATTGTTTGGAGTTATCGGAACTAAATTTTTTAGCTTTTGTTTTGCTATTCTGCTTATTAAAACTAAATTTATAAGTAAAAATACTAAAATAAATAGTATTTTTCTTTTTTTAAAAAGAATTTTGCTGAAAATACGAGGTAATTATGCAGGGAGTACACATCGAAAATGCCGGAAAGACCCAACTGAAAATTGAGAGTAAAAAATTGCATTCGGGTAAGTGTCAGGTGAAATTTTATCTGACCGGCAGGAGGAATCAGAAATTGTACGGATATACTTTGGTCGATTCGAAGAGGTCTCTGAAAGAGGTGATCACAGAGCTGAAGGAAAAACTGGAAAATATAGGTGGGTATGAAAATTTTTACCAAAACAATCTGTTTTCAATCAAGCGAAAAAATAATCGACAATTGAAAGATATCCTGATATTTAAGAATTAGATTCAGGCATGTATTCAAACTGCAATGCAAGGAAGAAATAAAACAGGTGAAATGCAGAAAAAGCTACAAATCAAATAAGTATGAGTATCATAAGCCAAAACCTTAAATTTTTACGAAAACGGAGCGGACTCACACAAGAGCAAATGGCCGATAAGATCGGGATAAAAAGATCGTTGCTTGGAGCATACGAGGAGGGAAGAGCAGACCCAAGACTTAATAATTTACTGATCATATCGGATATCTACGGAATTTCTGTAGATAAATTGATCAGTGAGGACCTGACAAAAAGTGAACCGACTGCGGCCATACCTACCGGAAGGGAGGATCAAAAGAAGTTAAAAGTACTTGCGATCACAGTCGATTCAGAAGAAAGGGAAAATATAGAAATTGTTCCACAGAAGGCCGCTGCAGGTTATTTGAACGGATATTCTGACCCGGGCTACATCGAAGAATTGCCAAAGTTTCAGTTGCCTGTATTACCTAAAAATGCTACCTATCGGGCGTTTGAAATCAGTGGAGATTCCATGCTGCCTTTACAGCCAGGAACCATCATTATTGGCAAATACCTTGAATCACATCGTGAAATCAGGAATGGAACAACCTATGTTCTTGTCACCAAAAATGAAGGAATAGTTTATAAAAGGGTTTTTAATTATCTGGATGAAAACGGTAAATTATTTTTAGTCTCCGACAATACGCAATATTCTGCTTATGAAATATCCGGTGATGAAGTGATTGAAATCTGGGAAGCAAAAGCATTCATAAGTCTGTCATTTCCCAATCCAAAAGATAAAGAGGAAATTGACGTGAAGAAGCTGGCATCCATGGTGATGGAATTGCAAAAAGAGGTGGTCAAGCTGAAGGAAAAGTAAAAAGGGGAGAATCAATCTCCCCAAAGTGTTTTTTATTTACTGGCAGTTGAATCTGTTTTTTCCGTAATTTTTAGTTTGTGTTCCTGATTTAGTCCATTTATCACTTCATTGGTGATGTCCAGACTATCACTGGCAAAAAGAACACCGCTGCCTCGAGTGTATGTCAAAACTAATTGCAACTGGTTATCAGTTCCATAGTCTTTCAGGTAATCTGTCAGTTTTGTGTAGAGCTGATCAGTCATTTTTGCCTCTTCCTGCATAAGTTCCTGTCTCAGAGTCTGTTCGTATTGTCTTAGGTTAAGTTCTTTTTTTTGCAGATCTTCCTGAACAGCCATGGCCTGATTTCTTGTCATGTTACCAGCAGTATTCTGAAAATTCACGAATTCCTGTTGCAAACCATTTGCTCTGTTCTGGAGATTGGTTTCAGCCTTTTTCTGCTTCGCTTCAAATTCATCTGAAAGCTCCTTAAAAAAATCATAGTTTTGTAAAACGCTGTCGGTATTTACATAGGCGATAGCCAGGTCATCCAGATCGACTACTTTTGCTTCTTTTTCTGCAACTGTCTCCGCTTTATTCGAAAAATGTAGCACATACAATATTGCTACTGCAATGATCAAAATGATATTTAAAACAATGGATAAATTTTTCATATTAAATAATTTTAGGGTGCAAAGATAAAGAATCAGAGCAAAGTAAAAATGTGTTAATTGTTTTTATTCTCGGCTTTCTTACTTTCCTTGTAATGATAAATAAATGTCATTTTCTCTGCCGATGTGCTTGAAAGTGAAGCGTCTTCCACATTTTCTATTTCAGGGGAGGTTTGCGCTTTTAACCTGTTTCTGAAGAAAAGAGCAATTAGAACTCCTGAAACAGCTCCCAATAAGTGGGATTCCCAGGACACATTTTGTGCAACAAATTCGGGAGAAATACCATAAAACATTCCGCCATAAAGAAATAATACAATTAGGGAAATTGCGATGAGTTGAATGTTTTTGCTTAACAATCCACTCAGTAGTAAAAATGAGGCTAATCCATAAATAACACCGCTAGCCCCAATGTGATAAGCTTCGCGGGCAAATGCCCAAACCCAAATGCCGGTAGTAAGGTAGATCCAGATAAAAACTTCCCATGCTACATTTTTATAAAAGTAAAAGAGCAGGAGAGTAAAGGAAATGTATGGGAGGGTATTTGATAGAAGGTGAATAAAATCTGCATGAATGAAAGGTGAAACAATTATTCCAACACTTCCTGTTAATGTTCGTGGATAAATTCCGTATGGTCCAAAATCCATATTTGAGGACCATTCCAGCAATTTGATGAACCACATAAAGAATGTCGATGTCAGACTGAAAAATACGGCCTGTCTGAAGATGTGAAAGTCAAAACCTTCCTGATTATGTTCAAACTCTTTAAACAATGAATTAGAAGAAAATTTCCTGGCTTAGCCTGAAAGTGTTGGCATGAGCCTCAACAATGTCTCTGATACTATGTGAATACCCACCTCCCATATTAATCATAATGGGTATGTTATTTTCATGGCAAGTACTAATTACCATGCGATCTCTTTCTTTGCAGCCAACCGGTGAAACGTCTAGTCTACCCAATTTATCATTTTTTAAGATATCAACCCCGGCCTGATAGAAAATAAACTCAGGCTGGAATGATTGAATAACGGATTTTAAGTTCCAATCTAGTAAATCCAGGTATTCCTTATCGTCTGCATGATCTTTTAACGGGACATCAAGGTCAGATTTTTGTTTTTTAAGGGGAAAGTTCTTTTCACCATGCATGGAAAATGTAAATACCCTGTGGTCATTATTAAATATTTCTGCTGTACCATCCCCTTGATGCACATCCAGATCAACTACTAATATTTTTTGAATTTCAGTGTGATTCAATAAATAATTAGCTGCGATTGCAATATCATTTAATAAACAGAATCCTTCGCCTTTATAGGAATATGCATGGTGTGTCCCTCCGGCAACATTGATTGATATTCTATTTTGCAAGGCAAATAATGAACAATCTATCGAACCCTGAACAATCGTTCTTTCCCTCATGACCAGCTCTTCGGAATAAGGAAATCCCGTATTTCGTTCTTCCCTTTTTGAAAGGGTCCCATTTTTTAATTTCTCCCAATACTCCCGGGTATGCGAGGACAGTATATCTTGTTCCTGAATCAGGATTGGGGAAAATAAGTTTTCATCATTAATAGTTCCTTCATAAATCAATTGCTCAGGAATGAGATTGTATTTGATCATCGGAAATCTATGTCCAGTGGGCAATGAATGGCAATAAAGTTCGTTCCAGGCTATTTTGAGCATACCTGTAAAATCGAATTTTAATGGGAATTGTTATAAAAATAAAAAAGGTTGTCCGGCGAAATGCAGACAACCTTTTACATATTTTTTTAATAATTAAGCTACTATTTCTTCATATTCATCCAGATACTGAAGAACCTTGTTGAATACATTGTCTGCAGTATATCCGAATTTTTCATCGAGTACTTTCGCCGGAGCGGAGTACCCAAAATGCTCAAGGCCAATTACTTTGCCAAAAGGACCAACTAACTTTTCAAGTGTCAACGGAAGTCCAGCAGTTAATCCGAAAACAGGCACTTTGTCAGGAATAACTTCTTTTTGATATTCCTTAGATTGATTTCTGAATAAGCCTTCGGAAGGAGCGGATACCACTCTTACTTTTAGACCTTTTTCAGATTCCAATTTCAATGCTCCATCGTAAAGAGTGGAAACTTCAGATCCATTTCCAACAAGAACTACATCAGGCTTCGCATCCGTATCCTTCACAATGTAGGCTCCTTTATACGAACCCAACGCATCATTGTACCTTGTCGACCCAGCTTTAGCCGGAAGGTCTTTGATGTTTTGTCTGGACAGTAATAAGGCAGTTGGGGTCTTGGTGTTTTCTACTGCCATTTTCCATGCAATGGATGTTTCAATTGCATCTGCCGGACGTAAAACCAGCATGCTGTTTTCTCCCTTGTGGTTTTTCAGAGTTTCCAACAGCCTTATTTGAGCTTCCTGCTCAATCGGTTGGTGAGTCGGTCCATCTTCACCTACTCTAAAGGCATCGTGTGTCCAGACATATTTCACCGGAAGCTCCATTAATGCCGCTAACCTTACAGTTGGCTTCATGAAATCAGAAAACACGAAAAAAGTCCCACATACAGGGATAATTCCTCCATGTAGCGCCATGCCATTCGCTAAGGCGCCCATGGTTAGTTCGGATACGCCAGCCTGTAAAAATGCCCCAGTAAAATCATCTTTTTTAAATGATGTGGTTTTCTTCAAGAATCCATCTGTTTTGTCGCTATTGGATAAATCTGCAGATGATACGATCATGTTTTCTACCTTATCGGCAAAAACTGAAAGAATTGTACCTGAGGCAGCGCGTGTCGCAATGTTTTCTTTTTGGGCGATTTCCTGAAAATTAATTTCAGGGATATTACCTGACTGGAATAATTTCCATTTGGCTGCTAATTCTTGGTTGGTTTTTTCCCATTCTTTTTGTTCGGCTTTTTTCTTCGCAGCGTATTCGGATTTTTGTTTTTTTATTTCTTCCCAATATTCCTTTACATCATTGAATATCTGAAAAGGGTTTTCAGGATCCCCACCAAGGTTTTTGATTGTATTTTCAAAGGAAGCTCCTGCAGCGCTCAGGGGCATACCATGAGTAGAAACTTTTCTTTCGAAACTTTCACCTCCATCGGTAATAGCTCCTTTACCCATGGTTGTTTTTCCGATGATCAAAAAAGGTTTTTCGCTTTGTTTATTGGCCTTTGCTAATGCGCCTCTGATCTGGTCGATATCATTGCCATCAATTGTGTCTACCTCCCAACCCCAGGCTTCATATTTTTTTGCTGTGTCTTCCAGAGAGACATCATCCGTAACGGAGGAAAGCTGAATATCATTTGAATCGTAAAACATAATCAAATTACCAAGACCAAGAAAACCAGCAGTTCTTCCCGCTCCCTGTGATATTTCTTCCTGTATTCCTCCGTCAGAGATGTAGGTATATATTTTGTGGGACATCCACTTTCCAAACCTGTGCTCCAGAAACTTTTCGGCAATTGCTGCACCTACCGCAAAAGCATGCCCTTGACCTAATGGTCCGGAAGTGTTTTCAACACCTCGCTCCACATCAACTTCAGGATGGCCAGGCGTAACACTTCCCCATTGCCTGAAATTAGAAAGGTCATCCATCGAAAAAGTGCCAACAAACGATAAGATAGAGTACAACATGGGCGACATGTGTCCCGGATCAAGGAAAAATCGATCCCGGTTTTGCCAGGTCATGTCATTCGGATCAAAATTCAGAAATTCCGAATATAGGACTTGTATAAAATCAGCTCCACCCATTGCGCCTCCAGGGTGACCTGAATTTGCTTTTTCTGGCATGGCCGCTGATAATATTCTAATGTTGTCTGCTGCTCTTTTTACGATAGAATTGTTCATGATTAATTGTTTATGTAATTGGTGCAAATATAAAAGTAGTTGGATATAGTTTCTACTTAACTTTGATGTTCGATAATCAGTAAAATTTGTTCAAATCTTAATAAATAGTGAATAATTGTAGCCCAATTAAACATGGTACAGATACCATCCTTTTTCAGGGGCTGATTTTGTTTAGTATTTTTAGTACATGAAAAAGTTACTGCAATATTCGCTAATCATTGTCATAATAGCCAGTTCATGCATAAAATTATATGGACAAAATATTCAATGGGCTTCAGAATTAGTTTTTCAGTATAATTCTTTCAAAGCAACCGGCGGATGGTCAGGAGAAAAGATATTGGGAGAACCGGATGCATATCCTTATGGTAGTTTAAATGAAAATGCTCTCCGTTTGTTGGAGGAAAAAGGTTATGGTACGGTCACACTCGGATTTGAAAATGGGAAGAAAGTAGCTGAAGTTGTCATCGCAGAAAGTTTTGCTCCAGGGCGTGTTTCAAAAGTTGTAGCGTTCGATGAAGCTGGTACGGAATTCATTATTTATGAACAGGAAGCTCAGGACCTTGGTATTTATTCCCGTTTATTGACAATTCCATTAGATGATGTGGAAATAATTATCAAAAAACTTACCCTTCATGTTAATTGCCTGAATGCGGGTGGATGGAGTCAAATTGATGCAGTTGGGTTAAGCGATTCAAGGTTGTCCGAGGAACAAAAACAAGCTATTACAAAGAGCGATAAAACTATCATTGAAGAAGAAATTAGCTTTTCCGCTACACGAGAAAAACTGAGCGGGTTCATCAATACAGAATACCAGGAGATCAAGCCAGTTATTTCACCTGATGGCCGCACATTATATTTTGCCAGGCAGGATTACCCATCCAATATTGGAGGTAAGCGTGATCCACAGGATATTTATTTTTCGGATTTGGTAAATGAAAAATGGAGGTTGGCTCAAAACATTGGAGCTCCGTTAAATGATAAAGAGCCTAATGGTATATGCTCTATATCTCCAGATGGGAATACGATGCTGGTAATCAATTCTTATGGTGAAGATGGATCTGTGAAAGGAAAAGGGGTGTCTGTTTCTTATAGATTAGGGAATGGATGGACCCAACCTGTAAGCTTAAGTATCAGTGGCTTTGAAAATAAAAGTCAATACCAGGATTTTTATTTATCGAATAGTAGCACTTACTTATTAATGGCAATACAAATGCCTGATTCTCATGGAGACCAGGATTTGTATATCAGTTTTAGAAATCCTGATGGTACATTCAGCACGCCAAAAAATCTAGGGGTGACAATAAATACTTCAGAGGTGGAATATGCGCCTTTTCTTGCATCTGACAACAAAACATTGTATTTCTCATCGGATGGCCATGGAGGAGTCGGAGGCTCTGATATTTTTTATACTAAGCGATTGGATGAGAGCTGGACACGATGGACAACACCAGTTAACATTGGTGATGAGATAAACTCGGCGGCATGGGATGGATATTATACTGTGACGGCAAAAGGAGATTTTGCATATTTTATCTCTGATACAGAAGATGGAACAGGAACTAACATTTATCGAATAGAAATGCGGAAGGAATTGAAGCCTGATCCGGTTGTTCTAATAACGGGCAGGGTTCTGGATCGGAAGACCAACCGACCGATTGAAGCAGAAATTGATTATCAGAGTCTGAACAATGATAGCGAAGTTGGAATGGCAAAATCTAATGCTGGTGATGGTGAGTATAAAATTGTGCTTCCTGCAGGGAATACCTACGGATTTATGGCAAAGGCCAGGGGTTATATTTCGATGTTTGAAAATACCGATTTCAGTAATCTGACTGAATACAAAGAGATCGAGAAAAATTTGTATTTAATTCCGATCGAGGTGGGACAAGTTGTTCAGTTAAACAATTTGTTTTTTGTACAGAGCGAGTCTGAATTTATGCCGGAATCTGAGGCTGAGTTGGATAAGTTGTATGAAATGATGACGGAAAACCCATCAATGAGAATTGAGCTAAAAGGCCATACAGATAATCAGGGATACTATAAATCAAACATGAAACTCTCACAGGAAAGAGCTGAGGCCGTTATGAATTACCTGATAGAAAAGGGAATATCCAAGAAGCGGGTCGTTGCCCAGGGATATGGCCCCACTCAACCCTTATACAGCAATAGTGACCCTGAAAAAAGAGCACTTAACCGAAGAGTGGAGGTGGAGATACTGGAATTGTAAGACTCTAAAATTTGCTAATTTTTTAACAATTTGACGAATTTATCAGCTTGTCAGTAATTATTGCTAAATAAAATTTTAAAATTAATATTTGCATAAATACTTATTCTGCTATATTTTCACGCGAATTTTTGAAATTCTGCCATAACCTCATGAGTCAAATTTTTTAGAAGACTACCAAAAAAACCTAACCATGATACGTATTTACCACTTACCGGTATTCCTACTGGTATTAATGTTTACCGCTAAAAATTTGAACGCTCAAAAGATCCATTGGGCAGATCACCTGATTTTTCAACATAACCAGTACAGTGAGACAGAGTATTCCGGAAAGGAAATTCTTGGTCCTCCTAACGCCCAACCTTATGGTAAGCTAAGTAAACATGCTTTTCGCCTAAACGATCAGCAAGCTTATGGTACGGTTTCGGTTGGCTATAAGGAACCTATTCACGTAAGCCAGATTATCATCATTGAAAATTTTCTTCCGAATCACGTAGAGAAAGTCATTTTGAAAGATACTGAAGGGAATGAACACCTGATTCATGAACCAAGAAATATTCCTTCGACACTTCCGGCAAGGGTACTTAATATCAATATTGAAAAAACACCTTACAAAGTTGAAGCGGTAACAATTCATTTGAATACCTATGAAAATAATGGCTGGGCACAGATTGATGCGATCGGAATATTGGGTATTCAACATCGGGAAATGGAATTGGCTGCACTCATTGACACGCAAAATTTTGATTACAATGAAATAATTCGCTTTGCGGGAATGAAGGAAAAGCTTGGGAAAAATATCAATTCAAGTTGCGGTGAGGCTCGCCCGGTAATATCACCGGATGGAAGAACATTGTATTTCGTAAGAAAATTTAATAGTCATAATATTGGAGGAAAAACAGACGATCAGGATATCTACTATTCAAATTTTATCAATGGAAGGTGGACCATTGCTCAAAATATTGGGTGGCCGTTAAACGATCAATATCCAAATGGCATATGCTCCATTTCTCCGGATGGCAACACAATTTGGGTGTTAAATTCCTATAACCTCGAAAGCGGGATTATCGAAGATGGCATTTCTGTTTCTCATAAGTCAGAGGATGGTAGATGGTCACAACCAACCGGATTGAAGATTGAAAATTTTCACAACAAGAATGACTTCCAGGATTATTCAGTATCTGCATCTGGTCAGATTTTGTTGATGGCTATCGAAACAGATGAAAGTGTTGGAGAGCAGGATATTTATGTGAGCTTCAAAAAAGATGATGACACCTGGACAGAACCGCAAAACCTGGGTCACGTCATTAATACCGAATATGTGGAATACAGTCCAACGCTTTCTGCGGATGAAAGGATCTTGTTTTTTACTTCAAATGGACATAGTAAAAGTGTTAACGGAGATATCTATTATTCTCAGAGGCTGGATGATTCCTGGCTGAACTGGACAGTCCCAAATAACATTGGACTAGAAGTAAACACACCTGGCCTGGATTCATATTTTAGCATGTCACCAAATAATGAATATGCTTATTTTGTTTCATCGGAAAATGTTGATCAGGATGAGGAATTTGAAATTTCCGATCTTGATGTTTACAGGATTCCTGTTAATATCGAACCAGTTCCTGGAAAGATTATTAGCCTTTCAGGTAAGATATATGATCGGACCAATAATAAATCCATTTATGCCAATATCACCCTGGAAGCTTCAAAAGGGGTAGGATATCAGGGCTTTACAGCCTCAAATGTCAAGACGGGAGATTATACGCTAAAAATTTCCAAAGAAGCCAACTATCTGATAAATGTCGAGTCGGAGGGATACCTGACATATAGTGATTCGGTTTATCTTTCTAATGAAGAAGACCTGAACAATCTTGTATTTCACGTTGCAATGGAGCCTGTTACGAAGGGGCATGTGTTTTCACTTAACCAACTTTATTTTAATCAAAGCAGCGCCAATTTATTGCCGGAATCCAAACAGGAATTGGAAAAAATGTATCGTTTGATGGTTAATAACGAGACGCTGAAAATTAAACTTGGAGGCCATACAGATAATCAGGGCTATAAGTCTGCTAATACTAAATTATCAAAAGTTAGAGCCGAAACCGTTAGGGATTACCTGGTTGGTAAAGGAATTGATAAAAAGCGGATCAAAGCTGTTGGTTATGGCTCCAGCCAGCCTATTGTTCCAAATGACTCAAAGGAAAATCGAGCAAGGAACAGGAGAGTGGAAGTTGAAATCTTAGATATTTAAGCTTCTTTTAGGTTTACAGAACTGGGTATCGCAATTATTATGTTTTGAACTTTTTTAGATAAACATTTCCTGAAATTACGCTGAAATTGTTAACCTTGCCGTCAAATAAATTGAATTCAGCGTATTTATGATCATCCAACCAATTATTGATATTCCGGAGATTTGCTTTCAAAAGGGGATCAAATACGCTATTATTTCTCCCGGATCACGAAATGCTCTCTTGTCCATTTCCTTTGCTCGACATCCTGGGTTAGAAAAAATTGTTATTCCTGATGAACGCTCTGCTGCCTATGTGGCAATGGGAATCGCGCAGGCGACTCAAAATCCGGTAGCAATAATCTGCACGTCCGGGACGGCTACAGTAAATTTGTATCCGGCTATCACAGAAAGTTATTATCAAAATGTTCCCTTGTTGGTACTTACAGCCGACCGACCTGCATTGTGGATTGACAAGAATGACGGACAAACCGTTCGGCAGAAAGACCTGTATCAAAACCATATCAAGAAATCGTATGTCTATCCCGAAGAGTTCGTTGATAGTGAATCCGGAGATCGTGCAAATAAAATGATTGATGAGGCAATTAATATTGCTTGTCAATATCCTATGGGGCCCGTGCATGTAAATATTCCGATCCCGGAACCATTTTATCCGGAAGGCGGAGAAGAATTGAAATATAGTTCAGTGATTAAAATATTGACTGATCCTGAGAAGAGAAATGATGAGCAATTCCTGACTCAGGAGGACCTGAAAAATCTCTCCGGAAAGAAGGTTGCGATTGTGGTGGGGCAGCATGATGGCAAGGAAAATCTTTCCGAAACATTAAAAAAGCTATCTGAGCAGAAAGGAATACCGATATTCGCCGATACTATTGCGAATGTTGAAGATTTTGAAGGTTTAATCAGGTTTCATGATTCCTTTTCTTTTAAATCTGATGAGCTTAAGCCTGATGTAATCATTTCTTATGGTAGATCCATTTTGTCCAAAAACTTAAAACTTGCACTTAGGAATAATCAGGAATTAATCCACTGGCATGTCCAGGAGAACGATTATTCTGCTGACACCTATCTTTCTCTGAAGAAGGTGTTTAGAAATTCGCCACATGGTTTTTTTGAGAGATTACTAAATACTCTTTTGAAAAATGATGAGGAATTTATGAGATACCTGGTCAATATCAATCGGAATGCTAGCGAAAAGTTACACAGCTTTATTGCTGAGGCCGAATTTGGTGAATTCAAAGCATTTTCGATCGTCCTGGATGCAATTCCTTCCAAGGCTAAAATTCACCTGGCTAACAGCATGCCTGTCCGATATGCAAATATTCTTGGAGGAAAAGATGGTATTCGGGTTTTCTCGAACAGGGGAACGTCAGGAATTGATGGAAGTAATTCAACAGCTGTAGGTCATGGCTTAGCGGGTAATGATCAAAATTACCTCCTGACAGGGGATATGGCATTTTTTTACGACCGAAATGCATTCTGGCATGACCACGTTCCCAAAAATCTGAAAATTATCATTTTCAACAACCATGGTGGAGGAATCTTCCGGTTGATCGATGGACCTTCCCGGCAACCTGAACTGGAAAAGTATTTTGAGACCAATCAAAAACTGCTGGCAGAAAATACTGCCTTGGATTTCGGATTGGAATATTACTTTTGCAATTCAGAAAATGGTTTGTTAGAATCACTTCCTGAATTTATTACCAATAGGAAAACATCCATTCTGGAAATAGAAACAAACAACCTGGTTAACCAAAAAGTATTTGAAGAATATAAAAAATTAATAAAAGATGAAACTTAAGTATCCCTGGAAAACGATCAAAGATTACAAAGAAATTTTGTTTGAAGAATACAATGGCATAGCGAGGATCAGTATCAATCGGCCTGAGGTTCACAATGCATTTACTCCATTAACTGTTCAGGAGATGATCGATGCGATGAACATTTGCCGGGACAATCCAGATATGAAAGTCATTGTTTTAATGGGTGAAGGAGGTAAGGCGTTTTGCAGCGGAGGTGATCAGAGTGTGCGAGGTCATGGAGGGTATGTTGGTACAGATGAAATTCCCAGGTTAAATGTGCTCGATCTGCAAAAAATGATCCGGTCAATTCCAAAAGTTGTCATTGCCGCAGTAGCAGGCTGGTCAATTGGAGGAGGTCATGTGCTTCATGTGATCTGCGATATGACCATTGCTGCTGAAAATGCACGTTTTGGACAAACAGGACCTAAGGTCGGTAGCTTTGATGGTGGTTTTGGCGCTTCCTACCTTGCTCGGATTGTTGGCCAGAAAAAAGCCCGCGAGATATGGTTCCTTTGTGATCAATACGATGCCAATGATGCTTTGAATATGGGGCTGGTTAACAAGGTGGTTTCTTTGGAACAGCTTGAAGAAACATTTGTGGAGTGGGCAGAAAAAGTGATGGAAAAAAGCCCGCTGGCAATCAGGATGTTGAAATGTGCTTTCAATGCCGAACTTGATGGACAGGCTGGTATTCAGGAATTGGCGGGGAATGCAACGCTTCTTTACTACCTGTCAGATGAGGCAAAAGAGGGGAAAAATGCTTTTATGGAAAAGCGGAAGCCTAACTTTGATAATTTTCCAAAATTCCCATAAAGATTGATATTCCATTAAACTCTTGAACTTTTGAAAACCTATGAAGGCATCTGGTTGAATGGAAAGAATTATTCTCATGGGGATGCATTGACTTTGGATCCATTAGATCCAAAGTTTAATCCCTTTGAACAGGATGTCCTTGCATTTTACCAGCTGTGGTTTTCGGAGGCCGAAAATTTCGAATTCAAAACTTCAGGTACAACCGGTGAACCCAAAATCATCACATTCGAAAGAAAGGACCTGATCCGTTCAGCCAACATTTCAATTTCTACTTTTAAATTGCAGACAGGTCATAACATTTTGCTTTGTCTTAGTCCGCAGTATGTGGCTGGAAAAATGATGATGGTTCGTGCTTTTGTAGGGGGTCTTCCATTAATCGCCATTGATCCGCAACTAAATCAATTTGCTCACCTCGATCGGGATATTGAATTTGCTGCTTTTGTACCCAATCAAGTCAGCGGGATTTTGAATGATTCATTGATGGTGCAGAAGTTTGAAGGAATAAAGAAAGTAATAATTGGGGGAGGTGAGATAAATAACGATGATTTTAGGAAACTGAAACAATTAAAAAATAATGTTTATCAAACCTATTCAATGACCGAAACACTTACACATGTGGCTATCAGAAAAGTAAGTGGTTCGAATAGCAATGATTATTACAACGTATTAAAAAGCTTCTCCATTAGTACAGATGAAAGAGGTTGCTTGAAGGTTAAATCCCCATATCAGTCTGATTGGTTGCAAACCAATGATCTGGTGAAGGTTATTGATGAGAAGAGATTTATATGGAAAGGTCGGGTTGATAATGTTGTCAATAGTGGTGGGATCAAAATTATTCCTGAAGAAATTGAGAAACTTATTGAATCGGTTTTTAATAGCCTGAATTTAGACCATAATTTCTTTGTCGCCGGTCTGCCTGACAAGCTGCTGGGTAATAAACTGGTTTTATTTATCGAAGGTGAATTAATCGTCAATCAAGAGGGTTTACTTGAGAAATTAAACACTAATCTTCCTAATTATAAATCTCCAAAAGAGATAATTTTGATAAGGAATTTTCATTATACATTGACAGGAAAAATTAACAGAAGCGCAACCGTTAAAAGTATATACAATGTTGATTAAGAGCTTAATCATATCTTTTTTATTCAATTTGATACTTGTCAATACCATTTCTGAAAACCTGGAACCCGAGGTTGGAGATATTGTAGTTACCATCACAGATATTAGAAATACAAAAGGCGAAATGGTCATATCGCTTTTTAATATAGATGAAGGCTTTCCGGACGAAATATCTTCTACATTGAAGAATAAAAAGATATCCATACAAGCTACAACAGTTGAATACATCTTTGAAAAAGTCCCTTACGGGGAATATGCAATAGCCATTATGCACGATGAAAATGGAAATGGAGAAATGGACACGAATTTCCTTGGAATTCCTATAGAGGGCGTGGGAGTATCAAATAATGCGTTAAGGAAATTTGGACCTCCTAAATATGAGGATTCAAAGTTTATACATGATTCAAAGGAAAATTTGATTGAGATTAAAACACATTATTACTAGTTGACATGAAGCAAACTCCGAGAAAAATTGGAATCCGGAATGATCTGGACCATTTACCACCTCCGTATTGCTACCGTTATGAATTTGACATTCAATTACAGCCGTCGTTTTCCGTAAGGTTTTCCGTAGAATATTATGATCGGGATGATATCAGTGTTGAAGAAATTGAGGCTGAGGGATTTTCTGAGAATGATGATTTTGAATGGGAGGGAAGTTTGCCGGAAATATGGGAGAAAAGAGTAGAGAACATTGTGAAAGAACTAAAAAAAGGTGATAAAAAGGGGAACCTTAAAATCACGATTGATAAGGAGGGATACTTTTCGTCTGACCTGGAAAATTTTGATTCTTTTGTACAAGAACTAATCCAGGCAGTTTATGAATCCTGTGGGAAACAGAATAAGCTTACGTTGGAACTTATTAAGCTGCCTGAAAATAAAAAACTAAATTATGAGATCTCATTTCTTCAATTAGAAGCTTCCATAAATGATCAGAAAATTGATTGGATCAAATCACATAAATTATTAGAGGACATTTTTTCAATGGATTTTGACCCTTTCAACGCATTGACAAAGGAACCGACAAAAAAGGGTATATATTTGAATACGGGAGATTCACTATGGTACAAAGTAGACTCAAGTGTGAAAAGCACTAATGGTAAATCCGTATACAATTACTTTGATAATCTTTTCAAAGAATTCCTGTAGGAGGATATTATTGGACCAGGAGAAACTCGTATTTATTGCAAGGATTGTAAAGCCAGTAGACAACCAATCCTTCTATCGGGTATTCGAAGGCATAAATTTCATTTCCATAATACAATTCATCCGTAAACTCATTCAGTTTCAGTGTGTCTTCTATCGTGGCTGTAGAATCTGAAATGTAATACTCATTCCCCAGATTGATATCCACTTTATTTCCAACAGTTTCGGTTGAATCAAAAGACCGAAGTGCGAGGCCGGTATCGGTGATGATCCCTGTAGAGTAGATAGGGAGATCGGGGTTTGTTAATTCCGCTCCATAGAGGAATGCGAATCCTGATGCATCCGGATAATTGTCAGCAATAATACCCTCCTCAGAAAGTGAGTTGCCAGCGCTATCTGCTACAAAGAATACATTTACCGTATAAACACTGTTCGACTGGAATCCCATCCCGGCTGAGCTGAAAAGTGAACTTTGAAGGTAAACAGGTCCTAAGCTCGGAATTTGCCCGTCATACCGGGGAGTGCTCTCAGGATCAATAGCGCAAAATGATGGTCCGGTCATGCTGAATTCCGTCAGTTCAATTTCCTTGATTTCATATGACTGACCATTTAGCTGGAAGGTCAAAGCACTGTTTAAAACCAATTTGTCATTTGTCAGAAAATAACCGGTTTCGTGAAAAATAAATATACCAATCTCATTTTCAAATATTTCATCAACAGTGCTGCCCACACCCGCCAGGTCAACGGAAATGTTTCGCTTAATCGGGTCCATAGACCAAAAAATAGAAACGTCCCTGTTTTCAATATATAACTGCTGGACAGGTGCGAAAACATTCATTACACTAGGTCCAATACCTTGAAATTTGTCAAGGTTTTCGGATAATTCCCTGGCAAAGGCATTTTTATCACTCGAACTTGCTGGTTGAAATACCAGGGATGATTTTGCCCCTGCATCTGATTTACTTTCGAAAACTAAGTTTTCACCTTGTTTTTCGACAAAAACAAATTCAAACTCTGCACCAAATGTGGCCTGGTCTTGTTCAAAAAGAAAGTGGAAAAATGCATATGATTCAAGTATAAGTTCCGTGGAAAGTGCATTGTCAATTCTGTATGTGATGGTTTGATCGTAAAACTCACCATCATTCGATGATAAATCAGATTGAATGTGAACAGTGCCGTCTTCATTGAATTGCAACAGCACTAGATAGGTGCCTGATTCCGGAGTGGGTTTGTATTCGAGTCTCCAACCGTTTTCAGGGATCGTCAATTCACCCTTTAATTCGGAGATAACAGTTTCTACCCTTTCTTCATAGGAAGGCAAATTAGGTTCTTCCTCCTTGTTGCAGGAAAAAGCAATCATAATGCCTGTAAAAAGTATAATGATATATAAAATCTTACTCATCAATGCTAATTAATTCTTGATTGAATTTCATTTCTCAATTCAGCCAGGTCAATTCCCGTTTTGCTTTCATAATGTGAGCTGACCGAGGCTAGCTTTTCCTCAATCTTCAATCGACCTTCGTTTCTCAAGACACAATTTTGTGTTTGACAATCTTCTTCCTGGTTGATGAATTTTTCATAAAAAAGTGGATCATACAAAAAGAAGGCTACGATTTCTGCATAGTCTTCATTGGGAGAACTGGTTGAATAGGGAGAAACATATCCACGATGCAGCGCTTCTTCATCGGTCAGGACAAACCATGAGCCCGGACTGGTGTAGCCGGAAGGGGTGATCTCCTCAAAAGCAACCGGTAATTTGTTTTCCTGGTGTACAATATGTGCAAATTCATGATAAACTGTTCGAAGTTGCAAATCTCTCCAGTCGGTATCTTCAGGGTCAATGCTGTTCACATTTGTAAAAGTAATTTTGGCTCCTGCATCAGCTGTTCCAAGCGTCACAGTTCCATCAGTATTATAAATGAATCCACCTAACAAGACAATTTCGGCCGGAACATTTTTTCTGAAAAAGTCTTCTCCATTCTGAACGTCCAGGTAGGGTTCAACCCAATAGTATTCTATAAAATCAAGCATTGGTTTTACAACCTCCAGTTTAGGCGGGGTAACCCTTTCAAATGGACCAACATTATTATTGTTGTATTTATAGCGAATGGCAATACCAAATTCATCGGTAAAGGCTTCCTGAATATAAACATCGAGCTCTGATTCAAGGACAATTCCAGGGTCGTATGGATCAACATTCAGGTTTTCTTCCGGATAACACGAGTTAAAAAATACTATGACTAAACTTAGCCCAAAGGCCTGGAGAAGTTTTATTGATTTATATTTATTCAAAAGTGTCTTCATAGCTATCTGGGATTAGGTTCAAGTCCACCAACCTCCTGAGCGGTAATGGGAATTTGCAGTACTTTTCGTAGATCTTCGTCTTCCAGGGTAATAATGCTTCCATCTAATAAGATATGATCTACTTCCATATTATATCTTTTGATATCAAACCAGCGCATTCCCTGAACTAAAAATTCCTTTTGTCTTTCCAGTATAATGTATTCCAGCACAACAGCCTGGTCACTCACATTGAAATTGGCCTGATAAAAATTTCTAAGAAGTCCAATAGACAATTGAATATCTTCTCCATCGAACCGTTTGTCTGTCAGAAGTTGCAGGTCTGCAATAGCGCTATTAACCCTGTTTCTGTAAACATTGGCTTCAGCACGATTCAGAATCACTTCCTCACCACGGAAAGGTATAGAAATATTGTAGGGAAGACCTACGTTGGAGTTGAGGCTGCTACGCTCAAATAAACTTTGATACCTTGCAGGAAATAGTCCGTCCTGTCCTTTAACATAAGCTGGATTTTCCCTGGAATCAGAGGCAAACTGAAAAGGATGAAAATCAAACAGATCATTATAAAGCTCCCTGGTAGGGCCATGAGCGAAATCTGTCCGCTGATATAAACTGATCTTTCTCATCAATAATAAATTGGATGGAAGATCCGGAGAAGAATAAAGCTGAGGATAACCTTCTATTGATGACGCAGCACTCTGGAATTCATCAGAATTGAGATCCCTGATAAAAATGGAAGGATTGTCTCCCAGCATTTCATCACAATATTCAATGCATTCACGGAAATCTCCTTTAAAAAGGTAATATCTGGAAGCAAAAGCAAGCGCTGCATTCCTGTTAAAATGGTATTTCCCGGAATTTTGAAAGAAGCTGTCATCTAATAATTCTATTCCTCTTAACATATCAGCTTCAACTTTATCATAAACTTCCTGAACAGTGTTTCTGGAATATTGCTTAATAAAAACAGTTTCCGGTGTTTCTACATACGGCACGCCGGGGTCATTGGCCGCAGTTTCCGGATCATAGTGCCTGGCAAATAAATTAACCAACATGAAGTGTCCATATGCACGGGTTAGTAAAGCTTCTGATTCTACCGCTCTCTTTTTATTGATATCTTCTTCTGTTTCAGCAGGAAGCTCATCGAGAACAGCTAGTACTTCATTTGCATGGGCTATAGCGTTGTAAGTTTCATTCCAGAATAGGATAGGAGTATCTGCCTCGTTGGGATCATCAAGCATGTCTTCCCACATGTATGCCTGATTGTGGATCGTTCTTAGAGTTACACCTCTTGTATAGCTGACATTATCCGTCATCCAATCAGTAAATTGATAAGCCGCTATTGAATAGGCGTTCGTCAGAAGTTGAGAGGCTTTGTCTAAATCATCCAGTGCAACGCGGTTATCAGGAACTTCATCGAGGAACTTATCGCAGGAAGTCACAGCAAATAGTGTGAATAATACGAGTCCGGATCGTATAAATCTCTTATTAATTTTATGTCTAAATATATGTGTCAATTTCTTCATCATAACTCTACAGACCAATATTCAAAGACAGTGTAACAAGTTTAGGTAATGGCATGGAAACACCACCAGTTGAAAAAAACTCAGGATCCTGACCTTTAAGGGCATCATCTGAATAGATCAATGCCAGGTTTTGGCCTTCCAATGCAATGCTGGCATTCGATAATCCGGTTTTATTGATCAGTTTTGTCGGCAACCTGTAGGAGAAACTGACAGTTCTTAGCCGAACGTAACTGCCGTCTGCTACCCTGATATTACTTTTGTTGTATAAGCTATAGGCTAGATTAATATCGCCATCCGATTGTGCAACCCCCCTGTCAAGTATCACTGGTATATTGGTGATTTCTTCATCACCTGGCACCGCCCATCGATCAACTAATTCTCCTGGTAAGGCATCAAAATCGGTATAGGTTCCATAAAATGCATCATTTAACCGGATCTTATAATCATGTTTAAAGGATAACAAGATAGACAGGTTAAAATTTTTATAATTAAAACTATTGTTGAAACCTCCTACACCTCTTGGTTCAGTAGGGCCTTCATAATCTAATACCAGGTCTAGATCTTCCCTGCTTTGTAAATCGAATTGATATACGATCTCGCCATTTTCATCATAAAAAGTTGGGATTCCCTGTGTATTCAATCCGGCAAATTTTGTCGAATACAATCCTCTTCTTGGACCACCCAAAACTGCAGCTCCGTTTGCATTGATGGCGTCAACTAAACGAGGGCCAAAATCCAGTCGTGTAATCTGATCTTTGGTATAGCCGTAATTGAGATTCGTTGTCCATGAAAAGTTCCCTTTTCTAAGATTGACCGAATTGATTGATATTTCAAATCCATAAGATTCCATATCGGCAAAATTCCCGGTTTTTAATCCTTGTCCACCAATACCGCTGGTTTGAACCTGGCCTATGAGATCAAAAGCATTTCTGGTATAGAAATTCATGAAAGCTCCAAGGCGTTGATCAAACATGCTGAAATCAAGGCCAATATTGAATTCTTTTAACTTTTCCCAGGTAAGTTCCGTATTTGTCAGATCCTGAATGTACAGATAGGGTTCTACATCCGTTGGTCGAATGGTAACATCTGCCTGTAGATTAAGTAAGGCGCTTGATTCAGGAGGTAGGTTTCCGGAAATACCATACGTTGCTCGCAGCTTCAGGAAATCAAATAGGTTATTCAGGCCGGTCATATTTTGAAAAAAGCCCTCCTCGTTAATATTCCACGCTCCACTTACATTCCATGTTGGCAGAAAGCGTGCCTGATCACTTTCTCCTAATTGGTTCGAGCCATCATATCTTACAATAAAATTTGCAATGTATTTTGACTTATAAGAATAACCTCCGTTGAAAAAGAACCCGATAAAGCGGTCTTTATTTTCTGTTATGGTATAATAATCGATATTTTGAAGGTTGTAAAACTCAATGATATTTGGATCTGTCACCACCAATGACCCTAATTCGTAAACCGTACCCAATCCGGAAGAATTGACAGATGAGCGGTTTGTATAACGAAGCTCATTTCCTGCCAGTAAATTGATTTCATGGATATCATTCAGGTTTTTATTCCATTCAATGCTCACCCTGTTGAAAAAGTTCAACAAATCGCTTTGGTCGAGGTATTTAAAGCCACCCTGGGGTAATACGATGATGGGATTAAGTCCAGGATTATTCGGATCTCTGAATAACAGATTGTTTTGATCCTGCATAAATTGGGTGTCATCCGCTCGATACGCCTCTGCCTGGTTAGAGTTTTCGTGAACGGTATGGTCCTGTTTGGTATTCGCATACCGTACCTGAAATACGCCAATTATTGATAAGTCTTTCATTGGTTTAATTTGGAAATCAGCTTGTGCAGATACATCCGCAACATTGATTTCCATGAAATTGAGGTCCAATTCATTTAAAATATTGAAAGGGGCATAATTTCTTCGGAAAAATTCCAGCTCACCATTATCATCATAAGCCCGAATAGACCTACTGGTATTAAGCGCATAACTATATGGGTTGATATCAAATCCCCGGCTGAAGCGTCCGGTAATTGGATCGAATTCCCTGTTGCGTGTTCCAGGGGCTTCCTGATCCCGATAGCTGGCGTTAAGCTTTAATCCAAAAGTAAACTTGTCTGAAATAAAATAGGTGTTTCGGGATGTCCCGGTAAACCTTGATACCTGGTCAGCAATGGTTTGACCCTGATCATTGAAATAGCTAAATGAAAAGTAATTACTTGATTTTTCACCTCCGGTTGTAAAGCTTAGAGAATGAAGCTGTTGCAGCCCTACGTCATTGAATAAAACGTCAAACCAGTCTGTATTCGCATTTTCGTATTTATTCAGAAATTCTTCATTAAGTGAACCTCCGATACCCCAATCCAGATCGTGATCTGCAATTTGCTGAAACATTTTACCCATTGCTCCATAATTCGATGCCTGTACGGAAGTGGCAATGTCAACCAGTCCTTTGCTATTTAGTTCACGGTAAACAGACATTTCCTGAACTGAGTTCAATAAATTGAATTGATTATAGGTAGGACGTATTTTTGCGGAAAAATTACCCGAATAGTTGAATCTAAGCTTGCCGCTTCGGCCTCGTTTGGTAGTAACAACGATAACCCCATTCGCAGCTCTTGCTCCGTAAATAGCAGTTGCTGAAGCATCTTTCAGTACTTCAAAAGATTCAATATCACTGGGATTGATATTAGCCATGGATGAGCTAACCAATGTATTGGCGTTACCGGAGATAAAATCATCTGTATTGACATTAGCGAGATCTTCCAGTATCACACCATCTACAACAAAAAGTGGCTGATTATTGCCATTGATGGAAGTATTTCCACGTATTCTGATTTTGGGGCTGGTGCCAAATGTTCCGGAAACATTGTCTACAGAAACCCCGGCTATTTGTCCTTCAAGTGCCCGGCTGGCATCTGCAACTCCTGCTGCTTTGATGTCTTCCATTTTTACCCGTTCAGCAGCTCCTGTAAAAAGTTTTCTTTGAACTTCCTGAAATCCTGTTACAACAACTTCATCCAGTTGTTTTGTGTCAAATGCAAGCGATACATTGATAACAGTTTGAGAATTAATATCAATTTCCTGAGATTGATATCCAACAAATGAGAAAACAAGTGTTTCTGAACTGGCTGGAATGGTAAGGCTGTATTTCCCGTTGAGGTCTGTGATTGATCCAGTGGTGGACCCTTTCACAAAAACACTCACACCAGGTAAAGGTTCTCCACTTTCTTCTTCATCTACCTGTCCGGAAACCGTAATGTCCTGGGCAAATACTTGATTGAAACCAAAAGCTATGAAAATAATAAAAAGTAAAAATCTAACCATTCAGTTATTTTATGGATTTTCAACAAACCGAAAATAAAAATAATTTAGCAATCATAATATTTATTTATGTCAGGCACCAACATTTTAATAAATATTAAATATTTTTTAATCTGAAATGTTGGGTAAATAACCTTTACAATGAAATTTATTAAACCCCACAATAATTACTGAAAAAGGATGAGTGGAAATTTATTACTGTCAATATGCAACCTTCTAACAACTGATTACATCCTTTGAAATAAAAGATAAGAAAAATGGAAAAAATCAAACAAATTTTAAGACTCACAACGCTATTGGTGTTATTTGTATTGTATGCCGGTTACAATGCTTTTGCAAGTGATGATCCCTACATGGTTAAAAAATTCGATGCTTCAGGTGTTTCAATGGTTGATGTTGAGACTGCCGGGGGTTCCATTACTGTCGAAGGCAAGAATGGAGCGAATGATATTGTCGTGGAAATGTATGTGAAAAGTTGGAAATCTTCTTTAAGTAAATCAAAAATTGATGAAAAACTGGAAGATTTTGATATCGAAATAGCTAAAGAAGGGAATAAAATAATTGCTCATGCGGAAAGAGATTCCTGGTTTAGCAACAGTGACATCAGCATTTCTTTCGTAGTGTATACTCCATCTTCCATTTCGACTGATCTGAACACAAGTGGTGGTTCTATCCGTATTGCAAATTTGTCAGGGGATCAACGTCTCCATACAAGTGGTGGTAGTATTGACATGAAAGAACTTAATGGTGAAGTTTTGGCTACTACTTCAGGAGGTAGTTTAAATCTGCACGACATCAATGGAAACGTGAAAGGCACAACAAGTGGTGGTTCAATCACATCTGAAAATTTAAAAGGTGAGTTTGAGTTGAAGACATCCGGTGGAAGTATTAACCTTGATGATATTAACGGATCCATGCACGCTGAGACCAGTGGTGGTGGAATCAGGGCTAATATCCAGAATATTACAGGCGACATTACTTTGAAGACCAGTGGGGGTTCTATTCATGCTACATTACCTGAAAAACAGGGGATGAATATAAAGTTTAAAGGAAATTCTGTAAACACCTCTTTAATGAACTTTAATGGGAAAGCCGAGGATGATTGGGTTGAAGGTTCGATGAATGGGGGTGGAAGCACTATTACAATGGTTACCAGCGGAGGAAGTGTAAATGTGAAATATCAATAGTTACTGTTTGACAAGTCCATTTATCTGGGAAAGGGAGAAAGGATACGATTCTTCCTCTCTTCCCCATTTTTTATTGGCGTTGTTATTCATGTCAAAAAACAGCCTGCCACCTTTCATTATTTCAAAATGTGGGATGTAATTCTTTTCATATTTATTCCCGTTTAGTTCAATCTCTTCAACAAAAAAATTGCCGGCAGACCTTTCCGGAGCTTCAATTACAAAGTTTTTACCATTTTCCAGGAATATGGTGATTTTCTGAAAAAGCGGAGCACCCAATACATATTCATTTGTTCCGGGAGCAACCGGATAGAATCCCATCGATGAAAACAAAAACCAGCTTGAAAGGTTTGCCATATGCTCATCTCCTGAATAACCTGCAGGTGTGGTTTTGTAAAGTTTATCAATAGTTGTATTAACCAATTCCTGTGTTTTCCATGGCTGGCCAACATAATTATACATGTAAATAGCGTGCTGCAACGCCGGGTTTCCATGAAAATACTGCCCAAGGTCTGTTAAAACCATTTCGGTCATCTCCGGAATCACTTTTTGATAGGTTCCTACTTTAAATTCGGGAGGAGTGAGAAACAGGGAGTCAAATTTTTGTAGAAATTCAGCATCTCCGCCAAATAGATCAATTAGCCCGGCAACATCATAAGGTGTATTCCAGTTATAGTGCCATGCATTTCCCTTGGCATATGGACCTCCCCATTCTTTTGGATCAAATGCATCATCAAAAGTACCATTGGAGCTTTTCCCCCTGATAAACCCGGTTTTTTTGTCAAACAGATTCCGATAATTGAATGATTTGGAAAGGTAAAGTTCCAAATCATCGATTTTATTTAGCTCCTTGCCCAATCGCCAGATGCAATAATCGTCGTAACTATATTCAAGAGTTTTGGTCACACTATACTCAAATTCACTTGTGGGAACATAGCCATTGTCATTATATTCCTTTAGGCCATCTCTTCCTGGGGCATATTTCGGAGGAGTTACGATGGCATCTTTTTTCATAGAAGCATAGGCCAGATCAACATCAAAATCTACTATTCCCTTCGTATAGGCATCAGTAAAGATAGCTGCCGCATGGTTTCCAATCTGGGATTTTCTATAACCCGGGCTTGGATGCTGAGGTAGCCAGCCACCTTCTTTATAGGCATTGAGCAAGCCTTTCAGAATGTTGGAAGTCATTTCCGGGTACAGAAGCGTGAGGAAAGGAAAAAGCGTTCGATTGGCGTTCCAGTAACCAATATCTGTGTAAAGAAAACCATCATGGATCCTCCCGTCGAAAGGACTGTAATGAACTATCCGACCTGTTTCGTCGAATTCATAGAATATTTTTGGGAATAAAAGAGTTCGATATAGTGAGGTATAGAAAATGGTCTTTTGGTCATTCGTTCCTCCTTCCACGACGATCTTATTCAGCTCATTATTCCATGCCTGGTTGGCCTGTATCTTCAGATCATCAAATGAATAATCCAGAAGTTCATTATTAAAGTTGGTGATTGCCTGCGGAATACTGATGAATGAAGTAGCAACCTTTACATTGATCTGTTCATTTCTAGAGGTAGAAAATTTTACAGCGGCGCCAACATTCATTCCTTTGATTTCCTTTCTTGAGGAGTTCAGACTATCCTGATTCCAAAGTGTATAATTGAGAAATGGCTTATCAAATTCAAGGATAAAATAGGCAGCAAAATTTTTGGGAACTCCGCCGGAATTATTCTTGCAAAACCCGACAATTCTTTTCTGCTGCGGAATGATACGGATATAAGACTCACCCTCCAATGCATCAAGTAACAGATAAGAAGAACTGGATTCCGGAAATGTGAAATTGAGGGATCCTCCACGTAAGGTAGGAACAACCTCTGCTTTCACGTTGTATCGATCAAGAAAAACTTCATAAGAGTAAGGTGTGGCAAGCTCATTGGTATGATTGAATTCACTCGCCCTCCTGTTGTCATCAATTGTGAGCTCTCCTGTCAATGGCATAATGGAAAAAGCGCCGTAATCTCCCAGCAACGGGTTAGGTTGGTGAGAACACCTGATCCCTTTAATCTTTTTAGATTCATAGGAATAAATCCAGTTTTCGTTGCTGCTAGTTGTGTTAGGAACCCAAAGGTTCATGCCAAATGGCATGGCTGTAACAGGGGCAGTATTACCCTGAAATTTTTCAGGATTGGAATCAGTTCCTATAATCGGATTGACATATTGGATCAGGTTTACCTTGCTGCTGTCTACCGATGACAGATCTTTAAATTGACATGCATCAATGATCAGCAAAGTAAGGACTAAAAAATAGTACCGCCATTTATCCCCAAATGGCAATTTCTTCAACTGTTTAAGTATAGCTAAAAATTGCAATTTAATTCTGAATATGTGCAAATATATGGTTTATTTTAGGTTTCTAAAATTGGATAAGGGTTGAAAATGACACTTTCTGTCTTGCTGATGAATGAAAATTTGAATATTCGTTAGTTCAACTTAATTATTTGGAATTTATTATAACCCAACGAAATTTACACACTGGAATGGAACAAGATCACTTAAGCAGTTATTATGAAGCTAACCGTCGCCTCTGGGATAAATTAGCTTCTGTTCATGTTAAATCTGATTTTTACAACCAAAGCTCGTTTCTGGAGGGCAAGTCAAGCCTGAAGGACATTGAAATGAATGAGCTGGGTGAAGTGAGGGGGAAAAGTATGCTGCATCTTCAGTGTCATTTTGGTCAGGATTCCATTTCATGGGCAAAAAAAGGGGCAAAAGTTGTAGCGGTAGATTTTTCAGAGGGAGCGATTTCAATTGCCAAAGATATCAATGAGAAATTGAAAACACAGGTCGATTTTATCTGCTGCAATGTATATGATTTACCCAATCACGTTAAGGACAAATTCGATATTGTATTTACTTCCTATGGGGTGATCAACTGGCTGCACGATCTGGACAAGTGGGCAAAGTTGATTGCTGATTATTTAAAACCTGGAGGTGTGTTTTATATGGTTGAATTCCATCCGATCCTTTGGATATATGATGATAATTTTGATAAGATTGAGCACCCATACCAGAGTGAAGCTGAGCCGATTATGCTTGCCAGTGGAACCTCCTATGCTGATCTGGAGGATATTGTGGATCAAAAAGAATATTGCTGGAATCATGGGATCGGGAGGGTGATGAATTCGCTGATTGATTCAGGTTTGAAAATTGAGTTTTTTAATGAGTATAATTATTCTCCGTATAAAACCTTCCGCGATATGACCGAATTTGAGAAAGGTAAGTTTGTAATCAACAAGTTTGGTTACAGGGTTCCTCACCTTTTCTCAATTAAGGCCTCATTGTAGTTTAACCCAAATTCCGCAATAGAGCGGAATTTGCCCTTTGGGCTGACGAAAGCGGAGCTTTGTCAGGGTTAACCTTGACATCCCGATATTTTCATCGGGATCGTCAACTTTTAGGGCAGATTAAGCTCATGCTTAATCTGGGTTAATATTAGGCTTAGAGCCTGTTTGCAGTTTAAAGGTTGTTGTCTTCTGATGTGGTTTAATGTCAGGCAAAGCCTTGTTGTAGTTTAATGTTTAGGTAGTGATTTCTGGTAATCCAGAATTTCCTTCAGGTCAAGGTGTAGTTCGTATGCGTAAAGCTTGTATATAATGCCCCATTCTTCAGTTGACATAAATCCATCTGAATTGGCAATCAGTGACATCCAAGCTATACATTTAACGTTGAATTCATGATCACATGCTTTCAAAGCGTTTAGACATTTTTTGTAAACATCATCAAAACTCATTTGGTTAGCCAGTTCCAATTCTCTCTCAAAAAGTTCTTTATCGATGTTCTCGTATTTGCACATGATCTCACCCATATGAATCTCTCTATCACTAATTTTACCATCTGCATGAATCATTAGATGATAAAGATTGATCAACCCCTCTATTTCCCTTTTTCTGTACATTACTTTTGTCATTTTCTCAGCTATCATTTCTTTGTAAGTAAATCCATAAATGCGACCATCGGTAACACTAAAGTACAATTTATTATATATATAATTATATTTATTCGACAAATATGGTAATTCTTTAGATAAAAACCTATGTAAGGTTTTGTAAGATTTGTTACAGGAATTGAAAATCTGTTTAAAAGCGATCAGATGCTTTCGCCTGCTTTTGTCAGTTTTGTGTATTTGAGGGAGCCAGAATTGTAGGCCAAGATGTATTTCTCAGTAGAATCTAGCTTGTTTTCCGTTTGATGATAAGAAATATTTTGAATACGCATTTTGGTTTCAGGGTGGATGTAAAACTTTCCTGGCGCAAGTTCATTCGATTTAGTAAATCCAATCGTCTCAAATCCCTCTCCATCTCCCCAGTCTTTATCGATGTATGTCATCAGGTGGTCAGCTTTATAATTTTCAATAAAGTGTTTCAAGAGTTTGCTTAACCCTCCAACTACCGAATGTCCATTAACATGACAAAATCTGAGGATCTCGTACGACTTTATTTTTTGGTCACCCGACCCAAAATTCCTCGGATAGCTAAATGATATGACTGTAACAAGTTGATCCCTATAGAGCAAACCAAACTTATGTTTTCCTTTCAGTGGGATGGCAAGATGGTTTTTCTCCAAAAAGTCGATTAACTGATTGTTGTTGATCTTAACTACCGAGGTTTCCCTGCCATGAATTTTTTTGATCTTTCCTAATGCTGCAAGTACTCTCGACTGCGAAATTTCTCTTTTTGTCAGCCATAGGTCTTCCCAAATTTGAATAAGCTTAATCTGATTTTCTTTCGCCAGATCCCAAAGGGCTTTATT
Source organism: uncultured Cytophagales bacterium (assembly GCA_913057175.1). GTDB lineage: Bacteria > Bacteroidota > Bacteroidia > Cytophagales > Cyclobacteriaceae > CAJXNP01. The sequence goes on from CAJXNP010000004.1 coordinate 36,627, forward strand.
TTCCAGTCCGGAATTTGCACCTATTTTATTTAGTTTGAAGGAGACATTTTGTGCGGCAGTAATTACTTGCCTCTGAAAGATAGGATGAAATTCCTTTTGGTGTTGGATTTCATGAGTTTGTAAAAATCCAATAAAACTGTCTTCAAATTCCGACACAGATTTATGATTTATCTATGATCTTCTTAATGATTTTAGAAAAGTACTCGCCATAATGAGGTCCAACCCAATTCATGTTCATTACTTCTGAATGATGTGAATGTTCATAGTGGTGATCTTCTGTGATGTAGCCAATGTATTCTCCGTTAAAACTTGTGATGATCAGGTGTTTTCCTTTGCTTGCTGCATATTCATATAGTTCGTCCTCTACGGCTATTTCTCCGGAAAAATCACACGGCATTCCAAGAAAAATCACGTTTCCGACTTCCATGAATTTAATGTTTGCATCCAACGGTGAAAACACCTTATTGAATGCCTCATCACCAAGTCGAAGATTGTCGGTGACCCTGAGTTGCGAGTCATGAATCGGCAAAAGAATATTATCGAATGAAATGCGGGAAGGATTCTCAATTGCAAATCTATTTATTTCATTGTCCAACTGATTAGCTAAATCGATGGAGTACTTATTAATTTCTTCAAAACCTTTTCCAATTCCTTTTGTGCTATGACTCCCCACTGTACCGGCCATGAACATGGAAAAGTCATATCCTTTTGATTCCAGAACATCGTTAAGCATTCCAGGGTAGTCATTGGACAATTCTCGGCTTTTCGATTGAATATTGGTGGCGTGGGCGCTGAATGTTGTCAGGATTGCTTTTTGGCCATAGGCATTGATTATTTCAATTCCCTTAAGCAAATCATCTACTTTTGAACCCTCATCGACACGATTTCTTACCATATTTTCGGTCCGGGTTTCAAAATAAGAAACAGAAGCAGGTTGTATGTTGGTCAGCGCCAGATCGATGACCACTTTTGTTTGTTCATGTAAATGGACCAATATTTTTTCATTGAATGTACCGGTCATCAACTGCCCTCCAATGCTATTGTCCCAACCGCCGATCCCATTATGCGTATGTGAGGCAGTATAGTAAGCAAACTGGATGGGAAGATCTTTGTTTTGGATGTCCTGTTCAATCAACTCTTTGAGCAGTGGCGGGACGATCAGCAAGTCAAAAGAGAGGAGTGCTATTGTTTGTTTGGCATTTTTTAAGATCAGGCAGTTAATAAAGAGTGTGTCATGAACGGATTCATACCGCTCCCGGGGAGCATACCCAGCCAGTGGAGTTGGGAAATCCGGGATCATTGAAACTCTCGCCCAACCGGCCTGGAAAGAATTTGACAATGAATCGGATTCAAATTCGGAATTTTCTATTAACGCAAGGGGTGGTAAACCCGGATCCTCGTCGATTGTTGACCGATCAATTGGCCTTAAAAGCAAGATTAAAATGGATATGATCACTAAGATCAGGAGAGTAAAAAACTTTAGAATTGACTTGGCCATAAATAAAATAAAGGAGGAGAATTAATATCCGTTTCTTTTTCCCTTCAATAATCCTTCAAACGCAAAAATGAAATAAACTATAATCTAAAAAAAATAATCTCCTCCTTTTCCCCTCTTCACTACCAACCTCTCTTCCAACTTCACATTCAACTTCACTAACCACCTTCATACATTCATCACAACTACTCACCTCACTTTTCAACTTCACTGCCAACTACACTCAACTTCACTTTTCATTTAACCAATCAATCAATCCCAATATTTCAAATGTTTTTTTTCGACGTATTCTGTGAGGTAGAACGGGAATGTTTCAGGGAAAAATGAAAAAAATGACCCGGAAAGGTGTATCCTTATAAGATGAAACCTGATTGGTTTTAGAAATCGCATTTGATGGATTTAAAGTAGATTTTTAATGACGCGAGTTAAAGAATAAATTCCTGATTCTTATGAGGAATAAACTTCAGAATGGAAATTAAAATAAAAGCTCAGGTATTTTTGATAAATTTAGCTGCTTCTGAAAGAGATTGCAGTGTAGTTACCTGGCTTATTTGCTTGCCTTTCTTATCTAATAAAACCGTATTCAACCCCAGCTCCTTTCCTGCTAAAATTTCTGAATGGGGATTATCTCCGATTACCCATACATCCTTTTTATTCAGATTGAATTCATTCAATAAGTTTTGAAACGCTTTCTTTTTGCCTATGGGATTAAAAACAGGGTCGTCGATTACAATCTTTAAAAAGTCGTTTTTTATTCCAAGACTGGAGATTTTCTGTTCCTGGAACTCCTTCAAACCGGTCGTTACCAGGAACATGGGAAATGAAAGGTTTTTCAATTCCTTGTAACCTGAGAATGGCGAAATTTTCAGTTCATCCTTGAAAAACCGGTTTTTCGGAAATTGATTTTTGAATGATTCGATATCGATTTTATAATGGGCAAAAAGCTCACCCAATGAAAACGAGATAAAGTTTTTGTAAAAATCATTTCTATCAACGTTTAAATCATTTTCAATTAGCAAATAGACAAAATCGGCAAAGGGTTTAATGTGATTGAAATGGATGTCTTCAGGCGAGTAGATGGTATTGTCCAGATCGATAAACAGATATCTCATGAATATATTTTTATTCTCGCACGAAAATATGATGGATAGACATCTCTAAAAACCTTAAGATTCTTTCAATGAATATAATTTTTGTAATTTTCCTATGGAAAAACTTTCCAGTAACCTAATCATTAAAATTATGGCCAAAAGAAACATAAATTCAGACGAAAATAAAACCAACACAACTTCCAAATCTCCTGCTTCCGGTAATCGAAACCCTGCAAATAAAAGTGCTACAAATAAAAGTGCCAGCACTTCCCCTACAAGAAAAAGAACTAATACCACCACTAACAGATCAAAAAGTAATTCTGCAACTACGGCACGGAAGACTACGGGATCATCGGGAAGCACTACTTCGTCCACCAATAAATCAACCGCGACAAGAAGTACCAGGAAAAATACAGCTACCAATAAAGCCAGCGAATCACAAATCTCGATGGGTAGCAGCATTGCCGGAACTGGAACTTCTATTGGAAACAGGAGGAATGTTCCTAAAGAAGAGGAAAAAAAAGGTTCGATCAGAACCACTCCTGACAATGAGCTATTAATTGAACAGAAAAAAGAGAAAAAGAAAAGTGCACTTGAATCATTGAAACCGAAAAAAAGGAAGAAATACGAAGAAATCCTTTATAAAATTTCCAAGACGAAAGATTCACATGAGAAAGATAAGGACCATCTTGAAAAGCTGGAAAACGAAGCAGTGAAACTGGAACTTGAGATTGTAAACCTGATCCGAACCGGAGAGAATGAGAAAAAGAAGAAAAAGAAGATTAAGAAACTTGAGAAACTAAGCAAGACGATCAAGAACCTTAAGAAATCATTAAGAAAGGCGGATAAGAAAATTGATGACTGTCATAAAAAGCTTGATGATTTATTGAAAGTTTCAGATCAATAAACTGTCGACCCAATCTTCATGTATATGTGCTTAACACTCTGAGGTCTTAATTCACCTCTTCGGTAGCATAGGTATGGAATGTTTCCATCCGGGTCCAATTTGTGAATAACCCTGAAATTATAGATAAACCCTTTTTTTCTGTTTTCCTCCTGCAATGGCTCAAACATGGCAAAATTCCAGTCCTCGAAATTTTCCTGGATAAAATACAGCGAGTTGACGTTTAATTCCCTCAAAGTATTCAGGCTTTGCCCTGGTAGGATGGTGTAAATAGGTTTACTCATTCAATGGCTAGTTCAATTTCTGAAAGCAAAATATCGTACTAATTTGAATGGTTCAAGGCTTACAGTCCTCAGAATGAACAATTTATTAAAAACATAATTTGCACATAAAATTGAGGTAATAATAGGGCATGAATCGACCTAATCGATCTTCATGATACGCGAAGATGTCAGGTACGGGTTTTCAAAGTCAACCAAATCACCTTCATTCTTCCCGGGTATTAACAGCAGTCTGGCTGATAGTGGTTTGTCCACATATTTTGTTGAGAGAGCTGCTACATCCGACAAAAGTGATTCGATTTTTTTCACAGAAGTATTTCCTGCAATTGGAACTACGTCAAGGCCAGTTCCGGAAACTGCTGAGTAAAGCAGAAGCTCCTGGATGGAAAACCTGTTTTCTATCGCCCTTTTAGCTAAAATTTCGTCTTCCAGCACGGGGAGCATTAACCCACAATATCCGCAGGTTTTCACATTAAGGTTCTTGATGGTATCGGTGATGAGGGAGCAAGCCTGAAGGGTAGAGGCAGAGCCAAAAGGCATTCCTGTAATGACTTCTATACTTTTACCAACCGATGCTTTCAAACCCGGAGCAGTGGATGTATCTATTCCTGAATATTTCAACTGGTAATTTTCGGAAAGGTCTAAAGCTATGTTTTCAACAGGAAGCATGATTTCTTCTAAGCCTGCTTGGATGTTTTCCTGCAGTAGATCTTTTGGTACGTTTTCGATCAATCGGGTCAGGACATTCGGATATTCCAAACCAATTGCAAATAAGGGATTACCCTGGTGATAAGCTACTGGAAAATAGGGGATATCCGGTTGACAATTGGCGGCAGCGGCAAAATTAAAATTTCCTTCTCCATTAGGAGAATGTTGGCTAATGGCAACCATGATTTCAGCAGCGACTTTGATGGAACTAGGTAAGATGCCTCTTCCAAATTGAGAAATTGGGATACTGAAACTAATATTTGTGGTTCTTTCTATGAGTTGAGTTGCCCAGTTCAAAATTTTCTGATCATATACATTGGGTAAAAGTACCTGGCCAATTGAGATCATGATCTGATTTTCAACAGCAAATTCATCAATGATTTTGAGTAACTCAATGGATTTCATCCATTCTTGTTCTCTCCAGATTTCATGAAAATGATTGGTTGCGATTCTAATGGTTTGAACAAAATATCCTTTGCCTTCATAGGTTTTTTTAGCTTCCTTTAAAAATTGATGGATTTTGATTAATTCCTCAATACTGGCTAAATTCTGCAGGTTTACTCCGGCGGTTATGGTTCGAATAACAAAATTTCGATCAGGCATTTATTTCATTCTTTTGCCTAAGATTATGAAAATTTAAAATTAAGGCAAAGAGAGATTACTGTTTGATGAATTTTCGAAGTGTTTGTTGATTGTCATTGGATGTGATCTCGATGATGTAGAGGCCGTTTTTCAGGTCCGATATATTTACTGTATTTGATTCAAAAACTTCACTTTTTACTTTTGAGGTGAGGTCAAGAACTTTTATCGATTTTATTTCTTTTCCTTTAATAAATAGCTCTTGACTTGCAGGATTAGGATAAATTGAAATATTATCTGAAGAGTTGTGCAGTCCCGTTATCATTTTCTGGTCATTTTTTAGTTGAATGATGCGGTCGTCTGTTGCAATAGGAAATCCACCATTGCCCCTGCCGTCACGGTTACTGGTGGAAATGTAAATATCTCCATCCGGTGATACACAAATATCCCGCAAGCGGCCGAATTCATTATCGAAGTATATTTCTTCATCGATTACAGTCATACCTGCTTCATCAAGTCTCAAAACCCTGAAATCATCTTCTTTCAAAGTGGTTAACAGGATAGCATTTTGCCACTCGGGAATGGCCGCATTGTTATAATAGTCGATTCCAGCCACTGCAAGTGTTGGAGTCCATGCTATAATAGGTTCAGTCACATCGTTTGCGTTGCAGAAATTATTTTCAGCGTTGGTGTTACAAAACCCGTGTACGTTAGGCCAACCGTAGTTGCTGTTTGCAGAAATGATATTGATTTCATCATCATTGGATGGTCCATGTTCTGAGCTGTAGATCAGACCATTGGAGGCAATGACAAATCCCTGAGGATTTCGATGACCGATTGTCCAGATGTAGCTGTCAGATACAGGATTATCATCGGGAACAGACCCATTGAGGTTGAGACGAAGGATTTTGCCGGCCAGGGAATTTTCATTTTGAGACAAACTTGTGTTTTGGGCATCGCCCGTGGTTACAAGTATTTTTCGATCCGTTGTGATTTGTATTCTCGATCCGTTGTGATTATTGTTAGCAGGGATATCATCTAATAATATTACAGGATCCTCTAGGTTTTCATTGGTATATGTGTAGCGCACAATCTTTTCCGTCATGACATCGCCTTTTTCATAAGTATAAACCAAATAAACGAACGAGGAATCGGAATGTGTGAAATTAGGATGGAGAGCCATTCCCAAAAGTCCGGATTCACTAACCGATACCACCTCATCAATCGTAAGGAGCGGGAAGATTTCCTTTGTTTCAGGATTTACGCGACTTACCTGACCTTCACGTTCCGTGAACCAAATGTGGTCGTCTGGTCCCCAGAGTATTTCCCAGGGTACATTCAGGTTTTCCGCGATGGTATTTACCTGAAGAGAGGTTGAATCCAGTTCTATTTGTGAATAGACGAAGTGTTGTACGAACAATAAATTTATGGTGAAAAGAAAAACGTAGTATCTTTTGATCATGGCCTTGGTGTGATTTCAATGGTATTGGTTGAAAACGGATTAGTTAAAAATATCAAATTTTAATTGAAGGAGATGGGATGTGTCAAATTATATTCGGTGTCTTCACGACAAATGAACAGATTCCTAATTGACCTATTTAAGGAGTTTGTCTTTCAATTTTGATAATTTTTCTTAAAATGATAGATAAGCTAAAAAAAATAATTTAATTTGAATCACCTTACCTAAGCATCACCTGCTTTTATTTTTTATTGATTTGTTGTCAGGCGGTTTGAATGTAGACAGCAGATCTATCGATTGAACAAATTCATCCTTCATTTACACCCGTAGTTAATCAGATTCTATTTGTCTAATTCTTAAATTAGTTATGAAGACACGCGCTTTTCTGTATTTTATTTTTCTTTTTTTTACCGGGGTGGGTTTCAATATCTCACGAGCCCAGGAATATAAACTTACTGATCATGAGGCAACTGAAGAAACCAAAAACCTTTTTAATAACCTTCATGAGCTTTCTAAGGAACATACTTTGTTTGCCCATCAACATGCCACGGAATACGGTCATGGATGGGAAGGGGATAAAGATCGTTCAGATGTAAAATCTGTTTGTGGTTCACATCCGGCCATGATTGGCATTGACTTCATGGGTTTTTCTGACGCATCTCGCAAAAGCATTGAGCAAACGAAGAAAGAACTGAAAGAAATCGTTACCGATGCGTATGATCGTGGAGGAGTTGTTACTGCTGCCTGGCATTTTTCCAATCCCGTATCGGAAGGTAAATTTTATTGGAAAGATGGAGTATCTCTTCCTGCTGTAAAATATATTATTCCGGGAGGTGAGGCTCACGAGGAATATAAAGTCATTTTGAACGATATCGGAGAATGGGCAAATTCAATAAAGGGATCAGATGGGAAATTGGTCCCAATCATTTTTCGTCCTTTTCATGAGCAGGACGGGGGTTGGTTTTGGTGGGGAAGACCGCATTGCACTCAGGATGAATTCATTTCACTGTGGCAGTTTACAGTATCTTATCTGAGGGATAGTCTGGATGTTCACAACTTTATTTATGCCTTTTCACCCGACTGCAAATTCAATTCTGAAAAAGAATACCTGGAGAGATATCCGGGTGATGAATGGGTGGATATGGTAGGTATGGACAATTATGGAGATATGGGTCGTGATCGGTATGACCTCCAAACTGCTGCCAGAAAATTGAAGATTGTTTCTGATTATGCCATCAAAAAAGGAAAGCTGGCAGCCTTTACGGAAACGGGACTTGAATCCATTCCAAATTCAACCTGGTGGACGGAAACATTATTGAAAACCATGCAAACTCATGACATGCAGCTTTGCTATGTATTGGTGTGGCGCAACGATATTCACAGTCCGACACATTATTATGCTCCCTTTCCCGGTCATGCAAGCGCTCCCGATTTTATTCGTTTCCGTGAAGATCCCTATACTTTATTTGAAGCTGATCTGGATAACATTTATAGAAAAAAATAGCACTAATTTTTATGGAAATGTTCCAGTACCTGATCTGTAATGAAAAACATTGATGTATAGTGATCCATTCCTTCAACCTTGATTTCTCTGTTTCGGTAATTTGTTAAGATTAATTTAAGAGTTTGAGGTGTGACCAGACTTTGGGAAGCTACATAATATCCGTCTACATATTGGCCAGCTCCACAAAGAACCAACGTATCATAAATGATCTCTATATCCAGTTCATCTGTCCGATGTTCATCAATAATATTCTTCAATTCTTCCTTCGACCTGAGAACCTCAAATACTTCGTGGATTGTCCTTACCCTGTTCTTCTTCTTAAAAATATCTAACATACAGAAATCATTTACAATAAATACCGCTAGTTAAAAAAAGGAGTTCATTGTTTGTTGAATAAAGAGTCTCAACTTCTAAAATGAGACTACTTGTTTAATGTCGATCAATGGTCTGTTCCGGGCTGTATGGATAGTATTCTTAAGGTCAGGACAATTAGTTGTTTATGAATATATTGCCACGATAATCTATAAAAAGATCACTTTTTAATATTAATTCCTCCTAAAATAATAGGTCAGGTAGTCGATGATAAAAATAGTGGAGTCATATTCATCCAGGCCTTCCAGACTGAACCTTCCTTTCCGATAATTCCTGGCAATGAATTCAAGAGTCAAGGGATCTGTTAAACTCTTTATTGAGACATCTTTACAATTGACATATTTACCTGCCCCGCATAGTTCAAGTTTATGCTGGATATTTTTGATGTCAGAGATCGAAAGATCATATGCTGATAGGATATTCCTAAGGTCCTGCTTAACAGCTAGCATTTGCAAAGCTTCATATATCGTTATTCGCCTGACTTCGTTCTTTTTAAATAAATTAAGCATGGCAGTTAATTTTTAACAATATTAACGGCATACAGCAGGGAAATCTATTTTTTGCAATCTAAATGGGTATTACCTTGTGAAATGGGACAATGTGTTATGAAATAGGCGAGTAATGCCTGAAAAATGCGGATTCCAGGAAGCTAATAAGATCAAAATTGCAAATATGCGCTGGTTCAAACTATGAGTAGCTTGAACCAGTTTAAAATAAAATTACCTCAAAGGATCTGCGCCAATTGTTCCGAACAATTCATTAAGATAATTCGGTGATTTTGCATTGGCCAGATTTTTCTTTGCCGCTTCCAATTTTGAAGGAACATTCAATCTTGTAGAAGCTTCCCGGAAGTTTTTCTTTTCTATGAAATTTTCCAGGTACTCGATATTTTTTGTCCAGAGATTAATATCGCGTTCTTGCTTGATTTTCAGTCGCTCTTTATACCAGTCACTATTTAATACAGAATCTTTGGAGAATAATTTTCTGATTTCCGGGTCGTTTCTGGTCATTCCTTTATGTTTTCCATCAATCATGATGTCGATAAGCGCCTGTAGAGGTGGGCAGAGAGCTTCATACGATCCATCCGTTTTGTATCCCTCTGCAACTCTTTTTTGAGTAATCACCAGGTTTTCGATGGAGGCAGCGAAAGCGTCAACATCTTGTAACTCCGGTCGAAGCATGTCATTGGTCAACACAGCATCAGGATTGCTGAATATCCTTCCAAGGAAATGATGAACAAACTTGATTGTAATTCTATATCCCAGCAAGCTTGCTTCTACACTATGGCCGTTGTGTTTCAAGTCAGGGACTTTCTCCAGGTATCCGTTTTCAATCAGGTATTGAGGATCTCGTTCTTTGACATTCATGCGGCACCAGATTTCCGGAATAAGCAAGCTTATATCGTGATCAACACGGTATTTAGGTCCGACATATCCGGCGGCAGATGTAAATCCAACATAATCTGTAAGGATGTAAGACAGAAAGGCATTGTTCAGATCTGATGCCGGGATCAGCATGTTAAACGGGCCTTTCGTCAAGGCTCCCTCAGAACCGAAACCCGTTGTTGATGGAGATTTACCCGTTACACTGCATATATAATCGATGAATAATTCCGGTAATTCCTGGTAGTGGATAGGATTATATAGCGCTAAAGGTGGCACGTTGTTTTTAGGCTCTGCGGGATTATTCCTCCTTCCCGGCAAAACAGCGTTAACTGGCATATAAACAGCCTTATTCATTGGAACTTTTCGATATAACCGTGTGCCAATTTCACCAATATATTTTTCAACAGGCTTTACAATATCAGGCCTTACCTGCAGGTATCTGGGGTTTTTGGTAGGAACACCATTCACCAACCGGGGCTCCGAAGGTATTACCAGGTATTCCGGACGCTCGTTTTCGAGAAATTCATTGATCAGGTCTTTGACAGGTTGAGTATACAAATCAAAGCCGATTGCATCTTCTTTGATAGCTTTTACCTGCTCTTTATTTAAAGGTTCGAAATTTGAAATAAAGGTATTGGGACTGGAAAGATCCTTTTCAGCCTGTTTATCATAACCTTTATGAATACAGTCATCCGGTCGCTGGAATAATCTGGCTTCGCAGTTTTTTAGGATCTTTACGCTCGGATTTTTGTAGTCCGGATTTAAGTATTCCAGTTTTTTAGCATCTAAAACGATAGAAGCGGAAATATCGTCTTCAAACTGAACTTTTTCAGCAGCATTAAAATCCTGCCTCAATTGGAAGATCCGCCATGAATTATCGAGGTCATGGCCTACACGAAGATAATTGGCCAGAAGTTTTTTGTCGAGAAATTTAAGTTCATTTCCCGGTGTTCCATTGATCTTGTCAACAGAAAAATGATTTCTCCAATTTCCTTCCCATTCTTCCTTGTAATGTCTTTTAATCACATAGATAAGGTCCTTGATCCGCTGTGGAATGGATGCCAGCCAATCATTGTATTCATCACTGTATTCATCAGCTGGCGTAAATAGTTTGATGACTGAACCCAGGGAGCGTTTCGGACTTAGAATTGGTCTGGATTTCTTAGGATCGTCGAAGGATACCTTAAATCTTTTGGAGAAATCCTTTCTCATAATTTCATCAATGGCGTCAAAATCTTTTTGGATTTCTGCCACGATAACAGATCCCTGGATCATGGCGTCTTGGATAGACTTCGATATCTCAGATTTACCACCTCCTGAAACCGTGCAAGGCTTGTGGCATAAAGTTCCTTCTGCCAGTGTTCCCACCAGATGCCAGCGCGGACCATCCAATTGCTTTGTCATTTGGATCTTATAGCCTGACGGTAATACATAGTATTTGTTTGGTAGCAACTTTATATTGTGCTCTTTTTTTCCGGTTGTCCAGGAAATGAGTTGTGCAGATAGATCGAACCTCGCATTCTCAGGTACATAGTATATACTGGAGTAATTTTTATCTATTGCATATCCTTCATCCTGTATATCCATGAAATCCTTATACATGGAAGTCATTTCTTTGAAGGTCATATTATTTGTGGGGAGGCGATTGTCGAGGTGGAATTCCTCACCCAGGTCATAACTTGGGAAGGCAATCGCCCCTCCTGCATGTTCTTCTTCAGCCAGACCATATAAGTTTGCCGAGTAGCTGATCTGGGTCTTTACTTCTTTTTTACAATAGCCATAGTAATTATCTGCGATCAAAGTTACCACAACTCCATTTTCATCCCTCGCGGTAATCTTAAATGCTCCGCCATCATTGTATTTCTCATTTTTATCTTTCCAGCACATACCGTCCTTTTTTTGACGTGGAGTAGCATGGTCGAAGTGTGGAAGTCCTAATTCCTCTTTAGTCAAATTAATCAGGTGAGGGGCAAGGATAATGCATCCTGTATGGCCCGTCCAACCTTCTGCGTCCAGGGCGGCATCGTTTTCAGGCAAATGCGGATCCCCTGCATTACCAAAGATGGATTCAACAAAATCAAGGTTGCTAACGAGATTACCCGGAGCAAAAAACCTGACTTCGAGTGATTTTTCCTTCACAACTCCCGGAACTTCTGGTACAACTATCGGGCGTAGCAGTAAACTAACAAACAGTTCTGCTTTTTCTTTCTGATTGGCTGTGAAGGGAAGCTCCATTAATTCCTTTGGGGGATTGAGAGCGGCTTTCAGCAATTTTGCATAAGTGATTTTTGGTACGGCCTTTTTGTCGTGAGGAATGGGCAACCCGCCTTCACAAATATGAAACACGCCTTTGGTAGTTCTTCGGTCTTCTTTTGGATTATTCAGGATTCCCTGACCTGTTCTGTAGGAACTCACAATATTAGTTTCATAGGAGTCGGAATCCGGTGGCATGGAAATTATTCTTGCCAGACCATGCCTGTCCAAAATAAAGGGATATTCCGGAAGGGAAATATCTTTGATATCAGGGATCTCTGAGAGGTAGTTGTCTAAAAAGTCCTGAATCCGGCGACCAACAGGTGATAATTGACTGGATAGAAGTCTCGCCTTTTCCCTGTAGTTATTCAATAGAGGAGTGGCGATTTCAAGCAGAGCCGATGATTTCTGGTTTTCATAGATAGGATAACCCAGAGCAGCTAATTTGAGATTGATGTATTCAATTATTTTTTTCTCTCCAACAATTGGAGCGTCCTGGTCAACTCCGATACCAAAGGTTCTTTTAATAGACATTATGTGCAGTTTTAAATTTAGTTAATTCAGATATGCTTCTTTAGTTCAGCATAGCGGGCAGAAATAATATTTCTCATTACAAGCAAAGTTAAAATATTTCAACCTTTTGAGAAATTATTACATTTGATATTAATGAAGGATTCTTTTTTTGTGAAAAATGACAAAAAACGGGTCGTTTTTTTATAATAAACCTAATAAATGGTGTGCTTGAGAATAATTTTTGTGAAAATTAAAACAGATAATTCAGGTCAAGCATTTTAGCTTCTTGCGTAGGAGAAAAAAATAAACAAAAAAAGGTTGCTATCCGGCAACCTTTGATTTAAAATTTTTACAATTGAATATATCTTAATCTACAACTTTCACATTCACGGCATTGAGACCTTTGCGACCTTGAGCAACTTCGAATTCAACTTTATCATTCTCTTTAATCTCATCAATTAGACCACTTTGGTGGACGAAGATATCTTCGTTGTTTTCTTCCTGAATAATAAAACCGAAGCCTTTCGATTCATTAAAAAATTTTACTGTTCCTTTTTTCATTTTACTTAATATTAATTAATTGTAATTACTTCAGAATAAACAATTCAAGGTTTAACTTTTGTAATACACGGCAACTCAATACCTCTTAACCTGTTGAATAATTCCTTTTGAACTATCTATTCCTTTAACAATTACTAGAAACTTTGTGAAGAACCGGTCTTGATGAAAGGAGAGCTAATGGTGGAAATGAATCAATTGTGTGTATTGCAATAATTATTTAAATGTTAATTCTTATAAGCAAATGTACAAAACCCAAATTATTCAACCTATTGAATGACTAAATAATTAATCCAAATTGGCTAAAATCCATTAATCTTAAACAAATAATCTGGTTTTCTTCCTTCCAGTAAAAGGTGTTAATGACTGATAATCAACCAATTACTTCCTTTGGTCTGGATCAAAAAAGAAAGAGACTTGCTTTTTCCTGGCAGTACTTTTTGTTAAAAATGTATTGCTAAAGAGGGCTAAATCCTTCTTACTTTTCATCAATGACGAAAGTTTGATTCACTTCCAGGTTAGCCAATTTTGTCTTTTTACCAGATGTTGGCCAGCTCACAACCAGACTGTCTGCCTTTGTCTTTTGGCCAATTCCAAACAAAACAGGATTGGTTTCTGATTGGACCAGGTAGGATGATCCCGTTCGGATCATTCTCTGTTGTTTAAGTCCTTCTGCCCATAATGTGACACATGCCCCGATTGCCTGAAGGTTGGGCTTTTTTCCTTTGAGTTGAACTTTTACAAAATTCCCGAAAGGCTCTGTATTGTTTTGCAGTAACCTGGGAGAACCGCCATTAACGGTAATTAGAACATCGTAATCGCCATCCTGATCATAGTCAGCTGTAGCAAGTCCTCTTCCAACAATGGGTAGATTAAAAGCGTCACCAGCTTTACCTCCAATTTCGATGTATTTGCCGCTGTCATTATAAAATATCTGAGGAACTTGTGCAAAAGTAATGTCCTTCTGCACATTGTTAATTTCCGGTTCAATGTGACCGTTGGCCATTAGCAAATCCTGATATCCATCCATGTCCAGGTCAGCGAATTGCAATCCAAAGGTTAGCTTGAGAAGTGAAGGTCTTGTCAGCCTGGCAGCCCCGGCCCGGTCCTGGAATAATTCTCCCTGCCCGATCTGCGTGTAGAGAGATACAGGCTCTTGTGAAAAATTGCCAATAGCGATGGCTTGTCTGTCATTGTTCTCAACATCAGCAACATCGATTCCCATGCCTGCACGAGCTCTTCCGTTTTCATCATATCCTACGCCGGCAATAATGGCCTTATTAGTAAATGTTCCATCACCATTGTTCATGTATAGAAAATTTGGCTGTGTATCATTGGATACAACAATGTCCGGCCAGTTGTCCTGGTTGAAATCAGCAATAGCAACACCAAGCGATTTTCCTTCATGATTTAATACACCGGATGAATTAGTAATGTCTTCAAAGTATTTCCCCTGAATATTCTTGTAAAGCCTGCAAGTCTCGCCTTCATAGACATCAGGTGTAGCATATGATTTTGTCTTTCCATCCCGTGTGGTATAAATATCCGTTTCCGGTGTCCATTTTACATAATTGGCGACAAACAAGTCCAACCAACCATCCCGATCTACATCCACCCATGCAGCACTGGTGGACCATGCCGGGAATGCATGGATCTCAGGACTGTTTCCGGATACTTTTGCCTGTCGGGTAATGTCTTGAAACCGGCCATTGTCATTTCTCAAGAGAACATTGTTGCCAACAGCAGTTATGTAAATATCCATGTCACCGTCAGCATCGAAATCCGCAAAGGTTGAACCCATCCCATAAATGGAGAAATTTATTCCTGCCTCTTCCGAAACGTCCTCAAATTTCCCATCTCCGCTGTTGCGATAAAGTTTAGAGGTAGGAATGGATGAATCATGTTCATGGTCCGACCAATAGTTGCTATTCACCAAAAAAATATCCAGGAGGCCATCGTTGTTGTAGTCGAAAAACCCGCCACCGCTTCCAATGGTTTCGGGCATCCATTTTTTGCCAAAAGCGCCTGTAATGTGAGTGAAGTCAATTCCGGCTTGTTCCGTTATATCGGTAAATTTAATTGGCGTTTCGACATTTGTCGACCGATCACCTGTAAACGACGGATCTTCTTTTGTAAAATCCAGATTTTCCTGAGGAGCCTCTTTCTTTCCACAATTCATCAGGGTAAGTAAAGCCATTCCAAAAATTAAAAAGCGTATGTTCATGTTTATTTAATATCAATATTTAATTACTACAGATTCTCTATATGTCAAGTATTTATCTTTTTAGATAGAAGTTGTTCAAAAAACAAAAGAAAAAGATTGTGTCATCCTGAACTTGTTTCAGGATCGGTCAAATCGTGACTTTCGAGTAAAAGATCCTGAAACAAGTTTCTAATGATACTTTTTTTATTTTTTGATTTGATCAATATCATTTTTTTGATTTCTACTTATTTAAAATACACTTCATGGATCCGAATGCCTTGTGTCATCAGGTTATCTCCCGGATTTTCAATTCGATATTTCTGCGCAATCTCACGTGCCGATTCATCTATTTTATAGAAATTAAATGCTTTTTCCATTTTTGAGGCTTCTTCATCCTTTCCTAATGCCCTGTAATTCAACGACAAATGATAGTAGGCCTCCCGGTCTTCGGGATCGATCTTTAGCGCAGATTGATAGGCAGAAATGGATTCGTTGTATTGCTGGTCAAGGTAGTATGTTCTGCCCAGTTGTCTCCAGGTGGCACGGTCTTTTGGAAAATACTTTAGCACATGGTGATAAGCAGCAATGGCGTCTTCGTACAATCCATCCTCCTGTCGGACCCGTCCCCAGACCCATGCAACCTGTGGATCGCCGACTTTCAGCTCTTCACACTTTCTCAGATTTCCATAGGCTTCTTCGAGGTTTCCTTCATTCAAAGCAGTCTTGGCCAGGTTGAGAAAGCCATCGACCTTCTCAGGCTGTAATTTTGTCACCATTTCAAATGCTCGTGCAGCACCTTTGGTATCATTTTCCAGCAACAGACCAATGCCATAATCATTGTATCGGATCCAGTCACCTTCCTCAACTTTGCTTTTATCCATCTCAAATTGTGTCGAATTGGAAGAAACAGTAAAATCCACCTTGTCAGCCGCAATCTCTGTGATCGGAAGCTTGGGGATCTCTTTGAATTGTTTGAATCCTTCCGGATTGGCATTGTAGGCAAACTCCAGGTATTTCTGATCAAACTTTCTCCACAATAACCTGGCTTCCATAGTGAGTTGACTTCCCGCCAATTCCTCGGGGAGCATAAAGGTATAATGGGCAATATCCGCCGTGCCCGGGCCGATCACATTGGCATAAACCACTACGTGAATGTCTTGTGCATTTCTTTTGTGAATGGGATTGCTGTTTTTATCTACGATCACAGCTTTAAAAGCATGAGCATTTTTATCCAGGTGTCCCTTTTCGTCGATGAATCCGCTGATAGCCAGGGTTGTTCCTGCTTCATTTTTAACTGTAAATTCGAGCCAGCCTTCATTGGAATCATTTGTTCCACCAGGGAAGGTATGACCCACACCTTTATTCCGTACAACAACATCTGCTGTGATCTGTTCGCCCGCTTTCAGGGTCAGGTCGCCCTTATTCAATGCCATCATCGGTTCAGGGTGACTTTCCGTCGAAACAGCAAATACATCCACTCTTAATTTGTCATCCTGAAGGAATTTCACGATTCGATTGATCGTCGATGTGTCTTTTCGAAGGTAGGGTAGGGCTGTATTCACAGCAATGAATCGGTGCGATTTAACCATACCGTTTTTTGCCGCAATATCTCCTAAAACTGCTTCTTCAGGAGGCATATGGCAGAACTGGCATTCCCTTTTGAAAGGAGGGAGATAAAATGTTCTGGATGCATTAAGCGCGACGCCACTGTCGTGCCAGTTATCATACTCATTTTGCCCTCGCAGCCATCGGTAATTATTGAAGGTCTCATTCAGACTTACTTTATGACAAGTCATGCAATATTCACTTTCCCTGAAAAAGGGTTTAAGCATTTGTTGCTTATGAACATCCGGCTTTGCCTTGATCGCCGCATCATGCAAATAGGCGCCGATGGAGCCATCTTTCGCTGTAGCAAAAAGGTAAGGGTCTTCCTGTTCATCGGCAATGTTGTAATTTCCGTTACCCGTCAGATTATGAATTTTATCGATGGCGTGGCAAGAAAGGCATGTAAGGCCTGCCTGCGCTTCAGCCGTATTCCGGTCGATGGGTTTGTTCATCTTCCCTGCCAGCATCAATGCGGGATCATGACAACCGCTGCACCACTTGCTTTTTGCCCTTCCTATCCCGTCTTCGCCAAAATCCTTGTATTGGGCAACATGCTTTTGCACCCACATATTGGGCTCGGTAGCATGATCTCGCATATCGGTAATGGTTGCTTCGTAAAACGGATTGTTAAAGGAAGCAAAACGGTGAGCAGATGTTTCCCATTGAGCGACAATATCCTGGTGGCATCTGTTACAGGTGGTAGCGCCAATAGCTGTTTCTTTTACAAATCCGTATTGGTCTATTTCTTCCTTAATCTTCTCCTGTGAACCAAGATCGTTTCGTGTGATGATCCTTGAAGGTAAGTATCCACCTGTTGTGGTGGTCGCGGCTGAAGGGAAAAACGGACTTTCAGTCGGAACAAATCCTACAGGCACAAACTCGTCCTCGATGAATAAGCTCACATCCCTGTTCTTAGCTCCCGGTCCTTCGTGAAGGCCCTGTTCCATTGCAAGTTGCGCTTCCTCTGTCATGATCACATCTCGATTGGTCAGACTATGCCAGACAATGAAAACAACCAGCAGCCCGGCAATCGCTGTTCCGAATTTCTTGTAGGATACTTTTGATGGTTTATTACCCCGGCTGCTTATCCGGTGTACAATATATCCTGCTGGTGCCAGAATGGCACAAATGACATGCAGCCACCATGCCCAGTTATTCTCGCGGCTCGCTGCAGAGGTGAGGATAAACAATCCCGTGATGCCAAGGGTCAAACCGATGATAACGTAAGCAATACCGGAAAGGCCACTCTTATTTTGATAAAGCTTCCAGACCTTGGGCAGGTGAAGGATACCAAAGACGAGCATCAGGATGACCAATAATATACCTACTCCGGTATGGGATAAGATCATAACCTGGAAAAGGATGGGTATAGAGGTTTTTCCTGCGGCAAAAAAGTCCAGGTTGGCCATATCGGCAAACCGGTTAAGGAGCAGGTATGATGTATTGGCCAGCATGTAAACGGCCAATACAATCGCTACCCAAAGGATGATTCTAAGCTTTTTGGAGACAATCCATCTATTTCGTATTGGTTTTTTCATATTGATTTCAAATTCAAAAAAAGTAAAATGATTGTTTGCAGTGCCTTATTCTCTCTTTGGTCATCTGCTTTGGACGGTATTTATTTGATCGTAATCATCAGATGATACCTTTTATTCCGTCGATGCAAATTGAGGACAACGGCTGAGAATTTTTGGAATTCTTATTTTGCTAAGACTTGGGAGGCGGGGAAGGGATAGATATGAAAACCTGGTTGAAAACTCTGCTATTCAGTTCATGATTCGATTTTTCCTTATCATTGCTTACGATCGGATGGAATACATAATCCGGAAGTAAATATTGATAATCAACCATCCTGATATAGTTTTGCGTGTCTTTGTTTTGCGAATTCTGGTCATTTTGAGCCAGCTGGTTGGCCCAGTCCTTTAGATCATTTTGGATCTTTTCGCTTTTGTGGTCATTTACATAAACAATGTGAAGGGTGTCCTGTGCATATCGCTTTTTGATGATGCGGTAATGCTTTCCCTCCAGCTCAATGCTTTCATCCACGATCTGATATTCTATCTGGTCGACTTGATATGGAAAAGAGATAGGAATAGAAGCTGATTGAAGGCTTTCAGAATTGAAATCATTTCGGATCAACCGTGCCTGCCAGTCTGATTCGTGCTGATTTTCCAGGGCGACGAAAATGAAATAGTATCCTGCATAATGCAGAATAATCAACGAGAGCAACGATATGGCCAAAAGTTTTTTCACAGCACCAACCAGGCAAACAATCCTACCAAATTACAAAAAGTTATTTTGAATAAACAATGGAAAGGGGAAAAAGGCTTGGAAGCTGGGAGATGGAAGTAGGGAGAGTGAAGTCTTCGGTCTGAAATATTATGGTTGCTGGTTCGATATTAGTTATTGGGTTATTATCTGAGTAGGTTATTAAGGCTCCGTTTATTGAGAAGTAGAAAGAGGTAGCCAAATAAATTTTACCTGTGTGATTGGTTAATTGGGCTAAAAGGTTAATTGATTTGAATACTTTTCTCCGATTGATTGTATCACAAAGTTGCACAAAGAATTTCTTCGCGTGCGTTGCGTAAGGCCATTGAGCTACTTTGCGACATAGTTTTGAGTAAGAAGACTGGACATAGGATCTAAGCCTGAAAGTAACTTTCGATCCGTCATCCCAGGATCATGCTTGATGGCTTTTGTCTCGGGTATTCAGTTGCGATGATACAGCTTATACCCACCATATCCTAGCGCAACGATTGCCCAATAGATGAGCATGAGCTTTAGGTTATATATGCTCATGGCAATCATAGCGATGATGGCTATGACAAGGGCGATGGCCGGAAAATAAGGGTAAAGTGGAACTCTGAACGGCCTGACAAGATCGCTGTGGGTTTTTCTGAGACTAAAAAAGGCGATCATAGAAACAATGTATAAAGTCAAAGCGCCGAAGCATGCAATGGTAATGATCTCACCGGTTTTTCCGGTAAGCAAAGCCAGAATTCCGATCAACATGTTAACAATCAGTGCATTGACTGGTGTTTTGGTTTTGGGGTTGACCTTCCCGACAAAAGGGGAAACATACCGCTCCCGTCCAAGTTCCAATGTCGAGCGACCTGCCGCCAGGATAATTCCATGAAAAGAAGCTACCAATCCGAACAAGCCAATAGTTATCAGCAAATGATATAAAAAGTGATTTTCCCCGACGATCTGACTCAACGCCAGCGGCAGGGGTGAATCCGATGGTTCACTCGATCCTTCCGGGTATACTACGGCTTCCCAACCTGCAACTCCAATTGAGGAAGTAAAAGTGAGTAGACATAATATCACTAATGTAAGAATGGCCGAGCCAAAACCCCGCAATACATCTTTCTGAGGATTTCTGGCTTCCTCTGCTACATTGGCCACTCCTTCAATGGCCAGGAAAAACCAGATAGCAAATGGAATGGCAGCAAATACCCCTTTCCAACCATTGGGCAAGGCATTTTGTTGCAGGTTTTCCCATTCAAAAGCTGTATAGCTAAACCCCGAAAAAATCAATAGTTCGACAACCGCTAGAATGGTAATGAACAACTCAAATATAGCGGCTGATCGAACACCGACGATATTTAGAAGTGTAAAGATCAAATAGGCAGTTATGGCAATGGTCAATACATCAATTCCCGGAAAAAAAATGTTGAAGTAGGCACCGATAGCTGCTGCAATTGCGGGAGGGGCAAAAATAAATTCGATGCTTTGCGCAATTCCTGCGAGATAGCCCCAATTATTCCCCAGGCCAAGACGTGCGTAATCAAAAGCGCCTCCGGCTTTTGGTATGGCACAGGCCATTTCGGTGTAGCTAAATGTAAAGGTGACGTACATGATAATGATAAAGAAAGTAGCTATTCCCAAACCAAGTGTACCTCCCTCCGCCAGGCCCAGGTTCCATCCAAAGTACATTCCGGAAATGACGTAGCCCACCCCAAGTCCCCAAAGCATTAGTGGACCTAGTGTTCGTTTTAATTCACCTTTTTGTTCTGTCAATTTTTTTATTTGATGATCAGGATATTGTTCAAATTTCTAATAAAATATACTCTTCCATCCGGATTTTCTGTTGCATATGGTCAAACAGGAACAAAGATGGAACTTGTAAAAAGCTTAATAAAAATAGATAGTGAAGGGCAATGTGAAACTTAAAAACCCGGATTCTAATGGTTAATGTAGTGAAAGGAATTATAAAAGGAAAGCTTCAATAGTTGAAGATAATAAATTAGAAAGATAGTCTCATCAAAATGGAGATAATTAAACTGCTATTTTTAATAGCTTCTTTCTAAACTAAAGCTAATGATCATAGTAATAAAGCCTGACAAAATTTACCACCTTCTAACTAATCTCTCTCCTGATCCTGCTAAGTGATTGCGGAGTGATATGAAGATAGGAAGCGATGTATTGAAGCGGTACTTTTAGCGTCAGGTCGGGATATCTTCTGGCGAATTCCAGGTACTTATCTTTGGCAGAACCGAAATGGAGGAATTCATTGTCTTTGATCTTGTTTAAAAGCCCTGCTTCCGTCAGGCTTTTTGAAAGAATGTACAGCTTGGGGATCTCTTCATTCAGCCTGTTCCAAACACTCCTGTCCAGCGCCAGTATCTGACAGTCCGCTACAGCCTGGATGCCCGAATTGCTGGGTTTATTGTCATAGAAGCTTTCTATATCCATGACAAATTGATTTTCCCGGATGAAGTATTTGGTGACCTCTTCCATATCATTACCTATTGAGTAAGATCTCAGAATGCCCGAATCGACAAAGCCAATCTGGCGGGAAATCTTTCCAATGGATAAAAATTCTTCACCAGGCTTAAATTTGAGAACCTTGTAAAAACCAATAATGTACTCGATGTCTTTCGTAGACAAAATACCTCCGAAACTTAATGCTGATTTCAAATTCCCCATAATAAAGTGATTACACCAGCTTCAAATCGATCACACTTTTTGCACAGGAAATTATGGCTTCTCTTGCCGGGATTGGATCCCAATTCAAAAGTTTTCTGGCCTTAGAATTATCTGTTTTTCTTTCCACACCCAGTTCAATTAATATGGGTTTAAGGGTTTTTTCAAAATTGGAATACAAACGAACAAAGAAGTCCGGGAGTTTTGCTTTTGGAATTTTCCGGTTGGGATAAGCTTCTTTCAATATCCTGGCTACATCCTTGAATTTCAGGTATTCCGAGACTCCAATAAATCGTTCGTTGACAGCTTCCGGCATCTCCATGGCCCGAATGAGTAAGTCCGCCACAGAACGAACATCGACAATGTCAAAACCAATGTCCGGTAGAGCAGGAGAGCTGCCATCCATGGTCTTGATGACGATATTGGCAGAAGTTCCAAAGTCCTTTTCCAGAACCGGGCCGAGGATGGCTCCCGGGCAAACTACAGAAAGCTCCAACCCCGGATTTTGTCTGATAAAATCCCAGGCCGCTTGTTCGGCTATTGTCTTGCTTCTGAAATAGGGAGTTGTGTCTTTTTTATTTTCAGGATTTGTCCAGTCTGTCTCATCAAATGTTCCATTTCGATGTTCCTTTTCCTTACCATAGACGATTGCAGCCACTGAAGAGGTTAGCACTACTCGTTTTACCTTATTGGTAAATGAGGCTTTGAGAACATTCAATGCGCCTTCCCTGGCCGGGATAATTAACTCATTTTCGTCTTTGGGAAGCTCCCTGGGGAAAGGTGACGCAACATGCTGAACGTAATCAACTCCCTTTGTTAATTCCAGCCAAATTTGTTCATCCGTCAGGTCGGCTTCCGCAAAAGTTAAATTTTGTATTTTATTGGTATGGTTGGTAATGACTTCCTTTATCTCATTGGCCCTATTCATATTGCGAAGTGTACCAATTACCTCATAATTCTTTTCCAGCAATTGAATAGCTGTGTGTGAGCCTAAAAATCCCGTAACACCCGTAAGTAATACTTTACCTTTAATTTCCATAGTCAAAATTTCGATTTTTCATTTGCAAAGTAAAGATGATTGTAACTAACATGACTTACCATTTGTTAAGAAATAACCTGAAAGTCATGACGTTTTTGACGAGCCAATCCTTAACAGTATTTGAACAAATAGAATATTTGGCATTAATTCATCAGTCAGGCTTTCTTTTTTTAAATTTTTTCGGTTTGATTTTTTTGAGAATGAACTTTGTAATCCTACTGTTTTTGGGGTAACTCCGTTTTTTTGTCATGTTGTTGAAAATAAGCGCAACAATGAAAAGGATCAATGCGCCTGATAAAA
The DNA here is from genome assembly GCA_913057175.1 of uncultured Cytophagales bacterium. Lineage (GTDB taxonomy): Bacteria > Bacteroidota > Bacteroidia > Cytophagales > Cyclobacteriaceae > CAJXNP01. The sequence continues at coordinate 59,802 of CAJXNP010000004.1, forward strand.
CAGGGGACATGACATATAAATAACCAAGTGATTTTATTTTTTCGGTGCCAATGACAGCGATTAAAGCAGTTGCACCACCTGGTGGATGAAGCGTTTTGGAATATTGCATGGCAATGATTGCAAATGAAACAGCCAGGGGAGCAGCAAGCCAAATGTGGCCGGGCAGGATTTTATAAATTGTAACGCCTATTATTGCAGAAATAACATGTCCGCCTATTAAATTTCTCGGTTGGGAAAATGGGCTATCTATTATTCCGTAAATTAAAACACAGGATGCCCCAAAAGATCCAATAAGAAACACATTTTCAATTCTTGGTAGGAACAATGATTGCGTGAATGCAATAAGCCCGATCCCGAAAAACGCTCCTAAAAATGACCAGGCATTTTCCTGAAAGTCTACTAATGTTTCTTTGTATATGATGTACTTCGAGATCCTGATGGACCTTTTTATCCTTTTTTTAACCATCCTCGTAGATGTTGCTTTTGACCGCTTTTTAATTGAGCGATGATGATGTTAGATCAAAAATAAAACAGGGATGGAATAAGAAAGTGTGTGCATTGAATACCAGTAATTAAGTAAGCTATCTGCTAAAATGTAAATAGCCCATACAAAAATGGTTGCTTTCAAGGCATGTTTGCCTTGTTGTCCAAATGTTCCTAATCCAATAAAACCTGCGGCCGCAAAAGTAATACAAAATATGTCAATGGATAAGGTTTTTAAGAATCTTAATTATTGTATTCCAGAGTTCGGACTTCTCTTAATTGATGAAAATTTTTCATACCACTGCTACAAAATTGATATTCTTTGCTACATCATTGATAGACCTGCCAGGCTTTTTACCCGTTCCTATGCGATATCAATCAAATAAATTTAACAACAATGAAAACATTCAAATTAATTATCGCATTTGTGGTACTGATAGGTGTCGTACCAATGGTTGCTAACGGAGCTTCTGACAAAGACGGAGATTTTCGTAATGAATCTGCCCAAATCTTAAATTTTAAAGATTTTCAGGATCGAATCATGTATCCGGAGAGTTTAATGCAGCGTCACATCGAGGGACAAGTCCGCATAAAAATGAGAGTTGACGAATATGGCAATGTAACAGACTATTGGATTTTGGAATCGTCCAGTCCACTATTGGCAAAATCTTGCATTTCTCAAATCAAGTACCTTGAGATCTTTCCTGCCATAGACGAGAATGGTCATGCCAGGCCATCCTATGTTGTGCTGCCTTTTACATTTAAATTGAATAGAAATTAGCAGGTAAATTATGGGGAGACCTGTGTCACATTGGTCTCCCTTTTACAATTGCTTAGAAATCCAATAGTTCATCAATTCTTTCAAATTGATATCCTTTGTTCTTCAATTCCTCAATCAGGACTTCCAGATGAAGGTAAAATTTATCCGTTCGTTCTGGAGCTGTTCCGATGTGATTAAGCAAAATAAAACCATTCAATCCGTTTGCGCTTTCTTTTTCATAATCCATAATACTTTGGAATATGGCTTTGTTGCTCCTGTAGTTTGGCATGTCAGGCGTAGTATAATCTGCATGTGACAAAGTACCATGGGTAAAATTGATCAGTTGAAGATCCAGTGATTTGGTCCAGAGACTGATGGAATCATTGTACCATTCATAAGGAGGAAGGAAAAAACGTGCATTTTGCTTTTCGATACCAAACCGACCCATCTCCTGATAGTTGTTTTCAAGATCCTGAACAAACCCCTCATATGTCACCAGCAGGCTATCGCGATCTTCCCAATCACAGTATAACAGGTGTTTGTCGGAATGCGCTCCTAAATAATGATCATTTGATGCCAGCGATTGGATCAACAATTCAAACCGGGGGTTTCGGTAAAAATTTCCTGTGAAAAAGAAGGAGCCAGGCACTTGTTGCCGGTCAAGTACATCGAGAATGTGTTGACCACCATCGCCAAATTCATCTCCTGTAAATACGAGAGCCAGTTTTTTAGCACTTGTGTCGCCCCGAATAATAGCACCTGATTCGCATTCAAAATAAGTGCATGGATCATCCTGCTCGTTTGGCTGTGAGAATGCTACTTTATTGTTGCTCAGGTGGGAAAAGCAGAAAATGACAGATATCCACAGGAGGATTGTTTGCCAATCCAACCGGGTCATCTTGAATTCTGAATTGTAGCCATGGCTAAATTTATTGATATTGATTAATAATTACGAGTGAATTGTCAATACTAAGAGTAGGTTTGGTAAAATGTTGATAACTAATATAGTTCATGTTTATAATTTTTTTTGTCAATGAGATGTTTACTAACAATTACTATCTGTTTTTTTGTTTTTGGACAGAACATTCAATTGGAGAATGTTTACGATCTAGAATTTTACTTTTCACCTGAAATTGAAAATTGGTATACCCGGAATTATCAGAAAAACATTAAATCTCAGATTTGGATACTCTCAGATATATATGATTCCCCAAATTCAGCTTCTATAAAAATTGGTGAGTTAATTACCTATTATGAACCTCAGGAAAATAACTATATCCTTCAATTTCGGAGAGATAGTTTAACCGTAGCAAAAGAAATCAGACACATTGGAGATTGGGGATATGGCATTCATATGAATGTGATTGATAAAACAAAAGAATTTGCCCGACTGCCAGATGCCTATTTTGACCAAGAGTCGTGGCTAGGAATTAAAAAAGGTGAAAAATCCATTGGACTAAACGCAGATGTAATTTCTTATGTCAATCAGATTGTTGTTTTACCAAAAATGAAAGCAATGGATTTGAATAGTAAAACAATTGTTGAAATCAATCGTGGAAGGTATTTTGTCGAAAAACGTCAAACCGGAGAGTTCATCATTCGAGAAGAAATACCGTCAGATATGCCATGTGGATTAGAAGAAATTGAAAAGATTGATTTACAAACTCTTCCTCGATATAAGATCAAATTGGATGATTTACTGGGCTCTGATGGTGACATTAGAATTGATGTTGCATACAAAAAAGGGTGCTAATTGGATAGCCAATTCAATCAAAATCCCTTATTCCCATTTTCATAACATCATTAAATACCATAGATTTGCGCGTCAAAAACGAACGATACTACAAATGAATAAGCTATTAATTATTGGGTGTGCGATTTTAGTGCTTTCCTGCACACCATCCACGAAAGAACAAAGCCACCAACCTGATGAATCCAATTCCAAAATCCAGGAATACCTTTCGCAATACAAACCCTATCCGATGGACTTTGACGCCAGTGGTTACGATGAAACGGATAAACTGATCCTTCAGAAACTTGTAGAAGCATCTATGTACATTGATACCATTTACTGGTTGCAGACTTCTAAATATGGCATGCACCTGAGAGACAGCCTGGAGCAAGTAAAAGACAATCCGGAGGTTGCGGATTTATTAACGCTCGTCAAGCGAAATGGAGGACCGTTTGAACTGCTCAACCACTATGAAACTTTTATTGGCAACAAGGAATACTATGCGGGAGAGGAATTGTACCCACGGGGCATGACCGCTGAGCAGTTTGATGCATATGTTGAGCAATTGCCGGAGGATGAGAAAGCTGAGTTCATGTATCCATACACGGTTATTCGTGAAGATGGTAATGGTGGATATAAAGCTGTCCGCTATCATGAAGAATATGCCGAATACATTAAACCAATCGTGAAGTTGCTGAAGGAAGTAGCCGATCTGACTGATAATGAGTCCTTTGCCAAATACCTTCGGTTAAAAGCCGAGGCGTTGACCACTGACAATTACTACGACGCGGATGTTGCCTGGATTGATATGGAAGACAGCAAGTTTGACATCGTTTTTGGTCCATACGAAACCTATTCGGATGGTATTAAAGGAGTGAAAGCCAAATATGAAAGCTATATCGAGATCATCGATCAGGAAGCATCAAAGGATCTGGAAAAATATACAGCTTACCTGCCTGAAATGGAAAATAACCTTCCGATTCCGGATGAGTACAAATCAGATGCTTCCGGACTGACGGCAAAGTTTGTGGTGGTGAATGATATCATCCGGAAAGGTGAAGGCGCTATCGGCTACCAGGCAGTAGCTACCAATCTACCAAACGATCCTGCTGTCCATGCATCAAAAGGAACGAAAAAGACCTTCTGGAAAAACATGTTTATTGCCAGGTTTAATGGGATCATCGTTCCGGTCAGCGAGGTGTTGATTGAAGAAGAGCAGCTTCCTTATTTATCTGATGAAGGGTTTTTCCAGTTTGTGCTGATGCATGAGATCTGCCATGCGATCGGGCCGAGAACGGTTAAGACCGGTCCCAATAAAGGAATGGCAGCCAATGCTTCTATCGGACCAAATTACAACCCATTGGAAGAAGCCAAAGCAGATATCGTTGGCTTGTATTCCCTGGACTACCTGATGGATAAAGGTGTTGTCGACAGCACGCGTAGAAAGGAATTTTATGTGTCTTACCTGGGAAGCATGTTCCGTTCCATTCGCTTTGGGCTGAATGAAGCCCACGGGAAGGCAGCAGCTATATCGCTGAGTTATCTTTTAGAGAACGGAGGAATTCTATACAATTCAGAAACGGGAAAATGGTCGATCGATTTTGAAAATTTCGATGAGGGAATTAAAAATCTCTCGGCCGAAATGCTGATTCTGGAGGGTGACGGTGATGCTGCAAAAGTCCAGGAATTTTTTAACAAATGGACGGAAGAGACTCCTGCCTTGGCTGATGCGATGGAAAAAACTTCTGATCTTCCTATAGATGTTTTGCCGATCCGGTCGATCAAATGGGAGTGAGATACCATTCCGTTTTAGCAGGGTTTGCGGAGCGACCCTGCGAAATATGATCCACAAAAATCAGGATAATTGCGGGGTCTCTTGCGAAGGCCCCGCTTAGACAATTTCCCCCAAATAGCCTAAAATCTTGCTGTCAAGGTAAGTCCACCGGGGAATGGTGACACCTGCCAGGACATGCTTTTATCTTTTGGTTTTCGGTATTTATTGCTTTCCAGTCTTTCCATTGCCGTATTCGCACAAAAGTAGGCCAGTCCACTGCCAAAGGCGATATCGGTAAACCAATGCTTGTCTTTATACATTCGGCTGATGGCAGTTATTGCTGCCCCGCTATAGAAGATAACTTTTAGAACCGGGCTTTTTACCCTGCTGGCTAGGACCATGCTCGTGGAAAAGGCCACCGTCATGTGTCCGGAAGGGAAGGAATGATAGGCTCCCTCATTGGAAAATGGTTCGAAACTAAAGGGCCCTTCTTCGGTATCAGGCCTGGCACGCCCGACTGCTGTTTTCATGAAAGTCTGGATTGCAGCGCTTGATAAGAATGACAGGCCAAGCATAAGACCTGTGTCTTTAGCCCATTCGTCTTTTATGACAAATCCTACCAGGTAAAAACCACCGGCTGCTATAAATGCGCTATACGGTTTGCCAAGGTGGTAGCCAACACGTTCCATTTCATCCAGGAATTTAGAATCTTGTTTTACCCAAAAGTCTCGGATGGGTTCATCAGCCAGCGAAAGCAGCGCCGTTCCTGCCACAACCCCACCGAAAGTCAGCCAGTCTTTTCCATCCCATCGCACAGGTGAACTGAATGTATAAAGAAGACCGTCCGCAAATCGAACGACATCATTGCGTCTAACCAGGCTAGAATCTGATTGTGCATAACAAAAGGCGGGCACGCAGACAATCAAGAATAAAAAATTCCTCATTCGACGAAAATAAGGAAATGTGAGGAATGTGTTACTAAAATGTTATCAATCTTTCAGGCTTTATTTTATTAATTTATATCAGACAATAATAAGATTCGTCTATCTGCTTCATGATTAGAATACATTAGTAAAATCTGCAAAATATTTAGCCCTTTTTTCAGCGAATGTTTCTTCTCCGGCAGACGAATTTCCCTTGAAATTTCTTAAATTGATACATGATCAAAAAAGTAATAATCGGGATTATTGGCCTTTTTATCATCCTGGCTGTCCTGGCGCTGAGGCCTGTTCCAATCATTGCAGAAGACGAAGCCATAGCTGAAACCGGAATCGTTTCCACCATATTTGAAGGCGGAGAAAATGACGTTATTTTCAAGCTCAGTAATAGTGAGCGCCTGTTTTACATCAATCGCGGACTCGAGCAAAATCTTTCCCTGGAAGATCTCCGATATGAATTGATCGGGAAGGAAGTCGTCTTTAAGTATCCCGACTATTGGACACCCCTTGACTGGAATAAACGCGTCAGGCATTTGTCGAAAGTCGAAGTGGGTGAGGAGGTTATCTACAGCGAATTACTGCCTTCCAAATCCAAATAAGTATTTAACCTGGGTTCGATAAAAAACCTTAATAAAAACACCATTTATTTCCGCCAGCTGGCGGATTAGGGGCGGATCATCTTTAGAAACATGTTTTTATTAAGGTTTTTGTTGGATGTTTTTTACTTGAAATGAATTTTTTTGTGGACCCACCTCTGTATCTCCTCCCAGGTGGAGAATTAAGGACATTTCAAGCAAAAAACTAATTTTCTTTTATCGAATTGAGGTTTTTAAATACTTTTCCTGAAATAAATTCATGAAATAAATTCCCACTAATCTTTGTGAATTGAACATTTGTTGTATATTTGTACTATACAACTATTACAATAATAAAATAGTTCAATGATAAATTTCATTTTAGATCCAAAAGCAGGAGTGCCATTTTACCGGCAGATCATCGACCAGATCAAGTTTGGCATTGCGTCCGGAAAATTAAAAGTAGGCGAGCAGTTGCCGACTGTGCGGGCATTGGCGGTGGAATTGGAAGTAAACCTCAACACGATCGCAAAGGCTTACAGGGAGCTGGAAATTCAAAATATCCTGGAGACTCAGCAAGGCACAGGGACTTTTATCAACCAGTATGAAATTCATCTTTCCGAAGAAGAAAAAGAAAATAAACTGAAAGACATATGCCATGAATTTACCACGATTGCTCACAGCTATGGATTTACAGTAGCTGACCTTATCTCTCACCTTAAAAAACAAAATTAATATGAAAAGTCATGCCGTTACCAAGGGGCTGTTCAACGCCATTTCATTTACCGTTTTACTTGTGCTTTTAGGCGCGTCAATTGCTTTATTCAGTTTTGATTTGATTGGCGGGCCGCTTTTTGTCGCGCTCCTTTTGATCTCCATACTGATTTCTTCTTCCATTCATATCGCCGATCAATGGGAAAAAGCAGTGGTCTTACGGATGGGTAGCTATCGCGGATTGAGAGGTCCGGGCCTGTTTTTTATCGTTCCCATCTTGGACAGGATCGACAAATACATTGATCAGCGCATCCGGGTGACGGACTTTGTGGCAGAGCGGACGTTGACGAAAGACACCGTTCCCGTGAATGTCGATGCGGTCGTGTATTGGATGGTTTGGGATGTGGCGAAAGCCGCCCTCGAAGTGCAGGATTATGAGACAGCCATTTCATTTATTGCCCAAACGGGGTTGAGGGATATCATTGGCAAGCATGAGTTGTCCGACCTTCTGCAGGACAGGGATAAATTGGCAGACGATTTACAAAAGGTGCTTGACAGCAACACGAATCCCTGGGGAATTACCTGCCAGACCGTGGGAATAAAAGACATTGTGATCCCACAGGCTTTGGCCGATGCGATGAGTAAGCAAGCACAGGCGGAAAGGGAACGACGGGCAAGGGTGATTTTAGGAACAGCGGAAACGGAAATAGCGGAAAAGTTTGCCAAAGCCAGCGAGCAGTATCGCGACAATCCCGTGGCGCTCCACCTTCGCGGCATGAACATGCTTTTCGAAGGCCTGAAAGAAAAAGGCTCGATGGTTATTGTCCCAAGTTCTGCGCTGGACTCCATGAACCTCGGCGCGATGGGCGGTTTGGTTTCCCTGTCAAAAACGAATGAGCCAAATGCAATGCACGATAAAAAGCAGGGTGGTGGACGAAAGGAAGAGGATCAAGGTGAATAGATGGCAATGAAGTGTTTTAAAACTTATTTTTAGGAGTAGATTTTTTGAGATTACAAATTAATTGGTGGGTGTTTGTGATAACCAGTACAGGAGAAAGGAATTAGTCCTCATCTGGAAACACATATCCTATGAGTTTAAAAATTCCATTGGATACATTAAATTAGGCCATATTAAAATGGGTATAAACCCTATAGGGTTTAGCCGTACGTTGTAGGGCATTCAAAAGACAATAATTACGAACCCAAAGTCAAAATATAGTGAACAACTTTTAAGGACAATTCAAATACAGAATGACCTTGTAAATGACTTCGAGTTGTTTGATCCAAAAACTAAAGAAGCCATAATTAATCAAGGAATTTATTGGAATGAAAGGCTTAACAGCGAACAGTTCACATTAACTCAAATGAAATCCATTGCAAATGACATATTAACATTATGGAATGAGACTATTGGAATTGCTACCGAAATGTTTTGGACTGAACTGAAAAAGAACAACATTGATTTTGAACGAAAAGATGAACTAAACTTTGCTTTAAAAAAGGGACGATTCAGACGTGTTGACGTTGGAATGAGTGCAAAAAAAGATTGGTCAATTATAAAAGACTTTGACTCTATAAAAGACAGATTTTCACAAGACGAGATTGAAAAGATTTCAAATATCATTGACTGTGACGAGAAGACAAGATTTGAAATTTTAAAAAAGTGTTTAAGAAAAAAAGAAATTCCGCAAACCAAATATCTGAAATTTGGAGAGTGTATGGCTTATATGAGTAATTGTGGGCTATGGGAGAAATATTTTGCCAAAGCCGAAGTAGAGGATTTATACGACCTCTGGAAAAGTTTTAAGAGTAATTAAAAATTAGAAAACGCCCTACAACACGCTGTATATTTCATGGCTGGGTTGTGGTTTTCGAGGCTTTGGTTCTTCGTAAAAACCCCGTCAATCTTGCAGATTGACTCTGTGGTAAACCGAAAATCACTACATTTAAGTCAGCCACGAAAACATACAGTAATCGTTGTGGGGCATAAAACAATTACTTTGAAATACATTGCATTCATTTTTGTTTCAACTTTTTATTCATTGAACTGCTTCTCTCAAATTCAAGAGGCTGATTTTTATGAGAAAGCCTATATATACTTGAATGATTCTATTCTTAAAAATGACTTCACTACTGCCTCGAAATTAGCTCAGGCTTGTAATGAGTGCTGTCTAACAGGAATTGCTTTAAAATTCAAACCTGAGCTTCAGGTAGCAAATAAGTTTATTCAGAATAACCATGGATTTCCATATAATGATTTTGCTATTAAAAAATACGACTTATCTGATGATTGCTTGAGGTCATTGCGTATGGGAGTCAGGGATTGCGAGTTGGCAAATCAAGTGCTTGACTCATTGGATAGATTTTGGTTGGATTATAAAATGAAAAGTGACGACGAAATCAGGTTCGCCCTTGAAAATTTACTATCTGACACTAAGGACGGTTATCAAGTCTTTTTCTCCGATATTTACCGAAGTACTTTAGCAGCTGAACTTAAGGAATTTTGTCTCCCATTTGATGAAGGAATGTGGATGGGTGCTTCAACCTTGTTTTTCTTTGTTTTTGACGAAAATGGAGAAATTAAACAAGTATATTCAGGTAGAACGATTTACTATAATTAAAAAATACGCCCCACAACATTTTGAAAAAAACATGCCTGTTTTCCAGCGCTTTTTAGTTCTAGAAGTCCACTGCAACTTGACCGTTATATTTGCTCATCGTCTCGGGGATGCAGTTAAGACGATCAAAGCCAAATCAAAACTTATCGCCGGATTGCAGAATCGAAGTTTTGTCCAGACTTCCGTCAATGTAAATACGTGCTCTTTCTCAGAGTTATCCGCAGGAAACTGAGGGAGGGTAGTTTGGCCATAATATTGGCTTAAATTGACATAGTTACCAAAATTTGGTACTTTTGAGAAAAAAGAAAATGAGTAAAAACACATCAATTGCGTTAGGAGATCATTTTGAAAATTTTATATCCCAAATCCTAAAAACGGGTAGGTTTAACTCAACGAGTGAAGTAATTAGGGCAGGGCTAAGGTTATTGGAAGAGCAAGAGGAGAAAAAACAGGCTTTATCTAAAGCATTAATTGAAGGTGAAGAAAGTGGTTTCGTAAAAGACTTTGATCCGGATCTTTTACTTAAACAATTACATTCAAAGCATAATGGCTGATGAGTTATAAGATTTCAGCAAAAGCTCAGGAGGACTTAATTAATATTTGGGAATTCACTTTTGAAAATGGTCATCGGAACAAGCCGACAGGTATTACAATTTAATCATACAAAAGATAAAGGAGATTAGCCAAAATCCGGATTTAGGAAAAAATTATGAATACTTTCGACAAGGATATTGGGGAATAAATATAAAGTCACACATTATATTTTATAGAATTCGATCTTCTGATGAAATCGAAGTGATTAGAATTCTTCATAAAAGAATGGATATTCAAGGTAGACTTAATGAATAATCCCTTCACGTTACAATTTTAAAAAAAACATGGCGAAAAGAATCCATGGTCGAGCTCTAAAAGTCTTAAGAACGGAACAAGTCCGCCCACTCAATCAAGGCAGGTTGTTTAATTTTAACTGATGGAAGATCTTGATAAAAAGCATCTTCTGATCGTAAGAAAATCCTAAGTGTAGCGGTATACGCATTCAATCCCAAACTAAATAATTAGTTTGGATGTTAGGATTTATGAAACTAATGTTTTAGTTTCGAACTAATTATTTAGTTTGATAAAAAATACAGATTGATATATGAAAGCATTGACGAAGGCTGAAGAAGAAATAATGCAGGTTCTGTGGAAGCTGGAATCGGCTTTTGTAAAAGACATTATTGCTGAATTGCCCGATCCAAAACCTGCCTATAACACTGTATCTACCATCGTCCGGATCCTTAAACAAAAGGGGTTTGTCGGGCACGAGGGGCACGGTCAGTCGCACAAGTATCATCCTATTATTACCAAAGAGGATTATACAAAGTCGTTCATGCAAGGGTTCGTCAAAAAGTACTTTAGCGGATCCTACCGACAAATGGTTTCATTTTTTACCAAAGAGGATAACCTTAGTCTGGCTGAATTGGAGGACCTTCTTCGTGAACTAAAATCCAAAAAGCCATGATCAATTACCTGACAGAACTTGCAGTAATCCATTTGGCTTTGATGCTGGGGTATTGGCTATTACTAAGGAACGAGCAACAGTTTGCCAAAATGAGATTTTTTATCATCGGATCGACGTTGTTGGCGCTGATCATTCCGTTGATCAAACTTCCAAAATTATTCATACAAGCAAAGACCCAAATTGATCGATTGCCAATAGAAGTTTTACCAGAAGATGTCAATTCATCTATCCCAGAGATGAATACTTCAATTTGGAGTATTGACCACTTGATCTGGTTTTATGTTATCATTAGCTCATTGTTTCTCATTAGATTTTTAAAAGGGTTGTTCTTCCTGATCCATTTGAAACGGAATAGCTTCCGTGAGAAATTTGATTGTTATAGCATTCAAAAAGTTGGGGAAATAAATGGCAGCTTCACTTTTTTCAATTGGATTTTCCTGAGTGATCAAATTGAAAAAAATGAGGATTATCACATGATCCTACAGCATGAAAAAGCACACGTTTCCCTTGGTCATTCGTACGATTTGATGTTTTTCGAGTTATTTAAAATATGCTTTTGGTGGCTCCCGACCACATGGTTTATCAACGAAGAAATTAGAAATATTCACGAATATGAGGCAGATGCTTATGTACTTAAGTCATTCAATGCCGACCAATATTCGTCAATACTGATCAGCTCAACTTTAAAGTCAAATGGACTGGGCCTGGCCAGCTCTTTTCATGAAGGATTAATTCAAAAACGATTAAAAGCTATGAAAAGACAAACAAAAAAAGTGAGTCCCATTAAATTGGGAACATTGATGGCACTGTTTTCCATCTTGTTCCTTGTATTTGCATGTACGGAAGAGCCCGGCCAAAGCGTGAAAAGTGGCGGGCAAAGTGGCTTGATTGAGTCCAAAACAGATGGTGAAATTTATACCATTGTTGAGGAATGGGCGCAATATCCCGGTGGAATGGACGCATTATATGAGTTCGTATCAAATGAAATTGGATACCCTAAAGAAGCGAGAATTAGCGGAGTTGAGGGACAGATATGGGTGCAATTTGTAGTAGAAAAAGATGGTTCCCTTTCGAATGTTCAGACCGTCAAAGGGATTGGTGCGGGTTGTGACGAAGAAGGTGAAAGGGTGTTGCAAAGCGCTGCCTCTTTTATACCTGCGAGTCAACGAGGCAAGCAGGTTAGGGTTCAGATGGTGATGCCTATTGTTTTCAAAATCGATAAAGACAGGACTAATCCGGACAGCAGCCCACAAGGTATCATTATTGTCAATGAGGTTCAGCACCTGCACAATAACCTGAAAGTAGAAGCAGACTTTGTCAACGGAGAATGGTCAGGTACGATCTACGATGAAGCAGGAGGTGGGTTGCCAGGCGCAAACATCGTCATATCCGGTGGTGCTACCGGAACTGTATCTGATTTGGACGGCTCGTTTAAACTGAAAGCCAATGAGTCCGAAAATATCATTGTAAGTTTTGTGGGATATCAAAGCGTCAAATTAGAAGCTGAATGAATTCCACAAAAAGATAGAAATGTAAATTCCTTTTTAAGCAGGGTCTGCATCTTGACCCTGCGAATTTTTTGCCGTTAATAGCAAATTCTGTGACACTGGCCTTCACTTTGTCCAAAATTAAACTTATCCGTTGTGCTAACTAATAGTTTATTTTCATTAAAAAATAGGATGAAAACACCACTATTCCCCTCCATTTGGAGGGGTGAAGGGGTGGGTTACGATTAAAAAAAATGTTTTCATCCGATTTTTCAGGACGTGATGATTAACTTGAAATAGGTTTTGTCTAAAAGCCCACCTCTAACTCCTCCAGGGAGGAGAATAATGGCCTATTTCAGGTTAATAATCCTAAAAGTAATTAGCAGAATGGGTTAAACTTGGTGAATTTTATCAGATGGCAAAATTGCTAAACTAAAAATTTTTACCTTCAGGCAACCAATCATCAATTCCATAGGTTCTGTGAACGAATGCTAATTGAAAACCGTGAAAGAATTGATACTAAATGAAGAAGATCTCGTTGACAAATGCCTGAAAGGTGACCGCCATGCCCAGGAGTTTCTTTTCAATAGTCACTATCAGGATCTTTATCTCATTTCCATGCGCTACCTCAGCGATCATCACGATGCCGAGGACGCCATCATTCAGTCTTTCACAAGGGTTTTTAAGAGTTTGAAAAGATTCACTTACCAGGGGCAGGGAAGTTTGGGCAAATGGATCCGGACCATTCTGATCAATGAATCCATCCGGTTATTGAAGAAAAAGCGGCTCCTGCAATTCAGTGATGATGTCAGACAGCTTGATACGCACGATCATGAAGCAAATGGTTTGCAAAACATGCAGGCATCGGATATCATCAGAATGATCGAGAAACTTCCAACAGGCTACCGAACGGTATTTAATTTATATGTCGTGGAAGGATATGCTCACAAGGAGATCGCTCAAATGCTGGGGATAAGTGAAAGCACATCGAAAACACAGCTGAAAAAAGCCCGACACCAATTAATGGATCAGTTAAATAATGAAAAAGGATATGGAACCATTTGATATAGATAAGCTCATTCAAAAGAAATTACAAGAGGGGACTGACCTGCACCAACACGAAGCTAAAAAGGCCAAACCATTTGTCTGGGCAGCCATTCAAAACCAGGTTAACAGGAAGAAATCACCGACCTGGTTTCACCTGGCAGCAGCTGTTATCATTTTATTTCTCCTGTTTTCCTTTGTCTTGTTCCAGGTTCAGAACAACCATCAAAAAGAGTTGCATGTGATTGCTGAGAAGATGGATCAATTGGAAAGCACCTATCAGTCGCAAGCGTCCTTGTTGAACGCGAAGAATTCACAGGTCGATCAGTTGGAAGCGGAATTGAAGAATGTGCAAAGTCAGTTTGCAGGACTAGCTGCAGATGGAACAAGCTCCCATAAAGAAACCTTTGTTTACCGAACCGACACGGTTTACATCAAGCAGGTCGAGTACCAGACCGTATATTCGGAACCTAAAGATCAGGAAGAAACCATGCCCGCGCCGTTAAAGGAGACACCATTGGTGGCGGTGTCTGTTCCTCAGCAGCAAAACGACCGGTCAGATGTGATTTTTCCGGGAAATCCTGAGCTGAATAATGAAAAAAAGCCGGAATCGATCGAGTTTAAATTTAGCTCATTCGCTTCCAGAAGGAATTAATTCACCTAACATATAGAACTATTGTAAAAAGTAATAAATGAAATTACCATGAAAAAAGTATGTCCCGTTTTACCGGAATTAGAATCAAGAAAATCGTCTATTAACCAATTAAATATCGCTTTTACGAGACTCTCACGCCCTTTTTTCCTGCACTCAGGTTTTGGAAAAGGGCTCAGAGTGACGTATGGGAGGTTTTTTATGAAGGCATTTTTTGTTTTTACTTTGGTCTTTACCATTTCCCTTTTTCCAATCTTTGCTTTTGGACAATTCATCGGAGACACCGTCATTGTCTATGTTGAAAACCGGGTGGAGATGAAAATATCCATTTCCGATTATGACAAGCTGCGATCCTCCAACGATGTAATGGAAGCTGTAAACGAATTTTCAAAATTGCTGGCGGAAGTCACAAGTGATCCTGATGCTCCGGAGGTAGTGAAATACACACCCGGGGGTGAGTTGACCATCGAACCCGGCAATCCAAAAACGATTTACCTGATGAGCAATGGAAAACTAACAGATACCGGATTCAGGGACCTGGCAATAATTGAGGATGAAAGCGTGCTGATTGAGTTGACAACCACCAACCTGGCCAATATTTCGGAACTTCCTTTGGGAGATTGCCTGGGGAAAGTCATCACCCTTCTTCCTGCAAAAAGGAGCTGGTCACGAAACCTTTATTATGAATGTGTAGATGGAAACGTTCGTGAGTTGGGAGAACGTCACAAACATAACCGATTGGATTTTCTGGAGCTGAATGTCGGGGCAGGAGCGGGGTTGGTGAAGGGTAATTGGGTGCCCGATCTATCGCTGGGCATTGGTATCGGTTTCAATAAAAAGGGCTTGACGCGATTTCCCTATATTTCATCCAACATGATGTTTGATTTTTCTGCTGAAAATGAAACTAACATTAACACATTCCTGAATATTGGGTACGCCTGGAATCCCAATAAGAAAGCTGATAAAAACGAGTTATTGGGGTTTGAGCTGGGCTACCTCGTTTCACGTCAAGGGGAATTATTCGGGGAGAATACCTTCCGGATCGCCGCCAACTGGTCGCCTCTGAAAGGAGTGTACGTAAGTCCACAGCTTTATATTTCCGATAATTTTGACACAGCATTTCCCGGGATCCGAATAGGATTTGGGTTTTGACTGGATCGAAGGACGTCTGACGGTTGAAAAGTTAAAGTCACAATGAAGCATTGATTTCTCAACCGTCTGACGTCTTGTATTTCCATTTTAATTGCTACAAGATATATCACACCCCTTCTGGGTTTTGAAGTTTGGGATTGGGATTTTTTATAATAATGACATCCCTTCGGGATTGGTTTGGGGCATTTTGGTGCTGACAAGTTGATATTGAAAAGCTTTTCTTTAATTAAGAATGATTTTGAAATAGAGTTATAATCACATTTTGATCACTTTTGATTACTTTAAATCTTATTATTTTAATTGTTGAAATAACAAATAGAGATTTACAATGGATATAAGTGATAACTTTTCAATGGATGATCTTGATGGTATATTCTGGAAAGAGATCGATTTAAGTGAATTACCGGAATCGAAACTTACCAATGAGCATTCAGTTATCATCGAATTCAATGAAGGTTTGGATGGCCTCGAAGAAATTCATGAACTTGAGAAAAAACTTCGTGATAAGTTGGAGGGTTCTGATAAAGGATGGTGGGATGGCCATGAATTGGGGATGGATACACCGGAAGGCATGATTTTTCTTTACGGGAAAAATGCAGAAGAACTTTTTAAAGAAGTCAAACCAATTCTCGAGATGTCCCCACTTATGAAAGGGGCGATTGCCTATCTAAGTTTTGGTCCACCCAGCCAAGATACGCCGGTGATAGAGGTTGAACTTGATGTCCAAGTTTGATCCTGATAAATTCATCAATGCTTTATTTTAATTCCTTAAGAGCGATTGCTTTTGTTATTTCGAGCCTTATAAATTTTATATCACCCCTATGGGGTTTTGAAATTTGGGATTGTGATTTTTTATCATAATTCCATCCCTTCGGGATTACATATTTCTGTAGAAATATCACTTAAAAGATTTTCAGGATTGGTTTTTTAAATTCAAAAAATTTCACATAACGAAGTGGAATAAAAATCCCGAAGGGATGATATTTTTCTAGCAAACAAGAAAATCAAAATAAAACCCTGAAAGGGTGATATAAATTCCCTCCAGGATTTGGTATCAAGCTGAGCCAGCTTATCGTCATTTTTACCTCGAAAATCCCCGCTGGAATAATAAATTTTAAAAAGCAAAAAATTGTTGTGACCAAAGGGGCAAATACTTCGTCTCTAAAGCAAAAGCTTTTATCTTTATTCTATCAACTGCAAATGTATTCAACGATGAAAAACCCTTCCAAACCCTACTTGTGGATTATCTATCTCTGCATTTTTCTTACCTACACAAATTGCCATGCACAATCAAACGTTGCTATTCCTGATGAATGGCTAATATTAGGCCCCATTCCTGTTTCATCCGGCCAGGAAGGATATGTCAATGAGGAAAAACAAATGGAGGCCTTTAACACCAATTACCTCGACCCGGCTGTTCTTGAAAAAGTAAAAGAAGGACAAGACATAACCATTGATGGGAAAAGTTATTTCTGGAAAAAGGAAAAAGCCAATGGAGACATTGTAAACGTTGATGCCATCTACGATTCTGTTGATTTTGCATCCGCTTATGGATGGGTGGAATTTAAATCAGATAAGGATCAGGACGTTTTGCTGGGTGTGGGGAGTGACGATGGCATAAAGATTTGGTTAAATGGAGAACTGGCCCACGAAAATTGGGTTCCCCGAGGCGTCAATCTCGATGATGACCTTGTACCAGTATCGTTAAAAAAGGGCACCAACAGATTGCTTCTAAAAGTTCAGGATATGAGCATGGGTTGGGGATTTGCCTGTCGCATATTTTTGCAGGAGGATTATCCTGATAAACTGGTCGAAGCTGCCGGTGAGGGAGAAATGGAAATGGTGAACTTGCTGCTATCAAGGGGAGTGGATATCAATGCTGAAAATGCAGTAGGCCTGACTGCGCTTAACCTCGCAAAAATCCAGGGAAGGGAGGATATCGTTGACCAATTAATTGAAAAAGGGGCTGATCCGGCGATCCCTATTCCTCCAAAAGAACAGATGGCTGACTATTATTTTCAGGATATGATTGGAAAGAATGAACCTGGTGCTGCAATATTGGTTACAAAGGATGGCCAGGTCATTTATAAAAAGGGGTTTGGCTTGGCAAACATTGAGGAGGGTATTCCGATCACACCGGAAACAGAATTTCGAATCGGCTCCATTACCAAGCAATTTACCGCTGCAGCGATCCTGAAATTGGTGGAAGATGAAAAGATCGACCTGGATGATCCATTATCCAAATTCATTCCCGATTATCCAAGAGGAGAGGAAGTAACCATTCATCATTTACTGACACATACATCCGGCATTAAGAGCTATACAGACAAGATGAATTTTCAGGAAGATATTGAGTTGACCAAGCCGATTTCCAGTGAAGAAGACCATATCGAAAGTTTCAAATATGACACCTTCAATTTTGATCCCGGCACTTCCTGGTCTTACAATAATTCGGGATATTTTTTGCTCGGATACATCATTGGACAGGTTTCCGGAAAGTCCTATGGTGATTATTTACATGAACAATATTTCAAGCCCATTGGAATGGATCATACCGGATTGCACCATCTGGATGTAAAACTTGATCATGAAGCAACCGGTTATGGATTCGAGGATGGTAAGGCTTCCGTGGCGCCCAATTGGGAAATGACCTGGGCTGGGGGCGCCGGCGCTATGTATTCGACCGTAGATGATCTCTTCAAATGGAATGAGGCATTATTCAATGGAAAAGTATTGAATGACGAAAGCCTAAAGGTAGCTTTTACCCCGGTGGTTTTGAACAATGGCAAAGAAGCGATGCCTAAATATGGATACGGATGGATGATAGGTGAATTACGAGGTTGGGAGGATATTTCACATGGAGGCGGATTACCGGGATTTATTACATTTTTGACAAGATTTCCGGAACATAATGTAACCGTGGCTATTCTGACGAATGCTGCTCCTCAAAATAAAATGAATCCGCAACAGGCATCATATGATCTTACTGAGATCTTTTTCTGGGAAGACATGGATAAGCTTCCAACAAAAATTGTGGATGAAAATGCCGATGTTACAGCATATAAAGATTATGTGGGACGGTATGAGTATATGCAAGGTATGATTCTTACCGTATCGACAGAAGATAAACATTTATATGCACAATTGACTGGACAGCAAAGATTTGAGATTTTTCCTGAAGGTAATGATAAGTTTTTCTGGAAAGTGGTAGATGCTCAGGTAGAATTTGTCAGGGATGAAGCGGGGAAAGTTACTCATGTGGTCCACACACAGGGAGGCCAGTCATTTGAAGCTCCTCTGATTGAGGAAGAAGAGCCCGTTGTCATCAATTCCGATATTTTAGATCATTATGTGGGAATTTACGATCTCAACGGCAGGAATGTCAATGTAACGAAAGAAAATGACCAACTATGGGTACAGGTAACAGGTCAGCCAAAATTTCACTTGCTACCACGATCAGAATCGGAGTTTTTCCTCAAAGAAGTTGTGGCGAGCTTTACATTCGTAAAAAATGGCAGTGGCGAGTATGACAAAATTATTTTGGTTCAGGGTGGAAATACGCTGGATTTGATGAGGAAGGAATGAAACCACCCTTATTTTCTTAGTTCGATATTGACATGATAAGATTCCTCGCTTATGAATATAGAGTTCCTTGTAAAAGATTGGTTTGACAAATGGGAAAAAGGGGATTTTCATCGTTTGCCCATTTCAGAAAATTTCAGGCACACCAGTCCATTCGGAACGATCGATGGCAAAATAAAATATCTGAACCTGGTAGAGGAAAACAAGGACAAATTCCTTGGCTATCAATTCATTCTTCACGATGCAATTTATGAAAACGACAAAGCTTGTGTGCGGTACACTGCAGTGCAGGGTGATTTCAGGTTGGATGTGAGTGAATGGTACTATGCAAAAGACAACTTGATTGAGGAAATTATCGCTTATTACCATATCGGAGAAATTCGGGAAGAAAGGAAGCTGGAAGGCCAGGATGATTGAAAATACAATTGTATTAAAAATGTATCAACTATGCACTACATCCTTTTTTACAAAGTTGTAGACAATTTTATCGAAAAGCGGGCGATGTACCGCGATGATCATTTAAAACTTGTCAGAGAAGCCCATACGCAGGGAAACCTTGTCATGGCGGGGGCTTTGGCGGAACCTGCCAACGAAGCTGTACTTGTTTTCAAGGGCGACACCCCAAAAATTGCTGAAGACTTTGCACTCAGTGATCCTTATGTGAAAAATGGATTGATTACAAATTGGGAGATCAGGCCATGGAATGTGGTTGTTGGAGGAGCCTAAATTCAGGTTTTTTGTCATTCTAATCCGTTTCGAATCACACATTAAAAATGAGTGGATCAAAAAGTGAAAAAGATTAATCCAAAGCACATTTTTAAAGTTGATTGCTTACCTTAAGGGTCAATTTAAAAGTTGAATTTTTAGACCTGAAAAACATATGAGATTTCAAGCCATTCTTTTTCTATTGATTAGTACGATTCTTTTCAGTCCGGTTTTCGCTCAAACGGCTGATAATGAATATAATAACCGATCCTTCTTACTCCGGGATGAGGGTTTGTCCCAGCTTAGCTATGTCAGCCTGAGTGAACCAGAAAGCAACTGGCATCAAGCTGTTCCGAAAGGCAGGGACTTACAACTGGTAGGAAAGGGAAGGGTCCTGATCGGTACAGAGTCTGGCTATGAAGAGAGGATGATCAGCACAGGGGAGAAGGTTTCTGAACAGACATCCTTTCCCGGAACAATCGCTGCAAGAAAGTTGAAGAATGGCAATATCCTTTTGGTTGGAGCAGACTGGCAGGACGAAAAAGGAATTGTTTTACTTGAGATAAATGATAATGGAACCATTAAAAATAGAATAGTTTACCCGGATTATAATTACGCGCGGTTAGTTCGTGAAACGTCGGAAAATACATTTATCATCACTTCCAATGACATCGTTTTTGAAGGAAGCAAAGATGGAAAAATCCTGTGGAAAGCAAACGTCGAGTCAGAGCGTGCTCCCCATGCCTGGCAGGGTTTGCGGCTGGCCAATGGCAGCACCATCCTGGCGAGCGGATACGGTGGGTCTGTTCAGCAGTTTGATTTGGAAGGAAATTTATATCGGAAAATTACCGGGCCGGATGAGGTAAATCCCAATTTTTATTCAGGCATGCAAATCCTTTCAAACGGCAACATTGTTATTGCCAACTGGCAGGGACATGGGCCTGACCGGGGTGAAAGCGGTAAGCAATTACTCGAATATTCACCGGATGGTGAGCTGGTCTGGTCCTGGCAGCAAGATCCCGAACAATTTTCTTCCCTTCAGGGAGTGATCGTCCTCGATGGTTTAGATACCGACCTGCTGCATGTGGAAGATGAAAACGGTGTATTGAATCCGATTGAATAAATTCCAAGACCCAAAAATTCACCTTCCACATGTTAAAACTAAGGTTCACCCTCAATTTGTTCGCCATCCTAGTTTTGCTTTCATCCGTGGCATACGCCCAGGAAGCCACGAAGGAGCACAAAGATTCACTCAATTCAATCGTTCAGAAATATTATGATTTAAACGTCAAGGTATTTCAAGCCAATTCCACTGTTGACGATATCGATCATGTTTTTGATCTGTTTACTGAAGATTTTACCTATGTTCATCCAAAATATGGTGGCACCTATTCGCGTCAGGACCTTTATGATGGTTATGTACGCAACCAGCAAAATGGAGCCTACAATGGCAGTATCACAGGAATTAAAATTGACAATCAGATAACTGGTTTGAATGCTGTAGTAACAGAAAAAAGGTTTATTGAAAGAACAGAAATCGGTGCAAAAGAAGGCAATCCGGAAATGACCCTTTTTGAATTTAAAGAAGGCAAAATATCAAGGATTTATGAATATTGGTGATCTGTGAAGAGACTTCCTAAAACTTAACATGAGAGAGGGTTATAAAAAGTATTAATCGTAAGATATGAAAATTTGCCTTGCTCAAATTGAACCCTTCAGAAGTGATATTGAAAAGAATCTTTCCAGGCATAAAAAAATGATCGAAATGGCTGACGATAATGACTGGGATATGATCATTTTTCCCGAATTATCATTGACCGGTTACGAACCATCCACGGCAAAAGATTTGGCGATTCAAAAGAATGATAGCAGGCTTGATGATTTCCAGCAAATAAGCAATGCAAGGAATGTTTTAATTGGGGTGGGCGCTCCTACAAAATGTCAGGCAGGCATTTGCATTAGCATGATTATTTTTCAACCAAATCAGGCCAGGCAGATCTATTCCAAAAAGTATCTGCATAAGGATGAGGAAGATTTTTTTGTGATTGGAGAGAATCACGACCTCCTAACCATTAAAAATAAAAAATTAGCTTTAGCTATTTGTTACGAATTATCTGTTCCGGAACATTCTGAAAATGCTGTGAAAAATGGAGCTGAGATCTACCTGGCTAGTGTAGCAAAAACTAAAAACGGAGTAGAGAAAGCCTCGGAAACTTTGTCTGAAATTGCCAGGAGATATTCCATGACGGTTTTAATGTCGAATTGTGTTGGTCCTTCCGAAGATGGCATATGCGCTGGGAATTCTGCTGTATGGAATTCCAAAGGTGAAGAGGTTGGGAAATTAGACGACCATAGGGAGGGGTTGCTGATCTTTGATACAGAAACAAATAAAACGAGTTCATTAATTTGAATTGATAAGATTATTTTAAAGGTTAATATCAAATCGATTAATTTGATTGTTTTGAATTCATATTTCGTTTAACTTTCTCTCTGCCATATAGTTAACAATGAAAATTTCACCTAAAACCCAGATTCAAATTAACCAGGTGTTGATCATCACTGTTTTTTGGATAGTTTGTGGTATTTTCTTTTCATTATATAAATGTATCAACTATGATGTTGACTCGTCCACATTCCTTTTCATTGTCCCATTCAATTATACGCTTGGTAAATTTATCTTGGTTAACTCGGTTGGCCCCGCTTTTGGGGGAATAGTTGGAGGAGGATTTCTGACCCTGTATCTAAATGAAAAGTTTAAAAGCCGCAGTTACGGTTTTTTTATCCTTTATAACCTAATGTTTTTCTTCGTATTTATTTTTACCCTTAATACGGTAGTATCTTATTTCTTTTTATACCATGAAAAAATTGTCACAAGCGATAATAGCTTCCGTGAAGCACTTCGCTTACTTGTATTTGACCCCTATGCCATTCGTAATGTTTTCACCTGGTTGATCATTGCTGTTTTTACTCTTCAAAGTTTTAAAATCTATGAAAAGTATGGACATGGAATAATGCTTTCCATGTTTCTTGGAAAATTCCATCGACCACATGAGGTTCAGAGAATTTTTATGTTTCTGGATTTGAGCAATTCTACCTCTCTGGCAGAACGACTTGGCCATGTTCGTTTTTTTGAATTATTACGGGATTTTTATTTTGACATTACGGATCCCATCCTGAATTCCAAGGGGCAGATCTATCAATATGTTGGAGATGAAGTGGTCATTTCCTGGGCTCTGTCTGGCGATCCGCATTGTTTAGATTGTTTTTTCAGGATTGCAGAAGCAATTGATCAACGAAGGCACATTTATCTGGAAAAGTATGGCGTGCAACCCGATTTCAAAGGAGCGATTCATAAGGGAGCAGTGGTCATAGGAGAGATGGGAGTGATCAAGAAGGAAATTGTCTATTCCGGCGATATACTGAATACCACTTCACGGATTGTCGAGCAATGTAAAATTTATCAGCAAAAGTTGATTGCGTCAAGTGACGCATTGGAATTGTTTGAATCTGTCAAACTTAAAACATACCAATTATTGCCTCTTGGCAATATGACATTGAGGGGCAAAAGTCAATCGATTGAATTGTTTGGGGTCGAGAGAGTAACCGAATTAAGCAAATCAGAATTGATCAATGTTTAACTTTTAAGGGCTTACCAGAAAGCAATGGTATTGGCTATTGCCCGAAAATCACTAAATTCGGTATTTATACCTATGTCGATAGGTAGCAAATGATCATAACACTCTTGTTAAAAGGTTCTTTTTTCTAAGCATTTTTAAATGAAGTTTTTTCTCCACCTGTTGAAATGGTTATTTCTATGTCTTTTGGGAATTTTTCTAATCGTTTTTCTTCTGTTGGCTTGTGATCGTGATCGCCATTCTGCAATCTCAGGTGACGTTGAAAAAGGCTCAATTGTACCACAAAAGGAAATTGAACAAGATGTTGACTCCAGTCATTATTATACCCTGTTAGAGGAATTTGGAACAAATAAGAAGCTCGCCGAAGGATTTGAGTGGCAATGTCTGCTGGCCTTATCCCACTACCCTGAATTAAAAGAAACTCCCATCAGCTTTCTGGTAAAACCTGCTTTTCTTCCGCTTGCCTCCCGGCCTGATCCGGTTAGCATATTATTTCCATGGATTGATCGACAATATCTCGTAATCATCAGCAGTGCTTCTGAAGATTTCTTTGAGCCAATCCTTTTGCAGAATACCCCTTTCAATGAACAAATCGGGATTATTGGTCATGAACTTGCGCACACAACCTACTATCTCGATAAAAATTCCTTGCAAATTGTCAAGATCGCATACAACTATCAGTTCGATAATCAATTCAGGATCGAGTTCGAACGCGAGGCTGATAAAATAGCCATTGCCCATGGGTTGGGCTATCAGATGTATGACTTTGCATTTTTTGTTCGCAAGGCATTTGGTGACACGCAGGAGAAAATAGCTTCTGAGGAAGGGAATATGTATCTAAGTCCAAAAGAGATTGCTGCTGAAATGGATAAATATTCATTTTACAGGGAGCCTCTCGATAGTGCGCATACTTACTTTATAAAGTAAAAAACAATCGTCTTTGCATTACACAAAGACGATTGTTTAAAATTGATTAGCTGAAAAATTCTTAAAGAGTCGGTTTTTGAAAATTGCCGGTCATGGTAAATAGATACAATACCCGGGTATTAAAATTAAACCAGTAATTGTCGTTCAATTTGTTCATCTCTTCGGCAAACTTATTTGATAGGGCGGGGGAGCTTGTCATGGCAGATACGGAGAATCCACCTAGAAATGCACTGTTCAGACCATTTGTTCCAATCGCTTCGCCATCGAGCTCATAACCATCCACTAAGTTTGTAGGTCCGACTCCATTTGCCCAGCTCGCAACTTTGGTACACCATGCCTTGGCCTCCGAGTTACCATTCCAAAGATAGTCCAGCGCCATCCTCCATGGAACACGGCAGGCATCGTAGCCAAAATGTCCGGCTCTTCCACCAGGTCCGGGATCGCCATCGGCAGTTTGCCAGTCAGGGACAAGTCCCGTATCCGGATGGGCAGATGCATTTAAAATGATATAACTGTCATCTGCCAGCTCATCCCAGATGACATCTCCTGAAACATCCGCAAAAACCCTGAAAAATGCTGGAGTATAATACTGAATATCGGTCATTTCACATCCTCCCCACGGGTTAATAGAATAGCCTGGGTAAAGAACATTTACAGTTTGACCGTCAACGGTGCATGTTGTCAAAACCGAACTGCTGAGTATCTCAATAATTTCTTTTGCTTCATTCAGGTATGAGTCTCCCCAATGCTGGCTCGCAACAATCAGGGAAAAGGCAACATCGATATCACCATCGGTGGCACTTCCCGGGTCTTCTACTCCGTCACATGTCACCAGCCAGGCCATCATGTTATTCGCTGTAGCGGATTTTTTAGCCTTGTAAAAATTCAATAAACCATCAAATGTATCTTTGTCCTCTGCATAGGCGGAAAGCAACATTCCGAAACCGATTGCTTCTACCCTTGTTTCGCTGGATGGATCTGCAATCATACGATAACCATCGTTACAGGGTCGCATTTGTGAACTTTTGTACCGGTTGTATTCGCTACTTGCTAATGATGAACTGATTGTCGAGGGCAAATATCCATTAGGGTAACCTAATAGCTGGTTTGACAATGTGATATCTTTTCTAACGCTTGTTGATTCCTCTTTTAAAATGGTTCCTGCTACGGAACCGATCACATTGTAATCTCCATTCAATAGTTCCTCTAAAACTGTGAAGTAAACAGTTTTTTCAGTTCCGGTGATTGAAATGTTATTTAAATCAAATTCAGCAATGCCATTTTCATCCGTGAGCTGGCTTTCAATCGCGTGGTCAGGATTGCTTCCATCCGGTTCTGTTGAGGGCTGTTCAAAAACATATACATAAATGTTTTGCTGATTTCCGCCTGAGCCATTTTTAACAGTTATTTCTGCAGATGCTTCGACATTTACGGATGGTTCCTCCTCACCGCTACATCCTGAAAAGTTAATAAATGAAATAAATGATAAGGTAAATACCAATAACTTTTTCATATCCACTTTCGACCATTTAGTAAACTAATTTAAATAGTCAATTTGACAAAAAGGTAACTCGTTTGGACACAATAAATTATTTCGAATAGAAAAAAGTGAAATTAAAATTCGGGTAAATTTTCAAAATTATTTTCAGTGGTATCGTCAGCTTTCGACCTGTAGTACGGGTTCCCGTTTGACGGATGGATCAGCTGCAAATTGGGAAGGATCAAAGCTCCTGCATCTTGCAATAAAATGGTTTCGCTGGTTTTTAATTCCAACCCTGTATTAAACCGGATGTCCGTAATGATGGTGTCTTCCCTGTGAATTGCAACCGGATGCATACATGCAACAGGTATTTTTCCATCTTTTTTGTGCTCAACTAATTCTTCGGTGCTTGACAATACTTTTAAAGGCTCAGGAATCTCGTCGGTACTAGCTCTTTGCAAGACAGTATTGAGGGTCAGGTTTACATCGATACCCTCTGAGGTACGATAGGTAAGGGTTGATAAATTGTCCTGTTGTCTTGACTTACCAATTATGGTTGCATTTTCAGGAGTATACCTCTCTGTTGTATTTATTAAACCTTCTACCGCAAAGCCATTACCATTGATAGAGATCGCATCAAAATCAGTTGTTACCAGAACAGTTCGTTGGTAAAGCGGATCCGGATTGTCAAAGAATATCGGAATAGAAGTAGGTAATGAATCCAGAAAACCAAGATTGAGGCCTTGTCCCTGATCTTTTTCAGTTGCCAGGTGGATGACGTCATTTTTACAGCTGTAGAATTGTGTGAGAGGTTTGCCGTCAATCCTGCTTTGAATTTCTCTGGCTATGACATTCCCAATGATTACTTCTCCTACTTCCAGGACAATGATTCCAATTGCTGCCCCCGCGATAGCTCCACCAATTGGGTTGCCAGTGAACAACCCGATAACGAAACCAATAATGCCACCGACAATTGCTGCTAAAAGATCACCTAATATCCCAAAATCGATGTTGGTGTCTGTCTGTATTTCAAAGGTGAGTTTTCCATTGTCAAGTTTTGGAATCAGGTCTACGATAATGTCAATATTCGGATCCGGAATAATATCTATAACCGGCGAATCAATTTTAGCTTTAGCTTTCAAAATCGCCCGGATCTTGCCATCCGATATGCTCATTGATACTGATTTCCAGTCTCCCTGGTCATTGTCCTTATCAGGAAATGGATGATTGCCATCATCATCGGTTAGCTGGCTGTGCCAGATATCATTGGCAAAACGAGAGAGGGTGGAATCAGCAATGCCCAGTGCTACATGTTTGCCCAATGGCAAAAATGATTGAGCTATCTGGGCATTCCCCCTTGGTAAATGTTGGCCTGAAGGCAATGGATCATCCTCTTGTTTACTGGCCCGTATATCCATATTGGCAAGAATGGCGATGACATTTTCATGTTCATCATTTCCGCGAAGTTTAACGATTTCAGGTGTGCCAGCAAGTCCACTTAATGCGTCAAAGGGAACGCGAGTAGACAGATCGTTTAGGGAAGTGTCCAGGATGAACTCTTTTCCGTCATCACTAAGGGAGATGGAAGCCTGAATGGACAGTGGGAGGATTCCACCAATTGTAATGTCAATGTTAAGATCCCGATCAGGTGGATTAAAAATAATATCTACAAAGTCAATGGTAATGACGGCATCTTCTGAAATGAATGGAATTGAGCCCGGGGGTATGAGTAATCCTCTCTCATGAAGGCCACGCAAAGCAGTTAAAAACCATCCACTGCCGAGTTGAAATTCAATATCAAAATCGCTGGTTATTCGGGTGGTATCTATCATAGTTTTGGTTGTTTAATATTTGATTTAAATTACGTGATTAGCATAAATAATTCTATTAATTAGATAATTAAAGTTTTACTATCATTTGTAAAATCAAAGGGGTATTCTATCCTATTCATGAGTAGATTTTTGGTCTGCTCAAAAGTCAATCCTTTTTAGCGAAGATTATTCATCTAAATTGTCAAAAACAGGTATGAAAAACTTATAACAGAATGATAGCTAGTGTTTTGCAGGAAGGTTTAAATACTGGAAAAATACAATAGAAGTAAATAAGTTTCTCCAGAAAACCGGGAATTATTTTCTAAACTACAGGTCAGGCGCACTGTTTTTTACAAGGATATGAAACACAATCTGAGGAGATTATCCGATTGTGTTTCAATTTATTTGAAAATGTCAGCTCAGAGGTCAATTTTCAGGTATTCCTAATATAGCTTGCAGGGCAGGCTTGGGTTTTCGGTCAACATCATATAGTAGCGGATAGTTGGTCCTGTTTGGCACCGGATAGCCATTTTTCCATGACATCCCATCGTGGACTCCCCAAAGAGTAACGCGGTCGATCTTATCCCTTTTGTCATAAAAAATGGTGAACAACTCTTTGTATCGGTCTGTGAGTTGCTGTTGAATGTCAGCTGGCAATCCATCAGAATAGGGATCCAAAAATTCTTCGAATTCCTCTAATTGAAATTGTGGATGACTCATGACGCTTCCAATGATCTGGCCTTCTTTTGTAAGTGGCAATACATCCACATCCAACTCAGTGATCATAATTTTAACTCCCAGCGAAGCAAAAGAATCAATAGCAGCCTCAATGTATTTATTTTTAGGGAAATTTAGGCCCCAGTGACCCTGGATACCGATACCGTCGATGCGTACACCTTCTTTTTGAAGCATCCGTACCATGCGTACAATTCCGTCACGCTTAGCAGGTCTCCAGGCATTAAAATCGTTGTAATATAGTTCGGCATCCGGAGCGTATTGGCTGGCAAACTGAAAAGCTTTTTTGACAAGTGTGTCACCATTTCCAACTCCATTTACCCAGGTGGTTGGCCGGTAAGATCCATCGTTGTCAATAACTTCGTTCACAACATCCCAGGCGTCGATCCTTCCTGCATAACGTCCGGCAACTGTTTCGATATGACTACGCATTCGTTCGACCTGCTCTTCATGGGAATTTGGCTCACCGTTTTCATTTTTGAAAAACCAATCTGGTGTCTGGTTGTGCCAGACCAGAGTATGACCCACAATAAACATATCGTTTTCCTCCCCAAAGTCTACAAAAGCATCAGCGGGATCAAAGTTGTAAACGCCTGGCTCCGGATTGATGGGGCCAGCTTTCAGGACGTTTTCAGCTGTAATGGTATTGAATTGCTGAAGCACAATTTTCTGAGATTCGTGATCTTCGCCCGAAACAATGGCTTCATTTAGTGCAGTACCAACAAGGAAAGCATCCTTATAAGCTTCTTTTAGTGTTGTTGATATATTCTGTTTTGTTTGATTAGCAGGCTCTTTTGTGCAGCCAAAAATGATAATCAGGCAGATAATTGGGATAATTCTAAGCATTTGACTTTAAGGTTAAGTAAAAAATTGGGTTGAAAAGTTATGAAAATAATTAGAGGAAGGCTAATAGTTTAATTTTGAGAATGTTGAGGAAACAGCCAATGCAGATAATTGAAAAGAATCCTTACCGTTTGAATTTTGTTTTCAAGCTTTAAGAAATCTGTAATCTTTGGTTATGGAGAAATTGGAATTTGATGGAAACCCAGAGATTATTTTTTGATACAATTAGTTTTAAAATATTTTGGTTACATTCCACCAATTTGTGAAGAATTACGTATAAATTTCCACTTGAATTTAAACTGAGTTCAAAATAAATTCTGTAAAAAATCAAAAGAAAACACCAATATTCCCTCCCGATAGCTATCGGGAAGAGGGGTGACGGGGTGTGTAACATTTAAAAACCTGTTTTATTTTGATTTTTCATCCTACAATAATGGTAGATTTATGCTCATGGAAATAAGCCACGGTATTTTTATCTGTTGGGATTAATGAAATTAGACATCGAAATCAGGGACCAACCGGATGATTCAACATGCGGACCCACCTGCCTGCATTCTGTTTATAATTATTATAATTATTCAATTGAATTAGAGGAAGTTATTCAATCGGTCAAAAGAATGGACGATGGAGGAACACTGGCCGTATTGCTTGCACAGGATGCTTTAAAAAGAGGCTTTCATACCAGCCTTTATACTTACAATCTAAAGATATTTGATCCACTATGGACAACCCTTTCTAATGAAGCTTTGATAGAAAAATTAACCAAGCAATTACAATACAAAAAAGGTGTCAAATTTACAGTTGCTTCAAAGGCATACATCGAGTACTTGCGACTTGGTGGAGAATTGTTATTTGATAACCTGACGACTAAATTATTCAAAAAATATTTGGAAAAGGGATACCCTGTGCTAACTGGATTAAGCGCAACATACCTTTACCAGACACCCAGGGAACACTATCCGTCCAATGAGAAATCGATTTATGATGACATACGAGGTGTTCCGTTGGGCCATTTTGTTGTATTGAGTGGGATTAAGGGCAAAAAAGTTTATGTTGCTGATCCATATCGCGGAAATCCGTTTACAAAGGAAAATTATTACAAAGTGGACGCAAACCGTCTGCTCAGCTCTATATTGTTAGGAATCATTACCTATGACGCTAATTTACTGGTGATCAAGCCAAAGAAATGAAAAAGATCGTTGTTGTTACCAATCCAAAAAACTTTCATCTGGATATCAGCGGGGTAGAGGTTATTTCTGAAAAAAACTATCTGACAAGGCCTGAACTAGCCGACCTGAAAAATATCAGGGTCTTTAATCTATGCAATGATTATAAATACCAGACGCGTGGATATTATGTTTCCCTTTTAGCTGAGGCAAGAGGTCATAAGCCCATACCGAGCATCAAGAATATTCAGGATATGAAAGCGCCCACCATGGTAAGGGTGATTTCAGATGAATTGGACCAGCTCATTCAGAAAAATCTGAAAAATATAAAATCTAAGGAATTCATCCTTTCAATATACTTTGGGAAAAATGTTGCCAAGCAGTATGATAGATTGAGCCAGGAATTGTACATGCTTTTCCAGGTACCTTTTCTGAAAGCTAAGTTTATCTTCAACAAGAAGTGGGTGATAAGCAGCTTACGATCCATCACTTTTAGTGAGATTCCAGAATATCACAGGGATTACGTGAGGGAATTTGCAGAGGAATATTTTGGTAAAAAGAGGTTTTCCTCTCCCAAGCCTACCCGTTACTTATATGATTTAGCCATTTTGGTTGATCCTGAAGAAAAATCACCTCCTTCAGACAACAGGTCCTTGTCGAAATTTGAAGAGGCAGCCGAAAAGCTGGGGTTTTATGTGGAGAGAATTACCAGGAAGGATTTTAATCGCCTGGCAGAATTTGATGCTTTGTTTATCCGTACAACGACTTTCGTCAATCATTATTCCTATCGCTTTGCCAGAAAAGCCCAATCGGAAGGAATGGCCGTAATTGATGACCCGGAATCTATCTTGAAATGTACGAATAAGGTCTACCTGACTGAAATACTAAACAATGCCAAGATTGCCATTCCCAAGACGATCATTGTGCATAATGAAAACAAGGATACGTTGTCCGTATCGCTGGGATTTCCATGTGTGTTGAAGCTTCCTGATTCTTCTTTTTCCCAGGGTGTTAAAAAAGTCACGACAAATGATGAGTTGCATGAGCATCTGGGAAAAATGCTGGCCGAATCAGACCTGGTAATTGCCCAGGAATACATTCCCACTGAATACGACTGGCGAATCGGTTTCATTGACGGGGAGCCTCTTTACGCATGCAAATATTTCATGGCGCGGGGCCACTGGCAGATCATCAATTGGGAAAGTAAAAACAAAAGAAATACCTCCGGCAATTCTAAAGGCATACAATTGGAAGATGTGCCCGCCAACGTGATGAAAATCGCTAAAAAGGCTGTAAAACTAATTGGGAATGGACTCTATGGAGTAGATATTAAAGAGATCGATGGGAAAGCCTACATCATTGAAGTCAATGATAACCCCAGCATAGACGCCGGAATTGAGGATGATATTTTAAAGGATGACCTGTAC
The DNA here is from genome assembly GCA_913057175.1 of uncultured Cytophagales bacterium. Taxonomy (GTDB): domain Bacteria; phylum Bacteroidota; class Bacteroidia; order Cytophagales; family Cyclobacteriaceae; genus CAJXNP01. The sequence goes on from CAJXNP010000004.1 coordinate 91,543, forward strand.
AAAATTATCATGCGATCACTAAAAACCAGAATTGAAGCCAATCTTGAAATGCCCGAATTACAACAATAATCTATGTATCATCTTTTTGAAGTAGCGGGCATTGAGTTGGAGTATATGATTGTGGATAGGAATTCCCTTCACATTCTCCCAATTGCTGACAAAATCATTTTGCCCAGAAGTGAAAATAAATCAGATGTCCTCAATGGTGAAGTAGACTGGTCAAATGAGCTCGTTTCCCATGTCATTGAGATCAAAACCCATGAACCGACCAATAATCTCCATGGCTGGCATAAGGTCTTTCACAGAAATATTATCGAGATCAATGATGAGCTGGAATCGTATCATGCATCCTTATTGCCCACCGGCGCCCATCCGTTGATGGATCCACACAAAGAAACCGTTATCTGGCCACACGAATACAATGAGATCTATGCATTGTATGACAGGATTTTCGGTTGCCAGGGACATGGCTGGTCGAATGTTCAAAGCATGCACATCAATCTGCCATTTGCCGGAGATGAAGAATTTGCCAGGCTTCATGCGGCGATACGGGTTCTTTTGCCGTTTATTCCATCCCTTTGTGCCAGTACCCCCATTCTGGATGGAAGAACTACAGGCTTTTCCGATACAAGACTTGAATATTATCGTAACAATCAGGCGAAAATCCCGATCATTGCGGGAAAGATCATCCCCGAGCAGGCTTTTACCAGAGAATCTTACTTTGAGCAGGTTTTCGATCCGATCATTCGTGAAATTAAGCCTTACGATGATGATGGAATATTGGAATTCAATTTCCTGAATTCGCGTGGAGCGATTAGCCGGTTTGATCGCGGAGCCATAGAAATTCGTCTTATTGATCTCCAGGAAGCGCCGGTTGCTGATCTGGCCATTGCAGAGTTTTTTATTCAATTATTAAAATCACTAGTTGAAGAAAAATGGTCGGATTTGGAATATCAAAAATCACTTCATCAGGATGATTTATATAAAGTTTTGTTGGAAGGAATAAAGAAGGGCGATGGAATGGAGTTGACCTTTCAACCCTTGTTAAAAGCCTTTGGAATTCAGCAATCTAATCTGAAAGCATCAAAATTCTGGGACATTTTGATGGATCAAATTGAGCTACATCCGGACCATCAGCGAGCGATCGAACACATTTTAAAAAATGGCAATCTCTCGACCAGGATTTTAAAGAAGACAGGAACTGAATTCGATAAGCAAAACCTCATTTCCGTTTATAAACAATTGCAAAACTGCCTGTCACTCAATGAGCTTTTCTGATCGACCGGTCAAATGGATCGTCACCTGTGAGCATGGAGGAAACAAGATCCCATTTGATTTTCAGTATTTGTTCAAAGGCAAAAGGGAGGTCCTTAATTCTCATAGAGGAATGGATCTGGGTGTCAAATCAGCTTTTAATCAGTTTAAAATCATTTCGGATTTTTGGATCATCAATCAGGTTTCCAGACTTTTAATCGAATTCAACCGATCTCTGCATCATCCCAAGTTGTATTCTGAATTCAGCAGGGAATTGAGTATAAAAGAGAGGGAAAAGCTGGTGGAGCATTACTATCTTCCCTATCGGAATAGAATTGTTAAGTCAATTGAGGATTTTATTTCGGAGGGTCATCTGGTCGTTCATTTATCCATTCATTCTTTTACACCGGTATTAGATGAAAAGGAACGAAATGCGGACATCGGATTGCTTTATGATCCCGGGAGATCGGATGAAAGGAGGTTTTGCTATGAGTGGAAACGAAGATTTTCTAATGAATTAAGTGGATACAGAACCCGTATGAATTATCCTTACCTGGGAAAAGCGGACGGGTTGACGACCTTTTTGCGGAAGAAATTTGTGAAAGATTATATAGGGGTGGAGGTGGAGCTCAACCAAAAGCATGTCAAAGATTTTGCCCGGATCTCAAGGGTCATGACGGATTGTCTACCCCGGAAGATTTTATGAATTTTTACTTCTCCTCGGAAGTTTTTCAAACATAGCATCTGAGGGGCTTAATTCTTTCCGGACCACAGAGGTATAAGCATGCAGCTGTGAATGGTTTGTCACAAACTAAAAATCCGTTAGATTAGGGAGGCATAACAGATATATTCTATTGGTGGGATATAGTAGGGTGTACTCCATCGGGAGGAACCAATTAATTGAACATTTCGTAACTTAAGCATATGGAAAATCAACTTATAAATAGAATCACGGTTAACCCGGAAATTTGCCACGGGAAACCGACAATTAGGAATAAGCGGTACACAGTGGATTTGATTCTCGACCTTTTGTCCGCCGGATCTACCCATGCCGAAATATTGGAAGATTACCCTAAACTGGAGGAAGAAGATATCCTGGCATGTTTAGCCTACGCAAGGAAAATAACAAAGTACTCAAGCTACACTAAAATTTCAGTATGAAGCTGATTTTGGATGCCCAACTTCCAGTTAAGCTTTGCGAAATACTGAATCAACTTGGTCTGAAATCTATCCATGTAGGTGAACTTCCAAAAGGTGATGAAACACCAGACCTGGAAATAACCAAATTTGCTGATCTTGAAAACCTTATCGTAAGTAACCAAAGATTTTGACTTTTACCACTCGTATATGGCTTTAGGGAGGCCTAAGAAGCTATTCCTAATCGCAACTGGAAACCTGAAAAATAGGCAACTATTTGACTTGATCAGAAACAACGCCCTGATTATCAAGAATGCTTTGAAAAAAAGTAGCTTCGTGGAACTAAGTAACGAAGGTATAATCGAGCATGAATAAGAAGAAAGCACAACAATAAGCCGAATAGCCACGCTGCCGGCCAAAAAAAGCGTCAATGAAGGTCGGCCACAATTCTTGCCTGATCACCGAGGTATTCACATACGTAGCGGTAAATGGTTTGCCACAAACTAAAAATCCGTTAGATTAGGGGGGTAGATAACAGATATAGTCTACCGGTGGAATATACTTGGATGTTGCTTAATTTGATTGCACGAACATAATGAACAATTCACACTGTTGCGAAATGATGGAATATCATTCAACTTTCAACTGCAACCAGCATTTGAATAAATACGAATGCCCTGATGCTTTAATCGACTACAACAAACAATCTACATACTTCTCTATCATTATCCATGACGGAGGAACTTCCGGAATCGAGATTAACTTCTGTCCATGGTGTGGAACTGAACTAAAGAAGCCAAATGCAAGTCAACGATAATGTAACCCTGATTGCTTTCTTAGGAACCTTAACACCTGAAGAATCCGTGAATTCGACCGAGAACTATTGGAAACTAATTGGACAAGGAGGACAGGTAATCGAACTAGCAGAGGAACGTGTACTTGTGAAATTCCAATGCAACATCGATTCTTTTGAACTCGAAAATCACAATCCAGTGAATGATAGCTTGTGGATACTTCGAACTGACTTGCAGATTGTATAAAAACTAAGCCCGTCAACTAAGCTGCAATTATGTTAGGTAGAGCCTGCCCGCCTGTGGCGGGACTTCGGCTCAACAATTTGTTCCATGAATAACTCCCCTACTTTTTGAAGCATAAGGATTTAAAATAATAGTCATTTAATCCTGATGCCTCCGGGTTTTTATACACCCGGAGTAGTTTCTTGTTTTAAACCTAACCATAATTATTTCGACTGGATCTTTTGAATGATCGGGTTAAATGCCTTCGATGCCACCAAAACCTTGTCGCCAATGGAAAACTGATGGATTTCTTTTTCTTCGGAAACCACTTTTACCATGCTGTTGCCAATTAAAACGGTGACGACATAAATGACATCTTCCTTTTCTATTCGAATGATCTCCCCGGTAAACTGAAATTTACCGCTGATGTGCTTGTTGGAAAATACTTCGGAAGGCGTTCCCTGATTTGTGATCTTTCCATTATCCAAAACAATCACTTTGTCAGCCATTTTAAAGATCTCCCCGACATCGTGACTGACCAGAAAGGTCGTGAGATTGTATTTTTTATGAACCGTTAAAATATAATCCTGAAGCTTCGACCGCATGACATGATCAAGTGCGGAAAGTGGCTCGTCCAGCATCAATATTTCGGGTTTGCTTGCGATGGCCCTTGCCAATGCTACTCGTTGCTTTTGCCCGCCTGAAAGAGTTTCCGGCTTTTTATTCAGCAATTCTCCAAGGTTGAAAAGATCAAATAGATCTGTGATCTCTTTTTTGTTTTGCCGGTTTTTCGCCGCAAATTCGATGTTCTTCTGAACGGTCATGTTTGGAAACAACGCATAATCCTGAAAAACAAACCCAATTTTTCTCTTTTGAGGGGATAAATTGATCCCTTTCCTGTTATCAAACCAGGTTTGCTGATTTACAATGATTTTTCCGGTTTCGGGCATTAACAATCCGGCGAAAATTCGAAGTAATGAAGTTTTGCCAGCGCCGGATTCTCCAAAAATTGTGATGAGTTGTCCTTGGGGAAATTCACCTTGTAAATCAAGGAGCATTTCCCCTCCGGGGGCATCCAGTTTTTTTTGAACATTAAATTGTATCATTCCCAAAATCGCTTTAAAAATCCTCCATTGATGGTATAGACAGCAAAAAGAATGACAAATGTCACCGCAAAAAGGATCATGGAATACGAGTTGGCGATGTCATAATTTAAAGACTCCACTTCATCGTAGATGGCGATGGATGCAACCCGTGTTTGACCTGGGATGCTGCCTCCAATCATCAAGACTACTCCAAATTCACCGACAGTGTGTGCAAATGCAAGTACGATTCCCGTAATCAGGGAAGGCTTGATATTTGGGAGTAAGACTTGAAATAGGGTAGAAGTCCTGGATTTTCCCATCAGGTAGGATGCCTCCTTTAGCGAAGTTGAAAGATTCGATAATCCCGACTGGATGGGATGAACCATAAAAGGCAGGCTGTAAATTACTGAGGCCAAGACCAATCCTTCAAAAGAAAAAACAAGTCGAAGGCCAAAGGTATGATCCAGCCAATTTCCGAAAGCATTGGATGGGCTGAAGGCAACCAACAAATAAAAGCCCAAAACAGTAGGAGGGAGTACAAGGGGCATACTCACGATCGTTTCGATGACAGGTTTGACGGTTGACCTAGTATAAGCAAGCCAATAGGAAATCGGGATAGAAATAATGATCAGGATCACGGTCGTGATAAAAGCAAGTTGAAAGGTCAATATGATCGGATCCCAAATCACAATTCTGATAGCATTATTTCATTTGTTTTGATCATGGCAACTACCTTGTCATCAACTTTGAGATCAAGGTTTCTGATAGCGTTTGTGGTAATAATAGAAACGATCTCATTATTTTGAAAATCCAGGTCAATCCGGCTGAGCAGCTTTCCTTCTTCTATGTTTTTTATGGTACATGGAACCTGGTTTTGCATGCTTATTTGTTGGATTTTTCCTTTCCCGATGACAACCTCCGTTTCTTTAAACAGCACATTGATGGTATTTCCGGTTTTCAAATAATCCACGGATTGGGGAGTTTCTATTACGATCGACTTAAAAGTAACATCCTTAACTGATATGCTGATCAGAGATAAATGCCCCTCTGTATTGATACTCGTTATTTTACCTCTAAGCGTATTCATTCTTCGATAGTCGTGGAATAGCCATATTTTCCCAGTATTTTTTTAGATTCACTTGAAAGCAGAAAATTATAAAATTTTATGGCTTTTTCACTGTTCTCGTTTTGAATGACTACAACACCCTGTGAAATAGGAGTATATAAGACAGAACTTATTTCCACCCATTGTCCAGTGGTTTTTAGTTCAGGTGACAAGACGGTAGATTTTGATGTGAAGCCAATATCCGCGGTTTCGGATAGCACAAATTGGTTGACCTGGGAGATGCTTTCGCCATAAACTATTTTGTTCTCCACTTCTTCCATTGCTCCCATTTGATCGAGGACTTCCATGGCGGCTACACCATAGGGAGCCGTTTTGGGATTCGCTATCGCAATGTGACGAACATTCTCACCTTTTAAAAGTTCACTGTTTAATTCCACTCCCTCTTTCAATGACCACATGACCAGTCTGCCATATGCATAAATTTGAGGTTTGTTTGCAGCAAAACCGGCTTTTTCAATTTCCTCGGGGTATTTTATATCTGCTGAGATAAAAACATCATATGGGGCACCGGCCTGTATTTGAGCTGTCAATTTTCCGGATGAGCTGATAATCTTATTGCATTTTATGCCGGTTTCTTTTGTAAATGCAGGCAGTATTTCTTCCATGGCAAACTGAACATTCGCCGCACAGGCAATGGTGAGGTTATCATTCTTTTTGGAATGGCACGCTGAAAGGATGGATGAGAAAATGAACAGGTAAAAAATAATCAGGTACTTCATATCTCTAAATATCAGAAAAATTTTGAAAGAAAGAGGAGCCAAAAGCTGAAAGGAAGTAAGCGGTGAACAGTGATCAGTGATCTGTCAAAGACATCCTGTTTACCGTTCACCGCTTACTGGTCACTTTTTAAAGCCCAATGTCCAAATGTCATCAGACAATTGCTTCTTCCTTACTTCTGACAGCTTCCTGTTCAAGATTGATCAGCCATTTTTCGGGAATGACTTTGTCATAGACTTCCGGGAAGGCTTTGTCAGCGTGGTATTTAGTTCGAACTTTCCGATACAGGTTGTGGTCGAACATTTCTTCAAACTCTATTCTTGTCATAAAAATATCTGCATAAAGCATTTGGAAACCATTTTTATCCCTTACGAATTCTTCCAGCTTCCTGGATGTTTCAATTCCATTCCACTTGCTCTGCTTCACCGATGGAGGAATGCCGTAAATCCCCAGATCGACAAATATTTGCTCTTTCTGACCATTGGTTTTTGGTATAAAACCCGAATTGGACTCCTTGTTTCTGATCTTAACCGGACAAACCCATAATGGATAAATTTCAAAATGTTTGTCAATAAAATTAAGTCCTTCCTCCATATCGCTGATGGGGATGATGATATCCTGGGCGACTCTATTCTGAAGTGACCGCTTTCTAAGCTCTTTGGTCATGGTATATTTCATCAGTGAGACTTTTGGAGCCCCCATCCATGCAAACAGCCATCTGTACCATGCTTTGTTGGCGAAGGGGATAAGGTCTTTTAATTGGAAGAATATGGAAGAAGTGTGACGATGAAAATAATGGCGTAGCGGAATATATTCTACCTGTTCGCCTTTCTCAAGGAATGATTCCACATATGTGTAGAACCATTGCTTATGCCAGCGATTGATCGGATTGATATTTTTACCGTCAGACGGTTTATTGGCAAATTCACCGATCATGATAACAGCTGTTTCAGGAGAATAAACCAAGGCTTCCAGAAAGTCCGGAGGAAGGTCTGAGTCAGTAAGCTCTTGCATGGTTTTGTTAAATTCCTGTCTGGTATGGGTTGGGATATACCGGAGTTTCATATAGTCCTTCACCTTTACAATTTCGAGTTCGACAGATACAAGAAATCCCAGCGTGCCGTGTGACATGGGTAAGGAATGAAACAGATCAGGATGCGTATCACGAGTAGCGTTTATGATTTGCCCGTCCGCTGTTACAATTTCATAAGATTTTATTGTTTCAAAAAGAAAGCCATACCGATGGGAGCTCGTCTCAATGCCAATTCCCATGCATAATCCACCTACGGTCAAATCGTCCATTTCGACTTGTACGGCCAGTGCATAACCTTTTGGGAGTAAATAATGGGTAATATCTCCCATGGTGACCAGTGGTTCAACCCGAAGGCTTTGATTCGTTTCGTCAATTTCGAGAATATTTTTCAGGTTAATTGGGATCTGTGCGCAGTCTTCTTTGTAGGTCGCTTTCCTGATGGACATGGTTTTCCATGGAGATCTGGCGGTACACATCAATTGACCTGAATCATGGGCTTTTTTAACCAGGTTACTGATATGTCTGACTTCCCTTTCGTGGAACTTATTAGTTGACTGGAAATTTCTGAAAATCCAGCTTCTGAAATCTTCGATTTTCTGGTAGATAAAGCTAAACGGAACGGCGAAGAGGAAGATCACCCAACCTCTATGCCTGGTAAGGAAATTCTGAACGTACTTACCCATGGTTGTAACATATTATTTCAACCTGAATTTGTACAATAATTTTTGATTCTCAAATGAATAATCCAGGGAATCTGAAGAATTTTTCAAGATTTGCTACCAATCAAATCTTGCCCTGATATTAAAATATCTGGCAGAAAGTGTGTTGGGGACAGCGAAATAATTTCCCGAAATATCCTGGATCCATGAATAGGAGATTACGTTGGCATTGTTTGTCAGGTTAAGGACCTCCAAACCAAACGTTAGGCGATTTTCATTTTTGAAATAGAATTCTTTTGAAAAACCAATGTCAACACGTTGATATTTTTCTCCACGAAAGTAAGTGGACCGGTTTGCCTGGGGTGGATAAAAGGGCAGGGGAGTGTTGTAAAAGAAGGTCAGGTTAACTTTGTAGGACGGAAGGTTAGGAATGTGGTCCTGGAAGAAAAAGGCTACATTCATTCGCTGATCCGTCGGCCTGGGCACATAACCCACTTCATCATTCAACAGATCTTCTTTTGTTTGAAGAAAACCCAGACTAAACCACGATTGATCACCAGCAATAAATTCTCCGCTAATTCTAAAATCCAAACCCGCCGCGTAGGCATTTGCAATATTTTCTCCATAATATCTGATCTTCACATTGTCGATATCATAAGGATTGACGTTCCAGAGCTTTTTATAATACGCCTCTCCGGTCAATTTGAATTGCCGGCCCCAAAAGATCAATTCATAATCAAATCCTGCAATAGCATGGAATGAGGACTGCGCTTTGACATCTTTATTGAGCCTGCCATCTTTTGTCTTGAATTCCCTGAAAAAAGGAGGCTGGTGATACAATCCTGTCGCTAGCCTATAAACAATGTCCCTTCCACGAGAAGGTTTCCAGGAAAAAGAAAGCCGCGGATTGACCAGCACCTGGTCAGTTATATCATGAAAATGAAATCGAACTCCGTAATTCAAGTTGTGTCGTGGAGAGATTTGCCAATCATGTTGTCCGTAAGCAAATAAAAGGTTGGAAGGAAGCTCATTGTCGCTTTCAATCTGTTCAGTTACAGTGACATAACCCGCTGAATCGTTCAGGAAGAATTCGTTATTTTTGTCCTTGAAATACTGGTACGTGTAGCCGATACCAAAGCTTAAATGATTAGCTGAATTGATCTCGATTTCTGTTTTATTTTCTACGGTTGTGCCTGCCACATCGAAAAAATTTCTTCCACTTCTGTAATTGGCCCCGATCCCCCGGTTTACCAGACATTCATCAAAGTTTTCCTGGTTTCTATCACTTTGCACGACACACAACCTGTAAAACCCTTCGATGTCATAATATTCCCTTTCGACAGAGTAATAGCCTGAAAATATTGTTCTGTTGGTGATTCGCTGCCACTGTTTTTGGAAGTAAATGCCTGATTGCATCGTTCGATAAGTAAGTTTTTCTCTTCCGTCAAACGCAACGAAAAGTCGTAGGGGCAATTCAAAAGTTCCGAAGTCCACTTCCTCACTCGTAGGGATCACTTCGTAATTATTGATGGCATAAGAAAACAATAGTCCAAATTCATTGGATTCATTGATTTTATAATTGAGTATTCCCTGGATGTCTGTAAAGTTGGGAAGATATTCACCTTTTACTTCGAGCGTGTTGAGCAGGTATTTTGAGTTTTTGTGCCTGACGCCAATGGCATAAGATGCATTATTTGATAGTTGACCTTCCATGTGTGCAGAACCACCAAGCAAGCTTATATCAACGCTTCCATCCGCTTTTTTTGGCTTTTTGTATCGGATATCCAAAACAGAAGCCATCTTATCGCCATACTGACTTCCCCATCCGCCGGCATAAAATTGAATATTTTCGACCAGGTCCGGATTGACAAAGCTCAAACCTTCCTGCTGTCCTGATCGAACAAGGTTAGGACGGTAAATGGGAATGTCGTTGACAAGAACAAGGTTTTCGTCAAAATTTCCGCCTCGGACATTGTAGGAGGAAGAAAGCTCACTGGTCGTAACCACACCCGGTAGTGTAATGAGAACGCTGCTGAAATCATTGAAAGGTGATACAACTTCCCTGGAATTGACGGGGTCAAATGAGTAAGTTGATGCACTCTTACGATCCTCTCGTAACTGATTCCCCGAAATTTCAATCTGGTCAAGCAATTGGTCAATCGCGTGTAAAACAATATTGACCTCATCCCTTTCGCTTGTATTCAAAATTGAAATGGTGTCGCTTTTGAACCCGATATGACTAAAGAGAACTTGAATATTTTCTTTTTCCTGAAAAAGAAGAAGGTATTCACCTTTATCGTTTGTTGCAGTTCCTTTATTCGAATTTAAAATGCTCACACTGGCACCCTCGAGAGGATTTCCAATCGAATCTTTTACAGTACCATGGATTGAAGATATTTGTGCCTGAAGTTGAACAGAACACAGTAGCAAAAAAAATATAGTGTAAAAAGTATGGCTAAATCGCATGCTGAATGGCGATCTCTTTCAGATTTTTTATTGTGTCAACTGGATTTTCAGATTCGAATATAAAGCTACCCACAACCAGGGCGTTAACTCCTGTTTCAACCAATTTTCCCGCATTTTCCGTACTTACACCACCATCAACCTCAATTAGGATATCCAGACCATTTGTATACAAATATTCCCTTAGCTGCTTGACCCGGTCGTATGTGACAGGCATGAATTTTTGCCCACCAAATCCTGGATTGATGCACATGACCAATACCATGTCGACAAATTCCAGGTATGGATATAGCTTTTCAATAGGGGTTCCCGGATTGATGGAAACACCACGTTTGCATCCCAGGTTACCAATCTCAATCAGGGTTGATTTCAGATCGTGATCTGCCTCAATATGAACGGTAATGCTATCCGAGCCAGCTTTTCGGAATGCCTCGATGTACTTGTCGGGTTTCTGGATCATAAGGTGAGTGTCCAGAAATTTGTTGGTTAGTTTGCGAACCGTTTCAACAACGGGGATACCAAAGGAAATGTTTGGGACGAAAATGCCGTCCATGACATCTAGGTGGATCCAGTCAGCCTGGCTTTCAGATAGCATTTGGATTTCATCAGCCAGATGTCCGTAATCGGCATTTAATATAGATGGCGCTAATATGGTCATCAGAGTAGAATCAGTTTTACCAGTTTTCTTTTATCCGTTTTTGGAACAACAAATTCCACCAGGTAGTAGCCCTGTCGCATATCAGAAACATCGATCTCAAGGTCATTGGTCACGCTGAAAACTTCCTGCTCAATGCTGCGAAGGATTCTTCCCTGAAAGTCGGCAAAATTAACAGTTACTTTCCCAATTTCAAGAAAACCTGATGAAGCCACGAAAATTTTTGATCCGTCCACCGGATTGGGATAAACAATGAACGTTTCATCTGTCTTTTCTTCTACATCTAGCGCTTTGTTGTATGCATCGACGAAATTAGGGATGCCATAGCCCAAAACCGTGTCCGGATTTAAACTATTGGAAGCAGTCGATCTTAATAATTCCATAACCTCGAAACTGCTCAATTCCGGTAAGGCCTGCCAGAATCCTGCAGCCAAACCTGCTATCAGAGGAGTTGAAAAAGATGTTCCGCTTGATGTTCCTACCAATTCTCCTTTTACCACTTTTACATTTGTTCCCAGGGCGCAAAGATCCGGTTTGATCCTTCCGTCTGCTGTGGGGCCAAATGAGCTAAATCCCGATCTTTCCAGATCCATTCCTACAGCGCCTATTGCCAATACGGAGTCTGCATCAGAAGGAGCATTGAGGTATTTCCATGATTTATTACCATCATTTCCAACACTCGTCGCAACGATCATCCCTTTTTCAGAAGCGATTTTTGCGGCATTTGTCACAACAGTTGTCTGACCATCGAGGTCCTCATAAGTGTAGCTCATGTTCGGATCATCAAAAGTAGTGTACGCTAACGAAGAATTGATAACATCAACACCAAGACTATCCGCCAGTTCAGCAGCGGCCAGCCAATAATATTCTTCAACCCTGAACTCAGTAGAGACATTTTCTGTTACACAAAGCACAAAGTCGGCATCGTAAACCACTCCCACATATTCATTTTCCTTGTATGCTGACATGACCGAAAATGAATTGGAACCATGTGTATCATATTGATAGACATTATCACTCTTTCCTACAAAATCTCGTGTAAAAACAATTTGATCATTTTCATATAGATGGTCGAAGAATGAGGATTCATTTACTTCATCAAATCCTGAATCAAAAATGGCGACCAGCATACCTTCTCCTGAATATCCCATTTCATGCATTTTGTCGACCTGGATCATTCTGTTTTGATGTGCATTGGATTCTATGGTGGATTTTATTCTTCGTTTATTTCTTTTTCTCCCTGATTTCTTACTGCCGAATTTTGTGGCCGAAATTCTTCCACTTGACGGAGTCGTAACATTTTGTGCTACCAGGTCAATACTTTTTATATAACTTTCATTTTCAATCTGGTTTAGTGTGGCTTCCTCTGCTTCAACTAATACAGAATTCATCCATTTGGAAGTATGGAGAATATTCACATCAAAGGTCCTAAGAGAGTTCAGGTAAGTATCACTCACTGGAAGGTCTTGTTCCAGAATGGGTATATTCAATCTTGCTTTGCGCTCTAATGCTCTTGGGCTTAGAAAATTTTCCGGCTGATTCACATTGTAAAGCGTACCAACTTTGTCCTTGAGAGTTATATTATAAATTTTTGATTGTGCAAAACTGACATTAGCAACAAAAACAAGTCCCAGTAAAAAATGTCTACTCCACCCCATATTCTATCAATTCCTGTTTGTAATCCAATCCTGTTTCTATTATGTCCTGCCCAATGCAATCTGCATCTGCGCAAAAATTCAATAACGTGTATTCCTTATGTAATAGTCCGATTCCATCTGCAAAAATTTCCTTTCTGATATTCCTGAATAATAGATTGTCAGTTGTTTCTTCCTGGACGACCGTAACACTCCTTACTTCTGTCGAATCAAATATTTTGTAAGGTTCATAAACATCGATCATCTGATATTCATCAAAATTGTTGAATGAAGAGGTATCCGCAAAAAGGGCATTTCCATCCCACGTTTTTTCTTCTTCCAGAGGAAAAGAAAGCTTGATGTACGGATTGTTACCCTCTGTTACAATGACATTATAACTGTTCTTTCGAACTGTCCAAACCGAGTCTATTTTCCAATCTCCCTGTACATTTTCTCGTTTAAACCTTTCCAATTTGTATGAATTGCCTCCTTCCAGATTTTCAAATTCTTCCGAAAATACTTCTTTCAATTGATATTTGATAGTATCAGGCGGGACATTAAAGTTGTATTGAATGGCATTCACATCATAGACCCGGTAAAAACCGGTATCAACCGGATAATAATTCAATCCCAGATCTGACAAATCCCTTTCCGTTTCTTCACTTTGACAGCCAAGAAATACCAAAGGGATAATCAGAAATTTAAGATTTGACCAGCTCATGTTGTCTGAAACTTGAATGAATCCAACCTCCGCCGATTACATCATCTCCTTCGTAAAAAACAGCTGCCTGCCCAGGTGCAATAGCGTGAACACCCTTTCCGAAAAATACTTTCATAGTTTCTCCGGCCTGTTCGATGACGGCAGGTGTCCCTGAATCGTTGTACCGAACTTTAGTAACTGTATCCAGTCTTTGGCCCTTAATATCAGAATATTTCCCCATGATCAATTGTTTCACGTACATGCCATCTCTGGCCAGTTCGTCAAAGGTTCCCAATACAACCTGGTTGAGATCTTTACGAATTTCGGTGACGTAAACAGGATAACCCAGGGTAATTCCAAGTCCCTTTCTTTGTCCAACAGTGTAGAAAGGATATCCTTCGTGAGTACCGACAACCGTGCCGTCTTCCAGCACAAATTCTCCCCCTTTAACTTCATCTTCCAATCCATCTACACGTCTTTTCAGGAAGCCACGGTAGTCATTATCCGGAACAAAGCAAATCTCATAGGATTCGGATTTATCAACCAATTCATAAAATCCTCTTTCTTTGGCCATTTCACGAATTTCATTTTTGGTCAGATCACCCAAAGGTAATATCGTTCTGCTAAGGCTTTGTTGCGAAACACCCCACAAAGCATAAGACTGGTCTTTGCTCAAATCGACTCCTCTGGAAATAATGTAACGACCATTTTCCTCCCTCACTTTAGCATAGTGCCCTGTGGCAATAAAATCGCAATTCAATTTATCGGCCCTGCGGAGCAGTGCATCCCACTTGATGTGCGTGTTGCAAAGCACGCAGGGATTTGGGGTCCTTCCAGCAATGTATTCGTCGGTGAAGTGATTGATCACATAATCGCCAAATTCTTCTCGGATATCCAAAATGTAGTGTGGGAAACCTAAATTGACCGAGATGTTTCGTGCATCGTTGATGGAATCAAGGCTGCAACAACCTGTTTCTTTTTTCGAGGAACCTGAGGAAACATAATCCCAGGTTTTCATTGTCATTCCAATTACTTCAAAGCCTTGTTCGTGTAGCAAAACGGCAGCAAGGGAGCTGTCTATCCCTCCGCTCATGGCTACTAAAACCCTTCCTTTTTTACTCATTCTATTGTTTTTTCATCAGGTTAAAAGCCTGACTTATACATACTACTGAATACAATCTCCAAAATTAAGGTTTTTTTGGTTATATGAATACTCATAACGGGAGAATTAAAAATACAGATGTATCGCATTAGAAGATGAGACACTTTTATTGAAAAAATGTTAATGCCAGGGAAATTTTAAACTTCATGATTGAAGAATTGATAATTAATTCAATTCTAAATAAAAAATCAACTATCCTTTTCCAATCAAATTTATTATATTTTGTTTTTCATCCTTTCTAAGCTATGTTAAACAATTCAATTGAAGAGACCGGACATCATTTCGTCGCCATTTTCGGAGGATCGGTTTCCGGTTCTGAGGCGGCATTTCAATTAGCAAACAAGGGTTTTCGGGTGGTTGTGTTTGAACAAAACACATTGCCCTACGGCAAAATTGAAGATGGCTTACCCAAGTGGCATGCCAAGCTTCGTGACAAGGAGGAAGCATTGATCGATGATAAGCTGGATCATGAGAACATAATATTCGTTCCCGGTGTACGCCTGGGAAAAGACATCGATTTTGATGAGCTGGTGCATCATTGGGGGCTTTCGGCAGTTTTATTGGCCGTTGGCGCCTGGAAAGACCGTCCTTTGCCAGTCGAGGGAATCGATGAGTATGTAAACAAAGGACTTGTTTATCAGAATCCGCTTGTGTATTGGTTTAATCATTACCATGAGCCTGAATACAAAAATCGGCAATATGAAATTCCCGATGGTTCTGTGATTGTTGGTGGTGGCCTGGCATCACTGGATGTCGTGAAAATTGTGATGATCGAGACGGTTCAAAAAGCTCTTCTGAAAAAAGGCATTGACGAAGATATGTTCAGGCTGGAGAGAGGTATCGGAAAAGTTCTTGACGAACATCAATTGACAATGAAGGATCTTGGCCTGAAGGGCTGCACCTTGATTTATCGCCGTGAAGCAAAGGATATGCCTTTATCATCATTTCCAAAAGACACACCTGAAAACATTGCCAAAGCAGAAATGGTCAATGAAAAAATATTGGATAATTTTCTCAAAAAGTATCTTTTTAATTTTGAGCCACTTTCTCTTCCGGTAGACATGATCATTGAGAATGGAAGATTAGCGGGACTTAAAATTCAACGAACGCAAAATGTAGATGGAAAAATAATTCCTGTCCAGAATGAATTCTATGACATAAAAACCGATATGATCATTTCTTCCATTGGAAGTGTTCCGGAAACGATTACAGGAATTCCACAGGATGGAACCTTGTTTAAAATGACGGATGAAAAAAGTTGTCGGATCGATGGATTTACAAATGTATTTGCTTTAGGGAATGCAGTAACCGGAAGAGGTAATATCAAGGAGTCTTTGGAGCATGGTAAATTTGTGACACTCGATGTAATGGAAGGTCATTTTCACTGGATGGAAGAAGATTATCAAAAATGGCTTAGGGGAACGGAGCAGGGAATTACAGAACAGGTGACGGAAATTGCAAAACACATTTCCAGGCAAAAGTTTATGTCACACGATGCTATACAAAACATTCTTGTTAAAATTGATGAATTGCAGGCCAAAGTGGGTTTTGACGGTAGTTATCGGGATTGGATCAAACAAAAACGACCTATAAGATTAGAGGAATTATTAGAACAATAAATCAAATTTGTTGTGATGACCTTTCTTTCTGCGGAATGGCGGAAGTTGGCGATAGTCAATTATGTTGTTGATCGGGAATTATTATATCCTTTTCTCCCTAAGCATACGGAACTCGATCTGTGGAATGGGAAATGCTACCTGAGCCTTATGGGTTTTATGTTTTTGAATACCAGTATTTATGGTATAAAAATCCCCTTTCACATCAATTTTGAAGAAGTGAACCTAAGGTTTTATGTAAAGTATAAATCCGAAAATAGTATTGAAAAAAGAGGGGTGGTTTTTATCAAGGAGGTCGTTCCTAAAAAAGCCATAACCTGGTTAGCCAATTCCCTATACCATGAAAATTACGAAACCATGCTGACCAAGCATGAGTGGAAAAACACTTATAATAGTTTAAGGATAGCCTATTTCTGGGGAAGGTTTCGCTGGAATTCCATTTGGGTTGAAGCTTCTCCGGATGCTATTGAAACACAGGCAGGGAGTGATGAGGAGTTTATTACCGAACATTACTGGGGTTACACAAAGATTGATGATCACAGGACCATGGAATACGAAGTTGTACATCCTAAATGGTTGGTCTATCCTGTTAAAAAGTGTTATGTAGATGTAAGTTTTGATCGTATTTATGGAAAGGAATTTGCCTTCCTGAGAAATCAGAATTATGATTCCGTATTCCTTGCCGAAGGTTCGAAAGTAAAGATCAAACACGGAAATGTGATAAATTGACGGTTATAATTTGAATTTATGCTAATCCCATCTCTATTTTTACCCCAAGATTGGAAGGTATGTCAGCAGGTTTCAACATTGAAGAATACAATTATCAATTGCCGGAAGATTTTATCGCCCGTTTTCCATTGGAGAACAGGGAAGACTCTAAACTTTTGATCTATCATGGAGGGAGTATTTCTCAGGACCGGTTTAAAAATATCACAGAATATATTCCCGAAAACACTTATTTGTTGTTCAATGACACGAAAGTCATTTCAGCCAGGATCTATTTTTTTAAGGAAACCGGAGCGAAGATTGAAGTATTTCTGTTAGAACCCCTTGAACCATCGCAAGAAATAAGTGTGGCACTGGAAGCCCGAAAAACCTGTAAATGGAAATGTACGATAGGAAACAAAAAGAAATGGAAACGTGGTCATAAATTGGTGTTAAAACACAGTGTTAATAATCAGGATTATGAATTAACTGCTGAGTTGGAGAATGCGGAAGAGAATACTGTTGTCTTTCAATGGAACTCTCAGCAATCATTTGCTGAACTCATTGATTTATTGGGCAGAACTCCCATACCTCCATACTTACATCGCGAAGAGTCCAGCATAGACGCTGGCCGTTATCAGACAGTTTATTCTGTAAACAAGGGTGCCGTCGCTGCTCCAACAGCCGGGTTACATTTCACCAATGAAATCATTCAATCTTTACCCGAAAAAGGAGTAAAATATGGGAATGTTACGCTGCATGTAAGTGCTGGGACATTCAAGCCAGTTCAGGAAAAGGATTTTCGAGATCACGATATGCACAATGAACAAATCATTGTACGAAAGGAAACCTTGCGGGAATTAATTAACGCTTCAACGATTTATTGTGTTGGAACAACTTCTCTGAGGACCTTGGAGAGTCTCTACTGGATCGGGATGAAAAAAATACTAGGGCTGAATCCGTCAAATTTTATTGAAAAGAATATCTGTCATTCCATTTGTGAGGGTCAATTGCTTCCCGGAAAGGAAGTTTTGAGGTTTTTATTAAACGATTTGGAAAATAAAGGTAAAAGTGAATTGAAGGCAGAAACTGAAATATTTATCTATCCAGGATATTCCTTTCATTTTTGTAAAGGGCTTATCACAAATTTCCATCTTCCCAAGTCAACCTTACTTTTGCTGATTGCTGCTTTTATTGGCGATAATTGGAAAAAAGTATATGAGTATGCCAAAATTGAAAATTTTCGATTCCTGAGCTACGGAGACTCTTCTATTTTGAAACTTTAGTGAAATATTTCGTTTAACTTAAATAAGTGATAAAATTTATAGCAAACAGACAAGTGAAAGAAAATATTGTTGTAATATTTTGCTAAAGTCTATAATTATTGTTATATCTTTGTATATTATTATTTCGAGTTAGGGCAAAATACACATCTGAAATTATGAAAAAGCTTATATGTTACTTGTTCATATTATTATTGATCAGTGCATGTTCTTTTCATTCCAGGCAAACCAAGCAACCTGAGACTGGCAGGAGCGAATCAAAAGAAAACAAACAACTTTCAGAGGCAAATACAAGTAGAGCGGTTGATACAGATCAGGAAAGCATACAGTCTGTGTCAATGAAAGAAGAGGTTTCTAAAGTTGAAAAAGTGTTAAATAAAAAGATTAATGCTAAAACTTTTGATGAAGACATGAAGGTAATAGAAGAATCAAATCTATATGATAAAATTACCTGTCAGTCACTTCGTTACAGCTATAATCTGGTTAAACAATATTCTCCAAATTCATGGGATATTACCTACAGAAGAGCATTAGAGGGGTCCAGGGAAGGATCTAAAAGTGCCAAAAGGATAGAAAGTATTTCTAGTTCCAGGAACTGATTGCAAACAAATAAAGTCATTTTAAAATACTAAGAGCCTGGAATTATCCGGGCTTTGTGTTTTATATCGAACATCACCTGTTCAATACCGACCAGTTTTCACAGGCTTTTTATTAGTAATCCTCTATAAAGCAGCGTATTAAAAAACTGGCATCTTACTTGGATCCATTCCATTGAAAACTTATAGAAAATGAATCGATATAATTCTAAATCTCTTATTATTGTATTGATAGAATTCTTGATTCTATCATTGGTTGTAGTAACCAGCGTAATTTTTAATTAATAATAGTATGGCGTCAGATAGACTTTACAGATCAAAATCAAGCAGAATAATTGCGGGTGTATGTGGTGGGCTTGCTGAATGGTTGGGATGGGACCCCACTTTAGTGCGAATACTATACATCATTCTTTCCGTAGCAACCGCTTTTTCAGGAATAATCGTTTATATTGTTTTGTGGATACTTATGCCTGAAAATTAGTCTTTCAGGAACTTTTCTGGCTTAAATTTTCTTATTCAAATGGATGAGAAGATTCAAGTTGATACTTCTTTTTGGACTCATTTATGTTGTGGGTTTCATATTATCAGTAGCGATTTACATTGGCTATGCCAATAAATATGTGAATCCTCGATTGAGCAGGGGTATAGATAAAATGTTGTTTGCCAAATATGAGTTTTTTGATGTTGAAAATAATCGGGTCAACTTTTTAAAAGAATTTCCAGGTAAAATCAAGTTAATAGGTTTCTGGACACTAAACTGTTCATTTTGCATCGACGACCTTGAGGCTTTTTATCAGTTGGATCTCACAAAAAACAAGGAATTTTACATTTTGGCTGTTAATAAAGATGGCATTGAAACATGGACAGAATACTTAAGAGAGAAAAACCTTCAATTTAAAAATCCACAAATCAAGCATTTCCATTTGGATGATGAGAATATTTTGAAGGCCCTTGAAATTGAGTTTTATCCCAGCTATTTTCTTCTAGAGAAGGATGGAAGATTGCATTCTCGTTGTTCATATAGCTTTGTCATGAACAAAATTAAAAAGGTTCTGGATGAAGATCGGTTATTTGCGGATTTCATATTGACGGTTTACAAATATTTTCCTTGTGGCGGTCTGGGAAAGCCTGCGTCATTGTATTCGTTTATATTTTACCCGGTTTTGCTTGTGGTTTATTTTTTTATCAGGTCAAGATTCTAAATAAAAAACTAACAAGTAGGTGCAGAAGGATATCTCAAAAACTTTTTCTCCAAAATAATTTCATACAGATCATAAAGATCCTGAAGCTCGGGCTTTGAAAAAAAGGACTCCAGTTGTTTGTAGTGGAATTCTGTAATAGAATCAGGTTCGTAAGCAAGGAGGTTTCCGAAGGCAACAGCGAGATTGGTTTTGTTATAGTCAAAAAGAGAGTATTCGTCAGAACCATATGAACTGTCCGACTCTGAAATATAATTTTTGAAAGTTCTGTATAACTCCTTAATTATATTCCGATCAATGTGGGCTAGTTGTTGATATATTTTTTCAATCTCCATTTAAATTATTAATCCACAATGAATAAAAAAAGTGATACTAAATATAGCCGAAGATTATATACTTGAGAAGATTATTTTTACTTTTTTCGCATGAGATGTAGGGTGTAAAAAAAGTTGAAAATGTTAACAATTAGATAAAGTTCAGGATTATTTGATATTAATTTAATGTAATTTTTTCATTAATTATTTTTATAGTGCTGAAAGTCAATATTGTAAAACCAGTTAATTAAAGTAAATGCTTTAAGTAAATATTATTGTTATTTGTTCCTTTCAAAAGGAGAATAAATTGTTTTGACAACTTAATGAAACCTAAATTATATGAAGATTTTTGACAAGACTAATCCCATTGATTATCGTCCTTCTGAGGATAGGTATAATCAAATGTTATTCAGGAGATGTGGAAAGAGCGGAATTCAACTGCCAGCTATTTCCCTTGGATTGTGGCACAACTTTGGGTTTGTGGATAACCTTGAAAACGGAAGAAATATTGTTAAAAGAGCGTTTGATCTTGGTATTACTCATTTTGATCTAGCGAATAATTACGGCCCACCTTTTGGTTCTGCGGAAGAAAATTTCGGAACGATTCTGAAACGGGATTTGGCAAAATACAGGGACGAATTATTTATTTCTTCCAAGGCCGGATACGATATGTGGCCGGGACCATATGGAAACTTTGGTTCACGAAAATATCTGATCGCCAGCCTTGATCAGAGCCTCAAAAGAATGGGTTTGGACTACGTTGATTTGTTTTATCATCATCGACCCGATCCTGATACCCCACTGGAAGAGACTATGGGGGCATTAGATCAAATTGTTCGTTCGGGAAAAGCGCTTTATGTCGGGATCTCCAATTATTCTGCAGATGAAACCTCTAAAGCGATTAAGGTTCTGAGGGATTTAGGCACTCCCTGTTTGATCCATCAGGCAAAGTATTCCATGTTTGAAAGATGGGTGGAAGATGGATTGCTGGACGTTCTTGATAATTCCGGTGTCGGACTTATCGCTTTTTCTCCATTGGCACAGGGAATGCTGACAGATAAATATGTGAATGGTATTCCGAAAGATTCCCGTGCAGCAAAGAACATGACCTATCTTGATAAAGTGACGGTGGAACAAAATCTTCCCAAGATCAAGGCATTGTCTGATATCGCAAAATCAAGGGGGCAGAAACTGTCACAAATGGCTTTATCGTGGTTGCTGAAAGATGATAGAGTTACATCAGTTCTGATTGGTGCAAGTTCGGTCGGTCAACTCGAAGAGAACCTTCAGTCGATAAAAAGTGTTGATTTTTCAAGTGATGAGACGAAAAAAATTGAATCAGCACTTCTGTCTTAATGTTTAATCTCTATTATTGATTTTTTTATTAGCCCCTTATTAAAAGCGATGAATCGATTGTGCGCGATTGTTTGTATTTGTCTGATTTTTAAGTCAGAAGGTATATTTTCTCAAAATTCACAGGTTTCTTTCCAGGAGGTTAGCTATCAAAGTGGAATAGATTTTCTATATAATTTTGGCGATAAAACCTATGAGAATATCCTTGAAAGCAGTGGGTCGGGGGTCACAGTATTTGATTATAATCAGAATGGATGGATGGATTTGTACATGCTAAACGGCACATATCTAGATGGAATCAGCGACAAGGATGGGGAAAAGTTCAAAAATTCTGCCAATAAGTTGTATCGAAACAATGGTGATGGAACATTTTCGGATATGTCTAAATCTTCTGGTCTGGACAATTCCCAATGGAGTATGGCAGCAGGAGTCATTGATTATGACAATGATGGAGACACAGACCTTTACTTGCTGAATTATGGTCCTAATGTCTTTTACGAAAATAAAGGAGAGGGCACATTTCAGGATATTACCGCGAAGTTAGGACTTACGGGTCCAAATGAACTCAATGGGTTTACCAAATGGAGCGTAGGGGTAGCATTCTGGGATTATAACCAGGATAATAGTGTGGACATGATGGTCGGTAATTTTTTAGCTTTTGATCCGGAATATATTTCACCAACCTATCCGGATATGATGCCTCATCCCGCGGAATATAAAGGTCAGGCATCTTTGTTTTATGAGCAACAAGCTGACGGAACTTTCAAAGAAATCACCAGAGAGCTTGGGTTTTATTTTCCGGATTCCAAATGCATGGGCTTGACGGTCTATGACTATGATGATGATGGTGATCTGGACCTTTTCCAGGGAAATGATCATCAAAGCAATTTTGTCTTCGTCAATCAGGGAAATCAAAAATTTAAAGAAATGGCTGTTCCGTCCGGAATTGCGGTTAATAGTCAGGGTGCTACTACTGGCTCGATGCACGGGACAATAGGAGATGTGGATGGAGACGGTTTGGTTGACTTGTTGGTCACCGATTTAAAATACGGAGCGCTATATCGAAATTTAGGTGGAGGACTATATGAAGATATTACGGAAAGCAGTGGAGTGGCAAAAGCATTTGCTGGAAAAGGTCAATGGGGAGCAGCGCTTTTTGATTATGACAATGATGGTGATCTGGATATATTTACAGCTAATGGTACAGCTGAAGAATTGATCTTACAATACCCCTTGCTATTGGAAAATGATGGTAAGGGAAATTTCAAAGATGTTGGTATCTCAGCTGGATCGTATTTCCAGGAAAAAAGATCGGGCAGGGGAGCAGCGGTTTGGGATTATGATAATGATGGTGATTTGGACATCATTGTTTCGCATGTCGATTTGAAAGCTTCTCCGGCTCTACTGAGAAATGATGGGGGAAATGTAAATAACTGGTTGGGAATTAGCCTGCTGGGAGAAACAGGTCAGTTCGAAGCGATCGGCGCAAAAGTGACGGTCAGGGTGGCCGGGCAAAAACAGGTCTTCGTAAATCAATGGGCCACAAGTTATTTATCCAGCAATGATCCTAGGATCCACGTAGGGTTAGGAAGAGAACAGTCCATTGATAGTATCCAAATTAAGTGGCCTGATGGAAAATCAGAATCTTATAAGAATGTAGCGATTAACAAGTACATCACTATTCAGAAGGGAAAAGGAATCATTGATCCAAATTGATAATTTCAATTCGGGAAACAAACTTTAGCTTTCGTGTTCAACGTTTAGTAGTTGACAATATTTATTTGAAAATTCCTTTACATTGGTCTTTATAAATTGAATATTCGCACAAATAATCATTTAGAAAATCATGAATCACCAGTACGTTGAACGAGTAGTAGATCTGACCAAACCTGAGCACAATATTATTTACAATATGAGCATCGATGAAGCCCGGGAATTGTTGAAATCAGGCGATCCAGAGGCAGTGCGCAAAATTGACGGACATTTTGCACTGGTATCGGTTGAGGGAAAATCGATTAAAATGGCACGATCGATTGGACGGCCAATTCGATATTTTATTGCTAAGCTGGTAGATGGCCCATGCCTGGTCATTGCAGAAAGGATCGATACCATTTATGAATATTTGAAGAAAGAAGGTTTAGACGATCAGTTTATGCCGTCGTACACCCGGATGGCCCCAGCACACTATATTACCAATATTGAGTTGTTGGGATGCCCGGATCCTAACCCTGTTTACGAACGTTTTTTTACTCCTGAGAGGAATAAAATAGAAGGAAAATCAGCAGAAGAGATCGGTGAGTTGTACATCAGGGCTTTATATGAGGAAATCAAAAAATGGTTGAAGTACCATGCAACAGCCGGACCAATTGGTGTGAGTTTTTCTGCAGGTATAGATAGTGGTTCAGTCTTTCTTTTAACTTATCAGGCCCTGCTGGAGTTAGGAGAAAGCCCATCGAGGTTAAAAGCGTTCACGCTATCAGTAGATGGTGAAGGAGAGGACTTAAAACAAGCACGGGAATTCCTGGAAAAAACCCATCTCTCCATGTTCCTGGAACCAATTGAGATCACCTCTTCTGACCTGGATTGGAAGGAAACCATTAAAGTGGTGGAGGATTACAAACCACTCGATATTCAATCTGCTACCATGAATTATGCTCTTTTGAAAGGGATAAGGAATCGTTATCCGGACTGGAAATACATGATCGATGGAGATGGTGGTGATGAAAATCTGAAGGACTATCCAATAGAAGAAAATCCTGAATTGACTATTAGAAGTGTTTTGAATAACCTGATGCTTTACCAGGAAGGTTGGGGCGTACATTCCATGAAACATTCCTTAACTTATTCAGGAGGTTTGAGCCGTGGATACATGCGTACGTATGCTCCGGCCGATAAGCTTGGTTTTGACGGGTTTAGTCCCTATACGCTTCCGAATGTGATCGAAATAGCGGAAGGCATTCCTTTCATAGAAATGACGGATTGGGATCATAATAAACTTTATGCTATGAAAGGCGAGATCGTTTCCAAAGGTGTAAAAGCTGTTACGGGGATCGATATGCCGGTATTTCCAAAGCGAAGATTCCAGCACGGAGTTGTTTCTAAGGAAAAGTTCAAGTCACAATTCCCTAACTTCGATCTGGAATACAGGAAAGTATTCCAGGCAATTTATGGTTGATAAAATACCTGAAAAAATTGATGATAAATGGATCCTTTCACATCGGGGTAAAAAGAATGTGGTGGATCCGTTTATTCCTTATGCTTATCTCGTCGAAAAGGAGTTTTCCCATATCGGACTTATTGAAGATGTTGCAACGATTTTTCTGACAAACCGCGAGTGTCCCTTTCATTGTTTGATGTGCGATTTATGGAAGAATACGACTGATGAAAAAGTTCCTGTTGGCGCCATTCCCCAACAAATAAAATATGCACTTAACAAACTGCCTTCGACCAACCATCTGAAATTATACAATAGTGGCAATTTTTTTGACTTGAAAGCAATTCCAGTTGAAGATTATCGGGCAATTGCCGAGCTTGTTTCTGATTTTCAATCACTGATTGTCGAATGTCATCCAAAGCTGATCAACCAAAAATGCCTTGATTTTAATCAGCTCATTCAGACTGAATTACAAGTTGCAATGGGCCTGGAGACGGTTCACCCACATATTCTTCCTAAGCTAAACAAGCAAATGGATCTGAAAGATTTCGAAAGGACAGTTAGGTTTTTATTTAAAAATAATATCAAAACGAGGGCATTTATACTATTAGGCTTGCCGGGATTGAATGAATCGGAATCTGTGGAATGGGCCAAACGATCTGTCAAATTTGCTTTTGAAGCAGGTGTAGAGTGTTGTGCCGTCATTCCGACAAGGTCTGGAAATGGTGTAATGGATATCTTTCAAAGAAAGGATGAATTTGGAGAACCTTATGTTGAATCCCTTCAGGAGGTTTTAGAATATGGAATTAGTTTAAATGCAGGAAGGGTATTTGCAGATTTATGGGATTTGGAACATTTTTCAAGAGGAGAGGCTAATTTTGATAAGATAAAGAAAAGAATGGAATTTCTTAATCTTCATCAGCTTTTGGAATAGATGGAATCACATTATTTCACTATGCGTGCCAAAGCATCCCATTTATCAATTTTCAAATTTCTATTCACAGATTAAATTCTTACCTTTTATGTCCATTATGAGGATACCCTTTGGCATACGGACGCATTTTTTTAAATCACTTTTGGTTGGGAGTGTCGTGTTATCAATTAGCATTCTAGCAGGATGCAAAAATGAAAAAATTGATTTTTCATCACAGGTAAAGCCCATCATCAACAAACATTGTATCTCCTGTCATGGAGGCGTAAAGCGCAGTGCCAATTTTAGTTTATTGTTCCGGAAAGAAGCTTTGGATACCGTAGAATCCGGTAAGCCCGCAATCATTCCTTTTGATGCGAAACATAGCGAAATGATCAGGCGGCTGACGCTCACCAACCCTGAGGAGCGCATGCCTTACAAAGAAGAGCCTCTCACAAAAGAAGAAATTGACATTCTTAAAAAATGGATAGATCAGGGTGCAGAGTGGGGCGATCATTGGGCGTATGTTCCACCGAAGCCGATAACTATTCCGGATGAAAGCATAGCACTGGCATCAATGGGAGGATCATCAACAAGCGAGGAAAGCCCGATCGATTATTTTGTTCAGGAAAAACTGGCTGACATGCAAATGGATCCATCACCTCGCGCGGACAAAGAAACATTGTTGCGAAGGGTCTACCTGGATATCACAGGCCTTCCGCCTAATGCCGATCAGGTCAGGAAGTTTATGGAAGATGAAAGTGAAAACGCCTATGCTGCAGTTGTCGATGAATTGCTTGCGTCACCATCTTACGGAGAGAAATGGGCCTCATGGTGGCTGGACCTGGCAAGATATTCCGATACCAAAGGTTATGAACGCGATGTGGGGAGAACAATCTGGCGTTACCGCGATTGGGTGATCAAGGCTTTAAATGATGACATGCCATTCGATCAGTTTACCATTGAACAGCTGGCAGGTGATCTGCTTCCAAACCCAACAGATGATCAATTGATCGCAACGGCGTTTCACCGCAATACCATGAACAACGATGAAGGAGGGACGGAAGATGAAGAATATCGTGTGGCGGCATTGCTCGAAAGAGTGGGAACAACCTGGGAAGTTTGGCAGAGTACGACCATGGCTTGCGTTCAGTGTCATACGCATCCCTACGACCCATTTGTCCATGAGGAATTTTATCAGTCGATGGCTTTCTTCAATAACACACGTGATGAAGATACCCATGGAGAACACCCTAACCTCAGAATGTACAGGAAGGAAGACAGCTCAAAAGTTGAAGCGATCAGGAATTGGGTATTGAAAAATGAAGATCAGGAAAGCGCATTTGCCGTTACGCGCTTTTTGAAAACACTTGAGCCTAAATATCATCCACACGATTTTGATGAGTTCATCAATGGTGAATTAATCGATACTAAATGGCTGGGTATCCGAAATGGTGGAAGCGCCAGACTCAGGCAAATCAATCTGACAGATAAAGATTATGTTCTTCTCAATCATACTACCGGTAGTGTTGGAGGAGTAGTCGAGATTCGACTGGATAAGTTTAATGGTGAGCTAGTAGGAAAGGCAAATCTAGTCAAAACCCAAAAGGGAAGGGTAGCGCTTCCTGTCAGACTGAAGCCTACCACAGGCGCGCACGACCTATATTTTATTTTTAAAAATCCATCCATCAACTCCTTACATCCTGTGTCAAATGTTGAATGGTTTGCCTTCCGAAGCGATCTTCCCGGTAAGGACAAGCCGGGTTATGATAATATGGAGCAGGATTTTTTCAGCTTGTTACAAGCTCCCGTTGATAATACCCCTATCATGATTGAAAATGGACCGGAACAGCGCAGAACAACCCATGTTTTTGAACGTGGCAATTGGCTGGTCCCTGAAAAAGAAGTGCAACCGGAAACGCCGGCATCCTTAAATCCATTTCCGGAAAACCTTGCTCACGATCGCCTGGGTTTTGCATATTGGTTGCTTGATCCACAAAACCCGCTTACGTCCCGTGTGATTGTCAATCGTATTTGGGAACAGTTGTTTGGCTATGGAATAGTGGAATCCCTGGAGGATTTTGGCACGCAGGGAGCCAAGCCCACACATCCTGAATTGCTGGATTGGATGGCACTTCAGATGATGAATGAATATTCATGGAGCCTGAAAGAATTAATTCGTGAAATAGTGATGTCGGATACCTATTGCCAGGATTCGCGAATGACTGCAGCAAGTTTTGAAGCCGACCCTACAAATCGTTGGCTTGCACGTGGACCGCGGGTTCGTTTGTCTGCCGAACAGGTTCGCGACCAGGCACTGGCCGTAAGTGGACTGCTGAGTGACAAAATGTATGGCAAGTCCGTCATGCCTTATCAGCCGGAAGGAATATGGAATACGGTGTACAACAATGAAGATTGGGAAATGAGTGAAGGCGAGGATCAGTTCAGGCGCTCAGTTTATATTTATAGCAAGCGAACGAGTCCGTACCCATCCATGATCATGTTTGACGGTTCCAGCAGGGAGGTTTGTGTAAGCAGAAGGATCAGGACCAATACACCCTTGCAGGCGCTTGTCACGCTGAATGATTCTTCTTTTGTCGTAGCATCCAGAAGCTTTGCAGAAAGAATGTTAAAGTCAGCAGATAATCCACAAGATCAAATCCGGAATGGCTATGCTGCATTGGTTATCAGGGACATGCCTCAGGAAAAGTTGGAAGTCGTCTATGATTTTTATAAAGAATCCTTAGAGAATTACTCCACCCATCAGGATGAAGCGGAAAAACTAATGGTCAGTAAAAATGCTACACCAGAGGAGGCTGCCATGACGACGGTTGCACAGGTACTATTAAATTTGGACGAAGTGATTATGAAGGAATGAACGAAGAATTTAAAAATATTTCAAGACGACACTTTCTTTACGAAAGCGCTGTAGGTTTAGGGGCATTTGCACTAGGATCGCTAACGGGATGTAACCTGTCAACTTCTGCAAAGAAACTGGTTGATGGGGTATTAGATCCCATGGCGCCCAAAGCACCACATTTTCCGGGAAGGGCAAAGCGTGTGATCTACCTGCACATGGCAGGTGCACCGTCACAGTTCGAACTTTTCGATTATAAACCGGAACTGGCAAAATTAAAT
The DNA here is from genome assembly GCA_913057175.1 of uncultured Cytophagales bacterium. Classification (GTDB taxonomy): domain Bacteria; phylum Bacteroidota; class Bacteroidia; order Cytophagales; family Cyclobacteriaceae; genus CAJXNP01. The sequence goes on from CAJXNP010000004.1 coordinate 120,452, forward strand.
AATCAACCATGTCCTCCGTCATTGCTCGAGGGAAAGAGGTTTGCCTTTATTCGCGGTACGCCTAAGCTTCTTGGTCCCCAGGCAAACTTTATGCAACGCGGTCAATCCGGAAATTATGTTTCAGACTACCTGCCACATTTTTCCCAGGTGGTGGATGAAGTATCATTTTTGAAAGGCGTTCATACCGATCAATTTAACCACGCACCGGCGCAGTTGTTTGTCCATACCGGTTCGCCACGTCTGGGACGGCCCAGCATCGGTTCTTGGGCGACTTACGGACTTGGATCTGAAAATAAGAACCTGCCTGGTTTTGTTGTGCTTACATCCGGTGGAAATACTCCGGATGCTGGAAAGAGTGTCTGGGGAAGTGGCTTTCTTCCCTCTGTGTACCAGGGCGTACAGTGTCGGTCAGAAGGTGACCCGGTTTTGTTCTTAAGCGATCCGGAAGGCATTGATCGTGAGTTGAAAAAAAAGACCATTGATGCGATCAATGATGTGAACAGGCAGCATTTTAAGGAATACAACGATCCCGAAACATTGACAAGGATCGCACAATATGAAATGGCTTTTCGCATGCAAATTTCGGTGCCTGAAGTAATGGATATTAATAATGAGCCGGATTACATTCATCAACTTTATGGAACAACGCCCGGTCAGGCTTCTTTTGCCAATAATTGTTTACTTGCCAGAAAGTTAGTAGAGAAAGATGTTCGCTTTGTTCAGTTGTTTGACTGGGGATGGGATTCACATGGTACGAGCAGTGATGGAGCCATTGATATTGGTTTGCGAAATAAGTGTCGCGAGATCGATCGGGCCATGACAGCCTTGCTTCTTGATTTAAAACAACGGGGATTATTAGAAGAGACATTGGTTGTATGGGGTGGAGAGTTTGGAAGGACTCCAATGCAGGAGAACAGGGAAAATAAGAATAATCCTTTCCTCGGCCGGGACCATCATGTAGAAGCGTTCACCATGTGGATGGCAGGTGGCGGAATAAAGAAAGGCGTTTCATGGGGTGAGACAGATGAGATCGGGTATTATCCGATCAATGGAAAGGTTTCTGTCCATGATGTGCAGGCAACCATTTTGAATCAGCTGGGTTTTGATCATGAAAAGCTTACCTACCAGTTTCAAGGCAGGCCTTTTAGGTTGACGGATGTTTCAGGGAAAGTGATTAACGAAATTGTTTCCTAATTTTTTATTTAAATATTCATGAATCGTAGAGAATTCATCACCAGGAGTAGCATTGTAACAGGATCGGCTTTGACACTGAACAGTCTAGATGCAATGGCGAAAGCTGCAACCACCAAATCAGAGCCCGGATATCAATTGCTCATTATGGGAACAAATTGGGGATTTAAAGGTACAACAGAGGAATTTTGTTTGAAACTAAAGGAATTCGGATATGATGGCGCCGAGTTTTGGTTTCCTCTGGATGAAATGGAGCGCAATCAAATTCTTGAGACATTTAAAAAGCACAATCTGAAGTATGGTTTCCTGGTGGGTGGGAGTGACACGGATTATCAAAAGCATTTCCAGCAGTTTACAAATGCTTTAAAAGGTGCAGTTCAATATGATCCGGTTTACATCAACTGTCATTCAGGCCGGGACCATTTTTCATTTGATCAAAATACTACCTTTATTGATTCGACGACAAATGCTGCGAATGAGTCTGGAGTGCCAATTTATCATGAGACGCATCGTTCGCGTATTTTATTTGCAGCGCCTGTCGCCCGACAGTTCATTGAAAAGCTGCCCGACCTTCGTATCACACTCGACATTTCCCATTGGTGCAATGTGCATGAAACCTATCTCGATGATCAATCGGAAACATTGGCGATGACATTTGATCGCGTTGATCATATCCATGCCCGCATTGGTCATCCCGAAGGACCACAAGTGAATGATCCGCGGGCACCTGAATGGAAACATGCCGTTGAAAAGCATTTTGGATGGTGGGACCAGGTTGTGAATAGAAAAAAACGGGAAGGCAAGCAAATGACCTTTCTCACTGAATTTGGCCCAATCGATTACATGCCATCACTTCCCTATACGCGGCAACCATTGGCTGATCAATGGGACATAAATGTTCATATGTTGAACACATTACGGTCACGTTACGCCTGAATTAATGGATTATATTCTTCAATTGCTGGGCCGTTTTCATCCTTTAATCGTGCATCTGCCAATTGGCATTTTGCTGCTTGGTTTTATTTTTGAACTACTCGCTCAAACTGGAAAATACCGGGAGCTTAAGGTAGCTATTCAACCTTCGATTTTGATTGGAGGTTTGTCGGCTGTTGCAGCGTGTGTTACCGGTTACTTACTATCACAGGAAGGCGGTTACAGTGATCGCATATTAACCCCGCATCAATACCTGGGCATTTCAACAGCAATTGCTTCCTTGCTTTTGTTGTATTTGCGCAACCGGATATTTAAACACAACAAAGTAAAAAGAAAACGAGCGCGCCTGGCGTTGTTTACCCTTGTGATTATTCTGCTCTCTCTTACAGGTCACCTTGGCGGATCACTAACCCATGGGGAGGATTTTTTGGTTGATTTCTATGAGGAGAAAGATGAGGCATCATCCGGAATAGTAAAATTAGGTGAAGCAGCGTTGACAGATTCGGCTGTTCTTTATCGAGATGTTGTGTATCCGATCCTTGAAGCTAAGTGTCTATCCTGTCACAGCTCCCGAAAACAGAAAGGTGATTTGCGCCTGGATGGAATAGAACATATTGTAAAGGGTGGGGAACATGGGGTTGTGTTGAGATCGGATATTCCTGACTCAAGTTCGCTCTATGCGAGACTCATATTACCGATGGAGGATGAGCATCATATGCCACCAAATGAGAAAAGCCAGCTAAGTTCGGCGGCGATTGACGCCATTCATGCTTGGGTAAAAAGTGGATTTGATTTTGAGATGCCCGTGATGGCTTATGAAGATCATGAGTACCTGAAGAAAGTAATTGCCACCATCAAAATGGATGAAGAACCGCCATTCAGTTGGGTGCCAACGGAAAGTGTTGGACCTGCAGATCAGACGGTTTTATCGAAGTTAGTGGTACGGGATGTCCTGGTCATACCTGTTGCACAAGAGAGCAATTACCTGAAAGCAAATTTCGTCAATGTAAAATCAGTTCAGCCTTCCGATATGGATTTGTTGCTGAGTATCAAACAACAACTCGTTTGGCTCGATTTGACGAATGCTTCGGTATCTGATGTGGATGTTGAAAAAATAGGTAAGCTTGGGAATCTTCGGTATTTATATCTACGGAGCACCAAGGTTACAGATAGGGGAGTTTCTTACTTGTCTAAAATTGAAAATCTTCAGTACCTCAACCTTTCCAATACGGAAGTGACTACCGCCGGAGTCACGGAGTTGATGGCAAACAAAAATTTAAGGGAACTTTATGTTTCGGGTACGCAAGCATCTTCTGAAAAGATGCATGCATTGATGATCGCCAACCCTGATATTCAGATCGATACAGGAGGTTATCAGATTCCTGTGCTTGCGTCAGATACGATTGTTTATGAGTAGGGCTGTTTCCTTAAAGGATTAAAATTGCTCATTGTTTTAAACAATAGCCCCCCTAAAAGAGATAATTACCGGACTTGCCTGTGCTGAAATTTATTCAATATTTCGGTATCTCCTCCTAGTTTCAGAAATGTGGTGAGGGCAATTGAATGAACGAAACTTTCACTATTCTCGTAAGCCCTTGTTACAAATAAGGACTATAGGTAGGTATCAATCGTCCTCGCTTGAGTGTAAACGGAAACGAGGATGCAAGAGAATGGCAATCCTGCCACTCAGATTACTTTTACGATAATGGTATATAGGATATTGATGTTGCACATCTTTTTACATTGCAAAGAGTATTATCAAAACGACCAGTGCCATAATTAAGAAAGTATTAAAAATAACCTCTCGCCATTGAATTTTAGCCTGAGTAGCTTCATTCATAAAAGTGAGGATCGGTTTCCGTCCCCAATAAAGAATTATCAAATCAGCCAGCAATAACAAGCCAGTAAATATTTTCATATGCACAAAGAAGTCAAATGCATTATTTATTAAGAAGATAGCTAATAAGGATGGAAATAAGATTATGGCTCCAATTAATTTGGTTTTGTTGAATAGTAATAAAACTGCAGGAACAAATTCAAATAAACCCAATAACAATGAAAACCATTTAGAGAAACCCATAAAAGCCCATGTAAGTGTAACTCCATCAATATCTTTCAGAGGAATCTCATAAACTTCTGAAGGGAGAATAAATTGAATTCCAAAAATCTTGATAAGACCATATATCATCATGATTAGTCCTAGAATATATCGAAAAATAATAATTAGGATTTTGGCATTCATCATTGGGAAATATATCGAAACATTCGCTATTCTCGGAAGTCCTCGTTGCAAACTAGGACTAAAGGACTAGTCAGAAGCATGAACAAAGTCCGAATAATTCTCTTAACATTAGCAACAAAACGTTAAATTAAAAATGATTTCAAACAAGATGCCGGAATTGAATGTCTTAACAGTGTATAATCAGTTGACAAGAGCTTATTTGCGGTTAAATGGGGATGACTAATTTAAATTAAAATTAGCTTCAATTCATTGTCTTATAGTGATTTACATGAAGAAATAGCAAGAATAAAAAGCATTTGTCTTTTATTCAATGTTAACACTATTTAAAATATCATAAATGAGATTTCAATTTAGATTTCTCATTAGCATCGGATCCATCCTGGTTTTAAACCAATGTAATCCTTCCTATGATCCTGGGACTACTGAGCATATCTTTAAGGTAACCTCTCAGGTAAATGATGAACGATTGTTAACAGCAGATGAAACACCTGGCGACTGGCTCTCATATGGTAGGAATTATTTTGAAGACAGGTTTAGTCCATTACAGCAGATCACGATAGCTAATATTGATCGTCTTGGTCTGGCATGGAGTCTTAACCTTGGAATCAAAGGCGCTCTTGAAGCAACTCCTTTGGTGGTCGATGGAATTATGTATGTTACAGGATCCTGGAGTGAGGTTTTTGCCATTGATGCACGAAAGGGAGAATTACTCTGGAAATTTGATCCGAAAGTTCCCAGAATCATCGGGTTCAAAGCCTGCTGTGGTTCCGTCAATCGGGGTGTAGCTCTGTACAGAGGTATGGTTTATGTAGGTGCCCTGGATGGAAGATTGATTGCTATTGATGCTGCAAGTGGTAAACTTAAATGGGAAACTATAACTGTTGATACTACTGCCAATTATACCATTACGGGAGCTCCCCGTGTGGTGGCTGGAAACGTGATCATTGGGAATGGTGGGGCAGAATACGGAGTTAGAGGTTATGTCTCTGGTTATGATGCGATGACTGGTGAGCAAAAGTGGCGTACCTATACGGTTCCAGGTGATCCTGATTTACCATTTGAATCCAAAGCGATGGAAGAAGCTGCCGCAACCTGGACGGGAGAATGGTGGAAATATGGAGGAGGTGGTACAGTATGGGATGCGATGGCATATGATCCTGATCTGGATTTGCTATACGTGGGTGTTGGAAATGGTAGTCCCTGGCCCAGAGTATATCGAAGTCCTGAAGGAGGTGATAATTTATACTTATCTTCCATTTTGGCACTTGATCCTCAAAACGGTGAAATAGTCTGGTATTACCAAACTACTCCAGGAGATAATTGGGACTATACGGCAACACAACACATGATTCTAGCTGACTTAAATATCGAGGGTCAAAAGAAAAAAGTGATCATGCAGGCTCCAAAAAACGGATTTTTTTATGTGCTTGACCGAACCAATGGCGATTTCATTTCTGCTGAATCCTATGTTTATGTTAATTGGGCCAGTGGCATTGACCAGCAAACAGGCCGACCCATTGAAAATGAATGGAGTAGGTATGAGACAAAAGATGTCCAGATTTTTCCAAGTAATGTGGGAGGTCATAACTGGCAGCCAATGGCCTATAATCCGGAAACAGGGTTCGTATACATCCCATCCCTGGATCGTTCGATGGTGTTCGGACTTGATCCCGACTGGAAGTTTGACGATGGCTTTGGAGGGGTAAACTGGGGAACAAATCGTACGGCACCTAATCCCGAAAGAGAGGTTCTGGAAGATGCCTCATCACCGCAACCAGACCCTCAGGGAAGGCTCGTCGCCTGGGATCCGATTAATCAAAAAGAGGCTTGGTCAGTAGCCTACCATGAAAACTGGTGGAATAGTGGCGTACTAACCACTTCGGGTGGTCTGGTATTCCAGGGCCTTTGTGACGGAAGTTTTATAGCCTATGATGCAAAAAATGGAAATAAAGTTTGGGAAATAAACCTGAGGACTGGCATCATGGGATCTCCTGTTTCTTTTGAAATTGATGGCATTCAGTATATTTCTGTGGCTGTAGGATGGGGAGCGTGGGCTGGAAATGGGTATCAGTTTACCGAGTACAGCTACCCCGGAACCGTCTATACTTTTACCCTTGGGAAAAATACTCCAATTCCTGACTATCCAATGCCGGATTCAACTCCCAGAAACCTCGCTGATTTTGAGTTTGAAGCTGATGAAGAAATGCTAGCTCGTGGAATGACTTTGTATGAAAAGTATTGTAATCATTGTCATTGGGACGTAGCCAGGGAAACGGTTGGAGTCGTTCCCGACCTGGGATATATAAACCAGGGTACTTATAATAGTTTTGAAGCAATTGTTCTGGAAGGGTTACGCTCACCTAATGGTATGCCGAATTTTAAGGACCTGTTAACCAAAGAGGATGTGGCTGAAATCAAGAATTATATCCTTGCTTCAACCTATAGCAGAAGAATTGAGAACGAATAATGAAAGTAAATTATAACTAGGAAACGAGCGTTTATTCAGTTAAAAAAGGAAATATAGCGAAACATTCGCTATTCTCTGGAGTCCTCGTTGAAAACAAGGACTATAACCAAGCGGATAGAAAGGATTTACCTCACAATTCAAGCTAAGACTTTGCGACCTTATAGTTAACCTGCATTAAATATTAAAGGCTTAACTACTTTATCGAACGGAAGACAAAAGGGAGGAGAGGACAATAGGTTTAAATGTATTGTTAAAAATTGTTAAATGTTGATAATTATTCATAAATCTTTAGAGATTTTCGTAAAATGTTTAGAGAGTTTCTAGAAATGTCTAGACAATTTTTGAAAATGTTTTGACATTATTTGATGTGAAATTAATACATAATCAATTTCCTTTAGTTGAAGTTTAATTATGGTGGAGAAAAAACCTCAGTCTTAACTAATCATTCTGGTTGAAAATGAGGACTATAACTATAAGGGAGTAATTACTTTCCGATACAAAACTTGCTAAAAATATTCCCCAGAAGATCCTCCGTGGTGATCTCACCGGTAATCTCTCCTAAAAAGTGAAGTGCCTGACGAATATCCAAAGCGAGCAGGTCGTTGGAGGCCTGGCTGTCGATTCCCCGAAGAACATCTTCTAATGCTTTCTGTGTATTGACCAGGCTTTCGTAGTGGCGCAGGTTGGTGACAATGGTATTACCGGTTTTGAAGCCTTCCAGGTTGACCTTGTCGATGATCTTCTTTTTCAGTGCTTCAATGTGTTCCTTGTTTCCTGCGGAGATCATGATCAGGTCTTCTATTGATTGAAATTCACTCTGCTGATCTTTGGAAATCACATCCAGCTTATTGCCAACCTTGATAAAAGGAATCCCCAGGTTTTCAAGAATATTGATTTCCTTGTTGATCTCAGCAATCGATTCCTGTGACAAATCAAATAAATAGATGATCAATGATGCCTGGAGCATTTTCTCTTTTGTTCGTGACACGCCAATGGCCTCGATCTTGTCCTTTGCTTCCCGGATCCCGGCTGTATCGATGAATCGGAATGAAACACCTTCAATGTGGATCTCATCTTCAATAAAATCACGCGTGGTGCCCGGAATATCCGAAACAATGGCCTTTTCCTCATTGAGCAAAGTATTGAGAAGTGTGGATTTTCCAGCATTGGGCTTTCCCGCAATGACTGTGGGTACGCCGTTTTTGATCACATTCCCGAGGTTAAAGCTGTCGATTAAGTCCGTGACGACTTTCAGGATGTTATTCGTCAGTTTTTTCAGGTCATCCCGGCTGGCAAATTCAACATCTTCTTCGGAGAAATCCAGCTCCAGTTCTATCATTGAAGCAAAGTGGATCAGCTCTTGACGTAGGTTTCGGATCTTTTCTGAAAAACCTCCACGCATCTGGTTCATGGCCGCCATGTGTGCCGATTCATTGTCGGAATGGATCAGGTCCGCCACCGCTTCTGCCTGGGCGAGGTCAAACTGGCCATTCAGAAATGCTCTTCGCGTAAATTCTCCTGGTTGGGCGAGACGGGCGCCGTTTTTAATGAACAGCTTGATCGCACGCTGTAAGATGTAATTCGACCCATGGCAGGAAACTTCCACGACATTTTCTTTGGTGTAGGAGTGAGGTTCAACAAATAGGGAAACGACCACTTCATCCACGATTTCTTTTCCATCGCGTAGGGAGCCAAAATGGAGTGTATGGGATGGTTGTTGGGTGAGATCCTTGCCATGAAAAACATTGTTGACAATCTCAATGGCATTTTTTCCCGAAAGCCGGATGACTCCGATCGCACCTACTCCCGGTGGAGTTGAAAGTGCGACGATGGTATCTTGTTGATCAGAAATAGTACTCAAATGTGGTTTTTTGACAAATTTAGGGAACTAATTGTTTCGAGGGAATATTTGTCGAGAATATTCATGAGACGTGCTTTTATCGTGCAGGTTTGCGCCGAAGGCACGGCTTCGCTATCGGGTGACAAACCATGGACAAAGTTTGTCGGGGAACAAACCACGGACAAGGGACAAAGTGGTGGTTTGTCAGGGGACAAACCACGGATAAAATTGACACCACATCATGCCGGTTAATTTGATTTTTGCTGGTTTTTAAGACAGCGTAAACTCAGGCAGCCTTATAATTTCCCCGCCTTTTTGTGCGGATTCGTGTGCCAGAATTCCTACACAGGTGATATTGGCTGATTGTTTGGCATTGGGGTAGGGGGATCGCTTGCTCATCAATGCATCTACAAACTCATGAACGAGATGTGGGTGCGAACCGCCATGTCCTGCACCTTGTGTGAAGGAAAGGTGTTGATGTTCATCGGAATCATAAACACCTCCGGTAGTGAACGGCTGGATTTCTTTGGGAAGCAGTTTTGCAAAATCCGGACATTCCACTTCTTCAGGGATTTCCGGTTCCGGCTTTTTGGCAGTATGAACCACCAATGGTTTGCCTTCTATCAGCGGCCACTCAACGGCCTTTTTCTCTCCATATACTTCAAAGCTTTCCCGATACTGACGGGCCACATCAAATAAGGAACGATAAACCTGTGCACTCAAGTCAGAATCTTTGAATTTGATATGGGCAGTTTCCACTGCATAGGGTGAATTGTAATGTTTGTGAAGCTCTTTTCGGATGGTTCCGGAAGGAAAACAGGAAACATATTCCGCATCGGACCGGGTCAATCCAAGTACCGGTCCTACACAATGTGTGGCGTAGTGCATCGGGGGCAGTCCCGGCCAGTAATCCGGCCATCCATCCATGTCCTGCTGATGGCTTGCTTTCAAGAATTGAATTTTTCCTAATTCACCGTTGTCATATAATTCCTTCATGTAGAGAAATTCCCTGGAGTAAACCACCGTCTCCATCATCATGTAGGTGAGCCCGGTTTCTTGTGTCAATTTTACGATCTCTGCACACTCTTCAACGGTAGTTGCCATGGGAACGGTACAGGCGACGTGCTTTCCGGCTTTCAGCGCCTTAATGGATTGCTCTCCGTGATTTGGGATCGGTGTATTGATATGGACCGCATCCACTTCCGGATCCTTCAGAAGTTCGTCATACGAAGTGTATCTTTTTTCGATCCCGTAGGCATCTCCAACCTCGTCAAGTTTGCTTTGTGTACGTTGGCAAATTGCGTACATATTGGCATTGGGATGTCTTTGATAAATGGGAATGAATTCTGCTCCAAATCCCAATCCTATGATGGCTATGTTGATTTTATCGTTGCTCATTTTGCTTGTTTTATTTATTCGTGATAATGTTTTTCTTTTAATTTCCCTGAGTCCATTTTTTAAGAAACTGAATACCTTCCAAAGCAAAGCCATCCTGACTTGGGACTAGTGGCTTCCAAATACAAACCGCTTCGGCAAGTTCTTGATTATTTGGGGTAAAGCTTTCGATGGTAATCGCTCCCTGGTAATTAATGGCTTTTAGCCCGCTCATATAATCCTCCCAACGGGTTTGTCCGGTTCCGGGTGTTCCTCTATAGTTTTCAGATACCTGCACATGGATCAGTTTATCTCCCGCCGTTTTGATCGCTTCAGCAATGCTTGGTTCTTCAATATTCATGTGAAAACCATCCAGAATTACTTTTGCGTTTGACTGATTGATGTCAGAAATCAGGTTCATCACATCTTCAGCCCGATGGATCAAATCCGTTTCAAATCGATTTAAAGGCTCAATCGCGATATCCAGGCCTTTTGACTTTGCGCTTTCACAAACTTTCCTCAGGTTATCCACGGCACGGTTCCATTCGATCTTTTTTTGTTCATCCGAAACCATTCTGGCTTTTCCAACAGCAGAATACATAGGGCCGGCGAAAAATGTAGCATCAAGCTCTGTACAGATATTCAGGCAGGATTCAATGTAATCCATGCCTTCTTTTCGAATCGCTGCATCATCATTGGTCAAATCACGACGGGGACCGAACGCCCCGCAAACCGTACAAGAAAGACCGTGTTCTTTCAAGGCTGATTTAACCTTGCCCGTATCGATAATGTTAGGATCTTCAACAGGGATCTCAACCATATCATACCCCATTTCCCTTATTTTCGGGAAGAGATCAATTGTTTCTGTTGAAAAAGGTGAAGTCCAGAGCCAGGTACTGACTCCAAATTTTACATTCAAACTCATAGGTTATTCAAATTTTTCGGTTTCTTCTTTCTTTTCTAGTATGACGGCACGATACCCACCCCTGGATTTGAAATAGAAGATTAAAGCGATATAAGAGATGAGCATGATAGCAGGGAAGATGGCCACAGTACGCAAGGCTTCCTTTTTTGCCCCCTCCTGAATGTTCGTAACGGTTTTTCGAATATCATCGTCTGCTTTATTCAGCAGAGTAAGATCCAACGCCAGATAATCACCAAAAATACTGGTTTTTTCTTCCGTAGCATATGTCTCATGCAGCTCCGTATTATTTAGACGGTCGTATTCACTCAGGTTTTGTTCAATGGTGGTGTCCTGGATGAATCCCAGAATTACTGCGCCGATTACACCACCGGCGATCATTCCTACTCCCCCTGTAATATTAAGTGTCAGGGCGCCCCCTTTTGGAAATCGCTCTGCCACCACACCCAGCATTGTTGGCCAAAAGAAGGTCTTGCCTAATCCAAATACTGTCGCGGCCACCAGGATCATTGCTCCCGAAGAAGCCGAGAATAATAGCAGTCCTATTCCCGCAATGGCCGAACTTAACGCCAATAATCCAAGGGGTGAAATCCGATGAATGATCGATCCCGCTGACAGCCTCAATACAGCCATAATTGTTGATGTATAAACGAGTATCCAGCCCGCTTGTAATCCAATTTTCCTCATTTCTGGGGTCATAAGGTCTGTAATCCAGCTGTCAGTTCCCAGTTCAGTGGTGGCAACGGGTATCATCAGTAGAATCAAAATGATAAATACGGGCTGGCCAAGACTCCGAACAAAATACCCGAATACTGCGACGATGGCCAGGGTGATAATAATGTTAGTTATCAGTGACCACTCAGCTATGGCCCCGATTTGAAAAACAATCAGGCCGATTACGATCAGAGCGCCAAGAATCCCTACCTCTTTTAACATGGCAAGGTATGATACGCCTGCTTGTACCCGCTCGTTAACCGGAATGCGACGTGGAAACATCATGATCGCGTAAACAACAGTAGGTAGCAAAATGAGGATCATCTTCAGGCGCCAGCTTGATTCTTCACCCATCAATAGTGCAAGGATACCACCCAGAACCAAACCGGCCGGCCAACCTGCATGCAGCATGTTTAGCCATTTGGTCTTATCCCTGGAAAACATGGTAGCCACAACAGGGTTGACAACTGCCTCCACTGTGCCATTGCCTAATGCCACAATGAATGTGGCGATATACAACGACCAATATCCTGTGGCAAAAAAGGTGAGAATAGCTGAGGCAACGTGGCAAACAAACGCAAAGATCATAGAGTTTTTGTAGCCAATCCGATCGACAAAAAGGCTGAATAGAACAATACTTATAGCAAAAGGCCAAAGTCCTACACCGGCGATCTCACCGATTTGGGTGTTGGTAAGGTTAAATTCTTCTCCCCATTGGGGAAGTGTAAGCGCTCGTAGGATAAAACCAAATGAGGTAGTAACAAGGGCTACAAAGCATGCCCAAAACAGCTTTTTATCAGGGACATCTTGCTTTATCTGTGCGGTTGTATTTTCCATTTACTTCTTTTTATATTAGAATTTGTCAAATAATTAAATTGATTGATCGGCAGGAACGACTGTCATGACGCCATTCATAAGCCTCCAGTGACCCGGAAATGTGCATACAAATGGATATTCACCCGGTTCCGATGGAGCGGTAAATATTAAAGTTACCGTTTCATTTGGATCTACCAGCCTGGTCTTAAACAGTACTTCCGGAACATTCGGAATATAATCCATTTCAACTCCATTGGGATTTGTGGCTAATTCATCAGCTGCCTGGCCAACTTTTTCAAGTGTACCCGGCTTGATGATCAACAAGTTATGTTGCATGAAATCCGGATTTTTGAAGGCGATCTGAACGGTTTCTCCTGCTTTCACTGAAAAGGCTTCTGTATCATACTTCATTTGATTTTGAATTACCGATATTTCAATTTGCCTGTCGGTCTCGATGGTTGTACTCTCAGAATCGCCCGATGTCGATGTTGCCTGATCACTGTAATAATTATTCATAAAGGTTTCTGCGATCATGGCTACGGTTTGGTTTCCTACTCGCGTGAGTTCTTTGGTAACTTTGTATTTCCATTCACCTGCCAGATCTATCGAGCCTTCCCTCGAGAATATTCCGATCCTATCGGAAGTAAAGCCTCCGGATCCACCAACATCGGTTACCTTAATGGCGATGATATTTTTACCGGGTTTCAGAACTCCTTCTCCAAGGTTGTACAACCTTCTTATATCCTTACTGTCCATCATACCACCTACCTTGATGCCGTTTACATAGGTTTCATCTGAGTCATCAATTTCTCCCAGGTACATGCGACCGTTTTCAAAAAAATCATTGTACGGGATATTCAGCTCCTTTCTGAACCAGATTATTCCATCCACATCTACGCCATTATCCTCTATCATGGCTGGTAATTCCATTGTTTTCCATTCGCTGTCGTCGTAGGTTATCGATGCCATATCATCTTCATTTCCTTCTTTTTTCGACCGGTTTTCAAGGTAGTCTGGATGATCCGCCAGGTAGGCTTCGATAAACCCTTCTTTATGATTGACTGCTGATGCGTAGATTGCCCTTGATATCCATTCGTCCCTACCGGCAAATTCATCTTTGCATAAATCATACAACATCCTTCCAGTATTTTTTGAAGGAGGCATATCAGCTATTTTAAGGATGGCAGCAATTCTCACCTGTGGGTTCAAATCGTTGTGCATTCCGGATGTTATAATGGCCTGTTTTCCCCAAAGTGTGTTTGGGATGACTTGAATTGCTGCTTTTCGAACAGCAGGAGAGGAATGTCTCAATGCTATGACAGTCACATCATAAGCATCAGAATTTGTTTCATCGTTTAGCGCTCCCAGGCCGTGTATGGTCCATAATGCATGCATAGCGGGAAAGTTTTCACCCAGAGCATCACGGTTTAAATTGTTTGCCATATCATAAAGTTCAGGCAAAACATCAAGATCTCCTCTTTCTACCAAAAGGCGCTGTGCTGTCACTCTCCAGAACATATTGTCACTTTGTAATGCGGCGAGTAATTCCGAAACATTGTCTTTGTCGACAGATTTTATCTGATCATCTGTAACCGCTTCATCATAAACTACCCTCCAGATGCGCCCATGTTGTTTGTCCCGAAGAGGGTTTTCGTAGGCATTTCCATCCCCTTCTTCGGCCTGGTAACCACCCCGGTCAGGAGTAGGTGTAGGGTTGTGTTGAATGATAAAGTTGTACCAGTCAGCCACCCAAACCATTCCATCCGGACCGACCTTTGCCACCACAGGTGAACTCCATTCGTCTGCACTGGCAAATAGGTTCCATCCGTCTTTTTCTTTAAAACCACCACCGTCCGGGAGGATTTTAGCTATGTGAACCAAATGACCGGTTGGTTCGCAGACAAATGCGATATTGTTCCAGTAGGATTGAGGATAGGTACGGGCCGTGTAAAAGTTGTGACCTGCAGCTGCCGTAAAACCACCCCATACATCAACTTGTCTTACTTTATCAGTAACCGGGTGCATCGCATAATGCCCATCAATCTTGCTGTTTCCTAACTGCCTGACACCCTCAACTCCCTGAAGATATCGGTTTGGGATTGGCATGTAAACGCTGTGCGTGTTATTGGCTGTCGAAGCAAATATTTCATTGTTTTCTGTTATGCCCAGACCCCAGGTATTGTTACTTGTATTGCTTAGAAATTCGAATGTTGAAAGATCCCGGGAAAACCGGTAAATCCCCTGTCTGAATTCAAAATGCTGATTGGCAATATGTCCTTCGAAGCCTGAATAGCCAACCACTCCCCATATTTGGTTATCAATTCCATACTTTAAATTGGATGGGCCAGCGTGGGTGTCGTAAGTTCCCCATCCATTGATAAGTGTTTCCCTTACATCTGCCTTATCGTCACCATCGGTGTCTTTTAGAAACAGGAAAACAGGAGCCTGCGACACGATGATTCCACCATTGGCAAAGGTCAGGCTGGTCGGAATATTGAGGTTATCGGCAAAGATCGTGAATTTGTCCGCCTTGCCATCTCCATCCGTGTCCTCGCATATTTTAATGCGATCATCTCCTATACCTTCCTCATTTCTGACCGTATTCGGATAGTCAACTGTTTCGATAACCCATAGACGACCCTTTTCATCCCAATCCATCGCAACCGGATTGATAATATCCGGTTCTGAAGCGAATAACTCCAGGTGAAAGCCTTTCGGTACCTGGATCAGTTTTTTCTCTTCTTCCGGTGAAAGGGGTTCCTGATATTGAGGAGGTGGATCCCTCTCTTCATAATTGGGTATATTAGGTACATCTTTGTAAACCAGGGTTGGAATATCTTTCGAATAAGTCTCCCAAAGTGTTTTCACTTCTTCACCGACTGCCCAAAGGATCCCCTGCTTTACCAGGGCGTGAAACCCCGGATTGTTCCAGGTTCGTTCATCATGCCCATAGGCAGTGTAGAAAACCCTTCCCTCACCGTAATTTTTAACCCAGGTCCAAGGTTCATGATGATCACCCTCTACTCGTTCCATCAGAATCGTTCGATCGTCTGCATGTTTATCATGGACATAGGTTTCATCCCATGTAGAAAATTCCTCTACTCCGGTGATTGCCGGATGATCATTATTAATAATAGTTGCTGTAAAAGTGCCCGTCTCGTGACTTTTAAATTGCGCGCCGACCATATTCAAAAACTCATCAGAATTTCTGAAACAGAAACTTGCACAATGAATTGGGAGAAATCCCTTGCCACCTTTGACATAATCAAGCAAAGCCTTTTCCTGACCTGGCTCGATTTCGTCATGATTTGCATAAAGCATCAAAGCATCGTATTTCTCCAGTGTTTCCGCATTCAGGTCATCCGGATCGTCCGTATAGGTAAAATTGATCCCTTCCTTTGCTAATGCTGCTGCCAGCATCGGCATGAATTCAGCAGAGTTATGATGGGTGGATTCATGTCCCAGAAAAAGTATTTCTATCTTTCTTGGGTCGGTATCTTTGGATTTTTGACTACCGCAACCAACCGCTATGAAAACAATTATTGTAATCCACCAAATAGAAAAGGGCTTCATTTTTGAATTATTTAAATTTGAGAAATCGTTAAATAGAAGGCGGAAATGACAGTTGAAATTAGCATAATACCCATAATACCACTTCCGCAATATAATATTAATAAAAAAGGTACTTTTTACCATTATAAATTTGTGAAAGTTTCAAATTTATTTGTGAATGGTTTTATTTCATTTTGATGGATTGGAAATGATAGAATTTTGAAAGGAGATTGGGTCATACTTGGCTGAACAGTGTGTAATTATTGAGATACTCCTATTGGCGATCTATTCTGTTTGATGATGGCCCCTTTGAATCGAACGGCAAACCTAAAGTTAGTTATTACGGTCTGAATATCAATTCGTCACTAATCACTGATATTTTGTATCGAACCAGGTAATCTTTCGGCAAGGACTGGCACTATCAGTTGCAATTTTAATAAAAGTTATATTCAGAACGTTCAAAACGGATTTTTTAAATAATTCTCTGACAAACAGAGAAAAACCTTCCTTTTTTTGCACCATTCCTTCCCGAATATTGTTTAAATAATAATAGGCGGCCCAAAGATTTAACAACCTTCGGGAAGTTCTTTGAAATTCTTTGTTCAACAAAATTTATCCAGCTATGAGATCATCAAAAAACTATGTTTACTTTTTTTCTGCTGATGGCTCAAAAGGTAATGCAAATATGAAGGATATTTTAGGTGGGAAAGGAGCTAATCTGGCTGAAATGTGCAATTTAGGTATTCCCGTCCCTCCGGGATTTACCATATCAACGGAGGCTTGTCTGGAATTTTACAAGAACAACAGCACCTTCTCCAAGGAATTGAAGGAAGGTGTTGAGAAATCGGTCAAAGAAGTTGAAAAGGTTATCGGACGTGGTTTCGGGGATGCGAAAAATCCCCTTCTGCTGTCTGTGCGTTCAGGTGCCCGGGTTTCCATGCCTGGGATGATGGATACGGTTTTAAATCTTGGGTTAAATGATGAAATCACGGAAGGACTATCACAGCTCAGTGGCAATCCCAGGTTTGCATGGGATTCTTACCGCAGGTTTATCCAGATGTATGGTGATGTGGTCCTGGGGCTGAAAGGAGGGGACTATGAAACAGATCCTTTTGAAGAAATCATAGAGAATAAGAAAAACATGCTCGGCATTGAGAATGACATCGACCTGAAAACAGGCGATCTGCAAAGCATTGTTGTCGATTTCAAGAAAGCCATCCAGCGTCGCGGCAAAAAATTTCCGGAGAATCCGATCGACCAGCTTTGGGGAGCCATTGGTGCGGTCTTTAACAGCTGGAACAATGAAAGGGCGATCAAATACAGAAAAGTTAACAACATCCCACACGACTGGGGAACGGCAGTTACCGTACAAGCTATGGTTTATGGTAACATGGGCAATGACTCTGCGACAGGTGTTGCTTTTACAAGAAACCCATCTACAGGTGAAAATAAATTTTATGGTGAATATCTGATCAACGCTCAGGGAGAAGATGTAGTAGCTGGAATCCGTACGCCACAACCCATCAATAAAGCAAACAAGAAAAACAAGGACGATGTTACGCTGGATTCGGTCATGCCGAATGCCTATATGCAGTTGGTGGAGATCCGAAACACATTGGAAAATCACTACCGTGATATGCAGGACATCGAGTTTACGATAGAAAAAGGGAAGCTTTACATGCTTCAAACCCGTACTGGTAAAAGAACATCGGAGGCAGCGCTGCGAATAGCTGTTGAAATGGTTAGTGAAGGAAAGATCAATCAGGATGAAGCCATTCTAAGGGTTCTGCCTGACCAGCTCGAACAGCTTCTGCATCCGAAATTTGATGACAAAGCGTCTCGTGAAGTTGTCGCACATGGTTTGCCTGCCTCTCCCGGAGCAGCTACTGGAAAGGTAGTATTCAGCGCAAAAGAAGCTGAAAAATGGGTTGAAGATGGTGAAAAAGTCATATTGGTCAGGATAGAAACTTCTCCTGAAGATATTGGTGGTATGAATGCAGCAGAAGGGATCCTGACGGCCAGAGGTGGCATGACTTCTCACGCCGCCGTTGTCGCCCGTGGAATGGGCAAATGTTGTGTGGCTGGGTGCAAAGACATTGCCATTATGTACAGCGCCAAGCAATTCAGGGTAGGGAAGAAGATTGTTGAAGAAGGCGATTGGATCTCGCTCGATGGCGGAACCGGTGAAGTCATCATTGGAAAGGTTCCGACCGTTATGCCTGAGATTTCCGGAAACCTTAGCAAACTGCTCACCTGGTCCGATCGGGTAAAAAGGCTGGAAGTAAGGACGAATGCCGATACTCCTCATGATGCATCCAAAGCACGGGAATTTGGAGCAAAAGGAATTGGCCTGTGCCGTACCGAGCACATGTTTTTCAATGACAACCGCATCAAGGTAGTCAGGGAAATGATCATGTCGGACGATGATCATAGCAGGAAAGTGGCCATCGAGAAACTGTTGTCCATGCAGATCGAGGATTTTGTTGAAATATTTGAAGCGATGGAAGGGTTGCCAGTTACCATACGAACAATTGATCCTCCATTGCACGAATTTCTTCCCAATCGTTCAGAATTGAATGACAGGCTTTCCAGCATGAAAATGAACCTTAAAAAAGCGAAAAACCTGAACGATATCGACCTGATGCTAAAAGATATAAACAAAGATCAGGCGGTGCTGGATAAGGTGGACGCATTGACAGAAATAAACCCGATGCTGGGACTCAGAGGTTGCCGATTGGGAATTCTATTCCCCGAATTGACGGAAATGCAGGCGAAGGCTATTTTCGAAGCAGCTTACGAATGCAAACGAAAAGGCATTCATGCCAAGCCGGAGATCATGATCCCACTCGTTTCATGTCCGGGAGAGTTGGAAGATCAAAAGGCCATTGTCGAGAAGGCGGCAAAAGCCGTTATGGACCGCCATGTCGTGGAGATCGAATACAAAATCGGAACAATGATTGAGCTGCCCCGTGCGGCCTTGATTGCCGATCAGCTATCCAAAACACTTGATTTCTTCAGCTTTGGAACAAATGATCTAACCCAGACTACCATGGGATTGTCGCGTGATGATGCCGGAAGATTTCTCCCACTATACCTTGAAAAAGGAATTTTCCCGGCGGATCCTTTCAGGAAGATCGATGTGGAAGGAGTAGGATCGCTGGTGGAAATGGCGGTTAAAAAAGCCAGGGCAACACATGCAGATATGGAATTGGGTGTTTGTGGGGAACATGGAGGAGACCCTTCATCCGTTGAGTTTTTCCACAAGATCGGATTGGATTATGTGAGTTGTTCACCATTCCGTGTTCCGGTAGCCAGGCTGGCTGCTGCACAGGTTGCATTAAAAGAACGTAGCAAGGAACTAAAGAAGATGGAAATGGTGTTAGATGAAGTGAAGTAAATTCTGAAGAGTAAATAGAGGTTCTCTTCATCTTGAAACGGGGCTGGCTGGTGTCAGCCCTGTTTTTATTATGCGTTGGATCGTTGAATTATCTAGTCAATAACAATTTCTTTCTGGAATGCCTCTAATTCATGAAGAAAATAATTTGTTACGAATTCCAGACCACTACCATCCCTGGCAGATGTTTCGAAAAATTCAAGGTGGTGATTGATCCGCAGTGCATCATCTTTGGCCTTCCTGATATTAAAATCCAGATAGGGGAGCAGATCGATCTTATTGATAACACACAGGTCAGACGACTCAAAAATATGTGGGTATTTCAATGGTTTGTCGTCTCCCTCAGGAACGGAATAGATGACAATCCTTTTCGTTTCACCCAGGTCAAATAAAGCAGGGCAAACGAGATTCCCGACATTTTCGATCAACAGGATCGAATTATTTGCCAGGCGAAGCCTTTTAATAGCCTGGTTGACCATTTCAGCTTCCAGGTGGCATCCTTTGCCAGTATTGACCTGCACAGTTTTGGCCCCTGTTTTTTCTATCCTGGCGGCATCAAATGTGGTCTGTTGGTCCCCTTCGATAACATATACTGGAAATTTTTTCAGTAGGTCGGGTATGATCTTTTCCAGAATACTGGTTTTACCTGCTCCGGGAGAGGAAACGAGATTGAAAGCCAGGATATTCTTTGCTTCCAGGTAGCCCCTGTTCCGCTCGGCAATCAGGTTATTTTTTAACAAAACATCTTTTTCCATCTCCACTGTTTCATGGTGGTGATGATCATGGCCATGGGTATGATCGTGTTGATGATCATGTAAATGCTCATCTTCATCAAAGTGGCTGTCTTTGATGACCATTTCATCATGATCGCATCCGCAAGTTGCACACATAGTTTTAGATTTTAGTATTCGATATCGATGGATTTAATTTTTAATTCTTTTCCTTCTACAATTTCATTATCAAAACTCTGGCAAAAGGGACAAATGTCAAACAGGTCTGTCATATTGAAATCATGATGACATGATCTGCAATGGGCTTTCCCTTTTACCGGTTCAATTTTCAATTCCGAATGATCCAGTAGGGTGTTTTGTGTTGCCGGCTCCCACGCAAAGTCCAGGGCATCCAGTTCAATGCCTGCCAATTCGCCGACTTCTAACAAAACAGATGAGACTTTCAAAGCATTTTTTTTAGCCACTTCTTCTGTCACCAATTCGACAATATTTTGCGCTATGGATAGCTCATGCATGACTCAACAAATTCTTGGTAATTGTTCTCCTGCCAGTGGTTCGATGACCCTTTTTCCTCCGATAGATGTTTCCAGTACCACTAATCCCGGATTGTTGTCTACCACTTTTCCAATAATTTTCGCTTCTCTGCCTAGTTCATGAGCTTTCATTTTTTCCAGAACCTGGCCAGCTTTACCCGCTTTCACGACAGAAATAAACTTACCCTCATTGGCCACATACAATGGATCAAACCCAAGGATCTCACAAGCAGATGCTACATTTTCTCTAATGGAGATCTCGTTTTCCCAAATTTCAACTCCCAGTTTTCTGCTCTTTGATAACTCACAAAGTACGGTTGCAACACCACCGCGGGTAGCGTCTCTCATAAATGTGATGCCATGATCATTACTTAAAATTTCATGGATCAGGTGATTGAGCGGTGCACAATCCGACTCGATCCCCGAATGGAAATTGATCCCTTCTCTTTCACATAGAATGGCCATACCGTGTTCCGCGATTCCACCATTGAGAATGACGACATCTCCAACCTCAACCAAATTGCCGGTTCCCAGTTCGAGATTTTCATCAGAAACCCTTCCTATTCCACTTGTATTGATGAACAGCTTATCGCATTTTTCCTTCGGAACAACCTTGGTATCTCCTGTTACGATCGTGACTCCTGCTACTCTTGCCGTAGCTGCCATAGAATGAACGATAATCAGTAATTCTCCCAGTTCGAGTCCTTCTTCCAAAATAAATCCACAACTCAGGTATTCGGGAATGGCCCCACTCACCGCGAGATCATTGACTGTTCCACAAACAGCAAGTTTCCCGATATCCCCTCCCGGGAAGAAAATAGGATCTACCACGAAGGAGTCCGTGGTGAAAGCATGGTGAGTGGAAGCATTTTTAATGATCGCCGAGTCCGTTTGCTGAATCATCTTTCCATTAGAAAAGCTGTTCAGAAAAACGCTGTCAATGAGCTCGTGCATCATTTTTCCACCGCTGCCGTGATTCAATGTGATTTTATAAGAGTTTTCCATTTCCATATAAGTAATGAGCATGACAAGCGCCTTCGCTCGAAACCATGCAGGCTCCAATCGGGGTAGCGGGGGTACACGCTGATTTAAATAAACGGCACTCAGTTGGAGATTTCTTTCCCTTTAATACTTCTCCACAGATGCAGCCTTTTTTATATCTGGTTTTCTCAACTGTTACATGCAAAACTTTTTCTGCATCCCATCTGGCGTATTTTTTTCTGATCTTCAATCCACTCATGGGAATGTCTCCAAATCCCCGCCAGCAATCATCGCTTAAGTAAAATACTTCCTCCATTATTCTTTGGGCCTTTTCGTTTCCTTTTGGTTTTACCGCTCTTGAATATTCAATTTCGACTTTTGGCTCTCCTTGCTCTTTTTGATTGATGAGCATTAAAATAGATTGAAGGATATCGACCGGTTCAAAACCTGATATCACACATCCGATACCATGATTATCTGCCAGAATCTGGTAAATGCCTGATCCTGTGATGGTACTGACATGTCCGGGTCCAATGAAACCGTCGATCCTGATCCCATCAAAGGCAAGGGCTTCCATCGCTGGAGGCATGATCTTGTGAGCGCTTAGTAGGCAAAAGTTATCTATTTTTGATTTACTGGCTTTAAGGATGGTGGCAGCGCTGGTGGGAGCGGTTGTCTCAAAGCCAATGCCCAAAAAGACTACTCTTTTCTCCGGATTTTGTCGGGCAATTTTTAATGCATCAAGGGATGAATAGACGATCCTGATATCACAACCTTTGGCCCTTTCTTTTTCCAGTGAGGAGGTAGATCCCGGAACACGGATGAGATCCCCGAACGTAGTCAGGATCACATCCTCTTTTCGTGCGATGGCTATGGCACGATCAATGAATTTCTGGTCTGAAACACATACGGGACAACCGGGTCCGGACTTAAGAATTACGTTTTTTGGAAGTAAACCGGGAATACCAAATTTGTGAATGGCCATCGTATGTCCGCCACAAACTTCCATTAACCGGATCTTTTTGGAAGATCTTTTTCGGATCATTTCAAGAATTTCGCCGATCTTTTTCTTATCCCGATATGTTTGGGTGGTAAGCATTTTTGTCATTGAATTTCCTGCCTCAGGTGGAATTGGGTGATTCATGCTCCATAAATTTATTTGCCAGGGTGACATCCTCGTCTGAAAGGATCTGTAAAGCATATCCTGTATGGACCAGTACATAGTCACCGGGTTTGGCCTTGTCAACCAATTGAAGGCTTACCTCCAACCGGACACCGTTGACCGAAACTTCGGCCATGTCGTCTTTAATAGATAATATTTTTGCCGGTACGCTTAAACACATCTCATTTCTCTTTTCTTTGCAGCAATAGCCAATTGCCCCAGGGCAATCCCTCCATCATTGGAAGGGACTTTTTCATGGGTGTAAACCTCAAATTTTTGATTTTCAAGGGCTTTCAAGGCTCTTTCCAGGAGATACCTGTTCTGGAAGGTGCCTCCTGAAAGTACAACCTTATTTAAACCGGATTCATTTCTAATACGGGTACATATTTCACAAATAACTTCTATGACCATGTTGTGAAAGCGAGCCGATATGATCGGAGTTGAGGTATTTCTTTTTAAGTCTTCTAATATTTCCGACAAAGTATTTCTGAAACTGATAGTCTTCCTGGATATTTCGAAACTGTATTTTCCGGGTACACCTTCCCGGATTAGCGCTTCCAGTTTCATCGGCGCCTCTGCGTGATAGGTAGCGGTGTGACAGATACCCGTTAAAGCCGCTACAGTGTCAAACAAGCGGCCTGCACCAGAACTTTCCGGGCAATTGATTTTTCTTTCAATGCTTTTCATCACCATATCCAGGCCTGGCTGATTTAATTTTCCGATCCATTCCCAAGCCGGATTCAGCAATTGATAATGATGCAGATAACTGACAGCTGATCTCCAGGGTTGATAGGCTGCCTGGTCACCTCCCGAAATCGGAATATTTTCAAAATGGAACCAGCGTTCAAATTTCACCAGGTCTGTGATGAAAAATTCTCCTCCCCAGATTTTTCCATCAGTACCATATCCAGTTCCGTCCATACTAACACCGATGACTGTTTTATCCAGCTGATGCTCAGCCATACAAGACGCTATATGAGCATGATGATGCTGGACTTTTACCAGGGGAAGCTCCAGAGACTCAGCAAAGTTGGTGGATAGGTAATCCGGATGAAGATCACAAACGGCCAAGGACGGTTTGAATCGGAATAGCCTTTGAAATCGTTCAAAGCTTTCCCGATAAAAATCAAACGTTTCATAATTTTTCAGATCGCCGATGTGCTGACTAAGAATAGCTTCACGCCCTTTTCCAATGGCAAAGCAATTGACAAGTTCGGCTCCCGCAGCGAAAATACCTTCACAATCTGACCACAACGAAACGGGTTCGGGAACATAGCCCCTCGACCTACGTATCATTCTCGTTTTACCTTTCATAACAAATGCCACAGAATCGTCGACCCTGTTATGAATTGACCGATTGTGTGAAAGGATATTAGAAGATATTCCGGATAACTGATTTTTGGCTAATACATCATCAATGACAATGGGTTCTTCAGAAATATTCCCGCTTGTCATAACAATTGCAGGGGTTGTCAGCTGTTCGAAAAGCTGGTAATGAATGGGCATATAAGGTAGCATCACACCAATCTGTGATAATCCGTCATTGATCCCTTTGGCCAGTGGCTTTCTTTGTTTCAGCAATACAATAGGCCTTTTTATACTGGTAATGAGCTTTTCTTCATTCTCGTTGATAAAAACATATTCTTTCAATGCCATGATATCCCTGAACATGACGGCGAATGGCTTCCCGTATTTTTTCTTCGATGACCGTAATTGCTGGACAGCCAAATCGCTAGTCGCATCGCAAGCTATGAAATACCCTCCAATTCCTTTGATGTTTACAATCTCACCATTGTCAATCAGTTCCGATACATTTTTTAGTATATCCTCAATGTCTTCAATGCAGTTTTCCCTATTGTCGAGGGTATAGTGAGGGCCACAATCAGAACATGCGATTGGCTCTGCATGAAACCGCCGGTCCAGAGGATCAGTGTATTCGCTTTTACAAGTATGGCACATCTCAAAATCCTGCATGGTGGTGTGAATGCGGTCATAAGGGAGATCTTGAATAATGGAAAAACGAGGTCCGCAATGAGTGCAATTAATGAAGGGATAATCCAGCCGGTGTGACTGTTTTTTCATGTCTTCCAAGCATTGCGGACAGACGGCGAGATCAGGACTTATTTGGGTTATTTGATGGTTGTGATCTTTACTTTCAATTATTGTGAAATTATTCTCCGGATGTTTAGATAAAATTTCTGTTAGCTCCAGGGATTCAATTCGGGAAACTTCGGGCTTTTTATTTTTTAGTTCTTCAATGAATTTTACTATGGAATTTTCATATCCGGTGATTTGAATGTTGACGCTATCATTTTGATTATTTACCCACCCGGTCAGTTCATTTTCATGCGCCAGCCTGTAAACAAATGGTCGAAATCCAACCCCCTGCACGAGTCCTTTAATATGGAGAAGGAATGACTTTTTCATCATACAAAATTTAGATCATGAATAAATGTTGCCCGTTTGAATGTCTCTGTAACAGGCAATCTTTAACCACTCTGTTACTTTACCCTTTTTGATTTTAAGTAAACCATTCTCACAAGAAGAAAAACCAATACAAATATTCCGAAAGAAATGATATGAATCGGTTCTGAAACAAAATGCCAGACAGAGTTCCCGTCGACATTTTTATCACCATGTCCGGGATGTGCAAAAGCCTCGTAAGTGCTTAGCAGGATGAATAAACCTGCCATACAATAGTGACATATTTTATTTTTCATTTTTCAGGGAATTAAGTTCTGATCTCTCATGGAAATCTTCTTATATAAATTACAAAAGGGCAGGTTTAATTTCTCCCGATATCGATACATTCTTAATGGGAAAATGATGAATATCAGGTTTTTAACTATATCTGGGTGTGGAATGAATTTTTTAGGGGATATAGTTGTTAAGAATAAAAAGTATCATGAGAAATGCACCCATAATTCAGGATTCTGCCATGATAGAATCACCCGAAATTATGCCTGCAAAATCAAAATTGCAGCATGAGGTTTCCACCATTCTGGAGCATTATCAGCACGATAAAACCAGGTTGATGGACATCCTGATTGACATTCAGGATGAAAACGGATATATCCCGGCTGAGGCAATCGATTACCTTTCTCATGAATTAAATATCTCTACAGTCGATATCAGGCAGACGGTATCGTTCTATCATTTCTTTTCAGAAACACCACGGGGAAAATACACGATTTATCTGAATGATAGCGCTGTAGCCAATATGAATGGCCGTAAAGCAGTCTCAAAGACCTTCGAAAAGGAAGCAGGCATTTCCTTTGGATCTGTTACCGAAGATGGATTGATAGGGCTTTTCAATACATCCTGTATTGGCATGAATGACCAGGAACCTGCCGCTTTGATCAATGGGGCGGTATTTACGAGATTGACACCTTTCAGAGCCAGTGAAATCATCCGTGATATTCGAGCGGGTAAACAAGTGGAAGAAATGTTCGTTGCCAGCTATGGTGATGGCAATAATAGCTCCGAATTCATTAAAGCTGTTGTGAATAACCACATCATGAAGCGGGGGCCTGTTTTAAGCGATCAGTTCAAACCTGGCGAAGGGATTAAGGAAATTGTTAAGATGAGTCCTGAAGATGTGATCAAAGAAGTGAAAATATCCAATATCCGGGGGCGGGGAGGAGCAGGATTTCCGACCGGACTTAAATGGGAATTTTGTCGAAATGCAGCTGATCAAACCAGATACATTTTTTGTAATGCTGATGAAGGTGAACCAGGCACATTTAAAGACAGGGTGATCCTGACTGAAAAGCCATTCATGCTGTTTGAAGGAATGGTCATTGCCGGTTACGCCATTGGTGCGAAGGAAGGCATTTTGTACCTCAGGTATGAATACAAATACCTGAAAAAACACCTTGAAAATGCGCTGCAGAAAATACGTAAGCTGAAGCTGCTTGGCAAAAATATTCTGGGCAAAAAGGGATTCAACTTTGATATCCGTATCCAGTTTGGAGCAGGCGCTTACGTGTGTGGAGAGGAATCTGCCCTGATCGAATCTGCAGAAGGAAAGCGTGGCGAACCCAGAGATCGACCGCCGTTTCCGGTAGAAAAAGGCTACCTGGAAAAACCAACCGTAGTAAACAATGTCGAAACGCTTTGTTCCATTGTGAAGATCATTAAAAACGGAGGAGAGTGGTATAAAAACCTCGGAACCAAGGAATCAACGGGAACAAAAGTATTGTCCATTTCCTGCGACTGTCGATACCCGGGAATTTATGAGGTGGAATGGGGCTTTAGTGTGAATGATATTCTCGATATGGTTGGTGGGGATGATGTTCAGGCGGTACAGGTCGGTGGGCCTTCCGGTTCTTGTATTGCTCCAAATGAATTCAACAGAACACTTTGCTATACGGATCTGGCCACTGGGGGCTCACTGATCATAATTGGAAATCATCGTGATCTGTTAAAAGGCATCATTCTCAATTTCATGGATTTTTTCATTGATGAATCTTGTGGTTCATGCACACCCTGCCGCATTTTGACGGTTTTGCTAAGGGATAAATTGAAAAAGATAATAGAAGGCCGCGGAGTCATGCAGGATCTGGAGGATATGGAAGATTGGGGGAAAATTATGAAGGCCAACAGGTGTGGGTTGGGTTTGACGGCCGCGAATCCTATTCTGACAACCTTAAAAAATTTTAAAAACCTCTATCTCAATAAAATACAGATTAATAAGGATTATGATACGGGCTTTAGATTGGACGAGGCCCTAAGGGAGGGTATGAAGGCTTCGAACAGAAAAGTAAGCGTGCTGGAAAACAAGTAATTGAGTATTGTTGGTTTGGAAGAAAAGGAATTTTCACCATTTAAAAAGATAATAGAATATGAACCAGATATTAAAATTCAAGTTGGATGGTGTTGAGTGCATGGGGTATAAAGACCAATATATAACTAATGCAGCTGCTGAAAATGGATTTTACATCCCAACATTGTGTAACATACCAGGTGTCAAACCCCGGGGAGCATGCCGCATCTGCAACGTGCGTGTAAATGGTAAATTGATGACAGCCTGCACGACACCCCTGGCTAATGGAATGGTCATCGAATGCCAGACGGAAGAATTAAAAGATCTGCGAAAAGCCATCATTGAGTTGATGTTGACAGAAGGAAATCACTTTTGTCCATCCTGTGAAAAGAGTGGTAATTGTGAATTGCAGGCGCTGGCTTATCGATTCAATATCACCGTTCCACGATTCAAATATCAATTTCCCGAAAGAGACATTGAAGCATCACATCCGAAGTTGATAAAAGATCATAATCGCTGCATTCTTTGCAAACGCTGCATTCGCGTTATCAAAGATGAACAAGGCAGGAACATTTTTGCATTTGGCAAACGTGGAAATAGGATCACCATTAACATCGATACGGAATTGGCTAACGATATCAGCGATGAAAATGCCCGTATGGCTTACGAAATATGTCCGGTTGGTGCTATTCTATTGCGCGAAAATGCCTTTAGAGAACCTATCGGGAAAAGAAAGTTTGATCATGTTCCGATAGGAATAGAAATGGAAAGATTCCACAAATAATACTGAAATGGAAAAAAAGGTCGTCGCTACATCATCACTTGCCGGTTGTTTTGGTTGTCACATGTCCTTGCTTGACATCGATGAAAGGATCCTGGAATTGATCGAACTGGTTGAATTTGACAAATCGCCGGTAAATGATGTTAAAAAGTTTTCGAGGAGGGTAGATATCGGTTTGATTGAAGGTGGCTGTTGTAATGAGGAAAATGTCCATGTATTGAAAGAATTCAGAGCACAGTGCAAAGTACTGGTTTCAGTGGGTGAATGCGCAATTATGGGTGGTTTACAGGCAATCAGGAATACAATTCCCTTAAAAGAATGCCTAGACGAAGCTTATCTGAATGGTCCGAGTGTGAAAGGTTGTAACGAAGAAAGCATCATTCCGAATGATGAAGAGCTTCCTGTTATTCTGAATAAGGTTTACCCATGCCATGAGATTGTGAAGATTGACTATCATCTGCCCGGCTGTCCGCCGAGTGCGGACCTGATTTGGAATGCTTTGAGGGCTTTGGTTTTGGATGAAAAAATGGAAATGCCATACGAATTGGTAAAATACGACTAACAACGCCATGACAAAAAAAATCACGATAGAACCTGTTACCAGGGTAGAAGGACACGGTAAAGTGACTATCCATCTTGATGAGGAGGGGAATATTGTTCAAAGCCGCCTTCACATTGTAGAATTCCGGGGATTTGAAAGGTTTGTACAAGGCAGACCTTATTGGGAAGTTCCGGTGCTGGTGCAACGATTATGCGGGATTTGCCCGGTTAGTCACTTGCTCGCAGCCGCAAAGGCCATGGATGTAATTGTGGGTGTAGATCCTGAAGATCTAAGTCCGACTGCTGAGAAAATGAGGCGCCTGATGCATTATGGTCAGTTTTTCCAGTCTCATGCGCTGCATTTTTTTCATTTGGCGAGTCCTGATCTGTTGTTTGGAATTGATGCTCCCGTTGAAAAGAGAAATATCATCGGCGTTGCCAGGGAGCACAAGGATTTAGCAGTTCAGGGAGTAATGATGAGGAAATTCGGCCAGGAAATTATCCGATTGACCGCTGGAAAGAAAATTCATGGAACCGGCGCCATTCCGGGTGGGATCAATAAAAACCTGAGTCCAGAGGAAAGAGATTTTCTCTTGAAAGGAAAGAATCCATTGAATGCCGATAAGATGATTTCATGGGCTTTGGATGCTGTGAATTTATTTAAGTTTTACCATGCATCTCATCGGGATTTTATTGACAAGTTTGCTGCATTTCCCTCCAATCATTTGAGTTTGGTTAGGAAGGATGGAGCGCTTGATATTTATCACGGTGTTTTGCGATCGATTGACCAGGATGGCAATAAGATTCTTCACGATGTCGATTATTCTGATTACCTGGATTATATCGGTGAGGAAGTAAAATCATGGAGTTACACGAAATTTCCTTTTCTCAGGCATTTGGGAAAAGAAAATGGATGGTACAGAGTTGGCCCATTAGCCAGGTTGAATACCTGTGATTTCATTCCAACGCCACTTGCACAAAAGGAATGGGAAGAATTTAAGGCTTATACAAAAGGAAAACCCAACAACATGACCATGCATACGCATTGGGCTAGGTTGATTGAGACATTGCATGCGGCGGAAGTGATTAAAGATTTGTTGATAGATCCGGATCTGCAAGGCGAAGAGCTTATAAGGAAAGGTGACAAGAAGTTTGAAGGAGTTGGTGTCATTGAGGCTCCGAGAGGCACCTTGTTCCATCACTATAAGATCAATGATGATGACCTGGTTTCCATGGCAAACCTGATTGTTTCCACGACGCACAATAATGAACCGATGAACCGATCGGTGCGATTGGTGGCGGAAGAGAAATTGGCCGGTCAGAAAATGATTACCGAAGGAATGCTGAATGCGATTGAGGTGGCCATACGGGCGTACGATCCTTGTCTGAGTTGTGCTACCCATGCAATGGGTCAGATGCCTTTGGAAGTTTCTCTTTACAACAATGAAAATGAATTGATTGATCGATTTTATTCCTACAGGCGTGGCTAGGATTTTGATATATGGATTTGGCAATCCTTCCAGAAAGGATGATGCGCTGGGAGTTCTGTTCTCAGAAGAATTGGAACAATGGGCCTCCGATAAGTCATATAAAAGCTTATCATTTGATGCAAATTATCAACTGGCTCCTGAAGATGCGGCTGTAATATCCGATTATGACATCGTCTTTTTTGCAGACGCAAGCCAGGAAGATATTCATGACTTTTCTGTTGAGAGGGTTATGGAACATCAAAAAGCTGAATTTTCTCTTCATTACTTTACACCTGGCAATTTAGCTGCATTATGCCAGGAACTTTTCCATCCCTGTCCGGAGATGTATGAGGTTCATATCAAAGGGTATGAATGGCAACTGGAAGAAGGTATGACAAAAAAGGCAAGAAATAACCTGGGTTTAGCTGTTGATTTTATGAAAACGCAACTGAAAAGCCTTTTGGCTAAGGATCACACGGTCAGTAAAAATTTTATCGCTTAAAAATTCTCAAAGATGAACATTACATCCAAATACATGGGACTTCATTTGAACAATCCAATCATTGTTGGCAGTTCTTCATTAACTGGAAATGTTAAGAGTGTTGAAAAATGCGTAAAAAATGGAGCTGGAGGGATCGTTTTAAAGTCACTATATGAAGAGCAGATATTGTCCGACTCAGATACTTTGATCAATCAGGATGAAATGTACCTCTGGTATCCGGAAGCTTTTGAATATGTGAATAAACTCTCGAAGGAGGAAGGAATTGATCAATATTTGAATTTGATAAAAGTTTGCAAGAAAGCGGTTTCTGTACCGATCATTGCTAGCATCAATTGCATCAGTCCGGAAGAATGGCCGAAATTCAGTAATGAATTGGAAAATGCAGGTGCAGATGCGCTGGAACTCAATATCACGATTTTCCCGGATTCGGACACGCTAAGCTGCACGGAAATTGGTGAACAACATATCAAAATTATCCATGCTGTTTGCAGGAATGTGAAAATACCGGTAGCTGCCAAGATCAGCTTCTATCAATCCAACATAAAAATGATGGCGCGTAAAATAGCCAAAGCAGGCGCCAAAGGATTGGTTCTGTTTAATCGCTATTACCGGCCGGATATCGACATCGAAAAAATGGTGTTAACAAAAGAAGAAACCTTGAGTGTACCGGAAGAAAGTACACTGTCATTAAGGTGGGTTGGATTGTTATCCGGTCATATTCCCTGTGATTTGGTAGGGTCGACTGGCATACACAATGCATCAGGGATCATCAAACAATTGCTGGCGGGAGCAAGTGCGGTACAAGTATGCTCAGCCCTTTATAAATATGGAATTTATTATTTGAGGACGCTGATTGAAGAGCTGGAGATCTGGATGCGAAGAAAGGGTTTCTCTTCAATCGATGAATTCAGAGGATTGATCAACCAAGATTCAAAGAACTCCGCTTCATGGGAAAGAATCCATTTTATGGAAAAGACCCGGACTAGTAATATTCGTCCAATTGGTTTCGACTAACGGGTTTAAACTTAATACTAGAGTCCTGCTTTTACCACCTCTCTTATTCCTTTTTCAATTGGAGTAGGCTTAAAATCATAAGATTCTTCAAATTTTGAGCTGTTGAATACATAGTCACGATCATATTGATAAAGCATTTCCACAAATTCTCTCATGATCGGGTTGAACCATCCCATGATTTTGATCATCCATTTTGGAGCTAATTGGATTTTTGGTTTGACATTCATTTCACGTGCAAAAGCTTCAATCCATTCTCTTCCTGTCATGGGTTCGGCAGTGGGTAGGTTCCAGATCTGATTATAAGCCTTAGGGTCATTTCCAAGCATTGCCGTTGCAATTCCCGCGTCAGGAGTATAGGTGAAATTATGTAGTCGATCCAACGAACAAAACCAATTGGCCGCTTTTCCTCTTTTAAAATTTTTGAATACAGTTTCCTGTAAAACGCTTGTATTTACTTTAGGCCCATAAAAGTCTGCCGCACGAGCAATGATGGCATCGAGATTTCCTTTTTCGACTTCGTTAAGGATCATTCGATTCAATTCTGCCCGCACTTTTCCCTTTTTGCTGGATGGGTTGATCGGTGATTCTTCCGTAATATTGCCAATGTGGTTTTTATCTATCATGTAGATGTTGTCAAAGAATACCAGCTTGCATGTGTGTTCCTTACAGGCACTGATAATATTCTGCATAATAACCGGCCATTGCTTCTTCCAGGTTTTGATATCATAGGGCAATCCAATGGTGACATATGCTACAGATGAATTTTTAACAGTATCCATCACGGCTTGTTTATTGAGCAGGTCTGCGGAAATTAACTCATCATTTTCATTTACCTTTTGGGGATTTCGGCTGACCAGCCTGATGTCTGTGGTGTACTTAGGAAGCGCCTTTGCCAGTTCAATTCCGATTGCTCCACCTGCGCCTAGAATGGTTTGCATTAACTGTGGTTTTTTGGTTATCTAACTGTACGGGAATAAGAGGTTAAAAAATGAAAATTTCACTATTAATCCAAAATTGTAATAGCATTTTATACGAAATACAAATTTCCGGCAAAATGAAAAAGCCGGATTATTCCGACTTTTTTCATCAAATAACTTGGTTAGTTTGTGCTATGTCTTTTGCAAAATGGCTTTAATATTTTGCCATTTCCTGGTCGATTTCATCGGCCCAGGCGAGGATTCCACCTTTTAAATTATACAGGTTGTCGAATCCATACTTTCTTTTCAATGCTTCAATTGCTTGTGCACTTCTGGCGCCGCTTCGGCAATGGACAACTACCTTTTTGGAAGAAGAAATCTTATCAATATTACTTGTTACCATTTTAAGCGGGATTAATTCTCCACCCAAATTGGCGATTTCATATTCGTACGGTTCGCGAACATCAATCAATTGATAATCTTCACCTTTTACCTGCATGTCATACAACTCCTGAACACTGATCTCCTTAACTTTCTTTTCCTCTTTCGCATCTCCTCCGATTCCACAGAATTGCTCATAATCGATCAGTTTTTCAATTTTAGGAGTGTTGGGGTCTTTATGGAGTTTGAGAGTACGTGTCTCAAATGTTAAAGCATCAAACAAAAACAATCTGCCTGCCAACGGTTCTCCAACCCCCGAAATCACTTTGATCACTTCGTTTGCCTGCAAGCTTCCTACGATTCCCGGTAATACACCGATTACGCCGCCTTCAGCACAGCTCGGCACCAAACCAGGAGGTGGTGGAGTGGGGAAGAGGTCGCGGTAATGTGGTCCGAATGTCCCATCCTTAAATTGATGATTGAAAACCGAAACCTGCCCCTCGAACCTGAAAATTGATGCATAAACATTGGGTTTACCCAAAATCACACATGCATCATTGACCAGGTAACGGGTTGGAAAATTGTCCGTTCCGTCTGCTACCACATCATAATCTTTGATGATTTCCAACGCATTAGCGCTGGTTAGCTGAACATCGTAGGTTGTGAAATTCACATGAGGATTCAATTTTTCTAATCTTTCTTTTGCTGCCTCAACTTTGGGTCTTCCAACATCATCGACAGTAAAAAGGACTTGTCGTTGCAAGTTCGTTTCATCTACCCGGTCAAAATCCAGGATGCCAATATTTCCAACACCTGCGGCAGTCAGGTAAAGCAAAAGTGGACTTCCCAATCCGCCTGTTCCAACGACAAGCACTTTCGCGGCTTTCAGCTTTCGCTGTCCTTCGATGTTAAATTCCGGAATGATCAGGTGTCTGCTGTACCGCTCCAGTTCTTCTTTTGAAAAATTTATATTATCCATTTTTAATTCATTTTAAATTGATCCTCCTGCAATGGCAGGGATGATACTAACCACAGAATCTTCTTTCAAAGGTGTTTCTTCATTTTGTAACGATTTGATATCGTCATCACCCACGTAAATTCTCACAAAGTTTCGAATATTTCCTCCATCGTCAAAAATATGTTTTTTCAATTCAGGGTAAACCTCCGTCAACTGTTCTATTGCTTCCTGAATATTGGTTCCGTTAGTTTGAATCGAACCTTCGTTTTCTGTAAATTTCCTTAGTGGTGTAGGAATAATCACTTTCGCCATCGTTTAATTAATTTTTATTGTTTTGTTTGTTATTTCTTCCTGATAAAATTTTTCGTTTTCGTCCAATTGCCATGATGTGACATCAACGGCTTTACCATCATTTACGGACACAATTACATATGAGAAAAATGGAAAGGCCTGTTTCAGATCATGCTCTGATGGTCGGGCCGGATGATTAGGGTGTGAATGGTAAATGCCAATAAGTTTGAGGTTGTTTTCGTCTGCATATCTTTCTGCCTTCATGTAATCCGTTGGCTTTATCTCAAATCTTCTTCTCTGATCTCCTTCTTTGCTGTTGATTACTTTTACCGCTTCTTTAATTGTTCGTAAATCACCATCGTCGCCATATAAGAAGCCACAACCTTCATTCGGATACGCCTCTTCCAGATCTTTGAGCATGGCTTGCAAAGATTCATCTGTGAATTTTACGGGAAGACTCATGTATTAAAATAAATTATTGATGACTTCACCATATTTCTCCGCATTGTCCGGTAATACCGTGACAATGACCCCTTCTTCCAATTCGTTGGCAACCCTTAATGCTCCGGCTATATTTGCTGCTGAAGAGGGGCTCACCAAAAGACCTTCTTTCATGGCCACTTCCTTGATCAACTCGAATGCCTGGTAGGTGTCAATTTCAAAATTCTCATGAGCCAGATTTTTATCATAAATGGTTGGGACGATGGCCGTTTCCAAATGCTTCCAGCCTTCCAAACCGTGTAAGGCAGCATCCGGTTGAAGGGATGTCAGGTGAATGTTCGGGTTGTGTTCCAAAAGTTTTCTGCTTGTCCCAACGAAAGTTCCAGTTGTTCCAAGCCCGGCAACAAAATGTGTAATGGAATCTTTTGTTTGTTTCCAGATCTCTTCAGCAGTAGTGTGGTAATGGGCCTTCCAGTTGGAGTCATTCTGGTACTGTCTGGCGTAATAGTATTTCTCTGGATATTTTTGGAACAGATCTTCTGAAATTTCCTGGGCTTCGTCAGTTGAACCAAATTTTGATGTGTAAATAATTTCAGCCCCAAATGCCTTTAATATGGATTTTCTTTCTTCTGAGGCATTTTCAGGTAGGCAAATAGTTACTTTAATTCCCAATGCAGCGCCGATAGCTGCATAGGCGATTCCCGTATTGCCACTGGTTGCATCCAACAGGCTTTTGTCTGAAGTTAATTGCCCATCCAAAATGGCATTTTTAATGATATTGTAAGCCGGTCTGGATTTAACACTTCCTCCCAACTGCTGCCATTCTAACTTGGCATATATTTTTACTTTTTGGTTTTCATGGAGGTTTTGAATGGGGAATAGTGGCGTGTGACCAACAAATTTTCCAACCTTATCCAGCCTTTCAACCAGTTTATAATCTAATTCCTGAGTAATCATTTTTGAGTTTTGTATAATAAAAAAGGCCTTTCCATGTCGATGGAAAGGCCTTTTTTCAGTTCTTTTTTATTATTTTTATATAATATTCTTCCTCTCCATCAATATTTTGATGTTACAACAACAACAGCAAATACATATGTTGAAAAGGAAGTTTCTCATTTCTTTAATGAATTTCACATTTCTGAACGCAAGATATTACAAATTGTTTACTCTATCTAATATTTATTATAAAAATGTAAACTATTGACCTTTTCTTTTATCCCAATTTTTTCAGTGCAATGTCCGAAACTGTATCTCCGATAGCCAACGAAGAAGTTGCAGCAGGGGAAGGTGCATTGCAAACATTCACGGCATTTTTGCTTTCGAGGATCATAAAATCATCTAGCAATCCACCATTTCGGTCACACGCCTGGGCGCGCACCCCGGCTCCTCCGTGAACGAGATCTTTTGCTTCGATTTCCGGGATTAGCTGTTGTAAAGCCTTGGTAAAAGCTGCTTTGGAGAATGACCGGTACATTTCTCCCATGCCCGTTTTCCAGTACTTAGCTGCTACTTTTTGAAATCCCGGCCACATTAACGATTCTATGAATTCTGCGGGATTGATCTTGGATTTAGTATAACCTTCACGTGCAAATGCCAAAACCGCATTAGGTCCTGCCTCAATGCCTCCACGCATCATCCTGGTAAAGTGAACACCTAAAAATGGGAAGGCTGGATCCGGTACCGGATAAATAAGGTTTTTCACCAGGTATTCCTTTTCCTTAGCTAACTTATAGTATTCACCCCTGAAGGGAATAATTTTAACATCTAGTTTCTTTTCGACAAGGGAGGCAATTTTATCGGAATACAAACCAGCACAGTTTACTACCAGTTTCGTTTCATAATCACCTTTATTTGTTTGAACAACGGAATGGCCATTTTGCTCATGGATCTTTAATACCTTTTCTTCCATTCGGATTTCTCCGTCCGCATGTTTGATTTTTTCGCCGTATTTTTCGGCCACCACTTTGAAATCTACAATTCCCGTTTGCGGCACAAAAAACCCTGCAATGCCATTCACATGAGGTTCGTATTCTTTTAGTTCTTCAGAATTTAGCTTCTTAAATCCGGTTAGCCCATTC
Source organism: uncultured Cytophagales bacterium (assembly GCA_913057175.1). Lineage (GTDB taxonomy): Bacteria > Bacteroidota > Bacteroidia > Cytophagales > Cyclobacteriaceae > CAJXNP01. Next base: position 157,441 of record CAJXNP010000004.1, read on the forward strand.
TGAGCTCCTCTTTCATATAATTTTTCCAGTTGAGGGAGCTCACTCTCTTTGGTTGCCACGACAATTTTTCCACACAATTCATACGGAACACCTTCTTCATCGCAGAACCTGACAAGTTTTTTATATCCATTAATACAATTAGTGGCTTTTAAACTTCCTGGTTTATAATAGAGGCCTGAGTGTATAACCCCGCTATTGTTTCCAGTCTGGTGAGCAGCCAGGGTTTTTTCCTTTTCGATCACCTTAATTTTAAGCTTAGGATTTTTTTTCTTTAAGTTAAGTGCAGAAGCAAGTCCTACAATCCCTCCTCCTACAATTACGACGTCGTTTTTCAAGATTTTCAGGTTTTAGTTTAGCAAATATAATTTAATCAATTATAAATTGAAATATTTTAAGTTGATTGATTTAAGATTAATTCATTGTTTTTACATCAAAAAAAATGGTAATAAGGCAGAGGAATCTTACTAAAACATGATCAAACTCATATTTATAAAGAGAGTACGGCAGTATTTTTATACCAAAATAGGACGAGGAGCTGCCAAAATTAGCACTTCTTATTTCAAAGGAATTTTGAGAATCATTCACAGCCAGGTAAAGCAACTCTTCTTGAAATTTCGTCCTCACGAATCCAGTTACCGGCAGCCCTCGTCTATTTTTTTAATCTTTTCAAGCAATAGGATGATTCAATCAAATCTTACTTTTTCATTTTTGCTATTCTGAGTCGTTTGGCATTTTTATTCTTTTTGTGATTATAGGGTTTTCTGTGTTTCACGGGCTTATGTACTTCCATGTAGTCCTTTTTATTAAGAACAGTACATTGAGTAAACGCTAGAATAAAAATAATCAGAATCAAAAATCTGGTGATGGAATTTTTCAGGTGGGCCATTATTCTTTCACTTCCAAAATTCCCTCAAAATCATTTTCAAGGATTTGTTCTAATTCGGCTATTGAAGAATTGCAATCATTTTCAAGTTTTTCTACCATCGGCTGAATTTTATCTGTCTCTTTTTCTTGTTTGCTGTTATCTTCGATTTTTAATATTCCATGTATGGCACTCTGTATCCCCATGAATTTAATAGCGGGTTTAATTTTATGTGCAAGCAAGGCTACTTCTTTCCAATTCTTCTGAGCTGCCTGCTCTTTTAATTGAACAATATCCGAAGGAGTGTTTTTGATAAAAGTTTCGATCATGTCTTTCATGAACGATTTATCATTGTCACTTATTTTTCCAAGATATCGGAGGTCTACCCATTTATTTTCGCCGGATAAGTTCATTGATTTGGATACGTTTTTCTTTCCGTTTGGGCTTGCAGGCTTACTGTATTGGAGTAACACCTCCTTCAATGTTTCAGGCTCGAAGGGTTTTGAAATATAATCATTCATTCCGGCTTCCAGACACCTTTCTCTTTCACCCTTAAGTGCATTTGCAGTAATTGCGATGATCGGGATGTCCTTCTTAGGAGATTCAAACTCATTTCGGACATATTGAGTGGCTTTATATCCATCCATCTCCGGCATTTGCAAATCCATTAAAATTAGTCTGTAGTCCTCTTCTTTTAGTTTTTCAATAGCTATTTTCCCGTTTTCCGCAACATCGACTTTTGCATTAAATTTTTTCAATACCGTTTTTGCATAGAATACATTGATCTCGTTGTCTTCAACCAGTAATATTCTTTCGCCATTAAAATTTAATGATTTTAATTTAGCTGATTCAGATTCTTTGTCAATGTTAACAGCCTGTATTTCTTCCAGCTTACCAATTTCATAAGGAATGATAACCTCAAATTTTGAGCCTTCCCCTGATTTGCTATTCAATTTGATGGTACCGCCCTGTAATTCAACCAATTCTTTGCAAATAGCTAATCCGAGGCCGGTTCCGCCAAACTTTCTGTTAATGCTCTCATCGGCCTGTTTAAAGCTTTCGAATACGGCATCTATTTTATCTTTTGAAATTCCAATACCTGTGTCTTCTATTTCGATACGAACCTTTTGTTTATTTTTACCTTCTTTCTCGGCTTTAAAATGAAATTTGATTTTTCCTTTGCTGGTAAATTTCACAGCATTGTTAATCAGATTTAAAATAATCTGATTCAGGCGAACAGGATCTCCCTTTAATATTCCATGAATAGACTTATCATAATAATGGTCAAATTCCAAACCTTTATCCAGGATTGTTTTCTCACTCGCATAAACGATGTCATGGAATATTTTTTCAGGTTCAAATGCAACAGTATTGATCTTAATTTTTCCAGATTCGATCAAAGAAAAGTCAAGTATTTCGCTGATAATGCCCTTTAGATTCCGTGAAGCGCTCTTAATAGATTTGATGTACTTACCTTGTTCCTTAGTAGTTTCTGTTGTTTCCAGTAAACTGATCATGCCAACAATTCCATTGATAGGAGTGCGGATTTCATGGCTCATGTTGGCAAGGAATTGCTGCTTGGCTTTTTGAGCCTTTATTAGCTCTTCTTCATTCTTTTTAATTGCTGTAATATCAACGGAAATACACAACACGTTGACAATATCATTCTTATCTGGCAAAGGAAGTTTGGTAGTATGAAATCTCCTGACTTCACCACTTTTCAGAGTCAGTTGTTCCTCCATTTCAATCGTTTTGTTATAAGAGACAACTTCCCTGTCTTTGGAAATGCTTAAATCATTGTTATCAAAGCAATACTTTTTTTTATTTTGGCGAGCTTGGATGACGCTTTCTTTTGTTGAATTAAATAAGTCAGCAAAGCTTTGATTTACCAGTAAATAATTGCCACGATCGTCCTTGACATATATTTGATTTGGGCTGGAATCCAGTACCTGCTGGATGAACTTTTTTTGTTCTTCCAGATCTTTCTGTATGTTGATGTTATCTGTTATATCGATCGAAAACCCCAATATAACCTCTTTGTTATCAGCGGTTTTAATGAATTTTTTGCTAGTGTACATATGATGCATGTAACCGTCAAAAAACATGTCTTCCTGGATCGTAACAGGCTTCTTGTCTTCCCTTAGCTGCTGGTCAATGATCTTTGATCTGTCAGCCTGGGATTTTGGAAATAATTCATGGTCAGTTTTTCCCAGGGCTTCTCCGCCATATATATCGAGGGTTTCTTCACCTTGTTTGTTGATAAAAATGTATCGACCTATTTCATCTTTCATGTATACATTAACAGGCAGGTAATTCAAGATTTCGCTCATCAGGTTTTTCTGCGAGATATATCTCTTTTCAGCGGTCTTGCTTTGCTTGATCTGATGTTTTTGAAGGTTCAGTCTCTTAATGGCTCTTGCCGCCATGTCAGAGATCATCTGGCACATGGAAACCACATCTTGATCGAAGAGATTTTCCTTTTCGCTGAATACATACAATACGCCTGTGGGGTCATTGAAAGGAATAATAGGAAGACAGGCGTCCGAACCGTTTGTGGCAAGTGGATTCAGGGATTTGATCTTTGAATTCTGGGTGATCGATCCATTAATGATAGATGATCCGGTTTCAAAAATATGGAATAATGTTTTCTCAACATCTTTGTCCTGGTACAGAAAATCAATTTCGCGGAAGCCTATAGAAGAAAACAGCTCAAATTCTTTGGTTTGCCATTCAAAATTATACAAAAGTACTTTTGAAATGTCAGGAACGAGTTTGCCAAACCCTTCACGAAGTACTTTTCCAAATTCCTGATGGGTTTTTACCAGGAAAAGATCTTTGGATAGCTCGTTAATGCGATTAATGATTGACATAAATAGTCCCTATATATGCATGGATTCCATTTCTTTTAGATATCGGTAGATGGTTGATTTGCCAATATCTAATCTTTTTGCCACTTCTAATACATTATCGTTGTATTTGTCCAGATAGTGTTTAATAATCTTAAAATTATATTCCTTCAGGCTCAGATTTTCATAATTAAAAGTGTCATCGCGTATCACACTATTAAATTTGATATCTTCTGCCTGAATTTCGGTTTCATTAGCCATTACAGCAGCCAGGTCAATGGTTGATTTCAACTCACGGACATTTCCGGGCCAATGGTAGGAGAGGAGCTTATCCTGGGCTTCTTTGCTCAGAAACATGGTGTCCATATCATTTTCAATGCAAAATTGTTGTAAAAAGTGTTTGGCGATAATAAGAATATCATTTTCACGGTTCCGCAGCGGTGGCAACCAAACAGGCAATCCCAGCAAGCGATAATACAAATCTTCTCTAAACCGTCCTTTTTTGACTTCCTCAGCCATATCTTTATGCGTGGCAACGATGATCCGGACATCCAGCTTGATGATACTGTTTCCACCAATTCTTGTGATTTCCCTTTCCTGGATCGTCCGCAATAATTTTGCCTGCAAATTGATTGGGATCTCCGCAATTTCATCCAGGAAAATGGTTCCATGATTTGCTTCTTCAAATTTTCCTAATCTTCGTGTAATGGCTCCGGTAAATGATCCCTTTTCGTGACCGAACAATTCACTTTCAATCAAATCTTCCGGAAGCGCCGCAATATTTACAGGTACAAACGGCTGTGATTTTCTTGGTGAATTGTAATGAATGGATTTGGCAACCAATTCCTTTCCTGTTCCGGTTTCACCTGTGACCGATACAGTTATGTTGGTTTTAACAGCCTTTTCGAGCATTTTGAAAACGGCCTTTATAGCTTTACTGTTTCCGATGATGATCTTTCCAAATTCATATTTTTCAGATAATTCCTCTTTTAAGGAATTGATCTCTTTCACTAACTTGACATTTTGAAGGGCCTTTTGAATGGAGTGCAGGAGCAGATCTTTGGTTTCTTCATTTTTAATAATGTAATCGAAAGCTCCTAATTTAAGCAGGTCTACAGCTGTGCCTACCTCTTCCTGTGCTGAAACGACGATAACATTGATCTCCGGATCGAGCGATTTTATCTTTCTTAGAAGATCCACACCATTGATATCAGGCAATGAATAATCAAGTGTAATGACCGCCGGTTTCTCATGAATATGCTTCAGTAAGTCATCACCCCGGGTAAATATGTTTACTTCGTAATCGGGGTTTAATGATAATATGTATTGCAGAAATTTTATGTATGTCGGGTCATCCTCAACAGCAAAGATTTTTACTGTGTCCGTGTTATACATAGCCGGTTAAATATGATTGATGAAAATTTTTGACGAAAAATAAGTTACTGAAATATCTGTTTTTTTGAAACAATATTAAAACAATCCGTGGATGAAAAACAATGCTGATATTACATTACTCATTAAATGATCATCCTGTGTACGCTTTTTGTGAATAATTATCAGGTGAATGCATTACTTTTATTTTTGCTATTTGAGCTTGAATAAATATCTTACCATTTTTAATCTATAACTAAAATATTTTAAAACTGTAGAAACAATGATTCAGGAATTCAATAATCTGACGGAAGACGAAATGGAGACACTTTTAAATACTCCTGTTTGGATAACACTTTTAATTGCCGGAGCCGATAATGTGATTGATAAAAAAGAAATTGAAGATGCAATTCATATAACCAAACATAAAAAGACCAGGGCACGAGAGGATCTGATTAATTACTACACATTGGTTGATAAAAAATTCGCTACTAATCTACAAGGCCTCCTGGAGTTACTACCGGAAGATCCGAAAGAAATTTCTGAAATTGCGATGGAAAATATTCGAAAATTGAATGATATTTTTCCCAAACTGGAAAAGTCATTTGCCATCCATCTTTATGAAAGCCTGAAAGATTTTTCTAATAAAATTGCCAAATCAACAGGCGGTGTTCTTGGGTATTTGTCAGTTGGATATGAGGAAGCCAAACTTGTAGACCTGAAATTGGTCAATGATCCATCTAAAAGCTGATATTTGTGTTTAAGGGTGGGTTAATCGTTCCGAGCAGATTGGTTTTTTTAATGTGGTTAATTTTCACAGTATCAGAATTTTACCATCTCAACCTTTCTGTTTTCGGGATCTTACCACGTGAATTTTTAGGATTGATTGGGATCTTTACAGCTCCATTGGTCCATGGTAGTGCTGTGCACATCATTTCAAATACCATTCCTCTCCTTATACTAGGTGGGACATTGTATTTTTTCTATGAGAAAATTGCGCCTAAGGTATTTTTCTCATGTTATTTCATTACCAATATTCTTGTGTGGATCATTGGGAGGAAAAATCTCCATATTGGTGCCAGCGGACTGGTGTATGGATTGGCAGCCTTTCTAATATTTTATGGCTTCTTTAAAAAGGATATGAAGTCATTGATCATTTCCGTTGTGATCCTATTTTTTTATGCCGGGATGATTTACGGAATATTCCCCAATCAGCCGGGTATTTCATGGGAGTCGCATCTGGCAGGAGCCGTAGTGGGAGCTTTTACAGCTTATCACCTGTCAAACGGAAAGAGGAAACCGGCAAAGAGTACTGATAACTATTGACTATTTTTGGTCATATAATCTTCATAGGAAGTAGTTTTGTAAATGTCTTCTCCTATGTATTTAAGAATGGGGTAAAGCTTCTCAGGCGGATAATAGCCGGGTAGGGGAGATAGCAGGTTAAGATCTTCATCGAGGAAAATTGAAGTTGGATAACTTAGCTTGCCTTGAAGTAAAGCAGCAGCCAATTCGTGATAGCCATTTCTTCCTTGTGCGACAAACTTAAAGGTCTGATCTTTGAATACAATGTCTTCTTTTCCTTCACCGTCTAGCTTTACAGCGTAAAATTTGGTGTTCAAAAGATTAGCAACTTCAGGATCTGTAAAAGTCTTCTTATCCATCACCTTGCACCACCCGCACCAGTCTGTAAAAACATCAATGTAGACTTTTCTCTTTTCAGTTTTCATCAATTCCTGTGCTTCCTCAATGGTGTACCATTTTACCAACTCATTTTCTGTTTCGACAGTTGGTTGGATAAATGCAAAGGAAAGAGAAATTGCTGTGAGTAATAAGATAGATAAAAGTGCTTTTTTCATGCTCCCGCTTTTATTTTAGTGTAAAGAACGACATTTTTTGATAAAAGATATAATCAATTTGTCTTAAAACCATACTTAACCCTTTTGACGACAATTCCCTCTTTGGGTGAGAAAAGAAAGGCTAATGCAAATAATAAGCCGGATATGACTGACATTGCTCCGGAAATGCTTCCATTTATCCATTCTGCAAGATAATATCCTGAAAATGAAGTGATTACACCTATGATTACGGTTAGAAAAAGCATTGTTTTGAATTTGTCGGTTAACAGGTATGCTGTAGCTGCAGGAGCTATCAGAAAGGCTATGACCAAAATAGCACCAACTAATTCAAACGATGCAACGGTTGTGATGGAAACCATTGTCATCAACAGATAATGCCATAAAGTCACGGAAATTCCAATCGCGGAGGCAAATGCAGGGTCAAAAGTTGTCAGAAAAAGCTCTTTGTAACCTATTACAATAAAGAAAATAACCAGCAGCAAGACAAAACCAATGATGTAAAGCGCTCGTGGACCTAGGTTAATTCCGCTTCCGGTAATCCAGCTATCCAAAGGAACATAGGCGATTTCACCGTACAAAACACAATCCTGGTCAAGGTCGACCTGGCCGGCATAGGCAGAGATCAGGATTACCCCGATAGCGAACAGCCAGGTAAAGGTTACTCCAATAGAAGCATCACTCTGGAGTCGACCGTGTTTGTTTAAAAATTCAATGATAAAAGTCGTGAAAACCCCTGTTATCGCTGCCGCAATCAACATGAGTGTGGAGTCTCGACTTCCTGCTACGAGATACGCAATGACAATTCCTGGTAAGACTGAGTGAGAGATAGCATCACCAATCATTGCCATTTTTCTCAAAATCAGGAAACAACCTAGTAATCCACAGGTAATGGCAACCAACGATCCGGTCAATATGATCAAAAATGCATTCATATTAGTAAGGTATTTTGGATTGATGAGGGTCGGTTTCTGGATAATTCAGTAGTTTCTCCAGCCGTTCTTCCAGTTCCGGAGTGATAACGTGTTCGATGTTTTCCGCATCATCGTGTACATGGTCGGGAGCAATGTTTAGGTATTTCGTCAGGTAAACTTCCCATAACCGATGGAGTTTTACTATTCGCTGTCCTTTTTCTTTTCCAGCCTTTGTTAATACCCAGCCAGTCTTTTCTTTTTCGAGATACCCCTCTTTTTTCAATCGCAATAAGCTTTTCTCCAGGCTACTTTTCTGCATTTTACGTTTGGAGATCATTTCTTCTACCTCCATTGGATGGTAAAAAGAAGACAACTCTTCACCCATGTAAAACATGGTTTTCAGTGTATTTTCGTCTTTAATTTTCCTTTTGATCTTTACTTGCTTAAGCAATCGAAATAAGGTTCCCTTTGTCGGAGCAAATAAGAAGGAAAGGATGGCAATAGTTGAAAGGATGACGACAATCCATGGACCGGTGGGCATCGCAGGTGCGGTGTAAGATACATATGCTCCGGAAATACCTGAAAAGGCCCCAAATAATGCAGCAAGCAACATCAGGATCTTTAGATCGTTTGTCCAGAACCTGGCGGCCGCTGCAGGTGTAATGAGCATAGCTGCCATGAGAACAACACCAACAGCCTGTATTCCTATCACAACAGCCAAAACTGTCAATGTAGTCAATAAAAGCTCAATTCTCCTTACCGGCACACCAATGCTTTGGGCAAATTCTTCATCAAAAGAAATAAGCATAAATTCCTTGAAATAAAGGATAACGGATATCATCAGAATAATGGCGATAACTGAAAAAATTAAAAGATCTTCCCGTACAATTGAGGCTGCCTTTCCAAATAAAAAGTGATCAAGACCTGATTGATTGGCGTAATCAGTGTGCTGAATGTAAGTGAGTGCCAATATTCCCAATCCAAAAAATACAGAAAGAATGAGGCCAATAGCAGTATCCTCTTTAATTTTTGAATGGGCAACAATTTTGTCGATCAAAACCAAAGATAACCAGCCTGTCAAAAAAGCCCCGGGTATCAGGTATAATGGATTTTTGCTTCCTGATAAAATAAATGCCAGGCAAACGCCAGGTAAAACGGAATGTGCAACAGCATCGCCAACCAGTGTTCTTTTTTTTAGGAATGAAAATGTTCCGACGATTGCGCAGGAGGCTGTAAGCCAAATGCTTCCTATCACGACACTTTGCACGTTATGATCGCTGAATGAAAAGAATTCTAGTAATGATTCCATTATTTGGCTTCCCTCGCAGGAAATCTTTTGTTTTCTAATAACTTTGAAATTTCACTGAGAAGGGTCAGCTTTCCTCCATATGTTTCTTTCAGGTTTTCATCATTAAAAACTTCCTGGGTAGGGCCGTGTGCCACCAACCTGGTATTGAGTAAAACCATCCAGTCAAAATAGTTTGGAGCTGTTTGCAAATCATGGTGAACAACCACTATGGTCTTACCTTTGTCAGCAAGCTCTTTCAAAAGACTTATGATGGCTCTCTCAGTTGCAGCATCCACCCCGGCAAATGGCTCGTCCATGAAATAAATATCCGCCTGCTGTGCAATTGCCCTTGCCAGAAACACACGCTGTTGCTGTCCACCTGATAGCTCAGAGATCTGCCGGTTTTTGTAAGCATCCATTCCAACTTTTCGCAATGCATCCAAAGCAACCTCTTTATCAGCCTTTTTGGGGTAGTTGAAAAACCCGAGATGCCCATACCTTCCCATCATGACCACATCAACTACGGATGCAGGGAAATCCCAATCTACGCTACCCCTCTGAGGAACATAGCTGACATTCTTTCGAACCTCTTTGAGATCTTTATCAAAGATCTTAATGTAGCCACTGGCTATAGGAACCAGACCCATAATGGATTTGATCAGAGTGCTTTTTCCTGCCCCATTTGGTCCGATGATGCCTGCTAAAGATCCTTTGGGAATGGTCATGTCTACATCCCATAAAACTGGTTTTTTGCTGTAAGTAACTGTCAGATCATGTATTTCCAAAACCGGGTTTTCAATTTCCGCTGACATATATCCCTATTTTAAAGCTTCTACAATTTTTTGAACATTCGACGATACCATTCCGAGATATGTTCCTTCAAAAGTCCCGTCTGGCCCCATTGCATCAGAATATAAGCTTCCTCCAATCGCAACATCGTGCCCCTTTTCTGTGCAGCCTTCAATCACAGCATTAATGGATCTTTCGGAAACTGAGGTCTCTATGAAAATGGCCTTAATTTTTCTTTTGATGATAAAATTTACCAGATCGGTAATGTCTTTTAATCCGTAATCCGACATAGTCGATATGCCTTGAAGTCCCTTTACTTCCATTCCATAGGCGTCACCAAAATATTCGAAAGCGTCATGAGCAGTGATCAATACTCTTTCATCTTCTGGGATTTCATTTACCATTTTTATCACAGATTGATGAAGAGAGTCTAATTTATCCAGGTATTTCTGTGCATTTTGGTTAAAGTATTCCTTGTTTGCGGGGTATTCTTCTCCCAATTTCTCATTGATTTGAGAAACTGCATATTTCCAAATGGAAACATCAAACCAAATGTGCGGATCGTAAATATTTGAATTGGGATCAGTGACTTTGAGACTTGAGACAGGGACGCCGTCAGAAACCGGATATACAGGTTTTTGTCTTTTCAACTTCTCAAAGATCTCCGACATTTTGCCTTCCAGGTGCAAGCCATTGTAAAAGATGATGTCTGCATTTTGCAGCTTTTTCAGATCGCCCTGAGTAGCTTTATAAAGGTGTGGGTCCACTCCGGGTCCCATTAAAGCCACCACATTCGCAGAATCCCGGGCAATGTTTTTAACCGCATCACCAATCATCCCCGTGGTCGCCAGAATGTTAATTTTGCCATTGTCATGTGATTGGTCTTTCTTACTACAAGAGATGAGAATAATTAATGAAATTAATCCATAAAGGAGAAGCAAACCACCTGATTTAAGTTGACCGGATAGTGTTCTGAAAGTGAGCAATGTGTAAATGAATTGCCAACTGTCAATTACAAACTGCCAACTTTTCCTCCATCTGCTAAATCTTTGTGGAGTACTCCAGCCTAACACATGGTTTGTCTTCATTGCAAAAACATAATCTCTTACCCTCATAATTCTTCCGTTACCAATAGGTTTCCTGATACTTCCTTGGAAATATGCATGACTTTTCCTTTGCTGAGCTCGATTTGCATGGATCCATCGTATTCTATTTTTTCTACAACTTTGATTTTTACTCCCGGGTGAATGGATAGCTTATCCAGATATTTCAAAAAAGGAGCGCTGGTATCTTTTATCGTGACTAATATTCCTGAATTGCCCTCGCCCATTTCATTTAGCTCGATGGGCTGACTTTCAGCAAAGTCTCCATTTTCATCCGGTATAGGATCCCCGTGAGGATCATACTTTGGAAATTTCAGAAATTCATCCAGTCGTTTGATGAGTAGGGGGGATTTAATGTGCTCTAGTTGTTCCGCTACCTCATGTACTTCATCCCAGTTGAAGTTTAGCTTTTCCACAAGAAAAACTTCCCATAACCTGTGCTTCCGGATTACTTTTAGTGCCATTTGTTTTCCCAGCCTTGTCAGATGTACACCCTGATATTTTTTGTAATTGATTACACCTTTGTCAGAAAGTTTTCTGATCATATCGCTGACCGATGCCGGCTTGGTAAGTAGCTTTTCTGAAATGGAATTAGTCGTAACTTTCCCGTTGCCATTTACGGCCAGATGATAAATGGCTTTCAGATAATTTTCCTCGGAATAACTTAAGTTGATCATTAGTGTAGAAATCCCAATGTAATTATTTAGATAAACCTAAAAATATATTTAGTTAATTATAAATACAAATAAATCTACGAAATTCTTTAAAAATCGTTGGTTTATATTTAACAAAAAATAAAATTAGCCTTGTCTAAAATTAAAAATTGAATCAATGAATTCAATGAGCTTTACTTTTTCATATTGCCAGGAAGCTTTGCTGTGATTCCCTTTGAAATAGAAATCTCCACTTTTTATTTGCTCAAGGAGTTTGTTGTCTATGTTGGAAAAATCAGTAAAGATAAATGCATCGAACTCATCTACAATGGGATTCCACGCTGGGTTTTTTCTAATAAACATAGGTTTATTCAGCATTAGGCAATCATACATTTTTGTTGGGATTCTGTTCGAGTAATACGCGTCAGTTTTGTAGGGCAGAAGGGTAAAATCGGCATTTTCTAATTCCTTAAGGATCTTATTTTGAGGAACTATCAAATCTCCGCCTATTAATCGAATATAATTGAAGTTGGAAATCTTACCCCTCAATTTTCGAAGTGTGGATTCTTTCGCACAATAACCGATGATGATTAAGCTAAGTTGCGGAATGTGTTCTTTTAATTTGACAATGAAATTTATTGCATCGAAAATGCCGTATTCCTCAGCGATTGTTCCGGAATAGATGAATTTATAGCTGTTTGGTTTCTGAGAAATACCCGGATCGGGGGGATTAATAGTACTCTTATTTTCAACTATCTGATAGGGGCTTTTGATAAAATTCAATTCCTGGACATAGCATGGATCCGAAAGTAAAAAGCCATCCATAAACCTGGAAAAGGACCACTCTTTTAACCGAACGTATCCGGCAAGAATACTTCGGACAATGAAAGGGTAGGTCTTGCTTGACGCAATGTTTTTGTAGTAGTTTTCCTGGATATCGTAGATAATTTTGCTACCAAATAATATTTTGTTTATAAGTATAACTAATTGTAATTCATGTGTATTAGATACGATTAGTTCTGGTTTTACTTTAATTAGAAATTTTAATACTTTTAATGGTGTAAATAATCTTGCGAGACTCAACCTTTTAAATTTTGTAAGCTTTAAAAAGTGAATATTTGGAAGTTCAGGCTTCGATCCAGAGGGATAGCCAATCATGAACAGGTCATAATTATTCGTTTCGGCCAATGAAATCCCAATCTTTTTGTAATTTCGCGCGTCGTCTACCGGCTTGAGTACAGAAACAATTGCAGCTTTTTTACGAATTGACATAACCGAAATATAAACTTCAAATACAATATTATATGCATTTAAAAGAAATTATTGAAAGTGCCTGGGAGAATCGGGATCTGCTAAAAGATAAGGATACACAAACAGCCATCAGGGAAACTATTGAGAATCTTGATAGTGGGAAGATCCGTGTGGCCGAGCCTGCAGATGGCGGATGGACTGTGAATGATTGGGTGAAGAAAGCAGTTATTCTTTATTTTCCAATCAATGAAATGGAGACGATTGAAGTTGGCCCTTTTGAATTTCACGATAAGATTAAGCTAAAAAATAAATATGCTGAAAAAGGTGTCCGTGTTGTTCCGCACGCCATCGCGAGATATGGTTCTTATGTAAGCCCGGGCGTGGTGATGATGCCTTCCTATGTTAACATTGGTGCATATGTTGATTCAGGAACGATGGTTGATACCTGGGCAACTGTAGGAAGTTGCGCGCAGATTGGTAAAGATGTACACCTGAGTGGTGGAGTTGGTATTGGAGGAGTACTGGAACCTGTGCAGGCTGCTCCAGTTATCATCGAAGATGGCGCTTTTATTGGATCGAGATGTATATTGGTTGAAGGTGTCAGGATTGGTAAAGAAGCTGTGCTCGGAGCAAATGTGACCCTCACATCAAGCAGTAAGATCATTGATGTGACGGGTGAGGAGCCTGTGGAGTACAAAGGCTATGTCCCTGAAAGATGTGTGGTCATTCCCGGTAGCATTACAAAGAAATTTCCTGCTGGTGAATACAATGTAAACTGTGCGTTGATTATCGGAAAGAGAAAGGCAAGTACTGACCTTAAAACTTCGTTGAATAACGCGCTGCGGGAAAATAACGTTTCAGTTTAGAAATAAACAACTGGTAGAAGATGAATGGAAGGATAATAATATTTTTAACTCTTTTTTCAGTCATGTTTGGCTCTTGCCAAAAGGACGATTCTAAGGTTGCAGACGATTTATTCGCAAAAGGGGAGTATGAGCAGGCGATTGAGAAATACGATGAGTTCCTGAAAATGAATCCCCGTCATGTAAAATCCATTTATAATCGTGGACGTGCCTACGAAGAACTTGGCGAATATGAAAAAGCGATTGAAGATTATGAACAGGTATTGAAACTCAATGACAAGCATGTGCAAGCCCTGCTTAGTCTGGGCCAGGACTATCATCGAAAGAAGAATTATGAACAGGCACTTTTTTACTACGACCAGGCTGTTGAATACGATATGAACAGTCCAAATGCTTATTATTTACGAGGTCACAGTCGACATTTACTTGGTCAGGTCGAGGACGCTATGAATGATTACAATAAAGCCATAAACCTTAAGAATGACTATGGAGTTGTCTATCTGAATCGTGGCGCCCTTTATTTACATTTGAAGAACAAAAGAGCCGCCTGCAAGGATTTTCAAACTGCTATGAACTTAGGTGTGTCTGAAGCGGAAAGTGCTTTGAATAAGAATTGTTAAAAGAAAAACCAAGGATTTTGAGGTCAATTACAGCGAGATTATTAATTTAATCAATCAAAATTGTTTACTCATGCCTGCACCCAAAACTGTTGATGAATACGTTACCCGTCATGATGAATGGTGGGAAGAACTGAATAAACTCCGATCAATTTTACAATCCACTCCCTTGGTTGAATCAATCAAATGGGGATTTCCTGTTTATACACTTAATAATAAAAATGTGCTTGGACTTGGCGCATTCAAATCCTATGTAGGGATTTGGTTTTTTCAGGGTGGTTTATTAAAGGATCCTCATCAACTTTTAGTTAATGCACAGGAAGGCAAAACGAAGGCAATGAGACAGTTAAGGTTTAGTTCCCTTGAAGAAATGAATGAAAAAATCATTCGTGATTATGTAGCCGAAGCGATTGAAAATCAGAAAAAGGGAAAAGAAATCAAGCCTGATCTGAAAAAGCCGCTAGTCATTCCGGATGAATTAAAACTTGCATTTGAGACAAATCAGGAAGTAAGAGATCAATTTGAAAAACTGAATCTGACCAGTAAGCGGGAATTTTCCGAATACATTGAAAGTGCAAAACGGGAAGACACCAAAAAGTCAAGGCTTGAAAAAATTATTCCAATGATTCTTGAGGGGGTAGGTTTGCATGATAAGTACAAAAAAGGGACTTGACCAGCAACAAGAAACCAGCAACCTGTTTGCCCTACATTAACTTCAAAAGCGTTTCCATTTTCATCTCAGTCTCAAGCCATTCTTTTTCCGGTACTGAATCTATTGTAACACCGGCTCCTGCATATATATCTGCCGAATGATCATTGTTGAGTTTCATGCATCGGAGATTTACAAATAAATTCGTTTGTTCTTTTGTTGCAACCGGTCCGAGAAACCCACTAAAATATGAGCGGTCAAAACCTTCATTTTCTTTGATGAATTTAAGCGCGGGATCTTTTGGCATTCCACAAACAGCGGAAGTCGGATGAAGTAATTCGAGCATGACCGACCCGAGCTGGGGAAAATTAACTTCTTCCATGTTGACAATGTAATCCGTCTTTAGGTGGATTAGGTTTCCTGCTTTCATCGTTCTTGGCCCGATCTCTTCAAACTCCCTCAATCTGATCTTTTTAAAGCAATTGATAATGTATCGGCAGACAAGAGCCTGTTCCTCAATTTCCTTTTGCCTCCAGGCGGCGTCGACCAGCCTCATGCCTTCTTCGTACTTTTGCGTTCCCGCCAATGCGGTGGTTTTGAAGATCTTATTCTCTTCTACCGAAATAAGGTTTTCAGGAGTAGCTCCGATCCATGTTCCGGCATCTGGCAGACATATGAGGTAAACAAATGCATTGGGATAGGTCTGCTCCAGTTTCTTAAAAAAATGAATAGGATCAAAATCATTCGGCAGATTGATATTATTGATGCGGGAAGGTACTACCTTATGAAAAGCCCCATTTTTGATCTGATCGATTGATCTTTCAACTAATTGTATAAACTTATTTTCATGTTCCTCAGATTGGGTGTACGGATTCTTATCAGAAGTATAATAATCTGCAAATGCAGGATTTTCCGACTTTTCCAATAAGAATTGAATATCATCCTGGCTGACATGCGGAGACGTATGAAGGTTTGTACAGGAATCGGTGCGGAATTCCAGCAAAATATCATTTTTAATGAAATGATTTTCGTGGTCACTGTTTTCCTCGAAAGGCCTGAAAAGGAATCCGGACTCCAGGCTTTCCAGTTGATATTCTTTTAGTACCGTATCTTCCTGCAGGGCAATGGATAAATGAAACCGGTCAGCTTGTGGTTTTCTCCAGAATACGAAGGGAAATTTATTGTTCAACGCATTTCCTACAATTTGATCAGTTTGTATTTCCTCTAATGAAACATTGGTGATTGTCCCCTGAAATTCTCCCATATAGTTAAACAGCCTTTTTCTCTAATATTGCTAACGTAATCCTACTGATACAAACCAGCTCTTCTTTTTGATTGTTTATTTTAATTTCCCAAACCTGAGTCTTTTTTCCGGCGTGAATGGATTTGACGGTTCCAAAAACAACTTCTCCGTATTGAGCACTTTTTATATGGTTGGCGTTTATTTCTAATCCTACCACAAATTGTTTTTTGGGGTCAATGGTCAAATACCCCGCAATGCTACCCAGTGATTCGGCCAGCGTGACAGATGCGCCTCCATGCAGTAGTTTTAAAGGTTGAACTGTTCGATGGTCAACAGGCATTTTAGCTGTAAGCGATTCTGAGGTGATTTCAGTGAATTGTATGCCAAGATGTTCCAGCATATTGCCTTCACACATTTTGTTTAATTGGCCTAAATCAAAATTTGGATCGAACATTGCTTGAAAAAATATGATAAAAGTTGAATCTTTGGCGGCGGTAAAATTATAAAAAATAACACATCAAACACCTAATTCGTTATTAATCTGTTTTTTTGTGTCTATAACATCAATCAGGACGGATGCAAATCAATTTTTTAAGTAGGTAAATGAAAGAGATATATTTAGTCAGGCATGGGCAGACGGGGTATAACCAAAAGGGAATAGTCCAGGGCAGGGGAATTGACACGACGTTAAATTCCGTGGGAATTAAACAGGCGGAAGCGTTTTATCAGAGTTATAAAGACATCCCATTTGATAAGATTTACACATCCAGCTTACAGCGGACTCGCCAGTCTGTAATCAGATTCATTGAGGACGGTATTCCGTTTGAGTCTTTACCGGGACTTGATGAAATCAGCTGGGGGATTTCCGAAGGATTAGAATATTCAGCCAATAACAATACCCGGTATTACAGAACCATCACTGAATGGAACAATGGCAATATTACACACAAAATAGAGGAGGGGGAAAGTCCGATCGATGTGCAGAGAAGGCAAAAAGAAGCTATTGATTATATTTTGTCAAAGAAGGATGAGAATGTCATTTTAGTTTGTATGCATGGTCGGGCAATGAGAATATTGCTTTCCTGGCTTACTAATAACCATTTGAAAGATATGGATGCCTTTGACCATGGCAATCTTTGTCTTTATAAATTAAGGTATGACGGTTCAGATTTTTCTATTGATCTTTATAATGACCGTGCTCATTTAGATCATATTGATGAAAGAAGTTAAGAGCAAAGATAAAATTCCTACCAAAGATCTTCCTCCATTTTTCAAATCGTGGAAAGGCATGTACATTTTTGTGCTGGGCTTTCACACTCTTCTGATCCTCGCATTTTATCTATTTACAAAATTTTTTGAATGAGGACACTCGACTGGATTGTACTTCTTGGCACGCTCCTGTTTATTGTGATATATGGGATATGGAAAACACGTGGCAGTAAGAATATAGAAAGTTATCTGCTGGGAGATAAAAACATGAACTGGTGGACCATTGGATTGGGGATCATGGCCACCCAGGCTAGTGCCATTACCTTTCTTTCCGGTCCCGGACAGGCATATGATGATGGAATGCGGTTTATCCAGATCTATTTTGGATTGCCGATCGCCATGGTTTTTATTTCCATTGCTCTGGTCCCATTTTACCACAATCTGAAGGTTTATACAGCTTACGAATTCCTTGAAAAGCGATTTAATGTTGTGCTTCGGGTATTTACTGCATTCCTTTTCCTTACTCAAAGAGGTTTGGCAGCAGGGTTTACAATTTTTGCGCCTTCATTGATTTTATCCACGCTATTGGATTGGAATATTTATTATACCAACCTGGTCATAGGGGTTTTGGTTGTATTGTATACCGTTTCTGGTGGAGTAAAAGCGGTTGCCCAGACCCAGAAACAACAAATGTATGTCATCCTTGCAGGAATGATTATAGCGGGAGTGCTGGTTGTGAAAATGCTTCCGGAAAATGTTGGCTTTACCGATGCACTCCATCTTGCTGGAAAAACCGGCAGGTTAAATGTAGTCGATTTGGAATTTGACCCGTTTAGTCAGTACAACATTTGGTCGGGATTAATAGGTGGTTTATTTCTTTCGCTTTCTTATTTCGGAACGGATCAGTCGCAGGTACAAAGATATTTGACAGGCTCATCAATTACTCAAAGCAGGCTTGGTCTTATTTTTAATGGTATCGTCAAGATCCCCATGCAATTCCTGATCTTACTTGTAGGCGCATTGGTTTACGTTTTTTACATATTTAATGCTCCACCGCTTTTCTTTAACAATGTAGTTGAGGAAAATACCATTGAGTCGTCAGTAGGGCAGGAATATGTAACCTTGCAGGAGGATTACCAGGAAAATCATCAACTAAAAAGGGAAAAGGCTTTTAATCTTTTGGATGCTATTTCCGCAAATGATGAATCTAAAATAGAAAGCGCAACCCGGGAACTGCAAGAAGCTGACGAGCAATCCAAGTTGACAAAGGCTCAAGCCCTTAAGGTGATCAAAAAAGCAAACCCCGAAGCAGACACCAACGATACAAATTTTATTTTCCTCACCTATGTGATCAATTTTTTACCAGCAGGTTTGGTTGGATTATTAATTGCAGTAATCCTATCAGCCTCTATGTCATCAACAGCCGGTGAACTGAATGCTTTGGCGTCCACAACCCTTATAGATGTTTACAAACGGCTTATTAAAAAGGATGGCTCAGACCAACACTATTTGAATGCTTCAAGGTGGATGACCGTTGCCTGGGGAACTTATGCTGTTTTATTTGCTATGTACGCAAACCGGTTGGGTACATTGATCGAAGCGGTTAACCGATTGGGTTCTTTAGTTTACGGAACAATACTTGGAATCTTTTTAGTGGCATTCTATTTCAAAAAACTTGGCTGGAGAAATACACTCATTGCAGCGTCTATATCTGAGATAATTATTCTTAGCCTTTGGGTCTTTACAAAAGTACCGTTCCTCTGGTACAATGTGATCGGGGCACTTTCAGTTATATTTTTCTCTGCCATTCTTGAAAAGATTCATCCCGAAAATTCAAAATCTTAACAATCTCTTAATATCAATGTTATTGGAAAATTAATTTAATGTTACCTATTTCACGGTTTCTTAACATTAAGACTGCAATAGATTAATTTTTATTAATGAGGAAAAAGGCATTTTTAACGCTGGCAGCTATATTTTTTGCCTTGGTTACTTATTGTCAGGAAAATAATCCATCTGACGAAAAAGGAAAAGTTGTCGCTCGTTACGACAAAAATGGTTTGAATATTGAAAGTACAGACGGATTTTTTTCGTTGCAACCAGAATTAAGGTTTCAATTCAGGTTTTACTCTTCCTTTGATTCAAACCCCAGGTCTGCTGATGGCTTTCATGCAGATAAGAGACCTTCAATCATCATAAGAAGGGCCAGGCTAAAAGCAAAGGGTCATGTGGGTAAAGAATTCATTAAATACGATTTTGAATATGAATTAGCGGCCTCCAGATTGCTTAATGCTAATTTGAAGTTCGAAAAATGGAGAGGTTTTAGTGCACGGATAGGTCAATATAAAGTGCCATATAATCGCGAACGTGATATTTCATCGGGCAAGCAAACCTTGATCGAACGTTCTATCGTCAACAGGGCTTTTACCATCGACCGGCAGGTTGGGATTACCATTTATGGGAATTTTGGGGCTGAAAGCATTGCGAATTTTGATTACATAGCTGCTGTTTATACAGGTACAGGCTTGTTAAGTCTCGCCAACGATGATAGCAATATGATGTATATGGGAAGATTTCAATGGAATTTTATTGGAGAGCCGATACCCACCAGCGAAAGTGATTCAGACAGGAAAGGCAATGAAGCGCCCCGGGGATCCATTGCCTTGGCAGGAGCTACCAATATTAGCCCGTATACCCGTTTTTCATCCGGGGGCGGGGGATTGCTTGATGCATTTTTACGAGGAGAACCAGGTCAGTATAAAGTCGACCAGGTCGTTCAGGATTTTATGTTTAAATACAAGGGAATATCAGTTTTACAGGAGCTTCATTATAAAAAGATAAATGACAGAATTGACAATGTGGATCGTAATATGCGAGGATATTTTGTTCAGGTTGGATTTTTTCCCGGGTATGTAATTGATGGAATCACAAAAAACCTGCAATTCGCCTTTCGGATAGCCAATAACGATGAAAATATATCAGAGGATGAAGAGCAGTATCGGGATGAATTAACTTTTGGTGTGAATTACTATTTTAATGGGTTCAGAAATCGTCTTCAGACTGACTTTTCATTGCTTGACCTTCATACACCTGACGAAATCCATTCAACACAACGCTTCAGGATTCAATGGGATATTTCTTTTTAAAAGCCGGGAAACAGAAGGCTTAAAGGTGAACGACTTACCAATCTTTTTACGACTTACATTTTTATAGTATCAAATTAATTTTCAATTTTGCGCATCGATGAGGTTTGTGAAAGTAATAGTTGTCTTTTCATTAATAATCAGCACACTGGCCAATACGCTGTTGGTGCCATTAGTGTATCTCGATTTCAACCTGCGGAGGGACTATATCGCAACTGTTCTTTGTATCAACAGGGACAAGCCTATTACCATGTGCGGTGGCCATTGCTTTCTTGCAAAACAATTGAACAAGGCTCAGGAACAGCAGGAAAATGATCAAAATATCAACCTGAAGCCGCAGTTCACATTTTTCAAACACGAAGTCCAAACGATCTCTCTTGAATCCGGATTTTTAATCCAGGAGATGGAGTTCCCCTTTGTAGTTGAACATATTTCAAACTCAGCTTTCGCTGATATTTTTCACCCACCACGGTTGGTTTAATTATTTCTGGTTATTGAGGTCAGCAGGGAATCATCCCACCTGACTGATTTTCTTTGATTTTTCAAAAGTAATCCCGGTCAAGGCAAAATTTATGCTTTGATCATTTAAGAAATAATTAAACAAAAAATGAAAAAATTATTATTGGCGTTAATCGCCACTATTGTGTTGTTTTCATCATGTGAGGAAAATGGTGAAGAAAACCCTGAGACATTCGGGACATTTCAATTGGAATTTGACAACGTGGTTGGGTCACAAAACATGTCGTTATCCGACCCTGGATCAGGTGATTACATGTACACAACCGATTCCGGGGAGCCCTTTAACCTGACCCTTTTCGGTTATTACATCAGTAAGATCAAACTGGAAGGTCCAAATGGTGAGTTGTATGAAGATGAAGTAAACGTTTCGGCAAACGCAGATGAAGTGAAAGGGTATTACCATGTTTTGGAAAGCAATGCCTCTTCAAGGTTCATTACGCTTGATGATGTACCCGCCGGTTCTTACAACAAAGTCACTTTTACGGTAGGAGTAGAAGAAGACGGTGTGCAGGAAGGCGCTGCTGGCGGGGTGCTCGACCCTGCCGAGGGTGCGTGGTTCTGGAACTGGAATGCCGGGTACATTGGCTTTGCTATGGAAGGAGGCGCCCAGAATTCCGGGCAGGAAGAGGTAGTTGGTGATGGGTGGACGATTCATGAACATTCGTTTTCCTTCCATGTTGGTGGATGGAAAGATGTCGAACCGGCCGAGGGTGAAGACCAAAAATTTGTGAATAATGTCAAGACCGTCACACTGGATTTTGACTCGAATGTGAGTGTTGCTGAAAATCTCTCGCCAAATGCACATATTATTGTAGATGCCCTGAAAATTCTGGATGGAGTAGGCGTGGACTTTTCTACCACATACTCAGTGCATGCGCCAAAATTAGGTCAACCGTTTGCTGAGTTTATTCCTGACACGTTTATCCTGGATCATATTCATCAATAAAATGACAACGAAAAAGCAATATGCACATTTACATATCTTATGGATGTGCATATTCTTTAATTTTTCTTGCTCAGTTGATAAGGAAGCTAGTCCGGATCAGGCTTATGTGTTTGTCAAACCGGACAACTTTCCTGAGCCAACTTATACTTTTCAAAACAATCCGGTTACAAAGGATGGTTTTGAATTGGGAAAAAAGCTCTTTTTTGATCCTACTTTGTCACGGGATGGAAGCGTATCATGCAACAATTGCCATATCCAGGGAACGGCATTTGCCGATTCACAGCAACACCCTCTTAGCGTAGGCGTGAATGATCAGCGCGGAATCAGGAATGCCCCTTCATTGGTTAATCTTGCATTTATGGAAGAATTTTTCTGGGATGGTGGAGTAACCCATTTGGATTTTGTGCCCATCAATGCAATTGAATCTGATTTTGAAATGGATGAAACGCTTGCCAATGTGGTGAAAAAATTAAACGCCGATCCGGTTTATTTAGAATTGTTCAACAGTGCTTTTGGTATTGATAAAATTACCTCTCCATATTTGCTTCATGCACTTTCCCAATTTACGGTCATGATGGTGTCGTCCAATTCTAAGTATGACAAGCACATGAGGGGGGAAGGTGAAACCCTGACGTCAGAAGAACTGGAAGGTATGGAAATATTTTCATCCAAATGCGGCTCATGTCATTCCGGTGAGCTGTTTTCTGATTTTTCTTTTAGAAATAATGGAATTAATGATGTGTTCTCAGACATTGGCCGAGCAGGAATTTCCGAATTTGATGGAGATGTTGGCAAATTCCGCGTGCCGAGCCTTAGAAATGTCGCTTTGACTTCCCCGTACATGCATAATGCTAAATTTAATACTTTAGAGGAGGTCTTGGATCATTATGAAAATGGAGTGATCGATTCACCTTCACTGGATGAGGAACTAAAAAACGGGAGCCAACTGGGAATTCCTCTAAGCGAACAGGAGAAAGAAAAGGTCATTGCCTTTCTAAAAACCCTGACAGACAGGGAGTTTATTTCAGATACAAGATTTATGAACAGATGAAAAAGATAATAGTAGTTCTTCTTCTTTTAGTAATTTCATCCTCTATAGTTTATGGTTGCGATGTGTGTGGTTGTAAATTGGGAGGGCTTTACTATGGTATTTTACCACAATACAATTCACATTTTGTTGGAGTTCGATACAGCCACGCTTCCTTTAATGCATCTATCACCTATGACAGCGAATACCTTGAAGACGAATACTCACACGACACTTATCAGAGAGTTGATCTTTACGGAAGATACGTTTTTCATCCGAAATTTCAGATGTACGCGATTGTACCATATTTACGGAATCAGATGGACGGTAGTCACCAGGACGTAACCGAGAGTGGAGTAGGTGATCCTATGGTTCTGCTGTATTACAATCCTTTTAATACCGGCGATGAAGTTACAAACGATTGGAAGCATTCTCTTCTTCTGGGAGCAGGAGTAAAGTTGCCATTAGGGGACTTTGAAAGTGAAGACAATGGAGAACTCATCAATAGAAACTTTCAATTGGGCTCTGGTAGCCTGGATTATTTGATTTCAATGAATTATACGTTGCGATTTAACAATCTGGGGTTAAACATTGAATCTTCTTACAAATACAATACCGCTAATAAGTATGAATATAAATTTGGGAATCAATTGAACTCCAGTGTTTATCTATTCTACTATTTTCAAACCCCTCAAATCTCCTTTTTACCCTATACGGGGATATATTTTGAATCGGCAGAAAAACATCTTGATGGTAAGGTCGAACAGCCTAATACAGGAGGATCAGCTACTTTTTGCTCGCTGGGGACCCAAGTGTTGCGGAATAATTTTACATTGGCCTTTCAATATCAAGCACCAATTTCTCAAAACTACAATTCCGATGAGATCTCAGAAATAAAAACGGGAAACAGATTTATGATTAACCTGTTATATAATTTCTCTATGAAAGATAAATCGAAATTACTGACAGAATAGATGTCCTACTATTTAGCATCCAGGTAGGACTTTGTGACCCAAATCCGGTAACCAACAATGGCCTTGTCAATTTTCGACAGCTTGGTCAAATCCTTGTGGATATAACTCGGCAATATTTTCTTATTGATCTCGGAAAGTGTTTTGAAAAGCAGTTTTTTCATATCCTTTTGGAAAACCTACCACAAAAATAGTAAAAAATCATTTCTACATTTCTATTTCATGGGCTTCCTGCGCTCCTCTTGGATAACGAATGTGTTCTACCATTTTTCTAATTTCTTTCGGAGGCTTAGGGGTAAAACTCATGACGACCCATGCGACAAGAAAATTCAGGATCATTCCTACCGATCCAATGCCTTCAGGGGAAATTCCAAACAGCCAGTTGTCCGGAATGTTTGCTTCGGGATCGACAAATTTAAAAAATATGATATAGCCTGAGGTAAATAAAAGTCCTGTAATCATTCCTGCAATTGCACCTTCTTTATTCATTCGTTTGCTGAAAATTCCCAATACGATGATGGGAAAAAACGAAGATGCAGCCAATCCAAAGGCGAAAGCGACCGTGGCAGCGACATAATCCGGAGGATTAACACCAAAGTGACCCGCAAGCACGACCGCCAATCCAGCCGAAACCCGAGCAACAATTAATTCCCCTTTTTCGGAAATGTCTGGTTTAAGTTGTTTCTTGATCAGGTCGTGTGAAATTGATGCTGATATAACCAATAATAGTCCGGCAGCCGTTGAGAGAGCTGCGGCTAACCCTCCAGCGGCAACCAGGGCAGTAACCCAGTTGGGGAGCTTGGCAATTTCCGGGTTGGCCAAAACCATGATATCCTGATCAATGGTCAATTCATTTTTCTCCGCGTCAGCTACATATTGAACTTTTCCATCCTGGTTTTTGTCATCAAATTCAATTAATCCAGTCATTTCCCATTTGTTAAACCAGCCGGGTAATTGATCATAACTAGCGTTGTTGACAGTATTGATGAGATTGGTTCGTGCGAAAGCGGCAATAGTAGGCGCAGTAGTGTAAAGTATTGCTATAAAAATCAGTGCATAACCAGCTGATAACCTGGCATGTTTGACTTTTGGAACTGTGAAGAAACGAACGATAACATGAGGCAGTCCGGCAGTGCCAACCATTAATGCCATGGTGATAAAGAGCATATCGATCGTACTCTTTCTTCCTTCTGTGTATGGTGCAAAACCCAACTCTTCATGCAAGCCATCAAGTTTATCCAGCAGGAATGTTCCATCCGAAAGTGTACCACCAAAACCTAGTTGAGGAATGGGATTGTTGGTCATCATGATGCTGATGTAAATGGCTGGTACCATGAAGGCAAAAATCAGTATACAATATTGGGCAACCTGCGTGTAGGTTATCCCTTTCATTCCACCCAGGACCGCATAAAAGAAAACAATGAACATTCCGATGACAACCCCGTAATTAACCGGAACTTCAAGAAATCGCGAAAATACCACTCCCACACCACGCATCTGGCCTGCCACATATGTGAAGGACACAAACAAAGCACATAAAACTGCTACCGTCCGTGCCACATTGGAATAATATCTTTCCCCGACAAAGTCGGGTACCGTAAACTTTCCAAATTTCCTCAGGTATGGAGCCAACAACAGCGCGAGTAATACATATCCTCCTGTCCAGCCCATCAGATAAACGGAACCGCTGTAACCCATGAAGGAAATCAGACCGGCCATGGAGATAAAAGAGGCTGCAGACATCCAGTCCGCTGCAGTGGCCATTCCATTCGCTAGAGGAGGGACTCCTCCACCTGCAATGTAAAAATCACCGGTTGAATGGGCTCTTGACCAGATGGCAATTCCAATATAAATGATAAAGGTAGCTATGACGATAATATACGTCCAGGTTTGTACATCCATTGAGTAGAAGGGTTAATTCAGGGTAAAAAATTATTTTTCGTCGACATCAAATTTCTTGTCCAGTCGGTTCATCATCCACACATATGCGAAAATTAAAATGACAAATGAATAGATAGATCCTTGCTGGGCAAACCAGAAACCCAGTTTAAAACCGCCTACTCTGATTTGATTAAGCTGATCGGCAAACAGTATCCCAAAGCCAAATGATACAATAAACCAAATGGTCAACAGGATGACGAGGTATTTCAGATTCTGTTTCCAGTATTTTTCAAGATTCTTTTTGGTAGCTTTCATGCCCGGTAAAAGATCATATAGTGAATAAAAAATAAGACTGAATCCCTAAAGATAGGGTATTTAAGAATTATTACAATTATTATGGTGAAATGGTGGAATTTTTGAATTTCAAGGTATCAATAGATCATTCACCGATTTATGACGGTCATTCACCGATTTCAAATTCTTAATAATAAGGTGTTTGTTCAATTTTCGATCATCATCAAAAAATATATAAACAATGGCACCAATTATTAGAGAAAAAAGACTTTTAGTGGGATTATTTCTAATCCTTATCGGAGCTGTTCTGGTTCTTGATAAAATACATTTGTTTTATCTGCCGGGTTGGGTATTTAGCTGGCCTTCGATATTCGTATTGATCGGTATATTTTCATTGTTGACAAATGACCGACCGGTTCCCGGAATCATCTTTTTGGCAATAGGAGGATTCTTTTTGATGGATGACATTTTCTATGATTTCAGCTTTTATTTCTACCGGTTTTGGCCGATAGCATTTATCATAGCTGGTATTTTTGTGATTGTTTCCATTTCAAGACGCCACCAGTCTCGTGATAGAGATAAAAGATGGAGTGGTTCCTCTGGTACAAAAGCAGATACTTCAGATGCCAGTTCGGTAGGGGATGATTTTATTGATGAGGTAGCCATATTTGGCGGAGGGGTCCGCACCGTCATATCCGATAATTTTAAAGGTGGAAAAATGACAGCAATATTTGGAGGATCGGAGTTGGACCTTACCAATGCAGAACTTGCCGAAGGTGTGAATTACCTGGAAGTTGTTGCGATGTTTGGCGGATGGGAATTGCATGTTCCTGCACACTGGAATATTGAGGTGAAGGTTACACCTATATTTGGTGGATGGGATGATAAAAGGCGGGTGGTAACCGGTGATCCGGTTGATAATACAAGAAAACTGGTCATTAGGGGAACGGTGGTATTTGGCGGAGGTGAAATAAATAACCACATCATTCGCAAATAATCGGCCATGACACACCCTATATTAAAAAGCAGGCTTTATACAGGATTATATTACCTTTTTTGGCTGATCATTAGTTTTGGTAACTATATGGCCAATTACAAGGTGTTTGAAGCCCCACTGATAGTCTCGATTGTTGACAGCCTTGTATTCAATCTCATTTACAGTTTTTTTGGATTGGCGATCTGGTACTCAGTCCGGTACAGCCAAATGGAAAAGTATGAAACAACTACCTTGATTCTGCAGCATCTCGCTATTGTAGCGATTACGATCCTGTCATGGCTGTCCCTTGGGTATTATTCGGTCAAGATTATCCCGTATTTGCAGAGTGATTACATGTTGTTATTTGATAATTCAATTGTTTGGAAGGTTATTAACGGACTATTGTATTATGCACTCATTACCCTTGTTTATTATGTCATCATTTACTATAATCATTTCAAAGAAAAACTCATACGGGAATCTGAACTAAAAACCTCCGTTCAAAAGGCAGAATTAAATGTGTTACGCTCCCAGATCAATCCTCATTTTTTGTTTAACAGCTTGAATTCCATCAGTGCCCTGACGATCAAAGAGCCTTCAAAAGCACGGGAAATGGTATCTCACCTATCTGATTTTCTCCGGTATTCGATCAAGGAGGGTGAAAATAAAATGACATTGTTTGAAAAAGAGGTTGATGTCATTTCAAATTACCTGGCAATTGAAAAGGTGAGGTTTTCGGAAAGAATGAATTTTGTGGAAGATTACGATCAAAATTGCTTAGGTGCCAAACTTCCTAATATGATTTTGCAGCCCCTTGTCGAAAATTCCATTAAATATGGAGTGGCTCAAAATACGGGAAAATCGACTATTTCCATTCAGGCAGGATGCTTTCAGGGCTTTTTAAAAGTACAAATTGAGAATAATTATGATGCCGAAACAAAGCTAAGAAAGGGAACGGGAATTGGTCTGAAAAATATCAGTCAGCGAATGCATTTAATATATGGCAGGACCGATTTAATGCAAATATCCGACAAAGATGGTATTTTCACGGTAACACTAACTTTTCCACAAGTTCATGAAGATTAACGCCTTGATCGTTGATGATGAAGAATTGGCCCGACTTCTTTTAAAAGAAAATCTTAAGGATATGCCGGGGATTCAGGTTATAGGTGAAGCCGAGAATGGTTTTGATGCTCTGAAGTTTATCCATGATAAAAAGCCTGAATTGGTATTTCTGGATGTTCAGATGCCCAAACTAACGGGATTTGAAATGCTCGAATTGGTGGAAGAAAAGCCAGAGATCATCTTTATTACAGCATACGACGAATATGCCATCAAAGCTTTTGAGCAAAATGCTGTAGATTATCTCCTGAAGCCTTTTACTTCCAAGCGTTTGAAGGAAGCTATCACCAGGGCAGAAGAAAGGCTCAGAAGTGGTGATTCCACCCATAAAGCAGAGCAATTGAAAATTAAACTGGAAGAGAACAACACTGAATTTATCGATAGGGTAGTGGTTAAAACCGGTCCTAAGATCCGTATCATTCCCACCCATGAAATTCAATATCTTAAGGCTGAAGATGACTATGTGATGTTCCATTTAAGTGGTGAAAAGCATCTAAAACAGCAAACAATGAAGTATTTTGAAGACCACCTGAACCCCAAAGAATTTGTCCGTATTCACCGGTCCTACATGGTTCGAATGGGCTTCGTGGATTCAATTGAACTGTATGAAAAAGACTCTTACATCGTCAAATTAAAAAATGGAGAAGTTCTCCCTGTAAGTAAAAGTGGGTATATCAAGCTCAGGGAAAGTTTGAGGTTTTGAGTTATCACTTTCATCTTATCCCATTGGTTTGTTTCCTTCCGTTCAAAAAGTACAAGCCTTATTTGTCACTACACATTTGGAGACATACCAGAATCCTGTCTTGATTAGCGGGTGGAGTGGAAGGAAGTACGGCCCATCGGGTTGAAAATACTGATCTAAGCATCAGTGCGGAAAATTCATTGAATTTTCCGGGTTAAAACTTTACAAAGGTGGGCTATTCATAGTCAGGAACGTTTTTTCCTAATATAATATTCCTGGTTCCAACCCAGATGTTATTTTCTTTTTTTAACTGAAGAATTCCCGAACTTCCACCTCTGGGAGATTCGGGGTTAATTTCACGTTCTGACAGTAGGCTGTCTCCTTCAAAGTGATAGTCTTCGATCCAATAATATTTGCCATCAGGTTCCAATATGATCGGATGAATGTGGGCTGGAGCTAACCTGCTAGGATATACGCCTGGTTTCAATGTGTAGAATGTATATTTCCCATCATCATTTGTTTTAATCCAGCCCCTGAAATAACCGTGTCTCCTGGCCCAACCTGTTTCATTGCCCTTGGTCGGGTAAATTCCTTCTTGATCGGTATGATAGATGTACAAAATGACATCATCTGCAGGTGTTTTGCCGTCATTCAGGTAAATTGTGCCGGTTACTTTAATTTTTTGTCCTTCATCACCAAAGTCAGGAAGGGTGTCAATGGGGTTTAAATCCCTGTTCCCGTATTCAAAAACCGCTTCGCAACCTTCACATGGGCCACCAACCAATTCAGAAGAATGTCGTGCCTGGTTTTGTGATTTTGAACAGGAAACCAGAAAGATGTTTAAAAGAAATATTGTGAATAGCCGGGTCATTTTCTTTAAAAAAACGAAAATTGCTCCGCAATAATTTACCGTTTGGATCACAATAAGGCCAAAAGAAAAAAATGTGTCCGTAACGCTGAAAGAATGATTCAAGCCGTTTATTTGCAGGCCAACAGAATAAAAATTTCACTTCATTTTTTGTAACGATAGTGACCGATGATCCGGCTTTCAAAAAGGAAGTCTTCCATCACCTGACCTGAACCGATGTTGTGAACAACCAGGTTCCTTTTGTTATCATATGATTGTTGATGGATGATGATACCGATATGGGTTACTCCGCCGCCTAAGTTCCAGCAAACGATATCTCCGGGAAAATAGTCTTCCGGGCTATCGCTAATCGATAATTTCTCTCCATGTCTTTCGAAAAACTTCATCAGATTGGGAACCCTTCTGTGGTCAATGTTTTTGTCTGTCGAGGACAGTCCCCAATTTTTAGGATATTTTTCAAAATTGGCTTTCATATCTTCGTGGACTTCTTTTTGCAGGTCAATTCCCACCTTCCGATAGGCCCTGATCACCACATCCGTGCAGACACCTATGTTTTTCGGAACATCACCATTGGGGTAATCAATGGAAAAATAGCTCGGATCATAAACAACAATTTCATTGGTTAATTTCACAGCTGAATCAGCCAGATAAGCATAAAATGCATCCTGGGAATAAGAGTTTGTTAAGAAAAACAGTGAAAAAGTAGGATTTGAGCATTTGTTTAGGGTTTCAAATGCTAACGAAATAAACAGGGTAAATCTTTGGTTGAAATAAATTTTTTGTGAAAAAGCCTAGGTTATATCTACTTATTTTACCCTTTATCTAAATCCCTGATAACCTTGCATGGATTTCCAGCAGCGAAAACATCAGATGGAATATCCTTCGTGACAACGCTACCTGCTCCTATGACGGTCCTGTCACCAATGCTTACTCCCGGGCAAATAACAACACTACCACCTATCCAGACATCATCTCCTATTTTTATGGCTTTGGCGTATTCTAATCCGGTGGCCCGTTCATTATGATCCAAGGGATGGGTCGCCGTGTAAATCTGAACATTCGGGCCAAACAAGGTCCTGCTCCCGATCGTGACATGCGTGACATCCAAAACCACACAATTGAAATTAAAGAATACTTTCTCGCCTGTTTTGATATTGGTTCCATAGTCACAGTAAAAAGGTGGCTGCAGCCACAGATCCTTACCAGCATTGGGCATCAATTCCCTTAGAATTTCTGACCGTAACTCTACCTGGTCCTCTCGTGAATCATTTAATTTTTTCAGCAACAACCTGGTTTGAACTCTTTCATTTGATAGCTCCGGATCCAGTGCATTGTATAATTCACCGGAAAGCATTTTTTCTTTTTCTGATTTCATTTGTAGTTTGTTTTCGATGAAAATAAACTTACTGACATCCGGGAAAACATCCAATGGTTTAGGTATTTGGTAAAAAACCCACCCCTGCCCCTCCAAGGAGGGGAATTTACCTCTTATTAAGGGTTCTGACAGATGGGGATGTTTTTCTGAAATCAATTACAATGGCTCTAAAATTGATTTACTAATACTTTTTTTGACCATTTCTGAATTTAGTCGGATGACAGTAAATTAAAATAAAACGCTTTTGATGATCAAATTCCCGTTATGGACATATCCATTGGTTTAAGGTTACAGGTGATAAGCTTGCGACTGACGAGATCTTTGATCTCTTTGGTCAGTATCTCGATGCTCCTTCTCTTTACGTATGGGCGATGGTAAACAAGGCTGATCTCCCGAACGGGGTAGGGTAGTTCGAAGTGCCGGGTTTTTTTCTTTCTCTTTTCGGGCATCAGGTTGAAATACAGTTCGGGAACAAGGGTATAGCCCCCAAACTGATCGGTTAGGTTTAAGAGTGTATCAAATGAGCTCCCCTCAAATGTCAGGTTTCCAGGTCTGCCTTCTTTTTCCCTGACATTACAGATGGTCATGCTCTGGTCTCGGAAGCAATTCCCCTCCTCGAGCAGCCATATCCTTTTTCCTCGAATGTCTTCCTTATGAACATATTTTTTATGACTTTCCGTAACTCCATAGACCATCATAGCCTCATAATAAAGGATATTTTCTTCAATTTGGTCGTCTTCAACAGGAGTTGCCATGATGCCCATGTCAATCTTTCCGGATAGGAGTTGCTGTCGAATTTCATCCGTCGTTATCTCTACTATTTTTAACTGCAAATTTGGATGTGATTTCAATAGCTTGGGTAAAATCATAGGCAACAGGGAATTGGCCACCGTAGGTATGATTCCAAGAGTAATGCTGCTACCCAACTGCTCCGGTGATTTAGCATTCAAATCGAGGATCTGGTTCCTGTAAAACAGCATTTTTTTGGCTAGCTCAATGACCTGCTGGCCGTCTTCAGTGGTCTTGACAGGTTGACGGGTACGATCAAATAATTTGATGTTCAGTTCCTGTTCCAGCTTTTTGATCATGGCGCTCAGTGTTGCTTGTGTCACGTGGCATGCTTCTGCAGCTTGCGCAAAATGCCTGTGTTGATCAACTGCGACAATGTATTCCAACTGGTGGATGTTCATAATAGATTTTATCTATATTGTGTATAGAAAAGTTTAATCAAATCTAATAAAAATACTTCTTACTTTTGCACTGGTTAAAAATTATTTGATAATCCAAAAACAAAAACAATTATGGCATTTACAGGAAAGAAGTTCCCTAGCATTAGTGTACCCGCTATGAACGAAATGGGTGACACCATCCGCATTAACGTATTGGAAGAAGCAATGAAAAACAAAAAGAAAGTATTGCTTTTCTGGTATCCGAAAGATTTCACATTTGTATGCCCGACAGAACTGCATGCTTTTCAGGCTGCACTTCCTGAATTTGAAAAAAGAAACACGATCGTTATTGGCGCATCTTGCGATACTCCTGAAGTTCACTTTGCATGGTTAAGCACTTCAAAAGATAATGGAGGTATCGAAGGGGTGACTTACGATATCCTTGCTGACAGCAACCGGAACCTATCAACTGTTTTAGGTATTCTGGATACTTCTGATGTTTATTTCAATGATGAATTAGGCGTAGAGCAGAGAAACGGTGATTACGTAACTTACCGGGCTACTTACCTGATCGATGAAGAGGGTACCGTATTCCATGAAGGAATCAACCACATGCCTTTGGGAAGAAACGTAAACGACTTTCTGAGATTGATCGACGCTTATTCCCATGTTCAGAGTCATGGTGAGGTTTGTCCTGCTAACTGGGAAGAAGGAAAAACAGCGATGACAGCTAATAGAGACGGAGTTCAGGCTTATTTGAGCTCAAACTAATCATTCGTTGTCTAGGTTTGTGTCTCATGGCTGAGCCATCCCTTCGGGGCAAACCTAAATATTTGTATGCGGTGGAAATACCGTCCAGGGAAGTATTAAAAGTCTAAAAATTTAAGAAGAAATGTTTCAGGAATTAGGTGAAGATACCTTACAGGATATCGTTCAAAGCAACGATACTGTATTTGTTCAATTTTCCGCAGGTTGGTGTGGAAACTGCCGGATCATGAAGCCAAAGTTCAAGAAAATGGCAAGTGAGAACGAGCAGGCAGCTTTTGTGGTCGTGGATGCCGAGAAATATCCAAATTCTCGCCAGTTGGCGAATGTCAATAATCTTCCAACATTTGCCGCTTTCAAAAAGGGTGAATTTGTGAAGCAGGTTCAGACCAACAAGGCAGAATCGCTAAAAGAATTTGTTGATGAGATTGCCAGTAATTAAGCATATTCACGATTTTATTGCTGAGCACGATCAGGACTATGTCATCGAAGCAATCGATGTGCTGGAGCACCTGACGGAGAGTGAAGCGATCAAGAATGAAGAACTGGATGTGTTAGGTGAGATCTTATCAAACCTGCATGGAGCCCTACAAGTCCGGGAGTTGATTAAGCAAGGGATGACGGAAAAAGAAGCGCTGAATAATTTTATGAAGCGTGTGATGGCGTCGATAGACCGGTAGAGGGGATAATTAGGTTATATAAAAAACCAGTTGGGGACTTATCCTTAACTGGTTTTTTTCTTTATACAAGGTTCTTTTTGAATTTTTAATTCGAAGATTAGTTATCTATAATCGAAACCACTTGTTCGGTCAACACTTCGTATTGCATATCAATGACGGCTTGATTAAAGCCATGAGCGGCATCAGCAACTAAAAAATATTCCTTTTCCGGTGCATTTAGTTTTTCAAAATAGGCTCTTGAGAAATTTTTGGGAGTCGTGATGTCTTTTTCTCCCTGGATCAGGAAAACGGGGATTTGAACATTAAGCCCATCTTTCATGAAATTGATATCAGCGCTCATCGCTTTGATTCCCAGCTTCTCAAAACCTGCATAGTGGACAAATGAGTAATCATCGCCATTGTACCGGTTTTTGCTATCTGTTTCATTGTCGTATTCCGGTGCTACATTCCACCAGGAAGCCGGCGCAGGTGTCACTCCTGCATTTTCATATTTTTTGATGATCCGGTTCAGTTGCCCAACATCTTTTGCGCTACCATACGGAGGTGGACCAAGTAATTTCAATTTTTCGATGGCCTCCTGATCATTGGCATTTTCAGCATGCTTGATCACTTCATCATAACCGTATTGCATATTTTGAGTTGGATTAACTATTTGGGAGTGTCCCACATATGCGTAAAACAGATCCGGATGTTTTAAAGCCATTTTCAACCCAAGAACTGATCCCCAGGAAGATCCTAAAAGAATGATCTTTTCCTTTCCAAGGTGTTGGATAAGGTATTCAGCCAATTCGATTCCATCATTGACCATTTGTTCTATGGTCAGGGGATTCGAGAACATATATTCCTCGACATTGCCTGTGACATTTTTGCCGAACGTCCTTCCTGCCCCTCGCTGGTCCCATTGCACCACGGTGAATTCATCTTTCCAGCTACCATAAATCTGGTCTGAATAGGGGCTCAACACACTTCCTGGCCCTCCGTGGATAAATAATATGACCGGATTTTTGACATCGCTTCCTTCAATGGTGATCCATTGCTCTATTCCACCGATATTGACATACTTTTTTTCGCTAACGGGTATTGTTTGAGAGTAAGAAAGAGTTGATAAGATTGTAAGATAAAAAGTGATTAAAAAGCGGGTTTGCATACGACATAGTTTAATTGTTTGCCTCAATATAAATATTTTTCATATATGACCCCGGTGATAGTGATTGATCAATAAACAGTAATAAAATTTGTTGGCTCAAAAAAATCGCCGTTAGCTGGTGAAAAGAAAAATACTGCTACCAATTTAATGATAGCAGTAAAAAATGATCATCCAATAATATTTTTACAATCAGTTATCCGCCATCGTGATAGGGAAAGCATCCAACGGCTCCTCAAAAGCAATAAAAAGAACACATGGGCCTTTATCCAGACATTTTGCGGTATGAGGTTTTTTTGCCGGTCCGTAGGCGTACATGCCTGTTTTTAAAAGCTGAGGCTCTTCGTTGTCATAGTGAACCTCCATTTCTCCGGATACAAGAACCATTCTTTCAGCAGAATTGTGCCAATGGTTAGGTATATCTGAATTGGCATCTACTTTAAAATAGATATCCACGTTTTTCTTTGATGGATCACCGTGTAAAACGGCAATTTTGCATCCTTCAGGCATAAATGGAGGACAGTCTCCCCACTTAATTTCATTATCTTTTGGAGTAGTCGCTACTGACTTTTCTGAGACACTTTCATTTGGCATTTGTGCACATAGTATAAAAGATACCAGCAAACAGGGTATCAACAGTGCAAAGTTTTTAATTGTGATTTTCATAATTCAAAAATTTTGGTTTAACGTAAATACTAACTGTAAGGTAACTTGTTGAATATTAACCTACTATTAATAATCATTCAAAAATTATCACATTTCGTTCAAACCGTTGGACCAAAATTTTCAATACCAGACATTCTTGTTACCTGAGTGGGGAGGTATCCATAACGCTTCTTAAATTCCCTTGTAAAATAGGTTGGACTGTTAAAACCCGTTTCAAAAGCTATTTCAGATACATTGAGGGATTGTTCATTTAATAATCTCAAAGCGTGACTTAATCGGTATTCTTTCAAAAATGCGTTAAGGGATTTGCCAGCTATAGGCATGATTTTTCTATACAACTTGGATTTACTGTACCCCAGATTTTTACTAAATATTTCAACATTTAATGAGGTATTCGACCATTCTTTTTCGATGTGTTCCATTAAAGTATTTAAAAAAACAGTATCAGAAGGATAGATCACCTTAACAAGTTTGCTATCTATTGTAATGTTCTGGTTTTCACCTTCGTATAAGTCTATCACTTCCGAAGACATAACAATTTGCTTATTATTAATCGCACAAAAACGTTCGGCCATTTTAACAGCTTCTTCAAAAAGTCCATCTTTTTCTGTTACCGGTACACCAGCATTTAATCCGATATTGTATTCTATTTCTTTTTTGTCAGAATTGTAATTTGTAATCAATTTTTGGATTTCTAATGCACATAAAACAGCTTTTGTGACCGAAACGAACGATGTGAGTATATAATTCCTTTTTTGTTTTACGATCCGGCCATTGAATTTCCCTATTTCCTCAAGGGTACACTTGAATAATTTTTTGTATGATTGATCTCTTAGAGAAATCCTGTTAAGTTCCACGACCATCAGGGTACGGAATGCCGGGTCATTAATGATGTTTAACCTTGTGTTTTGTGATTTCTTTGGGTCTTCAATTCGGCCTAAAAAAGACTCAACTATTGAGTCATCCACTTCAATTATGCGGTGTGGCACCTCTCCATGCGCAGAATCGTGCATTTTTTTCACGGCATCCGAATTTGGTGCTTCGATCAGGCAAAAAGCTGTTTTCCTTTGATCGTCAAACCAATAGGTCATGCCTTTACAATCGAATTTATGTTGAATTTTTAAATCCTCCTGGTGAAGTTGAGCGACAATCTCAGCTGTAA
The DNA here is from genome assembly GCA_913057175.1 of uncultured Cytophagales bacterium. GTDB lineage: Bacteria > Bacteroidota > Bacteroidia > Cytophagales > Cyclobacteriaceae > CAJXNP01. Next base: position 194,345 of record CAJXNP010000004.1, read on the forward strand.
CTTCATCTGATACATCGTGACGGTCCATGTAGATTGGCATAATTAAAAAATTAGGTGTTTTCTAAATTAAAAGAATTTATACTAATCGCAAAAAATACCACTTAAAGATATTTACCATTGGAAAGTTGCCTTTATCAGCATTTGAATTAGATAATTAAATATGGAATTAATAGCTTTAGCAATAAACCAACCGAAAATAAAATGAAATACATCTTCACGCTTGGATTATATCTTTTTTTCTTGAATAGTGCTTTCTGCCAGGAACGTTCGGTCATTGTACATGATCCGGTTATGATCATGGAAGGGGAGACCTATTATATTTTTAATACTGGCAAAGGGATTTATATCAAATCTTCAAAAGACATGATCCATTGGAAAGATATCGGCCAGGTATTCGAGGAAACCCCACAATGGGTGCTGGAGACCATTCCGGATTTTGGCGGTAGCATGTGGGCGCCTGATATTGTTGAACGGGATGGCACGTATTACCTTTATTATTCTGTTTCCGCATTTGGAAGGAATACTTCGGCGATTGGAGTAGCAACCAACACTACCCTTGATCCCGAAGATCCGAAATATGAGTGGAAGGATCATGGAATGGTCGTACAATCTGTTCCGGGCCGGGATATGTGGAATGCCATTGATCCCAATATAGCCTTTGACGACAATGGAACGCCCTGGATGTCTTTTGGATCATTTTGGATGGGCATGAAGCTGGTCAAAATGAAAGATAATTTAACTGAGATTGTAACGGATTCAACGCAGGAGTGGTATACGATTGCTGCCAGGGAAAGAGCTTTTTACGTGGATGATCGCGATGCAGGAGATGCGGCCAATCCAAACCTCGATTATGACAAGCTCTATACAGATGAACAGCTGGAAATGAACAAAACCATGCAAAACGGAGCCATTGAGGCGCCTTTTATTTTTAAAAAGGATGGCCATTACTACCTTTTTGTCTCGTGGGACCGTTGCTGCAGGGGAGTAGAAAGTTCTTACAAGATCCTGGTCGGCAGATCGGATGATATCCGCGGGCCCTACCTGGATAAGGATGGAGATAAAATGTCTAAAGGAGGTGGAACGCTGGTAGCCAAAGGAAATGACGAATGGGCAGCTGTGGGTCATCAGGCGGCGTATACCTTTGATGGAAAGGACTATCTGGTTTTTCATGCTTATGACTTAAAGGATGAAGGAAAACCTAAGTTAAGAATCCGGGAAATTAATTGGGTCAATGGTTGGCCGGAGATTATGTTGGGAAAGTAGTAAGAATATCCGAAATAGAAGACCCGGGAAAGCCTGGTTTTAGCGTCTCCCTCTTCCCATGGGAGGAATATTGCTCCTTCCCACAACCTGCTTTCTCAAAGTCTTTCACTCATTTTTTCAATTAACTCAAGTCCGGCACCACTTATAAATAATCGATGCTTTTTATTTCCTAAAAGCTTTTGTGTCCAGTCCACGTCTCCTCCATCAGCCAGGTCAATTTCCTGGCCATCCTTTTTCAAAAATATTTTAAAGTGGATGGTTTGATAATACCTATTTTCAAACTCTTCCTGAAATTCCACTACTTTATCCGACCAAAATGGATCGGTATTATTGTTAACAAGTGATTGAATGTGTTCCGAATTACTTTTCAGGTAAAACTTAACAGTTAACTGATTTCCAGGAAATTTTCTGGACAATAGATGAAATAAAATACTGAAATGTTCATTCAATTGCGACAATTCAAAATGGTAATTACCTCGATCAGAACCACCAGAAGCCAGGCAAAAGACCGAAAAATGGGCTGAATATTCCGGATTTGTAAAATACTGGCCGCGTACATGCCTGTGCGTCGTTGAATATTTTAAGACCTGCTGTTTGTTTTTAGCTCCTTTCATATCATTCGCAATTTTTAAAGCCAAAACATTCGTAGCATCCGAAACGATTTCGGTGCCCCGAAGAGCACTCACCACGTTGTTTTGATTGACCAACCCAACTACTGAGCACGAACCAAACGGAGCAAGAGGTGATAAATTAACTGGGCTAAAACCCTGTTTTTCAGCATATTTAAGCCATTCTAATTCATTTTTTTTGATTTTGATAATATTGGTTTCTGAAGGAGTAACAAAACGGTTGTTGCCGAACTGATTCAACAATTCAGACGGGGAAATGTCCTCGGATTTCAACCGGAATAGCTCGAGTAAAAAGGAGTTTAATTCAGAGCCAGGCAGGTTTCGTAATTCTGTTAGAACATCTTCCTTTTGAGAAAGTTTGGTTTGTATTTTTTCAACAATTTTGTTCATGTTGTCGCCTAATCGATTAGCCTTCTACACTTAATTTATGAATATTTTCATTGCATGAATTATATTTTATATTCTGAATGGATCGAAATAGGCGCAAATGAAGAAACCTGCCAATTATATTTATTCATTATTTGGTCGTTTTATCACCTATTCCGGAAAGGATTAGCACTTTTACCTCTTATACAAAATATAATCCGTCATGATCGGCACAATCCCGTTTTGTCGTAGATCTGAAATGATCTGTCCGCGGTGATGAGTGTGGTGATTGGCAGCCTGAAACAGCATATCCCTGACTTTATTTTGAAATTCATCTCCTCTGGATGTTTGATATTTCAGGTCCATGTTTAGGTCAAAATCTGCCAGTATTTTCATTGAATGGAGCAGGTTTGTTTTGTCAAGTTCCTTGCATTCTTCAAGTGTATGCTCATCATTAACACCCAATGATTTCGTTCCTAATATTCTTGAATTCCAGATCTGATGGGCATTCATCATGTGTGAAAAAAGAGGAATGGATCTTTCACTGATTTGGTTCATGTTATCAATCAAAAGGTTCGCAACTTTTTGATTGAAATGGTGGTGATATTCAAAGATGTCCTGGAAGAATTCTTTCATTTGTAGGGTGGAATGTGACTAAATATTCTATCTTAATATTATTTAGAAGGTTTGTCATTATTATTCTTTAATATTTTACTAGTTAAATATACTTACATATTGAATTTTTGAAGATACATTCCATGAATTTGGAAGAACCACTCTAAAGCAGAAACCACATCCTTTAATTCCTCCTTAGTTATAATCATTTTATCATATTCTTTTGGATGCGTGATATCGTTTCTTCTTTTTGCTATAGCAATTAATTTGCTATACTTTATATCACTATAATTGGGTTCACTTGAATTAAATACTTTTGACATGCATTTAAATGTAAATTTTAAATGTGGTTCAAAACTATAGAATGTTCTTCTAGATTTTACTTCCCCTTTATTGTTTAGATAAGCTGTCTCTTCACTAAGAATAATCAGTTCATTTGTTGTTAGTACTTTACTTATCGCGTCATTTAAAGCCAATTTATGCTTTATCAATTCTCTGCTGATATGCAAATATGCTTCAATAATCGAAAATGTGTTCCTAATAATTAATCTTCTATAGAAATTGTTATTAAGGTGTTCTTGTGAAAAAAAGCTGGAGAGTTCTTTAAGTTCTTCAATACAATGATTCCAAAGTTTATAGATTTCATCAATTTTCATAATTACAATTAAAAGAACTATTTATAAAATTGAAAACATAGAAAATTTAGTGCTATTTTTCTTTTTCCCACAACACCCTGGTTCGTGTCTCACCAACCTGAAAAATTTGATATCTAAGCAACCTTAACAAAATCTGAGCAATAGTTTTATCATTCTAAATGATTGCCAATCCGTTTTAAGCTTATTACAAAATTCCAACCCACCAACTTTCACAAATAATATTATATTTAGGTTTGCTTTAAAATCAGCTTGAATGGAAATAAAGAATAAGGAAGAATTGGACTCGGTAAACATTAACGGAAAGGGAAAGGACGAAAATACCTATGATGCCATCGTCATTGGCGCAGGGATGTCGGGAGGATGGGCCGCTAAAGAGCTTTGTGAAAAGGGCTTTAAGACCCTTGTCGTAGAGCGTGGACGGAATGTTGAACACATCAAAGATTACCCCACGGCCACGAAAAATGTCTGGGATCTTCCACACCGTAATGAAATCCCCTACGACATACAAAAAGAAAATCCGGTTGTCAGCCGGTGCTATGCATTTGGCGAAGATACCGAACATTTTTTCGTAAAAGACAAGGAGCATCCGTACGTTCAGACCAAACCCTTTGATTGGATACGTGGCTACCAGGTAGGAGGAAAGTCCCTCATGTGGGCACGTATGACTCAGCGCTGGGGTGTGGTAGATTTTGAAGCCAACGCCAAAGATGGTTACGGCGTAGACTGGCCCATCCGGTATGAAGATATTGCTCCCTGGTATTCTTATGTAGAAAAATTTATTGGCATTCAGGGAAACCGGGATGGATTGCCACAAATCCCAGATGGTGAGTTCCTGCCAGCCATGGAAATGAATTGCCTGGAAAAGCATGTGAAATCGGTCATTGAAAAGGAATTCCCGGGAAGGCATCTGGTGGTGAGTCGTTCGGCAAATTTAACCCAAAAACACAATGGACGAGGTCCCTGCATGTACCGTTCACTTTGCCATCGTGGTTGTCCCTTTGGGGGGTATTTTAGTGCCAATTCCGCAACCATTCCTGCAGCCATCGCAACAGGAAATATGACATTAAGGCCGTTTTCCGTTGTCCATTCCATTATTTATGACGAACAAAAGCAAAAGGCTGTGGGCGTGCGGGTGATAGATGCCAATACAAAAGAAACATTCAAGTATTTTGCAAAAGTCATTTTTGTAAATGCCAGCACGATCAATACGACTTTGTTGTTGTTAAACTCTACTTCTTCCCGTTTTCCAAATGGAATCGGCAATGACAGCGGTGCTTTGGGAAAATACCTGATGTTCCACAATTACCGGGGAAGGGTGTATGGTGAATATGACGGCATGCAGGATGAATATTATTATGGAAGAAAACCAACCGGTGTTTACCTGCCGAGATTCCGTAATTATGGCGATGATGTGCAAACAAAATTCCTGAGGGGGTATTCATTTTCGGGTGGGGCATCGAGAAGCCGTGGAAATGTAGATGAAGACACACCACCGATTGGAGTGGATTTCAAGGAAAAGATGACCGAACCCGGCCCGTGGAGGTTTGGTCTGACAGGCATGGGTGAATGCCTTCCCTATGAAGATAACAAAATCACTTTAAGTAAAGATAAAAAGGATGATTGGGGGATGCCTTTGGTAGAAATAGACTGTGAGCATAAAGAAAATGAATTGAGCATGCTGGAAGATATTATTGATAGTGGTGCAGAAATGCTGGAAGCTGCCGGTTTTAAAAATATTTATAGGGAAAATTCCGAACAGGCACCCGGACTCGACATCCATGAAATGGGCACGGCCCGGATGGGTAAAGACCCAAAAACATCTGTCCTGAACGGTTATAACCAGATGCACGCTGTAAAAAATGTGTTTGTGACGGATGGCGCTTGCATGTCTTCAACGGCATGCCAGAATCCATCGCTCACTTATATGGCGCTGACTGCCAGGGCGGTTGATTATGCCGTAAAAGAAATGAATAAACAAAACATTTAATTCCAGGGAAATGAACAGAAGAGAAGCATTACAAAGAACATCGATCATCCTAGGTGGGACCATAATCGGGGCGGAGGCTTTTTTGTCTGGATGCGCCAAAAAAACTACTGAAGATGTCACCACCACGGAATTCATATCGACAGATCAAATTTCACTTTTAAATGAGATCGGCGAAATCATTATTCCGGAAACACCCGGTTCACCTGGAGCAAAAACTGCAAATGTTGGTGAATTCATGAAGGTGATGGTAAGGGATTGTTACAGCCCGGAAGAACAGGAAGTTTTCAAAACCGGCATTGAAAAATTTGAAAATGACTGTCAGAAAGCAACAGGAAAGAACTTTTTGGATCTTTCAACTGATGAAAGGTATGATTTTCTGCTGACCCTCGAAAAGGAAGCTAATGATAGCAATGATCCAAAGCATTATTACAAAATGGTTAAACAGTTGACTGTCTGGGGATTTGTGTCATCTGAACCAGGAGCAACCCAGGTATTTAGACATGTTGATGTGCCAGGAAGGTATGATGCATGTATTCCCCTGGAAGAAGGAGGGAAGGCCTGGGTTTAATCAAATTCATGTTCGTCATGGCGTGACTGAACAGTGTGTTAGCCATAATCAAATATCATCAAGTCAGGCTATGACTAAATGTAAAGAAATCAGGAATTTCTTAGAAAAAATAAATTTCATACTAATACACCAATTCAATACAAATCATGAATCGCCTTAAACTTTCAACAATTTTTATCTTCATAATATGTCTATTCGTGCAAACGAGCTTTGCACAGGGTGGCAAGGTTTACGATGAGCTGACGATGGAAAGCAAAATCCTGATAGGTTCCCGCAAATACGCCATTTACCTTCCTCCGGATTATGAAACTTCTTCCAGGAGTTATCCTGTATTGTACCTCTTACATGGCGGAGGGGATGATCAGACAGGTTGGGTGCAGTTTGGTGAAGTAAAGCACATTGCCGACAAGGCCATTAAAGAAGGTAAATCAACACCCATGATTATCGCAATGCCCGATGCCAATACAGGTATCAGGGGATATGCCAACTTGAAAAAAGACTGGAGATACGAAGATTTCTTTTTTGAAGAATTCATTCCATTCATTGAAAGTAAGTATCGGATTAAAGCTGAAAAAAGGTACAGGGCAGTTGCAGGCCTCTCGATGGGTGGAGGTGGAACCTTTTATTTTGCTTTGCACCGTCCGGATATGTTTTCTTCTGCCTGTCCGTTGAGTGCAAGTACAGGTTCACTAACTTTGGAAGCAACCAAAGAAAGGCTTGACAGGTATTACAAAGATGAAAAATTCACTGACAAAGAAGTGGAGGATTATTTTAACAATTATAGTGTGGTGGAGTTGATTAAAAACCTGCCTGAAGAACAGAAGAATGCAGTTAGGTGGTACATTGACTGTGGCGACGATGATTTTCTGTACGAGGGAAATTCCCTGGTCCATATTGAAATGCGTAAAAGAGAAATTAAGCATGAATTTCGAATAAGAGATGGTGGGCATACCTGGACGTATTGGCGGGAATCATTACCTCATGTGCTAGAGTTCACTTCCATGGCCTTTCATCAGTATTGATAGAATTATATTTATTTGACTTAAAGTCGTGAATAATTTCAACCTTCAAAAAAACATAAATAATTCTCCTTCCTGAGATCGGGATTGCCGTAGGTATAAAGGAGTTTGAATTTAAATTTTATCTTACAATAATTTGAATGTCATTAGAGACTCAATTATTTATTCACCTATAAAAAACCATTAAAATTTTATGCAGTCAATTGAAAACAAAGTGGTATTGATCACAGGCGGAAGTAAAGGGATTGGATTTGGAATAGCAGAATCCCTGCTTAAGGAAAACATGAAAGTAGCCATTACCAGTCGATCTCAAAAAGCAGCTGATCAGGCCAAAGATAAGCTAAGTAAAATAGGAAAAGGTGAGATAATGGCTTTTGAAGCGGATGTGAGGGATCTTGCAGCACAACAAAAAGTCATTGATCAAATAATTACCGGATGGGGGCATCTTGATGTAGTGATTGCGAATGCCGGGGTTGGGAATTTCGGATCGATTGAGGACCTTACTCCTGAACAATGGAATGAAACCATTGAAGTCAACCTAACTGGTGTTTTCAATACCCTTAAAGCCACCATTCCATCAATTAAGAGTTCCAAAGGATTTATAATCACAATAGCTAGCCTGGCTGGAACAAATTTCTTTGCAGGAGGTTCAGCATATAATGCCAGCAAATTCGGATTGGTCGGTTTTACCCAGGCAGTAATGCTGGATTTGCGGCAGCATGGCGTGCGTGTCAGCACAATCATGCCAGGCTCGGTTACCAGCCACTTCAACCATCATGAGCCCAGCCCTGACGACGCCTGGAAGATCCAGCCGGAAGACCTGGGACAAATGATAGCGGACCTGATAAAAATTAATCCACGGACTTTGCCAAGTAAAATTGAGGTTAGACCATCCATGCCTCCGAAAAAGTAAAGAGGCATGGCAGCTGAAGTCCATACTCGTTCTTCTATGAAATAAACTATTTCATCCAGAACCAAAATTATATTTTGCTTTATATCAAGGTCGTCAAATCGCGAAAAGCTCACCTCTTCCGATTCAAGTCTTGACTGTCTTTATCACAGTATGGGCTAACTATCTCATTTAATTTCCTCCGGATAAGCCACACAGGCTTCCTGGGCACTTAACTTCTTAACTACTTCTGGCTGGTATTTCCATAGGTTAAGTATACTCAATGTGCCTTCAAATAGGAACTGACTTTCAAAAGGAAATATTGGTGTTTTCTTTTGGTATTTAAAAGTCGTTTTATCGAATCCAGATAAAAAATATTTCTATTGACTGGGTTACAATAGGCTCACTTTTCTACTAAGGATAAACCACAAACCAACAACCATGAAATTCTTAGTAAAATACATCCAATTTGAGTCCCTCCATATTTTCGTACTTGCGGAAACAATGACTAAAAAATCATTCAGAGAATGGTTTTCTATAATAGGTCGATTCGTAATAGAATTGATTTTCTGAAAGTAACATGATTCTTTAGTGAACAGTCGCATCGATCATTTTCATAGAAATCAAAATTTCATTGAGTGGACATGGATTCTCACCTTCACCCATGAAATACCGATTGACCTTTTCGATTAACGGCTGCTGAATATGAGGGGGATTGATGAACTGTAGCTTTTCATTCCAGTCCTCGGTTTCAATATTGATAAACCACTCGCTAAAGAAGGGAAATGAGATCTTTCCTTTCTCACCGATCACCTGGCATAGATCTTCACAGCTATTTTTATTGACATTAAATGCCCATAGACCATCAAAAAGGATGTCCTTACCAAAGATCGCGTGAAGGTGGGTAACATCAGTAGCCTCATGCATGTCAGATTGGTTTAAGGCAAACCCTGCTACCTTATGTGGCTCTCCAAAATAGTAATACATAAGGTCGAGCTGATGTGGCGCCAGATCGTGAAAGATGCCACCACCCGAAATTTCCGGTTTTACCCTCCATTTATCATCTGTTTCAGTAATCAAACCGCTTGGCAAGGATTGAAATGTGCGGATGGTGATTAGTCGGATCTCTCCCAAAAGTCCACTTTTAATGATTTCCCTTACTTTCTTGAACATTTCAAGCTCTCTCCGATAATAAGCTCCCGATACCTTAATATTTTGTTTTTCAGATACTTTCATAATTCTTTCACATGCGGCGCTATCCAGCGTGAGAGGTTTTTCAATGTATACCGGTTTGCCTGCATTGATCGACTGAAGGGCATATTCTTCATGATAAACTGGTGGAGTGGCGATGTAGATAGCATCTACCTCATTGTCCTGGATCAGGTCATCTGTATTTGAATAATATTTGGGAACATTGTGTCTTTTGGCAAAGTCTTTTGCCTTGTCTTCATTTCTTCGCATCACTGCGACAAGTTTAGAGTTATCAGCTTTTTGAAAGGCCGGGCCGCTTTTTACCTCACACACATCTCCGCAACCGATAATTCCCCAATTGATTGTTTGATTGATTTCAGACATACCTGATGATTTTAGGATTTTTATAATTATTGTTTTGTTGATCAAGGAGATAGAAAATTAACTGATAATTATATCTTTACAACAAATCCGGCGGAATTAATCCTAACATAACCAAATTTTGAGCTTCTTTTTTCGAAGCCTGATTGCCAAAACCAAATCTTTGTAAAACATGGGAGATTTCTCCCAACTTTTATAAATTGTAGTGAGGGATCATTTCTTCAGCTAATTATTGTCTGAATACTTCAACAAAAACAACCGTCTCAGATAAATGACAGATTTTAGCGATGATAAAAGGTTAAATGCTATCCTTGATATGATAGGCCGGATTGCTTCGCTTGATTTCACAGAAATGCTGGAAGTGAGCGAAGAAAATGATATGGTCGACGCTATCTCATTGGGTCTAAACATGTTAAGCGAGGAGCTGAATTCACAGGTTGTCGATAAAAAGATCCTTCATGAGGTTAATGCCAAACTTGAAAAATTTGCCTACACAGTTGCTCACGATTTAAAATCTCCACTCAACAGTCAGGCAGGATTAATCAAGTTATTAGAATTGACGCTGAATCCTGATCCAAACAGCGACATCGACGAGTGCATCACCAAGTTGAAAAGGATGAATGAAAAGATGAAATCCCTTGTTGAAGGTGTTTTATCGTACTCCCTGGCGCAATCAAAAGCAATCGAGAAAGAAGAAGTAGATCTGAAAGAATTGGTGGAAGAGGTAATAGAGATCGATAATTTTAATGAGAAAGCAGATATCGAGATCAGAAATGAGTTGCCGGTTGTTTTCTTCAACAGGACCGGAGCTACCCAGATTGTTCGCAATCTCCTTGATAATGCCATCAAGTATTCCAATAAAACCCGTTGCGTGATCAACATTGAATCAGAAGAGAAAAACAAACATTACGAAATAAGATTCATTGATAATGGCCCTGGGATTCCACCTGAGTACCAGGAAAAGATCTTTCAACTGTTCAATCAGATCGACCCATCATTAAAAACGGATAGTGTTGGAATTGGCCTGGCAACCATTAAAAGTATCATTGAAGCATCGGGAGGTAAAATTTGGTTGAATTCCAAACAAGGTGAAGGTTCAACGTTTATCTTTACGATAAATAAAAAATAAATAATGGAATACCGGGAAAACGAAAAAATAAAGTTCACGTTAAGGGATGATAATATCCTCCAAACAGAATGTTTCCCCAATACAATCATGAACCTGGAAGATGGAAAGGAAAGCACGAGAATATCTGCTGAGATGGTAAATTATGAACCGTTGCCACTTTTGTGTGACCTGACAAACGTTGTGAGAATGAGCCAGGATTGTCGCAAGCATTTTGCAGGTCCGGAACATGCAGAGACTTTCAGTAAAGCTGCACTGATTGTTACCAATCCCATCAGCAAGATTATTGGGAATTTCTTTTTGGGATTAAATAAACCTATAAAGCCAACGAAACTATTTACTAGCAAAGAGGAAGGTTTAAAATGGCTAAAGAGTTAATAATCACTTATTGTAATGACTAATTCAATCCGAGAAACAGAGAAAATAAAATTTTGGATAGGGGATGATCACATCCTTAATATTGAGTGCAAACCTAAAACCACGATGACCATTGAAGAGGGCAAGCTCAGCACGAAATTATGTCTGGAACTCGTTCAAAATGAGCCGTTGCCACTTCTTTGTGATTTGACCAATGTGGTGAAAATGACCCAGGAATGCAGAAAACATTTTGCAGGTCATGATCACGCGAAAGTATTTACCAAATGTGCATTATTGATCAATAGTCCAATCAGCAAAATAATCGGCAATTTTTTTCTTGGGGCAAACAGACCTCTCAAGCCCACCAGATTATTCACAAATAAAAAGGAAGCTTTAAAATGGCTAAAAAATTAGTCGGATACTTCTTAATATTTTCTGCTGTATATCAGAACTTTCGTGATAATGTTTCTTCCAAATGCATAAGATAGTCCTTTGTTGACATAAGACTTTTCAGGCTCATAAGTAAGTAATGAAACGGAATTGGGAACCTGAAAACCCCACGAACCGGATGGTTTAGTTTCACCCGGTAGGATTAAGGAAATAGTACCAAGCCCATTTTCATCAAGATAAATTGCAATCACAGCTTTTTTTGCATTAGCCAGGTCCTGTGCTTTGTTAAGGACATCCTGTTCGTATGCACGACCCAATAGTTCCCATTTACTGCTGTTTTCAAGAAAATTCATCATTTCACTTACCAGCATGTATCTGCCCAGGCTTTTGGAATAAAAATCATTGATATTGTAAACCGTTTTTAAGGACTCCCCAAGGTACTTGTTGCAAGGGCTAACACCTTCAAGGTTTGTGTTGTTACAATTTTGAAATTCTGACAGTGATTGCTGCAGGTCTCGTTCCCAGTTGGTATTAAGCGTCTGGGCCGCTGAAAATGTAATACTCAAAGTGCCTGATATGATAAAAAATAAGATAAATGAAATGTTCCCGTTAACTGTTTTTTGAAAGTTCATTAGAATCTGAGTTTAAATTTCATCTCAAAAATAATACAGCCAGATTGATTGGTCTTTACGAAAATCGAATGTTAAATCCCAAATCCTTACAGGAGACTTTGCTTAAAGTTTAAAGGATAAATTGATCAGGTTTTTGATCAAAAAGTAGTCTTTTTATTTATTGAAAAAACATTGGTTAAACAGAACTGTTTAGCTAAATAAAATTGTAAAAAATAGTTAAAAGAAGCTGTCAGCGATTATAATCAATTAATAATTGTTCCATTATCCCGGAAAATAACCAGTAGAAATAAATTAATCTATCAGTTCAATCTTTCGTGTTAAAATGTTGGAAGTGAATAGCTTAACATTTGGCTGTCCTCCTCCGACACTAATTGTATAGGTTCCGGGTTCAACAACTCTTTGTCCATTTTCATTGATTCTGTAAAAAGCCTCATTAGGCAATGTAAAATTCACGTCTTTTGATTCCCCGGGATTAACACTGATTCTGCTAAACCCTTTCAAGCTTTGTATAGGGGTAGGGACAAGTGCGTTTTCGTGTGTAAGATAGAGTTGTACTACTTCCTCACCTTTTATCTTACCTGTGTTTGTCACTGTCGCGGAGATATGAACCGGCTCGCCTACCTTATTTTTCTCCTCAATCAACAGATTGCTGTATTCAAAAGTCGTATAACTCAAGCCATACCCAAATGGATAAAGCGGGACTCCCTGAAAATAACGATAAGTATGACCAGTCATGTCATATTGTTCGAAAGGAGGGAGGTCATCAACAGATTTGTAAAAAGTGACGGGAAGACGACCTGCGGGATTGTAATCACCAAACAACACATCTGCTAGGGCAGTACCTCCTGCCTGACCGGGATACCATGCTTCTACAATGGCCGGAATGTTTTCATTTTCCCAATTGATTGCCATTGCACTACCATTCAGCAATACCAGGACAACCGGTTTCCCCAAAGCATGAATTTCTTTTATCAGATCTAACTGTACCTTCGGCAAATCCAGTTTCGTGCGATCGCCACCCCTAAATCCATCAATTTCAATATCCATTTCTTCACCTTCCATTCTGGCTGTTAAACCCATACACATGATCACTGCTTGAGCATCCTGTGCTGCTGCTATTGCTTCTTCTTTGAGATTGGGCTTTGGCGCGGCCCAAACCAGCTGGACTTGTGCATCGGCATAGGAATCACCAGCTTCTACGCGAACGTTATAACTTTTGCCGGCTTCAAGATCAATTGGATCTGATTTTCGCAATCTTGGATCACCATATTCGTCACGAAAATGATAAGAAGTTTTAGCTATCAGGCTGTCATTCAGATACAGTTTGGTGTTACAGGTCCCAATGAATCCCAGTTGATAACTGCCTGATTGATCAGGTTTTAATATTGTATTCCAAATGACTCCGAAGTTGTCATCATCCATGTCATCTCTGGGCGCTTCATCATACCAGTTGGCATCCAATTCCTTGATCGTTTCGGAGTAAAGCACATCTCCCGTTAGATCACGATTATCATAATAATCAGTTTTAACGCCATTCTCTCCATCTTCCGTAAATAAAACATTTGATGGAATGGCATAGAACATGGGCATGCCCTCAGCCAGCTCACAGCCCTGGGCAAAGGTGACTTCAGCATTTGGGACCTTTTCCCGGATTCCTCTCAGTGGAGTGACCGGATCGGAAGGAACGCCATTATAATTACCCAATAGCATCAACCACTGATCTGAATTGGGCCCGATTACTGCAACTTTCTTCAGATCCTTGCTCAAGGGTAAAGTTTGTTCTTCATTTTTTAATAATACAATCGACTTTCGGGTTGCTTCATGCGCCAGTTCTTTGTGCTTGTCACTATCTACAATATTATAAGGAATTTGAGCATATTTGACCTTTTCCTCCGGATCAAACATTCCGAGCTTGAACCTGGCTTCAAACAGTCTTTTAACAGAAACATCTATTTGCTCTTCGGTAATTAAACCTTGTTCGACAGATTTTGTCAGGTAGGGATAGATGGCTTTATCCAATCCACAATTTAGATCGCATCCTGATTTCACAGCCAGCGCAGCCGCTTCTTCCGGCGTTTCAACAATCTTGTGGTCGTTATAAATGTCTTCAATGGCTCCACAATCAGAAACGATGTACCCACCAAATCCCATCTGATTCCTTAAAATTTCCGTCATCAGTCGATGGCTTCCACAACACGCTTCTCCATTGTATCGATTATAGGCACACATGGCTGAATACACATTTGATTCCCTTACAGCCATCTCAAATTGAGGAAGATAAGTTTCCCACAGATCGCGTTCATTTGTGGTGGCGTTGAAAATATGCCTTTCCGGTTCAGGACCATTGTGCACGGCAAAATGTTTGACAGTTGCGACGGTCTTTAAGTATTTAGGGTCATCCCCCTGCAATCCATTGACAAACTGAACGGCCAATTTTCCTGTAAGAAATGGATCCTCTCCATAAGTTTCCTGTCCGCGCCCCCAACGTGGATCTCTGAAAATATTGATGTTTGGCGACCAGAGTGTGAGCCCCTGGTATAAAAACCGTTTTCCCCGGCTGACAAAATTGTGATGTTTCGCGCGCGCTTCATCTCCGATTGCAGTGGCCACATCCAGCATTAACTCCTGGTCCCATGTTGCACCTAAACCAATTGCCTGAGGAAATACTGTTGCTTTTCCAGCACGGGCGACTCCATGTAACCCCTCATTCCACCAGTTATATTCAGGTATGCCCAGCCTTTCAATCGCAGGAGACTGATTAACCATTTGACTGACCTTTTCTTCAAGGGTCATACGGCCGATCAGGTCATTCACCCGTTCTTCAAGACCTATTTCCGGGTTAAGGAAGGGAAAATCGTATTCCTTTTCGGAAGTACAGGTAGTGAGTTTAACTAACATGAACGATAGGGTGATCAGAATGAAGTTCTTCATAGTTTAGAGGTATTTTCAGGATGATTTTATAGAATAAATTTAATGGGGAGAATAGGAAAATTGGGTTCGAATTTTATTGTTGATCGATTTTGAATGACAACGATCAGAGAAAGATCATCAATAAAAATGCTATGATAAGGATGATGGCAATGACAGGGACAAGGGAATTTGATTGAGGGAATTCATATCCGCATATGGGACATTCTTTACTTTTTGCATCAACTTCCATGGCACAGGATGGGCATTCTTTCTTTTTCATAATGAATTAAAATTACTCTATAATCAACTACTTTGCCCAATCCGGGACCTCCGTCGTTTCGTCGAATAATTCGTCCAGGTAATAGTCCCTCTTAAATGACTTGTTACAATTGTTTCCAATATCATATTCACAAATGGAATAAATTGTGATGTCATTTGGGATCATCAAACTTTTGGGATCTCCATTGGGAAGCAATTCAGAAGTGTGGCTTCTTCCCAAAATGCAATGCCCTAATTCGTGAAAGATTAATGCTTCCAGATGGTATTCGTTATCCCAACACAGGTTATTGGCATTAATAGAAATGATCTTCTGGATATCATCGGATAATGATTGAGAATTACAGTTGGCACATAAGGTATGATCGAGCGATGAATCGTATCTGATGATCAAATTGTCGATGACCATCCCATATCCGCGTTGGTTTGCTTCGATAATAAATTGGTCAATCTCGGGCTGAAATTCGTCCGGAACATTATAGACAGGAATAAAATCTTTTTCAGACTGACATCTCCAGGTCGTTATGACCAAAATTATAAGGAAGGTAGATAAAAGGTTTTTGAACATGGAATTTTTTTAACAGGCCTGATGCATGGAGTTATTTTCGTTCGAATACCCAAACTCTCCAGGGAAATGATATACTCCGGTGTACTATTTGAAAGCCATTTGCGGTAATAATTTTCTCTACGGTTTTTGCCGAATGAATATAG
Source organism: uncultured Cytophagales bacterium (assembly GCA_913057175.1). Classification (GTDB taxonomy): domain Bacteria; phylum Bacteroidota; class Bacteroidia; order Cytophagales; family Cyclobacteriaceae; genus CAJXNP01. The sequence continues at coordinate 210,311 of CAJXNP010000004.1, forward strand.
GACCGAAAGGGTATTTTTCGGATCTTCATATACATTCTATTAAAAAATGAGAAAATATGTGCAATTGGTCCTCCCATTGGAAATGTCAAACCCATTATTTCATCACATTTGGCCATGGCGTTGGCGAGTAGATGCTGATAGCCAGGGTAACAGCAAATAACTTTGTCTAACGTCACAAAATGATAGGTCTCTATCTGAGAAGAAACATCAACAAAATCACCTTTAATAAATCTGGTTTTTGATTCCCAATTGTTGGACAGAGCATAAGATCTGGCAGTGTTCAGGTAGCCACTTGAGGCGTCCACATCTGTTGCATGAGCGCCATTCGAATTCAAAAAATCCCATTGAATGGCGCCAATTCCTCCACCAATATCCAGAAGGGATTTATTTGCTTTTTTGTAAGGTGATAAAGCCTTGATCAGGCTTCTCGTTGACCCTTGCGGGCCTTTCTTAATATATTTTTTCAATTGTTTTTGAGCTGAATCAAAATCGAATAACATATCTGCTCCACAACATTGATAATCGGACATTGCTAAAACTTTATTTGAAGACCTAATTTAATTCAACCAATACAATTTTCCATGAAAAAACGGTATGGTGATATTCGAACAAAACATTGCAATATTTTTAATCATTTGGAGACAACGCCATCAAAAATTAAATAAAGAAAGAGAATTCACCTAAAAATTTGCTGAATAGCAAAATCTTATGAAATTTACTGAATAATTTTTTCGTATGTATTCGGTTGAGATCCTGGTAAATATTAGAAAGATTGTTCGGTCACTGAACTTGGAGTCAAAGAGTATTCAGAAAGACTTTGGCATTAGCATCACTCAGCTACTTTGTCTCAACCACCTGGAACAGTGCAAAAATTACCAGTCCACTCACAAAAACCTCATGGAGCTTTTAAGCCTTAATTCCAGCACCGTAACCGGAATTATTAATCGATTGGAAAAAAAGGGTCTTGTTGTCAGAATGCCGAAATCAGGAGATAAACGAATTACTTATATTACCCTGACGGCTACAGGTTTGAAAATGTTTCAGGATACGCCAAATTTATTGCATGAACGGCTATCGACAAAGTTGGATGCGCTTTCAGAAGAAGATAAGGAAATGGTTCAAAAATCGCTCGAGATCATCATTTCAGCTATGCAAATAAAGGATGTAGAACCTTATCCGGTGTTTGTTTCTGAAGAAATAATGAACGAACAAAACTGATTTGTTGAATTTGTTCATGTTTTGGATCTTAAGAAGATTTTTGTACTGAAGAATTTAAAACCTTTTACCCAAACAAGATTATTAATATTGAACTGAGATTAGAGGTATAAACTGCCTCGATTTATTTCCAGAAATAATGTTGCTGAATTTATGAAGAATCTATACCTGGTATTCATCGCAATCATTCTATTTATCGGATGTTCGCCCGAAAAAACAAATGATCTCCCTTATAAAAATACAGAATTATCTTTCGAGGAGCGTGCGGAGGACCTTTTGTCGAGAATGACTTTGGAAGAGAAGATCAGCCAGCTCAACTATGAGTCGAAAGCCATCGAGCGACTCGACATTCCTGAATACAACTGGTGGAATGAATGTCTTCATGGCGTAGCGCGAAGCGGGATTGCCACGGTTTACCCGCAGGCAATTGGGTTAGCTTCTACCTGGGATAAAGATCTGATGAAAAGAGTAGCGATATCTATTTCTGATGAAGGGAGGGCAAAATACCATGATTTTATCCAAAAAGGAAAAAGGGGCATTTATCTGGGTATCACCTTCTGGACCCCAAATATCAACATCTTTCGCGATCCAAGATGGGGCAGGGGAATGGAAACTTACGGGGAATGCCCCCACCTGACCGGTGAAATGGCCGTGCAATTTATCAACGGCCTCCAGGGTGATGATCCGACATATTATAAAAGTATTGCTACAGCCAAACACTTTGCTGTTCACAATGGACCGGAATCTTCGCGACATTCATTCAATGCGGTCGTCAGTGACCATGATTTCAGAAACACCTATTTGCCGGCATTCGAGAAAACGGTGAAGGAAGCCAATGTTGCATCAGTGATGTGTGCCTATAATCGATTGGATGGTAAACCATGTTGTGGCAGCTCGCCACTGTTGCAGGATATTTTGCGAAATGAATGGGGGTTTGATGGATATGTTGTTTCCGATTGCTGGGCCTTAACAGATTTCTTTGCAGACGGATACCATGAAGTGGTTGAAACTGCAGCAGAAGCAGGCGCCATGGCATATAATAATGGAACAGATCTAAACTGCGGAGTTGTTTCCAATGCTTTAGGAGAAGCAGTTGAACTCGGACTGATTTCAGAGGAACAAATTGATCAGTCGGTGAAACGCTTGTTAATAGCCCGATTCAAAATGGGTATGTTTGATCCGGATTCTGATGTGCCGTTTTCTGAAATCCCATATTCTGTAGTTGATAGTGAAAAGCATCGTGAGTTGGCTGTGGAAGCCGCCAGAAAATCCATGGTGCTCTTGAAAAATGAAAACAATACCCTTCCCTTGAGAAAAGATATTCAAAAGATAGCAGTCATAGGCCCGAATGCAAATGACGAAGAAGTTTTGCTGGCTAATTATAATGGAATTCCCGCCGATCCGGTTACACCACTGGAAGGTATTCAACAAAAACTGCCAAATGTCGAAGTGAAGTATGCACTGGGTTGCGAGCATGCAGAAAAACTTGCTACACTTGAACCCATTCCTTCGACTGCTTTATTCACCGATGAATCCCAAACTGAAAGGGGGCTGAAAGTTGAGTTTTATGATAATATTGAATGGAGTGGTGATCCAAAACATTCACGCATTGACTCATTAGTTGATTATTATTGGTGGGATAAAGCGCCCTACGAAGACCTCGACCCCGATAGCTTTTCAGTAAAATGGTCCGGATATTTGGTGGTGCCCGAGTCGGGTGAGTATGCCATTGGGGGCGAAGGGTTTTACCATTTTGAAGTGCACCTTGATGACAGCTTAATGGCCAGGAATCACAATATTCATCATTCGTCAAAAAGAAATTCATTCATACATTTGGAAGCGGGAAAACCTTACAAGATCGAATTAAAATTTTATGACATCCATGGTGATGCTAATGTGAGCTTACTTTGGTCCAAACCAAATCAAAACCATGAAAAAGAAGCTTTCGCTATCGCCAGAGAATCGGATGTGGTTTTGTTGTTCATGGGATTGTCACCACGGTTGGAGGGTGAGGAAATGCCCGTTCATGTTGAAGGATTTAGTGGTGGCGATCGAATTCGGATAGACTTACCAGATTATCAGCAAAACTTTATCAAAAAGATCTATGCTTTGGGAAAACCTACTGTTTTGATACTGTTGAATGGAAGCGCTTTAGCGATCAATTGGGAAAAAGCAAATATTCCTGCAATTGTGGAGGCCTGGTATCCGGGACAAGCGGCCGGAACGGCAATTGCTGACGTTCTGTTCGGAGATTACAATCCGGCAGGTAGGTTGCCATTGACATTTTACACAAGCGTTGATGATATTCCTGAATTTGAAAACTACAACATGGATGGATTTACCTATCGATATTTTAAAGGAAAGCCACTCTATCCTTTCGGACATGGTCTCAGCTATACCACATTTGCATATGGAGAACTTCAATTAAGCTCTGCAGCTTTATCATCAATGTCAAATGAAGCAATTACTGTTAGCGTGGAGGTAAAGAATACGGGTGACCGGGCAGGAGAGGAAGTAGTTCAACTTTACATTGCCGATAAATCGAGTAGTGATCCAAGACCCTTGAAAGATTTGAGAGGTTTCGATCGCATCAACCTGGAAGCAGGTGAGAGCAAAACTGTTCAGTTTGAGCTGTCAGCAAAAGATCTGGCTTATTGGAATATCGAAAAGCATGCCTATGTCCCTGCCATTGGTGAGTACGAAATCATGGTTGGGGCTTCGTCAGCAGACACCGATTTGAAAAAGACCACATTAACAGTTAATTAATGATTTGATGTTTAAAACAAAATCATTAGAAACATTTCATTTCATAATTTGAAACTGTCAGTATAGATCTCTCAGTTTTGAATTATCATGCGGAAGACATCGTGGTATTATTTTATTGGTTTGCTATTGATAACTTCTTGTTCCAAAGAAGATTATGAGAACATTACCGTAACACTTAACGATTTCACAATTTCAATTGCCGAAAAACCTGATTCTGGTCAAAGCATAGGATTTCTTCAAGCCAGTACAAATGAAGGCATGGTTAACTATTCTTTGATAACGCAAAGCCCGGACGGAGCCATTTCAATAGACCCATATTCGGGAGAGATAGCAGTCGCAAAAGCCGCTCTTTTTGATTTTGATTTACATTCTGTAATCAGTGCAAAGGCCCAGGCAGAAAATCAGGGTAAAAAGGCACAAGCGTTGATTACGATTAACCTGGAAGAAAGAAGGATTGTTTTTAATGGAGGCCCCATTGTATTTACAAAACAAAGTTTTGCCGATCCGGTAAACGAGATCAATCAGGATCGAATAACGGACAGCGTTTGGATCACCAGGGGAAATTTTAAAGGAATATTCAATATCCGGAAAGAAAATGGCTATTTGACAGGCTCGCCCATAAATACAGAATGGGCGGTTGGGACGACAGATCATCTGGATAGCCTGGTTTTTTCTGATTGGATAACCGTATTCGAAAAGGATCCAAAAAGCAAAATCGGAGTCAACTATGTTATGCACATTATTTCAGATGATATCTATTTGGATATTAAATTTTTATCATGGACGGATGGGAGAAATGATGGTGGTGGCGGAGGGTTTAGTTATCAGAGGTCAACTCCCGGTGATTAATAGTCCCTGACCATCACTTAAAGTTTGTGTTTCATCTGTAAGTCAAATCAGACTTTTTGAAATCAGGCCTTCGCTTGCTTTTCGGTGGTTTATTACTAGATTAGATCAGGTATTTTTCAGATTAGCAACCATCTTCATTGAACGAGCTTCAATTTTTCTTCAGAATGGATTTTTAATTTTAGTGGTATTATGAAAGTTTTAGTGGTAGAGGATAATAAGGACCTATCCGAAAATATTCAAAATTATCTCAAGCAGGAGGGAATTATTTGCGAGAGCAGCTACACATTCAATGAAGCAATGGACAAGATCGTTTCATTTGAATACGATTGCATCATTCTGGATATCATGTTGCCTGATGGAAATGGCCTGAAACTACTGGATTTTATCAAGGAACAAAAGATGAAAAGCGGTGTGCTGGTTATTTCAGCAAAAAACTCTTTGGAAGACAAATTGAGTGGATTGAATATGGGCGCGGATGATTACATTACTAAGCCCTTCCATTTACCAGAGTTAAATGCAAGGGTCAATGCTATTTATCGTCGAAAAAACCTGGACGGGGATACGATTATCACTTTTAATGAGATTGAAGTAAATACCACAACCTATGTTGCCAAGGTAAATGGTGGAATTCTTGATCTGACAAAAAAGGAATTCGATTTATTACTATATTTTTTGACCAATAAAAACAGGGTCCTGACCAAGCAGTCTGTCGCAGAGCACCTGTGGGGTGATTACACAGACAATCTTTCCAATTTTGATTTTGTTTACCAACATGTCAAAAACCTGAGAAAGAAGATTAGTAATGCCAATGGCAAAGATTACATAGGAACGGTATATGGTTTGGGATACAGGTTTAATACAAATCAATGATAATACACCGGGAATGAGACTCATTACAAAATTTACACTATTATATATTATCATTACGGGATTTGTGATTGCTCTGGGAAGCGTTATTGTTTTTCGTGAGATCATAAATAGGGTTGATAATGAGGCGTATATCAAGCTGAATTCCTGGATCAGGGGAACAGTTGATCAGCTGAAAGAAGGAGTGCCATTGGAAGACTTGCAGATCCATACGGATATAACAGTGGAAGAGCTTGATTTTGAACAGCCATTGATAGCCCATTATGAAATAGATTCGGTTGGCATCTTTCCGCCAAGGAGAAGAGGGGATGACAGAAGGTTAATCATTGGGGAGTCTTTTAAAATTGGCAACAGACATTACCTGGTAAAGGCTCATAGCTTTATTGCAGAACCGGATGAAATACAGGAAGGACTGGAAAAATCACTTTACATTACTTTTTTGATATTGCTTGCTATCGTTGTTGTGATCAGCTTTTTTATCTCAAACAGAATCCTTTTACCTTTTAACAAAAGCCTGCAGGCAATGAGTACTTTCAACATCAAGAACCAATTACCCATAAAACTAAAACAACCCAGAACGCGAGAGTTCAAAAAGCTAAACGAATTTCTGGAAAAGATGACAACCAAAGCTGTGAATGACTATAAAAGCCTGAAGGAGTTCACCGAAAATGCTTCCCACGAAATTCAAACCCCACTGGCAATAATACGAGGTAAGCTGGAATTAATGATGGAAACGAATATCGATGAGAACCAGGCCGAATACATTAATTCCATTCAAAATGCAGTAAATAAGCTTTCTGCTGTGAACCATACGCTCGTTTTGCTGACAAAACTTGATAATCAGGAATATGCCTCTGAAGAGATCAACTTTAGTAAATATGTTAAAGACGGTATCTGGGATTTTCAGGAATTGATCGAAATGCATTCCATCAAGTTGAGACAGGATATCAAAGAAGGAGTATTGTTAAATCTTAATCCTTTTCTGGCTGAAATTTTGATGAATAATCTTCTGAGTAATGCCGTGAAGCATAACATTCCTGATGGGTACATCAATGTCGTGCTGACGAACTCAGAGCTTAGAATTGAAAATTCAGGTGAGCCGCTTCAGGTTCCGGTTGAAGATCTCTTTAAACGGTTCAAGAAAAACAAGCAAAGCAGTAGTTCTACCGGCTTAGGCCTGGCGATTGTTAAACAAATCTGCGATATGCAGGATATGAATATTGATTATATAAACGAAGAAGAGAAGCATATCATCCGGGTACATTTTTAATCGTATTCTGGCACATCATCTAAGTTAACAACTCCCTAAGCAAAATTGCCCAATCCCATTTGATTTGACAAATCCTTGAAATAATCAGAGCTTCAGTTTCTGTACCGGTTTGATGGCTTGGGACCATGAATATTGGATTACAGGTCAATTCCTTACACCAATGGTCATCTGATGAAGTGCTACTTCAAAATTGCATCAAGATTCGATGTTATCTTTGATGCAAAAGGGAATTAAAGTTTGTGAATCATATAGTTTAATCATTCACAATTAGCCATTTAAAAATGAATTACACATCCAGACATTCGGTTATTAGAAAATATGAGTTTCGAAAAAACCGGATATCGACCGAAAGTATTCATTGCATCTGGCGTCTAACGGGAAAAAACAACATAAAATGAGGTCAATACTACTATCTATATTATTAATCATACCACTTCTCATCAATGCCCAGGATGGGAAATTTAGCATAACCGGGAAGATAACGGATGAAAGTAATCAACCGGTATCATTTGGTAATGCTGCTATCTATACCCAGGCAGACTCAGCTCTTGTTACCGGAGCAGTTTCCGATTATTCCGGACAATTTATTGCGCGTGTTGATCCAGGCACGTACTACGCAAGGGTCACGTATATTTCCTATGAAGAAAAAGTTATTTCGGGTATAAAAGTTGAAAATAGTGATGTCAATCTTGGTTCTATCAGTCTTGCTGAAACAACTGATTTGCTGGAAGAGGTAGTGGTGGAAAGCCAGCGAATGCAAATGGAACTTGAATTGGATAAAAGGGTGTTCAATGTCGATCAGGACCCAAGCAATATATCCCGCAACGCTGCGGATGTTTTGGATAATATCCCTTCAGTCTCGGTTGATGTTGATGGTAATGTTAGTTTAAGAGGTAGCCAGAGTGTTCAGATCCTTATAGATGGAAAGCCTTCGGGGTTATTAGGAATTAACGGTACGGATGGATTGCGACAGTTGCAGGGGAATATCATAGAAAAAATTGAGGTGATTACGAACCCATCTTCGAAGTTCCAGGCTGAAGGTACATCGGGTATCATCAATATTGTTCTGAAAAAGGATCGTAAAAAGGGATTTAATGGTGCATTTACGGCCAATGTTGGTTATCCTGCTGAATATGGATTGTCTGGCAATGTTAACTATAGAAAGGGTAAATTCAATCTTTTTGGAAATTATGGAATAGAGTATGATAACCGGCCTGGATACGGATATTCTTACCAGGAATTTGCCAATGAAGACACCTCATATACTACCAGGAATAACTCAGATAGAAACAGGGGAGGATGGTCCAATTCTTTCCGTATTGGTGCAGATTTTTACCTGACAGACAAAGATATCATTACAGCATCCGGAGTCATCCGAATATCTGATGAAGAAAACCTCACGGATATTTTTTATGAAGACTATAATTCTAATGATGAGCTGGTACGGAATACATTAAGACATGAACGAGAGTTGGAGGATGATAATAATTACGAATACCAGTTGATGTACAAGCGGATTTTTCCTGGAAAGGACCATGAACTGACAATTGATTTTCAGTATCGCGACAATGATGAAACGGAAAAGTCGACCATGGAAGAAACTGATCTTTTGATCAGTGATGAACCAAGCCGGTTTCAGCGATCCATTAATGAAGAAGGTGATCAGAACATTCTGTTACAGGCAGATTATACTTATCCTATAACAGAAGATAAGCGAATCGAAGCTGGTTATCGGGGAACCATCCGGGAAATTAGCAGCAACTATAATGTCGATTCTTTAAATCGGCAGGGAGAGTGGGTTTCGCTGGAAGGCTTTAGTAATCAGTTTGTGTACGATGAAAATGTCCAGGCTGCTTACGCAACTTTTGAAAACAAGATCAATAACTGGGGATATAAAATTGGGTTAAGGGCTGAAAATACCATTATTGAAACTTACCAAAGGGAAACAGAAGAAAATAATAGACAAGAATATTTAAACCTATTTCCAAGTGTTTTCTTCTCTTACAAATTAGATAAAAAAAATACAGCTCAAATAAGCTATAGTCGCCGGATATCCAGACCACATTTTTGGTATCTGAACCCGTTTTATAGCTATACTGACCCGCGAAATATCCGATCGGGAAACCCTTATGTTCAACCAGAATATACAGATTCTTACGAATTAGGCTTTTTGAGCAATCTGGAGAAAGTGTCAATCTACGGTGGGTTTTATTACCGTTATACTACTGGTTTAATCGATAGGGTACGCTACGTCGAATATCTACCCGGTGATTCATTGGGTACAACTTTTTCAAAACCGTATAATATCGGCGTGGAAAACGCATTCGGGTTGGAAGGAAATTTTGCTTACGATATTACCGAATGGCTCGTATTGAATGGTAACGCGAATTTTTACCGCTCAATCATAGATGGTGAATACCAGCAAGAAGAAAGTAGTCCGGTTCAGGATTTGAGCAGGGATATTTACACAGCTCAATTTCAAATGAACCTGAAAGCGAAAGTCAACGACTTTGATGTGCAATTGCGAGGCAGGTACCGGGCGCCTGAAACGACTACTCAAGGTACAAGAAGGAGCTTTTATACAGTTGATCTCGGAGCCAATTACTATGTGCTTAACGGAAGAGGAACTTTGAACCTGAATGCAAGGGATTTATTTAATACACGAAAATACAGAGGAACTACTCAATTGGAAAATTTCTATTCAGAGGATGAATTTCAATGGAGATCCCGACAGATTACACTCTCCTTTACCTATATGATTAATCAAAGACCCGGGAAAAATGGCGGAAGAGACGGTGGGAATGGCGGTGATAATGGCGGAGGAGATATGGAATTTTAGAACTAGTAAGGTTAGTGATTGTTTATACATCAGTTGATTAATGTACAAGTGCAAAAACCTCCGGAATACCGGAGGTTTTTTTATAAGAGTACCTACCATCATATGCGATCGAAAGTAAGTGGAAAATTTGCTATTGTTAGTCAATAGTATTACCTTGTATCATTAGTTCACAGTCCATGACTTCCAACAGCGCATTTATTAACTAAATTTTAAAGTCATGAATGCTATGCATCCGGGAGAAATTTTAAAACACAATTTTATGGAGCCTTACGGGATCACAGGATATCGCCTGGCAAAGGTGTTGGGAATTGATCAGACAAGGCTTAGTCAGATTATCCGCGGAAAACGGGCTATATCAATTGATACGGCTATGCGGTTGGGTAAATATTTCAGGATATCCCCTGAATTCTGGCTCAATGCACAAAACCGCTATGAAATTGAATCGATCGATCCAAAATTGTCGAAAGAAATCGAACAGATAGAACCTTTTGAAGAAGTAAGATGAATTTCCGTTTGGTATTTGAATTGTAATGAAAGGATACCAAACAAGACCCATTGCCAACTTAAAGGAAGGGTTGAGGTTACTCCTCAACAATCACCACCTTCTCCATCACATCTCCGCGGCGAATCTCGTCGATGATGTCCAGGCCTTCCACCACTTTTCCAAAGCAGGTGTGGTTTCCATCTAAATGTTGTGTGTTTTCCCGATTATGGCAGATGAAAAATTGTGAACCTCCTGTATCTCTGCCGGCATGTGCCATTGAAACAACACCTTTTTCATGATATTGCTTATCTGCATTTACTTCACATTTAATGGTATATCCGGGACCACCCATCCCTGTACCTTCCGGGCAGCCACCCTGGATCATAAAATCTGGAATAACACGATGAAATGTCAGGCCATCATAAAACCCCTTTTTTGCCAAATCAACAAAGTTATTGACAGCAATTGGAGTTTCGTTTTCATATAATTCAATCTTCATTATACCCTTGTTGGTATGTATTTCAGCTTTTTTCATGAGGAATTTTTTTTGGAGTCGCAAAAATAGAAAATCATAGATGCAATACTTCAAAGATTTGAATATTTAATGAAATTTAATTGAATGATTGCAGTTATTATCAGAGGTCGTAAACCAAATTTGATGATTGGTAAAATATACCTATCTTTTGAAACATTTCCGTTGCTTTAGGATGATTAGTGGGGTTAGTCAATACATAAGACCACCAAAAAAATATGTGCTTCAAATTATTTTGATCATAGGATTGGTATGTCTGATCTCAATCAACTCTCTGTCTCAAGAAAATCTTTCCCCTCGCATTAATCTTGATTTTAAATTTTTGAATTCTAATGAAGGGCTGTCGCATAATAATGTTTATACATTATTTGAAGATAGTGAAGGATTTATCTGGATTGGAACCGAAAACGGACTGAATTTATACAACGGACATACTTTCAAATATTTTCAAAAAGAAGGGAAATCTGATAATGAAATAAATGGAAATGAAATCTCAGTTATTGTTGAAGATAAATACGGCCGGATCTGGATAGGTACTTTTAATGATGGCCTTTGCTGGTATGATAAAGTGAAGGGGAAATTTCACAGAGTGAAACTTGAAAACGATTTTAACAGGGTCACTTCATCCATACAATCGCTTCATATTGATGGGGATTTTATTTGGATTGGCTTCGAGACCGGATACATTTCAAAGCTTAATATCAACAACTTTCAATATAAAAACTTCATCCCGACTTTTGATCTGGGGAGAACCATTGTTTATAACGATGCCATTAAATTCATCACTTCCGATAAAGAAAATGTCTGGGCCTCAACGAGTTCCGGATACCTGCATAAAATCGATAAAAAAACTGAAAGCTTTGACATACTCAATATTTCAAAGCAGGCTGGCGTGGTTCTTCAGATCACACAGATACAGGACTGGGTAAATGACGAATATTTGCTTACTACCAGCAATGGCTTTTACACCTTTGAAAAGAATAGCTATAAAGCCAATCCGATAAATATCTACGGAGATAGTTTTAAATATAAAATGAATGATCTTTTTATAGATCATAGTAATAATATTTGGGTTTGTACGGAGGGAAATGGAATCATATTATTTACCCCTGATAGTACTCGATTGGTGTTTGATAAACAGCGTTTCAAATATCAATGGATTCCTGAACTGGATATACGGAAAATAATTCAAACGAAAGATGACTTAATATGGATTGCCACTTACGGTGGAGGAGTTATCCAGTTTAATCCGGGAAAACTTATATTTAATCATTACATGTATGATCCCGCTGATGTACAGGGGTTGCGTGATGATGGGATCAATGCTTTTTGTGAATCGGGTGATGGCCAGGTATGGATTGGTACGGACGCAAGTGGTTTGCATAAATTTGATCCTGCCACAGGATCTTTCAAAAATTATTACAACTATGCTCCCTTAAAGTATTTTGAAAAAAGCTCCATTCTCGTGATTCACCCTGCCGAAACAAAGGATCACTTATGGGTAGGAACATACAAAAAAGGATTGGTCTATTTCGATACAAAAAATGGTACCGGGCATGACTATCAATATGTTAAGCAAAAATCCATTCATCCTTCGCATGCTATTTATTCCTTTTTGAAAATTGACGATGAAACTATTTGGTTAGGAACGAATGGCTATGGGATCCTGGAATTTAACACCCGTACCAGAACCTACACCGATCGTTTCTATCTGACATCCAATGACTCATCACTTTCAAATGATTATATCAGAAATATATTCAAAGACAGTAATGGAGACATTTGGGTTGGAAGCTTCGGTGGTTTATGCAAATATCTGGGGAACGGCAAATTTAAAAGGTATGCTTTTCTTGATCATGAATCAAACTTTTCTCTCGGTTTGGTGAGCGAAATTTATGAGGATAAAAAAGGTAGATTCTGGTTAGGGAATTCCGTATATGGGTTGATTTTAATGGATAGAGAAAATGAAGATTTCTATCATTATACAGCCGATGATGGATTTCACTCAGACCATGTTTACGGGGTAGAAGAAGATGAAAATGGCACGTTATGGCTGATTACCGACAAAGGCTTGATCGCTGCACAGGTAGATTCGTCTATTGACGGCAAACCTTCCATTTCATTCAGGTATTTTTACAAAGAAGATGGTTTGCAAGACGATGCGTTTATCAGCGGTTCCATTTACCGGGATTCAGATTCAACTATATATGCCGGAGGACAAAACGGTTTTAATTTTTTCCAACCCAGGCATGCGTTGAACCTTCAGCCAAGTGAAGTAGGTATTCATCTGGAAGATCTAAGTCTCAATGGAAAAAGGATTCTTCCTTCTGATAGCATCGGAGTATCTAAAACTATAGATTATCTGGATACCCTAAAATTATGGCATGACGAATCTGATTTTTCTCTCAACATCATAGCTTTAAATTATAAGGACGTTAACCGATTGCACTATTCCTACAAACTGGAGGGCTACGAATCTAATTGGAATTCTCTTACCGATTCGAGGCGTATCAATTATACCAATCTGCCATTGGGTAATTATGTACTCAAATTTCGGGCGTCTGTGGATGGACAGAATTGGATTGAACGGGAAAAGGATCTCAGGATCATTGTTGAAGGGCCCTGGTATAAATACTGGTATGGACGTGCATTAATCATTCTGGCTTTGCTTTTGTTGTTTTTAGGCATTTACCTCAATAGGCTCAACAATATTCGCAAGCAAAAATATAAACTTCAAAAACTAGTCGAAGAGCAAAGTGCGGAGATCAGGAAACAAAATATGGAGCTAATCTTAAGGAATGAACAGCTCAATGATCAATATGAAGAAATAGTTAAAAGCAGGGAAGAACTAAGGGTAAAAAAAGAGAATCTGGAAGAAATGCAGGAGAGATTGAAAGATGTCAACAACCTGCTAGAGGGTAAAGTGCTGAAGAGAACTGAACAATTGAATAGTACCATAGATCAACTCAATGAAACCATAAACAAACTTGATTCCTTCTTATTCAATACTTCTGAGCAGATTGATCAACCCATTCAGGCTATTAGCGGATTTTTGGAAGTGTTAAGAATGGAAGAACAGTCTACAAAGAACCACACTTATCTGGAGCATATTCAGAGTAACATTCGTAAACTTGAATTGATCAAACAACAGCTACAGAATTTCTCATCAAATAGCCGGTCAAATTTGAGTTTTGAAAAAGTCGAATTGAGAAAACTGCTTCAGGAAGTGAAAAATGATGTGTCTGTCAGGCACGATTTGAATGGCCTTAATATTATTAACAAAATTGACGAAAAGGCAATCATTTTCAGCGATAAGCAGAGGTTGAGAATTGCTTTTTCAAATATCTTGTCGAATGCCATCAATTATACAGATAAAAGTAAGTCAGATCAGAGAATAGAGATGTCCTCTTTTGAGAACCTGGCCAATTGGGAGATCAGCATCAGAGACAATGGAATGGGGATTGCCCAAAAAGAGCTGCCAAAGATTTTTCAAATGTTCTATAAGTCAAACGGTTCATCCCATGGAACAGGCTTGGGGCTTTTTATCTCCAAGGAAATCCTGGATAACCTGAAAGCAAACATTTCAGTTGAGTCTGAACAAAACGTTGGGACGACGATCAATGTCTCTTTTCCAAAAGTAAAAGGATAGACAATAAATGTAATGAATGGTATTCGTATTGCATGATAAACCGCTGTGTCTAAAACTATAATTCAAGGAATGTTGAAGAAAAACTTGATTTAGATTTCAAATTCCCTTTTTTTGTAGGTTTGTTTAATAAAAGTTGGACTGAGTAATTATAAATTAAAGAAGTATGAAAAAGTTATTTACTGTATTTTTTGCAATGTTGATGGTTGTTAGCATTGTTAAAGCTGATGGTGCTGATGAGATAACCGATGAACAATTGTGGAAATATGCATTGTTGAATGAAGTTATTGATCAGATGAAAGCAGATATCAGTACTGAGATCAATGGAATGATCGCTAACCAGGAAGGAATTGATGGTAAAAGGTACGTTGAGCTGTCAAAGGCAGGTGGTGATGAAGCGAAACTAGCAGAGCTTGGCGCTACTGATTTTGAAAAGCAGTTTTTAGATTTGGTTGAAAAAGAAAAAGAAGATCGAATAGAAGCTATCAAAACCGTCAACCAGGAACTGGCAACCAAAATGGTAGGTGATAAGGGTAAGACTTATAAGGCTATCAAGGCTGCATTAGCCAGCGATAGTGAATTAAAAGCCAGGTACGATGAAATTGCAGCTAAAATTAAATTGGCGGAATAATTTAAACCATGAAATAAATTGAAGCGGTCTTCCATTGGTTGATCGCTTTTTTTTTGCCTTTTATGTAAAAAAATGGGATTAAAAAGAAGAGTTTCCTAAATTCTCATTCCTTTAAATCCATTCACTATGAAACGAAGATCTTTTTTATCCAAATCAGTAAAAACAGGTCTGGCTGCATCTGTTATTTCTCAATTCCCTTTATTTAATGTCATCTCAAGACCCTTGAAAAGTGAGAAGGGGCTTGGGATTGCTTTGGTGGGTTTGGGTAATTATAGCACCAACCAGTTGGCTCCGGCTTTACAGGAGACGAAGAACTGTTACCTGGCAGGAATTGTTACAGGAAAATACGATAAAGCAGATTCATGGATAGAAAAGTATAGCATTCCGGATAAAAATGTTTTTGATTATACCAATTTCGATGACATCTCTGAAAACCAGGATATCGATGCTGTGTACATCGTACTGCCCAATGGACTGCATGCCGAATATACGATAAGAGGTGCAGAAGCTGGTAAGCACGTAATATGTGAAAAACCCATGGCTAACAACGCTGCTGATTGTAAGAAAATGATCGATGCGTGCAAGAAAGCCAAAAAGAAACTGGGCATTGGGTATCGGCTGCACTATGATCCCTATAATCTTGAAATGATGCGATTGGGGCAAAAAGAAGTTTATGGTAAAGTGACCGAAATTGATGCAGGCTTTGGGTTTGTTTTGCGAAACCAGGATGCCTGGAGAATGGATAAACAACTGGCGGGCGGAGGTCCCCTCATGGATGTGGGAATCTATGTCCTGCAGGGATGCATTTACACTCTCGGGATGTTACCTGAATCCCTGGTTGCCAGGGATGTCACCAAAGAGCCGGATTTTTATGATGATATTGAAGGAACATTGGAATGGGAATTGAAATTCAAGTCTGATGTGAAAGTTTCCTGCCGTACAACTTATGAAGACAATTACAATTATCTGAAGGCCCAGGCTGAAAAAGGAGCATTTGACATTGGACCTGCTTATTCCTACAATGGACTAAAAGGAAATACACCGGAAGGCGCCATGGATTTTGGGAACATCAACCAACAGGCCGCCCAGATGGATGCCTACGCCTTGCATGTTTTAGAAGGAAAAGAGCTGTTGGTGCCGGGAGAAATGGGTTGGCGAGATATGTTTCTCATCGACCGGATCTATGAATCGGCTAAAACAGGAAAAGAGGTTTCATTGAAGGGGATACCGAAGATCTTACATAAAGTTTAAAGAAACCCAATCAATAGAAAGAAAACTGGTAATGACCACCAAGGGAACTATCTGTGCCGGTTTTTTTAATATCAACAGGAAGGTCAAAACTGACTTTTAAGTAGTTTTCAGTAAGACTGTCAATTTTTATCACGACCTGGTCAGCTTCACGGATTATTTCATCACCATTTATGCCGATGGAATATCCTCCAGAAGGCCAAACCAGCTCCATTCCTTGTGGATGCCCATTTGTAACATAAGATGGGCTTGCATCACTAAAATTCAGAGTAAAATCCTGCCAGTCTTCCTCGATCGACAACTTGTTTAAAGGCAGTTGAATGGCTTCCAGTTTCCATCCGTTTGGTTTTCTTATTAGTATGCCATTGGTATGTGAATCCGGCGGTTCAACGCAACCGCAAACTGTTTGGCAGGAATAGGCAAAACAAATTAAGGGTAGAATAAGTAAGATCGTTTTCATATTAATGCTTTGAATAAGATTGCGGATTATTTTTATTTAGTTTTTTTAATTATCAAAAGATGATTATTTACAATTAGCTTGCCATGCGTATTTAGCTAAAAGACATGAACGACAATTAGAAGAATCGATGGAATAATCACATAGGCTGTGCCCAACTCCCATTCTAACAGAACATGGTAAATGACTTAATAGATTTTCAAAATTTGATAATGGATAATAATTAAAATCAAAATTTAAAATCAGTTCGGGAAAAATAATATCAGGTAAAATGAGACTAGATATTTTGTTTTTTTGAGCAGTTAATATTTCCAGTTTCGAAAGATCCTTTAAGTTTATCTCTGATATATTGTTATAAGAAACATTTAATCTTTCTATTTCAGTGAGCCCAGTCAAGTTTAAACTTGATATTTTATTATTCGATACATTTAAATTTTTTATTGACTTACAGGTTTCTAAACCAATTATTTGAGAAATCTCACTATATACTACTTTTAAGCCACTTAAATTGAAAAGACCTGTAATGTTTAGTGCATTAATTTTACTATAGCCGATTGTAACACTCCATAAGGAATTTAAATTTCTCAAATCAAGTTCTCCACTTAAGTTAGATGATAGAATATCAATTTGGCCAATAGACGCTAAATTGACCATCTCAAGCTTCTTTAGATTAGGTTCCTTAAGATTAATATTTCGAAGATTATCATTATTTTTTATAACTATAGTTTCAACTTTACCATTATTGGAATACAAATTGTTTAGTTTTTGACAATTCTCTACATGTAAATATTTGAACTCATTGGGATAAAAGTATGAAGAAAGATCTATTTTACTAAGAAATGGTTTGTTTGTGATTAAAAGTGAATCATATGCTTGATTACCAAGAGTTAAAGATTCTAATTCGTGATTTTTTGAAATATCCAATGATTCTAATGGACCAATGATTCTAAGATCTTTTAGCTTTTTTGAGTTTCTAAAAGATACACCGCCCCTTAAATTTTCACTGGTTATGTATACAAAATGTAGATTTACGAACCTTTCTAATATTGAAATGTCAGATACTTTCAAATTTACGTTTTCACCTTTCGATTCATCCCATAGGTATGATCTGATCTGGTGTCTTTTACAAAACATTTCTTTCAATTCTTCATCAGATGGCTTTTCCAGACTCCAGGATGAATTCAGAATTCGTTTCATATCATCTTCAAGCTGTTCCCACCAGTCCTCTGGTAATCCTTCCAAAGTAGAAGCGCAATCTCTGTGAAATACAACCGGGCCACCAGTAATCGGCATGCTTTCGGAATCATGGACCACAGCGGTGACTTCTCTATAGCCTTCCTTTTCACCCAGCTCCCAGTTTACCGAAGCCTCACCATCAGAATTCGAATTAACAATAACTTTACTTTCATTATTGACCAGATCACTAAATGTTGTATCTGATTCAAACATTACCATTGCATTCTGGAGTGGTTCATATTGTGAATCAAGCACCTTAATAACCAGGGAATCAGGCATGGAGTTACCTGGTTCGGCTATTTGTTCATTTCCACTTACATATTGAATTCGATGTGGAGCTTTATATAGTAGGGTATCAAAAATTGGAAGTTCATACTTAATTTCTATTTTTTCTTTTTCTTCATCATTATCACTATTTGGAACTTCTAGCCTTCCACCCAGTTCAAAGGTTCCCCTTAGTCTTGACTCAATACCCCAATAATTATCGGTAGAAAACTCAGCTTTAGTATCTATTCCCCAGGGAAAGGACACATACGGTCCCAATAAGCCATAGAATTGTAGAGAAAACTCAGGAGTTAAAGGTTGTAGTTCGAATTTTATGAGTGCAGATGCAGATAAGTCTAAATTTTCTTTTTCGTATTTAGTTGTTTTTTCATAATCAAGATTAAAATTCGTACTAAAGGTTTCATTGTCAACAATGACTTCAGATTTTTTTATTTCATAATTGTAAGTAATTCCATCCTGAAAATTAATACCGGCCTGAGCTTCCAAAGAGGCTGCTAGGGTGCTCGTCAAATTAAAGTTAAGCGAATAATAAACAGGGAACCAACCAACAAAAAAGAAGGAGTGCTTTTTCTTTGTCAATAGTTCAATTTCCTCATTGAATTCAGTTTTACCTTCTAATTCGATTCCGATTTTTCTTTTTATTTGAATTGAAAACTCATCGATATGCGGGTTGAATCTGAAACCGTCATCTAATTCTTCAATTTCAGGATCACTTGTTGTTACCTGAAGAGCAACATCTGCCAATGTGAAATTACCCTTTAAATCTATCGAGTTTAGGTTGAAATCAATACTTGCTAAATTGTAGTTTTCTGTAACAATACCTTCTCTACCATTCGATCTTTCTAGCTTCGCCAGATTTACAATTATATCTTCATTTCTATTTTCATTTGGAATAATATCAAACATTGTTGCCAGGATACCGGTAATAACATATGAGCTATCATCTTCTGTAAAATCCTTAATTCTAATTAGAAAACCATTTTCTGGATCGCCACCAAAAATTAAATTATTTTTTTTCAGGACATTTGTCGGAATATTTTTTGAAAAATGAAGTGTTTTGTACTGATAAGAAGTGTCGATATTTAATTGTTCAATGTTCTCAGCAAAATAGTAAGTATCATCTTTTAATTTAGCGATAGGTAAGGATTCATAGTTGATATATACCGAATCACTATGACAACCCTCATCATTTACTGCAAAAACTTCTATACTATTTTTTATAAATGGAGTTCGAAAATGTAATGTGTCTCCTTGCAAAAAATTTGTAGAAATGGAATCATTAAAATTAAACCAGTATTTGAGGTTTGGATTTGTATCAATGCTCAATACATCCATGTAAAAGAGATTACTGGTATCCGATATAATATCAAAATCCATTTCAGGTTTTGTTTTTACTACTGTTAGTTTCCTAGAAGAGAACAACGTATCACACTCCCCATCAACAATCGCCGCCCTTGTATAAATATTTTCTGTGGGTTTGAGGTTTAACTGGTGAGCGCTGATGGTGTTGATGAACTGCCACGAATCTCCATTAGTGGATTTCTGCCAGAAGACTTCGCCATAGACATCATCGCTGAGCTGTAGGGAGATGGAATCTCCTTCACAAATTTCCATGTCCTGGGCAAAAAGAGAAATTGGCAGGAAAAAAGTGGCCACTAAAAAGTAAAAAAAGTAAAAATGCTTCATTGGAAATTGATTTTTCTTTGGATTATTAATTCTGATAGTATAAAATGAAGGACATTTTTTGTCCTTATAAAGCTCATAACGTCAAGTATAACTTGATTGTAATAGATGACAGGTTTTGGCAAAACTTTCCCAGCTTGTGTAATACACTTGATCTCCCGATTGGTTTTTGTACTGCTTTCAATATTCAGGAAATGACCAATTGGACTGAGGTAGCTTTTTATTCGTAGCATTTTTTCCTTCAGAATCAGCGGAAAGTCAAGGTTAATATGTTTAGAATCTTGATTGCAAAAATTCATTAATTCATATGTTTATTTTGGTCTGTCGAGTACGCATCGTATACTAGCACCACCATTTTCAGAGTAATAATTACCACTATATCCTTCAGAGTCATAGTGTAGTACATTAAAAATTACCTTATCTTCTATTCTCCAGTAACATCCCCATGTTCTGAGCTGTGCAAAACCTCCATTATAGATCCTGAAACCACCTGGTAGCAGTGTAAGCCCACTTTGATTGGTGGCGCCAGTATTTGGTTCAGTCCAATGTTTTGTTCCTTCTTCTTTTAAAGCACCTCCTGTTACTTTACTGCTACCACCATATAGAATCAATAATATGTTCCAGTCATCATCATTTGCAACATGCCATCCGGTAGGGCAAAGTTTTTTGGTATCTACAGTATAATAATTGTAAAGAGCGCCATAGGGATTTGCATATGCAATCGAATCATTGTCGTACCAGCAATATCCCATCGTTGTAGATTCGGCCCAGGTCCCGGCATCTTTTATTTCAGGTATGGGAGTGCCATCGTTTAGCTTTGTTACTTTAAGATTTTCTGCCATCCATAGCCTTGGGCCAATTTTTACTGTTTCATATGTATTTCCATCGATATCCTGTAGAACACTAACCGTATCACAACCCAGGCATAAATTTCTGGGATCGGTTTTATAAACATATACATGCTCCTTTCGGGTGATCGTATCGGAGCCAAAATAATTTGATACAACAAGGGATACAGTAAATCTTCCTGTACGAAGATAGAAGTGCTGAGGATTACGTTCTTCGCTGACTTCACCATCTCCAAAATCCCATATCCAGGAGTTTGGATTATTTTGGGATGAATCGATAAATTGTACGGCTCCAAACTCCTGAATGAACCTTCCTTCTGTGGAAAAGTCTGCCACAGGTGGTTCTTGAGGATCGTCAAAAGCTATGACAAAAAGCCGGATAGATGCCCGGGTGGAATTTCCTTCATTATCAACGACGGTAACCAATAAATTAAATTGACCTGTCATTTCTTTGGTGATGACCCACTCGGTGGAATAGGGAACGGTTTTAACAGATTCCAACAAAGAGCCATTTATATAAAAATCAACAGATTCGATCGTGCCATCTTCATCGTAGGCATTCACATGTATGGTTTTGACCTGGATATTTTTAAGAATATCACCATCCTGCAGCTCGACAATTTCACAAACAGGGGAGATCCGGATGTTAGCTTCTTCCTTACAACCGAAAAAGAATATTGTTAATGACAAGAGCGAAAGGAAATGCCTTGAAATTGAGAGTTTTAAATTCATTTGGCTTAAGAGTTTCTCAAGGCTTAAGTTTTTATTAAAAGCAATAACTATCGCATGAACCATATTTTGCCATAAAAAAGTCCAAAATCTTTTCATAGGTCATGTTTTTATGCTTGTTATTCAATCTTATTTCCCTCTTAGGAAATTATATTGCAGCAAAGCTGACATAGAAAAAATCTATTGTTCGTCGAAAACTTTTCCTATTCAGTATTATTAACTGATTTTTATTTCTAAAAAACTAAATATAAGGCTAGGAGACAATACCTAAAAGTGGGTATTTTTAATCAAATGCATTCTCTTCTTTCGAGTTGAATTCTAAAAAGATTGTCTTTAGTTCGGTATAAAAGCCAATTTCATTAGAAGAACTTCAACTATTTCATCAAAAAATTAATCTTGATTGACATATTTCTCTAATCCAATTCAATTTTGTTCATAAAATCTAATACAAGAGAAAATCATTTATCCACCTTAATGATTCATTTAATAAAATGCAAACTGGTAATGCCCGCCAAGAGATCTATCAGTGCCGGTTTTTTTGATTTCAGCAGGCAGGTCAAAGCTGACTTATAAATAGTTGTCAGTCAGGCTGTCGATTTTCATCACAACCTGGTCAGTTTCCCGTATAATTTCATCACCATTTATGCCGATGGAATATTGTCCGGAAGGCCATACCAGCTCCATTCCCTGTGGATGGCCATTCGTAACATAAGAAGGGCTTGCATCACTAAAATTCAGGGTAAAATCCTCCCAGTCTTCTTCAATTGACAACTTGTTTAAAGGCAATTGAACCGATTCCAGTTTCCAGCCGTTTGTTTTACGCATCAGTATTCCGTTGGTTTGTGAATCTGGTGGTTCCACACATCCGCAAACTGTTTGGCATGAATAGGCTAAACAAAATAAGGGTAATAAAAGTAAGACTATTTTCATGATTTAGAAGGAATTTATATTTGAAATATTTTTCCTATAACAATTAACAATGACATTTTTTGAATTCGTATTTCCGTTAAGTTTGATCCTTGTTAAAACAACATGAGGAACACCTCTTAACAGCTGGTGAAAATATTCATGACTTGCTCGTTACCTTGTAACCTTTTTTGCTCTCGTGAATGGATGGTTTTCAGGAATTACTTATGATTAATTACTGCAATCTGTGTCTCCGAATTTCATGTAAGTGTTAGATATGTGAATATATGTACCATATAAAGCTCGCAAATCCCAAACAGATTGTGGTAAGCATTTTAAATTATTATAATGCAAAAATAACCATCTTAGATTGGAAAGATTTCCTATACTTTTGGGAAGAGAGGTTAAGCTATTTCCTGCTAAATACAAGTCTACTAGGTTGGAAAGATTTCCTATACTTTCGGGAAGAGAGGTTAAGCTATTTTCTTCTGAATACAACTTTTCTAGGTTGGAAAGATTTCCTATGCTAGCCGGAAGAGAGGTTAAGCTATTTTTATCTAAAAACAACCATCTTAAATTGGAAAGATTTCCTATGCTTTCGGGTAGAGAGGTTAAGCTATTTTCTACTAAATTCAAACTTTCTAGGTTTGAGAGATTTACTATGCTTGCCGGAAGAGAGGTTAAGCTATTTTTATCTAAAGACAACCATCTTAGATTGGAAAGATTTCCTATACTTTCGGGAAGAGAGGTTAAGCTATTTTCTTCTAAATTCAAACCTTCTAGGTTGGAAAGATTTACTATGCTAGCCGGAAGAGAGGTTAGGCTATTTTTTCTGAAGCTCAAACCTTCTAGGTTGGAAAGATTTCCTATATTTTCAGGAAGAGAGGTTAAGCTATTTTCTGCTAAATTCAAAATTTCTAGGTTTGAAAGATTTACTATACTTTCGGGAAAAGAGGTAAAGCTATTTCTCCATAACTCTAAATTTTTTAGATTGGAAAGATTTCCCATACTTTCGGGAAGAGAGGCTAAGCTATTTCTATCTAAATATAATTCAATTAGGTTTGAAAGATTTCCTATACTTTCGGGAAGAGAGGTTAAGCTATTAATATATAACCTTAAAATTTTAAGATTGGAAAGATTTCCTATACTTTCGGGAAGAGAGGTTAAGCTATTTACTGATAAATGCAATTCGTCTAGGTTTGAAAGATTTCCTATACTTTCGGGAAGAGAGGTTAAGCTATTTCCATATAACCATAATTTTTTTAGATTGGAAAGATTTCCCATACTATCGGGAAGAGAGGCTAAGCTATTTTCTGCTAAATTCAACCTTATTAGGTTGGATAGATTTCCTATACTTTCGGGTAAACTAGTGATTTGACCTTCAGTTAAGCGTATTTCATTAAGTTCCGTTAGATCCTCAATTTCTTCTGGTATATGAGAAAATCCTTCCAAAACAATAACTTGAATACGGTTATTAAAAAATTGATCAACTCCATTCTCCTCCAAAACCGCTCTAAGGACACTAATTTCCTCCGAATCCCATCTTGGATCGGAAACTTCATATCCGTTTTGACTTAAAATAGACCTCCATGCCTTTGCATCAGTAAAGAGCGATTTTTC
Source organism: uncultured Cytophagales bacterium (assembly GCA_913057175.1). Classification (GTDB taxonomy): domain Bacteria; phylum Bacteroidota; class Bacteroidia; order Cytophagales; family Cyclobacteriaceae; genus CAJXNP01. Next base: position 234,422 of record CAJXNP010000004.1, read on the forward strand.
TTCTACATCAATAAAAAACGATTCCGAATAAATTTCTCCACATGCTACATTCGAAAATTTAGCACGAACATATTGATCCTCCTGAGGCCAATGAACAAAGCCATTATTTATACCCCCGGGAATAGAATCCCAGATTATACCATATTTCGAATTTTCCCATTTAACATCCGGAATAGTTTGTCGTACATTCAAAGAAATGGATTCACCGGTTTTAATTGAATTATTTATATTGACTATCTCCAATTCTTCGGGACATGCATAAATTGTTAAAGGGCTTCCTTCAATATTATCGGTTTCTGCAGAACCAGCTGATACTTCAATCCTCGATTGGGTATTCTCTCCTCTTTGCCAGGTGGCTTTAGCTATTCCATTTTTCCCTGTATAAACAATATCTTCATTTTTGTTGTTAATCAAATCATCGCTACCGTTTGGTACTTTAAATTTCACAGGAGTTGGTATGATGACAGGAAAATTCCATTTATCAAAAACCTGAACTTCGACGTCAGCAACTCCATCTGAAAACTGAACAAAAGGAGATTCTACAAGGGAAGGACCAACCAAAAGGGTATCAGGCGACTTGTAAAGATCAAAATTGTTATTATAAAATTCCCATGATCCAATGTTGATCTCACCATTTTTTGGCCATGCTATTTTTACAGGTATAACATTGGCCTTTACATTTGCACCAAGATTGATGCTATAATTCACTTGGTCTAAATTAATAATTTTTATTTTAGTTGTAATAGTTGGTTTGGGTTCAATCTTTAGGGCTGGACCGATTGTTTTAGCCCCTTTTGAGGTTACGAAAATTTCCACTCCCAAATCAAGATCCAAATTAGCTTTAATTTCAAATTCGTATTCGGTTGGAATATCTTCCGGAAGAAATTCAACAGACACATCTTCTATTTCATAATTTAATTCTGGTGCAGCACTATTCCCATGCCATACCATATTGGCATAAGATTCTTTAAATTCTATATCGATTTTAAATGGTAATTTAATCTTGCCACTACCTTCAATTGTGCCCGTGAGTTTTGGTGAAAATTTAACATGTGCTTGAAGTGGTAGTTGCAAGAGTGGCAGAGAAAATTCTATGCTATCTTTTTCTTCAAATACCTTCAATTTTTTGTTTTGTTTCTCAATTTTTTGTGGAAAGTTTAGTTTTTCAGATGTTGAATCAGGTTTTATATTGATATTTTCAGTGCTAACCTCCCCTTTTAACTCAAAGTAAACATTTCCATCAATAAACATTTTTGAAAGATTATAATTTATGTAATAATAAGTATTGCCAGACAATATCGTTTTTCCTTTGAGCAATATGGCTTTTGTAATATCAAAGCCAATTTCACCACCAATTTCACCACTAGTGCCAATTTTGTGACTAAAAGCCGTAGATGTGAAATTTTTAAGGAGGTCAAGCTCCCATTTTATATCGTCAGTTACTCTTGCATTTGAGATAGGTAAATCTTCATCAAGTATTAATGTATCTCCTGGATCAAGTATGTCAAAAAAGCTTGCATCAGACCCTAATATTGTTGTTACATTTTCTTCCACAACTACTGAGTCGATATTCAAGAATTTTTTAACTGGCTCATTAATGATTAATATTTTGCCTTTAAGTGGTTCCAAATCAAGTTGGCGATCTAAAATTATACGATTTGATGATAATTCGAGTGAGTCATTTAACACGTTGATTTGATCCGACATATAAAAGGCCTTGCTGGTAAAAGGAAAAAATGGTAAACTTTCGATTGTCATTATCCTATCCTGAAATACGCATCCTTCATGTGATGTAAATTCAACGGAAATCGAATTAGATGTGGAGTCGATCACAAAAAAATCATTCTCCATATCTGAACTTAGCACCAACTTATTGTTGTTGAATAACCTCCAATTACCAGGATCTTTGGTACTAAATTCAATTTGTTCATACAAAAAATGTATTTCATCTTTTGTGGTTTGGAGTTCAAGTTTCGGATTAGGCGTTGTATTAATCTTTGTATGTCTCTCACTAGAAAAAAGCGTATCACACTCCCCATCAACAATCGCCGCCCGTGTGTAAATATCTTCTGTGGGTTTGAAGTTTAACCGTTGAGCGCTGATGGTGTTGATGAATTCCCAGGATTGTCCATCAGCGGATTTCTGCCAGAAGATCTCGCCATGGACATCATCGCTGAGCTGCAGGGTGATGGAATCACCATCACAAATTTCCATGTCCTGGGCAAAGAGAGAAAATGGCATGAAAAAAGTGGCCATGAAAAAGTATTTAAAGTAAAAATGCTTCATTGGATAATGATTTTTCTTCGGATGGTTTTTTCTGACTGGTTAAACTGAAGAATATATGTTCCTCTTGTAAGGCTCGTAACGTCAAGCGTAATTTGATTGCCGTAGGTAACGGGTAATTGTAATGCTTTACCTGTCTGGGTGATGACCCTGATCCCACTGATGGTTTCTACACCAGCCCCGATATTCAGAAAATTACCGGTTGGGTTGGGGTAGATCCTTATTTCCTTCATCTCATCTTCTAAACCTGTAGGAAAATCGATGAATACCGTGTCGCTGGCAGAGCAGTTCATTTGGTCGGTTACAGTTAGCACAAATCCATCTGCCGAGGGTGCCGTAGGTTGGGTATAAGGGGCGGAGGGATTATCAACCAGTTCGGCCGGTGACCAGGAATAAATATAGGGTGGGGTTCCACCATCTACCGGATCGGAAAGTCCAATATGAATGGAGCCAATTGTTCCTCTTTGGTCGGGACCCGCATCGACCACCAATTGTTCGGGTTGATTTATTTCATGAACAAGTATATGCTGGGATATACTTTTCTCAGCTGTAAGAAAAAAGGTATAGGTACCAATCAATAAAATCCAAAATTTTTTCATAGGTAGTGTTTTCATGCCTGTCATTCTATTATATTTCCATCATAGGTGAATTGTCCTATTTTTACTATTTCATTATCGGTTATACTCATCCGCCTGCTCATCGCAATGGTATTCCCTAATCCATTTGTGATATTTATTTCTGCAGTAACTGCGTTGCATTCCTCTGTTCCGCAATCCACATACTTACACAGTATTATGTATTCTCCCAAAAGTGTATTTTCCTGCCAAAATGCAATTTCCCTTCCGAAACCATTGATTTCAGAATCTTCACGGAACATAAAAGCTCCACCTGAAGCAGCAGGATGGGACATGCTTAATGTATCGCCCGATGGTTCGACTATCAAAAGATCGAGATTGGCACTTCTTAAATCCCAAAGCAATGAAACCTGTAATCCGCCATCTGTTCCCAGGTTTTTATCAAAGCTCACCTGTTCAAAAAACAGGTTGGTGGTTTTGTAATAGTCGAAAATTTCCTGAAAGCTATTATAAAAAGCATAATACCAGTGGTCATATGCATTTGACAAATTTTGAAGTGACGAAACATAGGAAACTTCGATATTTTCCAGTTCCAGTTTGTCCTCCCTTATATTTTTGGAGTTTGAATTCAAAGATTCATGAAATTCAGGTTCATTGATTGGGTTCACTGAAGAAATTATTTGTGAAAACCCTATCAAATAAAATACTGACTCATGGATGTATTGGGAAGATTTACTATTTGCGATATCAGAAAAACCTGCTTTGTCCACAATTTCCTTATCACTTAACTGACCCGTCTGCAATAGCCAATTTGAAACAGGGGATGAATAGAAATTTTCCAGTTCGGATAGAAATTCTTGCACTCCTTCGTCAATTGTATTTGTTGCTGTCCGGGCATTGGATTTATTATTGGCCTTTTTCAGTAATTTTTCCAATCGGGGAAGTGTAAAATATGATGATGGATACGCATTTTTTTCTGCCGATACTCTTCCACCTTTAAACTCTTCATTATTTAGTCCGAATGTGACGTTACTGTAAAAATCATCACGATCCACGTAAATAATCGACTCAAATAGAATCGTCGCCAACATGGAATAGGAATGATAATGATAAACCCTCAGGTAAAACTGGTTATCATCAATTGGATCGAATTCAATGATTCCACCCCGCAGCACATCACTGCCCGGTTGCTTAAAGTAAAGAAAAGCCGGCTTGCCAACTTCGTCAAGCAACAAAACTGTCTCTATGTCAAAGTCTTGATTAGCAGCATAAAGTTTGTTGAAGCTAAAGTCATAACCTGTGGATGATGGTTCTCCAAACATGGACAGTTGCCATGACCTGTCCTGGTTAAATATGGTTGATTTCAATGCATTAGTTTCGCTTATATCGTCTCCATAAAAATAAACAGTTGCCTTTTCATTCATCCTTGGGACAGGACCTGAATCATCATCAGAATATTCATCCAGAATTTCTTCTTCGTCCACTTTGATCAGTAACGATTCTTCGTTACAGGAAGAAAATGTAATCAGCACAAAAAACAGGAACACCGATGTTTTAAAAGATTTTGTCATTTTCATAGCTTTTGTACTCAATCAATCATGAAACTGATGCCTGCCTGCAGCATTTGAATGCGACTCAAACCACCTTCCGCATACAAACCAAATTTCCTTCCCAATTTGTAGTTGAAACCAAGCGCCAGGTTATAGTTATAATCCAGTTTATAGTCGTTGTAGCTGAAAAATTCCTCCGGTTCTTTCAACAATGAGACATTGGCGACTCCTCCTCCGGCGACTTTGCCATAAAGCAGAAATTTATTCGATTTGTAAATTTTCACCATTGCACCGAATAGGACCGTCATCATCATGTTGTAATTATCCAGAACCTTTTCTTCTCCATCAAAATAGCCTTCGGTAAATACGTTGATCCCTAGTTCAAAAAGGAAGCCTAATGGACGATTGTCCTTGATATGTCCAACAGAATAGTTAATGCCATACCTGCTGGCATTGCTGTAACCGGAAGTGTTTTCGCTGTAAAGAGGAATGTATCCTAATTGCCTGATGGCTCTTCTTCCATATTTACCCTTTTTTGAAATTTCAGAAACCTCTTTGTCATGCAAATAAAAGGACTCATAATTGCCATCATCATAGACAATAATCAGAACTTCCTCTTTGCTGATACTGCGTTTGTTGTCATCCGACTCATTGATTGGGTTGTATTTCACCGAATCTAACGTTACCTCAACAATTCGCCCCTTTTCGGCTTGATTGTTTTTCCTGATAATCAGGTCTTGTGCGTACAGATTAAATGCAAAAAGTAGGTTTATGCAAATAATGGAAAAGATAACCCAATGCTTCTTAAAAATTGTTTTTTTCATGGTTATGGTTAATTAAAAATTCAAAAAGCTGATACTAAAAATTGAATCCCGTTAGCTCAATTATGATGAATTTTGAAAGCATCATAATTAAGTAATTCGAAAAAACTAAATAATTGGGTAGGGGTCAATACCTAAAAGTGGGTATTCTTAGCCGAATGGATTTTGAATTTTAAAAGTTGGTTTTAGAGTAAAAATTTACTTTTGTTAGGCACTAACGCTAAGATTTTGCATATTAATAGGACTTTTAAAAACCCAACTAAAATTTGAATTTCATTTTTTTAACAAACCTTTTTTACCTATGAACCCAGTTGATCAATACCAGGAGGTCTTTAAGACTGATTATAATTTTAATAAAGAAGAGCTTCGAACGCACATTGAAAAATTTAAAGAACTGGACAAATATCTTCCCCCAAGTTCAACTTATCTGATCATAACCAATACCAGGGAGGGCAAATACGAGTTCATCAGCAAAAACTTTGAACCGGCAACCGGCCTAAGTTCAGATCCTTTTATGGAAAATGGGATTTCTTATTATCTCACACTTATCCATCCCGATGAAATTCAAACCTGGCTATTGGTATTGAGTGAGTTAATGAATTTTTGTACAACAGAGTTTCCAATTGCAAAGCTAAACAGGTTGGATTTTCAATATAATTATCGATTTAGAGTAAAAGGAGATGGATATTTAAATGTCCTTGAAAATCAGGTAAACCTGTTGGCAGACCAGGAGGGAAGGCCTGTTGTAGGACTGGGTCATTTTACAGTATTTGGAAACGGTGATGAATTACCCATTCGGGCAAGTGTGAGGTATCTGAATGACCAAAATGAGTATGAAACTGTTTTTTATAAAGTCTATGGCGCAAAGCTTTTGCAGGAATCGATCAGTAACAGGGAGCGGGATGTGTTGAGGCTGATAGCTTTGGGCTACGACAATGATACTATCGCTGATAAATTGTTTGTAAGCCCACACACTGTCAAGACTCATCGAAAAAACATGCTTTCAAAAACAGGTAGTAAAAACAGCATGGAATTGATCGTTCAGTGCATCAAAGAGGGGATTATCTGACTAATAACTCAATTTCATCTCTACCCAGAATTCATTATCACCCGTTGTGCGATCAATTAAGTAGTCATTTCCTTTACCGTTCACTGATATGAGGTAGGAGGGTGTTCCATTCTGAATGAGATAAGTTTTGATCAATTCTGCATACTCCCGTGTAGTTTCTTCCGGATCGAACACAATCTTTTCTTCGTAATTCATTTGTTGATAATAAGAACGCTCTAAATCTACCTGTGAGGTATCCACATAATCAGTTGAATCCATTTCAGCTTCAGTTTCTGATAATTCCTCCTCCCAGTTGATGAATTCGCTATTGTCCATATCATTGTAATCGACTTGGGTTGTTTTTTCTTCAAAATTCCCCATATCGGTATCATTTTCTGATTCCTGTGAATAATTCATTGCCATATACGATGTGGAATCGCCAAAGTATCCGCCAATTGAATCCGTTGCATAAGTAAACACTTCTACAAATTCTTTTTTCAGAGGTTTGGAGGTAAAGACATTGAACTCAACATTCAGACCGGGATTCTTTTGGAGGATAGCCATGATCCTTCTGAATTCGACCTGCGAAATGTCTTTAATTTGATGTGTAACCGTATCAAATTGTAAGGTTGGTAAATAATAGCTCGTTCCAGGACGCAAAGGGTCTACTGTAAAATCAAGGTATTCGATATTTGAGGATTCAAGGTTATTAAAATCGTAGATTTGTGAATAATAAGTATGCTGTCCATCTACAGGAAATATTGAAAAATCATAAACCCGACCTTCCGGCAAAATGAAATCAAATTCGGATTCGCCTTCTTCCAGGTTGATGCTGGTAACTAACTCACCGGTATGGGCGTCATATGACTGGATGTTAATTTTTTCGGTGGCCTGGGCATTCCGAATATTTCCGGAAACCAGTATGACTTTTTTAGGTCGAAGCTCTTCAGGTAGCAATGCCATGGCAATGATAAACTGATCCTTTGCTACATCAGTATAATAAATAACATCTCCTCTGGCCGGGACACTTACAAATTCGTCATTTTTGACTGTATTGATGATGTCCAAAGGAACAGGCTGGCTCCATATTCCATTTTCAAATTTCGTCATGTAGAGATCCAGTTTTCCCTTATTTCCGGGTTTCTCACTGGAATAGATAAGGGTCTGGTTATCAGATAAAATTCTTGGTGATGTGGAATGACCGGTATTGATATAAGAAGGTAATTCTGTCGGTTCACCCCAAATATTTTTTGATCTTTTGTGGGAGACAAAGATTTTACATCCTGACTTTTTCGACGCATCCATCTCATCACATCTCATAAAATAGATGGACCTTCCATCTGGAGACATGCTGGGATTCCCCTCATTTGCGGGGCTGTTTAAGGGCTTTCCGGGGTTTTTCGGCTGTGACCACTGATCCCCATCTCTTTCCGATATCAGAATGTCGTATTTGCCGATTCCTCCTGCCCGGTAGGACGAGAACAACATGTACTTTCCGTTCGGGCTGACATTAAAACTGGCAAAGTGATCATTGTGAGGCTTTAAAATATGTTCGATGTATTCAGGTTCACTCCATGAATTCGGGCCTGTCTTTTTAGTATATTTTAATTCATAATTGCGCGTATTGGTGTAGTTGGTGTAGAACAGCATGTATTTTTCATCAGCTGTGAGTGAAGGGTATATTTGTGATTTGGTGGGTACGTTAATTATTTTTGGAAGTTTTGCCTTTTGCACCTGTGCAAATCCTGAAAATGCCAGGGTAAAGAGCAGAAGAAATACGACCAATTTATTCATAATGATATCGGGTTAGGAAATACCATCTAATTAAAGGTAAATCGTCGGCTATTAACGGGTAAACTGTGCAAAAATTTTACCAGGTAATATATTCCCTGAAAAGAGAACTCCATGAAATGATCTCTGTTTCAGTTAAAAACTAAGGGATGTTTACTGCATTGTATTGGGATATGTTGGCTAGAGGAATTTGTGCGGAAAATTTTTGATTGATGGCTTTGATAATCTCATTGGCAACAATAGCATAACCTCTGGCGGTAAGGTGAACACCATCGATTGAAAACAATCCTCCCTCGATAAATTGTGTGGTAATCAGCTCACCATCAATGGTTTTTCCTGAAACAAACTGACCGAGAATATCATTGGCTTCTATTATCGCTATGCCAGGGGAATTGACAATATCCCTGATGATATCATTGTAAATAATCCTGTATTCCTCAATGATTTGAAGTTCTGATGTTGTTAGCGCATATTCATCATTCAGGGGTTCAACAATGCCCGAAAGTTTACTGACATCTGTCAACTCCAAAACACCATTCAGGGTTATGCGATCATCATCCGTTAAATGCCGGATTCTGGGAATGGGATTCCCCTCCGAATCATTTTTGTTAATATCCGGAAGATCATTGTCCACAATGACAAATGCGTTGTTTCCACTTACAGAAAATGAGATCATTTCCCTTGTCAGCTCCTGTTTTTCACCATCAGATAAATCCGGATTTGAGGCAATCTCATTGTTGTATTCTTCTATTTTTTCGTTTATCTCAGAATAAATTTCCTCCAATTCATTTGCTAAGTTTTCGCTTAACGAGGGAAAATTATCATTGCTAACCAAATTAAAAAAAGGGATGAGGGAAATGTCAGGAATGGTGATGACCACTCCCTTTGCATTGTTCTTCGTTAATTCGTCAATGACCTGCTGATAGTTGCTTTCAAATAATGAAGGCTCTGTTAATCCTCCAAGGCCGTACTGTCCATTCCCTTCAATTCCATCAGCGCCACCGCCTGTTGCATAGCCGAGGATATCGTTATTCCCCAACCAGCAGGTGAAAAAGGTCGGATTCCTTTCCTTAAGTAAATCCAGGTACGATGAATTAGCCTCACTGCCCTGTGGAAGAATTCGATAAAAGTACGGATTGTTAACTTCCAATCCATAATCCTTCATGTCAACATCTTTTATCCTGATACCAGGGATTCCCAGGTTATGAAAAGTTCCCGAAACTTTGTTAAAGGCAGCCGGATCTTCCTGTAAAAAGTTAATTCCCGGAATTCCATCAACATAGCTTGTCAGGTAAACATAGCCTGATCCGTTTCCGGGAGGCATTAGAGGTTGAGTAATTGTGGTTCCAATTTGGGTAGCAAAGATGGAAGGATAAGAGTTTGATTGTACCTCCCGGTAAAGCCCACCATCCGAATAACCAGCTGTTAGTGAGTTCCCAACTGCTACATAATTTGAAAAGTCAATTTCACCGGTATTGATTGGATTTTCGTCTTCTTTACATGAAATTAGAAGAGAAGTAATAATTAAAGTATTTACAAGTAATTTTCTTGTAATCAGTAAATTATATTTCATTTTTCGGAAAAGTTCAATTCAAGTTTTTTTAACTGGTCTTCAAGTTTCTCCTTTTCGTTTCCCGGCTTGTCGGGAATGAGACTCATGGCATATTCCGATAGCGACGTAATGGTCAAACTTGGATTTACCCCAAGATTACATGGAATAATCGATCCATCCAAAACATATAAATTTGGATAATTAAAAACTTCAAAATTTTTATTCACTACTCCTTCCTTGTCGTTGGCTCCCATCGGACAGCCCCCTAAAATATGAGCTGTCATGGGCATGTTCATCAGGATTTCCGGAAGAACATTAGCAGCAATTCCCTTTACTTTTTTAGCATATCGGAACATAACCTCCTGACCAATCGGAATGTAAGCCGGAACTTTTGATGCTTTATCATTTCTGAAAGCCATTCCTGAACCAAAAAACCCTTTTTTCCAGATCATCCTCATGCTATTATCGAGGGATTGCATGACAAGGAAAATGATGGAATTTTCTCCCCATTTCTTAAAATTAAAAGAGAGTTTTAAAAAATCGGTCGGATGTTTGATGATTTGCAGGATGAGTTTCGTGGTTCTGACAAAGCCATTTCCTTCACCGGTGGCCAAAGTTCCCAAACGTCCCATGGCGCCTGAATCATTGTTGTACTTCACAATTTCGATATGGGTATGATTATCCGGATTGAAGTAGGAGCTGATGGCAATCCCGTTATTCAATTTGGTATTGGCGTTGCTGACCCCACACAGAGATTCGGAATTCGTCATTACATTGGAACCCAGGGTATCAGAAATATTCGGCAGTGTTTTGTACTTGTACTTCTGCTTGAGCAGAATATCCATCGTTCCCAGTACACCACCGCTGATAATCAGACCTTTGGATCGAAAGGCTTTATGTTTTCTTTGAAAAAAGGACGTGCTGGATTTAGTTTGTATAACATATAGGTTATCAATATATTCAATTTTGGTAGCTAAAGTTTCAGATAAAATATCTACACCGTTTTTCTCTGCGAAGTACAAATAATTCTTATCCAGTGTATTTTTGGCGTTGTAACGACATCCTACCATACAGCCGGCGCATTCTTTGCAACCCAATCTTTCAGGGCCTAATCCTTTAAAATACGGATCAATAAGTTTGGCCTGATCTCCAAAATACACACCGACATTCACACCTGAAAAGGACTCTTCTTTGCCCATATCCCTGGCAACTTCCTTCAGAATCTTATCTTCCCGGTACATTTTTGTAAGGGGAATGGTCCCAAGCATGTATTTTGCCTTTTCATAAAAGGGCATCAATTCTTTTTTCCAGTCATTCAGGTGTGACCAGACTTTATTCTTAAAGAAATCATCTTTTGGGATCATGTGTGTGTTGGCATAAACCAGGCTTCCACCTCCGACTCCGACTCCACTCAGAATGGTAATTTGTCGAAAAAAAGTCAGCTTTTGAAAACCAAAAAACCTCAATAATGGGAGCCAAAGAAATTTTTTTAAATTCCAGTCAGATTTTGGGAAGTCCTTTTCTGTGAAGCGTTTCCCTTTTTCTATGACGAGAACTTTGTAACCCTTTTCAGAGAGGCGCATAGCGCTTACACTACCACCAAAGCCAGACCCGATAATGATATAATCATACTCTTCTGCCATTTCTTGTGTCATTCATCCTTAGTAACAACGTTTTATGAATGGCTGTTTGTTCAAAATACAATATAAATCAGTTTTTTATTATTCATTAACAATTATATTTATTTGAGAATACCACACGCATGAAAGAAGCCCGGACTTCTGTAATTGGGAACAATTGGTACAGGGATTTATCAGATCTTGTTCAGAAAAATCTTCACATAATCGATGATCATTATGATGAAGAGTTTACAAAAACCATGTCTTCTGATGTTATGGTGTACCTGGAAAAATACTACTTCAGGTCACGATTTATTGGTTTTGAAAATTTTCCTGAAAGGAATAATCCGAATCGCCCGCTTATTTTTGCAAGCAACCACTCGGGAATGGCATTTCCATGGGACGGGATCATGATGGCGCTTGGAATAAATGAATTGGTCAAAAATGATCGTAATGCCATCCGGCCGCTTGCATCTCCCATGCTTTCAGAGTCCAAGATCATGAACCCTTTTCTCTTCAATAATCTTTGGAAAATTGCCGGCTCGGTTGATGCATCCTTTCTTAATTTCGAGACCATGCTTCATCAGAATGAAAAGAATTTGTTGGTCTATCCGGAAGGCGTTCCCGGGATTGGGAAAGGATTTGATAAAAGGTATCGGTTACAGAGATTCTCCACATCTTTTCTGACTTTATCCATTAAATATAAGACAGATGTTATCCCCATCTATACCGTTAACGGGGAGTACATCAATCCATTGGCATATTCATGGCCGTGGTTGAACAAATTAGTGAATAAAGTTGGTATTCCTTATTTGCCTGTTGGACTGGCCACACCATTTTTACTTTTGCAACCATGGTTTTTCTATAGCGCTTTTCCGGCAAAACTCACCTACGTTTTAGGTGAAAGGATCAAACCTTATGAAATGACTGATAAGCAGATCGAAGAATTGAGCAGGGAAGAACTCGGGTCTATCAGGGATGCAATAAAAGCAAAAATGCAGAAGGGGTTAAATAAAGCTGTGCAAGAGCACGGGAAGTCGCCTTATAAGTGGAGTGAATTTATCAATGTGACATTTGCAAACCTTCACAAATTTCCATTTCCATATCCTTTCGGCTGGCCATTCAGCTTTTCAAGGAGTCAGAGACACTATAAGAGAAAACAGGAAGGAAGGATCAAAATTAGCTTTTGGTCAATTCCAAAGATTTTATTACAAGATCCTTTTATTCTGTTTTATTTTCTGCCGGTTTTAGGCTGGATACCTATTTTTATCCGTGGAATATTGATGAGAAGAAGTGGAGAGTAGGATGCCGTCGTTTAAGCACGAGATTTTAAAGAATATTGTTAATGGAATGAGCCTCCCAATGAGGTGGAGACTGCCACCCATTAATCACCTGAGAGCCTTACTGGAAACCTTCACGATGTTTTCTTCCTTACCATGGGGAATGCATGTGGAAAAAATGAACTTGGGGGAATTTACTGCAGAATTCATTTCACCAGTAGAATACAAATCTTCTCAGGTAATCCTATATCTCCATGGAGGCGGGTTTGTCATTGGCTCACCGCATACCCACAGAGGGCTTGCAGGTCGCATTTCGAAATTATCCGGAATTCCGAGCTTGCTGATCGATTATCGCAAAGCGCCCGAACATCAATTCCCCGCTGCTTTAGAAGACGCTCTGGTTGCCTATCAATTCTTGCTGGAACACAAAGGTTATCAATCATTGGACATTTTTATTATTGGAGATTCAGCGGGAGGCGGACTGGCTTTGTCCCTGCAGTTAAAATTAAAGGATCTCAAGTTGCCCTTGCCTGCAGCAAGTATCCTCTTATCGCCCTATGTTGATTTGGTCAATCGCGATGACATGCGGCTACAAAACTCCCTGAACGACCGCTTTCTGGATATTTTTGAAATGCGCAGATGGGCAAGTCTTTATGCACCTACAGCTGATTTGGATGATCCGCTGGTTTCACCGCTTTATGGAGACTTATCGGGTTTACCACCTATATTGGTACAGGCAAGTGAAAGTGAAGTATTGTTTGATGATTCCAGACGATTGATTGAAAAAGCCAGGAAGCAAAAGGTAGCGATTACCTTTCAAACCTGGCATGGACTAATCCATTGGTGGCATATGTTTAGTGGAATGCCCGAATCCAAAGAAGCCGTTCTAAAGATTGCTGAGTTTTTGTCGGAATACAAAAGCTGATTTTTTAAAACAGTCTATTTGATCAACTGTCACAAAATTGACTATGGAAAGGGTTATTTTTTGATTTAAAAATATCCCTGAACATGTAAAAAAACACTACTTTAGTATCTGAACTAACTATAAACAATCTCCCTATGAAAAATTTATTAATCATCCTAACCATTTTCTGTGTTTCAGGTGCATATGCACAAGGCCAGCTTCAAAATGAAGCATCTGGAAATATTACTTATGCATCCGGACATGTAATGCAACTGGCAGAAGCTTTTCCTGCTGACAAGTATTCCTGGGTTCCTATGGAAGGTGTAAGGTCAACTGCAGGTGTATTTGCACACATCATTAGTGCTAATTACTTCTTTGCTTCCAAGCTTGGAGCAACCATCCCTGAAGGTGTGAACATGCAAACACTTGAGCAGGATCTTACTGAAAAAGAAGATATTCAGGCTGAATTAAAACAATCCTATGACGTTTTGTTGGGTGCGATTATGGAAACCAAAGATGATGCTCTTGCTGAAACAGTTGAGTATCCATTTCCTGGAGAGTTTACCAACATGAGCTCCATTCTGATCGCGCTATCTCACACAAATGAACATCTGGGTCAGCTGATCGCTTATGCAAGAATGAATGGCATTACACCTCCCTGGAGCATGGCAATGGAAGAAGGAGAAGGTGACTAATTGAAAAACTTACTTACTGAATGAAAATTGCCGGCATCAATCCGGCATTTTTTGTATAAAAGCCAATCACCTAATTTGAAAAGTCTCCCTTTCAGTAGTATTTAAACTTCACTATTTTTTTTATTCATAGGATAATCCAAATCCGAATGGATACAATGGATCTTTTGAATCATAGGGAACATCCTCTTTTTGATTTCTCACAGCATCCATGGAGGAAGGTAATTCAAAAGGAAGTTTTCCTTCCGGTTTCGCATTTCCGAAAACTATATCTAACAATGCCTCATCACTTGCGCCATAATTTGCGACCAAGGCTTTGGCACTTTCGGAAATTTCTGGAATGACTGCGGGGCGGTCGAGGTAAATATCCACAATCGTCGGAACAGCATTCAAAACCATCAAAATGCTATCTTTTTTTCCACCTTTGAAATCAAGGTCCCCATGATGAAAACCTCTGGCAAAGAAGTTGTCTGTTTCCACCGGAATCCACGGTGTTTTTAGCCGTATAATTGCCAGATCGGCGTCCTGCGGATTAGCCACAATTCTTCCATATTTTGAAGCCGTTAATGAATCAACACCATCCAGGTAAAGTTTCAAACCTTCTTTTACAGGTAATACACTATCCTCATTTTTTAGTAAGGTAAATGCTCGCCTTTGAGCAGTATTTCCCGCTTCTACAAACTCTTCTTTTCCGACCGTTTGTAAAGCTTTTTCGACATCTATGAATGGGTTGTCAAATAAGCCTAATTCGAATTTCTGTCTCAGCAGTCTTCGTATTGATTCATCGATTCGATCTTCCGACAAGGAGCCTTTTTTGACCAGGCTTGTGATATGTTCAGGGCAATTTTCACCACCAAATTGGTCCACTCCGGCATTGACAATCTTCAATACCCGTTCCGCTTCCGTTAAATCCTCAGCTCCCCAGGCCCGCGCCGGCCAGATTACAGGCCCCATATGAGTATCAGTAATCAACCCCCAATCTGTGCAGACAACACCTTCATAATTGTATTTATCCCGAAGCAAACCGGTAATAATATCTTTGTTGTAGGCGAAGGCAACGTTTTCAGTGGTTTGATCAACAGGCACCCCATAGTATGGCATAATGGAGGCAGTATTTGCTTCAAAAGCAGCTTCGAATGGAATGATGTGATATTCAAAATTGTCACCGGGATATACCTGGCCTTTTTGAAATTCAAAATGAGAATCCAAACCATCTTTTTGTGGTCCACCACCAGAAAAGTGTTTGGTCATACAAGCTACGCTATTGGGCCCCAATTCTTCTCCCTGGAAACCGAGAATGTAGGCCTTTGTCAGTTTCGCTGAGAGATTTGCATCTTCTCCAAATGTTCCGCTAATCCGGGGCCACCTTGGCTCAGTTGCCAGGTCAGCCATCGGGTGGAGGGCGATTCGGATCCCAAGCGCCAGATATTCTTGTCGTGCCATATCACCATGCCTTCTCATTAACTCCTCATCACCTATTGCTGCAAAACCCAACTGCTCTGGCCATTGGCTGAACCCCTGCGCTTCCATGGAAAAAATATTTTCACTAAATGCATTTCTCGGATCGGAGGCTAATGAAACCGGAATGCCCAATCTTGTGCTGTCAATGACGTATTGTTGAATATTGTTGTACCATTTTGTAAGCGCTTCAATACCAGGGATTCCCCAAATATTGAAATGGTTCATTTGATTGTTTTTGATGTATTGCAGCGCCTGTTGTCCAAATTCTCGTCCTTCAGCAGGTTTGATATCTATTGAACCGTCCTTGTTTATCCTAACACCGTTGATGAACATCACTCCGGCTTTTTCTTCCAATGTCATTTGACTGAGAAGGTCTTCCACTCGATCATCGATGTTTTGCGTAGAATCTTCATAAACATCCATCTTACCATTTTTATTCAAATCACGGTAAGAGCCAATATCCTTTGAGCCTGAGTTACAGGCTGTCAAAAATGCGAAAACTGCCGATATAAAAAATCCAGATTGTATTTTTCTCATTTTATGATTTCGGTTTGTAATAAATTTTCATTGTGGTAATTTGACACAATGTAGGGAGTTTCTGTGAGAAATAAAATTCAAATGAAATGGGGCGGTGTCTTTTAAAAATCCGGGATTATCGAATAAGTCTTATTTTAGAAAATAGAAAAATATCGCTTTGTCCATTCGGGGGTAAAGGCACTCTCCTTAAAAAAGTAATATTAAAGTCTTTCAAATCGGTATTTTTCAACTGGAAAACTTAAAATTCTACTATTTTATTGCATTTATGTTTGTATAGAGAAGTGAATGCAAATATTGTCAAAAAATATCCGTTTATTTGTCAACTTAAAATTGTTCAGGATGAGAGGGCTAGCAATATTGTTTTTACTTATTATTTTCACCAAACCAACCTATTCCCATTCCAACGATTTATTTACCACAATTGAGCCCGGCAGTGAAGAAATTGAAATTACGTCCAAATCAATTTATGATCAGATAGGGGACGAATCGCTGAATTTTGAGGCTTTCCAACTTGCTTACAAGGGATGGGTTGAGCTTAAAGACTCTTTGGATTTAAAAGATCAGATTTTAACAGTTATTGACTTCAGTCAACCTTCGACAAATAAAAGGTTTTACCTGGTCGATCTGCAACAGCGAAAAATATTGTTTCAGGATTATGTAGCTCATGGCAAGAATACAGGAAATTTGTGGGCAAAGAGTTTTTCCAATATTCCCAATAGTAATCAAAGTAGCCTTGGCTTCTACAAAACAGCGGAAACCTATCACGGCAAGCACGGCCTTTCCTTACGCCTGGATGGGCTGGAAAAGGGGATTAATCATTTGGCTCGACAGAGAGCGATTGTCATACATGCTGCGGACTATGCAGAAGAATCTTTCATCAAAAAGTATGGGAGATTGGGCCGAAGTTTCGGCTGCCCGGCACTACCTTCAGGAAATTATCAACGCATCATTAGTCAAATAAAAGAGGGGACCCTTCTGTATATTTATTTTCCGCAAAAGGAATATTTGAGTAAATCCACGGTTTTGAATTAGTTAAATCCTTATTTTGGATTTTTGTATGTAAAACCAGAATATGAGATTTCTTTTTGTCCCTGCGTTTGTATTGACTATTGCTTACACTTCCTTTCTTGATTTCACACCATCTGAAAGGAATTTTCAGCATTCTTCTCGTCAACATCAACTGCCTGATCAAACATACGAGCAGGCAGTTCAGGAAAGTATTCGCGAGCATATGGGTAAGCTTATTGATCATCAAACTGTCGATCTTGACGGCCAAAAGATCATTGGAAATAGTGTCTTACTCAATCTTTATAAAAATGTTGATTTCCAACCTGTCTGGAGTGAAGCTCAAAACCGTAAAGATCTGATCAAGATTTTGGAAGACTCCCATTATGAAGGGCTGAATCCAAAGGACTATCACATTGATTATTTAAAAGAATATGAAGAATTAACAGAAGGTGATTTAAGCATCGAACCCGATTTGACAGCCAGGTCTGACATTTTCATGACCAATGCAATCCTGACTTATGCTCATCACCTCATTCAGGGAAAGGTTCATCCTGTTCAGCTCGACCCTAACTGGAATTACAGCTACAGACCATTGCCAGATAGTGCGGAATTCCTCTTGCTTAAAAGGTTAAAAAGCCAAACGTTAGAAAAGGGGATTGACAATATAAGATCTGATCTTCCGATGTATCAGCGTCTCAGGTATTGGTTTGCACATTATGATTCGCTGAAAAGAACAGGAGGCACCATTGATAAAATTGAATATCCTGGAAAGCCATTAAGGTTAGGTGATTCATCTGCGATGGTAGCTAGTATCAAAAGACAATTGGCAAACTATGGCTACTCATTTCCAACTCTGGGGCATAATAAATTTGGAAATGAGCTGGAAGAAGTACTAAAGGAGTTTCAGAGGCATTATGGATTGCAAGACGATGGTATCGCTGGAAAAAATACGTTTGAAGCCCTCAATATGTCAATTGATGAACGATTGGATGTTCTAAGGGTAAATATGGAAAGGTGCCGATGGATCAACAATGATCTTCCAAAGGAGTTTTTATTGGTTAATATAGCTGACTACCAATTATATATTTTCAGAAACCGGAAAATTGATTACCATAGCAGAGTAGTAGTTGGAAAGGAACATCATGAGACGCCAATTTTTACGTCAAAGATCCAATACGTTGTATTTAATCCGACATGGACGTTACCATATTCCATCGCATCCAAGGAGATCTTGCCTCATTTAAAAAGGGACTCTCATTATCTTCAAAACAGAAACATGACTCTTCTGAAAGGAGGTTCTGAAATTGACCCTAATCATGTGGATTTCAGTCAGTATTCCGAACGATATTTTCCCTACACCATCCGACAGGAGCCAGGTCCACACAACGCCCTTGGCCGAATGAAATTTATTTTTCCCAACCACTTTTCTGTTTACCTTCACGACACTCCCTCTAAATCATATTTTGAACAATCCCAGCGCGCATTCAGCCATGGATGTGTAAGGGTTCAAAATCCCCAAATTCTTGCTGAACAATTACTTGGTAATAAAGGTTTCGACGGGGCTAAAATATCAGATGTCTTGAAGTCAGAAAAGACACAAACCGTTTACTTGAAAGAGCCTATGCCAGTGATGCTGATGTATTGGACTTGCTATGAAAGCAAACGTGATGGCAGGATGTATTTTTACAGGGATATATACGGTCGTGATTCGAAGATTTTACATGAGCTAAGTAAATCCCTCTGATTTGGATCAATATATGAAAGGAATAAATCTGGAAGTTCTTTTTTGATAATTCCTGAATTGGTCACCATATTTGGACTCCAGATAATCATCCAGTTTAGGAATGTTGTAAAATACAAAAAAGCCTAAGAGAAATAACGGGATCGTCACTGACCACCAATTCCGGCTGATGATGGCATATCCACTTACCCATAAAAAGTCTCCAAAGTAATTGATATGCATGGAGTATTTGAAAAGTCCTTCCGTATAAAGTTTCCCTTTATTTTCAGGTTTCTTTTTCCATTTATTACGCTGCAACTCTGAATAGGTGTTAATGATTGAACCCAGCAAGAAGATGAAAATACCGAGGTAATCAATAGAGGTGATTGGAATATTGCTATCGATGGTTAACAATGCAAATCCAACATAGTAAAGGGCAAAGGCAAATGTCACACTGAATACTTCCTCAAAAGGCATCTCTCTTTTGAGCAGATAAAACATCATGAATGCAAATCTGATAAATACGACAATGGTGAATGTAAATGTGATCAGCCTTCTATGGTAGTTTCCTTCAGGAAATGGCAATCCCATCCAACTGTAAATGGTATTGCCCAGATCCCTGAAAAGAATCAAATAAACCAGGTAAATCAGAATTAGTTCAGAAAGATTTAGGATTAATTTTTGCGGAATACTTTTAGATTTTTTACTGTATAGATCCATGCTTAGGGAAGCTGCCTGATGTATGCAATTACTTTAAGTTCCATTTCATCGAGAGGGTATTTTTCTTTATAGATCAATAGGTAGTGCCACGCGATACCATCGATCATCGCGCCTATTGTAAGCGCTTCAATCCTTGGGTATTGAACATTCAGGTTGCTTAGGGATACTTCCATGTCCTGTACAATCACCTTGATGAAGGATGCAAGTGATTGTTTTACCTCTTTTGAAAAGGATGGCTGGGAGAGAAGTGGCATGATCAGGCTATAAAAATCTTTTTTTTCTTTAAGCAATTTGAATGTAGACCGAATTAAGGTTTCCAATCTTTTTTTGGGCTCTTTTTCATCTTCCATTGCTGACATGAAACCGATCATCTCGGATGAAACCTGATGAATGATCTCCTGAAGGATTGCATCCTTGCTTTCAAAATAATTGTAGATCAGACCTTTTGCCACACCCGCTTTATCAGCGATTTGACTCACGGAAACAACGTGGTATCCCTGACTGGAAAACAGCTCTACAGCTGCCTGAAAGATCTTTTTCTTGCTTTTTGCTCTTATTTGTTCGTATTGTTGACTGGTTCGTGGAGACATCCTATGAATATTATGATTGACTAGTCGGTCATTAATTTCTTTACGAAGGTAGTCCAAATGGATTGAAAATAAAAGTAAACCGAGTAGGAGAATGGAATTAAATTATTTCACAGATCTTTCGTAAAAACTACCAAATGTTTACACTGGATGCCGTTTTCGAAGATGGGTTTCTGGTAGTTATTGGTGAACCAGTCTTTTTTAATGTGACTAAATTCAAAGCCCTTTTTCTGGTAGAGGTAAAATTGCTGGATACTGGAATTCCCAGTGCCAATCTGGATTTCGTGATATCCGCTATCTTTGGCAAAATTTATCGCATTTTCCAATAAAAATGTTCCGATCTTCTGCTTTTGAAATTCTATATCAACTGCCAGATTTTTAATTTCAATAAGATCAGAAGAATGGTCTACCAGAACAATTGAACCTACAACAAAACCTTCCAATTCAGCTAAAAAAATCCTGGAATGATCAATGTATTTGCGAATCATTTGTTCTTCCGGATCTGCAAGCTTTAACAGATCGATAGGAATTTCCTCATTATCAAAAAGGGCCCTGAATACTAAATTTTTCAATATTGGTTAGTGATTTTTTTGTAGGAAATCAAAATTATAGGAATCTGGATCAATGACAAATATGAATAGCAGAACTTTTCGGAACGAATGAAATAAAAACATTATTGGGCATTCAATAATGTAGTATGCCTTTGCCAACTGCCAACTGCTTTTTGCCAACTTTTCTTTGGCAATTTGATCAAAAAAGGAAACCCATCACTAACCGTTTGTTTATCTATTTCTCGCTTCCTTCAGTTTTCTCGTCCAGCGCTCCTTTCCAGTATGATTGCTGTTGCTTCACGATAGTCTGGTATTCTTTTGACAATTCCCGAAGCCTTTCTTCATCCATCCCGGAGGTTTTTTCAAATTCGAACCGAAACCTCAGTTCTTTCAATTGTTGTTCGATTACTTTGTTTTGGATCCAGTATTCTTCGACATTCCAAAACGTCATCAGCGAAGTCAGCGCAGTAACAATTGCCCCAATAACCAATGCTGTGTTTTTTTGAATGGTGATAAATTCCAGGTCGAGCTGGAGGCCTAATACGATCGTTGAGAGTGCGGATAAAGCTACCAGTGAATATTTATATCTTCTGACGAGGATAAACATCCGTTTCCGTTGCCAGGTGAAGAGATTGATGCTTTCATTGAGCTTATCCTCGAATAGTGCGATTACTTCTTTCATGTTAAATGAGTTTGTTGTTTGAGACAAATGCGGGATGAACTTAAAAATAAAATCGCAAAAAACAGCTTTTTAGTTAGTTCGTGATATTACGTCGGAAATTTGATGTTAATTTATTGTGGGATCAGCAACTGACCGATTAACAATCCCTTCATATCCGCCCAATAATTCGTCCCATTTAGGTGTATTTATCGCATTTGTTAGCAATATTCCAATGATATCCCTTTGAGGGTCAATCCAGTAAACGGTTTGCCAGAATCCCGACCAGCCAAATCTTCCTGTTATTCTTCCGTATGTACCACTATTGGTATGAACTGACCCGCCGTATCCGAATTGAGCTTCATCATTGATAAATAAATTATCAATTTGGTTGCTCATCATTAGCTCAACAGTTTCTTCTTTTAATATCCTCGATCCATTCCATTCTCCTTTGTTAATCAAGGCACTGGCAAATTGGTAATAATCCATGGATGTGGAACTAAGCCCTGCTCCACCGGGAAAATAAGTCTGATGACCACTAATTGGATAGTCTCCACTTATAAAATCAGGTAAATTGTTGACATCTATACCTGAAGTAAACCATACTTCTACCAACCGATCGGATTTTTCCCCAGGTAAATAAAAGTATGTGTCATTCATATTGAGCGGTTCAAATATGTTTTGTGCAAAATACTGGTCAAGTGGTAAACCCGAAACGATCTCTACGACCCTACCTAAAACATCTATACTCGTCCCATATGTCCACTTAGTTCCCGGATCATGCAGCAAAGGAAGAGCTCCCATTTTCCTTGCATTGTCTTCCAGCAAAACAGAATCTTTTGTCCAACCTTCCACTATTCCAAATTCAGCATTAATTGGTCCGGCTATTGGCTCCCAGCCATAAGCTAGTCCACTGGTATGCGTAAGTAAATGATGAATGGTAATTTCTTGTTCGGCTGGTCGGGTTGTATAGCTGGAATCTTGCTCATTAAAATTTTCTATTACTCTTGGATTAGCAAATTCAGGAATGTATTTCGATACAGGGTCATCCAGGTTTATCTTTCCCTGCTCATAGAGTTGCATGACTGCTACGGTTGTAACAGGCTTGGTCATAGACGCCATCCTGAAAATGTGATCAGTTGTCAACTTCTCTGATTTTTCACGATCGCTGTATCCAATTGCTTTGTGATAAATGATCTCATCATTTCTAGCTACCAAAGCTACTCCTCCTGAGATAAATTGACTATCTATTGCCCATTGAACATGTTTCTCAATATTGTCAAGAGAATCGGAGATCATCCCAACAGATTCCGGATTTGATAAGGTAGAACTTTCTGAACTATCCGAATTTCTACTTGATGACTGATTGCAGGAATACAGTAAAACAATGAGGGCGATTAAGAGATGATTTACATTCATAAAAAATACTTTTGTCATTATAGAATATAATCAATAATAACAATTTTCCGCCACTTAATTCACCTACATGATCCTGTTTTCTAGGATAGGAATACTGAGAGGGGATCTATCAAATACTAATTATTTGCTCAATTTGTATACTTCAGACCCTGCAAGTAAGAAACACCCCAAGCCAAAATCTTCAAAATCCGGCTGTTTATCAAATGCTACAGGCTGGCTGCTTGCTGGTTCTTTACCCGTTCCCTGCACGTATCCAATGAAACCGTTTTCATGAATGGCATCTTTCAAAATTCCGTTCCAGGCCTTTTCTATGACAGGCATGTATTTCTTTTCACTCAAAATGCCATTGTTAATTCCCCAGGCCATTCCATATACAAAAAGTGCCGTGCCTGTTGTTTCTTTTCCTCCGTAATTATCCGGATCATGCAGGCTGACATTCCAAAATCCGTCTTCGCGCTGAACTTTAGCCAGAGCTTTTGCCATGGATTTGAAATCAGTGATATATTCCTTTCGATGGCCTTCATCTTCTGGTATTTGTTCCAGCACCCTGACCAAAGCGGCAATTACCCACCCATTTCCACGTGACCAATAGCAATCTTCTCCATTGGGTTCGGTATAGGGAGGATCAAAATCTTTATCACGCCACCAAAGTCCATCACTTTTATTATACATGCCATTTTCTCCTTCGATATTTTTAGTATGGTTGTACATCTCATACATTCGCTCAAAATAGGTGTCATCCTTGTAGATCCTTCCCAGCTGGGCAAATACCGGCATCGCCATTTGGATAGCATCGATCCAGTCCCAATCATCTACTTTATCAGTCACCATCATGCTATCGATAGATGCTTTTACATTTTCGATCCTTTTTTCATGCTTGGCAATTTCATATAGGTCAATATAGGTTTGTCCGGCACATTGATTATCCGCATTTCGGGTCATAATTCCATCTCTGAAATTCCATTTGTGGGATTCTCCCCAGTTGACAGCATAATCGTAATACTTGTCCTGTTTATCAATTGAATAGAGGGCCATCAACCCTTCGTAATAGACTCCTCTTGTCCAGATATTACTTGGCCAGGTTTTGTGAAGAGTGATTTCTTTACCCGTATCCGGCCATTTATCCATGAAGTAATCATTAGCAATTCTCATGGCGTTGAGGGTTATTTTTTTGGGAGGAAGTTTTTGTGCGTTGCTAACGTGAGATGATAATAATATCAAACAAATTGCAAGAGTCAGATTGATAGTTGTGAATTGTTTCAAGGTGTTAAATTTTTTTTGGAAATTTTGTGAAATCAGTCAGATATCCCATCCTGCACATACCCGACAATAATATAAAGGATTCAAGCTATTTTCTCCATAAGAACATGTATTTTAATTTTCTGATTCAGTGGAAGCTGAATTCCGGTATTTTTTGGAGATTTCCAGGTAGGTCGTGAGATTCGAAACATTTTCATCTAGTTTATTTGCAATTAATTTCAGGGACTTTCTCAAATCGTTCATATGATAAATTACGGATGGGGGAGGATCCCGAATCTCATTGAGGACAACGTAGGCTTCCTGAATTGATTGATCTATGTCGCTGAGTGTTTTTCTAATTTCCGCTTCGCTTGTAAATGGCATGAAATAATCATTGCTGTATTCAATGAATTCATTCATTCGAAAAGTAGCATTTTTATAATGCTCAAAAGCCAGGTTGAATTGATCTACGAAATTATTTTCGATTTTTAATTTGAGATGATAAAGGATATCATAAGTCAAATAATTATCAATACCGCTATTTTGAATTCTGTAGCACTCCGATTTCAATTGATCAACATACGATTGTCTTTTGTAAACTTCAAGTGTATCAGAATAATTGAAATATTCTTTGTTCTTATTATTGACCTTAAATTTTCCTTTTCTGAATTCCTCACGTGTAATCGGATAATTCAGGGATTGCCAAAGCGGATCGAATGGCATATGTGTTCTGATAAACTGGGAGGGAAGAACCATGAAAAAATCATTATTGACTTTTGGATAGAACTGCCCGTTCTCAACATAACCAGCTCCCCAGGTTGGATCGACAAAATACCATTTAGCACCTATTTTGGAAGCACACCAGGCATGAGGGACATGATTGATCCTACTTTTTAGCATTGTATAGCCAGATATGTTGTGTGTTTCAATTCCCAATTTATTAGTGATATCGCTATACAGATAGACATAATCAGCACAAATACCTTTTTTGAATTTAAGACTTGAATCGTTATTATTCTGAATGGTCAAATTAATATCGAAATGCAAAAAATTATGAACATCATAAGAGATATTCTTTGCCAGGATGATAAATACAGCCCTTGCCTGGTCAGTTTCCGAACTAAAATTTTTGCTGACATAATAGGCAATGCCATCTGTTGATGAGATCAGAGAATCTGGAATTTTTAGCGCAATTTGATCGGTATAAGAGAAGTCATTCTGTGCTTTGACAATGGAAATGTCTATTGAAAAGAATAAAATCAGAAGAGGTATTATTTTTCTTTTGAAACTCATGTAACCTATAAATCAGCAATCAATGGATGGAATAAATTAATAGTCTACCGCCAAAAATTTAACACTGATGCTACTGTTGCACTATGAATTTAAGAAAATATAAATAAACTTCTTTAAATAGGTCTTAGATTAAAATATGTATAAATCAGCTACGAATGCACAAGTTTTTAATAATAATTTTGTAGAAAGTGAGATTTGCAATTATTTTAAGTTTGCTTTCACAACCACCCTGCCTCGCATATAAATGAATGGGCTCATGCTCGTTAGAATAGAAGAAAAGAATGATTCCTAAATATTCACTATAATTTTGGCATTTTCTATTTCCTAAATGTCAGCAGGGCCCATTCTACAAGAAAGATTTGAAAATTTTTTCTACGAGAGTTGGTATATCTCCATGATCCCTTTCAAAATTTCATCCAGATCAATCTTAAGGTCGATCAGTTTTCCGGTTTTGATATCAAATACCCAGCCGTGAACCTTTATGCCTCGTTCTTTGTATGCAGTTTGAACGACAGCCTGTTTGATGACATTTACGCATTGTTCCTGAACATTCAGTTCAATTAATCTGTTGTACCTGTCATTTTCATCTTTGATCGCATTTAACTCGTCCTTATGCAACCGGTAGACATCCCGGATGTTTCTTAACCATGGATTCAGGATTCCCAAATCACTTTGCTGCATCGCAGCTTTTACTCCACCGCAGTAGTAATGGCCACATACAACCACATGATTAACTTTTAAGACGCCTACGGCATAATTGATCACGGATGCCGCGCTCATGTCGAGGTTGGGTACCGTATTGGCAATATTCCTGTGAACGAAAACTTCTCCAGGTCCCAGTCCCATTAACTCTTCCGCTGTCACCCGACTGTCTGAGCATCCGATGTAAAGTATTTCAGGACTTTGTCCTTTTGACAGGTTTTCAAAATAATTAGAATCAACATTTATTTTGTCTTTTACCCAGCTATCATTGTTTTTGAAAATCTGATTGATATCCATGTTTACACAGTTTTTAGTTAGAAATAGTTTCGATGTTTTACCTGTATTAAAGGATGCGCATATTAATACTAATGTTTTAAAAATTAAATACCATTCAAGGAATTTGGTTCAGTTAATTGGTAGAAATAAGAAAATTGAGGAAAAACAGTATCTATATATCAGCTTTTTCATCCAGGGAAGAAATTTTAATTGCAGACTGGCTGCCCCCATTTTTCGTCTAAAATTGTTTCTGACAATACCGATGCTAATTAAATGAAACAGTCTGTTCAGCGCCATTGTATTCCACTTCCTTAAACTGATCTACCGGCTCAAAAATGGAAACCTTGTTGTTTTCATCAATTAATGCAACCCTGAATGTCCTGTTCGATAACATTCCATTAAATTCGCCCTTTCTTTTGCCAATTGTCAATGTTTTCTCATTATCTGCCCAGGTAATCGGAATAGTAGTGTATTTTCCTTTTTCATAATTATAATTTATCCCTTCATCTTCGTACAGATCAAACGATTCATTGTCACCTGCATACACCAATAAAGTTATGGGGTCAGCCGGTTTTTCGGTGGTATACTCAATTTCTGGACCGAATGGAAGAATGGAACCGGCTTTGATAAACATTGGCATGGTTTCATAAGGAGCGTCAGCATTGATCCTTTGTCCACCTTCAGAAAACTCACCCGTATTGGCATTGTACCAACCATTGGATTTAGGTAAATAAACATCTCTTGAGCGAGCTTCATATTCAGAGACCGGACAGACCATTAAAGAGGGCCCGAACATAAATTGGTCACCGATTTCATAAACATCCGGATCGTCCGTGAAATCCATGGCCAAACCTCTCATGATCGTGTAATCTTTCATATATGTCCATCCTGCCAGGCTGTAAATATAGGGCATCAGCCGATACCTAAGCTTGTTATACTTGAGCATAGATTGATAGGCAGGATGGTTTTCCGGAGCTATGTTATAAATCTCTCTGAAAGGATATTGTCCGTGTACCCGAAATAAGGGAGCGAATGTTCCAAACTGAAACCAGCGTGTATTCAACTCTCGCCATTCCTTCAAGTCATCACTACCTTCCTTTACATTCTCGTACCTTTTTTCTACGCAAAATCCACCAATGTCCATTGTCCAGTAAGGTAGACCCGACATGGCAAAATTGATCCCTGCTGAAATTTGTGCCTTCATATCTTCCCATCTTGTACTAATATCCCCGCTCCATGTAACAGCTCCATATCGCTGGATACCTGAAAATCCGGACCGGGTTAGAATAAACACCCGATCTTCATTGTTAACCGATCGCTGGCCATTGTAGATTCCCTGGGCATTTAGCAGCGCATAAGCATTAAAATATTCAGTAGATGGACCCAATGCAGTTGGATTCATCAATGCTTTTCTGTATTCGATGCTGGCATTGGACAGGATGTCCGGCTCTGTTGCATCCAACCACCATGCGTCAAAACCTTTCATATACAATTCCTCACGGATCTGTTCCCAGAATAATTGGCGGGCTTCAGGCTGATAGACGTCGTAAAATGAACCAATGTAACCAGGGTAGATCCAATCCCTGATGCTATCCTCAACGGCTCTTCTGTACATCCATCCGTTTTTATCAAATTCATTAAAATGCTCAGTATCAACATAAAATTTCGGCCAAACCGATATCATGATCCTGGCATTTTGATCATGAACCTGGTCAACCATGCCTTTCGGATCAGGGAAACGTGCTGAGTCAAATTCATGACTTCCCCATTTGTCTACCTCCCAGTAAGACCAGTCCTGTACGATATTGTCAATCGGAATGTGTCGGTTCCTGAATTCAGCTAATACATCAAGCAATTCATCCTGAGTTTTGTATCTTTCCCTGCTTTGCCAGAATCCCATTGACCATTTTGGCATTACCTGGGCCTTTCCGGTCAAGGTTCTGTATTGGCTGATCACGTCATCCATGGATGATCCATGCATGAAATAATATCGGATATCCTGACCCATTTCCGAATAGAAAGAAAGGTCTTGCTGATCATCCTCATTCACAGGGGATAATGCTTTTAATCCAATATAAGAAACACCTCCATCGGGGATCCATTCAAGTTTGACATGCTTTTTTGTTCCCTTTTCCATATCGACACTGAATTTGGCTACTGATGGGTTCCAGGCAGTTCGCCATTTGTAGAATTGTAATTCCCCATCTACCCAAAGCTTGGTGTAGCCTGCATAATAACACAAAAACCGATACTTGCCGGATTCGGGCGCTTCCAGGTATCCTTCCCATACGATTTTGGCATTGTTGAAATCCACATTCTCAGGGAATTTATTTACCGTTTCCAGGTTTTCATAGTCTATGACTTTCTCTTCCCTTTCGATAAATACCTGAGCAGCGTTGTCTTTGTGAGCATAGGTTGCAGTTAGCCCACCTTCCTTGCTATTTTTGTCATAGACTTTAAACTGATCGAGGTTGGAGTAGGGTCGGGGATCTCCAAACCTGGTCAAAGAATAGTTGTCCCATAAGATCCCGTATTTTTTTGTAGAAACAATAAAGGGAATGGAAACCTTCGTGTTGTATTGAAAAAGCTCTTCGTTCTTTCCTTTGTAGTTCATTTCATCTGCCTGATGTTGACCTAGTCCATAGAGTGCTTCGTCTTCGGGTGAATTAAATTGTTGGAGTAATTCATATCCATCTGTACCATCAACTGTAATAGATTTAAAGGAGTCGTTATCCCTGTTTTTCTCACTTATAATGGGCTGGTTATTTTGATCGAAATACGAAACAGTCCCATCATCCTTTGAAATTTTCGCTATTATTTTACCAGTATTGATGATGACTTCGGAATCATTCTCACTGACCTGAAAATCAGTACTTTCATTTAAATCCAGCGCCACCAGGCTTTTTTCATCATCGAATGTTGTTGTTGCGGAGGCTTCGACCTGAATGATCTCATCTGTAATAACAGATACCCTTACAGCATGTTGATTTTTTTCCTTTCCGCTAATTACGGTAATTGAATTGCCCTCCTGAGTAAAATTCTTTGATGTACAAGATGCGATTAAGATTAGAAGCGATAGACAAATAATTGTTTTTTGCATTGTTTTTTAGTTTCTCATTTCTCCGGTTAATAAAGATCAAATATTATGATTTTTTTGAAAAAGTCATTAAATGATTTTGCACTTCCTGTAATATGAGCCGGTTGATGCATAAAGAGTATTAGTAGCTTAACAGAAAATTGCAATTTAAAATAAGCTTAAGGGACTCAAGAAATTGCCGTTGTAAAATGATAGCCCATATTGCATGAGTAAAATGCTGAAATGTATTATCTATGTATCTGTTAATTATAATAATTCAAAGCTGATTCATCTATGGGATACAACTTATTTAATAGTTTGATCATGAAAAATGTATTTATTCAGATAGCTGTCTTATCCATTTTTACTTCGTGTAATTTTACTCTTGAACGAAATGATGGTTCAACATTTAATAAAAATAGCTTTAATAATGACTGGAAATTTCACCTGGGTGATATTGAAAATGGAGAAGATCCCAATCTGGATGATGAAAGGTGGAGGACACTAAATGTTCCTCACGACTGGAGCATTGAAGGTGAATTTAGTCCTGATCATCCGGCTACAACAGGTGGAGGCGCGTTGCCAGGAGGTGTTGGCTGGTATAGAAAGACTTTTTATGTAAGTCATGAAGATTCGTCCAAAATGCATTTCATCGATTTTGATGGGGTTTACATGAATGGGGAAGTTTGGGTGAACGGAAATTACCTGGGAAAACGGCCCAATGGATACATTTCTTATGGGTACGAACTCTCACCGTATTTAAATTATGAAAGTGAAAATATTATTGCTGTAAAAGTATCAAATGATCCCCAGCCCAATTCAAGATGGTATTCCGGATCGGGTATTTATCGAAATGTTTGGATGACCAGCTTACATCCAATCCACATTATGAGAAACAGAACATTTATCACCACTCCAGAAATAAGTGATAAAAAGGCAACGGTCGTTATTTCCACTGTGTTGGAAAACAGTCTTAAGGACACAAAAGAAGTAATGGTTTCTGTCGAAATATTAGATAAAAATCAGAAGCGAATCTTAAAATATGAGTCTGACGATGAGATCAGCTTGTCAGGTACCGAAAATTTTACAACTGAAATATCAGTTCCCAATCCGGAATTATGGTCGGTTCACCAACCGAATTTATATAAGGCAATTATACGGTTGTACCACAGCGATGAATTAATTGACAAGGAGGAAACTACATTTGGCATCAGGTCTTTTCAATTTCACCCTACCAATGGTTTTAGCTTGAATGGCCAACCCTTGAAAATAAAAGGTGTCTGTAATCACCATGATTTGGGTTGCCTTGGCGCCGCAGTTAACAAAAGAGCTATTCAGCGGCAATTGGAAATAATGAGAGGCATGGGAGTTAACGCTATCCGGACAGCTCATAACCCACCAGCGCCTGAATTACTTGAGCTATGTGATGAAATGGGCTTCATTGTAATGGACGAAGCATTTGATATATGGGACAAATCCAAATCGGAATTTGACTATGGAAATTACTGGGATGAGTGGCATGAACGAGATCTGAAAGATTTGATCTACCGTGACAGGAATCATCCAAGCGTACTGATCTGGAGTATCGGAAATGAAATACTGGAACAATGGGATTCAACGGGAATACCAATTACCAAAGAGTTAGTCGATATCGTCTATTCACTGGATACAACCCGAGTCATTACAACAGGTAACAATCCCCCTGGCCCGAACAATAACATCACTAAAGCAGATGCTTTTGATTTGATCGGATTTAATTATCATCATCAACAATATGAAGGTTTTCCTGAGGATTTTCCCGGCAAATGTTTTATTGCTACAGAAACTACCTCGGCCCTGGCCACACGCGGTCACTATGATATGCCTTCTGATACAACTAAAAGATGGCCGATCCGTTGGGACCGCGAATTCACAGAAGGCAATCCGGATAATACCGTCTCGGCTTTCGATCACATAAGCACTCCGTGGGGATCTACACACGAAGAAACATGGAAAATCATCAAGAAACATGATTATCTCTCAGGTATGTTCATCTGGACCGGATTTGATTATTTGGGAGAGCCTACACCTTATTCCTGGCCATCAAGGAGCTCATATTTCGGAGTGGTAGATCTTGCTGGATTTCCAAAGGATAGTTATTACATGTACAAAAGTGAATGGACGGATAAGCCGGTTCTTCATATTTTCCCGCATTGGAATTGGGAGCCCGGTCACGAAATAGATATCTGGGCTTATACAAATGAAGATTCCGTTGAGCTTTTCATCAATAATGAGTCAAAAGGAATTAAGAAAAAGCAAGGAGATGACCTGCATGTCTGGTGGAGAGTGAATTTTGAGGAAGGCAATGCAAGAGCCGTTGGATATAAAGACGGCGAATCCCACTTAGAGAGAGTTATATATACAGCAGGAGATCCTTCAGAAATCATCCTGTCTGCTGACCGTAGTATTATTGATGCCGATGGAAAAGATCTTTCTTTTATTACGGTGAGTGTTCATGATGAAAATGGAGTTCTTCATCCTATTGCTGACAATATGATTGAATTTGAACTTACGGGTCCGGGAAAGATTGTTGGGGTAGATAATGGCGATCCAACGAGCCATTTATCTTTGAAGTCAGATAAGATGAAGATTTTCCATGGCTATTGTCTGGTGGTGATTCAGTCAACCTCCGAAAGTGGGCAAATTGTTTTGACTGCGAAATCCAGGGGGCTGCAAACCGGTACTGTTACAGTTGAGTCAAAATAAAGGGATTTTATTGTGAGAAAGTTTGTGAACTGCCATATTTGGTTATGTAAGTCAGGAAATTTTGCAATTAATTCTGATTAATTAAAAATGAACTAAAAATTTGTGGGAAACTATTTTCAAACTTTACAAAACGTGAAACAACAAGCTATTTATGTCCTTATTTTCTTATCGATCAGTCTTTTTGCATGTGAATCTTCGGAAAAAGTAGAAAAAAGGACTATCGAAAATAAATTGTGGTACAACCAACCGGCGACTATTTGGGAGGAAGCTCTTCCAATTGGTAATGGTCGTATCGGTGCGATGATCTATGGTAAACCGGCAAATGAATTGATCCAGCTGAATGAAGAGACGGTATGGGCAGGTGGTCCGGGAAACAACATCAATCCTGAAACCGGAAAAGCGATCCCCGAAGTTCAAAAGTTATTATTCGAAGGAAAATATGGTGAAGCCCAAAATCTGGCTCAGGAGAAGATTAAATCAATTAATGATGGCATGCCTTATCAACCTGTTGGTGATCTGATGATCTATTTTCCAGGTCATGAAGATGTTAATAATTATTATCGGGACCTGAACATTTCAAATGCCATTTCTACCATAACTTATAAAGTTGGAGAAGTAGAATTCAGGCGAGAACTCTTCACTTCATTTACAGATGATGTTTTGATCATCAAAATCTCAGCTAGTACTCCCGGAAGTATCACCTGTCATGTTTCCTGGAATAGCCCACAAGTACATCGCGTAGAATCGGATGGTGAGATCCTTTCTATGAATGGAATAACAAGCGCACATGAAGGCAAAGAAGGTGAAGTAAAGTTTTCCGCCCAGATATTACCAAAAGTAGTTGGCGGAACAACTTTAGTCAATCAGGATAATATTGAGATCAACGGAGCGGATGAGATTATTTTGTATACTTCTGTCGATAGCAATTTTAAAAATTACAAAGAACTGACGGTAAATGAAAAGGAATCAGCCAGAGAGGTACTTCTTCGGGCATCGGAAGTACCGTACGAATTGGCTGTCCAAAACCATGTTAAGACCTACAGAAATTATTATGACAGGGTGAACCTGGATCTTGGAGTTACCGATTCTATGAATAAACCGACAGATGTTCGCTTGAAAGAATTTGCCAAGGCCAATGACCCGCAATTAGTGTCATTATATTTTCAATTTGGAAGGTATCTGCTTATTTCAAGCTCTCAACCTAGCGGACAGCCTGCCACCCTCCAGGGAATCTGGAACCATCACATGTTTCCACCCTGGGACAGCAAATACACGATCAATATTAATACGGAAATGAATTATTGGCCGGCGGAAGAAACCAACCTTCCGGAACTTCAACAGCCACTGTTTAACATGTTGAAGGAGCTGGCTGTTACAGGCCAGGAGACGGCTCAAAAAACTTATGGGGCAGATGGGTGGGCTGTACATCACAACACAGATATATGGCGGGTCACCGATCCGGTGGATGGTGTAGGATCGTGGGGATTATGGCCCATGGCAGGCGCCTGGTTTTGTCAACATATTTGGGAACATTATCAGTTTTCGGGGGATAAAGATTTTTTGAAAGAGTATTATCCCGTAATGAGGGAGGCTTCTGTCTTTTTTACAGATATTCTAATCGAAGAACCTGAACATGGTTGGCTGGTCGTAAACCCTTCCATTTCTCCTGAAAACCGCTACAAATATGATGGAGAAAATGATGCGGCTGTCACCTATGGAGCAACAATGGATAATCAAATGATCTTTGAGTTGTTTAGTAATACGATGCATGCCGCAGAAGAATTAGACGTTGACAACGATTTTGTTCAACAACTTGAAAGTCTGAAAGCAAAACTTCCACCCATGCAAATAGGTCAACATGGACAGTTACAGGAATGGATAAAAGACTGGGACGACCCAAATGATCACCACAGGCATGTTTCACATTTATATGGGCTACATCCCGGCAACCAGATTTCACCATTCCGCACACCTGAATTATTTAAAGCTGTCCGCAATTCCCTTGAATACCGTGGCGACATTTCTACAGGCTGGTCAATGGGATGGAAGGTGAATCTGTGGGCCAGACTTCTGGATGGGGATCGTGCATTTAAACTCATCACCAATCAGCTGTCTCCCGCAATTGAAGAAAATGGAGACCAACATGGAGGGACATACAATAACTTGTTGGATGCACATCCACCATTTCAAATTGATGGTAATTTCGGTTGTTCAGCCGGAATTGCTGAAATGTTGGTTCAAAGTCAAGACGGGTTTATTTATCTGCTTCCTGCCTTGCCGGAATCATGGAGTTCGGGAAGCGTTAGCGGTTTAAGAACAAGAGGAGGGTTCACTATTGATCTGCTGGAATGGGAAGACCACAAACTTACCAACCTCATCATTGCCTCCAATCTGGGAGGAAATTGCCGTATTAAAATAAATGCGACTCAAGTGGCTTCGGCAAAATTTGACATGAAAAAGGCAGAAGGGGAGAATCCGAATCCCTATTTTCATGTAGATGAAATACCTGATTATATCCTATCAACAAATTTAAATGAGGATGAACTTTCTTATCAGCCTCCTGAAACAAACACGTATGATTTCATGACTCAAAAAGGAACCACCTATACCGTACATTTTGAATAGAAGGTAGAATTTCTTTGAAGTTATTGTTAGCGTAATAGAGCAGGTATACTTCTATTTATTAGATTAGTTAAAACAAATATAAAAATATTTATATCATTTGGTTACTTATGTACTTTTCTCTGTATTTACTTACATAAATACAATTTGATCTTTATTTTTTCATATTTATTTAGTTACCAAAATGAAAAGAATTTTTACGATACTTTCACTTTCAGTCATTTTAAATGCCACATTGCTGAAAGCTCAGGATATGGATTTTATCTATGACTATTCTTCACCATCGAAAGAGCATATTGTCATGAATATTCCCAAAGACAGCTCCTATCTGCAATGGGGAATTTGGATGGATGCTTCAGAAATGGACTTCAAATTTCATACGATGAAATTGTTTCTGTCGAGCGATCAGGCATTATTCCTGAAACATTTTCATGGAATTGCTGAAATTATTTTAGGGAATGACGAAAGGATACCTATAAGCGTTTTTACCGCAGATGATGATATTACGGGAATTGATCACTATGAAAAAATTCTGGCTTTTCAATTCAACCAGGAGGAGTCAAACATCCTGTTGGAAAAGGATATCAAAAAGATCGTTTTCTATACATCCTATGGAAAATTCACTGCTAAGTTTGCTGATAAGGAATTGATGCAAAAAGCCTTATTTACGTTAAAGTACAACATCGATATTTTCAATAAAACCAATGACCGTTTGCTTTCCCAAAGAGTGGCAGCCAAGTCTCCATTTCAATAGTTAGGGATGAGTTTTGATGACAAATAAGTTTAAAAAGGCTGAGGAATTTTCTTCAGCTTTTTTTTGATCATCGATAAAAAGAAAAGAAGCGAATGGATTTTTTCCAACATAACTATATTTGCGACATCAAATTTTAGATTAAAACAACTTCTCCATGAAAATTAAAAAGGCTGTAATCACGTTGGCAGGACCTGACCAACGAAAGTTACCCCTACAATCCCTGATCGATCGACAGGGAAATGAGAAATCAGTTTTGGAAATCCTTCTTGATGAAATCATGCGTTCCGGTATTGAAAGTATTGGGATTGTTCATTATCCGGGGGATGATAAAACTTACAAAGGGTTATTGGGGGCACATACGGACGAGGTGACTTTTATTTCGCAAGAAGAGCCACGTGGTTATGCTCATGCCGTTTATTCGGCCTCAAAATTCACCAAAGGAGAAAGCTTCTTGCACTTAGTGGGAGATCATCTTTATGTTGATCGGGGAGAGATATCAGCAGCAACACACTTGATAACAATTGCCGAAACTGAAAGTTGCTCTATCTCAGCTGTGCAACCTACCCGTGAAAGCCTGATTACCCGGTTTGGAGTGGTTGGAGGACAGCGTATGGCGGGAAGCCAGGAATTATACAAAATAGACCGTGTGATTGAAAAGCCAACTCCCACGGAAGCAGAGCAAAAATTATTGGTTCCCGGACTACGATCAGGTCATTATCTGTGTTTTTATGGAATGCATGTATTGACAGCTTCCGTCATGGATATCATAGAATCGCTTCTCAAAGATAATCCCGATAGAAAAGTTCCATTAAGCGAAGCATTAAATATCCTGGCGTCGAAGGAGGAATACCTTGCACTTGAAAAAAATGATTTGCGCTTTGACCTGGGAACAAAATATGGACTCATGAAAGCTCAGCTAGCGGTAGCGCTTACAGGCAAAGACAGAGATCAGCTTATGTCAGAATTGCTTGAATTCTTTGTTTTAAAAGATCTGAATAACCAGGGAAGGTAGTAATGGGCAGATTAGTTGAAATAATTACATCAGAGAAAACGGAAGTAAGGAATCAGTCATTAGATTCTGCTTGTCAATCACTTGCGCTAGACGATTTAATTTCAGAATGTGCAGTGCTCGAAAACTTTCGGCATGAGAGCGATAATCTATATCACCGGGTGCGAGCATTATTTTTTCTCTATGCGATGCACCGCTTTCATATTCCATTCAAAGATGGAGTAAGTACAAACAGCATCATTTCCTACAAGGCCTACGAACACATGCTTAAGCGTAGATTTGAAGAAGCCATTAGAATTTTTATTGATATTCAGGAAAAGAATGGCCCTAATGAAGGAATTAGCAGCGGATTAGCTGATGCCTATCATCAGCTGGCTTTTCAGACGCTTGCGGATCAGGTACGAAAAAGTGTAAAGTCCACTTATGGAAATCAATGGATGTTTCGCATAAGCCACCCGGACGATCATCCTTTAAAGCTAAAGTCCGAACTCCTTAAAAATGATGACCGAACCGGTTTGTTTCCATTGCTGCATGAGAGCACTCCTGTCCGAATGGATATTACACACTGTGGATGGAGTGATATTTTCTTTTTAGGGATGGATTTCCCAAAAGGAGCGCAGGTTTTTAATATATCGGTTGACCTTTGCGTTCGAAACCAGGATGAAGGGGAAGGTCCCCGTCCGCCAATTGAAACTTTTTTTAGGGTCATTGATGAACCCGTTCTCAAATTGACGAGTGTTGATCTGGGAGCTACTGCCTCCATAACCAAAATGGCCGAAGTGTTTGATTTTGCCAAGGATTATCTTGGGCTTCTAAAAGCGGCAGTAATTGCTTCTGGGATTGTGCCACCGGCTATGGAGGGCTCCGGAATTGATCTGCCCGATTTGTTGAGTAACCTTGTAGGTCCAGATCTTGGGATTGAGATTGTGAGTAAGGTAAATAACATTCCAAAGGGTAGTAGATTGGCTGTTTCCACCAATTTATTAGCCTCACTGATTTCCATATGTATGCGTGCAACAGGGCAAACAAAAAGCATTAATGGAGAATTACTGGAAGAAGAAAGAAGACTGGTTGCTGCCAGGGCAATATTGGGGGAATGGATTGGAGGTTCCGGTGGTGGATGGCAGGATAGTGGTGGCGTTTGGCCAGGAATTAAGATCATTAAAGGTGTCGAGGCATCAGTAGGTGATCCTGAGTATGGAATAAGCAATGGAAGGTTGCTTCCCAGGCATACCATTATGGATCAGAATGATGTTTCCACAGAGATTCGACAGAAATTACAGGATAGCCTGGTGATGGTGCACGGAGGCATGGCGCAGGATGTTGGGCCCATCCTGGAAATGGTGACCGAAAAGCATTTGCTGAGATCAGAACAAGAATGGAAAGCCCGCCATATGGCTATTCACTATTTTGATGAAGTTATTGAACAAATTAAGTCGGGAGATATTCAGTCATTAGGAAAATTCACAGAAGAAAATTTCAAAGGACCTATACAGGCCATTATCCCCTGGACAAGCAATATTTATACTGAAATACTGATCAAAAAGGTAAGAGAGGAATTTGGTGAAAATTTCTGGGGATTCTGGATGATGGGGGGAATGTCAGGTGGTGGAATGGGCTTCATGTTTGACCCTAAATTCAAAGAAAAGGGACAGGAAAAGTTGCAGCAAATTATGAGCGAAACAAAATCCAAGCTTGAAAATGCTGTTCCTTTCGCCATGGAACCGGTAGTTTATGATTTTCAGATCAATGAAAAAGGGACGTTTGCCGAATTTCTTGAAAAAGAGGACGCTCTCATGCCTATCGAATACTATACCATGACAACGCCGGCTTTATTAAAAAAAGACATACAAAAACTTACGGATTGTCAGAGAAACGAATTGGAACTGTTGAGCCAGTCATATAAAAATAAAAATACTTATCAGTCTTTCATGTCTCAGTTGCTTGAGAGAATGATGCCCCAGAGTGGAACAAAAACTGAGAAACAACAGTCCCTGGATGAATTACTGAAAAAGCATGGATTTGATGAGCAGCTTCATCAACAAATAAAATCTGATCTGAAAGCCACCCGAATTGGTTTGGCACAGAACAGACTTCCTGTAAACAGCAAGATCATCGATGTAAAAGAAAGTGAAGTGTTGATGGCCAATTCTTCATTGGACAAGGAATATTACGGCTTGGGATCGGATTCTCTGAAAAAGGGAGAAGTCTGTGTGGTCACACTTGCCGGAGGAGTTGGAAGTCGCTGGTCTAAAGGTGCTGGTGTGGTGAAATCCCTGAATCCTTATGCTAAACTTTCAGGAAAACACAGAAATTTTATTGAAACGCATTTGGCTAAAAGTAGGAAAATTGCCAATCTGAGCGGAACGACCATACCTCATGTTTTCACTACAAGCTATCTTACACATCAGTCTATCGGGCAATATCTCGAAGGAGAAAGTAATTACCACTACGAGGGACCACTATATCTTTCAGAAGGGAAATATGTAGGGTTAAGATTAGTTCCGACAGAAAAAGATCTGCGATTTTTATGGGAGGAATTGCCTCAACAGGTTCTTGATGAACAAGCTCAGAAAATGCAGGATAGCTTGCGAAATGCTTTGATCAATTGGGCCAAGTCGCTGGGCGAAGGTGAGGATTACCGCGATAACCTGCCTCATCAATGCATTCATCCCGTTGGGCACTGGTTTGAGATTCCTAATATGCTGATCAATGGTACACTAAAAAAACTATTGGATGAGCGGCCACAGTTAAAATATATATTTCTTCATAATATCGATACCCTTGGAGCAAATGTCAGCCCTGAAATGCTCGGGCTGCATATCCGGTCAGGTGCGGATTTTTCAACAGAGGTTATTACACGAAAGCTTGATGACAGGGGAGGAGGTTTGGCGAATATTGATGGTAAGACCAGATTAATTGAAGGACTTGCTTTACCAGATGAGCAAATTGAATTTGATCTGACTTATTACAACAGCAATACCTTCTGGATAAATATTGATTCACTGTTCAGGGTTTTTGAATTAACAAAAGAGGATTTGGACGATCTTGAATTGGTAAAAGAAAAAGTCAATAAAATTTCAAGAAGAATGCCGACTTACATCACGATTAAGGATGTGAAGAAGCGATGGGGAAAAGGCCAGGAAGATATTTTTCCGGTTACTCAATTTGAGAAATTGTGGGGAGATATGACCGCACTTTCAGAGTTGAATTGCAAATTCATTGTTGTTCCACGCATGCGCGGTCAGCAATTGAAAGAAGTAGATCAGCTGGATGGCTGGCTAAGAGATGGATCAGCAAAGTATGTGGAAGAACTGTGTGAATGGTAATAAGGTCACTATTCATCAAATCTCCATCCACACAGAAACCTTTCCACCTCTGCAATGAAATATTGCCTCTCCACTGGCATTTGTGGTAATCTCTCTATCAAAGTGACGGGTAATGTCCTGATATGAGGTGTTGGGTGAATCTGTGTTCAATAATTTCCAACCGTCAGAGCCATTCGACATGACTACCGCCATGGATCGCTGGTCTCTGGAAGTCCAGCCAATACAGTTGGGATGGTCTAGCTTATCATCAATGATATTTCCTAAACATAATTTCCTGGCCATCAAAATCTTATCAATCATAAACTGATGCCTGGACTGATTACCCAATCCAAAAAAATCGCATTCGAAATAATCCCCAAAAAACACACATGGATATCCCTCAGGTCTTAGCAAAATAAGTGCATAAGCGAGCGGTTTAAACCAATCATGTTCTGTCATACGAAATTCTTTTCCCATTCTCCTGGGTTGCAGGTCATGATTATCAACAAAGGTGACGGCTTTCGAAGGAATAGATTGCATAAGGGAATTATTGAAAATTTCAGGCAGGGGATAGTAAGCGCCTCTATTTGCTGCTTGCCAGAAATTTTCCCTTAATGGAAAATCAAAAAGTGATAATTGAAAGTTTGTTTTGTATATGAAATCTTCCAGTTTTCCTCTGTTGTGATCCTCCCAATATTCACCAACTGTAAATATTTCCTTTTGACTATCATGCCTGAGTGTTGTTAAATACATAGGGAAAAAAGACTGGCGGATATGTTTAATTGCATCTATTCTGAACCCATCGATTTTTAGATCATTGACTAACCAGTTGCCAACCCGAAGAAGCTCTTCAATAACGCTTGGATGAGAAGTATCCAGATCTAAACCCATCAGGTAGGGCTCATCACCATGATGCAAAAAAGGAGGAGTTTCAAAATTTTTAGCCTTGATCCGGAACACCTTTCCTCCATCCACAAAAGCATCAAAGTGATCCCAATACCATTCGTAGTAATTGTCCGTAATTCCTTCTCCAGCTTTTTGAGCAGCGATCCTTTGTGGGAATTTGTAGTTCGTATAGATTTTTTTGCTGTACCAATCCGATAATGGCTTGTTTTTATCGTTGAGATCGACTTCCTGCACCCGAATCCATTCCTCAAATTTGGCTCCCATTTTATGATTAAAGACGAGGTCTGCGTAGATATCGATCTTTGGATCGGTAAGATGAAATGCATCGATCATTTCTTTCAGTTCCTGGTAAGTACCATATTTGGTTGCTGGTATTTCTCCGTGTGCTTGATAAAAACCAGGATCCCAGAAATCATACGCATCATAACCAACCGTTTTCTGATTTCCATTTTCCTGTGTGCCTCCCCAACCCTTGGACAAAGGAGGAATCCAAATGGCTGTAAAACCTTTATTGGCTAACGTTATGGCCTGATCTTTTAACCACGTCCAATGGGTTCCGGGTTCCTGAAACCAATGAAAACCTTGTAGCAAAACTCCCTTCATGATGGTTGTTTGTGTTTACTTATGAAAAGAAAAGAATGTCGAAGGATGAAGGTTCGCAAACGATGATTTAGATAAAATTACCAATAATTTGAATCATTTTAAATAGCTTCTTTAATTTAAAGGGATAATACCGAAATCGACAAGATTTGGAATTTTTTAAAACAGCTGAATGAATAAGATCTTATCCTTCACAAAGGACTATGTCCACCACTATTTTCATCCAAAGTTGTATGGAATTGTTTTTATTTTCCTTGCGATAAGTATTGCCATTGAGTATGTATTCAATGTCAGGGAGACATATTACGACCCTTATCGTGAAAGTTTATGGTACTGGCCGATTATGTTTGCACACCAGTTCTTTCCATTTATTTTTGCTTGTCTGGCTATCAGCAAGCTGAAACTCAAAACAGATTTTCTGTATCAAAAAAGCTTTTGGGTGTTCTCTTTCTTTGGATTCACTTTGCTGGGATTGGATCAATCTTCTTTTTATGATCTTTTTCTAAATAACTTTTTATCGGGATATTCATTGCTTTTTGCTGAAAGGGTATTTGCCTGG
Organism: uncultured Cytophagales bacterium; assembly: GCA_913057175.1. GTDB lineage: Bacteria > Bacteroidota > Bacteroidia > Cytophagales > Cyclobacteriaceae > CAJXNP01. The sequence goes on from CAJXNP010000004.1 coordinate 276,287, forward strand.
TCAATTAGTCTTTTTACTCTTGTCATACCCATTATTTTTTTCAACACGATGGTTGAGCGTGGATCAAACAAAAATCTTTATGGTTTATTAATGAAAAGATTTGACGTCACTCCCTATCTGGTGATGTTGTTAATAGCTGCAGCAATTCTCTACATAGGTTCATACTGGTCTGATATTCATGAGTATTATCCGCGGTATTTGCATTCATATGGAGTTGAACTGGCCAGTCAAAAAGAGATGAATTCCTTGGTTCCGGCGGTCATTTTTGAAGCCGCCTATGCATCTAATTTTATTTCCGTCGAGCTATTCTTCCGTGGATTTTTGATCCTGGCATTTACTCGATTTCTGGGACCTTATGCAGTTATCCCTATGGTGACAAGCTATTGCTTCCTGCATTTCGGAAAACCAATAGGTGAAACCATCAGTTCCATATTTGGTGGCTATTTATTAGGCATTATTGCACTAAATACCCGTAACATTTGGGGTGGGATTTTATTGCATATTGGGGTAGCCATGCTGATGGAGTATTTTGGCTACCTACAAAATACCTGAAACGCACCTGTTAAGCAGATTTTTTTAGCGATTCATCATTATCACGTACGTTTTCCTTAACCGATGACTGAAGGTTCAACTCTGCCTGAAGCTGTTTAGCGGTTTTGGAACTGTTATCGTGGCTCCAGCCCGGAGGGCCAAATATGTACATGAATCGATCTTTCAATTTCCTGGATTTTTTAAGGTCATTCCAGATATTTTGAAATTCATGGGTATTGGCAATAATCGGGTTGTACGACCCAGGCCCCTTTGTCACTCCATATTTAGGTTTAACACCTTTAATTTGTTCCTGATAGGTTCCGAATAACCTGTCCCAGATGACCAATATTCCACCATGGTTTTTATCCATGTATTCAATATTACTGCTATGATGGATCACGTGTACATATGGATTATTAAAAATTCTTCCAACCCATCCTAAAGAAGGAACCAGTTGTGTATGAAGGAAAAACTGGTATGCTGCGTTGATGATCAGGCAAGTGGCAACCATAGCCGGTTCAAACCCGATCAATGGCATCCAGAGCCAGAAAATGGGTTTATAAAGAGTGATAAACCAACCATTCCTGATCGAAACAGTCAGGTTAAATGTGTCAGCATTGTGATGGGGGATATGAGCTGCCCAGAGTAACCGTATTGTATGACTTAATCTATGGTGCCAATAAAAGTTAAAGTCGTCGCCAATCAGGCAGATGATCCAGACATACCAGGCATATCCAAATGATTCATAACCAAGGAATTGGATTCTTAAGTCTTTGGATAACTCAAATACAAATATAAAAACGCCAAATGCTACGACTTTGGTAAAAAAGGCAATTGTTGTTGAAACCCCTGCAATAACAAAGCTTGAAGCCGATTCTTTCAGATCATAGTTGTCTTTTGCTTGGTAATATTCTATGATGATCAAGAGAATGTAAGCAGGGAAAATAAACTTAATCCACGTAGCGATGCCAATATCCATAAATCTTCGGTTGTGAAATTAGAAATGATTAATTGCTCCAATAAAGCAATTATTTGGTCAAAGATAAAAACTTAAAGGAGAGAAATAAAAATTAGGATGAAGCTTTTTTTAAATCCATGGATTCCCTATTCAGGTATCCTTTTTGGACAGCAACGCTGAAAAAGCCTAAAGGAGCCAGAATGATGGTAGGAACGGTGGAGTAAAATGGTTCAGGAGTTCCTTTCATGCTATGCACAAAATAGATGAGAAGGATTGTCACTATTGAATTGAGCAAGACAGCCAGCACCACACCCTGAAAGCTTGTGGCCAACTTATTTAAAAAAGCCTCAAGTAATTTCAACAAAAGTCCGCCAACAAAAAATGTATAGGTAAACTGTTTGAGGGCAGCAATTCCAGCTGGAATAATGCCATGCGAATAATTAATATAAAACACTATTAAACCCATGACCAAGGCTCCGATCACAGATAGTTTATAGTTAAAAAATACTAATCCCCGTTTTAGTAAACTCTGGTTAAACAAAATTCCGCGTTAGTTGGTGATCCGTTATACGAATATATTAAATGACACCATTGATATCACATTATCTTTCAATTAGTTATCCACAATCAGTTAATATTACTATTTAATCTTGGATAATTATAATTATAGATGGATCGGTCTTACATTTACTCGTGAATTTTTCTTTTAGTCTGCCGGTTTTTTAACCGTGTCTTTGATGAAAAACACCTTTCTGTATTAGGCATGAAATTTAATTGTCTGATTGTGCCAACAATTCTCTTGACTTTCCACCGCAATGTACAGGATGGAAGTCCACAGGGCAATCAGCAACTTGTCTTAAGTGAACTTTATAGGAAGCAATTTAAAACTCTTTAATATGAATGGTTTGTTTCTATCCTTCCGAAGCGCTAAGAATGGAACCAAAAAGATTAAAAGCATGCATATTCATGGTGAAATGCCATTCAAAATACAGGTGAAGAACGGATCGCTTGTAAAACCTACCAGTATTCGCTATGAAACACGATAACAGGATTTATTTCATCATATTAACAATGTTGCTGCCTTTGGTTTGGATTGATTTGCCGGCTCAACACAAGGTAGAAAATACGATTCTTGTACCTGCATCAGATTTCTTAAATGAAATTCCCAAAGGAAACTACATCACCAGCGCCTATTCTCAAAAAGTAGATTGGCTGTTTAATGATACAGGCATTCTTTTGAATTCAAAAACAAACTTGATGACGGAAATTCATGTGAATAACTCTGGAAACTACTATTTGTATGTAAGAAGCAGTGGTACGGAAAATAGTTCCTTTAAGGTGGCAATTGATGACACAGTGACTACTGTTGTCTTTGGCAATTCCGGATTAAACTGGAAACAAGGTGGGAATTTCTATCTGACCAAGGGATTACATGACATAAAGATCACGCGGATAGAATCAGGTTCTATGTTTGATGTAATTGCACTAAGCACCAAATCTGATTTAACTGAAGCTGACATTTCAATCGATCAGTTAAATCCGGATGTTCAATTATTAAAAGAATATCAGATTCCCGAATCCAACTCTGTGAAGTTTGGAGACGTAAATGGCGATGGAAAAACAGACTTTCTCGTTTTTGAAAGGGATTATTCTGCTCACTTGTACGACAACAGTGGACAGGAATTATGGCAATGGATAGCTCCGGAAAAATACAGCAAAGAAAGGTCAGAGTTTGAAGCGCCAGGGGTTTTATGGGATTTTGATGGGGATGGTAATGCTGAAGTGGTACATTGGCGGATGATTGATGAAAAAGAGTGGTTGGTAGTAGCGGACGGACAAAACGGGAATATCAAAAACAAAGTAGCCTGGCCAACTCAGCCCCTTCCTCATGTGTACAACAATTTCCGCCTGGCTATCGGTAAGTTTTCAAATGGTCCACCCAACCAATTGGCCGTATTTACCGATATGGGTGGCACAATCAACATAAACACCTATGATAGTGCTTTGCGTCCAATGTGGCAGCATACGGAAAAGCGGAAAAAGGATAATCTGGGACACTATATTTATCCGGTTGATCTGGATGGTGACGGAATCGATGAAGTGCTTGTAGGATCCCTACTTCTCGATGCAAATGGCAAAGAAATCTGGAACAGATTCGACCTGTTGCCTGATAACCATGATCATGCTGACAACTATAAATTCGCTGATATAAATGAGGATGGAAAACTCGATATTATTACGGCAAACAGTGAAACCGGCGTTTTTATCTATGAAGCAATGACTGGAAAAATTATCTGGCAACAGGTAGCAGAACATAGTCAACAAATAGAAGTTGGTAATTTTTTGAAAAACGTTCCGGGAAAACAAGTGGTGGTTGGTGGCCGCACATATGGCAACCGAAAGATTGATGAACCTTATCTATCCAGCCAACTTTATTGGTTTAACGAAAAAGGGGATTTGCTTTTTAAATGGCCGGGCAACCCGATCAACGGCAATCCCGATTTTGTAAAAGGCACCTGGGATGGAAAGACCGAACAGCTTTTCTGGTATAAATTTTTGATAGGCCCAGACGGACATGGAGACCTGTATTTTCCTGATCCAGTTTTTCACATGTTTGATTTCATGGGAAAAGGTGCTGAAGAAGTTATCACACTAAGCCATGGATGCCTAAGGATTTGGGGCAGTAAATCGGCTGTTTACAGCGGGAATGATCACAAGAAAGATCTGATTTATTTAAAAAATTCTGTGGTGAACCACACTCATTATTAATTGCAAAAAATCAAATCAACTGCTGTTTCATTTTGATGATGTCGTTGATATGCAATTCGAAGCCTTCAATGATCTTTTGGATAGAGGTCAATTCGGATGGATCCTTGCTTCCATCAGCATCGGCGATTTTCACCATATAAGCGACAATTTTCAGTTGTTGTTCTTTTGGTAATTCTGATAGGTGATCCCTAAGTTGTTTTTTGATTATATCAACATTCGTATTGGCTAATTCATCCAATTCATCTTCAAATTCTGATCTTTCAATATTTTCTTTTTCGATCATCAAATTTCCAAAAGAAAGCTCTTTTGGGTCCAGCATGCCATCGGCGATAATGATGTAATAATATGCTTCAATGAGGGTTTTTTGAAAATTGTCCACTTTACAAAAGGAGTTTAGTATTTAAGGTTAAATCTGATTTTAATATCAGTTAATACAGTTGAGTTTAGAATGGTAATTCATTTTCATACAAAAAGTGTAAAATCTGGATGGGAAAATGGCTGGAAATTCATTTTTTTGCAATAAGATGGGAGTATTTGTGACAGCGTTGAATTCAGGAAGTAATGGCAATTGCTATTACATTGGCAATGAACGGGATAGCATTCTGGTGGATGTGGGCATTTCATGCCGTGAAGTGGAAAAAAGAATGAAACGTCTCGCCCTTGATCTCAAAAAGATCCGCGCTATTTTCATTTCCCATGAACATGCCGATCACATTCGTGGTCTAAGGGTTTTATCCAAAAAATATCAATTGCCTGTTTACATCACGCCAAAGACTCTGGCAGGAGCTAAATTATTTCCTGAAAATCCATTATTTGTAGCATTTAGGTCCCACGAAACCATTGAAGTTGGAACTTTAAAAGTTAAGTGTTTCCCCAAATGGCATGACGCGGCTGATCCCCATAGCTTTGTCGTCACTCATGAAGAGATCAACATCGGGGTTTTTACGGATATCGGTGAGCCGTGTGAACATGTCATTGAGCACTTCAAGCAATGCCATGCGATATTCCTCGAGACTAATTACGATGACGACATGCTTGAAAATGGCCGGTATCCTTACCATTTAAAAGCCAGGATCAAAAGTAAGAATGGCCATCTCTCCAATCGTCAGGCTTATAAATTATTTACTGATCATTATTCGGAAAAACTATCTCATCTTTTTCTGTCTCACCTTTCACAGGACAATAACCATCCTGAAGCCGTCATGAATTTATTCAGCCGGAACATGAACGGAACGAAAGTTATTTTAACGTCCAGATATGAAGAAATTCCGATTGTCGAGATAAAAGAAGAAATGAAGGGGCAGTTGGGTTTGTTTTGAGTTATTGCGTTTTACTATTGTCCAGCTGCTTTTATCGTCATGGAATGACTAATCAAAAGGATTAGTTACAATAATAAATTCGAGCAGGCTATTTATTGTCCTTTGTTTTAAGCTTAATAATTCCGTAGACAATTGCTGATAGTGAAATTAGTATTAGAAACACTGAAAAATAGCTTATTGAACTTTTTTGTAGATCATTAATAAGGCTTCCCAATCCAAACAAAAGTGTAACCATTCCTAAAATAGTTAAATCCTTTCCAATTTTATTTTCGGGGTAGCTATTTCTTAGTTTTGAATTTATATCACTTAAATGATTATTGTGATCAACACCATCAATAATATCTATTCCATAATCAAATCGAAAAAAGTTGATTTTTTCAACAAGTTTTTTTCTGTTTTTATTTTTTCCTATCTGTACTAATTGATTATCTGAAAATTTAATAAATGCGCGAAACATTTCTTTTTCAGTGGAAATACCAAAAGGGCCTACCATATAGAGGTCTGTATATTTACCCTTTAGAATTGTGCAATATTCTATAAAATTAAAGTTAACTTTTCTTCCAAACCTAATCCCTAGGATAAACAAAGATCTTTTATAATACTTTTTATCTCTATTTAAACTTACTTCATAATGAGTTGAAAATAGTATTGAACCTATTATCGCTGATAAAAAAAATAGAATCCAAGATTCTGATAGTCCTCCGATTAACCAAGAAAACAAAGCCAAGAGAAGCCCTAAAAATCTTAATTCTTCATCAAAATAGAATTTAACAATGATTCTCTTCAATTCCTAAATAGTTGTTTTTACTTATCTAATTCTGACGAATGTAAATACTTCAATGGAAAATTGCCTTTAAGTAAAGCTAAATCACTTCTTATTCAAAACAACATTATTCTCATCCAGGTTGATCTGATTTTCATCAAACCAAACTTCGAATGCCTTAAACTTGTCTTTGTTGTGGTTGTACCAATCCCAGAATTCGTCTTCGTTGCCTTTGAGGAAAAGCCAGTAGTTGTAAGCGTCGAACTGTCCAACTTCAAGCATGGATTTGTGGAAATCAAACAGTGCAGTGGGGTGCTTTTTGTTTTGCTTGTGCTCGTACCAGTTATTAATAAAATCAGAGCGAAGCTCATTCAAAAACGAAATGCTTAAGCCGGTTTCATTGATTGGGTTTTCCCCGGGAAGGCTCATGGAAATATTCACTTCGTACGCAATCGGGTAGGGGATCTCAAATCCCTTTGCCGGATCAATGGATTTATTTTCAGTGAAATTGATCTCGGTTTCTCCATTTTCATTTACCGATATGGCTGTTTTATATGTATTGAATAACACATTGCTGATTTCACGCGTCCGTTCGGTATTTCTTTCGAGGTTCAGGAAGATCTCACAATAGATCAAACTCCATATTTTGTCACTCGTGTTGGCAAATAACTTGCCCAGGTAATAGTAATTGGATGGGAAATATGGATCCATTTCAATGCCCTTTTCCCAGGTTTCAATGGCTTTATCATAATTCCTGTTGCGATACTCATTCGTTCCCAATTCAAAGTACAACCTCCCGGATTTGGGAAATTTCTTCAATCCCTGCTGGTAGTAATTGTTGGCCATATCCGCATCGCCTTTCAGATCATAGCTGTTTCCGATCAGCTGATAGAAAAGGTCATTTGCATCCTTGTCCTTCAGGAGTGGCTCAATGATCTCGATGACCTTGTCATATTTCTTCATCGAATAATAGGCATAAGCTTTTTCGTAGGTAAAGCTTATGTTTTTGGGATCCATTTCTTCTGAAACTTCCAGCAAGGTAATGGCTTCGAGATAATCGCCTTCTTCCATTTTCACAACCGCTTTTTCAGCGATTTCAAGAGCTTCTTTTTTTGAAGTATTGAATTGTGAGAATGAAGGATAAAGAATGGCGACCTGAAATAAAAAAAGTATGAATAGTCGTTTCATGTTTCCGTCCAAAAATGTTATTTCCTTTATTAATATGGTGTAGCACAAAATGGTAATTCCTTCGCCGGCATAATTTCTTTGAACAATAAAGAATCTGGCACAAAACCAGTGAGATTATCGTTAGGATGTTATAAAGGGAAAATGAATAGCTGAGAATTGAAGAATAAATTATAATTTTATCCATCGTTTGTTGAGAAGAAAGTGTTGAAAGCAAATTGTCACCTGCAGAAAGCTTGAAATGCGTTTTTACTCAATATTTTTAAAGAAATGAAAAGCCCGCTAAAAAAGATTACCTACATTTTTTTGCTAGTTGTAATTCTTCCGGTGATCGTATTTGCCATTTTTGAAGTAGGTTCACTCAATAAAAATGAAGAAATCATTCGGGATATTTACAAAAATCAGCTGGATGCAATTTTGTATTCCATCAATCAGTATTCTGATGATATCGTCAATAGCTGGGCTAATCACTTAGATGGATTGAATTACCGCGACAAGAATGCGGCATACATCGATGATGTCTTCAAGGTGATCAATGAAAGCCAGTCGTTGGAATGGATCGGCTTATCAAACAGGGATGGATCCTTGTCCAAGATCTTTCATTCCGATACAACTATTCAATATCCTGCCGGAGAGGAATTGCAAAAGATCATCAAAGAAAAGCAGCAAATTTTTGATAAACTCATTCGCTACCAGGAAAGCGGTTTCAGAAAGATGGAACCCATTCAGGCTGCTGATTTCCCAAATCTGATCATCCTGTTTTTTGTGCTCGATCAGAAATCGCAGCCTTTTGAGTTTTGCTTCATGGCTTTGCAACCGGAAGAATTCATTTCAAGGACACTCTCTCCAAAGATCCAGAATATCTCACAAGAGAAGTTCCTGATCTCAGCCTATAAAATGTCCAATGATTCATTGGTGTTTTCGACCATGCAGGTAGAATCAGACCTCAGCACCTTTGATTACCAGGATGTGAATGAATCTGAAGGCGAGGAAGATAAGCCGGATGTGCAGCAAAGAGATTTCTGGTTATTGCCGGGATATTACCTGGGTATTTCACAGATGGGAACATCCCTGACGGAAGTTGTTCAGACCAGATCCTACACGAACCTGGCGTTGCTGATCCTGCTGATCTTAACGCTTTTATTCGGATTGTTTTTTCTTTACAGGAATATCAGTCGGGAAGTGCAGCTATCTCAGGCCAAATCGGAATTTGTGTCAAATGTATCCCACGAGATCCGTACGCCGCTTTCTCTCATACATATGTTTGCCGAAACATTGGAAATGAACAGGGTCAAGTCAGAGGAAAAGAAACATGAATACTACGACATTATCCGAAAGGAATCGGAAAGACTTTCAAGAATTGTGAATCGGATCCTAAGTTTTTCTCAGATTGAAGCAAATAAAAGAAGGTTTGAATTTCAGGATGTCAATATGAATGAATTGGTGGGAGAGATCCTTCAGTCATATGAATTCCATCTGACAAATAAAGGTTTTACTTTTCAGTATTCCCACCCTGATAATTGTAACATCATATCTGGTGATAAGGAAGCCATATCTGAGGCAATCATAAACCTGATTGACAATGCCATTAAATACAGCAAGGACAAAAAACACCTGGATATCAATCTGAAATCGGAAAACAATCATGTCTCATTAGAGATAAAAGATCAGGGAATTGGTATTCCAAAAAGCCATCAGGAAGATATTTTTCAACAATTTTACCGGGTTCCTACCGGCGATGTACACAACGCAAAAGGATCGGGACTGGGATTAACATTGGTCAAAAAAATAATCGATGCGCATTCCGGGAATATCAGATTAGAAAGCTCACCCGGAAAAGGCAGCTCATTTATGTTAGTTTTTCCAATCAAAAAAAGTATTTCCCATGAACAATAAGATAATTGTAATAGACGATGAGCCCAACATGCGATTGGGCCTGGCTGACAACCTGGAATTTGAAGGCTATCAGGTTGATCAGGCAGAAAATGGAAAAATTGGATTGGAAAAATTACTGTCTAATTCTTATGACCTAATACTTCTGGATGTGATGATGCCCGAATTGTCCGGGTTTGATGTATGCAAGAAGGCCCGGGAAAAAGGAATAACAGCGCCCATTATTTTACTGACAGCAAAAGGCGAGGAGATTGATAAGGTTTTGGGACTGGAGCTTGGGGCAGACGATTATGTAACGAAACCATTTAGCCTGAGGGAGTTGCTTGCGCGGATCAAAGCCGTTTTGAGACGAGGAGGAAATCAGGAAAAGGAACCTGAAAAAGAAGATAATGTTAAAATCGGACAACTAACCGTTAATTTCTTATCATATACTGCAGAGAATACCAGTGGACCGGTTAAAATGTCCCATAAAGAATTTGAGATACTGAATTACCTGATCGAACGAAAAAATGAAATTGTAAGCAGGTACGACCTTCTGGAAGAAGTTTGGGGCTATGAAGAAACACCGACCACCCGAACGGTGGATAATTTTATTGTCAAACTAAGGCACAAGATCGAAGAAAACCCCAACTCGCCTCATATCATCCTGACAGTCCACGGCTCTGGGTATAAATTAATTATGTAGATTTAGTGTCATCCTGAACTTGTTTCAGGATCGGTTAAATCAAGCAAACGATCCTGAAACAAGTTCAGGATGACTTTATTTTTTCGCCTAGCCTGGTCTGACTATCGTCTGACCTTTTTTCCAAATCTTATCTAGTCTTACTATTAAAATTTGGACCTAAAATGTTCAATTTCACTGCTTTTAAAGGCTTTTTTTACAATTTATAAAAACCTGTGACAATTTTTTACATCTCTTTACCCGGCGGTGACACCTCTTTTTTATGGCCGAAGTATATTTGAATAGAAATTGATCAAAACTTCAAAGCCATGAAACAGAAGGTCATCACACTCGTCATCATCCTGCTAACTTTCTTTAGCATATTGTCAGCCAACTTTCAGATAATTGACAGCCTTAGTGACGGTCAGTTTTTACAGGCAAAAACCATCTTTTCTTCTGGCTCAACAGAAAGCCAAAAGATGAAAAAACAAGATGACAAAGGTTGTGTCAGTGAGAAGTCTCTGGCAGGCCGATCCAATTTTGCCCTTCCAGGCAATGTCATTTATTTCATTCTTAAGTAATTTTTTCATTTATGATCACTTATCAAAAGAAACTTATAAAACCTAAAACAATGAGATCCCTGTCCTTCGCGATTATAACCTTTATATTGTCACTTCCATTCATAACATTTGCCCAGGGAGACAGAATAGAAAGCTTGAGAGGTAAGTGGTTGTTTCAATTAGGTGATAACAAGGATTATGCGAAACCAGATTATGATGATTCAGATTGGGAAGTGGTGTATGTTCCTTCAACATGGCAAAAAGAGGGCTTTTACAATTATTCCGGTTATGCCTGGTATCGCACAACATTTGAATTGGATAACGACATTAATACGAACTCACTGTTTCTTAAACTGGGAAGAATCGATGATAGCGATGAGGTTTATCTGAATGGCAAATATATAGGAGGTATGGGAGGATTTCCACCTGATTATTTTACGGCCTTTAATGTGCAGAGAAGCTATTACATTCCTGAAGAATACTTAAGTCAAAATGGTAGAAATACGATTGCTGTGCGAGTCTTTGATGAAGGAGGAGTAGGTGGAATAACGAATGGTTTTATTGGTATCTACCAGGAAAATGCCGGTACGGAAAATAGCATCAGCCTGGTAGGAAACTGGAAGTTCCAGCTTTTTGACAATATGGATTATGCTGAAAGAAATTTCAATGATTCGGATTGGGATAATATTGTTGTCCCTTCCACGTGGGAACACCAGGGATTCAGCGAATACGATGGGTTTGCCTGGTACAGGAAAAAATTCACAATATCAACAAATAAGGAATTGAAGGACATGATCCTTCTTCTGGGAAAAATTGATGATATGGATCAGGTCTATATAAATGGGTATAAGGTAGGCGAAACCGGTGACATTGAACGGAAATGGGCTAAAGATGGTGAATGGGACAAATACCGCATCTATTATATACCTAATGGGTTGCTGGAGCCTGGAAAACAAAATACCATCGCCGTCAGGGTATATGATCAGGAGCAAAGGGGTGGGATTTATCAGGGTCCTGTGGCAATCATACCCAGAACAGAATACAAAGCATTTTGGAAACAGTACTACAAATACCACGAGAATGGATTCGCAAACTGGATTATGTCCTGGCAGTACTAGATTCTGGTGGTTTAAATAAGATCAATAACAAAAACAACAACTGATTTAGAATTGAAGATGAAGAGGCATTTTTTAATAGGAATGATCGTGTCAGCGCTGGTTTTTATTGAAAGCTCGGCGCTGGCCAACAACTGGGAGAAGATTCTAAGTCTCAGAGGAACATGGAAGTTTTCTATAGGTGATCAAAGGAGATGGGCCGAACCTGGATATGACGATAGGAGTTGGGAGAGCATCTATGCACCATCAAAATGGGAAGATGAAGGATTTCACGGATACGATGGCTATGCCTGGTACCGGAAATCTTTCAATGGTGACGATCTGAACAATACAGATTGGAGCTATAGTCTATTCCTGGGATACATTGATGATGTAGATGAAGTTTATTTCAACGGACATCTTATCGGGTATTCAGGGGCCTTTCCTCCTAATTATGTCAGCGCATATAATGCAAATCGCCAATATCATATCCCTAACGAATTTATCAACTTCAATGGTAAAAATGTAATCGCTGTGAGGGTTTATGATTCTCAGATCGAAGGGGGTATTGTAAAAGGTGATATTGGAATATTTGTCAACCGAAAAGATAAAGAGTTAAGCATTAATCTGCGAGGAATGTGGGATTTTTGCCTCGCAAAGGGAGGCAGCAACTACAGCGATCTTCCCAAGGATGAAAAATCCTGGGTTAAGATCAGCGTGCCAAAGAGTTGGGAAGATCAGGGCTATAAACATTATGATGGAACAGCCTGGTACAGGAAGCAGGTTTACATCCCTCAGGACCTTCAAGGTGAACAGTTGGTTTTAATCCTTGGTAAAATTGATGATTTTGACGATGTGTACCTTAACGGAAAAAAGGTAGGTACCAGTAAACTCACTTCTGATTACCGACATCATACAGCATATGATAAGCTAAGAACTTATTTTATTCCTCCAGATGCATTTAAAGCCGGCCAGATGAATACCATTATCGTACTAGTGGAAGACACAGGCGGGTATGGTGGTATTTATGAAGGCCCGGTTGGCATCATCAAGCAGTCGCAGTTTACCAAATTTTTGAGATGGAGATGATAACTCCAACTTGTTTGTACTTTATTCGTTAAGAGGCCTCTTTCGGGGGCCTTTTTTCATTTATATATATTGGTTTTTGTATTAAATCAATGAAGTAATTTGAAATAAGCCAGTGCGTCCCACTACCTTTTAATTGCTATATTTGAAATCGCACCAGCTTTAACCTTCTTCTTATGGAAATTTTTTACTTATTGGTAAGTATTGTCTTAATCATCATACTTACTGCCAGACTAAGCGTCCATCCCTTTTTGTCACTGTTTATTGTTGCTTTGCTTTATGGGTTTGCAGTAGGGATGCCCACAGAAGAGATTATTAACTCCATTAATGATGGCTTTGGCACTACTATTGGAAAAATAGGCCTTTTGATTGTTTTCGGTGTGATAATGGGGGCTTTTTTGGAAAATTCCGGAGCTGCCTACACTATTGCAGAAAAGATATTGAATATCATCGGTAAAAAACGAGTGCCAGAAGCAATGGGCATGATTGGCTATATTGTTTCCATACCTGTATTTGGTGATAGCGGATTCCTTTTATTGTCTCCTTTAAATAAGAGTCTTTCAAAAAAAGCAGGTATTTCCCTTGCGGGTACCGCGGTAGCCCTGGGATTGGGTTTGACAGCTTCTCACACCATGGTACCACCCACACCTGGTCCTATAGCAGCAGCAGGAATTTTAGGTGCGGATCTTGGGTTAGTTATTCTAATGGGGGTGCCTGTAAGCGCTATGGCATTGACAGTTGGGTTAATCTATGCTAAAAAAATTGCAGCAAAGAAATACATTGATCCCAATCCGGATGTCAGTGAAGATGAGATCAATAAGAGAATCAGGGAAGCTCCGGGATTTTTCAAATCCTCCTTTCCGGTTGTAGTGCCCATCTTGCTGATCATTATTAATTCATTTGCCACAGCTTACGCAGAAAGCATTGATGCTCGGATTATGAAGGTAATATCCTTTATTGGTTCACCCATGATTGCGCTGTTTATTGGTACACTACTTTCCTTCGCTTTGCCGAAAAAATTCAACCTGGAATTACTTTCAACACAGGGATGGGTGGGCAAGGCTTTGAAAGATGGAGCGACGATCATACTGATTACCGGCGCCGGGGGAATTTTTGGTAAAGTACTGCAAAATTCCGGTTTAGCTGATGTGATCGGAAGTTCACTATCAGGTGTAGAGCTTAGTATATTTTTACCCTTTTTATTAGCAGCAGCGCTAAAAACGGCACAGGGTTCTTCGACTGTTGCGCTGATCACAACAGCTTCTATCATGGTTTCGCTGATGGAACCACTTGGTTTTAATACAGAGATCCAGAAAGCCATGGTTGTCGTGGCAATTGGCTGTGGATCAGCTGTGGTATCTCACGCCAATGACAGTTTCTTTTGGGTATTAACACAAATGTCTAATATGGAAGTAAAAACAGGGTACCGGTTATTTTCAACAGGAACGTTTATTCTTGGAACTTCAGCTGCAATTATTCTATATATTATAAATTTGTTTTTGAATTAACTGCTAAACGCATGAAACTTTATAAAACGAGTAGTGGGATAGTATTTGCCCACGAAGAAAAATATTACCAACTCTTTTCAGAAGACTGGGATGTTTTCATCAATGATGATAATCTGTATGAAAAACTATTTGCCATCACTCAGAATCATGATCCCGATGAGAAATTAAAAAACCTCATAGAAAAAGATCTGCAACCACCCATTCAAAGCCAGGAGATCTGGGGTAGTGGAGTTACTTACTTTAAAAGCAAAGTTGGGAGGCAGGAGGAAGCAAAGGATTCCGGTGGTGGAGATTTTTACCAACGGGTTTATGATGCTGAAAGACCGGAGCTTTTTTTTAAAGCAGTTGCCTACCGAACGGTAGGGTCAGGTCAGAATGTTCGGATCAGAAAAGATTCCACCTGGGACGTTCCGGAACCGGAAGTAACACTTTTTGTAACTTCCAATGCGAAAATCGTAGGCTATACAGTAGGCAATGATATGAGTTCTCGCAGTATTGAAGGAGAGAACCCACTATATCTGCCTCAGGCTAAGTCTTATGATGGAAGCACAGCCATTGGGCCCTGCCTGTATGTGTCAGATAAGCCTTTGCCAGCGGAAAGTGTTATCAGATTGGAGATCCTTAGGAATGGAAAACACGAATTTGACGAAAATACGCAATTCAGCCAGATGAAAAGAAAGCCTGAAGAATTAGTTGGGTTTTTATTCAGGGAGTGCGCTTTTCCTCAGGGTGTATTCCTGATGACGGGGACAGGGATCGTTCCTTCCACGGATTTTACATTGAAAAAAGGAGATGAGATAAGAATTACCGTTGAAAATATTGGAACCCTCATAAACACAGTAAGCTAATTATGAAATTACACGGACAAAACTTTATCGGAAATACGTTATCGGGAAATGGGAATCAAACCTTCCAGGGGGAAAATCCCGCTACCCGGACTAAACTTGAAACTGATTTTCACGAAGCAACATCTAATGAAATCAATGAAGCCATTGCAAAAGCAAATGAAGCCTTTTCTGTTTATAGTAAGAAGAGCGGAAAGGAAAAAGCAGGGTTTTTAGAGGCTATCGCTGACGAAATTCTCGCTTTAGGGGATGACCTGATCAAGCGCTGCATGGAGGAAACCGGCCTTCCCGAAGCCCGGTTGATAGGGGAAAGGGGAAGGACGATGAATCAATTAAAATTATTTGCCAGCGTAGCTCGTGAAGGTTCGTGGGTAGATGCAAGGGTAGATTTTGCCAATCCTGATCGCCAGCCTCTTCCCAAGCCTGATGTGAGGAGCATGTTCCAGGCTTTGGGTCCTGTAGGGATATTTGGGGCCAGTAATTTTCCATTAGCATTTTCTGTGGCTGGTGGAGACACTGCTTCTGCGCTGGCTGCCGGTTGCCCGATCGTTGTGAAGGCTCATCCTTCCCATCCCGGAACATGCGAGTTGGTTGCAACAGCTATTGTAAAAGCTGTAGAAAAATGCGACATGCCTGATGGGACATTTTCAATGGTTCAGGGACCTTCGGTCGATGTCGGAATGGGAATTGTCCGCAACCCATATATAAAGGCAATTGGTTTTACCGGATCATTTCGAGGTGGAAAAGCATTGTTTGATGAAGCAAATAAGCGACCGGAACCCATTCCTGTTTATGCTGAAATGGGAAGTACCAACCCAGTCATCATTTTGCCTGAGGCTTTGAAAGAGCGCAAGGAGGCTATTGCCAAAGACCTGACAGGTTCTGTGATCCTTGGAACGGGTCAGTTCTGCACGAATCCAGGGTTGGTTTTCGTTGAAGAATCCCCAGAAAAAGATGAGTTCAAAAGCCTGCTAACTAAAAGCTTTCAGGAAGCCTCTTCTGCCGTTATGCTTAATTCCGGTATTCAGAAGGCATATCAGGGTGGAATAAAATCTCTTGAAACTTCTGAAGGAGTAAATGTTCTTGCGAAAGGGATTGATGGAACAGAGGGCTATTTTGCTACTCCTTATGCTTTTGAAACAACAGTTGACAATTTTCTGAAGGACAAGCATCTGGAAGAAGAAGTCTTTGGACCCTCTACACTTTTGACGACCATTGACCAAAAAGAAAAGCTTGTTCAGGTGATTGAAAAATTAAGCGGGCATCTTACCATTACAATTCATGCCACAGAAAGTGACCTGAAAAATTATCAGCACATAATTCCTTTACTGGAAAAAAAGGCAGGCAGGTTGATCATCAATGGTTATCCTACCGGGGTAGAAGTATGTCATTCAATGGTTCATGGCGGGCCTTACCCTGCAACGACAGATAGTCGAACAACATCGGTAGGGACGATGGCAATCACCCGTTTTGCACGACCGGTTTGCTATCAGAACTTTCCGCAGTTTCTTCTACCGGATGAATTGAAGGATGAAAATCCACTCCACATATGGAGGTTAGTTGATGGAGAAATAAAACAATAACAACTGTTTTGGATTTACCTGAGTATTTAAATTTTCAAAAATCTCAGGTAAATCAGCTTATTTAACTTTTTGTTTAGTTTGGATATTGTAATTTACTGATTGACAAATAGTTAATTGATTCGGTTAATATTGATATTTACTTTTTTAGGCTCTCCTAAAACTTGCTCAAAAAATTAGCATCGATTGAAGGTATCGTCTGGAATTAGTTTGTTATGCACGTAACAAAGCTTCTCACGCTATTCAGAATGCATTTTTGACTATGATTCCGAAAATGTTGTCCTATCTTTGTGAAATGACAAAACAAGGTGATGAATTTTTTAAGGACATTCGTCCGTACAGGGATCACGAAATTCAGGAGGTATTTGAGAGGCTCCTTAAACATCCCGCGGTTGAAAGATTGGTCTCTAAATTTTTTCCAACTATACCCTTGAATGCCTTTGCTGAAAAGCTACGGAAAATAGACACCGTGTATGATTTTCAGGAAAACATTCTCCATCAAATTGTGAATCATGTTCTTGATTCTACATCAAGCGGATTTACATATTCCGGCGTAGAGAATGTGGACCGATATAAGAATCACCTTTTTATTTCAAATCATCGGGACATTACCCTGGACCCAACTTTGATTACCACAGCCCTGGTCAATAATGGATTTAATACACCTGAGGTTGCAATTGGAAACAACCTTATTCAAGAGCCCTGGATCAGTGATGTTTTACGCTTAACAAAAAGTTTTATCGTTAAACGAAATTTACCGGCAAAAGAGTTGATTTTATTTTCCAAGAAGCTGTCCCAGTATATTTATTATGTGTTAACTGAAACCAACCAATCTGTCTGGATAGCACAACGGGAAGGAAGGGCCAAGGATGGAAATGATATAACCCAACCTGGTTTGTTTAGCATGCTTGGAATGTCATCTAAAAATGGGCTTATTCAGCACTTTCAGGTACTTAATATTATTCCGGTTTCCATTTCTTACGAATTTGACCCATGCGATATGGAAAAGGTTCGATCTCTTTATGCACAACGGTTTCTGGGTGGGTATAAGAAAAGGCCTAAGGAAGATGAGGATTCTATGAAACATGGAATTGTTGGTTTCAAGGGACATATCAACATTCATTTTGGACATTGCCTGAATGAGTATCTGATGGAATTCCCCACTGATGAGCATAAGAATGAAACCATTACCCGCATTCGCCACTTAATAGACGATCAAATTATAATGGGGTATAAATTGTGGCCCACCAATTATATTGCTCATGATCTGTATATGCACAATACTCCACAGTTTGAATGTTATGATAAAGAACAAAGGGAGTATTTTATTGATAATATTGAAGAAAAGCTCACTCACCTTGAGGGCGATATGGATGAATTGAGGCGGATTTTTTATGAGATGTATGCTCGTCCGGTCATAAATAAACACAAAATTCAGACCGAAGGAAGTCTGCACCTCGAGCCGAATAAGTAGTTCGTTTTTATACGTGTAATCTTAATAGAAACTCGTCAACTGACCAAAAGAATTCAGTCTTTCAATAAATTATTTTGATCTTGTAAACAATCCTCCGCATTGTTAGATTTAGTTGTGAATCAAAGACTCTTCACAAATGAAACACATTTCTATTCTGCATTTATTTCTTTTTTTGGCCTTAACTGCTCAGTCACAAAATAATCCAAAACATGAGATGAGGGCTGTTTGGATAGCCACAGTCCTGAACATCGACTGGCCATCAGCCAAAGGATTGCCTGTGGATGTTCAGAAAAAAGAATTGACTGAGCTGCTGGACCTTGCGCAGCAGTATCACATGAATACTGTTGTGTTTCAGATTAGGCCAGCGGCAGATGCATTATATTTTTCTTCTATTGAGCCCTGGTCAGAATGGCTTACCGGAGAGCAGGGGAGGGCGCCTGAACCCTTCTACGATCCCCTCGAATTTGCTGTTCAGGAATGCAGGATGAGAGGGCTGGATATTCATGTTTGGTTCAATCCGTACAGGGCAGTCAAGGATACTTTGAAAAGTTCGGTAGCAGAAAACCACATTACCAAAACGCATCCTGAATGGTTTGTAACCTATGGGGGCACCGGGTACTTTGATCCCGCACTTCCTCAAACGCGCGATTACGTATCTCGAGTTGTTAGTGATGTGGTCCGCCGTTATGACATAGATGCCGTTCATATGGATGATTACTTCTACCCTTATCGGATCAGCAATCTGGAATTTCCGGATGACAGTTCATTTGCTACACGTCCAAGAGGCTATTCCGCCGATCAACGTGACGACTGGAGAAGGGAAAATGTTGATTTGGTTATCAAACAGATCCACGATAGCATAAAGGCCATCAAACCCTGGGTAGAATTCGGAATTTCCCCATTTGGCGTATGGCGAAACATTGCGAAGGACTCACTTGGCTCCAATACCAGAGCCGGGCAAACTAACTACGATGACCTTTTTGCTGATATCATAAAATGGCAGAAAGAAGGGTGGATTGATTATGTTACCCCTCAGATTTATTGGTACATTGGTTTTGATTTGGCGGACTACGCTATTCTCTGTGACTGGTGGAGCGACAATGCTAATGGGACCCAGCTTTATATCGGACAAGCCCCCTACAGGATCAGGAAGGACTCTAAAGATAAATCGTGGCGCAATTCTAAGGAAATTGTGAAGCAGATTCGGCTGAACCGCGAGCATTCCAATATTGCTGGCAGCATGTTTTTTAGCGCTAAAGTATTGCGCTCCAATCCTTTAAAACTTCAGCAAAAACTAACCAAAAAAGTTTACCGGTACCAGGCTTTACCTCCGGACAATACCAGAATCAGGAAAATTGTTCCCGAAGTGCCGGCAGAGGCCCTTATTGAGTCCAATGATGAAGAAATTTATCTTAAATGGGAAAAAGGGAATGATACCAAGAACTTTGTCATCTACAAATTCAGAAAAGGAAAATCTGTCGATTTGTTTGATCCGAAAAACATTTTTAAGGTGACAGCCGAGACCAATCTTACCATTCCCATTCATAAAAATACCAGACCCAAAAAGTATTATTATGTGATCACAGCACAAAGCCAAACAAATACCGAAAGTAAGGCGGTTCCATTCAAGTAAAGCCAGGAAATAGCATAGCTTTGAAAAATTCCCTAACATCCTTAGATTGAATGACAAATCTAAATCCCTTCACAAATGAAACGGAAAGACTTCATCAAGACATCCTCCTTGCTGGTAGCAGGTGGCATGTTGGCGCCTTACGCTTGTAGTCCGGAAAAGAAACAACAAAGCATTCGTAAAAACTGGGCAGGCAATTATACTTATCAGGCGGAAAATTTGCACCAACCAACTTCTGTTGAGGAAGTTCAGGATCTGATCAGGAAGCTGGATAAACAAAAGGCGCTGGGTTCCAAACATTGTTTTAATAACATTGCAGATAGCCCAATGAATCAAATATCAACCCGGCTTTTAGATAAGATTGTGAACCTTGATGAAGAGAACAAAACCCTGACCATTGAGGGAGGCCTTAGGTATGGAGACTTTTCTACCCAACTCGACGAAAAAGGCTATGCTTTGCACAACCTGGCTTCCCTGCCTCATATCACTGTTGTGGGGGCATGTTCTACTGCTACGCACGGTTCAGGTGTGAATCTTGGGAACCTGGCAACACCGGTCGTTGCTTTGGAGCTTGTAACTCCTGATGGGGAGATCATGAATATCGATCGCAACCATCCTGATTTTTATGGAGCAGTGGTGGGGCTGGGTGCAGTGGGAATTGTGACCAAAATCACATTGGAAATAGAAGATACCTACCAGGTTCGTCAGGATCTGTTTCAGGAACTTCCATTAGAATCTCTGGAGAATCATTTTGATGCGATCATGTCAAGTGGCTATAGTGTGAGCTTGTTTACTAACTGGCTGGACAAGAAAGTCAGCCAGGTATGGATCAAACGCCGTACGGACCAGGAATTCGAGGAAATGGGAGACCAATTTTATGGTGCGACAGCTGCCACAAAAAACCTTCACCCCATCGTAGAGATCTCGCCGGAAAACTGTACAGAGCAAATGGGAGCGCCTGGACCGTGGTATAACCGACTTCCTCATTTTAAGATGGGTTTTATGCCTAGCGGAGGCGAGGAGCTGCAATCTGAATATTTTGTGCCCAGGGAAAATGCTGTGGATGCCATTCTTGCCCTGGAAAAGAAGCGCGATCTGATCAACTCGCAATTGCTCATCACCGAAATCCGCACCATTGCTGCTGATAACTTTTGGATGAGCCCCTGTTATCAACAAGATAGTGTTGCCATCCATTTTACATGGAAGCAGAACTGGGAAGAGGTCAGCAAACTTCTTCCGATGATCGAGTCCGAACTTGCTCCCTACAATGTCAAACCACATTGGGGAAAGCTATTCAGTGTAGATCCAGCCAGATTACATGAGCGTTATGAAAAATTCCCGGACTTTTTGACTATGGTCAAAAAATACGATACGGAAGGAAAATTCAGGAATGATTATTTGGATTTGAATATATATTCGTAGCAGCTTTATATACTAGCTCTACATATAAAAATTAATTTTATTGATATATGTTTCAGAGGTAAAAGCATTTTTATTCAAACATGACAAACAAACTAACCCCATTTTTCGCAATTCTCATTCTCCTCAGCTGCTCAGAAGTCAAAGACAAAAACAACATTGTAGAATCTACCTCACAACCCCAAATTCAAGGCACCTGGAAATTGCTTTCCGCCCAAACGATCATCGATGGAGATACAACCACGGCAGATTACACGCAGGGTATTGAAGCAATCAAGATGATCAATGCAACACATTTTTCCTTTTTCCAGCACGATCTGAATCAGGGAAAGGACAGTGCTACACTCTTTGTTTCGGGAGGAGGGAAGTATGAATTGCACGATGACCAATACAAGGAATTTCTGGAATATTGCAGCGCCAGGGAATGGGAAAACAATGAGTTTGAATTTACAGTGAAGGTGAACAATGATACCCTCATTCAAACAGGTGTAGAGAATATCCCTGACCTGAATGTTGACCGGTACATCATTGAAACTTATGTAAGAGCTCAATAAAATCTACTTGGACTATGGGAAAATTCTATTGCCAAATGAGTACCTGAAAACCTTAATGCTCATCATAGAAGCTCCAAATGTCAATGGATCAAATAACAAATAAATTCCAAAAGCGAAACACCAATCTTTAAAACCTGCCTATTATTGGAGAATCTCTCCCTGGAACTATCTGGAAATAAGATTCTCATATAACGTTCTCCCTCCTGAAAATAGCTACCTGTAATTGTATGCACCGTGTTTGTTTGAGCCAGTGGCATGACTTTGCCAGCAGGGGACAAACCAGGGACATGGATAATATCAATCATCCAATCCCTCAGCAGATTCTTTTGTAATGTGCAGGTTATATTGCTTATCCAGCTGGAATTCATAGACCGCGTCTTCCACCAGTTCCGAAGCCGTCCCGGAACTCCGTAACACTTTCAATAGGTCCTGGGCAATGACCGAACCTTTGATGTCATTGACCGGTTTGTTTTGATACACTTTCAGCTTAAATGAAAAGCCTCTTTTTAACCGTGGATATGCCCTGCTGATCTCGTGTTTGAAGAAGTTGTATTGCTGGGGACCTTCTTCCGAGTCAACCATCAGCTTCAGGATGGCGGGGCGATACTTGGACCATAAATAAGAATGTGTGTCAGGACTTGAATAATAACTTTGCACAATTGTATAATTTAATGGTTAAAGAAAATGATTTTATGATCACCAATGTGACCGTGGGAATTCAATGAAATTGTCTGATTTATAAGCTGGTAAGTAATGGAATTCTGAAAATCAGGAACCCCTTGGGATTAAAAACGCTCCAATCTTGCGAATAAAGACTCCAACTCCTCTCTTGTCTTTTTAAGCTTTTTTTCAAGCTTCTTTAGCATGCTTTCCCTCTCTCCGGATTCGTAATCAAAATCTTCATCGGACAGGATAGGATACATGATCTTGAGCATTGCTTTCTGTTCTCTCCAGCTTCTAATTATCGTCATAAGTTGCAAAATTAGCCAAAATTCAGGACGATGTAAAGGATATCTGAGGTTAATACGGGAAAAGTCCTATAAGTCGTTCCTAAATTTATATTTTCAAAGAATTTCAAAATATCAGCTGTATGCATTGTCACTTGGCTTCAACCCGCGGTGAATTGTTTCTCTGCAAAATGGCTTTAGCCTAAAAAATTTCACACAATAGGAGTCTTGATGAATAAAAATATTTGGGCTAAAGCCATAAAGATTAATACTTTCTTTCATTCCGGGGGCTTGCCATAGGCATCCCTTTGGGAAAAGCCTCTGGGCAATTGATAATAGAAATTAGAACTACTGCTGTAAAAACTTCAGATCAAACCATGATCGGTCCACAAACACTTCCACCAGCTTGTTGTTGGCATACGTGTAGTGATTTTCCTTGCCATTGGGGAGGGAAAGTTTGTATTTCTGGTCACCAATTTTTTCCAGCGGACAGTAGGCCAGGAACCGCTCGGAGTAGATTGAGGTGATGCCAACAGGTTCGGCGAAGTACAATTTGACAGTAGAATATTCCACCTTACTTTCCGGTTCTTCGATTTTTTCTTCCGGATAGCGAAAGCAATGGTATTTTTCCTGGTGATGCCGGATGGCGGAAGTGTCCTCCATCTCGTCATTCATGTACACGCTGTTGTAGCTGGATTGAAGCATATCGTCGTGATAGACCACCTTGTTGCTCGTTTTGCGGTTATAGTCTTTCCAGAGAACCCGGAAATCGACATTCGAGATGACTTCATAGGTATGGGTATCGCCGGTTTTGATGAGTGAAGCACGGACCTGACCGATCTCTTTTCCGGAATGTTGTATGGAGAATTTCACCTCCTGTGCTCCTGCCGTTTGCAGGCATAGAAAGAAAAGAATCACCAAAACACCACACCCCTGAATTTTCACCATAACTTCAAATATAATCAAACCAACGAACACCCCAATCGATTATTCCCGAAAAGATGGAGGATTATTTTTAGATCACAGGGAAGGCGAAGTGACCATTCAAACAGAACTCCCTGAGTATGAATTTGATTGTTATTTTGAACAGGAGTTTTATATTTGGTGTTTCAATCTTTTTTACATTATGCTAACACCATTGCTCGTTTTAATAAACTTTTTAGTTAGCCAACCTCAATTAAATGAAAATGCAATCGGAGTCGTTTATTACAACTCGGCTATAGATGATAGCACGGTTCTACTTACCATTGTTTTTCCAATAAATTATGTGGAGAACCAACCGGAAAACTTTTTCAAAGGAGGCATAGAAGAATTCTATACATTTCCTTTTAGTGGTGAGTTGGCTGTTTTTGATGAAAAAGGGAAACTTATCAGTATTCATGGAAAACAGTTGTTCAAAGTTGAATTTTGGTGTGATAACGATGGTGGAACACAGTATCGGCCAACATTAAAGCTTTTACTAAATAAGATTGATATTGAAAGAGAATTTAATATTCACAAAGAACTCCAAAATATCATCGGTTTTGTGATAGCTAATCCTAATTATAATTCTTTCTCCAAAATTGTTCCTCATCAATTTCAAAATGAAGACATACGGTTAAGAGCAGACTTTAATCGAGACGAAAATATAGATGCATTAATTACGGTGTATTATGATGAAGCAGAAAATTGTGGTGGAAAACCTGAGAATAATCTTGGCATAAATCTGAGAACATATAATAAGATGTATTTCATGCGATGCTGTGGACCATAGGAGCTATAGTCACAATTAATTTAACAAATAAATGAAAATTTATCCTTAAAAAATATCTTGTTATGCTTTGTGTCGCCCCGTTGGGACTTTGTTTTAATATTTATTTAAACTACTCAGGGTTACAACTGAGCTATTGATGACGCCCTTTGGAGCTAACTTCTTTTGAATGAGCTTGGCGCAACTTTGTGTTATAGCTAAAAAGCCGAAAGCTGTTACACAAAGGACATCAAGAAAACACAAAGGTTCGCAAAGGTTTAATTCTTTGACGGAAATATTGCCTGATCCGAAATCCCCCCATTATCAAAATTATTCCGTAAATTAGCTAACCCTTTTGGATTCAATCAGTTAATATTTCTCATACCACAATTTGAGGAGTAATGAAACACCCGACCGCAGCTATTCTGATCATATTCATTTCCATCACCTTTCACCTTTCGGTGAAAGCCAATCCTTACCGCGACAGCCTGGAAGCTGTATTGTCCAATAAAGACCTGAGCTTTGAAGACCGCTTTGAAACACTGGTCGACCTGGGGTTTTCCTATTATGGCTATGATTCTGACGAATTGCTTAAACACGCCAACACAGCGCTGGAGCTTGCTGCCGAAAACCATGATTCCTACAGGGTCGGCATGGCAAACATGCTGATCGGTATCGGCTACATTCACTCCGCCGAGTACGGCCTTTCTTCCCAACATTTCGAAAAATCCCTTGAGATATTCCGGGAACTGGACATGCCAAAAGAAATTATCAAGGTTTACAACAACTTGGCTATTGTCAAGCAGGAGGTGGGCGATTACGAGCAGGCCATCTACTATCTGCTGGAGTCGCTCAAAGCAGCTGAGGTTCTAAATAATCCGGCCGCATATATTCCGGCACACAATAACATTGGCCTGGCGTACCAGGATTTCGAAGATTACGACATGGCCATGAAGCATTATAAAGCTGCAGATAGCCTGGCGGTGATATTGAAAGATTCGTCATATATGAAGGCCATCCGAATCAACCTGATTGGATTGAATATTCTTCTGGATAACTATGACAATGCCCTGTCAATCATTGAAGGGATCCATCCGTACATTCGAAGGACGAATGACCTGAAATCCGAAACGGATATTTTCGAGTCATTGTGCATCATCTACAAAGAAAGGAAGGAATATCAAAAAGCCCTGGAATACGGGGAGAAAGCGCTCAAATT
The DNA here is from genome assembly GCA_913057175.1 of uncultured Cytophagales bacterium. Lineage (GTDB taxonomy): Bacteria > Bacteroidota > Bacteroidia > Cytophagales > Cyclobacteriaceae > CAJXNP01. The sequence goes on from CAJXNP010000004.1 coordinate 302,011, forward strand.
GGCAGAAGAAACCAATAGCGTGAAAGAAAAGGCCATTGCCCTGACCAACCTGGCTAATGTACACAGTGAAATGGGAAATGATGCGGTGGCAGAAAACTACCTCCTTGAAAACCACAATTCCCTGAAAGATTCCGAGCTACCAGAAAACCAGCTGATCAACCTTGAATCTTTGGTGTCCCACTATAAAAAGGCTGGAGATTTCGAGAAGGCATTTGAATACAATGACCTGTACGAGGCGTTGAATGATAGCTTGCTGAACCATCAAAAAGCCGTGCAAATCGCCTCGCTGGAGAGCCAGTATGAAAATCAAAAAAAGGAACAAACGATTGCCAACCTGCAAAAGGACCAGGAAATCAGCCGGTTAAATCAAAGATTTCTTCTTATGGGATTGGTAGCTATGCTGTTGGCAGGAGGGTTGTTCGGATACATGCAGTACAACAAAACCAGGAGAAAAAATCAACAAATAAGAAATGAGCAAGTCTTAAACAAACAGCTGCAGGAGTTGGACGATATGAAATCGACCTTCTTTGCCAATATCTCTCACGAGTTTCGCACGCCTTTGACCCTGATAAAAGGCCCGGTCGATTCATTGCTAGAAACAGAAGAAAATGGTGAAACGCGCTCGGCGCTGATGATGATCAAAAGAAATACAAACAAACTGCTAAAGTTGGTCAATCAGCTGCTCGATCTGTCCAAGATCGAGGCAGGAAAGTTGGAATTAAGCGCTTCGCCACAACCTGTTACGCCATTCATCCGGCGAATGGTCATGTTGTTTTCCTCACAGGCAGAACGCAAAAGAATCAAGCTGGAATTCATTGAACCCGAAGACGATCCAACTGTTTATTTTGATATAGAAAAAATGGAACAGGTTGTGGAAAACCTATTATCTAATGCCGTGAAGTGGACACCTGAAGGAGGGAGGATCACTGTAAAAGGAGAAAAGGTAGAGCAAGATGGACAGGATAATTTTCGGCTGTCGATCAAAGACACCGGCCCCGGCATACCGGCAGAAAGCCTTCCCTACATTTTTGACAGGTTTTATCAATCGAATAGTCAGGAACAGGTCGAGGGCACGGGGATTGGCCTGTCACTTGCAAAGGAATTGACGGAATTGCATCATGGGAAAATCATGGTGGAAAGCAAGCTAAAGGCCGGCGCTGAATTCATCGTTTTACTGCCATTGGGAAGGAAGCATTTGAAAGACAGTGAGATCAACCTGTTTACCACAAAAGAAACCATTGAAGTACCGGTGAAAGATGAAGAAAAAGTTGTACCAGCTGAAAACGATGGAGAAACAGCAGAAGACAAATTCCAGGTGCTCCTGGTCGATGATAATGAAGATGTACGTGAATATGTAAGGAACATATTGAAAGCGCAATTTAATGTAGAAATAGCTGTAGATGGGGTGGATGCATGGGACAAAATATCAGCAGGTATTCCAGACATGGTAGTCAGTGATGTCATGATGCCAAAAATGAATGGCTTTGAATTGTGTGATAAAATAAAAACTGATAATAGGACAAGCCATATCCCCGTGATCTTATTGACTGCAAAAGCCGGCGAAGAAGAAAAAATAAAAGGGCTTCAATTCAAGGCCAATGATTACCTGATGAAACCTTTCAACAAACAGGAATTGTTGCTAAAAATTGAAAACCTTCTCACCATCAGGAAACAGATCCAGTCAAAATTTGCAAGGTTCGATTTTGCACCGGAGCAGGGTGAATTATCTTCCCTGGACGAAGTATTTCTGAAGAAGCTGAAGCAGAATTTGGAAGACCATCATCCCAATGAGCGCTATGGCATTGAGGAAATGGCCAGAGAGATGGGTATGAGCCGCTCACAACTTCATCGAAAAGTACTGGCATTGACTGGCCAGGTACCTAGTATGTTGCTTCGTAAATACCGTTTGGACAAAGCATTGATGATGCTTAAGAAGCAATCAGGCAGTGTATCAGAGATCGCTTACCAGGTGGGTTTCTCCAGTCCGGCCTATTTCAGCAAGTGTTTTTCAGAAGAATTCGGGTATACGCCGAAGGAAGTTGTGAAGGTTTAAAAGTTTTTAAAAATCCTCATATAATCCGTTTAGCTTGGTTTTCCTTATCTTTTTCGATTTGGCATTTTAAATGTATCGTTTGAATTCCCGCATAGAGATTTTATATAATGCCCCGCGGCTTTAGCCCGGGGAAAATTGAGACTCCTTCAATATGGCTTTAGCCTAAAATATTCAAATGTGATCTGCTTTATTCAAAAGATAAAAAATGTGGCCCCGATAGCTATCGGGACCAAAAATATTTACTACTTCTTTACCAGGGGTTAAAGCCACCCGGCAATTCAATAACAGACCAACTTATTGTAGTCTTACTCCCCTTGCGACGATTTTTATATATTTTGAGACGAGGTTGAAAGAGCATTTCAATTCCACTTTATACCCACCTTCAACACCTAAATATTTACAATTCTTTGCTACAGGGTTGATAGCCCTGGCAGCAGTATTCCCCGTTAATTTGCACAGTTATTTAGCAAAACATCAACCAAAAAAAGTTTATCAACCATGCGTAATTTATTTGTCAATCTATCTCTGGTCCTGGCAATTGCACTGATGCCGGAGATTATCAGAAAAACCTCGTACCCAAATGAGTTCAGTCTCGGTGTTCCGGCAGTTTCACAAATCACAGAGTTGGATGAAGCTATCAGGAAATCATTCAGAGAACTGGATATGGAAATCGGAAAGCATATTTCGATGAGCCTGAAGGTGATCGAAGAAGGAGGTTTTCAAAACATTCAAATGTGGGATCATTCCCATAAAAGAAAAAGTGAAAGTGTTTTATCAAAAATAGAAAACTTCAATTTGTCTTTTGAATTTAGCAAGAGAGAATCACCCTCTTCGGTCAATAGGTATAGCTACCATTCGGGCTTTCAATTGACAGCTCCCGGCTCTGTAAAATGTAATTAACCGGAATTTGATAGCAACAATATGAAAATCAAAAAAACACAATTATTCCCCTCTTGAGAGGGGCGAAGGGGTGTGTAAAACATAATAACCTGTTTTCTTTTGATTTTCACAATGTAGTTAAAGCAAAATTTGATTTGAATTATGGTTTTTCTAATAACACACCTCTGTATCTCCTCTCGAGAGGAGAATATTGGTATTATTCAATTCAAATTTTGCGATTCGAATTCAAGTTAAATAAGACATTAGTCCACAACAATCCAATCTCCTTTTCCTACACCTGGTTCCTTTACTGGTCTTAGCGAATTGCTAAGGTCAGTTACAGGTACCGGTTAAACCCAGATTAAGCAAAAGCTTAATCTGCCCTACGGGTTGACAAAAAACTGTGTTTTTGTCAAGGTTAACCCTGACAATGCTCGCTTTCGTCAGCCCAAAGGGCAAATTCCGCTCTAATGCGGATTTGGGTTAAACGATCTCAGCTTCTTCACCATTTCCATTCTTTTCGATCAGAATGTTTTCATACAGACTGGCAAATGAACTTTTGATCCACATGATAGCAGGTATCATCCCTACGATCAGCATAACAAACCCAATGATAAAGATGAAGATGGAAACAAATCCCATCAGGAATATTGTCCAGCCATATCCTTTTGTCAGCTTCCAGCTCTCCTCAATGGCCACGATCGGATCTCTCTTTTTATCCATGACCAGGTAGGAGACAAAAGCCAGCCTGCATGCTACAATGATTCCAGGAATGATAAAAAACAGAATTCCCATCATTACAAGGGCGGATTTCAGCACATTAGCCAGGATTATATGCAGGTAATTTTCTTTAAAGCCTTTGATGAGGGATTCAAAATCAGGCCGTTGGTCGCGCACGGCATGGACAAACATTAGATCCCCGCCATATTCAAATACCGGCTGCACCAGGAGACCGTATGCCAGCGCAATAATTCCAAAAACAATCGCCATTACGCCAAATAAAGCGAAGAAAGGTTGAAACCATTCTTGAAAATTCCCATCCCATTCATTTTGATGCTGATTGAAATTGAAGTTTGCAAAGCCAAGGGGGACATCCAGGATACCGAGTAAGATCACCAGCAACAAGAGGATCAGAAAGTACTTCGATAGGGTATCCCAACCATGTCCAAAGCTGTTGCTGAAGGAGGGTCTTATTTTCTTTTGTTCGATGGTTAACATTTCATTTTTATTTTGAGTTAGCAAAAAGTATTTTCGATTTATGTTGAAAATCAAAAGAAAACCTAATTAGTCATCCTGAACTTGTTTCAGGATCTTTGAAATGTTTTCTTGATTTTTAGTTGATTAATCAACACATCTAAAATAGAATGGGTCTGCATCTTTTTCTGCATACTTTAGTAGTGTTTTGCATTTTCCTACTTAAGTATGTAGCATGAAACTCAAATAGGAGTTAGTTTTAATTCATGATTTTTTACCTGATCACAGCCACATTTATTTTGTCTGCAGCCATCATTTCCGGCAGCATAGCTGTTGCATCTCACTTAAAATCGACCTATCGATCCGAATTGTTTTCAACTCTTTTATATTTCCTGGCCTTCTACTTCACCTTTGGATTTTACGCTTTGTGGGGACAGCTATTGGCAACGTCACTTCTGCAATCAAATGTCGATCAGGAGATGTTGGATAAGATAACCGATATCATGGTGTTGCTGGGATCGCCGTTTATGATCTTTGCAACCATCATGTTCATCAAACTGACAAGGGAAATGTCTGGTCGGAAAACCAGGGATTTAGTTGTTATCGTTTTTATTGTTGGAAGTACGTTGATCATCATATTCCTGGCCTACACCTTGATTAATTATCAGCAAGTATCATCCAGGATGATCATGAGGTATTATTTTATATTCCTGATCTTTTTGTTTACCTGGTTGGGAGTATATTTTCTTTTTTTTCCAGAAAGAAAAGGTTCAAAATTCCGGTATAAAGATATGGTCTGGTTATCGACAGCCCTGCTTATTCTCCTGGCTATTCAGATGTTCTTGTTTCAATTAAGTGATCTGCACGTAGTCCTCTATCAACTCTTCATTTTATTTTATTTCCTGTTCGGAGGTTTTATGCCGGTTTACTTGAAATATAAGGCTGACTTATCCAGCTTTATTTCCAGAAAAGGAAGCGACATTTCCTTTGAAGCTTTCTTCGAAAAACATCAGATCTCGCCCCGGGAAAAAGAGATCATCATGGAGATCTGCAAGGGCCTGACCAATCAGCAAATAGCTGACCGGTTGTATATCAGCCTGCAAACCGTCAAAGATCACACCCATCGTATTTATAGCAAAACCAACTGCCCCAATCGTACTCAATTGATCCGGGTGGTCAATGAAATGGGGCAACAAGTCCAGAACAGGTAGATCCTACGGAATTCAATCAACAATGATGAAAAGCAAGATATTTAATATATTACTTTTTGTTTGAAGGAATTAAATATCACCCTTTCAGGGTTTTTTATTAGAATTTTTCTGATTCTATAAAAATATCATCCCTTCGGGATTTATAGATGGTTCTTTTGTAATGTTTGAATTAAACAAATATGATATCTAACAGAATTCAAAATTTCTCTCTTATCCTACTTTTGTTGTTCACTTGTACCAAAAAATCTGAGAACCAGGTATTGGACCTTATTAAAAGCCCAACTTCTGTTGAATTATTTGCTCCGGGGGTTGTCTCGACCGGTCTTTATGAAAGGGATATGGCCATTTCTCCGGATGGCAGGGAAATCATCTATTCTCTCGGTGACTATAAACAAAACCGAAGGTGCCTGGTTTTGATAAGGGAATCAGAAGGTGCCTGGTCCAAACCGAAAATCTTACCTTTTTCCGGGAGATATCAGGATATCGAACCCTTCTTTTCGAATGAAGGTAATCGTTTATTCTTTGCCTCTGACAGGCCAATATCAGATACGTCAGGAAGGACAGATTACAATATCTGGTATGTTGACAGAAACCAAAGTGCCTGGAAAAACCCTGTTCCTGTGAACGAAAACATCAATACGGAAGGCGATGAATATTATCCCTCGGTCAGCTCGAATGGGAATCTTTATTTCACGGCTACCCGGAAAGATGGGATTGGCCGGGAAGATATTTATTATTCAAAGTTTGTAGATGGATATTACCAGGATCCAATACTGCTGGACTCAACTATTAACACCACGTATTTTGAATTCAATGCCTATGTATCTCCGGATGAAGATTTATTGATTTTTAGCTCATACGGAAGAGATGGCGGATTTGGAGGAGGGGATTTGTACTACAGCCAAAAAGACGACATCGGTAACTGGACATCTGCCAGAAATATGGGTGAAAAGGTCAATTCCAATAAGCTGGATTATTGTCCGTTTGTCGATTGGCCACGAAACAACTTTTATTTCACGAGCGAAAGGGTAGGGGAAATGGACACAATCTGGAAAGAGGTAGAGGATGTAATCAAATTCTCCATTAAAAGCCGGAATGGGATGGGAGACATCTATCGGATCAGTTTGGATGAATTGGGGATTCAATAGAAAAGTTTAGTGAAAAACCTGTACAGTTTCCAAAGTCTTTAAAGGACAAATTGATTATCTTAACTGCATAAAATGAATAAAAGATGCGGTTGTTTTAATAGAGTTAACCGTATCTGACGAACTTTTGATGCGCATCAAAAATAATTTAGATGGGCATCTAAGTAAATTTAGATGGGCATCTAAATGACAAAGCAACCGTATCTTTTCATCAATTAGTACGGACACGATGTTTGATCTGACCGTATTGTTAAAAAATTCTACCCGTATCCTGTTAATTATATATTCATCATTAACATCAACCAAATGAAATACATGAAAAAATTATCTACCTATTTTGGAATAAGTATGATGGTTTTATTGACTTTTTCATGCAAAATCACTGAAGAAGCCCTGGATTGCCTGTCGGAGGCAGTATCCGTACATATTCATCATTCTGCGAGTCAGGACAACCCATATGAAGTCACCTTTGAGCTGACTTACAACGGTAGTTATAACATGGACAACTCAATCGAATGGGATTTTGGTGATGGTCAGAAAGCCTCGGGAAGCCAGACAATCGTTCACACATATGCCGCAGCCGGTTCATATACGGTCGAGGCAACTCCGACCTTGCGTCACGATGGGGAAACTTGCTCGCCAACAATTGAAAGGACGGTGTCTGTGATAGAATAGCAAATGGAACATGCAAACTTTGATAGATGCCTTTATCTAATTTTCAAGCATGTTTTAAATTATTTTTAATTTGAATAAATACAAGTTTTCTTAGGTCTATGACAGATTCCTTTTACTTCAAATGATTGAAATTATTGATAGTCAATCCAAATGTGAAATATCCTTTTAGCTAAGAGACTTTATGGAATGTTCATTTCTTTTCCAATCGATGAAAAGAAACAGAACCAAAGAAAAATCTTGTCAAAACAATGCTTCTGCGCTCAAACCCTATACACCCCCGCTGTTTTGACGGGCCAGCGCTTATAAAAAAAGATAAGAAAACCTTAATTGGGTAATTAGAAGCACTCCTGTTTTCCGCACAAGTCATTAAAAAATTCGCAAAAAGCTTAATAGAATCAAAATAAGGCAGTTTTTGTAGTAATTTTGGGTGTCCCAAAAAAACAATCCCTTGTTTGTCAGGAAAAAGCGGAATAAATCCGGCATGGTCAGCATTCAGATAATTGATAAGAGTTCAGGCCATTATCGCGTTGTCAAAACTATAGGCAGTTCTGCCAATCCGGCTCAGATTGAAAGGTTTTACCATGAAGGCCTTGAACTGGTCCCGAAATTGATCGGCCAGACAAGCTTGGGGTTTGCAGATTATGCTGACGAGTCATTTACCGTTACTTTGAAAAACGGTATCAGGTCCCACAGGCTTGTTGGACCCGACCTTTTGCTAGGACGGATATTTGATGAAATTGGCTTTTGTCGTCTTAATGATGAGTTGTTTCGACACCTTGTGCTTTCCAGGATTGTCTTTCCATCGAGTAAACTTAAAACTGTTGAGTACCTGAACCGCTACTTTGGCACCGACTACCATGTAGATACGGTTTACAGGTACCTGGACGAACTACATGGCAAGTACAAGCAGCTTTTACAGCAAATTAGCTATGAACATACCCTGCGGGTATTGGGTGGTGTTGTCTCCATTGTTTTTTATGATGTGACCACCATCTATTTTGAGGCGGCAAAAGAAGATGAGTTGCGTGTAACCGGTTTTAGCAAAGATGGCAAGCACCAGCACCCACAAATTGTCCTGGGCCTACTTGTAAGCAGTGGAGGCTATCCATTGGCCTATGAGATCTATGAAGGAAATAAATTTGAAGGGCATACGATGATCCCCGTATTGGAATCTTTCAGGCAGGCCTACCAGGTAAATGATTTGGTGGTAGTGACAGATGCAGGACTGATGTCAAGAGAAAATGTTGAAGCCCTGGAGTCCCATGGGCTCAACTATATTATAGGCGCACGGCTGAAGAACATGCCAGAAGAGGTTAAGCAGAAGGTATTGTCCTTTTCCCTTCAGGATGGGCAGCAACAAAGCATCCCTGTCCAGGAGGGCACAAGGTTGGTCATTAGCTATTCCACAAAAAGGGCCAAAAAGGATGCTTATAACCGGGAAAGGGGCCTGCAAAAACTAGAAAAGGCCTTGAAGAAAGGAAAATTATCCAAAACACACATTAATAACCGGGGGTACAATAAATACCTGACGATAAAAGGAGAAGTAGAGATTGCAATCGATTACGACAAATCCAGGGATGATGCAAAATGGGATGGCTTGAAAGGATACTTGACCAATACACGGCTCTCTCCACAGCAAGTAATTGAAAACTATACACAATTGTGGTCAATAGAAAAGGCCTTTCGCATTTCAAAAACCGACTTGAAGATCAGACCGGTATATCATCGGTTGGCCCGTCGTATTGAGGCCCACATTGCCGTTTCCTTCTGTGCATATAAAGTTTACAAGGAACTTGAAAGGCAACTAATGATGAAGTTCAGCGGGAAAAGCCCAATAAAAGTTGTTGAAGTGCTCAACTCCATATTTGCCATAGAAGTCGAATTGCCAAATTCGCAACAAATCGCAACGATTCCTATTATCACCAACAATGAGCAACGCGAAATCCTCGCATTATTTGACATTGAAATCTCAGAAAAGCCAAAAAATTAATTTCGTTCAAATCTCAGGGCCTTAATCTGGCCTTGGGTGTCCCGTTGCGGAAAACAAGAAAAAAGATAAGAAAACCTTAATTGGGTAATTAGAAGCACTTTTCCGTAAAAATGGCTATTTTACAATCTGTCTTCCGGCTTTGTCTAAGCCTTATATATTCTACCTGATCAAGTACGTTATTTAGCCTGAATAGCGGTCTCCAGTTTGATATCTGCTGAAGACGCACCAATCATAAGTTTTACTTCTCCCTTTTCTAATACAAAAGAGTGCTGGTCGACATCCCAATACCTCAGTTCATTTGCATCAAGGGAAATGGTCACGGTTTTTGTTTCTCCTGCAGGAATATGGATTCGTTTAAAGGCTTTCAAGGCCTTTTCAGGGTGTTCCACCTTTGAACCTGGAAAACCAGCATAAACCTGAATCACCTCATCGCTGTCCATTGAACCCGTATTTTTAACATCCACTAATACATCTATTACCTCATCCTCCCTGACAGACTTTTTACTGGTCTTCAGGTTACTGTATTCAAATGTGGTATAGCTCAAACCATGGCCGAAGGCGAATAATGGTTCATGCTTGTCGTACAGATAGGTTTTACCGTTCCTGATATTATATTCCAGGATGGGACCCAACTGATCAATAGAAGCCGTCCAGGTTTGCACCAACCTTCCTGCAGGACTGATATCCCCAAACAAAACATCCGCTACGCCATTTCCCAGTTCCTGACTGGACTGGGTCACATGGAGAATGGAGGGGATATTTTCTTTTGACCAATTGATGGCATAGGGAAAACTAGACACCAAAACCAGCACGGTATTGGGATTGGCAGCTTTGACCAGTTTCACCAAATCCTCCTGTTCCAGCGAAATTGCTTGTCGGTCCACTTCTTCGCGTCCGTCGCTGGGCACATGGTTTTCTCCCCAGCCCAATCCATAGCCCAAAGGGTGATTGCCCACACAGACAATCGCAATGTCTGAATTTTTGGCAGCATTAACGGCCGAGTCAGCTTTATTCAATTGGGCGAAATTGATAATGATATCTTCACCCAAAGCATTTTTAATTCCATCCAAAACAGAAACCGTGTAGGGAGGTGTTCCCGCATACCAATCGGATACGACCAGATCAGCGCTTGGACCGATTACGGCAATGGATTTTATCTCATTTTTATTCACCGGGAGTAATCCTTCATTTTTCATCAGGACAATCGATTTTTGCGTGGCTTTTCTTGCCAGTTCTCTAGCTTCTGGTTTTGTCCATGGCCTGATCGTATCTTCGATGCCGATCTTTACATATGGGTTTTGGCTTCCATCGTCCATTAACCCTACCTTCAGCATGACCCTTAGTGTCCCTCGAATAGAACGATCAATATCCTTTTCTGTAATCAGGCCTTTTTCCAGTGCGCCGTTTACACCGTCGCGATACCGGTCCAGGAACATGGTGATACCGGATTTAATACAGGCAGCAGCAGCTTCCGGAAAATCAGGATAGTATTTATGAGAATTAACCAAGTGTGTATAAGCCCCTCCATCTGTACAGATAATCCCATTTTGTCCCCATTCCTTCACTGCTATTTCCTCCAGCATGGGATGAACCGTACAGGGAATGCCATTGTATTTATTGTAGGCGGCCATAAAAGCACGCGAACCACCTTCTACAATTCCTTTGTAAAAAGGGTATGAGTAATATTCCCTGAAAAGGCGGTCATCAAAATCAGATGAATTGATAAACCGGTTGTTTTCGTTGCTATTGGCCAGGAAGTGCTTCATCAGGGAAGCGACTTTCCAATAACGAGGGTCATCTCCCTGCAAACCTTTGACATAGGCAACTGTCATTCGCGAAGCCAGGTAAGCATCTTCTCCATAACATTCTTCCGTCCGACCCCAACGGATATCCCGACCCAGATCAGCATTGGGTGCCAGGAGAATGAGTCCGGCCTTTTTATAATTTTCATTTTGGGTCAGGTAGCGCGTTTCATAAGCCTCCCAGGCGGCCAGCTGTTCATGAAGATCCGGATCCCAGGTTTGTGCGAGGCCGTAAGCCTGAGGAAAAGTGGTTGTCGGTGCTTCACCTTCTCCTTTCACGGCCCAGTTGGCCGGTCCGCTCCATGCAAGCCCATGCAGTCCTTCTACAATTCTTGTTCCTTCTACACCCAGTCGCGGGACACCCGCAGGGCGAGGGGAGAGGTTGTCGATCTTTTCTTCCAGGGTCATTAAGGATATCAGGTTGTCGAGGCGATCGTCATCAGAAAGATTGGTGTTCTGAAAAGGATAATTTTGAGCAAAAAGAAATGAAATGTGCAGGCAAACGGCCAGTGTAACAAAAAGTCTCTTCATAGTTGAATGTGTAATAAGTTGGAGTACCAATATAGAGAATAAGTAACAGGCATTTGTTAAAAATTCATTTGTGAAGGGTTAATTAATTCAAGAGGTTAAAAAACTATTTAAGGTATAGCCGGGATTCTGTTTACTTAGGAATTTCCAATTTAACCCATGTAAATTCATTCATTTTGGAATCAATTTCAATACTTCCTTCCAGCTTACTGAGCGTTTCTTTAACGATATACAAACCCAATCCCGAACCTTCGGATTGTTCCGTTCCTCTGTAAAACATATTGAAGATCTTTTCCCTGGATTCGGGCGCGATGCCTATCCCGTTATCCTTGATTTCAATCTTATAATCACTCTTCTCATTCATGAAGGAAATATGGATTTCTGTCGATTTTGCATTTATTTTTCTGTATTTAATAGCATTGGATATCAGGTTATTCAATACAATTCTCAATCTCAGCAGATCCGTTTTTATTTTAGCTTCCGGAGGATATTCTTTGATGATTTTTACATTTTCAGGTTCATATGTGTAACTTAATTCAGATAGTATTTCCTCAACCAACTGATCAAAATAGATAGTCTTTCGTAAAATTTCATGTCCCATGTTCCTTGAAAACTGTGTAAGGCTTTTGATGACATTCTCCAGTTTCAGAACGCTGACCTCCATGTAATCCAGGTGATCTGTCAGCTTTTTATTATGGTTTTCGATCTTGGTTAAATTGATGAGACCTAATATCGATTTCAAAGGCGAACTGAGATCGTGAGATGCGCTGTAAATAAAACGATCCAGTTCCTGGTTGGCTTTTACCAGTTCTATGGTTCTCTCCTGTACACGGGTATCGAGTTGGTCGTTTAGGTGCTTGAGTTCCTCATGAGTGCTTTGCAGTTCATCATTGATTTTTTCGACCTGACTCTTTTGGTTGAAAAGATCTTCCAGAGTTGATTTCAGCTCTTCATTAGTAGCCTCAATTTCATCCTGCTTTGATTTAAGTTCATTGACAAGGTTATTTAGTTGTGCAGTTCTCGCATCAACTTTACTTTCCAATAACAAATTTCGTTGTCTGAGTTGCTTTGTTCTTAAATAAAATAACAGGTATATCATGCCTGATATAAATAGAAACAGCATGATTTTAAACCAGGCCGTTTGCCAAAACGGGGGAGTAATAATGATCTCGATGGAGTTTCCTTTTTCATTCCAGACACCATCATTGTTGGATGCCTTAACCTGGAAGGTGTAGTGTCCCGGGTCCAGGTTAGTATACGTGGTAAAGGTTCGTGATGCATCAACGGTGATCCATTCTTTATCAAAGTCCTTCAGTTTATACTGATATAAACTCTTTTTGGGATTTGTATAATTTATTCCGACAAAATCAATAGAAAATACCGTTTGTTTCCAGTTTAAGACAATTTTTTCCGTTTCACTAATGTGATACTTTATTGGGGAGTCCTCATCGTTGATCGACACAGGTTTATTGAATAATTCAAAATTCGTGAAGTAAACAGGAGGAATAAAATCATTGTTTGTCAGGCTATCCGGATAAAATGAGTTAAAACCATCAAATCCTCCAAAATAAAGTGTTCCATCGCTGGCTTTTAAACTAGACTGAATAAAAAACTGGTTCCCCTGCAATCCATCTGCCTCCATATAGTTTCGAAAAGTTTCAGTTTTCGGATTGAATTCACTGATCCCGTTATTGGTAGAAAGCCAAAGATTTCCCTGGTTATCTTCCAGGATCGATTTTATGTTATTGTCAGTAAGACCATCGTCTACGTTGAATTCTTTTGTTACTGTGCCATTTTCATCAAAAAGAAATAATCCCATCGTATTTGAACCAGCCCATAAATGACCATTGCCGTCTTTAAGAAATGCATTGATCTGATTGTCCGGAAAGTCATCATAAACTACCAATTTCCCGGAAGTATTATCAAAATAATACAAGCCTTCTGAAGAAGAAATCCACATGCCATTATCATCTTCATAGAAATAGAGGTCGCCTGAACTCAGTATGGAATTCGAATCACCAGGGTCAATTCTGAACTTTTTAACTACTCCTTTCTTCGGATCAAATACATCCACTCCTATGTTGTGCATGCCCAGCCAGATCAGGTTGTTTCGATCTACTTTCAGACTCCAGACAGTTCTTCCGGAGATACTTTTTTGATCGTTTTTTTCAGGCATGTATCGATGGAATCTACCGGTTTTTTTGTCATATCGATTCAATCCTGAGTCCCACGTTCCTATCCAGATATTGTCATTCTGATCACTGTCAATACAGCGGATAACATTTCCGCTCAAACTGTACGGATCATTAGGATCGTGTTTATAAGTTTTGAATTTCCCGTTTTCCGGGTTGTAAACACTGATCCCGCCACCATCAGTTCCAATCCATATTTCTCCATTTGAATCTTCATAAAAACAACCTATAAAATTGTAAGCCAAAGAATTCGAATTATTCTGGTCATGCCTGAATAGGTTAAACCGTTTTTTCTTGGGATTGTAATAATTGACGCCTCCACCTGATGTTCCCACCCACAGGATGCCTTCACGATCCTTATGAAAACACCAGATCCCGTTGTTGTTGAGACTGGTTTCATAATTTCCACCACCATACAAGATGTATTCAAAAGTTTGGGTCTTTTTGTCAAATCGATTGATCCCTCCCTGATCGACACCTAATAATAAAAAGCGATTATCTTCCGGAATAATGTCTATTATTTTACTATGATTGACACCTGTTCCATCGGCAGCAGTTGGATATTTATGGAATTTACCAGTCCCGGGATCAAAAGAAAAAAAGCCGCTTCCATTAGATCCAATCCATATTTTATCCTCGTCATCGATGTAAATGCCTTTGTCGCTGTCGTTGCCAAAGTCAATGTCAGGGTCATCAAATTTTGTAAAAATTTCTTTTTCAGGATCGAATCGATAAATACCTGTTTTGAAGGATGGGATCCAAATGTATCCTTTCGAATCCATGCCAATCATCCGTATAGGGGTGGCATAAAGGCGATTTTCTTCATTTATGAAGGGGAATCTTTTAAATTCTCTGTTTACCGGATCAAATTTATTCAGGCAGTTGCTCCCTGTGACCACCCACAAGTTTCCATCAGTACCTTCCATCATACTATTGACATAGTTGTTGCCAATAGTCTTTTCATCCGTTGGAGAATGCTTATATGTTTTAAAGGTCTCTGTTAACGGATCAAACAAATTCAATCCAATATTTGTCCCAAACCAAAGTCTCTCCTGACGGTCTTCGTAAATACATGTGATAAAGTTGCTGCTGATCGACCCGTCATTTTCCTCCATGTGCCGGTATTTGGTAATATTATGACTATCAAATTTATCCAATCCGACATCTGTTCCCAGCCAGAGATAATCCTCGCTATCCCGGTATATACACCAGATCCGGTTACTTGATAAACCGTCTTCCACGGTAAGATGATCAAATTCTATTTTGTCCGGTTGAGCCGTTAAATGGTAAAAAATGGCATGATGCAAAAGGATAACCAACAGGCCTCTAAACATTTGCTTATTGTCTATTTATATAAAATAACATGTCAATCCTTTATCATTTTTATCGGATTAAACAATTGTTTAACAGGGTTAAGTAATTAAGATTAAGAAATAAGAAAATCTCGGGAGTTTAGGTTTGCAAAAACATCCCGCCAAATAAATTGTGGTAATATTTAAGATATTAGTAATACAAACATAAAGCAAATGAAAAATGATTTTTTCAGAGGGAAAAGTAATCGGTTATCGGTAAAAATGGTTGCCGGTTGCGGGTCGAGTTGCTCAATCTGGCAACCCACAACTCGCAACCAGAAAACCGGTAACCCAATCAACCTTTTTCTAATTCTCTTCAACTTCCTGGTAGATCCTCACAAAATCCACCTCATAAGTAATAGGGAAATCAGAAAGATCAGGATTTCCACCATTGGAGCCAATAGCGAGGTTGAGAAGTAAATAATGCGGTTGATGAAAAGGTCGGCTTCCATCAGCATTCACAGCGGTTTTGAGAAAAGTAGTGTTGATCAACTCGTCATCCAGGTAGATCTGGATCCTTTCCTGATTCCATTCCATCCTCCACACGTGAAATTTTTTTGGCCATTCCGGGTCTTTGTCTAAAAAATGGGAGAGGGGTAACGTACGAGTATCCCAAACAGGTGTCCAGGGCTCCTCACTAGCCCAGGCGATATTCCCCAGCATTGTTGGCTCATCTTCCACTCGGTAAAATTCCATTACGTCTATCTCGCCACATGCCGGCCATCGGTTTTTAACGCCGAGGGTCCAGATGGCTGGCCATGAACCTTTGGTAGTATCGATTCTGGCACGAACGATTAAGATCCCGTACTGCCAATGCATCAAATCTCGTGTTTTCAGACAAGAAGAAGTGTATTCGGCAAATTTTCGGTTTCTTCTCCAGTTTTCACTTTGAGGATCAAAATTTAGGTTTTCAATTTGTTCACGCTTTCCTGTAATGACCAGCGATCCATCCTTACAAATGGCATTATCAGGTTGATACCATTGCAATTCCTCATTGCGGATGAAGCCAACTTCATAATCCCAAAAAGCTGTATCCGGTTTTCCATCTACATTAAATTCATCGTGCCATACTAATAGGAAATCCTTGATAGAATCCGGAGAATTAGTAGAAGCATTGTATGGATCTTCAATACCCTGACAGTAAAGATTTGTGGGCGCAAAAAATGCAAGTAAAATATAAATGCGTGAAACACAGGTTGTGAGGTTTTTCATGCACTTAATTTAGCTTTTCTCTCAAAATTTTCCAGAGAATTGATCGACTACCTAAAAATAACTTTTAGTCATTCCGGATCTGTAAAATGCTTCTGACATACCTTTTTGTATGTGAGAATGGTATTTAGAATAACGGGATTTTTCAATATCATCCAACCTTCGCCATTTTCCTGGCATTCCAGGCATCAACTTTCGCACGGATAGCTTTGATGTGGTCAGGCGTAGATCCGCAACATCCACCTACGATATTTACACCAAAAGTCAGCAAATCATCCAATGGCTCTACCATTTGCTGTGGGGTTTGCTTATAAACCGTTTTTAAATTTTCGAGTACCGGAAGACCCGCATTAGGTTGAGCCATGGTAAAACAATCCGATATACCCTTGTAGGCCTGGATGATGTGCTTGGCAACATCCATATCCACCCCGGTTCCACAGTTAAAGGCTAATATATCTGCTCCTGCTTCGGATAATTCTTCCGCAGCTCTTTCAGGGGCTACTCCCATCATGGTTCTGAATGCACTTCCATCCCGCGTTCGGTCATAGGCTAGTGATGCAATGATACAAGGAGCACCATACTCCTTTGCAGCTTCAATGCCCAATTTGGTTTCTGCAAGGTCCATTTGAGTTTCGATGATGATGGCATCTGCTCCAGCCTCGATTAAAGAACGGACTTGTACACGAATGGCCTCCCTGACTTCTTCAACCGTCAGGTCTCCATATGGCTCCATTACTCCGCCAACCGGACCAACATCACCGAGGACATAGCCTTCCTTGCTTCCGAATGCTTCCCTGGCTACCCGTACAGAAGCTTTGTTTATTTCTTCGAGATCATCAAAGTAGCCATGTCTTTTCAGTGTCAATCCATTTCCACCGAATGTATTGGTGGTCAAACAGTCAGATCCTGCGTCGACATAGCGCTTTTGTATCTTATATACTTTTTCAGGATGAACGACATTCCATATTTCCCCACAATTTCCCGAATCCAAACCTGCATCCATTAGTTGTGTGCCCATGGCACCATCAGATACGAGAACTCTTTCCTTCAGAGCTTCCAGTAATGTTTTTTTCATTGTTCTATTTTATAAAATGTTGTTATGATTGTCCAAAAATCAATCGTAAAAGTCAAAAGAAAATAAATAGATTCATAGATTTGCAGCAATAAAGATAATTGTAATTTGATGAATAATCTAATATTTTCACAATCGATTGCGTGCAAAAATATTTCGATATATCGAAAAATTTAATGATATGTTAAATATATTACGCAATCGATTGTTTATCTTTATATAATTTTTAGATTTGAAATACTTTTATAAATAAACCTAACATAATAGCAATTATGAAGCCTCATCAGTGGGAAACCTATAAGAAAGCAGCACGACTGGAAAAGATCGATAAAGTACCAATGGCAATGATCATCGATAGTCCCTGGATCCCCGGTTATCTGGGAATACCACATATGGATTATTACCTTGATTCAGAGCTTTGGTTCAAAGCGAATTTAAAAATCCATGAAGAATATCCGGATATCATTTTCATTCCATCATGGTGGATGGAATATGGTATGGCGGCTGAACCATCTGCTTTAGGTGCAAAGATCAAGTTTTGGGAAGACAACACTCCGAGTGAATATCATACCTTGTACAATATTGAAGACATTGAAAAATTCCCCGAATACGAAGTAGAAAATGATGCCTTTATGGCAATGACGCTTCACCGGATGAAAATGGAGAAACAAAAAATCCACGGTGCAGGATATATTCAACCTATTGTTACTGCAAGAGGACCTTTGTGTACAGCAGGGTTTGTCAGAAGTACCACCGATTTCATGATCGACATAGTTGAAAAGCCTGAATGGGCGCATAAATTAATTGATCTGTGTACCAACCTGATCATTGACTGGTTAAAAGCTCAGGCAAAAATATTGGGTGATCAGGTAGAAGGGATTTTTATACTTGATGATATTGTAGGTTTTATCAATGAAGACCATTACCAGGAATTTGCTCATCCATACCTGAAAAGAATCTGTGATGCCTTTCCAAAAGACTGGATAAAAATCTATCACAACGATGCCGATATCAATGCGTGTCTGGACTATTTGCCTGAAGCAGGATTTAACGTGTTGAACTGGGGTAAGCAAACGGACATTGCAGATGTGATTGATCGCGTGGGAGGAAAAATTTGTCTGATGGGTAACGTGAATCCATTGGAAATTGGAGTGAGAGGCACTCCTGAAGAAGTAAAAGATGCCACACTAGAAGTACTGGAGAAAAGCGGTGGGCAAGGCATCATCCTTTCCGTGGGCGGTGGTACCAGTCCGGGAATGCCGAGGGAAAACATCCTGGCGATGCAGGAAGCCCTTGAAGAATTTAATACTACACTGATTAAATAATTTTTTTATATGCCAGATTACGCGTTGATGAATCAATACCTCTACGAAGGTAAAGCCAAAGAGGTAGAACAAATGACTAAAGATGCCCTTACTGAAGGGAGAAGTGTGCAGGAAGTTCTAAACGAAGGATTAATTGCCGGTATGAGTGTGGTCGGAGAGGATTTTAAATACAACATTCTTTATGTCCCCGAAGTATTAATTGCTGCAAGAGCCATGAAGGCCGGAATGGCGGTATTGAAACCACTATTAACAGCTCATGGAGATAACGACAAAGTTGGAACCTTGTTAATGGGTACGGTAAGAGGTGATCTTCATGATATTGGGAAAAACCTGGTTGGTATGATGGCTGAAGGGGCTGGTTTTGAAGTTCATGACATCGGTGTAGATCAAAGCCTGGAAAAATTCATGGCCGCCGCCGAACAATGCAAACCGAATATCATCGGAATGAGTGCATTACTGACCACTACTATGACTTATATGAAAACCGTGATTGATGGCTTTGAAGCAGCCGGGAAGGGAGACATCAAGATGGCAATTGGAGGAGCACCAATCAGTCAGATGTATGCCGATGAAATTGGAGCAGATGGATATGGTGCGGATGCTTCTGGAGCAGTTGATATGTTTTTAAAATTAGTAGGAAGAGAATAATAAACTTTATCAAATGGCTTTTTATCAGATACTTTACTGGAAAGATATTCCTACCCAGGTCAAATCATGGGACGATTTTGACGAAGTTAAGATTGAGCTGGACCCCAGGTTTATGATCAAAGTCGATAAAGTAGCTCAATCAACCGGAGTGACTGAAACCGACGATTACCTTGCTCAATGGAACTGGTCTGATGAAAAAGAAAAGGATGGATCAGTTGAAGAAGTTGCCGAATCGATCAAGCAGGAAATAGAAAGTAAACACCTATAACAAATTTTCACTGAACAATTCAGTGTTCCATTTTTAAAAATGTAAATGCAGTCTTTATATGACAAACTATATAAGTCTGATGATTTCTTAATTGGTGCTGAATTAGTATCTATTCGAGGATCAATGGCGGAAGAAATTGCTGTAAAGGCACGGACTTTTGCCAATGAGCTTATAGATTGTTCTGAAATCGATTGGATTTCTATAACTGATAATGCAGGAGGAAATCCGCAACTTGCACCTCAGGCACTCGGAAAACCCATTTTATACGCTGGAAAAGAAGTTGTTATCCACCTGACATGTAAAGACATGAACCGAAATGGTCTGGAAAGTGAAGCCTGGTCTTTAAACAGTGAAGGCTTTCACAATATTCTGGCCATGACCGGGGATTACCCTATAGGTGGCAACGAGGGGAGAGCCAAACCGGTATTTGATATCGACTCCGTTGGTCTGATTTCCATGCTCAGTCAAATGAATAAAGGCTTCCATCATCACTATGGGATGTCCAATGCAAAACCAAAAAGACTGGAAAAAACAAGTTTTAATATTGGGGCCGTTACCACAAATTTCAAGTTACTGGAAGGAGAAGTGATGCCTCAATATCACAAGTTGAAGAAAAAGGTTGAATGCGGAGCTCATTTCATCATTAACCAGATCGGGTATGATTCCCGGAAACAGGACGAGCTGAAGAAATACATGGAACAACATGGGATGAAAGACACTCCTTTGATCGGGAATACCTATGTACTCAATCCCAGGGTGGCCAAAATTTTCCATTCAAAAAAGATCCCCGGAGTGGTTGTTTCGGATGAGCTTTTGGATCTCTGTTTGAAGCAGGGAGCTTCTCCTGACAAAGGAAAAACTTTTTTCTATGAATTTGCAGCCAAGCAAATGGCCATTTTTAAAGGTCTGGGATATAAAGGTGTATACCTGGGAGGGGTGGACAATTTTTATTCAATTGACAGGGTTCTTGAAATTGAAAGGTCATTCTCACCCGATGATTGGAAGATATTTGTTAAAGAAATCAGGTATTCAAGACCTAATGAATTCTACTATTACACTGAAGAAAAGAAGACGGGATTATCCAATATTACTAAGCGAGATCTGAGCGTAAAAGGGAAAAATAGCTCGAGTATATCCTATGCCTTCTCTAAATGGATGCACAAGGTCATGTTTACGAAAGGAAAACCTGTTGCTAAAATGGGG
The DNA here is from genome assembly GCA_913057175.1 of uncultured Cytophagales bacterium. Taxonomy (GTDB): domain Bacteria; phylum Bacteroidota; class Bacteroidia; order Cytophagales; family Cyclobacteriaceae; genus CAJXNP01. Next base: position 322,757 of record CAJXNP010000004.1, read on the forward strand.
GCTTCTGCCTGTAAAAAGTCAAAAAACCCAAAACAGGGACCGAAACTTCTGAGGTCATTTGAACACTTCAGTAAGCGGGTAATGTTTGACTGCAAGGATTGCGGTGATTGTTCTTTGTATGAAATAGCATTTTTATGCCCGGAATCAGTCTGTGCCAAAAACCAACGAAACGGACCGTGCGGAGGAACAAAAGAAGGGAAGTGTGAAGTTGCCGGCTATGGTGATTGTATTTGGTTGCAGGCTTACGAAAGACTCAAGCATGACGGAAAAGAAGATAAGTTACTGGAACACTCTCCTGTCGTTCAGGATCAGGGATTGAGAGGTACTTCTTCATGGGCAAATCACTGGCTTGGAAAGGATCACTATTCCAAAAAATATAAGGAAGCAAAAATTTCTCAGACGAAAGTCGATGTTGTAAACAACAACCATCATGCGAGCAATGGCATGGAGGAAGGACAGCCGATCAAAAAAGAAGAAAACGTGAATTAATCTAGCAATATTTTTAACTATGTGTAAAGATCTGAAAATCATCGGTGAATTGATGAACAACTCCTATGGAAGGGCAAGGCGTTCCTTTCGAGAGAAGGATCTGGAAGGATATCAAAACCTTGCAATCCTTCAAGCCGATCTTCAAGCCGACTACCTGACATTGAATATTGATGGAACGCAGCAGATACAAGTCAAGCTTCATGAAATGCTGGAATTCCTTCCGGATCTGGTTCCTGCCATCCAGGAAGTTACTTCCGTACCGCTTAGCTTTGATAACCCGTCTGTTGAATATCATAAAATTGCCTTAAAGCACTATGACCGAAGTAAGGGTGGACAGCCCATATTAAACTCCCTTGCGGCCTCCAGGGAAAACCTGGATGAAATGATAGAGTTGGTCAAAGAATACGATACAAAGGTTGTGGTAATGGCATCAGAGCAATTTGTGGCAGGTGGAACGTCGCAATGCCTGGATCCGGCTGACGCTTATAAGGCAGCGCGGTATTTTGTTGAAAGATTAGTGAATGAAGCAGGTCGAGAGCTGGATGAAATCATTATTGATCCAGGTTTAGCGCCGGTTGGGGCTGACACGTATGGGCTGGTCAATATAGGACTCGATGCTATGAGGATGATCAATGAAGACAAAGATCTCAAAGGAGTCCATATGGTTGTTGGACTTTCCAACTTTGCCTGGGGGACTCCCAAGACAGTCCGTGAATTATTGGAAAAAGCATATCTGACTTTGGGCATGGATGTGGGACTGGACTATGCATTGGCCAATCCGGAAAAGACTCCGGGCCCGCTTCCAAAAAACCACGAAATTGTTGATTTATTACAAGGAGCCCTTCAAAAAGGTCGTGTTATCAACGGCGAATCACAGGAAATAGCTGGTTTTCGACAGGCAGAGGCCATCATGGAATTGTGCAATAAGTACGTGGAGGATGAATTTTAATGTCTTTGATGATTAAATCCCTATCAGTTTCCGGAACCGAATCAAAATGGATTAAAGTTGGCACCCTGTTGAATGGCATTGACCGGCCAGTCAAAGATGCACATATTGTATTCGATTCGATATCGATCAAATATTCAGGACAAAAATCTCCGCCAAAATCTCTGGTTCCAGACGGACAAAGTACCCCTGATCTGGATTTACCCGAATACACATTGCTACCCGGCTTGATTGAAGCCCATGCCCACCTGTTTTTAGAAGGTGCCGAATTGGACTTCCAAAAAAGAAAAGATTTCCTTCAACAGAGTTCCGATGAGTTACTTGAAAAAGCCAAAGAAAGACTTCAAAAACTGGTTTCACTTGGTATAATCGCTTATCGGGATGCCGGAGATAAAAACGGTGTGGGATTAGCCCTGAGTAAAATATATCAAAATGGTAAGCGGTCTATTATGCCATATGTAGACAGCCCTGGAGCAGCCATTCATCATTTAGGAAGGTATGGCAGCTTTATGGCGGAGCCAATAGAAAATCATGATTCCCTGAAAGATGTTGTCAGGGAAAGAGTAAAAAAGGGAGCAGATCGAATAAAACTCATTCCAACTGGCATTATCAATTTTAAGTCTGCCTGTGTGACAAAAGAGCCACAGATGACAGTTGATGAGGTGTCAAAGCTGGTGGAAGTCTCAAAGGAATTGGGCAGGCAAACATTCGCCCATGCCTCCGGGGATGATGGTATTGACCTGGTCATTGAGGGAAATGCTGACTCGGTGGAACATGGATTTTTCATTCGTGACGATCAACTTTCGCGGATGCGCGATAAGCAAATAGCCTGGGTTCCCACATTTACACCTGTACAAAAGCAGGTAGATCATGCAGCTGAAATGGGGTGGGATGATACGATTAAGTGCAATCTTCAAAAAATATTGGACGGTCATGCCAAAAGCTTATGTAAAGCCTTTGAAATGGGCGTACTGGTCATAGGAGGTAGTGATGCGGGGTCGGTCGGAGTTGCTCATGGCATAGGGTTTTATGATGAACTTGAATTGATGGAAAAGGCGGGAGTTGATCCCGTTTCAGTGATCAATTCCGCAACAGGAGTCAGCTCTAAGCGATTAGACTTCAAAGAAAAATTTGGGATAATAGAAAAGGGTTATAAAAGCAGGTTCATTCTGACAAAAAATTCTCCGGTTGAAACCGTCAAAAATCTCAGGAAAGAAAAGTTTGTGTGTTTCGATGGACAGGTATTTCAATCCGACGAGAAATTTGATTCGAGCGGACTTTGAGATCATTTACTTTTTCTTAAATTATTCAAGCTTTAATGATTCGCTAAAAGATTTTTCTGGCTGAAAATGAAAATTAAGAAATCACCCGTTCATGCTGTTGGCAGCAAGTCAGTTTTTAAGGCCTCAAAGATGGCCACGAAGGCTATGTCATTGCCAAAAACATTGGTCTTGCTTCGAAAGCTCAATCAGAAACATGGAATGGATTGTCCGGGGTGTGCCTGGCCGGATCCTGATAAAAGGTCGAAATTGGGGGAATTTTGTGAAAATGGTGTAAAGGCAGTTGCCGAGGAAGCCACGGATCGAAAAATTGGTGCTGAATTTTTCCATAAACATTCAGTTAAGGATCTGCTTGATAGGAGTGACTATTGGTTGGGTCAACAGGGCCGGTTGCAGCAACCAATGATCATCGAAAATGGCGACGAGTATTATCAACCCATTTCCTGGGATCGTGCTTTCACCTTGATTGCCGATCAGCTAAACGCACTGCCATCGCCTGATGAAGCCATCTTTTATACTTCGGGGAGAACAAGCAATGAGGCGGCATTTCTCTACCAGCTGTTTGTCCGGATGTTCGGAACCAATAATCTGCCCGATTGCTCGAATATGTGTCACGAGTCAAGTGGGGTGGCATTAAAAGAAACCCTCGGTATTGGAAAAGGATCTGTCACATTAGAGGATCTTTATAAGGCAGAAGTGATCCTGATCTTTGGGCAAAACCCTGCAACAAATCACCCAAGAATGCTTACCGCATTGGAAAAAGCCAAAGCTCATGGTGCTAAAATAATTTCTATCAATCCTTTGAAGGAGGTGGGTTTAGTGAAATTCAAAAATCCGCAAAAAGTAAAGGGATGGGTGGGATCATCTACCAATATTTCGGATCTGTATCTACAGGTTCGGATCAATGAAGATGTCGCCTTGCTCAAATCAATCCTGATCAAACTGTTCGATTTGGAAGAAACACAAGGAGGGATTTTCGATACCGATTTTATTCGGAATAAAACTGACGGTTTTGAAGAATTTAAAAAAGACCTTCTTTCAAATAACCTGAATGATTTAATCAAGCGTACGGGATTAGCGGAAAACGAGATTGATAAAGCCGTTCAACTTCTGAAAGATAAAAACAAAATAATTGCTTGCTGGGCAATGGGATTAACGCAACATGTAAATGCTGTGGATAATATCAGGGAAGTGGTTAATCTCCTCCTCCTTAAAGGCAGTATTGGAAAACCGGGAGCTGGTACCTGCCCGGTACGAGGGCATAGCAATGTACAGGGTGACCGGACAGTTGGTATTAGCGAGCGTCCTGGAAAAGATCTTCTTGACAAGCTTGCAACTAATTTTGGTTTTGATCCTCCAACAAAACACGGTTATAGTGTGGTAGAAGCCATCCAGGCGATGTATGATAATAAGGCGGGCGTCTTTTTCGCGATGGGAGGCAATTTTCTCTCTGCGTCACCTGATACCCATTATACTACTCAGGCTTTGAAAAATTGTACGCTGACCGTTCATGTGAGTACAAAGCTAAACCGATCTCATCTGGTTCATGGTAAAACCGGAATCATTTTGCCATGCCTTGGAAGAACGGATAGAATCATTAAAAACGGCAAGATCCAGTTTGTGACCGTAGAAAATTCAATGGGGATTGTTCATTCATCGCAAGGAATGATTCAAAATAAAGCGGATCTGCTTCCCGAACCCGAAATAGTTGCCCGTATTGCCCATCAAACCCTTAAGGAATCAAAGCTAGATTGGATTTATTTAACAGATGACTACAACCGTATTCGTGATCTGATTGAAGAAAATATTCCCGGATTTAATGATTATAACAGCCGGATAAATTCAGGAGGCTTTGAACTTCCAAATGGCGCCAGGAATGGTGTTTTCAAAACGGCAAGCGATAAAGCTATATTTACCATCAATAAATTACCGGATTACGAAATAAAAGAAAACGAATATTTATTGACCACCATACGAAGTCACGATCAGTTTAATACCACGATTTATGGATTGGACGATAGATATCGAGGTGTGTTTGATGGCAGGGAGGTGATTTTCATGAACGGTGAGGATTTAAAAAGAGAAAAATTAAAAGCCGGTGATCGGGTAGATATATCAAGTCATTATAACGATACTACCCGGACAATTCATTCATATACAGTCGTACCCTATGATCTTCCATCCAAATGTCTGGCGATGTATTTTCCTGAGGCAAATGTGCTGGTGCCACTCGACCTTCATGCGAGAGAAAGTCTTACTCCCTCATCGAAATCAGTTATTGTAAAAATCAGTAAAAGTAAAGATTAAAGTTCTACCTGGATCTCCTTGTCGGTGATCTGGAGATCAAGACCAGCTTCTTTAGCAGCTTCTTCCAAAGCAGCTCTAAGCATTATTTTAGGATCTTTGCTTACTTCCAATCGCCTCATAAGTCCGCTTCCTTTTTTGTCACCAACTGCGAGATTTATTTTGAGGCCTTTCCTACGGCAGGAAATTCGGGTGCCATCTTCAAGTTTGGTGTTCATTGGTTTGATAAATGCATCTATGTAATGGGTGCCAATCCCTGATTTTTCTGCAAAAGTTGGCGGGAGTTTTTCTACTGCTGCTTCGTTTATATCACAAATTTTTATCATGCTAATATTCTTAAAAAATTATCTTCCAATATAATCAAATTCTGTCTGGATTCAGCAGATAAAGCCACATTTATGAACCAACTTATCTACTTATTATTCAGAGCAAAGTGTACTACCTGAAATACCTGATGCCATTTGTAATCCCTTCCGCTCTTCTCACAATAACATCCCGAAGGGCTAAACGATATATTCTCATCAAACACACTATCCAAAGCCTGACCTACCATTGATTTTTCCTTTTGAACAGTTTCCAACAGGTTATCACCTTGTTTGATGTATTGGCACATCTTCTGATACCCGATATCATTGGTTGTTGGTTTGCAACCCTGTTCCAGGATGGTGAAATTATCTCCGTTTTCATGCAAGGTAATAGAGTATTCAAATTGCAAAGGGAAGCCAAAGTTGGAACAGGTAGTTCCGTCGTAAATAAAAGAAGCTTTGATGGTATTCCCCTCAAGTGGAGATAAGGTCAGTCGTTCTTCAGACCATTTTTTCAAAACTTTAAGTCCAAGACTATAATTTACTTGTTTTGAGATATTTATGTTGTTTTCGTCCATCGTATGGCCATTAGTAACTTTTTCCTGTCTTTTTGCATTTCGAAAGCGATAAGGCTTTCTTCTGTATTGGCAATTTCGAAGTGCGCATTTCTCACAAGGTATCATTCCTGGATAGGCAGTCAGTTGTGAACCCTGGTTTGTGACACCAAATATTGCCAGAAGAGATTTTTTAGGTTTAAGCATCCCCGAGTCAAGGGATTCTACCAATAAAGAATTACTTGTCGAATTTCCATTGTTTATCAGAGAAATCAGTTTCAACTGGTCCAGGATATCCCATTGATTATATCCAGGACTGTAGTGGGGTAAAACTGCCATGTTATTATCATCTGCCCAGGCACATAGTTGCGCAGATGTTTGCATGACCAGATTTTCAACCACGGCTGAACCATACATTTCCATAAAGAAATATTCATCGGGCTTACCTTCTTTCCAAAGGACATTTGCATGTGCTTCACATTCCGGACCTGCGCTTACGGCAAGCAGAAAAACATCATTAGCCTTGCCATTGTGAAATCGCTTGAGAACCGCATCGGATTGAAATGGAATTTGGTCGATGATAAACTCATTTTCACTCAAATCAAACGAGTTTGCCTTTCTGACATAGACCCATGGTTTGCCATGTTTAGCATACCATCTTTCGGTTAAATGAGACAGTTCTTTTGCTCGATCCTGCAGTTCATGTCCGATGGGATACCCCAACAATCGCACATATTCTGCGGAATCAATCTTTACTTGTGGATTATCGTTAAAAAATTCTTTCATTATGCCTCTCTGGACAATGTTTCGACGGGGTTGAACTGACACCCTTCTACAAAATAATCAAAAAAGTCGGGATGTGTTTCCAGTTTGCAGTGAGTGATTGTTTTTACAATATCTTCCATTTCATTTCTTCTTGATATAGAAAGTAGAGCAATGCAGGCGCCTTCTATAGCGGCATTTCCAATTTGAACAATTTTCTCATTATCAATGTTTGGAATAAGGCCGATACGCTTGGAGGATTCTATATCAAGATGTCTTCCAAAACCACCTGCCAGGTAAAATACATCGATTTCATCAAACCGGATCCCGTAATTACTGAATATGATATGTAAACCGGCAACATTGGCTCCTTTTGCCTGCGCCAGTTCATTTACGTCACTCTCATTAAAAATAACCCTGGATTTGGCATCATCGTTCAGGATAATCTCGATTTCGTCCTCAAATCGTCCCAGGCTATTCATCCTTCCTGAACGGATCAATTCACTCATGAGGTCTACCAATCCGGATCCACAAATTCCTTCTGCCAGCAAATTGCCAATGACCTTGATCTCTATGTTTCCATTGTCCATTATTTTTACCCGTTCAATTGCGCCCGGAAGTCCTGGCATTCCATGCGAGATCTTACCACCTTCGAAAGCCGGCCCGGCAGGACAAGATGCAGCAAATATCCTCGACTTATTTCCGACAATAAGCTCCGTATTCGTTCCAATGTCCATCAAAGCAATGGTCCGATCTTCGTTTGCCAGGTTGACAGCCAGCATGCAGGCTGTTGTGTCTGCACCAACATGTCCACTGATGATGGGGAGCGCATAAATATTTCCTTTCGGATTGATGTGAATTCCCAACCTTTTTGCCTTTTCTTTCAGGCTGGTTGTTTGACGTTTTCCATCAGCCATTTCTAGTTCGGTAATGGATTGATAGGGATTCTGCCCAATGGTGTACACGCTTAACCTGAAAAATATATCCCGCATGGTGGAATTTCCCACAACGACCATTTCATAGATGGAATTTGGATCCACAGGGAATTCCTCAATGGCATGATTGATGTACCCAATCAGTGTCCGCTGCAATAATCGACCTTTATTTTCGGAATCATAATGGATCCGTGACATCACGTCAGATCCGCCAAAGCGTTGTGGGTTCTCAAACGATGAATCTGCGATCAATTCACCTGTTTCAAGATTGATCAGTCGAAGTACGATCGTCGTGGTACCCAGGTCCATAGCAATGCCATAAATAGGGCCAGTGTATTCCTCAATTAATTCACCATCAATAAAAACTTTGCCCTCTTTCCTGACCACATTCGGTTCCAGTTTCAATGATGAATTGATTGCTGTGAAATGCAGGGATTGTCGTTCGATCTGCATTTCCCCTCTACGCATGGTATGGCAAACCACTTCACCGGAATCGGACAATATTTTCGCTCTGCAGGAGAGCCTGAATTGATCCCTGAGATGGGCTTCGGTTTCATCAGGAGAGGAAAGGTGTTCCATTCCTTTTTCTACCTCTACCAGGCACTCTTTGCACTTCCCCTGTTTTCGGCAGGAGGTAGGTACCTGAATACCCAAATTTTCAGCGTATTCAAATAAAGATTGGCCGGGTTTAACTTCTTTGATCTTTTGATTAAAATGTAATGATAACCCCATAAAAATTAATTGGTTATGGCATTCTGAATGCCATTCAAACTTGCAAGATACTTTAAATCACCGTTTATATCAAAAAAGATATGGGGATCATTTTACAATGTAAAAATAGATGTTATGAGTGGCAAAATGATCCATTTCAAAGCCCGTCATAATAGGAAAAAATCTGATTGAGATCCATTGTTGATTTGCAATCAAGCTCGTTTACAGAGATGTAGTCCTTTATCTTGTCGTTTTTATCCGAAAATATCTTTGAAACCTGGTTGGGCTTTGGTTTTAGTTTAAAAAATGCATTAGAATCCTTTTCCATGTAATAGAAATTGGAATAAGTCCTGAACTCATCGTATTTTTTTGTTTCCATATACCCACCTTCCTGATTGACCTTAATGAACGAGGTTTTCATTTCTTCGAGAACAAGGTATGAACCATCATAAATTACATGATAATACCGGAAATCCTGATTGAACCTATGTTTCACAAATCGAACATCAGCAGAATCGGGAAACTTTAAAGTGAATTCTCTTATTTTTTCTTTAAAAACATATACGGGGCTTCCTATTCCATCATTGTACACTAATTCGTCCTGGTACGAATCGTATTTTAACAGCACATTTTTGTAGATCTTTCCATCTATTGTTATGACTTCGCCTTCAACCCATTCCTCATTAAAAAAGGGGGATCCATACACTCCTTCATAAGTTTTGTCCTCATATTTTAACGTGGGAAAATTGCCTCCCTGATCAAAAGGATCCTGAAAGCTTTGTCCACATATGGCAGTATAGCATAACATGAGAGATAGAATCGTTATAAGCTTTTTAGTATTTCTGTGGATATGGTGTATGGATGAAATCATGAATTTATTTCATATCTGTTAGCTCCGCTAAATGGAAACTCTATTGAATTTATTCATTTTTTATTAGAAAGGGAAAATTAAATACTCATTCTTCAATGCATTCAATTTTCTTACCTGAAGCAGTTTAGTGGTTGGTTAAAGAATTGTTATAACTGGAATATTATCTCTTATATTTAAGACTCATTTTTTATTAAATCTTTTTAAAGCTAATACGATGAACAAATTTTTTATTATTATTTTTTCAATTTGTATTCTATTTTATTCCTGTAAAAGCGATTCTGAGGATGCAGCAGCTGACTGCCAATCGGGACAAATTACGGCTACCATTGATGGTGAACCATGGGAAGCAATTTCTTTGAACAGTACCATTGTCCATGCAGTAGAAGGAGAGGTCTCAATGAAAAGGATTGATCTGCGAGGTACGGCTTCAGACGGAACAATGTTAATTGTATCATTTACCAATTTTGCGGAATTAGCTGAAGGAAATTGCGTTGAAACAAAGTTTTACCCAGCACAAGTGGAGGATGGATCTTGTAAATACGAAGGTGATATAGCATACTCCTGCGAGGCCATGTTGGGGAACTATTATGAATCAACATCCGACAGTTTTGGGTTGGGTACCTGGTATGAAGGACCTGGGGGAGTTACTGTCACAAGTTGCTCAGAGGGAACAGTTTCTGGTTCATTTGAATTCATTGTTTCCGATTTGAAAGAAACGGAATGGGAAGTTGAAGGTACCTTTGAAAACATATGTCTTAGAGAGACAAATTATCCGGGTTAATTCAATTTTCATAAACTGAATTTTAATAGTTGAATCACTGATCTGATAACATTGACTTATTCAAGAGAAGATATGTGATATAATAATCAGGGGAATTTTCATTTAATTTCCCTGATAATGTTACATTATTTTACCACTTACCTACTAAGTGGATCCTTACGCAATCATTCATTTCTACAGATAAACTTTTATTTTAGCACCATCATCATTCAATACTTTTTTATCATGAAGCGCTTTATCATTTTTTTATTCACTTTAACTATATTTTTTAGCTGCAGCCGTACTTCAGAAGATTTTAGCAGTCCTAAAAACCTGTTTGTTGACCACATCAGTTCGTACACTGGTGGGATTATTTCCGTGGCAAGTGATGTTCGGGTCAAGCTTACCAAAAGCATTCCCGACAGTTTGATCGGTACTTCCCTGGAAAATATTTTCACTTTTAGTCCGGATATTAAAGGATCTACAACTTGGAAGGATAACCGTACCGTCGTTTTTCAGCCGGCATCAAGGCTAAAGTCGGATCAGAAATATGAGGTAACAGTTAATTTGAAATCCATCCTTCCTGAAATCGAAAATGATAAAAAGGAATTCCGGTTTATTTTCCAGACCCTCATTCAGAATTTTGAAACGTCTGTTGAAGGATTCAAACTCTACAACACCAATGATCTGAGCAAAGTAAAAATCGAAGGAACGCTCCAGACAGCTGATGTAGTTGATTTTGAGAACCTGAAAAAAACTTTGTCAGCCGTGCAAAATGGCAAAAACCTGGACATTACCGTTGCTGATGCCCATTCAAACAATACCTATCAATTTACCATCGAAAATGTACAGCGCGGGGAGAAAGCAAGTGAAGTTGAGATCAAAGTGGATGGTGAACCCATAGCTGTCGATAAAGTGGAATCGACGGAAGTTGACATACCTGCGCTAGACGATTACAAAGTCATTTCAAGTAGAATTGTTCGTGGAACGGAAAACTATATATCAGTCCTGTTTTCAGATCCGCTTGATACAAAACAGAATCTGAATGGCCTGGTCACTCTGACAAATACAAGTAACAGGCATCGAATGGTCATCGATCTGAATGAATTAAAGATCTATCCGACCCAGGAAATGAATTCAAAATCTACTTTGAAGGTTTATGCGGGGATCAAAAACCTGGCTGGCTATAAGTTAAAAGATGATTATTCAACATCCCTGCAGTTTACACAAAGTAAACCTGAAGTCAGACTGGTCAACAGTGACCATAAATCCATCCTTCCAAATTCCAACGGACTAGTCCTGCCATTTGAAGCTGTTGGGTTAAATGCTGTGGATGTGACGGTTGTACGAATATTTGATGACAACATGTTGCAATATCTGCAGGTGAATGATTTGGGTGACCAAAGCCAGCTTAACAGGGTAGGGAGGCCCATTGTCAGAAAGACTGTTCCTTTAAACGCAAGTGGAGTCACAAACCTGAATCAGTGGAACCGATTTACCCTTGATCTGAATGATATTCTCACGACCCAACCGGGGGCTTTTTATCAAATTCAAATTGGTTTCAGAAAGTCACATTCTGTTTATTTCTGCTCAGATGATGTACAGATCGAATCCCTGGACGAAGAATTGGAAGAATGGGGGCCTGATGAAGAATCATCCTATTGGGACAGTTACGAATACTATTACAATCCGGACTATAACTGGGAGGAACGCGATAATCCTTGTTCCAACTCCTATTATGGTAGTCGTAGAAGTGTCAGCAAAATGTTGCTGGCTTCTGATTTCGGTATCATCGCTAAAAGAAGTGATGCGGGTGATGTGAATGTTTTTGTGACCAACCTGATCGATACCAAACCGGTGAGCGGAGTTTCGATTGAAGTTTATGACTATCAGCAGCAGCTGATTACCAGCCAGAAAACAGATGGGGATGGCAAAGCTATTGTCAGCCCGGCAAGAAAACCATTTGCTTTGGTCGCAAAAAAAGGAAACCAGGTGGGTTATTTGAAACTGGATGACGGATCGGCTTTATCACTGAGCAATTTCAATGTTTCAGGAAGCAAAGTTCAGAAAGGATTAAAAGGATTTATCTATGGAGAACGAGGAGTCTGGCGTCCAGCGGATACCGTTCATTTGGGATTTATCCTGGAAGATATAGAAAGAAAACTTCCTGATAATCATCCCGTTGTCATGGAGTTGTTCAATCCAAATGGTCAATTAACCTTTAGAAAGATCAGCAGCGAATCCGTAGGTGATATGTACCGTTTTGATTTTGTAACAGATTCGGATGCTCCTACAGGAAATTGGCGTGCAGTAGCCAAAGTTGGTGGCGCTCAGTTTACTAAAACAGTTAAAATCGAAACCATCAAGCCCAACAGACTGAAAATTAACCTCGCCTTTGATAAAGAACGTTTTAGTGCCTACGATAAAACCGTTTCAGGTGACCTGAATGTTCGCTGGTTGACAGGTGCTAAAGCAGGAGGATTAAAAGCTGAATACGAATTATTGCTTCGCCCGGTGAAAACAACCTTTGATAACTACCCTAATTATAGCTTCGATGATCCATCAAAGGAATATTACAGTGATCGGGAAATGGTTTTCCAGGGAAACCTGAATGGCGAAGGATTTACAAAAGTAAATCTGGATTTGGGCGATACTGAAAATGCACCCGGGGCACTTCAGGCAAATCTTTATGGAAAAGTCTATGAAGAAGGAGGCGACTTTAGTATCAACAATACTTCCATTCCCTATTATCCTTATACAAGTTTTGTAGGTGTCAAGGTCCCTGAAGGCGATAAAAGGGGGATATTACTCACGGATGAAGATCATGAAGTGATGATTGCCACGGTCAGTGCGGATGGTAATGCCGTTAGCCGAAAAAATCTTAAAGTTGAATTGTACAAGCTGAACTGGAAATGGTGGTGGGATAATTCCTATGACAACATCAGCAATTACGTTGGTCGATCTTATCGAGATCCTGTTGCCACAGGAACGGTAAGCACTTCCAATGGAAAGGGAACCTGGAAATTACGCATCGATTATCCTGAATGGGGTCGGTATTTTCTGAAAGTGGAAGATCCTGTTAGCGGTCATAGTGCCGGACAGGTCGTTTATATGGATTGGCCGGGATGGGCAGGTAAAGGAAAACGTGGTGAATTGGATGGTGCTACAATGCTGGATTTTGCAGTTGAAAAAGAAGAATACAAAGTAGGTGAGAAAATTACACTTTCCATTCCATCTACGGCAGGCAACAGGGTGCTGGTCAGCCTGGAGTCGGGTAGTGAAATTCTCCAGACATTCTGGGTAGAAACAGAGGAAAATAATACGGCCATTGCCTTCGAAGCTACTTCTGAAATGGCGCCGAATGTATATGTTCATTTGACCATGGTGCAGCCACATGCACAAACTGCCAACGATCTACCCATTCGCTTATATGGAGTTGAGTCAATCAAAGTAGTGGATCCGGGTACAGTACTTAAACCTGTGATTAAACTCCCTTCAGAACTTCGGCCAGAGCAGAAATTTGACTTGCAAATCTCGGAAAATTCTGGGCATCCGATGGCCTATACCATCGCGATTGTTGATGAAGGATTGCTCGACATCACCAATTATAAAACACCAAAACCATGGGAAACCTTTTATGCACGTGAAGCCCTGGGCATTAAAACATGGGATGTGTATGATGATGTAATGGGTGCATTTAGTGGTAAAATGGATTATTTACTGGCAATTGGTGGTGATGGAGAATTAAAACCTAAAGAAGAAAAGGAAGTAAACCGGTTTAAACCGGTCGTTAAATTCCTTGGACCATTTTATTTGAAAAAAGGAGAGACCAAAACGCACGCAGTACAGCTACCACAATACATCGGTAGCATCAAAACCATGGTGGTAGCTGCTGATGAAGGAGCTTATGGTAGCGCTGATGCGACTACGCCAGTCAAACAACCTTTAATGGTAATGGCAACCCTTCCAAGGGTAGCGGGTCCGGGCGAGACGATGAAGTTACCGGTTAATGTCTTCGCATTGGAAGATAAAGTGAAAAATGTCAATGTAACGGTAGAAGTAAGCGGCAACCTTGAGTTGGCATCCGGAAAAACATCTACGGTACAGTTCGCCAAAGCAGGAGACAAGGTAGTCTATTTTGATATAAAAGCTATAAAAGCCCTGGGAACGGGTAAAGTTAAGGTAACTGCCACATCGGGCTCATTGAAAGCTACTTATGACATTGAAATGAATATTATTGCCCGAAATCCTGTTACAACCGATGTGAGTGACAAAATGGTCAGCAACGAGTCCAGCTGGAATTACAATTACCAACCAGTTGGAATGCCCGGAGAAAACAAGGCCTACGTTGAAATTAGCACATTGCCACCATTGAATATTGAACAGCGGTTGGGTTATTTGATCCGATATCCTCATGGCTGCATTGAGCAAACCACTTCATCTGTTTTTGCCCAATTGTTCTTAAACAAATTGATGACTGTTCCTGATGATCAGCAGGCAAAGATCCAGCGAAATGTCGAAGCCGGCATCAAGCGGTTACAATCCTTCCAGGTTGCTTCCGGTGGATTTGCTTATTGGCCTGGCAATAGCTATCCAAACAATTGGGGTACCAATTATGCCGGGCATTTTCTCTTGGAAGCCAAAAAAGCAGGTTATCTCGTTCCGGAAGGATTACTGTCAAGCTGGATATCATTCCAAACTAAAAAAGCGGATGATTGGGGAACACTTAGCAGCGATGATGATAACGACCTGATCCAGGCATACCGGCTGTATACTTTGGCGGTTGCAGAAAGTCCGGCATTGGGTGCCATGAACCGAATGAAAGAGAAGGAAAACATCAGCCGTGAATCGAAGTGGAGATTAGCGTTGGCCTATGCTTCAGCAGGTTATGACGACCAGGCTAAGAAATTGATTGAAGGACTTTCAACCCAGGTTGACAGTGTAAATCATCATTCCCGCAGTACTTTCGGTTCGGATACCCGTGATAGAGCCATGATCCTGGAGACACTTCTCGAATTGGATGAAAAGGAAAAAGCGTTTGAGATCCTGATGGATATCGCGCGTACAATGGGAAGGAAGGATAAATGGATGAGCACTCAAACTACAGCCTATTGTTTTATTTCACTCGCGAAATATGTGGATAATTTTGGGGTGGATGGCGAAACGAACACGGTTGTTTCAATGGGAGACCAAAAGGAAACGGTGAAAGGGAATTCATTTGTTAATCAGGTTGCTTATAGTACTCCTGATAAATCCGTTTCCATTCAAATTGCCAACAATGGGGAAGCGCCGGTTTTTGCACGTGTGATCCGAACGGGAATTCCATTGGAAGGAACTGAAGAAAGAATTAAAAGGAATATTGACCTTTCGGTCAATTATACTGATATGGATGGAAATCCATTAAATATTTCTTCCCTGACCCAGGGGACAAATTTCAAAGCCGAGGTAACGGTTACAAACCCCGGATTGAAGGGTGACTACAGCGAACTGGCATTGACACAGATCTTTCCTTCAGGATGGGAGATCATCAACACACGATTAGATGGATCAGCAAATCCGAATCAGGAAGCGGAGTACATTGATATCAGGGATGATCGCACCATGCATTATTTCGATCTGAAACCCAATAAGAAAGTGACCTTTACAGTATTGCTGAATGCGTCTTACCAGGGGAATTACTATCTGCCTTCCCTGAATGTAGAAGCGATGTATGACAATTCCATCTTTGCTAATAAACCGGGAAAATGGGTGAAGGTTGTGAAAGGTAACTAATTGATTGACAGAAAATTATAAACACTGAATTGAAGTATGAATAAAATATTGTTTTCACTCCTTATCACTATTGTTTTATTTGGTTGTTATGAAAATAATCATTCAGAAACAGACAATTTAGTAAATCAAGAGTATGGAGACATTCCAGTGGATTTGATTGATTCATTGCAATTGATTTCAGGAATTAACCAAAAATTCAACATTGACAATTCACAATCAAATACTATAGTTGGAGAAAAGGGGACAATTCTTATTATTCCCGAAAAATCAATTGTTGATGTTAACGGAAAAAGTGTGCAAGGAGAAATAACAATTGAACTGAAAGAAAATTTTACAATTCAGGATTTCATTACTTCCAATCTTCAAACAATTCACAATGACCAAATACTTGAAAGTAAAGGGATGATATACTTTACTGCACAAGACGAAAATGGAAATGAATTGAGAATTGCTGAAGATAATTCCATACGAATCCAAATTCCACAAAAAGATTTAAACAATAATCCAGACATTTTTCTAGGAGAACGTGATGAAAAAGGACTTATGAATTGGAAACAAAAAGAAGAACCTGCCAAATCATTAGTACCATACCCAATCAAATTCATAAGCAAAAATCAATTCCCTACTGAATGTGCTGATTTTTATGGCATCACAACTGATACGATTAAAAATAATTACTATACCTATTATGGTAATCTCTATGATTTCGAAAACACTCTTTTAGCAACAAATGAGTTTATGTATCGCTACCAAAGTGCTTGTTGGGATAAGGTGGTTAAAATCTATATTGACAATCTTGACAAAAATCTATGGGAGATTGACGAAATGGTTGTTGAGTTCTTGGTTAAGGATTCGATTGAAAGAGTGCAATATTACTTGAATAACCCTCCACCAAAGGAAAATGGAAATGAAGCGACAAAAACTCAATGGGACGCTCATAATAGTCTACTGAAAAGATCTAAAGAATCTTCACATAGAGATATTAATTGGTTTAAAATACTAGCAAAACAAAAGTTGACCAAAGTCGACACTTCTAAATTGATCGACACTTCTAAACTTGGTGAAATAAACTCAGCTATGATTTCCTATGATGCAATGAAATTTGGTTGGGTAAATGTAGATTTTTTCTATGAAGATCCTAAGGCTGGTCCAGTACGACTTATAGCCAGAACAAACCGAAAAGCTACAATAATAAATCTAATTATTAATGGAAGGAATATCATTCTTAGTGGTTCAGAACATTCTAAAAATGAATATTGGTTTACGGAAAATGAAGATGGGTATAACAAACTTCCGAAAGGAGAAAAAGCTACAATATTAGCAATTGGACTAAATGAAACTGAATTACTATTTGGAGAGAAAGAAATTGTAATAGGTGAGAATGAAATTGAGAATCTTGAAATGATTGCCATTTCGGGGAATGACTTGAAAATAAAATTAGGAAAATATGGTAGCTGATAAAGTTTTACATGCAAATCTCACTTTCCGAAAAACGATTTCACCACTCAATGACAATTAAAACAAATGAAATCCATTTAAAATCGAAATAAATTGAAGATTGATTTTACATGGCCGCAGTGAAGACACAACCCACTCATAAAGTTTGATGAAATTGAAATTTTCACTTCAAAATAGAAAGATTAGAATAGCCGGAAAGGTGATAGGGATTTCCCTCATCACCTTTTTCATCCTTGTATTACTTGCACCATTGCCAAGCCCATTATTCGATGTGCCTTATGCAACCACCTTAAGGTCAGGAGACGGGACTCTTTTGAGTGCTTCTATTGCCAAAGATCAGCAATGGCGATTTCCTGTTTCAGATTCCATCCCTCATAAGTTTGAAATTGCGCTTTTGCTCTTCGAAGATGAATATTTCCACTACCATCCAGGGATCAATCCCATTTCCATATTTCGGGCGATAAAACAGAATATTCAGTCCGGAAGCGTAGTAAGTGGCGGAAGCACCCTCTCCATGCAAACGGTTCGAATGGCTTTGGGAAATCGGGAGCGCACTTATGGTCAAAAGATCATTGAAATATTCTCCGCGCTTAAACTTGAACTGTTTTACAAAAAGTCATCCATTCTAAAGCAATATGCCAATCATGCCCCCTTTGGAGGCAATATTGTTGGGATCAATGCCGCTGCCTGGCGGTATTTCGGAAGGTCGCCTTACCAGCTCTCCTGGGCGGAAACCGCTGCACTGGCTATTTTACCCAATAATCCGTCGAGCATTTTTCCTGGAAAAAACCAGGAGCTTTTTCTGGAAAAGAGGAATAGACTTCTAACTAAAATCCACGAAAGAGGCTATATCGATCAGGACGAATTATTCCTGGCAAAAGAGGAGCCATTGCCGCAGGATATTAAACCCATTCCCAATCAGGCCTACCATCTGCTTCATCGGTCCATCAACGAAGGGCACGAAGGGACAGAAGTGAATTCAACGTTGGATAAGCGTTTGCAAATAATGGCAAGTAAAACCGTAAATGAATACAGTAAGCAACTGTCGTACAATCAGATACACAATGCTTCTGCAGTAATCATTGAAATAAAAAGCGGGAATGCATTGGCCTATGTTGGTAATTCAAATTCAAGCGGAGATCACGGTCAGCATGTTGATGTTATCACAGCAAGAAGGAGTCCGGGAAGTTTGTTGAAACCTTTTTTATACGGACTGGCATTGGACGAAGGCTTAATCACGCCCTACCAGCTTTTACCTGATATTCCGATATTTTATAAAGGTTTTGCACCTAAAAATTTTGATAAAGAATATCGAGGTGCTGTACCTGCGAATGAAGCGCTGACCAGTAGTTTAAATGTTCCATTTGTTCACCTACTGATTGATTATGGGTATGAAAAATTCCATCAGAAAATGTGGGATATTGGATTTAAAAGCTTTGACAGGCCCGCGAATCATTATGGCCTGTCCATTATCCTGGGCGGAGCAGAGTCCACCTTGTGGGAATTGACTTCTGTGTACGCAAGCCTGTCCCGGGCCTATTCAAACTATTCTACCCGACCATTTCGGTCAGGATATTCCTCCGGAGATTATCACCTCAACAGGTATATAGCCAAACCCAATAAAACCATTGAGCTTTCTTCTGATGGTCAGATCCAGGCTCCCTCCATTTATTATACCCTTCAGGCGATGCAACAACTCAATCGACCCTACGAAGAAGCTGGCTGGGAGCAGTTTGCTTCTTCCAGACAGATTGCCTGGAAAACGGGAACAAGTTATGGCTTTCGCGATGGGTGGGCTATTGGAATGAACAACGATTACCTGATCGGGATTTGGGTAGGAAATGCAGATGGAGAAGGGAGACCTGGCCTTACCGGTGTTATGGCTGCAGCACCATTGATGTTTCAATTGTTTGATTTGGTAGAAGGTGAAAGTGATTTGGGTGAGCCCTTTGGAGCTAATCAGGAAATTTGTGAACGAAGCGGTATGTTAGCGGGGAAAAATTGCCCTGAAAGGATTCTTCAGCCATTACCCGAATATATGTTGAAAAATCAAAGTTGTACTTATCATTCCATTATTCACCTTGATAAAGCAGGAAAGCACCGGGTGAACAGTTCGTGTTATCCTATTTCAGATGTAAAAAATGTACCCTGGTTTGTCCTTCCGCCTGTGCAATCCTGGTATTTCCGCAAATACCATTCAAACTATCCAAAAATGCCTGCTTTCTTACCTTCCTGTATTCAATCAGAAGAAAAATCCTCGAGCTTTGATTTGATTTATCCCAGCCAATATACCAAAGTTAAAATACCACTTGAGCAGGATGGGAATAAGGGCTACGCTATTTTTGAAGCTGCACATCAAAATAAAAATACAGCTATCTTCTGGCACCTCGACAATGAATATTTAGGCTTCACTAAAGAGATTCACCAAAAAGGTATTCAGACAACCACAGGGACTCATACTTTGACTCTTGTTGATGAATCAGGCAATGAATTGGTTAGGAAGTTCGAGGTGATTGATTGATAACTAGATCATTCCCAATTTAGCTTTAATTTAAAATCTCAATTCCAATTGTTAAAGTTTTTCGATTGTATTCCTTTTCTAATTATTATATTGAATCAGCTTTAGAATAACCGTAAAAACTACGTTAAAAATGCGATACCATATATGCCTTATTTTCAGTCTTTTTTCCCTAATAATTGTACAATCTACTTTAGCTCAAGACCCAAGAACCATTCTCGAACTGGATCAATGGAAGTTTCAAAAAGGAGCCAACGAATCGGCTTATCGATCAGATTTTGACGATTCAAAATGGGAATCGGTCACCGTTCCCCATGATTGGGCCATCTATGGTCCTTTTGACAAAACGGTTGATATGCAAACCGTGGCTATCATTCAGAACAATGAAGAAGTTGCAACCGAAAAAACCGGTCGAACTGGTTCCCTTCCTTTTATAGGAGAGGCCTGGTACCGGACCACCTTTTCACTTCCCGATCTTCAGGATGATCAAAAAGTGCTGGTTGTATTTGAAGGAGCCATGAGTGAGCCGAAAGTCTATGTAAATGAGACGAAAGTGGGAGAGTGGGCGTATGGTTACAGCTATTTCTATTTTGATATTACGGATCAGGTTTCGTCCGACAAAGAAAATACGTTGGCCGTTAACCTACGAAACATTGAAAAATCCTCCAGGTGGTATCCTGGAGCAGGGCTTTACCGAAAGGTTCAAATCATTGTGAAAAATAATGCCAGCATCGATCAATGGGGAACAACGATCACAACCCCAACCATCACCCCGGAAATCGCTCAGGTGAATATCAAAACCAAAGTTAATGGGGATGATCTCAAGCTTGTTACAGAAATTCTCGATGCAGATGGTAAATCAATTACATCAAATGAAACTTCTACATTATTTGGAAATGAATTTGTCCAGAATATTGCAGTCAACAACCCAAAATTATGGAGTCCGGAAACGCCATATTTGTACACTGCTGTTTCAAAATTGTATAGCGGTGATGAATTGGTGGATGAATACCAGCAGCGCTTTGGTATCCGCGAAATCAGCTATCAACCGGGAACAGGATTTAGCCTGAATGGAAAAACACGCAAATTCAAAGGGGTCTGCCTGCACCACGACCTGGGTCCGTTGGGAACGGCTGTTAATATAGCAGCTTTGCGCAGGCAATTGACCATTCTGAAAGACATGGGCTGTGATGCCATTCGCAGTGCACATAACATGCCATCCATGGAGCAGTTGGAATTGTGTGACGAGATGGGTTTTATGTTCATTGCCGAGAGCTTTGACGAATGGGCTAAACCCAAAGTCGAAAATGGTTACAACCGGTTTTTTGATGAATATGCAGAAAAAGATGTAGTGAATTTGGTCAGTGCTATTAAAAACCATCCTTGTATCGTCATGTGGAGCGCCGGAAATGAAGTCCCGGACCAATGGGGCTCAGAGGGGGTAAAACGGGCAAAATGGTTGCAAGAGGTCTTCCATCGTGAAGATCCAACTCGTCCCGTGACAGTTGGTATGGACCAGGTGAAAGCAACCATGGAAACAGGTTTTGGAGCTTTACTGGATGTGCCTGGGTTGAACTACCGGGTTCATTTGTATGAGGAGGCTTTTGAAAGATTCCCACAGGGATTTATTCTTGGCTCAGAAACTGCTTCGACTGTCAGCTCACGAGGTATTTACAAATTCCCTGTCGAAACAGGTAAAATGGTGCAGCATGACGACTATCAAAGCTCTTCATATGATGTAGAATATTGTAGCTGGTCAAATCTTCCCGAAACAGATTTTGAAATGCAGGATGATAAACCATGGGTGATCGGGGAATTTGTCTGGACAGGATTTGATTACCTGGGCGAGCCTACACCCTATGATGATGTCTGGCCGTCAAGAAGCTCTTATTTTGGCATTTGCGACCTGGCCGGACTTCCCAAAGACCGGTATTACCTTTATCGCAGTCGCTGGAACACTGAAGACGAAACACTGCATATCTTACCACATTGGAACTGGGAAGGCAGGGAAGGAGAGACCACACCTGTTTTTGTTTATACCAACTACAATAAAGCCGAGCTATTTGTAAATGGAAAAAGCATGGGGATCCGGGAAAAAGGAACGGATTCATTAAGCAGGTATCGATTGATGTGGATGGATGTGAAATATGAACCGGGAACATTGAAAGTTGTGGCTTTGGATGAATCGGGAAGCCCAGCCGCTGAAAAGCAAATTCATACTGCCGGAAAGCCTTATCAATTGGTCCTTGACGCCGATCGAACGGATTTATCTGCCAATGGCGAAGACCTTTCATTTGTTACAGTATCTGTTGTAGATAAAGATGGCAATCCATGCCCGACAGCAACGAATCAATTGAATTTTAAAGTAAAGGGAAACGGTACTTATAGAGCTGCTTGTAACGGAGATGCAACTTCCCTGGAGATATTTCATGAACCGACCATGAAGCTATTTAGTGGTAAACTAGTAGTCATCGTCCAGTCAACCGAAGAAGCCGGAGAAATGGAATTAACGGTTTCAGGAAAAGGATTGAAAAGTGGGAAGATCAAGCTGGCTTCGAAGTAGAATTTTATGCATTTACAGGAGGCGATTGCTCTGATTGAAAATGCTCAAATAAATAAATTCCTACCAACAACTTGGGCTGACCTGGGGTGTGGGACAGGGATTTTTACCCAGGCGCTGGCAAGCATCATCCATCCGAATAGTCAGATTTATGCAGTCGATCAATCGGTACAAGCTATTCAGCCAATCAAAAGTGTCCGGTTAAAATTTTTGCGAGCAAACTTTGAAAAAGATCCACTATCCCTTCCACCACTCGACGGCATTCTCATGGCGAATTCCCTGCACTTCGTATCCGACAAGAGGAAGTTTCTTGAAAAGCTAAAAGTTGGTCTATCAGATGATGGCTCTTTCATTATTGTTGAATACGACACCAATGAATCCAATCCATGGGTTCCATACCCAATTGATTTTATCTCACTTAAAAAATTATTCTTAGATGCTGGCTTTAACAATGTGGATAAAATAGGTCAAAGAAAATCGTCCTATGGAAATAAAATGATGTATGCCTGTGAGGTACAATGGCGATAAACCGTATAGATTAATGCACATTACACTGACTAGATAAGAATGAGGTTGATAATACTGCGCATACTTTGAGTAATTCTTGGTGTCCATTGCGGTTTATTTTTGATTAGAATCAGAATGATAAATAAATTTCTATTTTAAGGGTTGGAATTGATTAGTTACACATTTTTGGACCTATGAAACTTTCTCCTAAAACCCGTAGAAATATTGCCAGGGTCATTCCCTTTGGATTGATTTGGTTATTAATGGGATGGGTTTTTATTTTAGTGGAGACTGCCGCAATGGGCACATTCTCGCCTAATTCTTCCACCATCATCAACCTTACCTGGCCGGTTTTCATTTTTGCCAGTATTGCCGTTACCATTGTTGGATTGCTGGTAGGCCTGGTCGAAATATTCTTTATGGAAAGGCTATTTCGTAATAAGAGTTTCTTTCAAAAGATCATTTACAAATTTGGCCTTTATGTTTTAATCATGCTTCTCATCAATGCGATCACGTATCCTTTAGCTGCCAGCTTTGAATCAAATATTCCAATTACGGATAAGGTGGTTTGGGAGAAGTTTGGGAGGTACATGGTTAGCATCACATTTTTAAGCACGATGCTTCAAATGGCTGTTTCGATTTTACTTTGTGTGATGTATGCTACCATAAGTGAAAATCTGGGATTTGGAATTCTAACTAATTTCCTGACAGGAAAATACCACCAGCCTGTGGAAGAAAACCGGATCTTTATGTTTCTGGATCTGAAATCCTCAACAACAGTCGCCGAAAAACTAGGCCATATCCGCTATTTTGAACTCTTGAAAGAGTACTATTCAGACCTCTCCAATGCTATTATTAATCATTTAGGTGAAGTGTATCAATATATTGGAGATGAGATAGTTATATCATGGAATTATAAAAATGGGGTATTGAATGCTAATTGCATTAAATGCTTTTTTGCCATGAAAGAAGATCTTCGGGACCGATCCGGTTTTTATGAAAGAAAATTTGGGGTGATTCCATCATTTAAAGCTGGCATTCATATTGGGAATGTAACTACAGGTGAAATTGGCGCCCTCAAAAAGGAAATATTCTTTACCGGGGATGTACTGAATGCTACTTCCCGCATCCAGGGAATGTGCAATGATTATAGAGCTGAGTTGTTGGTTTCAGAAGAATTGATAAGTCAATTATCTCTTGAGGAAATATTCATTGTCAAATCCCTTGGTGAAGTAAACTTAAAGGGGAGAACGGAGCCAATGGAGTTGTATTCGATTCAAATCAGCTGAAAGCCATAATCCTGCTAAGAAATTCGGTCAACAACTCAATAAAATCATCTCTCATATTATTTGTCAATATTTGGACTTAATTGATGTTTCATATACTCTATCTATGCTTTATCTATACTGTATATATTGTTCATTTACCTTCTATTTCGTCCGAAAAAGGTGATAAATTCTTTAAAATAAGTTTTACCGACTGGAATTTCTCTTTGATGGATAAAAATGGTTTTGTTTCGCACGCTTTCTATACGAGCCAATGGAACTATATAGGATCGATGAACACGCATAAAATGGGAGGGAAGTTGCTGTGAAATGTCTTTCATGGTCATCCGGGCTACCACCGGCTTTCGGTTGAGCAGATGGATACGAAGGTAGTCCGCCATTCCCTCGATGTAAAGGATGTCCTCAATGACAATCTTTTGCAATCTATAATCCGCCTGGACAAAAAGATAAGTTGCCTCTTTTGATTTGGCCGAATGGATATATTCGTAATATTCCCTGGCTTTATTCACTGAATGGAGAAAGCGGTCAAATTCAAAAGGTTTTAGCAAGTAATCGATCGCATTTAAATTAAATCCTTCAATCGCGTATTCGCTGTAGGCAGTTGTAAAAATTACCATGACTTCCTTTTCAAAATTCTTAAAGAAATCAATTCCGGAAATGGCCGGCATTCTGATATCCAAAAACAATAGATCAAAGGGATGCTTTTCTGAATAATCTTTTGCCTCGGTCGTCTTGGTAAAGGTCTGCTCGAGATGAATAAATTCCACCTTTTCACAATAGCCTTTCAAAACTTCAAGTGCTAACGGTTCATCATCGATGGCTATGGCTTTCATCATCAAGGTCAATCGTTAAAACAACACGAAATGTTTTTTTATCATTTGATAAAAATAAATCATGCCGGGAAGGATATAAAAGCCTCAACCGGGATTTTGTATTCTCTAATCCCAATCCGCTCTGCTCATGGACACTATTTTGAATAGATACCTTCTTATTGACCACAATGAGCTTTAGACTACTTCCTTCAGTTGAAATTCTGATGTCAATCTGCGAATCTTCATCCGGATTCACTCCATGCTTAAATGCGTTTTCGATAAACGGAATCAGAATTAAAGGAGCAATTTGTAAGCTTCCGGAACTTCCTTCCACATGATAGTTCAATTTGACATTCTTATCCAGTCGAATCTTTTGCAGCTGAATATATCCATTGATATAATTCAATTCCTTTTCAAGGGTGACAAAAGCGTTATTCGTTTCAGTGACCACATACCTCATCAATCCCGAAAGTTTCATGATATTATCGGCCGTCGAAATTGCCTTATCACGCAGCGCCATCGCATAAAGGCTGTTTAATGTGTTAAAAAGAAAGTGTGGATTTACCTGATTTTTTAAGGCTCCCAATTCCATTTGATTTTTTGTTTTTTCTAACTCATAAAGCTTTTCCCGCACCCTTAGGAAAATTGAAAACAAGACGACCAGAATAAAAAGTAAAATATTATGCCTTATTGCGATCACTAAACTATCGTCAGGTGGTCTGCGAGGGCCGCGAAATTCCATTGGTGGTGGGGCAAATTCCGGCCAGGAAAGATAACCCGTTAACAGTGAGGGTAAATAGGATATGACCACAAGCGATAATATCAGGATCAATCCATAAACCAGGTAATTTTTACGAAGATAAAATCCAGGTATAAACCAATAGTAATTGCCGTAAAAAAACAGCACCATTAATAAGCTGGATGTGAAATCCCTTAGAAATGGAGGTGAGAACATGAAGTCGGATGAACCCGGAGGTCGTGGAGATAAAAGGAAAGGTAGTGACAGGAAACACAATATGCCTGTAACTTGCCAAATGATGTTTTTCCGCACTTTGAAAATCAGTTAATTACTCACCAAAATAGGACATTTAAAATTCCAGGATCAATAAAATAGCATCATTTGAAAGCGCTTCACAATCTATTGACCTGGAATCCCTGATTCCAAGTCCTTCAGAGCGCTCCAACAGGCAATGTTCTATTTCAAAAGCTCCTTCAGGAACATAAACAAAGGCATGATCACCCGTAGTTAAATAATACTTATAATCTGATCTTCCATCAAATTTTCCCATTGAAAGCTGAAGAGGTTGGAATTCATTATGGGGATAAATAATCTTTTGCAAAACGTTCTTCTGATCGTCCAGATCAAAGGAAATCGTCTCGCCATGTGAATGAGTCATGGAGATCTGAAGACCGATCTGCAAAAAATGGACAATCTGATTTTCATAGGGATTTTTAAATGAAATTTCATCACCTTCCATAAAATATCCGGAGTATATTTGGCCTACTCCGATCATTTTAGAATTCTCCTCGAATATGGAAACGCTCCCTACAATGGGAATGATCAATTGCCATATATCGAATGGCGCGTTTTCTACATACTGGTAGCCCGCATTCATCGTGATTTCCTTTAACAATTTCAATTTATCAAATGAAGCGCCTTTTTTCCTTGATAGTCTGTCGGGATGAATCAATACCTGCTCGTGAAACTGGTTGGGAATAAGCCTTGATGTTCGATGTGCGGAGGTATATATCTTCGTGTTTTGAAAGCTCTTTGACGTTTTGTACATAATTATTTGATCTTTAATATTAAGCAACAATGGAATGAGTCAGGTAAAATCCTGAATCAATGTCACCTGAGATATTTGAAAGCTCGGTTGCAACTCCATCTGAGAAAACGTTATCCTGGGCATTATAGGTATAACCACTCATGCCTTTTGTATAGCCGTAGTCAGACGCTGCGTTTACCTGAACCACAGCGCTGCTGCTACCTTCTGGAAAAGCTATTTGGGTAACTAACAATGAATTTCCATTCGCATCGTAAACATGCACATGAATGTGGGTGGCTCTTCCGTTGTACCATCCAGGAAAAATGGTGGTAAAGGCCACTTTCCCATTAGAATCTGTGATCTGACGTCCCCTGAGAAAATGTACATTCGTGTAATCAGAGCTTTGCATTCCTGTTCCGCCATATTCCGAATAGTTACCATCTTTATCACAATGCCAGATATCTACAATGGCATTTTCAAGAGGAATACAGCCACTATTTTCGTCCAGGATGGTAATTTCCACATCCAGGTCAATACCTGTTTGGTCGCTACGAATATCCGTTCTTTGTAATGAGGATGGATTTTTAGTAGGAAATGGTCCGGCTGTCTCTGAGGATGTTTGCGTGCATGATGCAGCGGTTTCTTCACTTGTTAACTCGTCGCTGTTTCCATTATTTGATGGGTTCACTTCATCATCTGTACACTTGACAAATAATGGAAGCGCCAGACTTCCGATCCCGAGCTTCTTAATAAATTCTTTTCTCTCCATGATTTTTACATTAAAAGTGTTTTAATGCTTTTGATACGGTCATGCGAAAAAAAGATTATGTGAGATGATACGGTTTGCGATAAAAGGAAGGAATGTTGCGAAGAAGGGAATCTTTTTTGGTTTTATGCTATGAAAAAGTCGGCTAAATACCCTGCTATGAACATGAACTATGATTCAAAGTTTTCATATCCAATAGCTAGTTGATGACCTGCCGTGTATTAAGTCTCTACCGAGACACTTACGAAGGATACTATTTATTTTTTTCCAATACCTCTTTCGCATGCTTTGAGGCCACTATCAAAGTAGTGACCCAAAAATCCTGTTGATTTTCTTTCAGGTATTCCAGAAATGCATTGTGCTTGTCAAGATCAACATTTAAGTTATGACCTCCACCAACTCCGTGAAACAAGATGACCAGCAGGGCGTTTTCTTCCCTGGCTTTTTCAGCAAGAGAAACAAGCTGGTCCGCATTGCTATTGTCTATACCATAGCAATTCAAGTTGGTGTAATCCATGGATTCAATGTAGTTCAGCTGACTGCTAACCCCTCTAAGTGAGACAAACTTATCCTTAATGGCATCCACAAAAGAGCCGTCACTGGTAGTCATGTCACCACATGTATAGGCATAGGTGCGTTCGCTTTTCCCATCGATCATTTTAAGAAAAACGTTGGTTGTTTCAATTTCACGTACAATCTGTTGAGTAGAGTACGTGCTTAGGTCATTTTCCGGTGTAACCCACGATCTTCCGGGTTTTGAACCATCACAAGGGTGATACAAGGTATGATTGCCTAATTCATGACCGTTTCGAGCCGCATTTTTCCAATCTTCAATTCGATTGACACTGCCAGGTGAAGCAGCTGACAGATAAAAACTACCTTTAAAACCAAGAGAGTCCAATACGGGAATAGCATGATCCAGGTGAACATCCAAAGCATCATCGTAGGTAATGACTACCGCAGCTTTCTTGCCCTGCCAGAGCGCGTTTTCATCAAATAATGTGATTTCAAATGGCGATGCGGGCAATCCTTCTTTATTGAAAAAGTTTGCTTTGTCAGGGTTATCCGCCCAGGCGTACCGGACGTATGCCGGGTATTCAATATCATCATTCCAAACAATCACCTTATTACCTTCAATCCTGGATTCCGCCCAGACAAATTCCTTGTCTTCCCCGGCAATGGCAAACCACCGTAGTTCTTCACCGTCGTTTGAGACTAATCCACCTCCCACATGATCAAAGGTAAGGCTGACTTCATTTCCATCCATTTGAAAAGATGAATACATCGGTCCTGAGTAGACAATATTTTCATCTCCATAAGCCAGCTTCATTGCCGCCAATGCCATGCGATCGCCAATGGGTTTTTTATTTCCCGGATGAATGTCATTCCATTCACCGAGATTTAAAGACACAGCCATGGCCGTATTGGGTACTTTCAGTGCTTTGCGTTGGGCTTCGCGCATTTCTGCCCAGTTACTTTCTTTGGGGGAATAATTGACATCCATGAAATTGGGAAGTTGAGCATAGATAAACGGCAGGTTTGGATTATCCCATTTATTCCTCCAATCCAATATAATTGCCTCCATCAAGGCTCCATATGTTTCCGGATGGCCTGCATTGCTTTCGCCCTGATACCAGATAATTCCTTTGATGGGAAAATCAACAAATGGGGCAATCATGCCATTGTACAATGCTGTAGGTGAATTTTGAGCGGAAATTCCAGGAATCCATGGCTGCGGGGTATATACTTCACCAACCTTGTAATGCCAATAGCCTTTCAGGTCAATTGTATCACTACCTGCAGAAAGGTAGTAGGGCTTATCCGGAACAAACCCGCCTTTTCCTCCATAATTCTGAACCTGGATTGTGATGATATTTTTTCCTTCTTTTAATACACCCTCATCAAATTCATATATTCTTTGCGGATATTGATAGGTTTTATTGCCCACCAGCTGGCCATTGATATAAATATGATCCGCATCGATGATCCTGCCCATATGGATCCTTACTGGTTTGCCAGTCATGGTTTCCGGCACTTCGACTTCCTTTCTAAACCAGACAGAGCCGTTCAGATCCCGAATACCCTGATCTTCCCAGTAGCCGGGGATATTCATCTGATTCCAGTTTTTGGGTTGAAATTCGGGATCATACCATTTCATGGAACCGGTCAACCCTTTATCTTCGATATCTGTTTTAGCGTTTTGTTGTCTTTTCAATTGGGCTTCACGATTAACACGGTTTACATAAGCCGTGTCTTTATTTTGTTCGATGGTATTTACCAAATCCTTAAAGTTTTTGAGACCTTCTTCACTTGTCCAGGCTTCTATGGGTGTTCCCCCCACACTGGAATTGATCAGCCCGATCGGGATTTGATATTCATCGTACAGCTTTTTGGCAAAGAAATAAGCTATGACAGAAAACCGAAGCACATTTTCCGGATTGGCCTCTTTCCAGCTTCCTTCGGGAATATCTTCCGACGGACCGTAAAGTTGAGGATGGGTTGGAACGAGAAATTGTCGGATCTCCGGATAGTTGGCATTTGCTATTTCATCTTTGTACCGGTCTTTGTGGAGATCCAGGTAATGGACCATGTTGGATTGCCCGGAACACATCCACACATCGCCAATGAGAATATTTTGAAGTGTGATCGAGTTATCTTCTCCTTTAATATCCATGGTATATGGTCCACCGGGTTTTGAAGGCGACAGCATGATTGACCAAATTCCATCTTTATTGGTTACAGCCGAATAGTTTTTTTTGTTGAACTTTACCCTGATCTTTTCATTGACATCTGCCCAACCCCAGATCTTAACTTCAGCGTCACGTTGGATGACCATGTTGTCACTTACTAGCTTGGGAAGCCTGATTTCCGCAAACAGAGAATTGGTAAAAATTAATGCCAGGAACAGCATTGAATATTTAAAAATAGATTGAGAAATAACTTTGTTCATGATGAAATTCAGTAGTTCAATTTCGAATGTACAAATTTCATCTTTTTTTGAGGCGCTAAATTGATTTAATAATTGATCAGGGAAGGAATTTGCAAAGTTGTAATTACCCCTCCAAGGGTTTAAAACCCCTGGAGGGGTCTAATTTGGATTTTCTTTTTTAATAACCTCAGCAACAACTTCAGCTATTTCTTTGGCTCCGGCAGCATTCGGGTGAATTCCATCAGGAAAATTAACTCCTTGATTTTTAATCTTTTGATACAAATTAATTAAAGTTAAATTGTTCTTTGTTGCTATTTCGGAAATGACAGGCAAAATACCATTAACCAATACAGAATCGGTAATTTCCCAGTTAGTTTCAAAAACCGGAACTGGCTGACAAAGATAGATCTTCGGATGAGTGGGAATGGTTTGGAATGTATCGATCAATGCCTGGTAATCCTCTTCAAACCGGGAAGGGTTCCAGTTTACCGGTTTGGTATCATTGGTGCCCAGTTTAATGACAATGATATCAGGTTGGTACTTAAATACATTGGAAAACTCCTTCCTGTGCCAATAGGGAAAATTACCTTCCTTTTGAAGGGTTGCTGCACTTCTTCCGGCATTTTGTACGGTATATTTTTCGCCAAGCAGACTGTCAAGAATGGCCGGGTAGCTTTTAGAATCTTCTTCAGAAATGCCATAACCTTCTGTGATGCTATCTCCGACACAGGCAATTTTTACTTTTACTTTGTGTGGTTGGCAGGTGAAAAAAGCAATTGCAGGAATGAACAAAATAAGCTTAACGATATTCATTTAATGGGTATTTATTGGCCAATATAATAATAAAGAAATTCCCGGCCTTGTGCCGCCTGCTTTCCGCAGGCAGGTATCTCCATGAATATGCTCTCCAAGTAGTTCGAAGGAGTACTTTTCTTAAACTCGCTGATATTTAATAGTCCTTCACAATTTGAAATAGACCCCGGAACGTGGTCCGGGGATTGTTGCTATTTTGTGATTTGGAATAGTTAAAATATTGATAATAAAATATTTACATCAATAAAAAAGTAAGAGAAGAAATTCCCGGCCTTGTGCCGACCTGCCTGCCGCAGGCAGGGATCCCTATGAAGTAACTCTCCAAGTAGATTAAAGAGACATACTATTATGAAATCCCTGATATTTAATTGTCCTCCTCAATTTGCTGGTGACCCCGGAACGTGGTCCGGGGATAATCGCTTTTTGGTAGTTTGTTGATGATGATGAAGTGAAATTGATATCCTACTTTACATGGATTAAGGTACGATGACTAGGAACTAAGGATATTTGCAATCACCCCAATACCGGCACGCCCAGGCAAGCCATGTACTCCAGTTAGGGCCGGTTGTGTGTCCACCCGCATGTTGTCGCCAGGCAATATCTCCATCGGTCAATGCCTTTCCAAGAATGGGAAATTCAGTTGTTCCCAAATCCTCTTTTCCCAAAAGTTCATACACCGATCCGGCATGGGCCCCGGCTAAAAACATTCCCTTTGCATCAATCCATTGACCTTCAACCTGTGGAGATCCGGAGCTTATAAAAACAGGCCTGGGGGCGCATAAAGCTACTAACTCATGTGCATCTACAGGCAAATCTTCTTTTGTCAAGGTACTCCCATATTTGATGAAATTCCCGCAAAACCAGTGGTATGCATAGGCGGAAGCCAGGTTTTCTACCTGTTCACCGAAATTGCGTCTCAAAATCTTAGCGCCACCTGCTCCCGATGAACCAATAAATCCCAATGAAAAACGAGGTTCGAAAGCCATCGCCACCAATGCAGCTTTTCCATACCTGGAGAGGCCTTCTATTGCCAATCTACCTGCATCGACATCTTCATCCGTTTCAAAATAATCGATGGCGCGACTTGCTCCCCATGCCCAGGCGCGTAACGCTCCCCAGTCATCCGGCTTTCGATGCTCTCCCTTATTGACCAATCCAATAATTCCCTGCCTTAAACCAGCTCCGTTGTCAGCCTGTACACTTGAAGGAACAAGAATGGCATATCCGTAATTTCGGGAGATCACCTGCTCTTTCCATCCGGGTTCATTGGCGCGGAAGATAGGGGGTGTTTCCGGTTCGGGGATATTGCCGAAAGGCCAGCGAATAAAGCCAAACTCCAAAACCAAAGGAACAGGTTTCTCTGAATTAGCGGGTGTAACGACCAATAGTTCAATTTCAACTGAGATATTGGGATAGGAAGAATTATCGACAATTCCCTTTAAAGTCTTTTCCTTGACGGGATAACTGCCATTTGTGGTGTCTTTAACCGAAACCACCTCCCATGCCACATTTGGAATATTTTCTGGTAAGCGTCCATAGATCTCGCTTTCAAAGTCTTCAACAATCTCAGGTCGCCGTTTCTCCCACCAGGCTTCAGATGTCTTGACAGAATTGCCATTTTTCAATACAAGAGGGTCGGGGAGGGTATATGTATTGATTTTGGATTCATCTGAATTGGCAGCATTGGGAGCACTGGGATCTCCCGATGGGCCGGGGCGATTTGGGATTGTAATTCCCAACTGCTGCTTCATATGGACAAGACCTTCTTCATTCAGCCGGTTTATACTATCCCGGGCAGCATCGGAAAGTTGTGAATAGCTGAATTGGTAGCAAATAAGAAAAAAAAGAAGGATTGGTAGCTTTTTCATGTGTTTGAAGGTGGATTACAAAATGGTTTCATCATTTAAAGAAAAGGACAATTGATGTAAATCAGGTTCAAATTGCTTCAACATAAATTCATGCAAATGGCTATTGTCAAAATATTCAAAATATTCATAATAATCTTTATGGAATTTACTTTGATCGTGCATCCTGTATTTAAAAATTAATTATGAAAAAAGATTTTGCACTATCTATTAAGTCCCCTTGCTCAGAAAATTGGAACCATTTTGAAAGAACTTCAAATGGGGGATTTTGTCATTCCTGCAATAAGAATGTAGTTGATTTTACCAAAATGAGTGAAAGGGAAATTATTCGATATTTCAAGAATAAACCTTCTAATACTTGTGGAAGATTTCATCCTGATCAATTAAAAATTTACTCACAAAAATCCCTCCTAACTATTTCTCCAGGATGGAAATTAATCCATACGGGTTTTCTCAGTCTGACGTTATTACTCTTAAATAAACAGGTTGATGCAAAAACAATAAGTAGCAAACCTACAATCGAAATTGTTGAACCAGCCAACCCCACTATTGAAAAAAATTCTACGATTCAAGATGATGAAATTACCATCAAGGGTGTTGTGAAAGACGAGTATGAAGAACCTTTGCCGGGAGTAAGCATTTACCTGAAAGGAAAAAATACCGGTACAGTCAGCGATCTAAATGGGAGATTTGAACTGACGGGAAAGATCAAAGAGGGCGATATTGTTGCCTTCAGTTTCATTGGTTTTATTACCGAAGAATATAAGGTTCCAAAAAACACCCCTGAAAATATTGAAATACCGATGATGACTTTATACATGGATATTATGGGTGAGGTGCAGATTGATGGGCCATACAATGAGAAAAAATCCGGATTAGAGAACTTTTTTGGTAAAATAAAGAAGTTGTTTTCATGAACTTGTCTCAAGTTTTAAAATCCCCCATTCCTTTTTTGATATTCATTTTTTTATCAGGAGGGGTTTCGGCTCAAATCACTGATTTTAAGGGAATTAATTTTGAGAAAGCTGATAGCGTCGCTGCACTACATCCATTCCATTCAATTGATAATTTGAAATTGTTATCCGACAATCTCACAGGACCACTTCCAACACAGATAGAGAAATTCAGGGCAATTTATAGGTGGGTATGTGAAAATATTGAAAATGATTACGGATTGTATAAAAGGAATAAAGTGAAAAGAGAAAAGTTGAAAGATCGACCGGAGGAACTTTCAAAATGGAATAAAGAGTTCAATTTGATCGTATTGAAGCATCTTATAAAAAGGCAACAGACAGTTTGCACGGGATATGCTTACCTGGTAAAAGAGTTGGCCTATCATGCGGGGATTAATTGTGAAATTGTGAATGGATACGGACGAACGATTGAAGCAAATATCGGAGGAGATGGTATCCCTAATCACTCGTGGAATGCCGTTGAATTAAACAAAAAATGGTATTTATGCGATCCGACGTGGTCGAGTGGTTCCATCAATATAAGTGAGACAAGCTTTATCCCTAATTTTAATGAAGGGTATTTTCTGGCTGACCCATCTCTTTTTTCATTGAATCATTATCCGCTTGAAACAAATTGGCTATTAGTGGAAGATAAACCACTTTTATCCAGTTTTCTAAATGGTCCACTCGTTTACAAAGGCGCATTAAACAAACAAATTTATCCACGTTCCCCTGAGGCATTCGAGGTCGTCGTTCAAAAGGGAGAACCCTTCCAAATTGCGTTTGGCAGTAAACAACCGGTTGATGGTTCAAAAGTGAAAATGCAACTCGATACAGGCAATGAAACTTTTTTTACCAAAGCGTTACCACAAGAAAGGCAGGAGGGATATTATTCATTGGATTATACTTTTATAAGCAGGGGTAGCTATGTTATACATGTCTTACTGGAAGATGAATACATTCTTACATACCATGTCAAGGTCATTAAATAAATCGAGTATTTATGTATCAGGAATTATCAATTGGCAGGATTCCTTTTACTCAAATTAATAATGTCCTTCGGTGTCAAAATCTTCTTTTCATAGCCGTGAAGTGCCGCATGGATCATCGCCAGGCCGATCTGTGTGGTATTGACAACCGAATTGGGAGAGATCGTTTTCACCAGTTTGACTAACCACATGAAATAATCGTACAGGAATTGATAACTTTTTGTCCTGGATTTTATTCCCCGCAAGGGAATGATGGCCCCTGGTCGGAACATGTATGCCTGCCGAAAACCAAGATCAAGAAGGTCATTTTCTGTTTTTCCTTTCACCCTTGCCCACATGGTCCGGCCTTTCTCCGTGCTGTCTGTTCCGGCACCTGATACATAAGTGCAAATCATTTTCGGGTTTAAATGATGTAGCGTCTTAGCCAGAGACAGGGTATAATCATACGTAATGGTTCGGTATTTTTTTTCACTCAAACCTGCTGCGCTAATCCCCATGCAAAGAAAGCAAGCATCAAAACCCTTCAACTGGTCTTCGATAGAAGTATAATTCAGAAAATCCGTATGCACAATTTGTTGCAGTTTGGGATGAGCCAAATCCAGGGCCGATCTACCAATGGTCAATACCATATCAATCTCTTGATGGTCAAGGCATTCCAGCAGAACTCCCTTTCCAATCATGCCTGTTGCCCCGGTAATGATGACCTTGATTCCCATATAAATTGTAAGTTGTGAATGAAATTACTTCATTTCCCAACCTTTCTCAAATTTCAGTCTCAAATACCAGCTAACGATGCTTTCCGGGCTTAAATAATTTATTGTAAAAGGAATTTTACCTTACATTTTTATACTTTACATAAAAATAAACCAACCAGCGAAATGTCATTTAAAAACAAAATTGTACTTGTCACAGGCGGAGCAAGGGATATTGGCAAAGCGATCAGCATTAAGTTAGCCGAAGCTGGCGCAAAGGTTATCATCAACTACTGCCATTCAACCAAAGCAGCTCAGGAAACCCTTGAAGAGATTCACGAAATGGGAGGGGAGGCTTCTATTTGCCAAGCTGATCTAACCCAATCACAAGGGGTGCAAGAATTGAAGGATTTTGTCATCCGTCACTATGGGAATACCCTGGATATTTTAGTTAATAATACCGGTGGAATCGTGGGACGTAAAAAGCTCATCGAACAGGATGAGGCTTTTTATGACACAGTTATGGATCTCAATTTTAAATCACTCTTCCTGGTCACACGAGCTTTGTTTGAAATGATTCCTTCAGGCGGTTCCATTGTCAATGTCTCTTCTATGGCTGCACGTGATGGTGGTGGTGGTGGATCTTCGCTTTATGCAGCTTCAAAAGGCGCTATTACCACGTATACCCGCTCCCTTTCCAAAGAGTTGGCTCCACAGGGAATTCGGGTAAATGCCGTTTGTCCCGGCATGATCGACACGACTTTTCATGATCTTCACACGCCAGAGGAGGTGAGAAAAAAAGTGGCGGCAGCTACTCCGGTTCAGAGAGAGGGAACATCTGAAGATGTTGCAGAACTAGTAGTATTCTTAGCCTCGGATAAAGCAACTTTTATTACAGGAGCGAATTACGACATCAACGGAGGGTTGGGGTTTTGGTAAGGCTATATTTGGCGTTTACCAATCATTCATCCAGCACCTCCCGGTTGACCAATAAGGTTTTGTTATCCCAATTTCAAATTCTTAGCAAGACTGCAGGCAAACCTGCTCATCCGGATCGAATCTTGATAGAAATTACTGGACAAGAGCAAATTGCAGTTTGGAAGAACTGTTAATCCGGACTTTCTTTATTGAATACAAGGGTTTTCAATATTAACAGACCTCTTGGAATGTAATAGAATTCAAACTATATTTAGTTACTGCTGAAGGATTTGATTTCCAAGGAATGTGAGTGAGGCAATAGTCATAACAACTCATAACCAACCAAAAATGCCAAGGAAACACAATAAAAACAAAAAATCATTCTTTGGTCGCCCCGTTTGGAGGAACAGCACCAAAACAATTTCTGTACATCCTTTAAGATTTTATCAACCCGAAACATTGGATGACTTAAAAGAGATGGTTCAGGAAGCCATCGACACCAATACAACTATTCGAGCTGTCGGGTCAGGTCATTCATTTTCTGACGCCCCACAAGCAGAGGGAATACTTCTTGATACGGATCATCTTAATAAATTAAGTAAGTACAAGTTTTCAAAAGCTGAGAATTTATTTGAAGTTGAAGGGGGTATAAAAGTCAAGGAGCTGAATAAAAGGCTTGATCAAGCAGGCTATTGCATACCTACAATGGGAGGGATTGACCATCAAAGCATAGCAGGTGCATTATCCACCGGAACACATGGCAGCTCACTTGATTTCGGAGCCATGTCGAAAATGATCAAATCAATCGTACTGGTTACTCATGATCAGGATGATCCTAAAAAAGTCAAGGTTTATCGGATTGAACGTTCAGGAAATAATTCCATAACTGACACTGCCGGTTATACCGGTCCTGAAATCATTAAGGATGACGCTGTTTTTCATAGTGCGGTGGTTTGTTTTGGCTCAATGGGGATCATTTATTCTTATGTGTTGGAGGTTGAAAAAATGTATTACCTACTTGAAAAAAAGGAAGTGTCCGATTGGCCCACAGTTAAAGATAAACTTAGAAACAGGAGGGTGTTCCAGGGACACAGAAGTGTTTTTGTGCAGATAAATCCCTATCTGCATAAAGGCAAACAATTGGCATTGTTGGTGTATCACGATGATTATGTTGATACAGATCAAAACCTTCTTGTTCAACAAATCAAGCACAAAGTTTTCGACCGGATCAAAAGGTCAAGGCGATCATTTCAATTTGAGGTAGCAAGTCTTCTGCCGTATTTTGTCTGGATTATGATCTGGAGGATAAACCGTTTTCCGGGTTTTGTACCTAAGTTTATCAATAATGCAGTCAAATCCCAAAAAGACGATGAGTACATTAATAAAGGTTACAAAGTAATGTATCAGGGTCTTGATTATGTAAAGGAAAGAGCATTTGACTGTGAAATAGCTATTCAAGTGGATAGCGGTGATGAATACCTGGAGGTCATCGAGAACGTGATGCAATACCTCAGATATATGAGTGAGGAGTATAAAGTCCACATCACATCTCCTTTAGGACTTCGGTTTGTCAAATCCTCGGAGGCTTTTATGACTCCCGAATCAGGTTATGATGTGTGTTATATTGATACACCTGTTTTAAAGAAGATTTATGGTGGTGATGTAATCATTAACAAGTTACAGCAATTTCTGTTGGTTGGCGGCGCACGGCCACACTGGGGAAAACGCAATGATCTGGTAGACCTGGAATATACCCAATCCAATTACCCAAAGTACAATGTATTTATTCAAACCATAAAACTTTTCAATCCTTCAAAAATATTTTCCAACCTTTTCACTAAGCGTGTAATTGGGTATTAGAGATAATAAGGGTTATGTGACTTTGTTCGATTCAGATTTAAAGGCTGTCACAGAAGTAATTCAGTTTTAGAAAAATTTAACTAATTATTTTTGCCGTGACAATTTGTTAATTGGTGAATGATTATCTTGACATATCTTCTCAATTGCGACGTTTACTTATCTACATAACCATTAATTACACAAACATGACTACACAAGCAAAAACCATGACCACACAGGACATAGCCAATCGATTGGTTGAGCTATGTAAACAAGGGCAATTTCATCAGGCACATGCTGAATTATTTGATGAAAATGCGGAAAGTATCGAACCGGAAAGCGCAGCCCAAATGGGTTGGGAAGTAAAAACCAAAGGAATGGATAACCTTAAAAAGAAAGGCGAACAATGGAATAACATGGTTGAGGAGTTCCATGGCATCAGCGTGTCGGATCCTCTCGTCACCACGAATGGTATTACCTTTACAACCTCCATGGATGTTACGATGAAAGGACAACCGCGCAATTCTATGGAAGAAATTTGTGTTTACCAGATAAGGAATGGAAAAATTATCAGCGAACAATTTTTCTATTGATCTTTACTGATAATTTTGAGCCCGCCTGTCAAACTTTGCAATGTTCAGGGCGGGCTTACATATCATGCCAATACAAGCTCACCGATTTCCAATTCGTAAATCACCACCAATTTCATCAATCTAATCGTTTGATATTGACCAATCACATAATTGTTTTCTATGATAATTGAGAATTGATTGATAAAATGATGATTAAATCATAAGTTGATGATATTGGCTAAGGCAATATGTAAGCTGTCTTTTCGGCCAAATTTTATCTACTACCATAACCCATCTATATCACATTATGAAAAACTTACGAAAAGAAGATATCAGCCAGGAAGTATTTGATCTGTATGATGCCTATGCACATAATAAGATCGATCGCAGAGTCTTCATGGACAAATTGTCAAAATATGCTGTGGGAGGCATAACAGTGGCGTCTCTGACGAGTTTCCTTTTGCCCAAATATGCTGAGGCTCAACAAGTCAGGCCGGATGACCCACGGTTGATTTCCAAATACATAGAATATGATTCACCAGATGGTGCCGGAAAAATGAAGGGACTTTTATCCATGCCTGCTGATAAAAACGGACCATTTCCGGGCATTGTCGTCGTCCATGAAAACAGAGGTCTCAATCCCTACATTGAGGATACGGCAAGGATAGCAGCACTGGAAGGGTTTATTACACTTGCCCCGGATGCATTAGCGCCGTTAGGCGGGTATCCTGGAAATGATGATGAAGGCAGGGAAATGCAAAGACAAAGAGACAGGGAAGAAATGCTAAATGATTTCATTGCAGCTTTTTACACTTTGGAAGCAAATGAGAACTGTACAAAAAGTATTGGTGTGGTAGGTTTTTGTTTTGGAGGATGGATATCCAATATGATGGCTGTGCAACTTCCCAACCTCGGGGCAGCGGTTCCTTTTTATGGCGGTCAACCGGATGCAGAAGATGTCCCTAAAATCCAGGCGCCACTCATGTTGCAATATGCTGGACTGGATGAACGGGTCAATGCTGGCTGGCCGGACTATGAGGCAGCATTGAAAGCTAACGATAAAGATTATACAGCCTATATCTATCCTGATGTCAATCACGGATTTCACAACAATACAACTCCGAGATATGACGAAGCAGCTGCAACGTTGGCCTGGCAAAGGACCATGGATTTTTTTAAGGAGAAGTTGGGGTAGTTAAAACAATTTAGCATCTTTTTCTTGACAAGAAAAAATTCCCGGACCCCGTTCAGGCCTGCCTGCCGCAGGCAGGGATCCCAAGGAAGTAGCTCACCAATTGGGTTGAAAGGAAAAGATTTATTTTGGCAGTTTAATATATCGCTGCAAATTGCTGACAGATCCCGGCACAAGGCCGGGAATTACTTCTATTGCCTTGAATAATAGCCAGTTAAGTGAGTGAATATTGACAAATCTTTGCCTAAGGATATTAACTTTTATTAAATCCTTACCTCTCTTCCCGTTTTCGATGACTCATAAATGGCCTGGATGACTTCTAATGATTTGATGGCAGATTCACCATCCACTTCAGGAACCTTATTTTCTAATATATTCTTTGCAAAAGCCTCTATCTGCCTTTTGTGCAGTTTGTGTCCGATAGCTGTTGGATCCGAAGACCCGGAAGCATGACGTTGATTATCTCCGGAAGATTCGATTTCGGAATCCTTGCATTCCCACTGTGTAATCCGCCCACTTTCTAAAATGATATTTCCCCGATCTCCATGAATCTCCAGTTTTTCAGGGTATCCTTTGTAAATGGAAGTGCTTCCTTCGATCGTTCCCAATGCACCATTTTCAAATTCTAAAACAGCTGTTCCAAGATCTTCACCTTCAATGTCATGGGTCAATGTCTTTATTTTTCCCATTACAGACCGAACTGGTCCCATTACCTGCAACAACAGGTCAATAGTATGGATGGACTGGTTGATTAGCGCAGCACCGCCATCGCCAGAAAAAGTTCCTCGCCAGCTAGTGGAATCGTAATAATTCTGATCACGAAACCATTTGATATAGGCATTTCCCAGGACGAGTTTACCCAGGGCACCATCTTCAGCTGCTTTCTTAAGTTTTTGAAAGTCATCTGAAAAGCGATTTTGAAAAATACAGGATAGCTGAACACTTGCTTCTTTGCAAGCACTTATCATTTTCTTCGCTCGCTCCACCGATACCTCCAATGGTTTCTCTACCAATACATGCTTCCTTGCTTTTGCGGAGGCTAGTGTCGGTTCCAGGTGAAAGCCACTTGGTGTACAAATAGAAACAACATCTATATCCGGATTCTCTACCATTCGCTGATAGTCCTGAAAAGTTTCAACATTGTATTTCAATTTTGCTTCCTCCAGCTTTGTGTTACTTCGACTACATACAGCTACCAGATTGCAATATTCTGATTCCAATATGCTTTTTATATGTTGATCGGCTACGGAACCGAGGCCTATTATTCCGAAATTAAGAGCATCCATTTTTTAACATTTTGAATTCCAACTATTTGTATCATTCTTTAAAGTGTTAAATTAAAGAATAATTTTAGTGACTATCATATTCAATAACTATCAAATGAAAACCATTTTATCCCTTTTGCTTGCTATGTGTACATTTTCATCTAACGCACAAATGAAAACCATTGAATCAGGCGTTTACAAATGGAAAGATCATCCGGTTGAGAAAAACGAAAATCGGGAATCGAGGAAGATACTGGAGGGGACTTCCCCTCACTTCATTTATCTGGAGATACATGCCACAACTCAGAATAAAGGCGCAAAGCCAGGTCCCGCCCATGCCAATGAAGACATTGAGGAATTGATTATAGTCAAAGAAGGCAAGATGAAAGTGACCATTGAAGATCAAAGCTGGGTTCTGGGTCCTCAGGGGATTGTTTTGCTGATGCCGCAACAAATGCACTCTTTAGAGAATATTGGTGATGGACCACTTACTTACTTCGTCATGCGGTATAGATCTAAAAATTCTATGAACTTAGAACAAGGACAAAAGGAGGGAGGTTCGTTGGTGTTGAATGTTGATTCTTTAAAATACATAGAAAAGCCAGATGGAAGCAAGGGTGGTACGGCGTACTTTGACCGGCCTACAGCAATGTGCGAGCGATTCGAAATGCACATTACACAGCTCAATCAAAAAGGACCCAGCCACGATCCGCATGAACATGAAGAAACAGAGATCATTCTGGTCATTTCGGGAGAAACGGAAATGAGTATTGATGGAAAAAAATATGAAGCAGGAGAAGGAGATTTTTATTTTGCACGATCCGGTGAAATGCATGGGGTGGGTAATGCCACCGATAACCCCTGTTCTTATTTTGCCTTTAAGTGGAGATAGCTCTCATTCCAATTTAGAGTTACTGTCATTGCTCTCTAGTGTCGTGTCAAGCATACTGAGACGCTTAGGTTTGCAAAAAGTCAACCTATATTCCCCTCTTGAGAGGGGTGAAGGGGTGTGTTTTCAAAAAAAATGACTTTTTGCAAATACGTAAGACCATACTTGACACAACACTAGCGCTGATACTGCCTTGACCTCTTAAGCTAGCTGGTAATTAGCAAGACAGTAAACAAAAAAGGAAGATCATCGCCTTCCTTTTTCAATATTATCTAAGTTACCTTACCTTCTAGAACGCGAATTTGAGCTTTCCGACGATCTGCTGGAAGATGAGCGACTATTACTTGTGTCATTGCTTCCGGACGACCGGCTTGAAGAAGATCTCTGTACACTTGAGTTTCCACTTGAACTTCGCGAGTGTGAGCTTCCTGAAGATCTCTGTACATTCGAACTTTCAGACGATCTGCTTGAAGATGATCTCTGGACACTGGAATTTCGTGAGTCTGAACTTCCGGATGAACGCTGAATATTTGAATTACCAGAAGATCTATTCGGAGTAGACCGATAATTATCGGAGTTACCCGAAGATCGTTGATAATTATTGTTACTTGACGGTCTTTCCGCCGGCCTCGTTTGATGGGTATTTCCCGTTGATTGACGCATATTATTATTTCCTGATGATTGGCGATTATCCGTACTTTCCGATGACCTGTCATATCTCTTGTTTTCATTGGAAATTCGACTATTGGAATTTCCTGATGACCGATCATTTGAATTTTGGCGATCCATATTAATGGAACCCGGACGTCTGTTTTCATAGGAATTGCTGCCATTTGTGGATGTCGGTCTCTGACGATCTTGCGTGCCGCTTTCCTGGACTCTCGCATTTGAAGAAGTTCTTGAATTTCTTCCGTCATCCGTGACAAGTCTTCCATTTGAATTATATCGCGCCGTGCGATCTCGTTGTTCACGGTTACGATCATTACTGGCTGTATATCGACCGTCCCGATCGATATGTTGTGACCGGTATCGCGTGATGCGTTCATCGTAACGTTTGTGAACGGTAACCGAGGTCGTCCTGTGCTCTCTGTAAATATAATGGGCGTGTACGATCCTGGTAGTATAGCAAGGAGTGTAATACCTTGTGTACGGTTGCCAGTAATAATAGTAGTCATAATATACAACCGGTCTCCATGGACTCCACCAGTACGGTCTGTAGCCCCATCCCCACGGAGATACCCATACAGTATAATGCGGTCCATATATATATCGTACCAATGGCCATGACCAAACATTTATGTAAACACTGGATGACATGGCTCCGGCATAGGTTTGCACTTCCCGTGTAGGTTCAATAATTGTTTCGACGCCATATATATCAGCATCGCCGGTAATCTGGAGAATCGCTTTTCCTTTCTTCTTTTTCTCCAAAGTAATGACAGCAATATCCTGAAATTCTACCTCGGAGATAACCGCCTGCATCACAAATGCATGGACTCTACCATCCTTGTAATCAATTACCCTGATATAATCGATGTATCCATCGCCGTTCAGGTCCAGGTTGTTCACCCTTTCTTCAGGGTTATTCAACAGTCTCTCAAATTCTTCTACTGATGATGATTTTTTAAAAACTTCAAGTGCTCCCTCCAAACTGAAATGATCTCCGGGAACTGATGCCTGATATTGACTGTGACCAGGTATCCAACTGGTCATCAGAAAAGTCAACAGGAAAAGTTGATATATAATTCGTGCTTTCATGATTTTATCTATTTAATACCATGGTATTGAATACAAAGAGCAGGCCAAAAATTAAAAAGTGCTTTCAAAAGCTGTTTTCAATGATTTTTGTTGGGGTGCCTAGGAACTATTAAAAGCTAATACATCAAAGTTTTGAATTCTCATTAATTTGTTGAATAACAATGAGGATTAATTGTAGGTATCCCACCACTGCTCTTTGGGATAATCATCGCTTCCGATTTTAATGGTTTCACCAATCCTGGGTGTTGTCATGGGCATATCTAATTCAGCAGCTTTTTTTGATGCCCTCACCACAGGATCTGTCCAGGAATGAAACGCCAAAGTAAAAGCTCCCCAGTGGATGGGAATAAACATTTGACTTTTCAGATCAATTGCCGCCTGAACGGTCTCTTCGGGCATCATGTGGATTGCTTTCCAATCCTCATTGTATTGACCACATTCCAATAGCGAAATATCAAATGGACCGTATTTTTCACCAATCTCTTTGAAATGATCATCATATCCGCTGTCACCGCTAAAAAATATCTTATGATTACGTCCCTGTATTACCCATGAACACCACAGGGTAACGTTTCTGTCAAGAATTCCTCTACCTGAAAAATGTCTTGCTGGAGTACATACCAATTGAATTCCATCCCATCTGGTTGCCTCCCACCAGTTAAATTCTTGTATTTTATTATCCGGAACGCCCCAGGATTTTAAGTGACTGCCCA
The DNA here is from genome assembly GCA_913057175.1 of uncultured Cytophagales bacterium. Taxonomy (GTDB): domain Bacteria; phylum Bacteroidota; class Bacteroidia; order Cytophagales; family Cyclobacteriaceae; genus CAJXNP01. The sequence continues at coordinate 367,506 of CAJXNP010000004.1, forward strand.
GACCCAGGGGAACAAAAAACTGCCCTGTTTTGTCTTTCAGTTTTTTAATAGAGGGATAATCCAGGTGATCGTAGTGGTCGTGGGACAGGATAATGGCATCAATGAAAGGTAATTTTTCAATTTCAATCGGTAATTCTTGGGAATAGCGTTTCTTTCCCAAAAGGGGGTGAGGCGCCGGTGTATCTCCCAGCATGGGATCGAGCAAGATTTTCTTACCGTCTATTTCCAATAAAAATGCGGAATGTCCGAACCAGGTTAAATAGGTGATCTCTTCAGGGTGCTCTTCAATGGCTATGGAATCGATTTTATTTACCTCAATATTACGGTCAGGAGAGCGACTGGGATCATTTTTAAAATATTCGATAGTGGCTTCAAAAAAATTAACGTCCATTTCAGTAAGGTGCTGGTTGACGAATTTCCCATTTTCAAAATTGTCTAATCCGGCAAACCTATCTTTTTGATCATCGCCATATCCTTTTCCAAATTGCGGGCTCATGTTCACAAAAACAACACCAACAATCGCCGAAAATGCAACAAAACCAACAATTGATATTACAAGCATTTTTATTATCCTTTTAATCACCAAACTTTCTTTTTTATGACTTTCTCAATTCGTTAACTTGTATCATCATCATGTTGTTACACATTTTGCCTGTAGTCTGCATGAGCTATAGTGACAATTTAGATAGATGTATCAAAATTGTCATTGGAAATCTCATTACAAAAATCAGAAATATCTATCTGTGAAGCATCTTAAAAATAGCTGATATCCCTCAAACCCCTAAAATCGCAAGTGCTGCTTTTTGCAATCGCTGCCGGGTCTCTTCCTTGATATACTTTTTCTGGTCAATTTGTTGAGGTTGTCCCTTCCCACAAAAATAGCTGTGAATAGCACGCCTTGTCTGACCTGTATTGTTGATCGTGCCACCATGCCAGGTGTGCGAGTTAAAGATAAACACGGAACCAGCAGGGGCTTCAATAATTAATTCATCGGGATGAGGTTTAAATGGGTCCTGCAGTACATCCTGCGGTAGCTGCCCGGAAAGATGGGTGCCCGGAACAACCCGCGTAGCGCCGTTTGCTTTCGAGAAATCATCCAACAGCCAGATGGAATTGCATACTTTATAATCATTGACAGAAATGGCTTCATGCCAGTCTACATGCAGCTTTTGCAATCCCTGACCAGGTTGCGAAGCGCGGTAATTAAGTGAAGAAAGCTTAAACCCCTCGCCTAAAACATGCTCCATTGCCGCCAATACCCTGGGATGGGTATAAAAAAGATCAAACTCCTCGCCTTTATTGACCAGATCAGCTAACCGGTCAACACCATCCTCTTTCGGATGTCTGATGTAGGGAGAATCAAGTAATTCGCCACCGGCATGCTCGCCTTCCCGTTGCATAAGAGAATTGATCCGGCTTCTGATGGATTCCAATTGCTCATCTGATAACAATTTTCCCAGGTTGAGGAAGCCATTTTGATCAAGAAAACCCTTTTCATATATGGTTAGGGTGTCATTTCTTACTCCTAATTCTGTTAAACTTGTACCCATTTTATTATTCTTTAAATTGATGAATAATGTAAACACTTGGGTTGGAAAAGTTAAGCTTTAGGATAAATTTTTATAATCATCCAATTTTTCATCTGTAGTAAGCTGAAACATTAATGACCTTATACACACCCACATATCTTTATTTAGGCTAGTTATAAATTACGATTTCTACATGATAATGCTCATCATAAAACGGACCAATTACGTTCATCAAAGTACAAATCAAAAAACAGCGTACTATGCAAGCTATATGTAGAAATTGTAATCACTGGGCGCCACAGGCACCGGTAGTTTCCAGAAAAAAGGACTATGGCGAATGCAACAAACTGAGTCACCTGGAATCGAAAATGGATCCCGATTACATTATACCCGTTTTGAATGATGGAAAAGTAATAGAAGGCGATTCAAAAGCCATTGAGTTTATAACCGGCGCCAGCTTTGGATGCAACCAGTTTGCAGAAGCCTGATCCAGTCAGGAAAGAATTAACACTAAAAAATATGGCTATTGGCTAAATGCTGATAGCCATTTTATTTGTCAGCTCAACTTTCCCTGCTTTTTTCAATTCTCTTTTTACGCCAGACTTCCAGACCAGCACCTACGGCTACACCCACACCAATTCCTATCGCTAAATTGGACATAGCAACGCCTATCGCTGTTCCGATACAAATTCCGACAGCCATTCCCGCACCTTTTTTAAATCGCTTATTCATATAGTGAGGTTATTTTTTGGAATACGGGAATATACAATAATGATTAGAAACAGTACAAATGGAAGCTGATTTTATAATCAAAAGAAAAAAATTAACAATAAAGATGGGGGTACGGCCGTGTTTAGTTGTCTTAAAGAAAATTACACATAAAAAAGCAAAACTATGAGTCAACTCATGCAGCCACGTAAATTGGAGATCGGCTCCATTATTAAAACAAAAAGAATTGAAATCGTAGCCAACAGCTATCAAAAGGGATGGGAATTAGCCTTCGACCTGATGGAGAGTTATTTCAGTAAGTCAATTTCGACTCCGATGAGTCATTTTGACAAGAATTAATAGCAGTCAAAGTTACGTCCGGGGCCTTTTTGAAGTGATGTGTGAAATTCCTGGGCCCGAGCCTCGCCAGCAAGACAAGGATCTCCGAGAAGTGACGACCAGGCAGATTAGCGGGACAATCTTAAAAGTCTTCTGATATTTACAAGATCATTGATTTAGAAGGAGACCCCTGAATGAATCAGGGGATTATGGCGTTTTAGTTATTTTGCTATAAATCATTATAAGTCGGCCTTACCTTCGAAACTTTTATATAGTTGGACAATAATGTATTGGGGGTGATTCTTGTCAAAATTCACTAGATTTAGGTGATCTGCTAACCTAACTATTCAACTATGAACATGATCAAAAAGATTAAAAGGAGAAGTCTGCTTGTGAATTTCTCGAAAGGGGCAATGGGCGCTTTTGCCCTTGGAAGTACTTCTGTCATTGCCACAAGCTGCAACAAAGCTGAAACCCAATCCGAAGTCTCATCACCAAAACCCAAAAAACCGGTTCTGATGAAGGTCGGATGTCAGCATGGTGGAACCGGTAAAGAAAACCTCGAATTTCTCGCCAGGCATGGTGTGTTTAACATCGACGGCGGAAGCCCTAAATTTATTGAAGGAGTGGGGTGGGACCTGGAAGATTCCCTGGCAAAAAAAGAAGCTTGTGAAAAATACGGGATCAGCCTGGACGCTTATCATCTTCCGCTTTCATCCGCAGGGATTGATAAAGTAGACACTCCCAACATCATGCTGGGTAAGAGCCCGGAACGTGACAGGGAAATCGAAATGATCCAGCAAATGATCACCGTGGCTGCTAAAACGGATGTGAAAATCCTGATGTACAACACGATCATCCATGAGATCCTGAGAACAGGACAAACACTGGATCCAAAACGGGGAAATGCCTTGTACAGCACCTGGAATTACGAAGAGGCGCTGAAGAGGAATGAGCCTAAAACCATCGCCGGTGATGTGTCCATTGACGAAATGTATGAGCGGATCACCTATCTTTTGGATAGAATCTTGCCCGTAGCAGAAGAGTACAACATCAAGCTGGCCAATCACATTGCAGATCCTCCGACTCCCGTGGGCTATCGTGGAATTACCCGCTGGAACAGCCCTGACGTATTCGAAGGGATCAAGCGATTCGCACAATTGTACGACAGTCCTTCCCATGGCTTTAACCTCTGCCTGGGAACAACAGCAGAAGGTCTCAAAGATCCACGAACCGAAATCTTACCGATTATCAAGTGGGTAGGGGAGCGAAAGCAGATCTTCAATATTCACATGAGAAACATCAAAGGTGGATGGAATAACTTTATGGAAGTTTATCCGGATAATGGCGACATGAATTTTGTCGAGGTCATCCGGGCATTGCGGGATGTGGAATATGATGGCATGGTGATGCCTGACCATACCCCTTCACACGAAGATCCGGCAAGCTACCTGCAGGGACATGCTTTTTCCTTTGGGTACAACATTGCCCTGATTCAGGCTGTTGCCAATGAAGTATAATGATTCAGGCCATTCAAGAAACTATTCATTCAATTAAAATTGTTCCAGTCGATCATACTTCTATATTTGAAGGAAATATTAAAATCCAACATACATTAAAATGAAAAGAAGCCTGAGCATATTTTTATTGAGCTTGATTGTTTTCTCCTGTGGGAAAACAGCTAAGCAGGAAAGTGATGAGGAATGGATCCAGCTATTTGACGGCACTTCTCTGGAAGGATGGAGAGCCTACAATGGAGAGGAACTGCCTCCGGGGTGGACCATCAAAAATGGGGAGCTGACCTTTGATACCGAACTGGGCCTGGAACAGGACTATACCGGTGGGACAGATATTATTTATGGCCAGGAGGAATTTGAGAACTTCGAATTATACCTGGAATGGAAACTGCCGGAAGGAGGGAACAGCGGCATATTTTATCACCTGAAAGAAGGCTTTGATGGTCCGACAGGAATTTGTCCCGAATACCAGCTGATCGACGACGCCAACTACGCCCGTATTCATGACCTGACAGAATATAATACGAGTGTGGGTTTTGAAAATCCGTCCCAGCTTCACCCTTTGCAGAAGACAGCCTCTGATTATGCGATGTATGCAGCGGATGAAAGTCAGAAAGTCCTTCATCCGGTAGGGGAGTGGAATACAACGAAAATCGTTTTTACGCCGGAAAAAGCAGAACACTGGTTGAATGGAAAAAAAGTGATTTCATTTGTTCCCTGGTCAGACGATTGGAACGAAAGGAAAAACTCGGGCAAATGGAAAAATTACCCTGACTACGGAACGTTTAAATCCGGATACATTGGCCTTCAGGATCATTCAAGTCCGATCTGGTTCAGAAACATTAAGATCAAAAAACTTTAACAGCCCCTAAAAATGAAAAAACGAGAATTTCTTAAAACCTCGGCCCTTTTAGCTTCCGGTATTTTCCTTTTTCCTTCCTGTGTTTCGAAATCAGCTGCCAAAAAGAGACTGAGAACTGCCCACATCGGACTCGGATTTCAGGGTATGGAAGATCTGAGGGATATTTCCTCTCATAAGCAGGTCGATGTAGTAGCGCTGTGTGATGTGGATGCCAACAATTTAGCTGCCGCGCTGAAAAAACACCCAAAGGCGAAAACTTATTCGGACTACCGAACGATGCTCGCAGAGATGGGCAACGAGATCGATGCAGTGGTCGTCGCAACTCCTGATCATAGCCATGCTCCAATCTCCATGATGGCCATGGAGCAAAACAAGGCCGTTTATTGCCAGAAGCCGTTGACCCATCATGTGTCAGAAGCGCGGGCCATGAATAAAATGGCCAAAGATAAAAAGCTGGTCACCCAAATGGGGATACAGGTGCATTCTTTTTACGACTACAAGCTGGCGACTTTGCTCATCCAGGACGGAATTATCGGTAAGGTAAGCACCGTCCATGCATGGTCTCCTAAAAACTGGGGATATGACGGTCCGAAGCCTGAAGGCAGTGATCCGGTCCCTGAAACACTTGACTGGAACCTCTGGCAGGGAACAGCTCCGGAAAGGCCCTATAAGAAGGATCTTTATCACCCCGGTAACTGGCGGAAAATCATGGATTACGGCTGTGGGACATTAGGGGATATGGGTGTGCATATCTTTGATACACCATACAATGCACTTGCGCTGGATGTTCCACTGACGATTGTCAATAAATGCCGTCAACCCAACGGCTATGGATTTCCGGAAAAGAATACGGTGACCTACGAATTTCCTGCCACAAAATTTACGACTGATAAGCTTACCTGGATATGGTATGACGGTGAGGGCGCTCCTGCAAGCCAGGAAGAGTTGCTGCTTCCGAACGGTGATACACTGCCGGAACAGGGTGCGATGTTCATCGGTGAGAAAGGTCGCCTGTTGTTGCCTCACTTTATGGAACTGCCAAAACTTATTGTAGATGGAAAGTACCAGGAGCTGGACGCTGCTCAAATTGAAAAATACAAGCTGGGTACGCCGATCAGGGATTATGCTTCCGAAGGACCCAAGCATTATCACCAGTTTGTGGATTCCTGCCTGGGGAAAGACACGACCACAGCCCCGTTTTCCTATGCCTCCAGGCTGACGGAAACCATCCTGCTGGGTGTGATTGCCGGACGATTTCCCAACCAGACCCTGCACTGGGATGCCGAGAAAGCCCAGTTTGCAGAAACAGAAGCCAATCAGTATCTGGAAGGGGAGTACAGGAAGTTTTAGGTTGGTGAGTCATCCCCACACCACGTTATTGCTAGGAATGGCATTGGGAATGGTGGTGGGATGACGTGGCAATCTGGACCTCCCAAACCGTCATTGCGAGAAGAACCATAAGCGATAGCGTTGGTGCGACGTGGCAATCTCGTTATCTAGTACACTGAACATTCCATCTGGAGAGTCACTCACTACCACGATTTACGAGATTCCCACGCTCCGCTGCACTCCGTTCGCCTGCCTGCCGGCAAGGCAGGGAATGACGGATAAAGAGTGAGATTGCCGCACTCCTCCGCCAGCTGGCGGATGCGCTCGCTTGTCCGCCGTAACTCTGTGAAGGCGGGGAATGACCTAAAGGGAGTAACGAGATTGCCGCACTTCTCCGCCAACTGGTGGATCCGTTCGCCTGTCCACCGGAGCTTTTGTGTAGGAGGGCAATGACCAAAGGAGAATGAGATTGCCACACTCTGTCACTCCATCCCAATCAATATTTTTTTATTCAGTTTATGGAATACTTGATAGGAATGCATCCTAATGATATCAAGTAAGTGTACCACTATTTAAACTGATATCGACGATGAAAAATTTTTTACTTCTATTGCTTCTTTTCTTTTCTCAAAATTTGTCCATGGCCCAAGGCCTGGAGCTCCTAACCATCCAAAACGATTCAGCTGAGATGATCCTCGAGCGCATGGATGTTGAAGTGCGGATTATGGGGAATATTGCCACGACGGTTACTGAAATGATCTTTTACAATCCATATGACCGCGTGCTGGAAGGAGAGCTGAATTTTCCCCTGGCTGAAAATCAACGTGTTTACCGTTTTGCTCTTGATATTAATGGAAAGCTACGGGAAGGTGTGGCGGTAGAAAAAAATCAAGGTAGAAGGGCATTTGAAGGCGTTGTCCGACAAAATGTAGATCCTGCCTTATTGGAAATGACTGCTGGCAACAATTACAAAACCCGTATCTATCCGATTCCTGCAAGGGGAAGTAGAAGGATCCTGTTAGGTGTCGATGAAGAATTACAGTTTTCAGAAAACCCGCTTTATCAACTCGCTTTACAATACGGCGAAATTGGTGAATTTAATCTCCGGGTGGAAGTCATCAATCAGGCCATTCAGCCGATAATCAAGCGCAGTGATCTGGTCAACTTTGAATTTAAACCCTGGAATCAGGCTTATGTGGCTGAACATCACGCAACTAACTTTAAAACAACCGGAACACTGAGCTTTGAGATACCAACCACACTTTCGGATAAGGTGTACAGAGAAAGCCTGACGGATACCGATCTCTTTTATTTAGTTGTCAATCCTCAAGCAAAATCTGTTCTTAAGAAGAAACCAACCTCAGTAGCCATTATATGGGATGCATCTCATTCAGCGAAGAACAGAAATTTGCAAAAAGAGAAAGAGTTCCTTCGATCTTATTTAAAAGAAATAGATGATGTGGAACTGACCATCCTACGATTTAGTGATGAAGTGCACGACACCATAAATGTGCATATTACGGACGGAAATGCGAGTAAGGTAGTGGCTGCCATTGATACAACGATCTATGATGGGGGAACCAACCTGGGGAAATTAAATCTCGGTCATCTAAATTTTGATGAAGCGATCCTGTTTTCCGATGGTATTACGAATCTCGGTCAAATGGAAACAATCGAAGGCGCTGGTCCTGTGCATACGATCTGTTCCGGCAGCGTGGTTGATCCTGCCCTGCTAAAGTATATCGCGAATAGCACCGGGGGAAGCTTTGTGAATTTGACGAATACTTCCGTTTGGGAGGGGGTCCATCAGTTGAGTTCGGAACACCTTCAGTTTTTAGGAGCAAGCTTTAATGAAAAAATAATCAGTGAGGTGTTTCCCAGTCACCCCATTGAGATCCGGGAAAACAGCTCTTTTACATTGAGTGGTAAAATTAAGCCTGATAAGGAAGCCATCATTACCCTGCAATTCGGAACGAGGGGTCGGGTTTTGGAGACAAGGGAAATTAAGATTGAAAATTCAATTGTTGGAGTTGACCTGCGCAGACTGTGGGCTCATAAGTGGGTAGATGAGTTGGCTTCAAGACCGACAAAAAATCGTGATGCCATAGTAGCAGTTGGTAAGCAATACGGATTAGTCACACCACACACTTCTTTGATCGTGCTGGACAGAGTAGAAGACTATGTGCGATACGAAATTATACCTCCCACCGAGTTAAGGGAGGCGTACGAAAAGATGATGGCACAAAAAGCAGAGGATCGTAACTTGCTGGATTCAGAACTCTTAGACTTGGCGCTGGAGGACTTTGAGGACAGGATGGATTGGTGGGAGAAGGATCGAAAGGATTCCATGATCTATGTTCCCGAAGAGAATGAAGGGCCATCCGGTCAAAGCGGAGAAAATGGATCAGGAAATGTTGAAGAGCCACTTTCGCAAGAGGTGGGTACGGAAGCACAATCTGTTGAGGAGCTGGAAAATATTGAGCCCGAAAATGAAATTGTTGAACAGTCCGAACAACCTGAAACCGTTTCAATTACCACTATTCCTATTGATCGTGGTGAGTATGATAAGGTAGTAACAGGAAAAGTAATGGATCCGGAAGATGGAACCGGCCTTCCCGGTGTGAATATCCTGGTAAAGGGGACCTCAAGAGGAACCGTTTCGGATATGGCGGGTGACTATCAAATTGCTGTTAATAATGATGAAGTGTTAGCCATCAGCTTTGTAGGCTTTAAATCGGAAGAAGTGGAAGTAGCAGACAGAAATACGGTAGACATTGTACTGGAGTATGATATTAATGAGTTAAGCGAAGTGGTGGTAATCGGCTATGGGGAAGTTCGAAAGCAAATGTTAACTGGTTCAGTAGTAACCATTACTACTGAGTTGCAAGGGCAGGCAGCAGGAGTGAACATTACCGACGCTCTGCCTGGAACCACAGTAATACGTGGAAACAGGAGTATTTCTCTCGGAGATGAACCCATGTACATCGTTGATGGGGAGATGGTAACGAGATCTGAATATGAAGATCTTGATCCTGATCAGGTGGCTTCCATGAACGTTATCAAGGATGAAGACGCGAGTGCCATTTATGGTTCACGTGCAGCGGATGGAGTGATTGTCATTATGACCAAAGATGCCCTGGAAGATGAGTTTCAATTACCTGACTCAATTACTTCTAAATTCTTTCAAGACCTGGTCATAGAAGACTGGCAACCAGAGGAACCCTATCTTGATTCTCTGAAGAAGGCAAAACCTCAGGATCGATACGCTCTGTATTTACGATTGAAAGAGACATATACCATCATGCCTTCCTTTTATTTATCAACAGGATCCTATTTTCTCACACAAGGGCAGGAGCGACTTGGATTGCGAATTCTTTCCAACCTGTCAGAACTGGACCTGGAAAATTATGAATTATTAAAAATGCTGGCGCAAAAATACCGACAAGTAGGTAATTATACATCAAGTATTTATTTGTTTGAAAAAATAGCCGAAATAAGAGAAGGAGAACCGCACTCTCTACGAGATCTGGCACTCACATATCAGGCGAAAGGCGAATATCAACGGGCATTGGATTTGTTTCTCGAAATTATCCTAACCGACTGGCAGGATGATGATGAACGTTTTCCTTTTATTAAATCCACCGTGCTGGGAGAGATGAACAACCTGATAGCGCTCCATAAAAAGGACCTGGATCTCCATAAAGTGCCTAAAGACTTTATTCGGCCGACGCCGGTAGACATACGGGTGGTATTGGATTGGAATACCCTGGAAACAGATCTGGATCTCTGGATAACTGAGCCCAATGGAGAAAAGTGCTACTATTCAAATTCGCTAACCGTAAATGGAGGCCGTCTCACGGAAGATTATATGGATGGCTATGGTCCGGAAGAGTATTTAATCAAACAAGCTATGGAAGGGGAATATAAAATTGAAGTGGATTACTATGATGAACGGGTACAAAAAATCGCAGGCCCCACTACTCTGCAGGTAACGATCTTTACGAATTACGGGAGAAAAAACCAACAACAAAAGTCCATGACCTTGCAATTGAAAGAAGAAAAGGAGACTGTACAAGTGGGGACATTTACATGGGAGGAAAGATGATCTCTTCCCCCTACACCGTCATCGTGAGCCCACCTGCCGGTCGAGGCAGGGAACGTGGAGCAGCGGAGTGACGTGGCGATCTGGTCCTCCCAAACCGTCATTGCGAGAAGAACCATAAGTGATAGCGTTGGTGTGACGTGGCAATCTCGTTCTTGAAAACATGGACAACTTCTGCCAAAAGTTAATTTAAGATCCGATTCACGAGATTGCCACACTTCGTCCCAATCACTCGACCAACCCAAACTTCGTTCGCAATGACGTGTTTGGGGGTTGAACGAGATTTCCACGCTTCTCCGTCGTAACAATTGTGAAGACGGGAAATGCCGTATCGGGAGTAGGGGGGGAAGAGTTGGTATTTCACCAATGAAAAACCCGAATCAAAGCGATCCGGGTTTTTCTTTTTTAACCAAAACCACCTTATTATGCTGCTGCACTTTCTTCACTTTCTTCCACTGATTCGCCGGGAGGGGTGTAGCCGGGAATGCGGTACTGCTCGCGTTTGGCAGGGTCTTCATCGTAGATGTATTCCGCCGCGCGATTAAACTGCTGACAGATCGCATAGATGCTATTCAATCTCGTCACGCGATCCTGCGTGGCTGATCCCCTGCTGCCTTTGCTGTTTTCCTGGATGTTGTTGGCTGCTTCCACGTCCATGGACAAGGTTTTCACGCTATCCAGCAATTCGGCAGGCGCATTGGCCGCTTCCAGCTGGGGACGCAACTCCTCCACCACAGTTGCCAGGGAGGACAGGTACGCGATCAGCTCCGGCTGGTTGTTGTGCACCTTCCAGTACTTCGTCAACCGGAAACGCTTGTGACCGGCAGGATCGTCTTCAAAAGCCTTGTTGACCCAATATCGCAGGGATTTGATGATCTTGTTACTGCTATCCATCACATCCAGCAGGGTTTGTGTCTTTTCACCCAGCTTTCCGCGGACCATGTCGTCTCCGCCTTCCTCTAGCGTTGTGCGGTAAAGGTCGGTGAGAGCTGTTACCTTGTCCTGGTTCAGGTCCGGATCGAAAGCAGTAAAATCAGCGAGATCGGTTGTAAGGGCTTCGAGGGTGACACCCGTATGCTCCAGCAAGCGGGCGTCCGTAATGTTAAAAATTCGACGCATAGTTGAATTATTAAGGGTTAAAAAATAGTTAAGCCCTTAAACTAAATCATTCAGACTGTTTTGTAAATATTTATTAAGTTAAATTTTAACTATTTCAATATTTTCTTCAGAAATGAACATGATTACTTCTAATAATTCTATTTCGATAACGCCTGAATGACTCCTGATAAATTTGGTGGAGACTTAGTTGATTCCCGCGCCTGCTAAGTCAAGGATCACAGCAACTACGGCAATCATTGCAGGGACTAAGTTGAAAATGGCGGAAAATAAGGCAATCATGGCGTCCACTAAGTCAATATCCGCGGACCCTTAGTCAAACATTGTGTTTATTAAGTCAAAGATCGCGGGAACTGAGTGGAACATTATGGAAACTAAGTGGAACATTATGGAGTTTAAGTGAAAGGCTGCGTTAGTTTAGCAGGATTTCGCGGGATTGTTGGGTTGAGTTAACGTTTTGACTTCATGTTTTGTACTACGACTCGAATATCTTGAGCAAGATTTTTTAAATCTTGCATTCCTTTTCTTATCCGTGTACCGGCAGCACTATTACCTTTCTCATAAAATTTCGAGAAATCATCTTCTAATGAATTGATAATTTCAACAAGTTCTTTGTACATAGATGGGAGTCCGTTTGGCATTTTATTATTTTTTTTTTGTTAAATAAGATTTCATTCGATCATATGAATTTATTGAAGCATAGATCATCAGGCTCAATATAATTATTCCAATGCAGATGATCCACCATTTACTGCTGTATGTTAAATATAACCCAAGAAAGTAGACCGGTGTTATCAAAACCATTCCTCCATAAAATTGATGATAACGATATTGTTCATCAACTATCATTCGAAAATAAGAGACAGAGGCATCTGTTGTTCCTAAGTCTGTCTTGTCTATCTTTTTTAATAAACCCGTTTCGAAAAGAATAGAACGAAAGATTTGAATAATTAATCCCAAACCAATTGAGAATATAAATACAAGTAAAAATAGACCAATATTAGATTCTGATGTTAAAAAGGTGTTAAATACTTTCTTTATATCACATAGATAGAAAGATAGTCCGTGAAATAAAATCAGACCTGGAACGAGATAGGCTATTATGAGTCCAAATGTGTTGGTTTTAAGTTCAGGCATTATCTAGAAATTCAAAAACCACATTAGTTGAAAGTGCTTACTAATATAACAAAAATTAGAGTAAAAAATATAGTAAAACTTAGAAGAAACCTTTGGGAGGCACTGAGGTATTTTAGTTCAATTCCTGACTTTGTTCAATGTCATTTTTACCGCTGTGATCGGATAGCTGCTGCCGGTTCTGTTGTGGAAACGAAAAACGTTTTCCTGCCTTTTGAAGGCGGCCGGGGACTCTCCCTGATCATCAGCAAAGCCTTTTTATTAGCAGATGACGACAAGATTACGGATGCGATGATATTGAGTTGGTTGAAGGGGTAGGTGTTTGCCTAAGAATACAGACGTCAAATCCTTTTCGCTAAAGCGAGTCTGATTGTGATTCTTACCTTGCATAACAAAGTGTTTTCATTAGTTAAAATCCTTTTAAAGGGAGCCCCAAGCTTTAATAGATAAAAGTGTTGCTGCTATTGTGAAGCTTATTACTGAAACTCCATAAAAATACAAATGTATAGTTGTGCATCTCCTCATAATCCAACCCGGAATTCTATTTGATATTTTTGGTTGTTTATCGAAATGATTTTTTCTATATCCAAATGAATCAATTATTATATTTCGCATTGTATTATTTGCTAAATCAAAAGCTTCTTCTCTTGACTTGGCAAAGCCAGAATAAAAATCTCTCATTATCATATCATATTGCTTCCGATCCTTGACGTTTAAATTTTTCATATAGTCTTGTATGAGTTGGGGATCAGCTTGAAAATCACTTATTAAATAGAAGTAAATTGTTTCAGCATTCTCTTCTCCAGTTAGATTTCGGACAGCATGTGGAATTTCAGATGTTTTTAGGTTATAAAAAAAGATTGAATTCAACTTAAAACCAATTAAACTAGATATAGCACTAAGTGCACGACCAACAACCCCAAGAATAATAGTAACAACAAAAAAGAAGATTATTGATCTTAGAGATTCTTGAGGTAATAAATCAATATTATTTTTTGCAGATAAAATTAATGCGATTGAGCCTGTTGAAATTCCTACAATCCAAACAATCAACTTATCGTTGTTGTCCGAAACTCTATCACTTTCCTCTTTTTCATCCTTATATTGTCCTAGAATAATTTTATTCAGTTTTTCGAAGTATATGTTCATTCTTTTGATTCAAAAAGTAATTTTTTAAAAACTTAATAATAAGTAACTTAATTAACATTATGGGTTTTCAAAAACCATTTCATAGAATTTATCGACCGGAAGTATCTAATGCAATTCCTGGTCAGGGCACAAATGGATATATTGTTGACAAAGAATATAGTAAAAATCCTGAGCACTTCATTAGATCATTCATGTTACTACAAGAAGACATCTTAAAGCTATTTGAATTCATTGAACCCTCGGATAAAAATTTAAAAACCCATTCTTTTAGAATCCATGAACTTCTTATGCGAATGTGTATTGAAGTTGAGGCAAATTTTAAGGCAATACTTAATGAGAATATATTCAACCCCATAAATAAAAAGAGGAGACTAATTCCATATGATGAATGGGGAATGAACCAATTCAAGGTTGTAAATAAAAGTCACCATTTGGATGCCTACACTGTTGAATTTCCATATTGGATAGGGGAAAACCGTATCCGAAAACCTTTTGAAAGCTGGAAGACCAATGGTTCATTAACCTGGTATCAAGCTTATAACAGAACTAAACATGACAGACATTTAAATTTTGAAGAAGCAAATTTTAAAAATCTATTGGATGCATTTTCTGGTTTATTTGTCCTATTGTCATCACAGTTTGAAACAAATGATTTTGGAACAGGCATGGCAACATTAGGACTTGGATTCAATACATATTTTGAAGGTAAATTTGGAATAGGACAATATTTGATAATAAATTTCCCCGATGATTGGAAAGAAGAAGAAAAATATGATTTTAATTGGATTGATCTTAATGAACAAAAGGATAGATTTGAAAAATTCAACTATGATCATCTGTAATTAATCAACCTTTTCAGTTTAATATCAACCCGCTTGTCGGCAAATAACAAAGTGCAACGCAGATAAATTTTTAATATGTCTCTGCAAGTCCTAAAGAACGTTACCGTATTGAATTTTGCCAATCAACCCACTAACTCCTTCACCCTCGGTATCACCTCTTTCCCGATCAGTTTAATAGCTTTCATGAGATGCTCGTGTGTCAGCAAGGGGTTGTCCATCTGGAAAGTAAATCTGTCGATCCCACCCAGCGACGCTCTGTGCCGGATGATCTTTTCTGCCACCTGCTGTGGATCGCCGACAACCAAAGCCCCGACTTTATCCGTCTGTGCATCAAAGCTTTCCCGGGTGACAGGTGGTCAGCCCCGTTCTTCGCCGATCGTGTTAAACATCTGCGCATATCCCGGAAAGTAGGTGTCCAGCGCTTCCTCATCACTTTCCCTTATTGCAATCCATAATTTTTTATAATACGAAGCAATTTTTAATATCTTAGCTCACCAATCATCAATGAAAGAATACACCTTTGAAAATTAAACTGGGTACATGGCTGGTATTTTGCTTGTTCGGAATAAGCGCTGTCTTTTCCATTGCCATCTTCATGGTTGTCCTGCAAAGTTTGGAGGACAATTTGCTGGAGCGAACGAAAGACCGGCTTAATTCCATTAATACATTAAAAATAAGATTGGTTGAACAGGTTTTAGCGAATCGACAGCGGGAGATTTTACGAATTCTGGAATACCAAAGTTCCCGCATTTCCACGCAGCAGGACCTCATTGATGCCCTGAGTTCCATTCAGGATGTTCAGCAAATCGGTCTGGTACCGTGTACAGATTGCAAAGATCAATTTACTGCACAAACCATTCCCGATGCAGAAGAATATTTATTTGAATATGCGCTGGATACCACCTTAATCAGAATATACCTTGACTATTTTTCCATTAAAGATATTTTGAAGGAACGAACCGGGCTGGGAGTGACCGGCGAGTCCTACCTGGTAGGCCCTGACTACCGGATGATATCAGAATCCATTTTCTTTCCGGATAGTCTCCCCAGGCTTATTCCGTGTAAAACGTTTGGAGCTACACAGGCATTTGAAGGAAAATCGGGGGTAGAAGTCTACCCTGATTACCGTGGGGTTCCGATCATTGGCTATTATCGATTGGTAGATTACGAAGGATTGCAAATGGCGCTACTTACGGAAATAGATTTGGAGGAGGCGATGGAACCTATCAGATCGCTTCGCATGAAAATGTTCCAGGTGTTGGGGGTCATTCTTATCCTTTCATTTATTGGATCAGCACTTTTAGCTGAATGGCTTCAAAGGCCGGTGCGAAGGCTTAAGAAAATTGCCGATAAGCTTTCCCTGGGAGAACTCCCTGAAAATGACCGGAGGGAGGAGTTTATTGAAGAGTTCTCTATCATTATGGAATCCATGGATAAACTCGTGGAATCGTTACAATCCGCCGTAAATTTTGCCATTCATATTGGAAAAGGAGATATGAACCAACCCTATACCAGTCTTGGTGAAAAGGATGAGCTTGGCAAGGCAATCATGACGATGAGGGATCAACTGGTTTTGCTTGATAAAGAAAAAACCAAGCTGGAAAGACGGTCAAAAAGGAACTTGATCGAAGGGCAGGAAAATGAACGGGAACGAATCGCCCGCGATTTACACGATGGATTGGGAGCTATGTTAACTTCCATGAAATTGAGATTGAGCAATGAATTAAATGAAACGACCAGGGGGGAGTTTATGACCATGCTGGACGATGCCATCAATGAAACCCGCAATCTCTCCCGAAATCTGATGCCGGCTGTATTAATGGATTTTGGCTTATTTGATGCTTTGGCCCAATTGGCCCGAAGTACCGAGAAGAATACAGGGATCAAAGTCATTTACAGTTGTGATAGTGTCCATGAAAAATCTCAACTGATAAAATCAAAACAGGTGTATGTCTACAGAATTGTACAGGAAGTCATTAATAATGCTTTAAAACACGCTCATTGCTCGGAAATTTTACTCTCCGTGACGGAGTTTGATGATCAGATGAATATATATATTAAGGACAATGGAAAGGGCCTCAAGGATGATTCGATATCGGAATCTTCCGGTCTTGGCTTTAAAAACATTAAAGAAAGAACAGGGTTGCTAAATGGGGAATTGATTGTTGAATCTGATGAACATGGTACTATTGTAGAAGTAAATATTCCTATCATATGAAAAAGATCAATGTAATTGTAGTAGATGACCATGAAATGTTTCGCAGCGGCATGGAGTCGTTGTTACAAAAGAATATTGATTTTGAAGTACATCAGGGCGTGGGGAGCCGGGCAGAACTTGATAAGGCATTGGCAGAAAATGAAATTCATGTGGTGTTATTGGATATATCGCTGGCTGGCGAATCCGGGTTAGATGTCCTGGATGATGTAAAATATAAATACCCCGATGTAAAATTTATTATGCTGACCATGCATGAAGAAATTCAATACATTAAAGAAAGCCTGAGAAAAGGCGCTATGGGCTATTTGTTAAAGGAAAGTGGTGAAAAGGAATTATTTGAAGCGATTTACGATGTACATCAGGGCAAGAAGTATTTTAAAAATAAAATATCCGATATACTGATCAATGACATTTCCACCCCCACGGAAAACCGCATATTGACAGACAGGGAATTGACCATCGTAAGGATGGTGGCGGATGGTAAAATCACCAAGGAAATAGCCGATGAACTTTGCATCAGCGTGCGTACGGTGGAGACCCACAGAAGTAAGATCATGAAAAAGCTGAATGTTTCCAATGCCTCTGAAATGATCCGCTATGCTTACAATAAGAAGCTAATTTAATCTCAAAGAAATAACAAAAAGCGACCATCCCCGTCCCGATAGCTATCGGGACGGGGTCTGTTGCCTATCTGCTCACCAAACTCATCGGAGCAAATCAAACCAAAAGAATTTTGCCCTTTGCAGCATCATTGTATGAGTGACAGGTCCCGGAACGAGTCCGGGAACTATCGCTATTTAATTTATTTTATAAATTCAGTAAATAAATCTTTCCAGCCAGGATTCTTAGAGTTAATAAGATTGACTTTCCAATCACGTTTATATCTCTTTAAAGCTTTTTCTCGGTGTAACGCATCCTCTTTAATATTAAATTCTTCGTAGTAGAGTAGTTTATCCACGTTGAATTTGCTTGTAAATCCTTTCAAAAGCTTTTCACGATGTTCAATTGTTCTACGATAAACATCATCTGTAAATCCCACATAAAACACGGTGTGATTTTTATTAGTGAGGATATAGACATAGTAAATATTCATGATTTCAAATTAAATAAAAACGAGAAGATAATCCCCGGTAAATAAGACAATCCCCGGACCTTATGCCGGGGTCTCTCTGTTATATAGTGTACTAATTAACTGCAGTGATAAAAAGAGAATATCCTTCCAGTTCATCATTTTCACGATCACTTCAAAGACCATATCAATAAATAGAAGAGAACCGGCGTACGTATTTACCACATTTCCATACGTATTTTCCTTGTTAAGAATACCGATTTTACACGCGTCTGGCGGAGGCTAGATTGCGTTAATTTGTATAAGTAATTAAAAGGAAACAAAAACATAAACGTCATGAAAAATATATTAGCAATAGCCATTTTATCATTAGCCGTAGTTGCTACAGGATTCGCACAAAACAATAAGGTACAAGGTCCAAAATACAAGAATACCAAGCCATCTGAAAGAAATGAAGGAAACAGTGAATTGTTGATGAAAGAAAACCCAAATCAATTACAGGGACCCGAGTATAAAAACTACAATCCTTCAAAATATGCGACGGAAGTCATTGAGCCTGTAAAACCAGAAGCACCAAATAGTGGAGAAATGGTAGTTTCTACAGAAAACAAAAACTACAAAGTAGAAGAACAAAATCAGGCTAGTGAAAAAGAAGTCATTATTTATAAAAGGGTTGAAACCAATGAGATGGAAGGTAAGAACAAAAAAGGCTTGAAAGGCCCTGCGTATAAAAATTACAAACCCAATAGGTAAATAAAAACATATTTGAAGGCCCACTCGTTGGGCCTTTTTTTATGAACTTCTGTTCGTCTTACCACTTGGAGTGGTCGACTATCAGTTCTGCGGGTGAGTTAACCCAGATTAAGCTAAAGCTTAATCTGCCCTACGGGTTGACGAAAAACTGCGTTTTTGTCAAGGTTAACCCTGACAAAGCTCCGCTTTCGTTAGCTGATGATGCTTTGATCACAGTCCGACACAAATCGTCGGACCCAAAGGGCAAATTCCGCTCCAATGCGGAATTTGGGATTAACTTAATTCATGAAAGTTTTATGGAAGTATGGAAGAAAAATTTTCCTTTACTTACATTTCTGCATTTCCCACCATTTTCCTCACCCTCGGTATCACCTCTTTACCAATCAGTTCAATGGCCTTCATAAGCTGCTCATGGGTCAGCAAGGGGTTGTCCATCTGGAAGGTAAAACGGTCGATCCCACCCAGCGCCTCGCTGTGCCGGATGATCTTTTCAGCCACCAGTTGCGGGTCGCCTACGACCAAAGCCCCGACATTATCCGTCTGTGCATCAAAGCTTTCCCGGGTGACGGGTGGCCAGCCTCGTTCTTCACCGATCTTGTTAAACATCTGCGCATATCCCGGAAAGTAGATGTCATGTGCTTTTTCATAATCTTCGCCTACAAAGCCCAGGGAATGCAAGCCTATTTTCATCTTCTCTTTCGGGTGGCCGGCATCGAGGTAGGATTTCCGATAGAGATCCACCAGGGGACGGAACCGGTGGGTCTGTCCTCCGATCACCGCAACCATGAGTGGTACCCCTTGCTGACCTGCCTTGGCAAAGGAGGCGGGTGTGCCGCCAACACCGCGGTAGATCGGGATTTCATTTTGTAGCGGACGGGGATAGATGGGTTGATTCCTGAGAGGCGGCCGGAATTTGCCGCTCCAGGTGACCACTTCCTGGTCACGAATCTTCAGCAACAGTTCAAATTTCTCTTCAAACAGTTCATTGTAATCCTGCAGCGCATAGCCAAACAGCGGAAAGGAATCTACAAAAGAACCGCGTCCGATGACCATTTCGGCCCTTCCGTTGGAGATGAGATCCAGGGTAGCAAAATTTTGAAATACCCTGACCGGATCTGCGGAGCTGAGCACCGTTACGGCGCTTCCCAGGCGAATATTCTTTGTTCGGGCAGCCGCAGCCGCCAGTATGACAGCATTCGCGGAATCTAAAAAATCTTTTCTATAATGCTCCCCGATGGCGAAGGAATCCAGTCCCATTTCATCCGCAAAGACCATCCGCTCCAGTAACCGGGACATATCCTTCACCGGATCCGTAAATGATCCCGTTTCCGGGTCAATGGACGCCGCCGCAAAACTATCGATACCTATTTCCATATGTTATGAACATCAAAATGTTTTGATAAACTGATTTCAATATACGATAGAATTTGTACACGTCCACCTACCCCGTCATTGCGAGCCCGCCTGCCGGACGAGGCAGGGAGTGGAGAGAAACGGAACGACGTGGCAATCTCGTTCTAGAAAGCAGCAAACTACTGTTACCATAAGTGTCTTCAAGACTCGATTAACGAGATTGCCACACTCCACTGCGTTTCGTTCGCAATGACGTATAGTGGGATGGAACGAGATTCCCACGCTCCTCCGCCAGCTGGCGGATCCGCTCGCTTGTCCGCCGTAACTCTGTGAAGGCGGGGAATGACGTATAGGGGAGATTGTTTTATTTTGAAAATAAAGTCACCAGTCTTTAATATCATCAAACAAGTCTCTCCATTCGGGATTCATCGATTCAATCAGGGCGATCTTTTTAGCCCTAGACCAGGATTTAATTTGCTTTTCCCTTTCGATCGCTGTTTCAATGTGATCCAGTATTTCATAATAGACTAGTTTGTCCAGGTTATACCTTGCAGTAAATGATTTTGAATATTCCTTATTCTTATGTTGGATGACTCTCCATTTTAGGTCTTCGGTCATTCCAACGTATAAGGTTGTATGACGCTGGTTAGTCATGATATAAACAGCTCCACCGTATGGCATGGATTAAAAATAATAAATTCAACCCACATCGTCATTGGTAGGAACATAGAGTAGCGGAGTGACGCAGCTATCTCGTCCTCCTACAACGTCATCGAGGAGTGGAGAGAAACGGAACGACGTGGCAATCTCATTCTAGAAAGCAGCAAACTACTGTTACCAAAAGTGTCTTCAAGACTCGATTAACGAGATTGCCGCACTTCGCTATCCATGCTAAACCCAACACACGCTACGTTCGCAATGACGAATAATGGGATGGAACGAGATTCCTACGCTCCTCCGCCAGCCTTTAGATTTACAAAATATAGATATTCGAAGAATATTACTATTAAGAATGTGGGTATGTGGGTAACCCGTAGGGTT
>CAJXNP010000005.1 GCA_913057175.1 uncultured Cytophagales bacterium
TATATCATTTTAAAAAGCTGTGCTCAATTCGCTGAGTATCAGCTTTTTTTATTTGATTAGCTTGACGGATATGGGGTGAAGGGGTATGTCAATTTAAAAAAGCTGTTTTGAAAGGATAAAATTTTCAAATGCGTATACCCGCTTAATTTATCGAACAAACGCTGTTAAATTGAGTTTGGGTGATAAAAGCAAAACAAATTGTCATTTAATAAAGTATAAGGTTATTTTTGCAGCCTTTAAGGTAAAAGTTATTTACGGTTATGGTTTTTGGATTATTCAAAAAGAAAAAAGAAAAAGCGAAAAATAAATTCCTGGAGCTGGAGGTAAAGGAAATCATCAATGAAACCCATGATGCCGTTACATTGGTTTTTGATCCTGCAGAGCAGAATTTCCATTACTTGCCCGGGCAATTCGTAACCCTGATATTCGAAATTGAGGGAAAGGAAGAGCGGCGGTCCTATTCACTTTGCAGCTCACCATTTACCGGCGATGATCCAGCCGTAACCATAAAAAGAGTGGCTGATGGGAAAATATCCAACTTTATCAACGACCACATCAAAGCGGGGGATAAGATTAAAGTCATGCCTGCTATGGGTAATTTTATTACCAATCCGGATGCTAAAACCAGCCGGAATGTCGTCGTTTTTGGAGCCGGCAGCGGGATTACCCCGCTTATCTCGATCATCAAATCCATCCTTCAGATTGAAACAGGTAGCAGGGTAATATTGATCTATGCCAACAGAAACGAGGAAACCATTATTTTCCGGAATTTATTAGATCAGCTAAAGGAAAAATTTGCGAATCACCTTCACACAATACATATCCTTAGCCAACCGACAGTGTCGTGGAAAGGATTGGCCGGGCGATTAACAAAAGAAACTTTGAAAGAAATCCTGATGGATCTTCCGGATTTTTCAGTTCAAAAGTCAGATTATTTTCTTTGCGGGCCAACTGGTTTTATGCATACGGTTGAAGAAACTCTGGATGAATTGAAAGTAGCAAAAAGCAAAGTATTTAAAGAAAGTTTTGTTTCATCGGGAACAGAAAAAGATGCAGCCACTTCCAGCCCAGAAATAATTGATCGTCAGGTTACTGTGGTGCTCGACAATGAAGAATATGAAGTAGGTGTCCCGGCCAAAAGGACAATCCTTGAATCGGGGCTCGATCAAAACCTGGATATGCCATTTTCCTGTCAGAGTGGACTTTGCACCGCCTGTCGGGGTAAACTATTGTCAGGCAAAGTACACATGGAAGAATCAGATGGACTGTCCGATGAAGAGCTCGAAAAAGGATATGTGTTGTGCTGTGTGAGCCATCCTTTGACAGATGATGTGAAAATTGAGATTGGATAATATTCCTTCCTAAGAAATAAAATCATGGAGACATTAAAAATTGAGAAGAAGAAAAGGACTTTCTTACCCGAAGACCTGAAAATCACTGAATGGGAAACCATCAAAAAATATTATGAGGACCTTCTGGAAAGAGAAATACCTGACCCTGCTAGTTTGAAAAAGTGGCTGCAAGACCGAAGTGAATTGGAGTCAGTAATTTCTGAGAATTTTGCATGGAGATATATTCACATGACCTGTGACACGGCCAATGAAGAATATTCAAAATCATATTCCTTTTTTGTAAAGGAAATCCAGCCCAAAATTGCCCCATACAACAATAAATTAAATGAAAAGTATTTAGCGAGTCCTTTTGCCGAAGATTTAAAAGGTAGCGGATATTTTATCATGAACCGCTCCATCAAAAAGGCGATTGAAATATTCAGAGAAGAAAACATTCCTTTGTTTACGGAGATACAAACCCTCAACCAGGAATACAGCGCCATCTCAGGGGCACAAACGGTGGAAGTGGACGGAAAGGAGCTGACGCTTCAACAAGCAGCCGTCATCCTGCAATCCACAGACAGAAACAAAAGGGAAGTAGTCTGGAAAAAGATAGCCGAAAGAAGATCGCAAGACAAAACAAAACTCGATGAGTTATTTTCCAAACTGGTAAAGCTAAGGCATCAGGTTGCACAAAATGCAGGCTTCGAAAATTTCAGGGACTACATGTTTGTGGCAATGGGAAGGTTTGATTATTCCATTGGGGATTGCTTTGACTTTCACGATGCTATTAAATCAGAAGTCGTTCCTCTGGCCAATGAGCTGTCCAAACAACGGAAGGATAAAATGAAACTTGAAAAGCTTCGTCCATGGGACAAGGCTGTTGATCCGGAAGGAAGGGAAGCTTTGAAACCTTTTTCGTCGCCCGATGAATTGACGGATAAATCCATTGAAAATTTTAAGCGTTCAGGTGAATTCCTCGGCCAATGTCTGGCTACCATGAAGGAAATGCAACACCTTGACCTTGATTCCCGAAAGGGAAAAGCTCCTGGGGGATATAATTATCCACTTTCTGAAATTGGAGTTCCTTTTATTTTCATGAATGCTACCTCGACTTTACGCGATCTGGTGACACTCATGCACGAGGGAGGACATGCAGTGCATTCGATTATTACCCGCGATCTTGAGCTAAGTGATTTCAAAGAAACGCCGTCGGAAGTGGCGGAACTGGCTTCCATGTCCATGGAGTTGATATCAATGGATCACTGGGACTTATTTTTTGACAAAGAAGATCTGAAAAGGGCAAAAACGGAACATCTTCAACAGGTAATAGAAACTCTACCATGGATCGCTATTATCGATAAGTTTCAACATTGGATTTACGAAAACCCGGATCATTCTTCGGAAGACCGGGAAGCGAAATGGCTGGAAATCTATTCCAATTTTACGGATGATCTGACTGACTGGTCTGGTATCGAGGAATACAAGAAGTTTTTATGGCACAGGCAGTTGCACCTTTTTGAAGTGCCATTTTACTATATCGAATATGGTTTTGCCCAGCTGGGTGCAATTGCCGTTTGGAAAAATTTTAAGCAGGACAATAAAAAAGGATTGGAAGGCTACCTCAATGCTTTGAAACTAGGGTATACCAAATCCATTCCCGAGATCTATGAAGCCGCAAATATCAAATTTGATTTTAGCAGGGAGTACATCAAAGGATTGTTTAAGTTTTTGAAAGAGGAGTTGGATAAGGTTTCTTAGTTAATCTAGGAACTAATAAGCCCGGTTAACGCCCTCCTGCTTTTCCTTGTTTGAATGTTAAAATTCTCTCTTGTAATGACATAATTCACCATGCAGGCAGCTAGTGAAATTGCCGCATACCAGTATGCCTGATACGGAATGGCAAAGAAGAGGGTAATCAATAATGTGAGGATTGTCCAGAAAACCAGGAACCTTTTAGAGCTGGGGAATAGCTGGTATTTTGTCAGGATCATCGAACCTCCTTTTTCTTCCGATTCAACTATCCCTGAAATAATGGGGGTAAAATTGTTCGGCCTTTTCAACAACAGGGAAATTTCAAACTGGTCTTTTTCAACAATTCCCTTGAACCACTTTTTTTGTTGACTTTCCAGGTCTTCTTTATCCGTGTTCAAATCCACCCGGAGGGACTGAATCACTTCACTTTTTGACAACGGGGAATAAAGCGTCTCAACTTTTTGCGGAAAAAACATCTATCGAACGGCAATGCAAGAAATCTCAACATTTACATCCTTGGGCAGGCGGCTGATCTCCACGGTTTCACGGGCAGGGGCGTTTTCAGGAAAATATTCTCCGTAAGCAGCATTTATTTCTGAAAATTGAGTCATATCTTTAATGAAAATGGTGCACTTAACAATGTTCGAGTAATCCATATCCGCCGCTTCCAATATTTTCCCAATGTTTTTCATCACATGATCCGTTTCCTTTTGGATACCTCCTTCGATGACATTCCCATCCGGATCGAGGGCAATTTGCCCGGAAACATACAATGTATCGCCTGCCATAACAGCCTGATTATAGGGTCCGATCGGTGCGGGAGCTTCTTTTGTCAGTATGATGGATTTGCTCATGGTTTGTCATTTATGTGTGTCCAAATATATACAATCTAGTTTCAAAACTGAGAGGAATCCAACTTGTTTTAGATAAAAGATTTTCGAATGGTATATTTGGCAAAATTTTGAACATGGCAATTAAAAATGACTTATTGATCCGTGCGGCGAAAGGCGAAAAAACAGAAAGAACACCGGTTTGGGTCATGAGACAAGCAGGACGTATTTTAAAGGAATATCGTGAAGTAAGGAATAAGCTTGATGGCTTTATCGATTTAGTAAAAAATCCGGATATGGCCGCAGAAGTGACGATTCAGCCAGTGGATATTTTGGGAGTGGATGCTGCGATCATTTTTTCTGATATCCTGGTCATCCCTGAGGCGATGGGTTTACCTTACGAAATGATCGAGAAAAAAGGCCCCAATTTTCCAAACGCCATTCGAACGCATCGAGATCTGAAAAAATTGAAGATTGCTGATGAAGACAGTTTGGGCTATGTGTCAGAAGCCATTCAGGTAACAAAAAAACAACTGAATGATCGGGTTCCACTCATTGGATTTGCCGGGGCACCGTGGACGATTTTCTGCTACATGGTGGAAGGACATGGCAGTAAAACTTTTTCTGAAGCCAGGAAAATGCTCTACACTGAGCCGGATCTTTCACACCAGCTCTTGCAAATGATCACCGATAGCACCATTACCTATTTGAAAAATCAGATCACAGCAGGAGTTGATATCGTTCAGGTATTCGATTCCTGGGCGGGTATTTTACCTGAAAGTCACTACGATATTTTTGCGCTACCTTATATCAGACAGATCTGTGATGCGATCTCCGAAGTTCCGAAAATTGTGTTTGCCAAAGGGGCGATAGCTTCGCGAAAGTCCATCGGTGATGTGAATTGCCAGGTGGTTGGGTTGGATTGGAATATGAACATCCGGGAAAGCAAAGGGCTGATCCCATTTAAAGTGCTACAGGGAAATCTGGATCCCGCTGTTTTGTATGCATCTTTTGATGTGGTTAAGAAAGAGACAAAAGCCATGATCGATGCATTTGGAAAAGACCGGCACATCGCTAACCTGGGCCATGGTGTTTACCCGGATATTAATGCCGACAAGGTGAAGTGTTTTATTGATACGGTGAAGGAGTATTCGGTGAGGGGGTGAAATCCTAAGACTTTTACTAAGATTTACGTTGGTAATCGCAAATTTATATAAAAGTGGTTCTCACCAATCCAAATGCATCTGGAAATTATTCCGGTATTTCTGCAAATCTGAAAAATCAATCTCTATGGTTTGAATAAATGGATCGTCTGAATAATCGATCAGGTATTTTCCGCGCGGGTCAACTATATTGCTGCAGCCACCGAATTCGACTCCGTTTCCATCTGCTCCAACCCGATTGACTGCAGCGACATAACAAGAGTTTTCCATTGCCCGGGCTTGTAGTAAGGTATTCCAGGCATGGATTCTTGCAGTCGGCCAGTTGCCCATGCAAATTAGCAGGTCATAATCGATCGTACTTTTTTCTTTGTTAAAATGATTTCTAGAGGTTTCCGGAAACCTCAGATCGTAGCAAATAATGGGTTTGATGTTCCAACCTTTATGTGAAAAAATAGTTGGGTTCTTTCCGGGTGTGAAATATTGATCTTCCTCCATCATCCGGAAAGGTTTTGTTTTATCATAAATACCATATTGACCATCCGGATACATCCAGATCGCGCGGTTATAAAATTGTTTATTTTCCTTGATGATCAGGCTACCGATGATCAAAGCTTTGTGCTGCTCGGCTTGCTGTTTTAACCAACGGAAAGTAGTGAAATTCATTGGCTCGGCGAGCTTTTCCGCATTCATGCTGAATCCAGTGTTAAACATTTCAGGAAGTACAATGATATTACCTGTTTCAACCTGCCAGAACTTTTCCTCCAACTCTGCTAAGTTGGCTGTTATGTTTTCCCAAAAAATATCGTACTGAACAAGCGTGATCTTCAATTGTGACATGCCGTTATTTTCTCAGCGGGAACTTCATGCGGTAATCGACAGATACATTTCCCTTGCTGATATTCGTCAGCTTACCTTTTAGCAAACGCTTCTTAAACGACGAAAGATGATCTATGAAAAGTATTCCCTCAATATGATCGTATTCATGCTGAATGATCCGCGCTTTCATGCCATCGAATTCTTCTTCATGCTCGTTCCAGTTCTCATCAAGGTACTTGATCTTTAATTTCGAATTACGACTCACGTTTTCACGGATAGTCGGTATGCTCAGGCATCCTTCTTCAAAAGCCCACTCTTCATCAAATTCTTCCAGGATCACAGGATTGACAAATACCCTCTTAAAATCCATCATGTCCTCTTCTTCGAGAGCGGCTCCATCAATGACAAAAAGGCGGATACTTTTGCCAATTTGGGGTGCAGCCAATCCAATTCCCTGTGCGTTGTGCATGGTTTCAAACATATTCTCCACCAACTCCTTCAGGTCTGTTCCGTTTTCAATTTCCTCAGCTCTTTTTTTCAACACAGGATCTCCGTACGCTACAATCGGATAAGTCATATTTAAATTTTTGGACAAATATAAAACTTACAAGGCATTTGTAAATGAAATAAGCAAATTTGGGTTGCTTTTGTTACGATAAACAGAGCTGAACTAAATAATTAAAAGTGGTTGATTCGATGTTCCAAAAAATTATAAATTCGAGGATAAATTTTTAGACATCGATGAACCTTATTTCCAACACTAAATCTGAATTGTTGACAAAAGAAGACTACTGGTCCATCTGGATCGGAGTATTTTTATTATTGATAGGATTGGGAATATTTTATTTTTATCCGTTTCAAAAGATCTCTCAGGAAACAAAAAGCTTAAAAGAGTTTATTGCCACCGAAGAAGAGCAATTCCCCTTTAAAACGGTCAACTGGTATGATGCAAATGATCGGTTAAACAAACTTTCATCAGGGAACACAGAAGTTGGCCAACTGGTCAATCAAACTCTGATGCACCCGAAAAAATGGGTTTACAATCCCATGAGCTCATTTTACAAAAGTACGGCAACCGCTGAAGCCCAGACTGAAGTAAATGAACTAAGCCTGATGGAGGACAAAATGAATCTGGATTATTATAAGTCGGAGGCATTGTACAGACTGGATTTAGCCGCAAATAAATTTTCCTTTGAAGATACCACCGTAAACAATGCCACTAAAGAAATGATAGCATTGTGGCACGATAGTAATGTGGCCTATGTGAAAAACTATCAAAAAGCACAGGTCGAACCCTATAACCTGTTTTTGTCACTTGCCATTTTGGGCATTGCATTGGCAATTATTTTTAGCTTTGGTGCCCATTTTATGGGGATTGGTGCGAAAAAGTTCGTCGTTGGTTTTATCCTGGTATTTATTCTGGCAGTCGTCTCACAAGTATTAGGCAACCAGGCCGATATGAAAAACCTGGGCTTTGGCTATGCAATCTGGGCGATTGTCATTGGACTGCTCATTTCCAATACGATCGGAACACCAAAATGGGTAAAACCTGCTGTTCAGACAGAATATTATATCAAAACCGGATTGGTTTTGCTCGGTGCAGAAATTTTATTCAGCAAAATCCTGGCCATAGGCCTGCCAGGAATATTCGTTGCATGGGTAGTCACTCCGATCGTTTTGATATCGACCTTTTGGTTTGGACAAAAGGTTTTGAAAATTGCTAGTAAGTCCCTCAATATCACCATCAGCGCTGATATGTCTGTTTGTGGGGTATCGGCTGCAATCGCTACCGCAGCGGCATGTAAAGCAAAAAAAGAAGAGCTAACCCTGGCCGTAGGAATGTCGATGGTATTTACCGCTATCATGATGATTGCCTTACCGACATTTATCAAGACGATTGGGATGCCTGAAGTGCTGGGAGGCGCCTGGATAGGTGGAACCATTGATGCAACCGGTGCAGTTGTGGCAGCAGGAGCATTTCTTGGAGAACGGGCATTGAATGTTGCAGCAACGATCAAAATGATCCAGAATATGTTGATTGGACTCATCGCTTTTGGAGTGGCTGTTTACTGGGCAAGTAAGGTGGAAAAAACCAGTGAAACTTCTGTTGGAGCAGGGGAGATCTGGAAGCGGTTTCCGAAATTTATTCTCGGATTTGTAGGCGCTTCCATTGTTTTCTCCATTTTATTTTCATCAAGCGGAGCCGATTTGGGAGATGCTCTGATTGACAAAGGAGTCATCAGAAGCTTTACCAAAGATCTGAGAGGATGGTTTTTCAGCCTGGCATTTGTTAGCATTGGCCTGTCTGTCAATTTTAAAGAGCTGAAAAAATATTTCAAAGGCGGGAAGCCTTTGGTTCTCTATCTGTTGGGTCAAACCTTCAACTTGCTACTGACCTTGCTCATGGCTTACCTGATGTTTTATGTCATTTTTCCGGAAATCACTGAAAAGATCTGATAATGAAGAAGTGGACTAATTTTATATTGGGATGTTTGATATTGATAGGGTTTATTTTTTTATTTCCCAGACTGCTACATCAAGATCCTACTTCCAATAATTTTTTTCAACAAGTTCATCAAAACGATATAGATCCTTCAGCGCTTTTTTATTCCGAAGAAGATCATACTTCTTCATCCTATAAAACTCTTTTGAAGAAATTAAAGGACGAAAAATTAGTTGACCACTAAAAATCTAAAGTCTTTCATGACCAATGTCATCTTATGATTTGCCTCCAAAAAGCCATTTATCGTAAAATCAGGTATAATACGATTTGAACGAGTTCTTTGATTTCCAATCAATGTTGGGGATAAATCCAGCCATTATTTTGTTATAGAAATACATGGATTACTGAATGATCAGGTGAAAGCCGATTTGTGCTAAACCAAAAAATCAATTCTCATGAAACCGAGCACGACGTAATCGACCCATATGGCAATGATTACAAAATGCGAGGTTCTCCCGATAGCTATCGGGATACCATTGAAAATTAAACGATTATAAACAGATGAAAGTGATCAATAAAATCCTTGTTCCAATTGATTTCTCAGAGAATTCAACTGACGTTGTACAAAAGGCTGTCGATTTTGCCAATCATACCGGAGCTGCATTAATACTTTTGCATGTTTACAATCGCCCCTTGTTCAGGTACCACACCAAAGCTGGATATGGTATTGACAAAGTTCATTTGATGGACAAGACTCTCTTGCGATGGGCGGAAAGAAGGATTGATGCCAGGTATCATCAAATGCTTAAGGAATTAAGCGGAGTCCAAAAAGATCAAGTGACTTTCATAAAAACCAGGGGTCTGCTGACCCATGAGATTAAGGAAGTTATTAAAAGTCATAATATCGATCTGGTAGTAATTGGTGCCAGACAAAAGGATCGAAAACACAACCTGTGGAGCTATAAAGCTACAAGGTTAACTCACAAAGTGAAAATTCCAATTTTGATCCTTCCATACAGGTTTGAATTGCACAAGCCAGTGAAAATCGCATTTGCTTATGATCTCAAAGAGATCCACAATTTAAGGGAATTGGACATTATCAAGGAGTTTGCATCCTTGTATCGGGCCCATATCCACTTATTTACAATTACCAATGAAACCTTTTTGTCTGAAAAAGAAGAAGGGAATATGGATCTGCTGAAAGAGTTCTTTGGTGATTTTTCTCCGGAAATTCATGTGATCAATGATGAAGGAGTTGAAGAAGGCATCCATCATTATCTCTCCATCAATGATATTTCATTGCTATCTGTACTTCACCGGTCCAGGGGCATCATTGAAAAAATATTTCATAAGAGTATTTCAAAAAGAATAGCCATCAATTCAGAAGTTCCGGTGCTTTCGATTGATGATCATTAACCGTAAAAGCCAGGAGTCATGAAACCTTTTTCAAGGATACTTGTTGGTTTGGATCTCACAGAGATGGACTTCATTTTATTGAGGTTTATGCATCATTTTATGCGTATTTATCCTCACATCAAGGACCTTTATTTTATTCACGTAGAAAAAGACCTCGAGCAAGCATCGATTAAAGAAGAGGGCACTTTGAAGGGAAATATCCCCATAGATGAACAATTCAAAATGAGGATGAGGGAAGAGGTTGAAAAATATTATCGAAATGATTTATCGTTAAATGTGCGATATAAAATTGTAGAAGGAGATCCTCTCAAGCAGCTACTACACTGGTCGAGAATAAAACACATCGACCTGATTGTAGCAGGAAAAAAAGTTCAGCAAAAAGGTCGTGGCATTGTTATGCAAAAGCTTGCCAGGAAAAGTGATTGTTCGATACTATTTGTGCCGGAAAATTATAAACCGAGATTCAGAAAAATATTGATCCCTGTTGACTTCACCAAAAGGACGGATAATGTCTTTGAAACAGCCTGCATGATCAGGAATCAGCTACCTCATTCTAAGTTTATCTGTCAGCATGTGGTAGAAGTTCCCTCCGGTTATACCAGAATAGGGAAAACATATGAGGAATTTGCAGAAATCATGACAGGACATGCCCGAAACAAATGGAAGAAATACATTGAGGAGCACGATATCAAGTGCCTTGATGTGCAACCGGAGTTCATATCAATTGAGAATGGAAGTGTGGCTAAAAGCATCATTGATTTTGCGCATGCTCAGAATATTGATATGATCATGATGGGGAGCAAAAGACAAACCAATGTTTCGGCATTTATCCTTGGTAGCGTAGGAGAGGATTTGGTCAACAGGGATAAAGATATCTTACTGCTTCTTGTAAAGCATCAAAATAAACCATACGACTTTTTCAAAGCAATGCAAAAAGTGTGAACGAAAAGGTCTGGAATTTTTGTTTTCAAAGTATACACCCATGGTTATGAACATCGATACACTTACCGAAAAAATTTATAAAGAAGGAATTGAACAGGCCGAGAGTGAAGCCCGGATGATTCTTGAAAAAGCTCAGGAGGATGCAAAAAAAATAATCGAAGAAGCAAAGGAAAATGCTGTCAAAGTATTGGAGCATGCGGAACGGGAAGCAAAAGAGCTTAAACAAAATACCCTCACTGACATCAGGCTGGCTGGTAATAAAGCTACTTCTTCCTTAAAACAAGAGATTAAAACTTTAGTAAAAGCAAAGGTTTTTGATGAGCAAATAAAGGAAACATTCCTGGAAAGGGATTTTGTAAAGGAATTGATGCTACTGGTAGGCAAAGGCAATGCAGACAATATTGATAAAATCATTTTGCCGGAATCATTTAAAAGGGATTTTGAGTCATTTTATCAATCATCAGTTTCGAACGTGTTGCCGGAAATCAAAGTAGATTTTGATAAAAAACTCTCAAACGGATTTCGCTTTGAGGCAAGTGATTCGGGTTACCTGATCACTTTTACCGATGAGGATTTTATCGAATTTTTCAGCCCGTTTCTGAATGCTCAAACCCGAAGAATATTATTCAATGATTCGAAATGAGTTCTTACTACTATTTGATATCGTCCCTTCCGCAATTGGAATTTGGTCAATACCAAAAGATACCGGATTACGAAGGCACACTATTCTTCGTTACTGAGATGCTTAATGAGGAAGATGAAAAAGAATTCCGGAAGATACTTTATCCATCAGACGTCAAAAACCTCATCAACTTTATTGCAGAGAAAAAAGGTTTACCAATTCCTTATCCTTACGTTCTGAAACCAGGCTTTTTTAAAAGCAGTCAGATTTCTGATCTCTGGCAAGGAAAACTGAATCCCCCTTATTTCATGTCGGAGCTCATTGATGAAAACAGGGGCCGAATTCAGGAAATCGATTTGACTGGTTTTGAGAAAAGGCTATTGGATAATTTTTACAGGTGGGTATTTGAAGGAGGAAATTCGTATCTGAGATCGTGGTTTAAATTTGATCTGACGCTAAAAAATACAATAGCAGTTTCAAATTCAAGAAAATACAAATTAGACTTTAAAGATCCATTACTTGCTGATTTAATCGGTCAAACTAATGGAGTTGGTGACCTGGCTGATTTCACGATCAGGGATGAGCTGAATATTTCACATCACGACAATAATCCCGCGATTCTTGAGAAAATACTCGACAAGATCAGATGGAATTATATTGACCTGATCTCGCCATTTTCATACTTCGATGAAAAGGCTGTTTTCGCCTGGTTCCTCAAATTTCAGATTCTCCATCGATGGATTGGAGATTGGTCGAATGATAGATCTAAAGAAGTGATAAATAGTTTGTCGACCGAAATATTGAAAGAATTTCAATTACCTGAACAATTTAAAGTGTAAAAAACCAATCAAAAATGACCAGGGGAAAGATTACCGCAATTATTTCAAATCTCATTACCATAGAGGTAGACGGGCCTGTCGGACAGAATGAGATATGTTATATCCTTCATGATGAAGTGAGACTAATGTCCGAGGTCATTAAGGTTCGCGGGAAGTCAGCATATGCCCAGGTGTTTGAATCAACCCGGGGAATCCGGGTCGGAGATAAAGTAGAGTTTACAGGTGAAATGCTGGAAATAACATTAGGGCCGGGTTTGCTTTCAAAAAATTATGACGGTCTGCAAAACAACCTCGATGACCTTGAAAATATCTTTCTTCAAAGAGGAATTTATGCACCTGCTATTGACCCGGAGAAAATCTATGAATTCACGCCAATGGCAAACAAAGGAGATTTGGTGAGAGGTGGCGATTGGCTTGGTGTTGTTAAGGAAAACTGGATCGAACATAAGATCATGGTTCCTTTTAAGGTTCATGACCTGGTAAAACTCGTATGGATTGCTGAAAAAGGAGAATATAAAGTTAAAGATATCATCGCCAAAGTTGAGAATGAAGATAAAGAGGTGATCGGGATCTCGATGATGCAGAAGTGGCCAGTTAAAGTACCCGTCACAAATTACAAAAATAAACCCCGTCCGTTTAAGCTATTGCAAACAGGAGTGCGGGCAATGGATACGCTCAATCCGATGACGGAGGGTGGGACCGGATTCATTCCCGGTCCATTCGGTGCCGGTAAAACTGTCTTACAACATGCGATTTCCAAAAACGCCGATGCAGACCTGATCGTGCTGACCGCTTGTGGTGAAAGGGCAAATGAAGTTGTCGAGATATTTACTGAATTTCCTGAACTGGTGGATTTGCGTACCGGGAGGAAGTTGCAGGAGCGGACAACCATTGTGTGCAATACGTCCAATATGCCTGTTGCGGCGAGGGAGGCTTCGGTGTATGTGGGTATGACCATCGCAGAGTATTACAGGAGTATGGGTTTGAAGGTGTTGCTACTTGCCGACTCTACTTCGAGATGGGCGCAGGCGCTTCGGGAGATGTCGAATAGAATGGAAGAATTACCGGGCCCTGATGCCTTCCCGATGGATCTTTCCGCCATCATAGCTAATTTTTATTCGAGAGCCGGTTATGTGGAATTATTCAATGGAAAAACCGGATCAGTCACTTTTATCGGTACGGTATCTCCAGCTGGAGGAAATTTAAAAGAGCCTGTAACGGAATCCACTCAAAAGGTAGCAAGATGCTTTTATGCTTTGGCACAAAAACGTGCTGACGCCAAAAGGTATCCGGCTATCGAACCGCTTGATTCTTATTCCAAATACCTCGAATACGAGGAGTTTTCAAAGTTTGCTGATGAAAACATCGAAAAAAGATGGGTGGATACCGTGTCCAAAGCAAAGGATATTCTGAGAAAGGGTATTGAGACCTATGAACAGATCAACATTCTGGGAGATGACGCTGTACCGATAGAATATCACGTCCGATTATGGAAAAGCGAATTGATTGATGCGATCATCCTGCAGCAGGATGCATTTGATGAAATCGATCAAAACACACCCGTTGAAAGACAACAATACATGCTGAAAAAAGTGCTGGAAATATGTGATATGGATTTTGAATTTGAAGATTTCGAGGAAGTCAGCACTTTTTTCAAACAGCTGATCAATCACTTTAAACAAATGAATTATACCGGATTCCATTCAGAGGAATTTAAGAAATATGAGGAGGAAATCGGCAATATCATTCAACAAACTGCAGTGTAAAATGAAACATACCAGGGCATTTCAAAAGATATATACTCGGCTTTCAGAGATTACCAAGGCAACCTGTACGCTTACGGCACATAATGTGGGTTATGAGGAAATGGCCATTGTGGATGGCAGGCCTGCTCAGGTGGTAAAAATAAATGGAAGTAAGATCACCTTGCAGATTTTTCCTGGTACGGAGGGAATTGCTACAAATTCTGAAGTGATCTTTTTGGGCAAACCTCCGGTTTTGAAAGTTAGCGAGGATCTGACAGGTAGATTTTTTAATGCCTATGGCGAGCCAATTGACAATGGACCTGAGATCGAAGGGGAAGAAGTTGCTATTGGCGGTCCGTCTTTAAATCCGGTAAGAAGAAAACAACCGTCTGAACTTATCGCAACGGGAATTGCGGGAATCGACCTGAATAATACCATCGTCACTGGGCAGAAAATCCCATTTTTTGCCGATCCAAATCAACCCTACAACGAAGTCATGGCTGAAGTGGCGCTAAGAGCGGATGCCAATAAGATCATCCTGGGTGGAATGGGTCTGTCGAACGATGATTACCTGTTCTTCAAAAATAAATTTACCCATGCCGGTGCGCTGGACAAAATTATTTCATTCATTAATAGGACTGATAATCCACCGGTCGAGCGATTGTTGGTGCCGGACATGGCTTGTACGGCTGCGGAATATTTTGCCTATCATAAGCATGAAAAAGTCCTGGTTTTATTGACCGACATGACACTTTATGCTGATGCGCTGGCTATTGTTTCCAATAAAATGGATCAGATCCCATCTAAAGATTCTATGCCAGGTTCGCTGTATAGTGATCTGGCAAAGATCTATGAAAAAGCAGCTCAATTCCCGGATGGTGGCTCCATTACCATCATCGCTGTCACGACATTGAATGAAGGAGACATTACACATGCCATTCCCGATAATACAGGTTACATCACGGAAGGTCAGCTGTTCCTGCGAAGAGACACCGATATTGGAAAAGTGATCATTGATCCATTCCGAAGCTTGTCCAGGTTGAAACAAATTGTCCAGGGTAAAAAGACCCGGGAAGATCATCCGCAGGTGATGAATGCCGGAGTTCGTCTCTATGCTGATGCGATGAATGCCCGTACAAAAAGGGAAAATGGGTTTGATCTTTCGGAATATGATGAAAGATGCCTGAAGTATGCCCTGGATTATTCACGTAAGTTGTTGGCAATAGATGTGAATATTGGAACAGATGAAATGCTTGATACGGCCTGGGGATTGTTCAGAAAGTATTTTAAAGCGCATGAAGTGGGAATTAAGGAAAGCCTTATCAAAAAATATTGGTCCGGCGACTTGCAAAAAGAGGAGGAGCTGGATTTCATTGAGAGTGAAGCAGATTTCGAATAAAAATGGCTTTAAAGATCCAATACAACAAAACTTTCTCGCAGCAACTAAAAAAGCAGTTGGTGATCAGGGAAAGAGCGCTTCCCACCTTAAAAAGTAAGGAGACTGCTTTGAGAATTGAGGTGAAAAAAGCGGCCGAAAGGGTAGAGAAAATTCAAAGGGATCTTTTGATTGAAGTTGACGAGTTAAAAAAAGCAGGAATATTATTAAGAGAATTCCCGGATATTTTAAGAATAGATCAATATAAAATAGGAATTAGAAATGTAGCGGGTGTAAAGGTGCCATATCTGGAAGAGCTGGGATTTAGGATTGAAACTATAAACTTTTTCAACAATTCAGCCTGGTTGCTGATGGGCATTGAAAGCCTTAAAAAGATCGTCCAAAGAAAAGTGGAATTTTCCTTAGCTAAAAAGCAATTCGAAATACTGAACTACTCCAGGAAAAAAACCACGCAAAAAGTGAACCTCTACGAAAAGGTTCAGATCCCGGAATTCAGAGAGTCTATCTTAAAAATTAAAAGATACCTGGAAGACGAGGAAAACCTGCTGAAGGCAGCTCAGAAGATTGTAAAGGAAAGACATCTGGCAAGCGAAACGGAGCCATGAAAGAATCAATGAAAAAAATGACCCTTTTGACTTTTTACAAAGATAAAAAGCAAATTATCGACCAGCTGCAGGAGTTGGGGGTTGTCCACATTGATTCAAAGGTCGAGGAAGCTTCCGGGGAATTATTGGCCTTGAAAAAGCAAAAAGAAGAGTGGGAAAGATCTTTGCAGATAATAAAGGAATTTGACTCAGGAGAATCATCTAACGGACAGCTTTCGGATATTGAAAATCAAAATCCAAAGGATCAGATATTTAATCTCGACCATCAAAGAGAAGAGATCCGGAATAAATTGGAGTGGTTGGAAAAGGAGAGTCAACAACTGTCGCCGTGGGGAGAATTTGATTGGAGTAGAATTGAACTATTGGAAAACAAAGGGGTCTTTATTCGATTTTTTTCTGCGACAAAAAAGGAATTTAATAAGTTTGAATTTAAGGACTGTCTGCCACAGGTAATTGGCAGGGAAGGATCCAGGCTCTATTTTGTAGTAGTCGGCAGAAAGAAGAAAAATGAAGAATTGCCATTTGAAAGGATCAATTTACTAAGGGAATCTTTGAATGATATAGGCAGGAAGAAAGAACAACTATCCATTGAATTGATGAATGTCGAAAATCAACTCGGCTCAATGCGAAGATTTGTTCCAAAGATTAACCGCCAAATTGATACGATTTCTGATCAACTGGCAAATTTTCAGGCTTTGGAAAGTTTTGAAAACAAAGCGAAAGGAAAAATAGCTGTAATTCGTGGCTGGTTTCCGGAAGAAAAGGAAAACCAGATATTAAAGCTCATCAATGAAAATGAATTGAGTTTTCGGTTTGAGAATCCTAAACCCGCCGACGCAGTCCCTATTATTCTCAAAAACAGAAAATATCCAAAGATCTTCGAGAAGATTACGGAAATTTTCCAGCTTCCAAATTATTATGAATTTGACCTGACTCCCTTTATCGCAGTTTTCTATCCGATCTTTTTTGCTTATTGTCTGGGCGACGCTGGCTATGGACTTATACTGATCCTGATCTCATCAATAGGAGCATTTACATTTCTCAAAACGATGAAAGGCGTTTCGCTATTGGGATTGGTATTGGGAGCTTTCACCATGGTCATGGGCATAGTAAAATCAGGAACTGTCTTTGGTATACCGATTTTACAAAATCAGGAGATAACTTTCTTCAGGTTTCTGGGAAATTACGTCGTCGTGACTGATGATCAGGATTACCTCTTCAATGCCTTTAATGTTGCCTTAATGATCGGTGTGGTCCAGATCCTTCTGGCAATTTGTATTTCTATTGTGAGGAAAATTAAATACAAAGGTTGGGTGCAATCTCTTAGCACATTTGGGAAGCTTTTTATTATTGCCGGGATCCTCATTTTATTCCTTGGGGGCATTCAGAAAATGGAATTCTTTATTCCTTTAATGGTATTTGGAAAAGTTTCGCTGGTTTTGGGAATAATACTGGTTTTAGGATTTCATGATATGACTACATCATTAGCCAGGAGGATCGGGAGCGGCGTTTTGCCCATTTATTTTATTGTCACCGGATTGCTGGGGGATGCGCTTTCTTATATCAGGCTGTTTGCCCTGGGAGTTGCATCATCCATTTTGGGTCTTGTTGTCAACCAGATTGGATCTCAGATCCTGGATGGCGCTGGAATGGCAGGAATTTCACTTGGAATTATCTTCTTAATTTTCGGACATACACTCAATTTTTCCCTGGCCTGCCTTGGGGCATTTGTTCATCCGCTAAGGCTAACTTTTGTTGAGTTTTACAATAATGCAGAATTCCAGGGTGGTGGGGTGGAATACCATCCCTTAAAGAAACAGGTAGCGCAAGAAATAAACTGAATTAAAATATAAATCATGGAAACAATAGATTCACTTCCCCTCATACTAGCTTTTATTGGTGTTGGATTGATCATTGGCCTGCCAGGCATTGGCAGCGCTATTGGTACGGCAACCGGTGGGATGACGTCTGTGGGAGCCCTGAAAAAGAACCAGGGGGCCTTCGGGTCATACATCGTTCTGAGTGCTCTACCGGGAACTCAAGGATTATACGGATTTGGAGGGTATTTCATTATGCAGGATCTGCTTACTCCCCAGATCTCCCTTCTGCAGGGTGCGGGAATTTTGGGAGCCGGTCTGGCGCTTGGACTGGCAGGTTTGTTATCGGGAATTTATCAGGGAAAAGTTTGTGCAGGAGGGATTGATGCCATTGGCTCAGGTAACAAAGTTTTTGGACAAACGCTGATTTTAGCCGTATTTCCCGAGTTGTATGCAATTGTAGCTTTTGCAGGAGCATTTTTGATACGGGGAATTATAGGCTAGGATCTATTTGGCAAGAAGAAATAATATTGCTTTTTTCATTATCGTGCTAATACCTTCGTAAGCCGAATGCAACGAATTCCTGTCAATTATCATCTGAATTTAAATCAGCGTTGCATAATTTTTATTAAAATAAAAGGGAATTCTTAATTTACACCAATCATAAGGTGTAGATTGATAGCCTGTTAAAAATTATCTGGGGGATTATTCTTTATATTTAAAAAATCATAGTTGCCTCAATGAGGATAAAGGAAGACAACTTTATATTAAGCACTACAAGAACCTATATTTTAATTGTTCTTTCAGCGCTATGCTATTTCATTTTTGCTTACTATACCCAAAGGCATGAATCTACAGCCATATTCACCCTGTATTCCCTGCTGTTCGTTTCGTACTTGTTCATACTCCGAACTGAGCTGTCAATCAGTCAATTAATTATTTCCGGACTGATCTTTCGGGCGATTTTTATCATTTCTGTTCCTTCACTATCAGATGATTTTTACCGGTATATTTGGGATGGCCGTTTGACAGCAGGAGGTATCAATCCGTTTGACTTATTTCCCGCACAGGTAATCAATAACCCGGTTCTGGATATCAAGCATATTAATCATGAATTATTCATGAAGTTGAATTCCTCGGATTATTACTCGGTATTTCCTCCGGTATGTCAATTTACTTTCTGGGTCTCGGCCATTATCAGTGATGGAAATTTACTGGTTGGAATTATCGTCATCCGTCTTTTTATCCTGGCTGCTGAGATAGGGATAATATTACTTCTCCAGAGGATGTTCAGGATCTATGGGTTCAATCAAAAATTTACTGCAATCTATTTTCTCAACCCATTGGTGGTAATAGAATTGGCGGGTAATCTGCATTACGAGGCACTGATGATATTTTTTGTCATCGCTACTGTTTACTTTATGAAAAAGAACAAGTTTATTTTTGCAGGTTCGATATTTGCCCTGGCCATTTCTACAAAGATATTGCCATTGCTGCTTTTGCCTTTCATTTTTAAACGAATTAAGTGGAATCAGTCGCTTCAATTCATTTTAGCAACAGCAGTCATTACGGTGATTACCTTCCTGCCTCTTCTTAATTCAAATTTTATATATGGGTTTACAAGAAGTTTGCACCTCTATTTTCAAAAGTTTGAGTTTAATGCAAGTTTTTTCTATCTGTTCAGAGAAGCGGGGTTTTTAGTGAAGGGAATTGATATAATTGAAATTGCCGGAATAGCATTGGCGGCAATTGCGATTATCATCATAATTATTGTGGCGGTCAAAGAGAAAAAGGAAAAACATTTATTACTCGGGATATTCGTCTGGCCATTGTTTATTTTTTTCTCACTTTCTACATATGTCCACTCATGGTATATTTTGCCTATACTGGCTTTTTCCGTTTTTTCAAGATTCAGATTTCCCATTGTGTGGACCTATTTCATCTTTTTGACCTATCTGGGTTATTCTGAAAGTGGATATCGGGAAAATCTATGGATTGTATTAATGGAATACATCATTCTATATGCAGTCGTGATATATGAGCTAATCACTCATAAGAATAAAAAACCGCTGGTTTCTCTCAGCTAAAGGTTGCTGAGATACTCTTTAGCTTCGTCACGGATCAAACTGAATTCGGCTTTTTTTACAGATTGCCGAAAATACTTTTCAGCTTGTGTTTCGTTATTTTTTTTCAAGTAGATCCTGCCCATGCTTAGGTAAATTTGACTGTCCATGTGAGGACTTCGCAAATCGAGCTTTGAGCCCATCTCATCTGCAAGGAGATAAGATTCTAAAGCAGATTCGTAATCATTCAGATATTTTTCCTGGTAATTTCCCAAAAACAAATACCCGACGTACTTAAAATAATAATTTTCACTTTCCACAAGCGGGTCGATCAGTTCTTTTGTTTGATCAATTTTATTTTCAAAGATCAGAGACTCAGCGTAGTTGGCGGTAAAATTTAGGTTGTTGGGATAGGCATCAAATAATTTTTTGGCATAAGGAGTGGATAAATGTGGCTTTTCTTCATAACGAAGGAGGATGTGAAAAAGGTAAATGTTACTTTCAACTTTCGTGAAAATGGCTTTGTCTGCCCCTTTTTGCAGCATTCTTATTCCTTCCTCCTTGTCGCCACTTCTAAAGAACCAAAGGAAAGGTTTGAAGAAAGGATTTTCCTCCGGATATTTTTCACGATAATAATTATAAATCCCACAAGGAAAATAATATTCAGGAAATTGGTTTACCATTTCAAATCCTTCCTTGATGTATCCGTAACAGCTTTTTGCTTCTGATAAGGCTTTCAGGTTTTCTCCATTATCAACATATAATTGTGCCAGATAAGCATGCGCAGCGAGTGAAAAAAAGCTGGCCTCCACATCTTCATCATTATCTTCGAGGACGGATTCACTTAACTCTAAAGATCGTCGCAAATAACCTTCAAAAGTTGTGAAATCCTTTGATCCGATTTTGAAAGGCTTTTTTTTCCAAAAAATATTGAATGCTTTCAGGAGATATACAGCGGAATGCTCACCCATCGTTTGATGTAAATCATCAATAAGTGGTTCGGATTTGTCGAATTCGAGATTATAAATGTAATCAATGGTAGAATTGATTTTTGAACTAAGTTGAGGGTTTCCATTGATGCTGATTTGTCCATGACCCAAATGGTTAAATAGGGTTAGTAAAAAGATAATTAAATAAATCCTTCCGTCTGGGTTGATGAACATGTAAAATATTTCAGTTAATAATTTCTTAGTAACGATTTTTAGTCTGATTTGATTTATTCGATCAAAGCACGATTAATGAAATCATTCAATGGACGCATGGCAGCATAAGCTTTCATGCAATAGTCCAAAAAATCATCACTAAGCAAAGTTTTGTTGTCTATTTTATGGACCGCCAGATAGCTCTTATGCTTTAATAATTCTATATTTTCGTTTCCGTCGTCATATCCTTTTGGCGGTCTTTTCAGCTTTTCTCCCTCTATTTCTTCAAAGAAATTTTTAAAATCACCGTTTTCGATGATTGACTTAAATTCCTTTGCATTGTAGTCAATTTCTTGTCGAACCTTATTTAAAACATCATTTGGCGGTTGATAAATTCCCCCTGCAATGAAAGAATTTTCATCTTCAATGTGCAGGTAGTAAAGAGCGAAAGGTGATTTTCGTCCGCCGCGTGAAATGGCCGCACCGAAATTGTTTTTGTAAGGACTTTTGTCTTTGCTAAAACGCACATCCCGGTAGATCCTGAAAATACAATCCTTTGGTTTCAGTTGCCCGATCTGGGGGTCCAGCTCACTAAGACGATTGATCAAAACGCCGACAATTTCTTCAAATTGCTTCGACACTTTTCTGAATTCACTTTTATTGGCTTCAAACCATTCCCTGTTGTTGTTTTTTTTGAGATTTGAAAGAAAGAATAAGATGTCCTTAAAATTCATAGTATGTTTGGTTTAAAGGTAGTCGAGTATTTTTTCAAGGCCCATTCCGCGAGAGCCCTTTAAT
This sequence comes from uncultured Cytophagales bacterium, assembly GCA_913057175.1. Taxonomy (GTDB): domain Bacteria; phylum Bacteroidota; class Bacteroidia; order Cytophagales; family Cyclobacteriaceae; genus CAJXNP01. Next base: position 21,724 of record CAJXNP010000005.1, read on the forward strand.
AGAACGATGCTATCATCAATTTGAATGGTTTTCAGGTAATTGATTAGCGATTCTTTGTCGGTAAAATGGACGGCACCCGGATACTCATTTTGGGCAACCTTCATATTCGTGCCACAAACAATTGCCTGATTGAAATTGTATTTTTTAAGCTGAGATCCAATCTTTTTGTGTTCTGGAATGGTCTCTTCCCCAAGTTCAAACATATCTCCTAAGATAACCATTTTACTGACTCCATTCATTTCAGCCAGATTTTGCAGAGCAACTTCCATGGAACTTGGATTGGCATTATACGCATCCAGGATGATGGTATTTGTGCCTTTTTGCACAATTTGTGAACGGTTATTGGAAGGTTGGTAGTTTATGATCGCCTCCAAGGTATCTTCTTCCGGCACTTCAAAATACTTACCCAGGCAAAGTGCCGTAGCGATGTTATCAAAATTGTATTTTCCCATTAAATTTGTTTGCAAGACTTGACCACTTTCCGTTTTGAGTTTGACAAATGGGTCGGCACTTAAATATTCACAATGGTAGTAGTCGCCTTTTTTAGGATAAAACAGTGGTTTGGAAAATCGTTTTGACATATTCATCAGGATCTCTTCCCTGCTGTTGATAAATACCTGACCTTCATTTTTTATGAGAAAATGATATAGCTCGCTTTTTGCCCGAATGATATTTTCAAAACTACCAAATTCCCCAACATGGGCCTTGCCAATATTGGTAATCAGACCGTGAGTAGGCTTTGACAAAGAACAGAGAAAATCAATTTCTCCCACGTGATTAGCGCCCATTTCAATAATGGCCAGCTCGGTTTTTTCATCAATTGACAACAATGTAAGTGGAACGCCGATGTGATTGTTGAGGTTGCCTGCTGTGGCTAAAGTTTTGTATTTTTTGCTCAACACAGCATTGATCAGTTCTTTGGTAGTAGTTTTCCCGTTGGAGCCGGTCAAGCCGATCACCGGAATGGGCAATTGTTCCCGGTGATGTTTGGCTAATTTCTGTAGCGTTGACAATACATCATCGACCAGGATGGACCTGCCTTCTATCTCAAATTCTTTTTCGTCGATTACTACCCATTTTGCTCCACTTTCAAGGGCTTTCAATGCAAATTGATTGGCATTGAAATTTTCTCCTTTCAATGCAAAAAAAATAGTGCCTTCTTGGATTTTTCTTGTATCAGTACTAATACCTGTGGATTCCTTAAATTGTTGATAAAGAAATGATAGCGTGTTTTCCATTTATGAATAATATTCACCAATATTTGAGCTAAATTATTAAACTATCGTTACACTTAAATGAAGATTTATCAATTAATCGCACGTGGTCATACTTTTATTGACATCTTATTTATTGTGAGATTTGTTTAAATTATTTTTATGGTTGGGGAAGTGATCGATATTTTATGAATGTGATATTCAAATTTTTGATTTTTGGTTCAGTGCTGATAGCTGGAATGCCTGATGTATTGGCCCAATCCACCGATCTACTTATTCAATATGACAGCGTTCCCGTTTCTATTAATGACAGGATCTTATCTATGTCATGGGGTGGGGGCATCAATTCAGCACAGCTAAACCATGCCGATCTGGACCTCGACGGAATAGATGAGCTGATCGTCCTGGATAGAAATTCTCAGCAAATTCACATTTATGCTTTGGTTGATGATCAATATTTGAATAAGCCTGATTTTATATCTCTGCTTCCTCCAATTAACCGTAACTGGGTTGTATTTGCCGACTACGATTGTGATGGAAATCAGGATATTTTTAATTATCGGAGCGGAGGTATAGTCGTTTACAGGAATATCTCAGATGGGGAGAGAATTTCATGGGAAAAAGTCGCCGATCCACTCAAAACGGTTGGCTTTTCCGGATCGATCAATCTGGTAGTTAACTCCGCTGATATTCCCGCCATTCAGGATGTTGATGGTGACGGAGACCTGGATATTTTATCTTATAATTTTGCATTGGGGGAAGACATTCTCTTTCATCAGAATATGTCCGTGGAACGAACAGGAAATTGTGGCGAGTTGGATTTTGAAATTACCAATCGTCAGTGGGGAGAATTTAAGGAATGCGACTGTCACACTTATGCTTTTGATGGACTAACCTGTGCGGAGGTTTCTTCAGGGAGGGTGGCACATACCGGTGGGAAAAGTCTTTTGACAAGGGATATGGATGGCGATATGGATCCTGATTTGTTTTTAAGCCATTCAGACTGCAATGATCTTATTTTCTTTTATAATGTTGGCGATCTTTCAAATCCACTTTTTACTGGTTTTCAATCTGAATTTCCATCTCAGACAGACCCTGTTTCCATACCCATTTATCCGGTTATTAAATTTTTGGATGTCGATTCAGACCAGGTTGAAGATTTTATTTCTTCTCCCAATATCGATTTCAATTTTGAATTCAACTCCGATTTCTCAAGCTCACTCTGGCAATATTCGACAGTTGGTTCAGGTAATACAGAAGGTTTTCAGCTGGTAAAAAAGGATTTCCTTCAGGAGGATTTGATTGATTTGGGAGAGCTATCCCAGCCGGTATTTTTTGATATCGATGCGGATGGTGATGCAGATTTACTGGTTGCAGCAAACGGGAAGGAAACTTCAGGCATTTTTTATGGCTATGTTTCAATATTCGAAAATGCAGGGAATCGGTTTGTTCCGGAATTTAAACTTGTTGACACAAATTTTTTAGAACTGGTTGATTTGCAACTACACATTCCAAAAATCAGATTGGTTGATCTCAATGAAGATGGTGTGAAAGACTTTTTCTATTGTGGATATGATTATCAGCAAGGTGTGGTGAAAAGTTTCATTTATTACAATCGGGCTGATGCCGGTCAACCAATGGATTTTTCCAACGAATTTTCAGAAGAAGTTTCTTTACCGCTGACCCTTTTTGATAATCCTGAATTTTCAGATGTCGACGATGACGGAGATCCTGATTTGCTGATTGGCAAGCGCAGTGGGGCTTTGGATCTTTACACCAACAGGGGCAGTTTAAATTTTGAGTTAGCGGAAAACGATTATCTGGGAATTGGGAGGGATTTTACTTTGACAAAATTGAATGTATTTCCTCAAGCCACTGATTTCAACAATGATGGAAGGGAAGATTTGCTTATCGCCGATACAAAAGAGATCAGTGTTTACGATGATTTTAAAAATCAATCCGAACCATTGCCTCAGATATTGAGAACGTACAACTACTATACGGATGCAGAAGATTCCATTTCCATGCAGGTCCATAATTCCATCGCAACCAGGGATCTTTTTGGCACAGGCTTTCAGAGCCTGATCATAGGAGGCAGTGGAGGAGGGTTGCGATATTACCGATTGCAAAGGGAAGTTGATAATCCGGATGACGTCGTCTCCGATATTGTGATTTATCCGAATCCGGTCCAAAATAGCGGTTATGTAAAAATTGAATCATTGAAGGCCGGTGTGCTGACTATTTACTCACTTTGGGGCCAACGTATAAAGGAGCTAAGCATTAATGAAAAATCTGTCACTCAGATAGATACCTATCCACTTGCCGCCGGAGTCTATGTTCTGTTTTTTGAATCTTTTGATGGCAGCACCTCCACAAAAAAATTACTTATTACGAAGTAACTTTTCGACGATCATGAGGAAGTTGGAAGATATATTTAACTTTTTCAATTCTTTTTGATTTTCCTCATTTACCATTAAAATAAAAAATCATTAGTTTTACCGGCAAATAAACACATGGAATTGGCATAAATGATTGATATACATCATTTTATCCAAAATTTCAACTAGTGTCATGTCAAATGCAATCGGACCTGTTGGGTTTGCAAAAAGTCAACCCGTATTCCCCCTCTCGAGAGGGGTAGGGGTGTGTTTTATGAAAAATGGACTTTTTGCAAACCGTAATAGCTGGTGTGACAAAACACTGATTGGTAACTAATAAATCTCATTATACACATATTTTAAAATTCAAAGCAATATGAAAGATGCAGTAGCAATATTATGTGGGGGTGGCCCTGCTCCCGGAATGAATACAGTTGTTGGTAGCGTTTCAAAAGTTTTCCTGAGAAATGGCTGGAAAGTTCTCGGCTTGCATGGCGGTTATTCAGGACTTTTCTCAAAAGATGCCAGAACAGAAGATATTGATTTTCTATACGCTGATGACATTTTTAATAAGGGAGGATCTGCATTGAAAATGAGCAGGTTCAAACCGAAAGATTCCGATTTTGAAAATAACTTCAACCTTGACCTGTTCGTGAAAAATAATGTCAAACTACTGGTGACTGTTGGGGGAGATGATACTGCTTCTACAGCAAACAGGATTGCTAAATTTCTCGAGGATAAAGGTCATCCAATAAAAAATATTCACGTTCCCAAAACAATTGATAATGACCTGCCACTGCCGGAAGGTTCCCCTACTTTTGGATACCAGAGTGCAAAAGAAGCCGGGGTAGCAATTTGTAATACCGTTTACGAAGATGCGCGAACCAGCGAAAACTGGTTTATTGTATCTGCAATGGGTCGATCTGCCGGTCACCTGGCTGCTGGTATTGGTACAGGATGTCATTTCTCCATGATCATTATCCCTGAAATGTTTGATAGGACTGAGATCACGGTAAGTAAAATTGTCAACCTGGTGGTATCAGCTATGATCAAGAGGTCTATTATGGGAATACCATATGGGGCAGCTATTGTTTCTGAAGGGGTTTTTCACGTTTTGAGTGATGAAGAGATTAAAAATTCGGGAATAACTTTTTCATACGATGACCATGGACATCCTGAACTTGGAAAGGTTTCGAAAGCTCATATTTTCAATGAAATGGTTGAAAATAAATTGAAGGAATTAGGGATGACCATTAAAACACGACCGGTCGAAGTAGGCTACGAGGTGCGCTGTGTGAGGCCAATCGGTTTTGATCTTGTCTATTGCTCGCAATTGGGGAATGGGGTTTATAAATTATATCAGCAGGGAGCAACAGGTTGCATGGTTTCTGTCGATCCAAAAGGAGATGTCAGTCCACTGTATCTGAAAGATCTGCAGGGCCCTGATGGGAAAATACCACCAAGATTAGTTGATATTCACGGTCAGTCAGCTCAGACCTGGATCAAGGATATGTTGCAGTATGTAACCAAAGACGATTACGAAGCTGCTAAAAAGTACGTTTCCAATCCTGAAGAGTACGATTTCAACAAGATTTTGAATTGGTAGAATCTTAATTGAGAAAGTAATTCCAAAATCAAATCTTGTAAAAGATGAACAGGATAATCGGTATTTTTCCGATTATCCTGTTTTATTATCACATAAGGTCGTGAACGCATATGAAGATATTTTCAATGCCGAAATGAAATTATGAAGGCATTAAATGAATGTTTATTGGAGAGAGCTAAAAAGATAAGATAATAATTACCGCTCCTTCTTCTCAGGTTCCTTCTCCAAATTGAAAAGTTCGTTGAGCACGTCAGCTAAAATTTCGGCATCGTCTCGTTTGCATGCTGCTTTCAGGCTAAGAGCGGGAAGTTTGACGATTTTTTGCATGATGGATTTGGTGATGGAGTCGACCATCTTAGCTTCTTTCGGATCGAGCTTTTTCACATATTTGGCCAACTCTTCTTGTCGAATATCTTCCAAAGCGTTTTTGAATTTTTTAAGTGTCGGAGAGACAGAGACTTCCTTTGACCACTTGTAAAATTCTACCAGGCTTTCGTCGATGATCTCTTCGACCTGACCGATCGCCTGAAGCCTTTTTTCCAATGCCTGGTCAGTTTTTGCCTTGATGTGGTCAATATTATGCAATGAGACACCGGGAACTTTTTCCACTTTTTGCTCGATAGTCCTTGGAATGGAAAGATCGAAGAAATGCTTATATCCAGGGATCTTTATTCGGCTGACAAAATCATAGCTGATCAAATGTTGGTCAGTAGAAATGGAAGAAATAATGACTTCAGATGATTTGACAAGCTTATTAAGTTGATAAAAATCTTCTGCAACGAACCCACATTCCATTGCCAGCTCCTCTGCTTTGTCCCGGGTTCGATTGATGACGGTCACATTTTTGAACCCAAATTCTTTCAGGTTTCTTACTACATCTGTGCCGATTTCTCCGACCCCAATTGCAAGGATTTGTGGGTCGATGATATTATGTGTCAAATCTTCAATCAGATCTACAGTTGCGTAAGAAACGGATGCAGCTCCGTCTTTAAATGTAGTCTCTTGTACCACTCTTTTATTGGTAAAGAAAATAGCATGCATCAACCTGTGCAAAACAGGGCCGACCACATTGGCATCGGCGCTCACCTGGTAAGCTCTTTTCACCTGATTGATGATCTGAAGATCGCCAACCACCTGTGATTCAAGCCCCACAGCGACTTTGAAAAGATGCCTGGCAGCTTCCTTTCCATTAATTTCAACAAAATGAGAGGCTAATTTTTTTGTGTATTTGATGCCTTTTTCAGCAGCAAGTAATTTTATAATTGATTCCGGTTGTACATCCAAAGAGCTAAAGTAGATCTCTGTTCGGTTACAGGTGGATAATATCAACAAATCCTCAACCTTCAGCACATCATTGATCTTATGCAAAAGTCTGAGAGATTGTTCTTCATTCAGCGCTACCAACTCCCTCGTTTTAAGTGGAGCATTCTTGTACGAAATACTTATCGACTTAAAATCCTGTTTCATTTCTTCTATTGGCCTACAAAAATAGTATTTTGATTTTAAAGATTAATAGTATTATTGTCGATATTATTACCAATTCCCATTATTTAAATTAAATTCAAATTGACCTTTTACTAATTTATACCTCTAAATCGGTGAAATGTTAGCCAAATTGCATTAGTATTTGTATTCAGATCAACCATTAATAACCATACATGATTTTTTAACCAAGCGTTGCCTCAACTTTTTTATGCTAAAGGATTTAATTAAAGGATTTAAAAATTATTTCAATTTTACAAGGACTGAGACCAGGGGATTTTATGCCTTGGGCTTCATACTTTTATTGATCATTTTACTACCATTTTTTGCTGAATGGATACTGCCTGAAAGTAGACTTGTCAGCAAAGAGGACTATCAGAAACTAGACAGCTTAGTCAATGTTATTGAAGAAAGGAACAAAGTGATTTTATTTGAATTCAATCCCAATAAGATTTCTCAAGACAGTCTGGAATTACTCAAAATTGATGATTTTGTCATCAGCAACTGGATAAACTATCGCTCTGCCGGAGGAATATTTCAGGTGAAAAGTGATGTTCAAAAGATCTATGGTTTTTCAGATGAAAAGTTTGCTCAGATTAAACCTTATATTCTTTTGCCTGATTCGGTCAAACGTATACATTCAGTTGAGGTAAATTTGGAAGAAAAGAAAATCAGAGAAACAGAAAAACCATTAAGACCGGAGCCAAAACACTTCGATATTAATACAACAACAGCTGAAGAGTTGAAATCTATCAATGGAATAGGAGAGGTTTTGTCAGTTAGGATAATAAAGTATAGGGATTTGCTTGGCGGTTTTATTGGGCAGGATCAATTTGAGGAGGTCTATAACCTGTCAGAGGAGGCCTACAATAACCTGAAGGAATTCACATATATTGATGAAAGCTTTAGACCCGAAAGAATAAATATTAATGAAGCTGAGTACATTGAGATTCTCAGGCATCCATATATTTCAAAAGAGTTGACGAATAAAATTTTTGATGAAAGAAATTCTGAAGATGTGATTCTGACGAAAGAAAAATTCGCTGAACTCGTTGGAAACGATTCGGAGTTTATGAATCTTTTACCTTATATTGAGTTTTAATTTTTGTCAGTTTCTGAATGCAAAAAGTACTTCAACAATACCTAAAACGACTCACAAATCTATCTGGCAACAATCGATCTATACTTCTGTTGCGATTGATTTCCAATCAATTTGTCGATTTACATTCTTTTGACTTTATCGAGAATAAACCTTCATTTAGCATCATATCAGATTTAGTAGGAGGCAAACCGAAGATCAAGCTTTCCAACATGTTTGACAGCCGCAGCGAAGATACTAATAAGCTCAGCTTGCGATTGAAGCAATTGTACCGGATCGAAAGATACATTTACCAGGAAAGGGGAGCAAAAGACCTATATGTTGGCTGGCCATTTGCACGAGGAAAATTTGCGGATGGAACACCTGTTAGATGTCCGCTACTATTTTTCCCGGTAGAGCTGGAAATAGCTGAAGATTCGTGGTACCTGAAGGTCCGGCAGGATGTGAATGTCACATTCAATAAATCATTTTTACTGGCTTATTCACACTATAACAAGGTAAAACTTGATGACGATCTTGTCGAAAGGGTTTTCGATGACTTTGATAAGGACAGCACCGTTTTTAGGACTTCTCTGTACCAGGTGATCAAAGACAGTCCGGTTGAGATAAATTTTAACCAGGAAAACTTTCTCGATCAACTAACGACATTTACCGATTTTAAGAAAGCGGATTTTGTAAAAAATGAGAAGGATGGTGAGATCAAGCTTTTTCCCGAGGCGGTCTTAGGAATATTTCCGCAGGCAGGTTCTTACCTCGTTCCGGATTACAACCATATGCTTGAAAATGAACGATATTCGGATATTGAAGAGTTTTTTGTGTCGCGTACTTTGTTGGAGGACAAAGAAGATTACATTCATCATTCGGAGTCATTTTACGATTTTTTGAATAAGGTAAAAGAGGAAGAAACATTCACACCTTTCAAAATGGATGCCTACCAGGAAAATGCTATTAAGGCAGTTAAAAGGGGTAATTCATTGGTTGTTCAGGGCCCTCCCGGAACAGGGAAGTCCCAGATGATCTGTAACCTTGTCGCAGATTTCATTGCTCGTGGCAGAAGAGTTTTGCTGGTTTGTCAGAAAAAGGCCGCACTCGATGTTGTTCATCAAAGGTTGAAGGAGCAGGAAATTTCAGATTTTGTGGCGTTAGTTCATGATTTCAAAAATGACAGGAAAGGGATTTATGAACAGATTAATAACCAGATAGAAAGGATTTATGAGTACCAGCTAAAGAATAACAGTTTGGATTCTATTCAACTGGAAAGAAAATTTCTTCAATCAAGTCGAAAGATAGATCAGATCACTGAAGAGCTGGAGGAATTTAAATTCGCCCTTTTTGATGAGAAAGAAGCTGGTGTTTCCATCAAGGAATTATACCTGAAGAGCGATCGCAAAGCTCCTTCAATAAATGTAAAGCAGGAGTATAACCATTTCAAAATGAATGAACTTCAGCCTTTTCTGGATAAGCTGGGTATTTATTTTGAGTATTATAAGAAATTTTCCCTTGATGATTATACCTGGAAAAACCGGCACTCATTTGCTGGATATTCCATATCAGATATGCAAAAAATGAGGGAGATCATTCAGGAGATCCCGGGAGTTCAGGAAAAATTCAGCAAGAAAGTGGAGAAGTTGCTTGGCTCAAAAATGGATTTTAACTCAGGTTGCAAGATAAATGAAGGGGGCGACAAGATCCGCAAGATGTGTGAATTATTGGATAGTGAAAGGGTTTACCAATATTTCTCGCATATCATTCAGCTTAAGGATACTACACCTGATCTGTTGTGGTTGAACAATTCTGAGAAAAATCTGTTGACTTGTTTCAAAGAAAATGGCCCTGAAGTGACTCTTCGCAAAAAGGATTTGGGCAAGGTACAGCTCATTCTAAAAGAAAGAATGGATGCCAAGAGTAACCTTTTCAAGTATTTGAAGTGGGTATTCTCTTCGACGGAAAAAACATTTCTTAAAAAAGTATTATCAAAAAATGGGTTGACGACAAAGAAGAAAGACCTGCGGATATTGGAAAGTAAAATTGACAACCGCCTTAATCTGGAGCATAATCTGACAAAATTAAGTGAGATTAAATGGATGCAGGAAATGCCAAATACATTCAAAGTGAATGATTTCATTAAGTGGTTTGATAATCACAAAAAGGCAGTAGGGGCGATGAACATTTACTATCAGTTCAGGAATTTTCGTGAGTACCTGTCAACTACCAAATTGTCACTTGATGAGTTTAAGGAAAAAAGCCTTAAACTGGTTGAATATTCTGATGGCTTGCCATTGAAAAAACAGCAGTGGTTGAATTATTTTAAGGAGTCGAGAATTGATAGCATCCTCGTGAATCCGAAAATTGAATCCAGAATGCTTTCTGAGCTTGAGTCGGATTTTGACTCTCTTTGCGACTTTGATAATCTTCATGAAAACCTGCAGAGCTACGAAAAGAGCATTACCGAAAAGCTTATTGAGATTTATGAAGGTTCCGGTAAAACGGTAGATATGGAAGAAGTGTTTTTGAACAGCCTGAGCCTTGCCTGGATTGAATACCTGGAGAGCAAATATCCTGTGCTGAGAACAGTGAATTCCCTACGATTTGAAAAAATGCAGAAAGATTTGCAGGAGGAGGTTAAAAATAAGCTGAAAATCAGCAATGATATTGTACTTCTTAGAGCTCGGGAGACTACCTATGATAATGTTGAGTTTAATAAGCTCAACAACATGGTTACCTATCGGGATCTTGCCCACCAGGTTACAAAGAAAAGAATGATCTGGCCCATCAGACGAATGATAACCACTTTTCCAGAGGAGCTGTTCAACTTAGTACCATGCTGGCTGGCTAGCCCGGAAGCGGTTTCTGCTATTTTTCCTATGGAAATGATGTTTGACCTGGTCATTTTTGATGAAGCTTCACAATGCTTTACCGAGCGGGGAATTCCGGCAATGTATCGTGGAAAGCAAATTGTCATTACAGGAGATTCTCAGCAATTGAGTCCATTTGATTTATACAAAGTTCGATTGGAAGATGAAAGTGAAGAGAGTAATGAACCGGCGCTTGAAGTAGATTCACTATTGGATTTAGGAAGCAAATACCTGATGCAGGTGCAATTAAAGGAACATTATCGAAGTAAATCACTCGACCTGATAGATTTCTCGAATCAAATCTTTTACAAAGGCAACCTGACCCTGCTTCCCGATAAAAGATTGGTAAACAGCCAAAAACCAGCTATTGATTACGTAAAGGTTAACGGAGTTTGGGATAAAAATCAAAATATTACGGAAGCTGAAAAAGTGGTGGAAGTGTATGATGAAATTTCAAAGAGCAATCCGGATAAGGAAATCGGGATCATTACCTTTAACATCCACCAACAAGATCTTATTCTTGATCTCCTTGACGTATATGCCATTGAAAATAAGCTTTCCTTGCCGGATTCTTTGTTTGTGAAGAACATTGAGAATGTCCAGGGAGATGAAAAGGATATTATTATTTTTTCCATTGGGTATGCCCCGGATGAGAAGGGTGTGATGCGACATCAGTTTGGTACCCTGAATGTGCAAAAAGGTGAAAACCGGTTAAACGTCGCAGTCACTCGGGCTAGGGAAAAGATCATCATTATTAGCAGCATTCTTCCACAGGAATTAAAAATAGAAGACACTAAAAATGAAGGCCCAAAGGTGCTGAAGAAATACCTGCAATATGCCTTTGATGTAGCAGATGGAAAATTTAAACCAACTATTCGACCGAAAACACACGGCGTCGACTGGTATCTAAAGAAAAAGGTAATTGAACTGGTTGAGCGAAAAGAGTCATCTTATCAATATGTTGATGATTTACCTTTCTCTGACCTGACTGTGAAGAAGAATGAAAAATATCTCGGGTTGATCTTGACAGACGATGATCTGTATTACCAGAGCATTTCTGTAAAAGATATTCACGTGTACACTCCATTTACCTTAGCGGCCAAGAACTGGAGATTTAAAGCACTTCTCTCACGGGAATACTGGCACAACAAAGAGGAAATGAAAGATTCCATTTTGAAGTTTACCGGACATTGCGATTCTGATTAAGTATTATTCCGTTTTGGATTTTTGCAACTTAAACCCTACCGACAATACGTTTCTGAGCGTATCGTGGCGCATGTACTGATCAAGCCTTAAACGGTATTTACCAGCTTCGGGAAATCTGAAATTGTTCAGGAAAGATTTTTCCAGGTCGTAAATATCTCCTACACCGCTACCGATAGGCTTGCCGGTCTTTTGATTGAAAAGGATAATGTTGTGAAGTTTTTCCTGTAAAACACTTCCTGTGCTATCTTCCACATAATATTGGATATAAAGGTTTTGATAAGGATAGTCCAGGGTACTTCTGACAAATAAGCTTAAGTCATATGGTTCCGTTTCGTCTTCGATTTCAAATGGAAAATATACCGGATCAGTAAAAAGCCAATAACCGTCCTCGAAATCTTTTTTCTCTTCATAAACAGAGCTGTCGCCGCATGAACTTAAAAAAATGGTTGATGCAAAGATCAGTATAATAAAAAAGCTACTGTTTGTCATTACTTGGATTTTTTCTGTTTTTATTCCTGTTTTTATTATTCCATCTCCTTTTTTTCTTTTTCTTCCTATCCTTCTTCTTGAATTTGGTGTCCATTCTTTCCAGATCCTTGTTGAGAGTTTGATCTGTTCCAAGATTGCTGGCGAGTTCATTTTCAAATAATGTGGCTGGTTTTATGCCTTTTTTATTTAGTTCAAGAATTTCATGTACTCGCTGAGCATCTACAGGAATCCAGGAATTTTCATTTTGATATCCAAACCAAAGTATCTTTTTAAAGATGTCTGTTTTTTGAAGAATCGCATCACCTTTTTCTGTCAAAAGTGGTTCTTCTATTTCTGGTATATCCTTCAGCGCTTCCATGTAAGTGTCGAGCTCGTAGTTCAGGCAACACTTTAACCTGCCGCACTGCCCTGATAATTTGCTTGGATTCAGTGAAAGGTTTTGATACCTGGCAGCTGTAGTGGAAACACTTTTAAAATCTGTCAGCCAGGTTGAGCAGCAAAGCTCCCGTCCGCAACTGCCAATCCCTCCAAGTCTGCTCGCTTCTTGTCTCAGGCTAATTTGTCGCATTTCGACCCGAATCTTAAATTCGCTGGCTAATATTTTTATAAGCTCCCTGAAGTCAACCCGGTCATCAGCAGAGTAATAGAAAGTCGCTTTTGTCCCATCTGCCTGATATTCTATATCGGTCAGTTTCATTTCGAGCTTCTGGTCCATAATGATTTGTCTGGTCCGGTAAAGAATGGGAAGTTCTTTTGCCTTTACCTCCTCAAATTTTTCAAGATCTCGCTGGGTAGCAATGCGATATATTGAACGGACACTTTCGTCATTCTCGACTTTTTTCTTCAGCATTTGCAGGCGAACCAGCTCACCTTGAAGGGAAACATAGCCAATATGATGTCCGTTTGGAACATCGACTACTACTGCATCACCGGTATATAATTGGATTTTATTTGTATTTCGGAAGAACTCCTTGCGGCCATTTTTAAATCGGATTTCTGCGACATCGAATTTTTTACCCATCGGCTCATCCATGTCGATTAGCCAGTCAAATACATTTAATTTATTACAACCCTCCGTACCGCAGCTTCCATTATTTTTACAGCCCGCAGGGCTATTATCTTTATCAGTTGTTGCACACGTGCTACATCCCGCCATAATTCAACTCGTTTAATAATCGAATAAATTTGAAATTAATAAAATAGCGGTAATTATAAAATTCAGTTAGAAAGGGTCATCAGATCCTGACCAATGTCCTTTCTGTAATAGACATCCTGCCAGCTAATTTCCGAAACCATTTTGTACGAATTGTCAAGGGCTTCACCGAGATCTTCGCCGAAACCTGTTATGTTTAACACTCGTCCTCCGCTATTAACGATCTGACCTTCAGGGGTCAATTTCGTTCCGGCGTGAAAGACGATGGTATGCTCTACTGAATTGTTTAAACCGCTAATAGGGAAACCTTTTTCGTAACTGTCAGGATAGCCGCCAGAAACCATAACAACTGTGGTTGCTGTGCGATCATCCAACTCAAATTTTTGGTTTTCCAATGTGCCTTCGGCTGTGGCAACCATCAGTTCGAGCAAATCACTTTTTATCCTCGGAAAAACAACCTGGGTTTCCGGGTCTCCCATCCTTACATTGTATTCAATTACAAAAGGCTCTCCATTGACATTCATCAGACCAATGAAAATAAACCCTTTGTAATCAATGTTATCTTTTTGCAGACCATCTATGGTCTGTTTTACTACTTTATCTTCAACTTTTTTGAGAAATCCTTCCTGGGCAAATTGGACGGGCGAAACTGCGCCCATACCTCCGGTATTCAGACCTGAATCATGCTCTCCGATACGTTTATAATCCTTTGCTTCCGGTAGAATTTTGTACGATTTGCCATCTGTCAAAACAAAAACAGATAGCTCTATTCCGTCCAGGAAATCTTCTATCACTACCGTAGAGCTGGCTTCGCCAAATTTTGAATCAACCAACATTTCTTTGAGGGAAGCTTTTGCAGTATCATGATCTTCGGCGATGATCACACCTTTTCCTGCTGCAAGACCATCTGCTTTTAGAACAACGGGTAGTCTCTGACTTTCAATGTACTGCAAGCCTTCCTTTAATGTTTGGGCAGTGAAGGACATTGATTGAGCAGTGGGAATGTTATGCCGGATCATAAAATCCTTGGCAAATTCCTTACTTCCTTCTAAGGTTGCCCCATCCTTCCCGGGGCCCACAATCTTAAGATCAGAAAGTGAATTGTCATTTTCAAGATAATCCCTGATCCCTTCTACGAGCGGAACTTCAGGCCCTACAATTACCAGGTCAATATTTTTGTTGGTAATAATATTTTTTATAGCAGGAAAATCAGAAACTGAAACATTAATGTTTTCTGCAATTTGAGAAGTTCCCGCATTTCCAGGCGCTACATAAAGGTTACTACATTTTGGGCTTTGACTAATTTTCCAGGCAAAAGCATGCTCCCTTCCTCCAGATCCTAAAATGAGAATATTCATGGTTTTCTAAGTTATAGAGGTGATTTAGTTAGCGTAATCCGAAAGGAATTTTACCCTCATAAGCCGGATATCTTCTTCATCGTATTCATCTCCAAACTCTTCGATGGCGTCTTCAATTTTATCTGAATGAGAATTCATAAAAAAGTCAAAGATTTCTTCCTGTCTGTCAATGTCCATGATGTTATCAATATAGTATTCAAGATTGAGTTTGGTTCCTGAATAGCAAATATGCTCAATTTCGTTTATTAATTCAGCATAAGACATATCTTTTGAGTCGGCAATTTCCTGGAGGTCTATTTTTCTGTCTATTTGCTGGATGATATAAATCTTTGTTTTTGATTTATTGACAGAGGATTTGATAACGACATCCTGCGCTGTTTCAATTTCATTTTCCTCCACATATTTTTCAATGGCTTCGAGAAATGGTTTACCAAATTTATTGGCTTTGCCAACCCCTACTCCATTGATCCTGGTAAGTTCTTCTTTAGTAGTAGGATAAATGGTTGCCATTTCTTCAAGGGAAGGATCCTGGAATATAACATATGGAGGTAGGTTTTTCTTTTTTGCTACTTCTTTTCGAAGTTTTTTTAAGATATCATACAGATTTTCGTCGTATGCCTTTCTATCCACAGGTGTTGTTGCGTCGTTTTCCGTCAGGGCTTCAAAATCCTTGTCTTTTACCAAAATAACAGACTCAGGAGATTCTAAAAATTTAAATCCTTTATCGGTTATTTTCAATACTCCGATGTTTTCGATGTCTTTATGAAGATATCCATGCAAGAGTGTTTGCCTGACAACTGAGTTCCAGAATTCTTCTTTTTCTTCAGACCCCTTTCCGAAAATGTCCAGTTCGTTATGATGATAACTTTTTACATAATCATTTTCTTTTCCAATGATCACATCTACAAGGTGCTTCAATCCAAACCTTTCTTCCGTCTTAAGAGCTGCCTGTAACGTAAGAAATACAAATTCCTGCCCCTCATATTTTTCCGGCGGATATTTGCAGATATCACACCACATCTCTTTTCCACAAAGTGTGTCTTTGTATTCTTCGCCAAAGTAGTGGAGCAATTGCTTCCTGCGACACATAGAAGATTCCGCATAGGAAGACATTTCCTCAAGTAATACTTTAGAATTTTCCCTTTCGGTAACAGGTTTATCTTTATTGAATTTTTCCAGCTTCAGGATATCCTTGTAAGCATAGAATAAAATACAATTCCCTTCCAATCCATCCCGGCCTGCCCGGCCTGTTTCCTGGTAGTATCCTTCAAGCGATTTGGGAGTGTCATAGTGAATGACAAAACGAACATCTGGCTTGTCGATTCCCATTCCAAACGCAATGGTAGCAACGATTACATCAACTTCCTCATTCAGGAATGCATCCTGATTATTCATCCGCACATTGGAATCAAGGCCCGCGTGATAGGGTGCTGCTTTTATATCATTCACACACAGGAAATCGGCAATTTCTTCAACTTTTTTTCTGCTAAGACAATAAATGATGCCTGATTTTCCCTTATGATCTTTGATGAATTTTATAATCTGTTTTTTTGCATGGTGCTTGGGCCGGATTTCGTAATATAAATTTTCCCTGTTAAAGGAGGATTTAAAAATGTCAGCATTCTCCATTTGGAGATTTCGCTGAATATCCAATTGCACCTTTGGGGTGGCAGTGGCTGTCAGAGCAATGACGGGCATGTTACCAAGAATGGCGATGATCGATTTGATACGGCGATATTCCGGTCGGAAGTCGTGGCCCCATTCCGATATGCAGTGAGCTTCGTCAATTGCAACAAATGAAATATTGGCTTCTTTCAGAAAAGCAATGTTTTCATCTTTTGTGAGAGATTCAGGTGCGACATACAGCAATTTTACTTCCCCCGCAATGGTCTCTTTCTTTACCCTCGTAATTTCTGCTTTCGATAAGGTTGAATTTAAGAATTTCGCATTGATCCCTACCGCATTCAGTTGGTCAACCTGATTTTTCATCAAAGCAATCAGCGGTGAAATAACAATGGCTGTGCCATCCAGTATGATAGCAGGCAGCTGGTAGCAGAGAGACTTGCCAGCTCCCGTAGGCATGATAACAAATGTGTTTCTTCCGTTTAGTACATTTTTAATAATTGGTTCTTGGTTTCCTCTGAATTGGGTATAACCAAATACTTCATGCAGTTTATTCTTCAACGCATCTAAATTTTCCTCAACTGTTGTAAGCATTGCCATATTCAATTAAACTAACAAACTATTATAATTTACCTGAAAAAATCTTAAATGAAAAGCCTTTTCATTTATATGCAGTAACGAGTTAAAAGTCCGTAATATTTAAATTGTCAAAGATTTCGTATGAACTATGAAGCGAAATATATTCATATGAAATAGCCCGAAAAATTTTAGTTTTTGACCCTTCTGTTATATTATTGCCTCTGCTGGATATCAATCAGTAGCGTTACATTGTCAGGTAAACAAATTTAACACCTTTTTTGTATATAAAACATAGTAGAATCATTTATTTATCTGGAAAATTCACAACAAATATTAGAATTCATTAAATAAATAATAAATCATTTTCAATCATTAAAGATATGGACGGTAGCAATTATGTAATCATCATGGCAGGAGGTATTGGAAGCAGGTTCTGGCCATATAGCAGAAATAACTATCCTAAGCAGTTTTTAGATGTGATGGGTGTAGGCAGATCTTTGTTGCAATTGACCTTTGACCGGTTTACCAAGATTTGCAGTAAGGAGAATATCTACATTGTTTCAAATGAAAAATATTCCGACTTAATCAGGGAGCAGCTGCCTGGACTTGCCGATTATCAGATATTATTGGAACCAGACAGAAGAAACACAGCCCCATGTATTGCCTATGCTGCCTACAAAATAGCTCAGAGAGATCCAAAAGCAAACATGGTGGTAACACCAGCTGACCATGTTATCTTTAAAGAGGATGTTTTTGAAGATACAATAAATCAGGCGCTAGCCGAATCGCAAAAGTCAGATAAACTCATTACTATCGGCATCAAACCGACCAGGCCGGAAACAGGATACGGCTATATCCAATACATCCACGAATCGGATTCCATTATTAAGAAAGTAAAGACCTTCACAGAGAAACCTCAGCTCGAATTGGCGAAAACGTTTCTTGAAAGCGGAGACTTTGTTTGGAATGCGGGTATTTTTATTTGGCGTGCCGACACCATTATTCGATCATTCGAAAAATACTTACCGGATATTGCAGAACTTTTCAGCTCTATGAGTGAGGCTTATTTCAGCGACAGGGAAAAGAGTTCGATTGAAAATGCCTACGCTGTGACAAAATCAATTTCTATCGATTATGGAGTGATGGAAAAAGCTGATAATGTGTATGTTGTTGAAGGAAATTTTGGATGGTCAGACCTGGGAAGCTGGGGATCCCTACACGATATCAGGGAAAAGAATGATGGGGATAACAACGTAATTGATGGAAATGTACTGACTTATGACAGTAAAAATTGCCTGGTTATGGGAGAAAAAGAGAGGTTGGTAGTTATTCAAGGCCTGGACGGATATCTTGTGGCTGACTGTGAAGATGTCCTTCTAATCTGCAAAAAAGATGACGAAAAGCAATTTAGAAGCTTTGTAAACGATGTGAAAAATGAAAAAGGAGAGAAGTACGTTTAAGAGCTTCTTTGCCGGATGGCTTCATAAATTACAATACCTGCTGAAACTGAGACATTTAGGGATTCGATTTTGCCTAGGAGGGGTATCTTACACTTTTGATCGGATATTTTCAGCAGGTCATCATTTATCCCATTTTCTTCGGAGCCGAGAATACATGCAAGTGGTCCGGTCAAGTCACACTTAAACAATTCATCATTTGTCTTTTCCGTACAGGATATAATTTTTAGTCCACTGTTTTTTAAATATTGAATGGTTCGATACAGGCTTTTTGACCGACAGATCTTGACGTAGTTCAATGCGCCTGCTGATGTTTTCATCGCATCACCTGAGACCAAAGCTCCTCCCAGATCCGGAGTAATGATCGCATCGATCCCGGCACATTCGGCAGTCCGGACGATTGCCCCAAAATTACGGACATCTGTCAATCGATCTAAAATAAGGACAAATGGATCTTTTCCCTCACTATAGCAAGTTTCAATCACATTCTCAATAGAAAAAAACTGAACAGGTGACAGGAATCCAATAAATCCCTGGTGGTTTTTTCGTGTAATTTTATTGAGCTTTTCGATGGGCACTTTTTGAAAAGGGATTCTCAATGAACTAAGCCGTGCAATCAATTCTTTGGAAGCATCGGATTGAAGGTTTTTCTGAATGAGGATTTTTTCAATTTCATTTTCAGATTGAATTGCTTCCTGTATAGCCCTCAATCCGAAAATTATGTTTTTTGAGGGCTCTTTTCTATGTGATCTATTTTGCATGAAGTGCTACTTTTTTCCTTTTCGCCACAATTCTACAGCCCGGAACCAGTGCTTGTCGAATTTACGGTCCCTGACAAGGGTATAATGATTATCGGCAAACACATTCTTGATTTTCACAAAGGTAAATCGAATGGCAGGCATGTTTATGTTTTGATTGTAAATCCATTCCTCATATTCTTCATGCCTGAACACCTTATCGGGCTGGCCATAAACAAGGTAGATCATCCCCATATCTGTTCGCCAGCCTTCCTTATATCCTGTAAAGAAAAAGTTTGCTTCATAAACCCGATTATAGAATTCTTTGATGGTGCTCTGCGCCAGGTTCTGAGAATTCAATAATGAAAACCAATAATTTTCAAACTGTGACTTGGGGTTGTCTTCCGTTGAAAGTTCCTGGTTTTCATCCCGAGTGGAAATATATTTCAAAGGTTTGATCAGATCTTCATAAGTGCCGAATTTGGGGAATGGCTCTTTTTGAACTCGAAAGGCTACTCCTTCCAACGATGATGTATCTCTTTGAACAAAGTAAAGTCCTTCGTTAGCGAAACTTGTTATGGAATCTTCTTTGACACTGATTAGCTTACTGATGGATAGCGATTTAGAGACTTGGTTATCATCCACAATCATTGGTGGAATGGCCATGTCAAATTCCGCATCATAGTAATAGATCCATAAGGTTTCGTCACGTTGATCATTGGAAGATTGGAATCTTACCTTCTGATCCGTTAAGAAGTAATTTTGAATAATTGGCACATTTTCCTGATCGTCGAGAATGAAAATATTAGCCTTGCCGTAGTTCAAGGATTCCAGCAGACTTATGCCATAAACCAACTCTTCTTCCAGCGCCTCAGGTTTTATTGTGAATTCGATTAATTCGTATTCATCGTTTTGTGGCAAGACCAGGCGAAACAGGTAATTATTATCGTAATAACCTACCATGTGTTTGCTCATATTAATTGTATCTGACTTTAAGACCTCAGATTCCTTATAGTCAGCTTTATATGCCAGGTAAAATTTATAATCATCCTGCCAATTATTGGATGAGTTTTTATTCAAAGTAAGAGAGATTAAAATTTGAACTGAATCTTCCTGAAAGTAAGTAGTGTAATCAAAATGCAGGTAACAATTTGGGTCATACTGATAGCTGATATCATTTTCCTGAAAAGGTTCCTGGGAAAATAGGGAAGAGGTGAAGAATAAAAAGAGCCCAAACAGCAAGAATTTTTTCAAAGGCATTGATAAAAATTTTTTTGAAAATACTAAAAGAATTATCAATAGGTCATTACAAATTAAATTTATTTACTTTACGATTTAAAAAAGCAAACGAAAAATATCGGATGGGAATATATACGACAGAAATTACTTCAGATAAGATCAAATCCGACAATCCTGTCCATCAGAGACTACTTAAGGCATACTATGCGGCTATTCCCTATATCAAGGGGGAGCTGCTTGAGATTGGATGTGGAGAAGGAAGGGGAGTTGAGCAGTTGGCTCCAAAAGCGAAAAGCTATGTTGCGCTGGATAAAATAAAAGAAGTAGTTGATAAGCTGTCAGAACTTTACCCTCAGCATCGGTTCATTCAGACAAATATTCCACCCATCAAAGATTTGGACGACAACCAGTTTGATACAATCGTCACTTTTCAGGTGATTGAGCACATAAAAAATGATAAACTGTTTCTGGAAGAAATTAAAAGGTTGCTGAAACCAGGAGGGCGTGCCCTGATTACAACACCGAATATTAAAAAATCGCTTTCCAGAAATCCCTGGCACATTCGTGAATATACTGCAGAACAGCTTGAGAAATTATGTCAATCTATTTTTAAGAAAGTGGACATGAAGGGAATTGACGGAGATGATAAAGTAATGGAGTACTATAAAATGAATAAGGCTTCTGTACAAAAAATAATGAGATGGGATATCTTAAATTTACAGTATCGATTGCCGGCATCAATTCTTAGAATCCCCTATGAAATTCTTAATCGCATGAATCGCAATAAATTAAATGATGACAACGATTCACTCGTTGCCCGGATCACTCATGAAGATTACATCGTTTCGGAAAATGCGGATGAAAGCCTGGACTTATTTGTAATTGTAGAGAAATAAAAAAGCCCCGGTTCCGGGGCTTTTGTC
Source organism: uncultured Cytophagales bacterium (assembly GCA_913057175.1). GTDB lineage: Bacteria > Bacteroidota > Bacteroidia > Cytophagales > Cyclobacteriaceae > CAJXNP01. Next base: position 43,122 of record CAJXNP010000005.1, read on the forward strand.
TTTATGATTTGTTTTTATCATCTACTTCTTCGTATTCCACATCGGAAACGTCTGAGTCACTTCCTCCTTCTGTGGATGCGTCTGGCCCTCCGGCGGCTTGTTCACCTCCTGGTGCTTCTCCAGGTTGTGCACCTCCGGAAGCAGCGTAGATTTCCTGACTAGCCGCCTGCCAAGCATTGTTCAATGCTTCACTGGCTGAATCAATGGCTGCCAGATCCTGGCTTTTGTGCGCTTCTTTAAGTTTAGTCAAAGCTTCATTGATAGCTGTTTTGTTTCCTTCGGACAGCTTTTCGCCATATTCTGACAATTGCTTTTCTGTCTGGAAGATCAGCGAGTCTGCTCCATTCAGCTTATCAATTTTTTCTTTTTCTTTTTTATCAGCTTCTGCATTAGCTTCTGCTTCCTTCTTCATTTTTTCGATTTCATCATCGGTCAAACCCGAAGAAGCTTCAATTCGGATCTTTTGTTCTTTGCCTGTTCCTTTATCTTTTGCGGAAACATTCAGAATACCGTTTGCATCGATATCAAATGCTACTTCGATCTGAGGAACACCTCGTGGTGCTGGTGGAATTCCATCCAAATGGAATCGGCCAATTGTCCTATTGTCTTTCGCCATTGGGCGCTCGCCTTGCAGCACATGGATCTCAACAGAAGGCTGATTGTCAGCAGCAGTTGAGAATACCTCCGATTTTTTGGTCGGGATCGTCGTATTTGATTCGATCAATTTAGTGAATACACCACCTAGTGTCTCAATACCTAATGAAAGTGGCGTTACGTCAAGCAGCAATACATCTTTCACTTCTCCCGTTAACACACCACCCTGGATTGCAGCCCCAACAGCAACAACCTCGTCAGGGTTTACACCTTTAGAAGGCTTTTTACCAAAGAATTTTTCTACTTCTTCCTGGATCTTAGGGATCCTGGTTGATCCACCTACTAGTATTACTTCATCTATATCAGAGGCTGACATGCCAGCATCTTCCAAAGCCTTCTTACATGGTCCGATAGCTCTTTTGAACAATTCATCAGTGATTTGTTCGAATTTAGCACGGCTTAATGAACGCACCAGGTGCTTTGGCACTCCGTCAACCGGCATGATATAAGGCAGGTTAATTTCGGTTGAAGTCGAGCTTGAAAGTTCAATTTTCGCTTTTTCAGCAGCTTCTTTCAATCTCTGTAGAGCCATAGGATCTTTTCTCAGGTCGATACCTTCATCTTTCTTAAATTCTTCTGCAAGCCAATCGATAATTGCCGAGTCAAAGTCATCACCACCTAAGTGAACGTCACCATTGGTAGATTTTACTTCAAATACACCATCCCCTAGCTCGAGAATTGATATGTCAAATGTACCACCACCGAAGTCATAAACAGCAATTTTCAGATCTTTGTTCTTTTTGTCAAGGCCATAGGCCAGTGATGCCGCAGTCGGTTCATTAATGATCCTTTTTACATCCAAACCGGCAATTTGTCCTGCTTCTTTGGTAGCTTGTCTTTCGGCATCATTGAAATACGCCGGCACGGTAATAACAGCTTCTGTAACGGTCGTTCCCAGGTAATCTTCTGCTGTTGATTTCATTTTTTGAAGGATGATTGCAGAAAGTTCCTGAGGTGTATAAAGCCTGTCACCAATTTTGATCCTTACGGTGTCATTATTACCTTTTTCTACTGAGTAGGTAACGTTTTTTCTTTCTTCGCTAACTTCAGAATATTTTTTACCCATAAATCTCTTTACAGAGTATATGGTGTTTTTTGGATTGGTAATAGCCTGTCTTTTCGCAGGATCACCAACCTTTCTCTCTCCTTCTCCATTGTCTAAAAATGCTACAATAGAAGGTGTGGTTCTTCTTCCCTCACTATTGGGAATGACCACCGGCTCGTTACCCTCCATTACAGCAACACAAGAGTTCGTGGTTCCTAAGTCTATACCTATAATTTTTCCCATGATGTATATTTTGTTTCTTTATTTTCTAATAACCAAATCCAATTGATCAATGGTCATGCCAATAGGTAGAAATGGAATTAATGGTGTCAATATGTCATAATAATGTTTTGAATTCTGCCAGCAAAAGCTCAAACCCAATGACTCTGTCACCGAAATTTTCATAAATTGTCATCAAATCGGGCTGGTTGTAATAACTGTCCCAACTATTGGTTGATACTTTTTTCAATTAAAAGGTATTTTGGATTCAATTATTTAAAGCTTAATTATTGGACCAGATTTTTTACATCTAATTTTTAGATTTTGTTTCGCAAGAGATTATTACGTGACTCTTTCCTTGCTACAGGCTTTATTTTTCTGCTGATTCTTTTTTTTCTTAAAATGAGCCAGATAGAAAAGCTCTTTAGTTTATTCGATCCGATCAGTCAGGCGCTGGGTGATGTGGAACTGACAGATCTAGCATTCAGCGAGCTTAGACAACCCAAGCCATATAATCTCGATTCTATTCAAATAGTTCTGGTAAATATTGGTGATCTGGATCGAGGGAAAATTGGTGAAGAATTGGACATTATCAATAGCTATGATCCTAAAGTAATCGGAATTGACATTTTCTTTGAAAACCGTAGTGCCGATACTTTGGGAGATATTAAACTTGCCAATGCGCTTTCTAAGATTCCCAACCTTGTGACCTATTCCAAAGCTATCAATACTGAAGGATCAGAAGACGTGATGGAAAAACTGGAAATGTCTCATCCGATGTTCCAATATGGCAAAACGGGCGCTACCAATTTGTTTACAGATGCTCAGGTCCAGCACCAATACAAAGTATGTCGAACTTTTCCGCCGGTATTGGGCATAAATGGTGAGCAGGAATTGTCATTTGCATTGCAGGTGATGGCCAATTACAAGCCTGAAAAAGTTGAGAAGTTTTTGGAATTTAGCGACCGGGATGAAGAGATCATCAATTATACAAGTAATATTCAGATTTTCGGAGAATCCTCAATAGGAGTGAAATTTATAGCATTGGACGTCGAGGACGTTTTTGACAGGAATTTCAACCCGGATGTCATTAAAGATAAAATTGTCTTGTTTGGATACATGGGTGATACTTTCTATGATACAGCCTGGGAGGACAAGTTTTTCACTCCCATGAATAAACGATATGCTGGCCGATCCAATCCGGATATGTACGGAATTGTCATTCATGCAAACATCATTCAGATGCTTTTAGATGAAGATTATATTGATTATCAGGGTAATCTTTCCGCATTTATTACCGCTGTAATCATTTGCTTTCTAAATGTATGGTTTTTTTCATGGATTTATTGGAGTTTACCGCTTTGGTATGATGGCCTGACAAAGGTCATCCAGCTAATGGAACTGTTTATTATTGTATTAATAAATATATATGTGTTCCATTGGTTCAGCTATAAAACTGAACTCACTCTTGCTGCGGCTTGTGTGGCCCTGGCAGGAGATTCGCTGGAAGTCTTTTATGGGCTTCTGGTCAATATGTTTTCACACGAAGGAAGAAACAAACTATTCAAGATTCATAGAATTGTTAAAAAAGTTAAACGATCATGAAACAACTACTAACCACAATACTCATTTTAATCGCTGCATTTCAGGGATACTCACAAGACTATGTATTCCGGGTGATGCTAAATAAAGGATCTAATACTTACGGCTCAGCAAGTTCCTGGGAAAAGCTTGTGACAGGAACTAAATTGACAGACAAGCAGACTTTGAAATTAGGGGATGATTCCTACATCGCCCTGCTTCATTCATCAGGTGTTACGATGGAGCTAAAAGAGTCCGGCGAGTACAAAGTGTCAGACCTGAATTCAAAGATATCCAATAATCAATCTTCGCTCCTTCAGAAATATTCGCAGTACATCATGGATAACATTTCTGAAGAAGATCAAAGCCGTTTAAATGCTACAGGAGCTGTGAAAAGAAGTATTTATGACATTGATGTATACTTAAATGAGTATGGTGAATACTACAGTAACATGCAAATTTTTGACTGGGACGATATAGAAGGTGTTGATTCCTATATCGTGACAATCCGAGACAAATTTGATGAGGAGATTTTCAAAAAAGAAGTTTCAAGATCTGAAATAGCCGTGGATTTCAGTAACCCAAAATTGAGAAGTCAAGAATTAGTCGTTGTTTATTTTGATATAAAAGGTGAAGAAAATACTAATTCAGATGGTTTTGGTTTAAAACCTATCAACGATGAGAGATTAACTGTTTTGCAAACCGAACTAGAGTCATTAAAATCAGAATTTAAGGGGGAGACTGCTTTGAAAAATTTGGTCATAGCAAGTTATTATGAAGAAAACGGATTGTATACCGATGCAATTACCTGCTATAGGAAAGCTATGGCTCTTTCCGATGATGTAGATGGGATGTACGAAGACTTTTTGATCAGAAACGGATTTAAAGACAAAACAAACTAATCAATCAAATCAGAGCTCAACAAAACTGTTCTGGCATTCCGCTTAATTGTTAGAGAGATTTAGTGAGTAGTTGCTCCCAAAGTGGAAAAACACCTATTTCTCAGTCCATTTTTTCTTATTGACGGGCTTTATCTAATGTAATATAATTCACGATAAGTGCATTTTTCGAATTAAAATTGACTTTTCCAGCTTCTTTGTCAATTTTGAGCTACAGTTTTTCTACCTATGTATAAGTCAAAGCAATCCAAAAAATAATATCCTGTTAGGATCTGTTTTATAGTTCTAATGCTATCCGTTGGAAAGGCTGTTCCAAACCTGAATTTGTGTTCAAATGCTTTGCCTTATTTTGCTTAAAACAAATGCTGCAAATTTTATTTTAATAAATGGATAAAAAGACAAAAATAAAATTGAAAAATCAGGGTTTTACAGGTACGAATTTTGTGGGCATTCCTGAAAATTCGAATGACCAGTTTCCTTTTCATTTTTACAAAAAAACATTAGATTTTTCTAAGAATTTTTAATCTAAAAGTGCCACTATTCTGTCTATTGCGGCATTCATAAAAGTCAAGTTTTTGAAGCTGTTTTTTGTTCGATTTTTTTTTGGCAAATTTGTTTCCCTTTTTTTTAAACGCAAGATAAAATCATTGTTTTTAACCCTGTAAAATGACGATAGATAGTCAGGATATTTGGTCTAAGTGTTTAGGTAACATCAAGTCAAAAATTGGTGAACAGGGATTCGATACCTGGTTCAAGCCAATCAAGCCTATAAAACTTGATGGCAAGGTATTAACCATTCAGGTTCCCAGTCAATTTTTTTATGAATATCTGGAGGAGCATTATGTTCATTTGCTGAGAAATGTGCTCAATGAAGAGTTGGGAAATGATTACAAACTTGAATACTCAGTTGTAGTCGACAAAGGAAATGAATTTAATAAGCCATACATTGTCAATCTTCCAAATAATGGCAAAGCTTATTCAAAAGGAAACGGGCATTCTATCGCCTACACCAATCCTTTTGATTTACAGACCATTGATCGGGAAAGGCAGAACTCCAATCTGAATGTTCACTACACTTTTGACAATTTTATTGAAGGGGATTGCAACAGATTAGCAAGGTCAGCTGGTGTGGCAGTTGCACAAAAGCCTGGTGTCACTTCATTTAACCCATTAATGCTCTATGGTGGAGTTGGATTGGGAAAAACACACCTCGTGCAAGCCATTGGCAACGAAATCAAAAAGATCAATGAGAAATTCGTCTTGTATGTGTCTTCAGAGAAATTCACCAACCAGTTTTTCGAAGCCATCAAAAACAATAATATCCAGGAGTTTTCAAATTTCTATTTACAGGTCGATGTGTTGATCCTCGATGATGTTCAATTCTTCGAAGGAAAAGAAAAAACACAGGAGATCTTTTTTCATATTTTCAATCACCTGCATCAAAATGGTAAGCAGATCATCATGACAAGCGACCGCCCGCCGAGAGATCTTGTCGGATTAATGGAAAGGTTGGTTTCAAGGTTCAAGTGGGGGCTTACTGCCGACCTGCAACAACCGGATTACGAAACAAGGATGGCCATCATCCAGCGAAAAATGCAGGCGGATGGCATAAATATTCCTGAAAATGTGATCGAATACCTGGCATACAGCATTGATACAAATGTCCGGGATCTGGAAGGTGTTTTGATCTCTTTGATTGCCAATGCTTCGTTGATCAAAAAGGAAGTGGATCTGGAATTAGCCAGGGAAACATTAAAAAATATCGTTCATGATATTGACTCGGAAGTTGGCATCGATTACATACAGAAGACGATTAGTGAATATTTCAAAATACCGGTCGATCAGCTAAAAGACAAAACCCGCAAAAAGGAAATCGTCATCGCCAGACAAATCGCCATGTATTTTGCCAAAGATTATACAAATCATTCCCTAAAAACCATTGGTGATCATTTTGGAGGAAGGGATCACAGTACGGTTATCCATGCTGTTCAGGCTATCAGTGACTTTTGTGATACGGATCCATCATTCAAAAAGACAGTCGAGGATATCAGAAAAAAATTAAAACTGAAAAACGTCTGATATTCCATTTGAATTTTGGTCTGATCCAGTAATTTTATTGCATGAGACCATATATTCTTGCCGAAAACAATTGGAAATCCATTCGTGAAAATAAAATTGAATTAGCTATCCTGCCTTGGGGAGCTACGGAAGCTCACAATTATCATCTTCCGTACGCGACAGACAACATTCAATGCGACTACATAGCAGCGGAATCTGCCAGAAAAGCCTGGGAGAAAACCGAGAATTTCACAGTTTTGCCTACCGTTCCATTTGGCGTAAATACAGGTCAGTCAGATATTTTACTGGACCTGAATGTTTTGCCATCAACGCAACTGACCATTCTCAAAGATCTTGCAACGGTCCTCAATCGACAGAGAATTCCAAAATTACTATTGATTAATGGGCACGGTGGGAATGATTTCAAACCCTTGTTGCGTGAGTTAGGATATTTGTTTCCTGACATGTTTTTCACATTGTGTAATTGGTATACGGTTTTGGATATTGGCGATTATTTTCGAAAGGAAAACTGCAACCATGCTGGTGAAATGGAAACCAGCGTGATGATGACCATTGAACCTAAATTGGTTTTTCCATTAAGTGAAGCAGGAGATGGCTTTGAAAAGAAAAGTAAGATTCAGGGAATACGCGAAGGCTGGGTCTGGGCTGAAAGAAAATGGAGCCAGGTGACCAAAGATACCGGCATTGGAAATCCAGCAAATGCTTCAGTTGAAAAGGGGAAGAAATTTCTGGTTGATCTGACGGATAGGATTTCAGAGTTAATAATAGACCTGGTCCATGCTGATTTAAAAGATCTGTATGCGTAATTTGGTAGATAATAATAAATCCCTGATGTGTAATTGCTATATCAAGTTTCAAGAATTCAATCTTATCTATAACACACTTATTTTCGTGTAGGTGCAGGACGGGGGATGAACCGATTGTCATTACCTTAATTTAAAAATTCACCCTATCAAACATGAACAGAGTGGCATTTAAAATGAAGCTCAAGCCCGGCCAGGCTGAGGAGTATGAAAGGAGACACAATCAGATCTGGCCCGAATTAAAAAAACTATTATCAGATTCCGGAATTACCGAATATTCCATTTTTCTTGACCGGGATACAGATATGCTGTTTGCTTTTCAAAAAGTTTCAGGTGATATTGGTTCACAGACTTTGGGCGAAAATGAAATAGTCCGAAGGTGGTGGAAATACATGTCTGACATCATGGAAACAAACCCTGATCATTCTCCTGTGTCAACCTCTTTAATTGAAGTATTTTATATGAATTAGCCTTACTATGTTTAAATTAATAAAGTCAGCAGTCATTTTAAGTTTACTTTTTCTACTTGTCTTTGGAATTTCCTGTGTAGAGCAAAACGGTCAAGCGGAAGTTGGCTGGACAGGAGAAACCATGGTTACCAAACCATGGACACGTTGGTGGTGGCAGGGAAGCGCTGTCACAAAGGAGGGAATTTCCCATGAATTGGAAGTGCTGAAGGAAGCCGGATTTGGTGGGGTGGAAATCACACCAATTTATGGTGTTGCAGGTTATGAAGAACAATTCATTCCTTTTCTATCGGAAAAATGGGTGGAAATGCTGCTTCACACACTCCAGGAAGCTGAGAGGCTGGGATTGGGAGTCGACATGGCTACGGGAACTGGATGGCCATTTGGAGGTCCATGGATTGATGAAGATTATGCCTGTAAAAATTTTGTGTATAAAACCTTTGAACTAAAAAGCGGAGAGGCACTAACGGAAAAAATTAAGTATACACAGGAACCTTTTGTCAGAGCGGTAGGGAATCAAATCTATGAAATGCATGGTATTTACAAAGTAGAAGGTCAGCAACCCAAAGGGACGATCAATGAACCCTTAATGAAAAGACGAAGAAATGAGATCACCATTGATCAATTGGTCCAACCCATTTCTGCCAATCAAAATTTACAGTTATTAGCTCTTGATCAGGTTCGTTTTGAAAGGGATTTACCGGTTGTGGCGATAATGGCATATTCAGAATCAGGAGAAAAAATAAATCTCATGGATCAACTTCAAGAGAATGGTTCTTTGAATTGGACAGCGCCGGAGGGAAGCTGGACGATCTATGCTTTGTTTGAGGGAGATCATGGAAAGATGGTTGAACGAGCAGCGCCGGGGGGGGAAGGAAATGTGCTGGACCATTTTTCACAGGAAGCTATTGATAAATATTTGTCTAAGTTTGATTCTGCTTTTACCAATCAAGATATTCGAACGCTACGTGCATTTTTTAATGATTCTTATGAAGTGGATGATGCAAGAGGTTCAGCTGACTGGACACCGACACTTATTGATGAATTTGAAAAAAGAAGGGGATATGATTTGCGGAATTACTTACCCGCATTATTTGGCAATGATGAAGATGCCATTAATGAAAGGGTGTTATGCGACTATCGTGAGACAATCTCTGAATTGCTTTTTGATAACTTTACACAAAGGTGGAAGGACTGGGCGAGCACCAAAGACGCTATTATTCGTAACCAGGCACACGGTTCGCCTGCCAATATCCTCGATCTTTATGCACTTTCTGACATTCCGGAAACGGAAGGTAATGAGGCTTTAAGGGCGAAAATGGCCACTTCAGCCGCCCATGTTTCGGGAAAGGAGTTGGCCTCCTCCGAATCAGCCACATGGCTTAACGAACATTTTCTTTCCAATCTATCTGATATAAAAAATGCAGTGGATCTGTTTCTTCTCAATGGTGTCAATCATGTATTTTACCATGGAACGAACTACTCTCCAAGCGATGATCCGTGGCCGGGATGGTTGTTTTACGCAGCTATTCATGCGAATGACAGAAACCCACTTTGGAACGATTTTGTAGCTCTAAACGGCTACATAAACAGATGTCAGTCATTTTTGCAAGCAGGGCATATCGATAATGATATTTTGCTATATTATCCGGTCTATGATCGCTTTTCAACACCAGGAAGGGAAATGATTGAACATTTTGATGGAGTGGAGGAGCAATTTGAAGGAACATACTTTAAGGTTGCCGCTGAAGAAATGCTGGAAAAAGGGTATGCATTTGATTTTATTTCCGACATGCAAATCCAGGGGTTGGAATATAAAGCAGGCGAACTTTTTTCAGGCGAGATTACTTATCAAACAATAGTAGTTCCTTTTTGTAAATATATTCCACAATCGACTTTTCAGAAATTAATCGATTTGGCTAATAGTGGGGCAAATGTGATCTTCTATAACAACCTCCCAACACATTTTTCCGGCTTAGCAAATTTAGAAGAAAAGGAAGCAGAATTAGGCGAAATCAAGTCTTCTTTAGAGTTTATTAATAAAAATGGTGCGGAAATCCATGAGCAAGGAGGAGGAAAGCTTATTAAAGGGGAAAACCTGGAAACATTACTTACTACCGTCTCAGTTGAAAGAGAGTCTCTTACTGATCAGGGTTTGCAATTTATAAGAAGAGAAAGAAACGGACAGACTTTTTATTTTATCAAAAATGCTTCGGAAAGTGAATTTGACGGATGGGTTAAAATAAATGCTGTCGGAGAAACCGCCATGCTTTATGATCCCATGAATGGAAATTTTGGTAAAGTTAAGACCAGATCAGAAGGAGACACAAACCAGATTTATTTACAGCTTAACTCTCAGGAATCAGTTTTTGTTGAAATTTTTGACAAGAATGTAGAGGGGCCTGAATTTAATTATTTTAAGGAGGCTGAAACCATTCAGATTGAAGGTGAATGGGGCATAAGTTTTTATAACGAAAGCCTTGAGAATGAAATTACTGTCACCCTGAATTCCCTTACTTCCTGGCCGAATATTGAGGATAATGATTTAGGATCGTTTTCGGGGACGGCACGATATACGTTGAAATTTGATCATCCCGAGCTGAAAAATGAAATGTTCAGATTGGATTTGGGTGAAGTTCATGAAAGCGCAAAAATCATATTGAATGGTAAGGAAGTCGGGACGCTTATCGGACCGGTTTACGAGATTGACTTTTCTTCTGACATGCTGAAGGAAAATGAAAATATCCTGGAAATTGATGTGTCTAATTTAATGGTCAACAGGATTATAGATCTTGAAAAGCAAGATGTGATGTGGAAGAAATTTTATAATGTGAATTTTCCTGCTCGGTTGCAGGAAAACAGAGGGGAAGACGGACTTTTCACTGCCAAAAACTGGGAGCCAATAACATCAGGATTGTTAGGACCGGTTCGATTGATTGCATTGGAGAAGATCGAATCGATGGAATAAGCCCCTGCCTTGTGGGAACCAGTTCATTTCTCAAAGTTTCATAAAAGAATCCATTGTGAAACTTTGAGTTTCTTGGTGCAACTTTGCGTAACAACAAATCATTAATGAAGGATTAGAACAAGCGATAATCCTTAAAAATAATACCTGTGATATTCCCATTTTCCTCGTTTGTTCATTCCTTCCACATACACCCTGCCCCTTATTTTTTCGATAATCTCGGTTAGCTCCTGCGGGGTTTTGATAGGAATTTTGTTGATGTAGCAAATAATAAAACCTTCCTCCAAATTCATCTTTTTAATGAAGCCATTTCTAACCTTGACGACCCTCACCCCATGCTCAATGTTTAACATGTCTCTTTCAACTTTTGATATTTTTTCAAAGTCAGCGCCCAGAGTTCGCGATGAAAAGATCTCACGTTTCAGTAATTCTGTTGTGCCTTCCTGATTGAAAAGTGTAGCAGTTGTATTGCGGATTTTATTATCCCGTTTGTAAGTTATGGTTAATTTATCCCCTGGCGAATAGTAACTGATCAGCTCCTCGAATTCAGCGCGGCTTTCCAGCTTTTCATGATTGATTTCGAGTATCACATCTCCCTTTGCCAGTCCTGCCACTTCTGCCGGTCCGCCTTGTTGTATATAGCTCAACACGACACCATTATAGTTATCCAGGTTAAGTTTTCGGGCAATGTCGCTGTCAATATCCAAAACATCTCCTCCAAAGAATGCCTTCTGAACCATTCCATATTTGATGATATCTCCAGCTACTTTTTTGACAATTTCGGATGGAACCGCAAATCCATATCCTGCATAGGATCCCGTTTTTGAAATAATTGCCGTATTGATCCCAATCAATTCCCCCTGAAGATTGACCAAAGCTCCTCCGCTGTTTCCTGGGTTGATAGCGGCATCTGTCTGAATGAACGATTCCAGGGGAAAAGTACTTTTCAGTATATTCAATTCCCTGCCCTTGGCGCTAACAATACCAGCTGTAACTGTAGAGGTTAGATTAAAGGGGTTTCCAACGGCGAGCACCCAGTCGCCAACTTCTACTCTTCTGGAATTCCCGATTTTTATAGAGGGAAGATTCTTTGCTTCTATTTTTAATACTGCCAGATCTGATGATGGATCTGTTCCAACTACATCAGCATCATAGCTTTTCTTTCCTATGGTCACTTCAATTTTATCAGAATTGTCAATGACATGGTTGTTGGTTATGATATATCCATCCTGAGAATAAATAACGCCTGATCCGGAACTAATGGATTGTCCGACACTTTCTCCAAAAAAGTATTCCATCCAGGAGGAAGCATACCGCGTTTCAGAAATGGTTTTGATATAAACGACGCTCGGTGTACTTCCCTTCGACGCCGTTACAAAGTTAACATCCTGAGCATCAGGAATATTAGGAAGGTTAATTTGGGTTCGCTCATCAATAGGGTTTTCATGGCGAACCATTTTTGTTTCTGTAATTGAGTCGTCTTTAACATTTTTCTGGCTGATTAAACTCTCATTTGAGATAAATACTTTCTGGTAAAAAAGTGCTCCCAGTATGCCAGCTATAAATCCAATTATGATCGTTCGCAACGTACCTTTCATGTTCATTTGATGAATTTATTCCTTCAATTAATCTGCAAATAAAATATACATTTGGGTTTAAGAAAAGGTTACTAAAATTAAGATCACAAAAATCTGAAAATTATTACCTTTGAATCGCTATGGGTTTACGGTCTTTACTTAGCAGGCCTTTTGCTGCCTGGGTGAATTACGAACAGAAAAAATGGTCTTCCAATCCTTTTGAATCACAAAAAAAGGTGTTTGAAAATAATATCAGGGCGGCCAAAAACACACAATTTGGCAAAGATCATCATTTTGATGAAATCAGAAATTACCAGGATTACAGGGACCGCGTTCCGATCAAGGATTATGAAGGGATAAAACCCTACGTTGAGAAAATCCTCAACGGTGAAGAAAATGTGCTGTGGCCTAAGAAACCTATTTATTTTGCCAAGACATCTGGCACCACTTCAGGTACAAAGTACATTCCTATTACTAAAGAGTCGATTCCCAATCATATCAACAGCGCGAGAAATGCTTTGTTGAGTTATGTTCATGAAACGGGAAAATCGACATTTCTCGATGGAAAATTGATCTTTTTATCAGGAAGTCCCATTCTGAATACAAATGGTCCTGTCCCGACCGGGAGACTTTCGGGAATTGTCAATCACCATGTTCCGGGTTATCTGCGAACCAACCAGATGCCATCCTATGTGACCAACTGCATGGAAGACTGGGAGGCAAAAGTAGAAAAGGTCATTGATGAGACCATTGATCAGCGGATGACTTTAATTTCCGGGATTCCTCCCTGGGTGCAAATGTATTTCGACAGGATTGTCGAAAGAACAGGCAAACAGATCAAAGATGTTTTTCCGGATTTCTCCATGTTTGTTTATGGAGGGGTCAATTTCGAACCTTACAGGAAAAAATTGTTTGAAACGATTGGAAAACAAATAGATAGTATTGAAACTTATCCGGCTTCTGAAGGCTTTATAGCCTATCAGGATAGTCAGGCCCATGAAGGACTTTTGCTACTACTGGATTCCGGGATCTTTTTCGAATTTATACCAACAGATGAATATTTTGATGAAAATCCCAGCCGCCTGACACTTGAGGAAGTGGAGATCGGGAAAAATTATGCGATCATCATTAATAACAATGCCGGCCTCTGGGGATATAATATTGGTGACACAGTTAAATTTGTATCGAAAAATCCTTACCGTCTGGTAGTGACCGGAAGGATTAAGCATTTTATTTCAGCGTTTGGAGAGCATGTCATCGGCGAAGAAGTTGAAAAAGCCATGAAGTATGCACTTTCTAAACATCCTGAAGTGGAATTGGTTGAATTTACGGTTGCCCCGAATGTGACTCCTGGTGACGGTCTTCCACTTCATGAGTGGTATGTGGAATTTCGAAAGTTACCGGAAAATATGAAATCCTTTATTGAAGACATTGATTTGCAGCTTCAGAAATTAAATGTTTACTATGAAGATCTGATTACCGGAAAAATTTTAAGGCCTCTTGAAATAATAGCTTTGAAGCAAGATTCGTTCCGTGACTATATGAAATCGATTGGTAAGCTGGGAGGGCAAAATAAAGTACCCCGTTTGGCAAACGATCGTAAGATTGCGGATGAGTTAATTAAATATCGGTTGATTAATTAAAAAAATTAAGCACTTTTGCAGCTTGTGATTTTTTAAAGATTGGAAAATAAGAAAAAACATATTGCCATTCTTGGCTCAACTGGATCGATAGGTACTCAAGCCCTCGAAGTCATCAAAAGTCATTCGGATAAATTTGTTGCTGAGGTTTTAACAGCCAACAATAGTGTTGATCTGCTTATCCAACAAGCGATCGAATTTCAACCAAATGTTGTTGTTATTGGCAATGAAGATGAATATGACAGGGTTTTTGATGTCCTTAATCCGCATGATATTAAAGTCTATGCCGGTGAAAATGCTTTGTCCTCGGTTGTGGAAATGGACAGCATTGACATGGTTCTGACCGCTTTGGTAGGGTATTCTGGCTTGAAGCCGACACTAAAAGCCATTGAAGCTGGCAAAAACATTGCTCTTGCCAACAAGGAAACCATGGTAGTTGCCGGGGATTTAATATCCAGAATGGCTTACGAAAAGGGAGTAAATATCTACCCGGTAGATTCAGAGCATTCTGCAATTTTTCAATGTATCGTAGGTGAGTTTAACAATCCAATCGAAAAAATTATTTTGACAGCTTCAGGTGGGCCATTCAGGGGAAGGAATAGGACAGAACTGGAAAATGTTACTGTTAAAGAAGCATTGAAACACCCCAACTGGGACATGGGCGCGAAAATTACCATTGATTCAGCTACATTGATGAACAAAGGTTTGGAAGTGATCGAGGCGAAATGGCTGTTCAATGTTGACGTTTCAAAGATTGAAGTGATCGTTCATCCTCAATCGATCATTCATTCCATGGTTCAGTTCGAAGATGGTTCGATCAAGGCACAAATGGGATTGCCTGATATGAAGTTACCCATTCAGTATGCCATTTCTTACCCTCAGAGAATATCTTCAAATTTTCCAAGATTCAACTTTACCGATTATCCTTCGTTAACGTTTGAGCAACCCGATACCAACACCTTCAGAAATCTTGATTTTGCATTTGAAGCGCTTAAAAAGGGCGGAAATATACCCTGTGTTTTAAATGCAGCAAATGAAATAGCCGTACAATTATTTTTGGAAGAAAAAGTGGGCTTTTTGGAAATGTCTGACATTATTGAGTCTTGTATGGCTAAAATGCCTTACATTTGCAATCCTCTTTTTGAAGATTATGTTCATACAGATAAGGAAACAAGAATTATAGCAAAAGAAATAACAGTGTAATGGATATTTTGGGTGTATTAGTGATGATAGGTCAGTTTGTGCTGGCTTTATCGATTTTAATAGGGGTGCATGAAGCCGGTCACTTGTTGGCAGCCAAGGCTTTTGGAATGAGGGTGGAGCAGTTTTCCATCGGATTCCCTCCAAAAATTTTCAGCTTCAAATATGGCGAGACAGTGTATTCACTGGGATGCATCCCTCTGGGTGGATTTGTGAAAATATCAGGAATGATCGACGAATCGCTGGATACCAAGCAGATGTCGGAAGAGCCCAAACCGTATGAATTTCGAGCCAAACCAGCCTGGCAGAGATTGATTGTCATGATGGGGGGGATCATCGTAAATGTCATAATTGGAGTGATTGTTTTTATTTTTATCACCTTTTTATATGGAGATTCTTACATTTCAAAAGACGACCTGAATGCAAATGGCATTGCGGCGCTAGGTATAGGTGAGGAGATCGGGTTAAAAGACGGCGATAAGATTGTTTCTGTTAATGGTAGGGATTACGAAAAAATGAAGGACCTGCTAGCATACGATGTTTTGCTAAGTGACAACAGCTATTACGAAGTGGAAAGAAATGGTGAGATCATTCAAATTCCCATCCCGATTGATTTGATCGAAAAATTAAGCGATGAGGACAATGAAGAAGGATTTATCAGCTTCCGAACGACATTTTGGGTTGATAGTGTGGAGGAAAACATGGGTGCGATCAATGCAGGGATAAAAAAAGGTGACAAAATAGTTTCCGTAGCTGGAAGTCCTATTCACTACTATGATGAATTTAGGCAAGTATTACAAGACTATAAAGGAGAAAAAATTCCGGTAGAAGTTGTAAGGAAAAATAAGGCCGGACAAGAGGAAACCCATTCAATGGATGTTCAGATCAGAGACGATGGAAGGATGGGTTTTATAGCGGGCTATCCATTTGAACCGACACATGTTTCATATAGTTTTGGAGAGTCGCTAGTCCTTGGGCCCAAACGTGCGTTTCAATCTGTTTTTGTAACCGTAAAAGCCTTCGGCAGGATGTTCCAGGGTAAACTCGATCCTCGGAAGTCGTTGAAAGGCCCGTTTGGAATCATGCAGCAGTTTGGTTATGAATGGAATTGGTTCAGGTTTTGGTCTTTGACAGGCTTACTTTCCATGATACTCGCATTCATGAATTTCTTACCAATACCTGCGTTGGACGGTGGACATGTGGCATTCCTGTCATATGAAATTGTCTCCGGCAGAAAACCTTCTGACAAATTTTTGGAAAATGCACAAAAGGTTGGAATGGTAATCCTGCTACTTCTAATGGTTTTTGTGATTTTTAATGATTTTCTATAGGGTAGGAGCCAAAATTGAGTTTTAGTAGGATTGGTAGAGTTAGAACCAGTTGCTGAAGAATAGTTGTGAGTTGTTAATTGAACTCGCAACGTGCAACACGTAACTCGCAACAAATAAATGTACAGATATCTCCAAAATGATCGGTTGGTTATAAAAAACCACTCAGTCAAACCAAACCCTAACAACCAGTCTCACCATTCCTCTTCTTCGATCGCCTTTTGTTCACGATACATTTTTTCAAGCTCTTCTTTACTAGGACGGTAAAGTTCAAATTCTACTCTTCGGTTGAGCGCCCGGTCTTTATCAGTTTTTTCTTCTACAATTGGCTGTGAACTACCGTAACCAAAAGCTTCCACCCGGTTTTCCGGAACTCTGCCAAAATATGTAATGTAGTCCATAATATTTTGGGCGCGCTGTTCGGAAAGATCTTTGTTAAATGAGGCGCTTCCTTCTGAATCCGTGTGTCCTGATATGCGAAGCTTGAAATCCGGATTATCCAATAAAAAATTAGCCAGCTTATCCAGATCGTAATACATGCTAGGCTTAAGATCGGAAGACTCTTTGTCAAATTCGATTGATGAAAATTTCATTTTGCTGGAAATGGATTCAGCAATTTTATTTATCTCCATATCATCTTCCAGGAAGAAAAATTCTTCAATTCTAAAAAATTCGTCACCCTGAATTACTAGCATGTATTGTGAATTGTTGATCAGGCTAAATTCAAACGTTCCATCCTTGCTGAGATATTGAGGGGCAACTTCAATTCCATTTGTGACATCAATGATAGAAACTATTCCCCGCTGAAAGGGATCGCCCGTCTCACTTTCCATTAAAGAACCTGTAACGGTTGTCGTTGCTAGTGGATGACCCTCCATCGGTAGAGGAAATGAATAAAGATCCAGGTTGTTAAGATCATTTTCAATAGACCGAGCATAAAATAATTTCTCAGAATTTCGGTCAATCGTGAAATAAAATTCACTTCCCGCGCCATTGATCAATGGGCCAATGTTTTTTGGCTCACTCCATCCATAGTCAGTCTGATTGGATTTATAAATGTCAAATTCGCCGAAGTTTAAAAGCTGACCATCTGAACTAAAATACAATACATGATAAACAGGATGATAAAATGGGCTCAGATCATTTTTTCTCGTGTTAATAATAGGACCGGCATTTTGTGAAGGCATCCATTCTCCATTTTTATTTTTGTATGTGAAATAAATATCCGACAATCCAAACCCCCCAATTCTATCCGAGGCAAAGTATAATGTGTCTTCAGTATGATTGAGATTAGGATGTGAATCCCATCCCTTTGAGTTAACGATTGTACCCATATTGGAAATGTTTCCCCATGTGGAGTCAGGTTGTAATTCAGCGGTAAAAAGGTCACAATTTCCGTAAGAATCCGGTGCGTCACAGCGAGAAAAAAACATGGTTTTTCCGTCCTTACTCAGGCAAACAGAACCTTCATTAAACACACTATTAATATCTTTAAGTGGCGAAGCTTCCTGCCACACACCATCATCCAGAATACTGTAAAATATGTCTTCATTGGAGATCATGCTGATCGTTCCGGGTATAAAATTTCTTTTCGAAGTAAAAAGCAATAAATGATCATTGATGGATAATACAGGTCCATAGTCCGAAACATTGGAATTGATGAGATGACCCATATTTATTTTCACTCCCCTGGGTGGCTGGATGGTGTCAACTTCTTTCCGGTAATCTACCAGTTCATAGTAGTAATCTATAGGAACATATTTTTCTCGTTCTGTTCGGCTTATTGAATCATAATAAATTTCGAGAGTTTCAAGATCGATATCCGGACGGTGATGTTTTAAAACCAGTCTATATAAAAAATTTGCGTCTTCCGGATCTCCATACAACTCTGTCAGCTTGGCATATTGCCAGAGAAGCTCGGTATCCTTATAAAAATTTTGGATACCAAAATTCATGATGTACTCGTCTAATTCCAGATATAGGTCCTCCCAATTTTTGTTTTCTTCCAGCGACCTTATCCTTTGTCGCTTTTTTTCGTCAAAGTAATAGGGAACTTTATTGACATTCTCGAATTTTAATATTTCTTGTATGGGGAATGAAACGGCTTCAGTATCAGTTTTTTCCTTTTCTTTTTTCTTTTTCTTAAAAAACTGACTATATCCGGTATTATATGTACAGATAAGAATAAAAAATGCCAGCAACCACCTGCCGAAACTCATGTTGAGAAATGTTGAAATATGACAGTTTTAAATCAAAACCGATTCAATATGTCATAAAATTATTATTAAAACAAGTAACTTCAGCTTTGGCATGAGGCTTGCAACCTATAGGACTTCTTAGAATTAGAAGTTAAGAATGTCAATTTGACATAATGTGGATTTGAATATATGAGCGAGTTAAAATCTTCTTATTTCAATAATTTATCATTTGCAGCATATACTGATGATGAATCCGGTGATATTATTCAACTGATCTCACCCGACGACAATGTTCAGCAATCGGATGAGAAAATTCCGGAAGAACTTCCTATTCTTCCTATCCGAAATACTGTATTGTTTCCGGGAGTTGTTCTTCCTATTACTGTGGGTCGGCAAAAATCGATCGAGCTGGTTAAAAAATCTTACCGAAGTGATCGGATCATTGGTGTTATTGCTCAGAAAAACAATAAATCTGAGGATCCTTCTTTTAAAGATATTTATCAAATTGGGACTATTGCCAAGATCATAAAGATGCTGGTTTTACCGGATGGCAATACGACTATTATCATTCAGGGAAGAAGTCGCTTTTCAATAAAAAGCATTGTATCGGAAGATCCATTTATGATCGCTACCGTAAAATTGCTGGAGGAAAAATTTCCAAATGAAAAAAGGAAAGAAACCAAGGCAATCATTCAATCACTTAAGGAAGCTGCTATTAAAATTTTGAAGCTTAACCCTGAAATTCCTCAGGAAGCTCAAATTGCATTGGATAATATTGAAAGTCCAAGCTTTCTGACACATTTCCTCTCTTCAAATATAAACGCGGAAGTAAAAGACAAGCAGCGCTTACTGGAAATAAATGATGCCAAACAGCGATCGACGGTCTTATTGGAATTCATGATGAAAGATATCCAGATGCTGGAATTGAAGCGAGAGATCCAGGATAAAGTGCACACGGATATTGACCAGCAACAGAGAGATTATTTCCTTCGGCAGCAAATTAAAATATTGCAAGACGAGTTGGGTCAGGAAGGACCTGATTACGAATTGAATCTTGTAAAACAGAAAGCCAGGAAGAAAATATGGCCTAAGGAGGTGCAGGAACATTTCAACAAAGAATGTGATAAAATTGCCAGAATGAACCCCGCCGCAGCGGAGTATCCTGTTCATATGAATTACATTGAGTTTTTGGTGGATCTGCCATGGAGTGAGTTCACCAAAGACAATTTTGATCTAAAGCGGGCAAAGAAAATATTGGATAAAGATCATCACGGCCTGGAAAAAGTGAAAGAAAGGATCCTCGAATACCTGGCTGTTTTAAAGCTTAAAAATGACATGAAAAGCCCGATTCTTTGTCTTTACGGGCCTCCTGGTGTAGGTAAAACTTCTCTTGGCAAGTCCATAGCGAAAGCATTGAATAGAAAGTATGTGCGGATGTCTTTGGGTGGTGTTCACGATGAAGCGGAAATCCGTGGTCACAGAAAAACCTATATCGGGGCAATGGCAGGAAAGGTTATTCAAAACATTAACAAAGCGAAATATTCCAATCCGGTTTTTGTTCTGGATGAGATCGATAAGGTAAGCTCAGATTTCAGGGGAGATCCTTCGTCTGCATTGCTGGAAGTTCTCGATCCGGAACAGAATAGTTCATTTATGGATAATTACCTTGAAATGGAATACGACCTTTCAAAAGTACTATTCATTGCAACAGCCAATTCACTGGAGTCTATTCAGCCGGCCTTAAGAGATAGAATGGAAATTATTGAAATCAATGGTTATACCGTTGAGGAGAAACTTCAAATAGCGAAAAAACATCTTGTGCCAAAACAGAGATCAGAGCATGGGTTAAAAACTAAGGATGTTAAGATCTCTGATAAAGCCATTGTCAAAGTGATTGAAAACTACACAAGGGAATCAGGTGTTCGTAACCTTGAACGTCAGATTGGAAAGGTAATCCGGTATGTGGCAAAATCCGTTGCCATGGAAGAGGAATATTCACCAGTGATTTCCGATAAACATATTCAGGAAATACTCGGGGCAGAAATATTCGATAAAGAGATCTATGAAAACAATGACGTAGCTGGTGTTGTGACCGGGCTGGCATGGACGCAGGTTGGAGGTGAAATATTGTTCGTCGAGTCAAGTATAAGCAAGGGAAAAGGCAAACTAACGCTTTCAGGTCAATTAGGAGATGTGATGAAAGAATCTGCTGTGGCAGCATTGTCATACCTGAAATCCCACGCGGACCAACTAGGCATTCATTACAAGGTATTTGACCAATATGACCTTCATGTCCATGTGCCGGCAGGAGCTGTTCCGAAAGATGGTCCATCGGCTGGAATAACAATTTTTACTTCATTGGCCTCTATCTTTACTCAAAGGAAAGTAAAGTCCAAGCTGGCTATGACAGGTGAAATCACCCTAAGGGGCAAGGTTTTGCCGGTGGGGGGGATCAAGGAAAAAATCCTGGCAGCCAAAAGAGCTGGTATTTATGAACTGATTTTGTGCGATAAAAATAGAAAAGACATCGAAGATATTGATGAGAAGTATGTAAAGGACCTTACTGTTCACTATGTTTCGAATGTTGAAGAAGTAATAGATATTGCCCTGCTTAAAGAAAAGGTAAAAGGGTACAAGGATTTTGTGATTGACGAAGAGAAAAATATTTTAGAAACGACAAAGGTCTGATTTTACTTCGGTTTAATTGAAATTTTTTGGGATGGCTTTCCTTTTAAATATCTCGAAAAATTAAAAGTTGTTTTTCATTAAATAGAAATCATTCACGTTTTAGAATAAGTATGTAATTAATTGCATTAAAGACAACTCAGCTGATGAGTAGCATAATGCAAGTGTTTATAAGAAATTAGAAATATTTCAGAAATGGAAATAGAAGGCAGAACATTGACTCCAAGGGAAATAGTTAAAGAGCTTGATAAATACATCATTGGTCAGAACGATGCAAAGAAAAACGTAGCCATTGCCCTGCGTAACCGATGGAGAAGAATGAATGTAAAGTCAGACATTCAAAATGAAATCATCCCCAACAACATTTTGATGATAGGGGCAACGGGAGTAGGTAAAACTGAAATTGCAAGGAGAATTGCCAAGATATCAGATGCACCTTTTACAAAGGTTGAAGCTTCAAAATTTACAGAAGTTGGTTATGTGGGTCGTGATGTCGAAAGTATGGTAAGGGATTTGATGGAGCAAAGTATCAACCTGGTCAAAACCAAGAAAAAAGAAACGGTTAAGGAAAAGGCAGAGCAAATGGTAGAGGAAATTATTCTTGATGCCCTGATCCCTCCAATAAAAGGAAACGCTACGGTTTTCAAACCTGGTATTGAAAATAATACCGATGGAACTGAGATTGAAAAACAATTAACAGATGTAGAGCTAAATGAAAAGACCAGAGAGCGGTTTCGTGAAAAAATTCGCAACAAGGAGCTGGACGATCGAAAGATTGAAGTCTCGGTAAAAACTCCGGGAAATTCCGGTGTTGGAATGATCGGTGGGGGAATGATCGATGAGGCATCCATGATCAACCTACAGGAGATGATCGGCAACATGATGCCAAAGAAAACCAAGAAACGCAAGGTGACCATCGAAGAGGCACGGAAAATACTGATGGAAGAGGAGTCGGCCAAATTGATTGACATGGATGAGGTAAAAGAGGAAGCTATTTCCAAGGCGGAAAATTCAGGGATCATATTCATCGATGAAATTGATAAAATAGCCGGAAAGGGATCAAAAGGATCAGGCCCTGATGTTAGTCGGGAAGGTGTACAGCGGGATTTGCTTCCCATCGTGGAAGGTAGTGCTGTTTCAACAAAATATGGCGTTGTTAAAACGGATCATATTTTATTCATCGCAGCAGGAGCATTTCATGTAGCCAAACCTTCTGACTTGATCCCGGAATTGCAGGGGCGGTTTCCAATCAGGGTAGAGTTAGATAATTTAACCAAGGCAGATTTTATTAGGATACTGAAGGAGCCAAAGAATGCATTAACCAAGCAATACCAGGCATTGTTTGAGTCCGAGGAGGTTGAAATAGAATTTACAGACGAGAGCATTGAAGATATTGCTGAAAAGGCTTTTCATATCAACGAAGAAGTTGAGAATATTGGAGCAAGAAGACTTCATACGGTATTGAGCTCTCTTTTGAATGATTTATTGTATGATGTTCCTGATGTAATAGGAGCTAATGCAAAAATTGTTATCACTAAAGAAATGGTTGACGAGAAATTATCAAGCCTTGTTCAAAACAGGGACCTGAGCCAGTATATTCTTTAACCCAAAGTTCTAATAGCAGATTTGGGTTTAAAATTTTTTTGGATAATCAAAGAATAGCATCTTTCCTTTACCTTTATCGATTTTTGCCCAACTGTCGAAGTCAAATCTAATGGCCGAAACACCGGCAGTTGGAATATTGTCGATATAAACATCACATAAATAATTGGACAATTCTGTCCAGCCTGGATTGTGTCCAAAAATCATAAGCGCAGCGACGGAATCATCTACCTGTCTGATGATGTTGATTGCTGAAGATATACTCGCCAGGTAAAGATTTTCTGATTTCTTAATTTTGTCAACTGGATAATCTACTTCCTTGGCTATTTTTTTTGCAGTAGAGAAAGCTCGTTTTGCGGAACTGGAAATGATTAAATCCGGTTTAATACCTTTTTCCTTAAGTCGTTCTCCCATTTCAGGTGCATTTCTTTTCCCACGTTCGTTTAAAGGCCTGTCAAAATCATCCAGATCAGAGTTATCCCAACTTGATTTGGCGTGTCTAACGATATATAAGGTTTTCATTTAATAAAAATAGCTAAAAGAAACTGATTAAATGAAACTTGTAAAACATAAGAACGTATGAATATTTGAACATATAAAAATATTTATTTAAATGGCTACAATTAAATTGGATAAAGAGAAATTCTTAAGTGATATATTCGACTATGATAAAAGCACCGAATGGAAATACAAGGATGATATCCCTGCAGTAATTGACTTTTATGCAGATTGGTGTGGACCTTGTAAGATGATCGCCCCGGTGTTAGAAGAATTGTCAGAAGAGTTCAAAGGCAAGGTTAAAATTTATAAGCTAGACACGGAGGTTGAGCAGGAGTTGGCGGCAGTATTTAACATTCGAAGTATTCCTTCTTTACTTTTCATTCCAAAAGAAGGACAACCACAAATGTTGACGGGGGCTCTGCCTAAAAATTCTTTAGAAAAGGTAATTAAAGATGTGTTGTTGAAAACCGAGACAGAAGTAAATTCGTAAGAAAAAGATAAAACAATAACTCAAACGTTTGGATTGAGAGTTCAAAATGAGTTATAAAAAAAATAGCCACAAAGTGTATGTTCCTCCAAGATTCATGCACTTTGTGACTTCCATCAGTTGAAAAAGTGAAATAAAATTAATGCAGCATTGCTTTCAAAAATATGATAAAAATCATTAATCTAAAAGCAATTTTTTAAAATCTTTCTTAATATTTTCAAATTTTTTATCTAAATGTTAATAAATTAACTTGGTCAATAACTCATAGAAACTTTTAATATTTACATTTCCGGGGAGCTTTATTTCCAATTTTTGTAATTTTTTTAATGCTTTATTTCCTACAAACTCAACCTTATACCAGGCCCGATGACAAAAAATAGCTTTTCTTTGTTCAAATAATAACCTCCTCCTATAAAAAGCGGAAAGGATAGTTTTACGTCCTTGGTAGTTGGATACAGGCTACCCAATATTACAATTCCCAAATCCCTTTGAGTTTCATTCGCATTGAAGTTGAATGCATTTATTGCCAAAAAACCAATACCAATTTTATAGGGTTGATAACGAGCAATTTTTCGTTTGTGATAAAAGCTTATTTGAGCCAATGCTGCCATGCTGATCCCGGTGAGATTGCTGACTTTATCATCCCCTTCTTCCGGCTGTGTGATTTCAATCAATCCGGCAGGAAATGAAACATCTATATCAAATCCATATGACCTTTTATTATAGATCTCTATTGTTTTTTCAATACCCTCTCCTCCATACCTTGCTTTTATGTGGCTAAAAGTCAATTCAATTTTAGACCATTCAGGCAGATCATAAGTTTTTTTTCGGATCAACTGATTTAGTTGAATATTGTCAATCTGACAAACAGGAGAAAGGTAATTGTTGTATCTGGGAGAGTTTTCTCCGGGACATACAACGATGTTATCAAGTTCTCTAAGCTCGATAAGTTCGTTTTTCTTATTAGTGATTTTAATGTCAATAGATATATACTGCCTGCCATACAAGTCATTTTGCCTGTCAATGACCTCAGGTTCAAAATCAATGATTACATCCTGAATGGTATTCTCGTAAAGAATTGGTTGTTCGATCTGATTAAGCAGTCTCTTTCCCTCTCCGTAGTTTATGGCAATAAAGTCAAATTTTCTTGGTTTTTGGTATTCATTTACGTTTAGTGAAAACCCGGTATTTTCTCCATTATCCTGAATCTCAACTTTCTTTTCTATGATATTCATTGGGATTTGTAGCTCTACGACAGCTCTGTTGGGATTATTTAGCAAAGAGTCTGAAGATATAAGAGTAGCCCCCATAAACTGAAAATTTGATCGATGTAGGCTTTTGCCTTCTATTTTCACTTCAATTTCTTCCCCTGGATGTACATTCAGATTTCTGGTCCATTCTTTACCTTGCCTTAAAATGGTTACATGCTCAATTGTTGGAGGTGGGACAATATTAAAGTTGGTGAGAAAAAGCGCTTCATCGCCATCTTTTATGTAGAGATATCCATCTGATTGCTGATGATATTTATAAGTTCTTAGCCAGGCCAAAACCCGATTGTTGTTCAGGTATCTTCTCACAAACAATTCACCCACTAATTCACCTCCGGGTTCTTCTATATCTTCTATTCGATAGGTTTTATTCATCTTCAGGCTGGGATGATTATCAATTTGCACTTGCAATTGATCTTTATCCGGCCCCATAATCTCTACCTCGTCTGCATCAAGTGACAGGAATTTTAACCGACTGGCTTTAACGACAAAATCTTTCTTAATAGTTGACAAGGTAAAAGAAAGCTGTCCATCGTGAAAAGTAGGACGTTTGGTGGTCAGGTCTAGTTCGAGGGTGATATTGCCAGTTTCGTGAGGTAACATATATAGCATCAGCTTCCCGCTATTTACATCCAGGCGATAGTCATAATTCTCCTTTTTCGTCCAGGCGTTATTGAATCTTATGTTGTAAAAATTATTGGTAATGATTTCGAAGGATTTCTGTTCACCCACAAATAGCTGATTATCTTCAATATACAGATCTGCCGAAGTGGATGTATATGGCAGTAGCTGAACGGGAAACATAATTTCTCCCATATCTTCCTTTAGTGTGATCTTGAAAACAAATTTTAAAAACTGGCTTTCGTTGAGATTAAAAAACTGAACTTTTGTCTGGTAATATGCACTATCAAAAAGATAGAGAGAGTCTATTTTTTCAAAATCTCCGGAAGACATCAACTCAATTTTTTTAATGTTATTCAACATTTCCGGATTTGGAAATAATTCTACAACTGCAAAGGGTTGGGATTGATCATAATAAAAATTCAGGTGCTTGCTTCCCTGGTATAAAATTGAGTTGTATCTCAATGAATAGACATTACTATCCAGACGTAGCTGCACATCATTGATATATCTGTTTTGAGCTTTTACATTAACTGAAATTAAACTTATTGCCAAAATGGCAATAACTAGTTTCGCTAATCTCATGAAGTTTGTTTTAATTAATCGTTAAAAGACATATCCAAAATTCAATGTTATTCTGGGAGTTAATGAAAATTTGTTTTGCTTAACATCATTGAACACCTGGTCATATGCCTGATTAGGATCGTAGTTCTTCTTATATGACCGGTACCCTATACCTACACCGATATTAAAATCTACGGTGATTCCTCCGGTGCGACTATTTTTAATATATTTTTCTCCATATCGCTTCATCCATCTGTTTCCAAACATAAATGCATATTCAAACCTGTTTTCATTAGCATCTATTTCAAGTTCAAAATTTACTTCATCAGATGTCAATGAATCAATCACGTTACTTTTGTGACTGAGAGAGGTAAATCTCAATTCATGGCCAAAGTAGAACATACCGAGCTTTTTCTCATAGCTGTAAAACTTTTGCCTGATTGAAACATCAAAACCATTGGAATATGTTTCATTAAGCTCAATATTGCTTTCATTTTTGAAAAATGGATCTCTCAAATATGCGATTTCCATTTCATAGCCCAACCTTTCCTGGAAGTAATATTCGATAGAAAGAGGCAATCGTCCAAAGATCGTTGACAATGGGTTCGTTCCAATGATAATACCCTGGAACTCATTAATTGTGGGTGTGAAGTAACGAAAATTCTTGATTTTATATTTATAATCCGGCTTTAAATAATCACGGTTGCTACGGGCTTCCGTATTTTTGCTTGACTCCTCTATTAATTTGTATGAAGGTTGATCGCCTTCATAGAAAGGCCTGTAATATCCAGCAATATTACCCTGCTCATTATAAAACTCCCATACTCCAACGTTTTTTCCATCCTTGATTTTGCCTTTCATGTAAGGGGATCCATCCTTGTAGTATCCGGTATAATTGCCTTCGCCATTCTCAAAGAAGCATTTTCCCTCAAGTGAACCATCTTCATAATAATAGTTCCACTGCCCATGATTCTTCCCATCTTTGATAAAACCATCAATTTTTAGCTTTCCACTTTCATAATATTCGTGATACTCCCCCTCTCCCTTTTCAAAAACTCCGTCAGCCCTGAAAATCCCTGATTCGTCAAAAATTTTCCAGTATCCTTCTTTTTTACCACTCCTTAATGCACCCTCCGAACTGATCTTTCCAGTCTCATGGTAGTAAATCCATTTTCCTTCTTTTTCGCCATTCGCATATTCGCCTTCCGAGGCCTTGATTCCATTGTCATGATAAAAAAACCACCAACCGTTTTTTAATCCCTCTTTATAATCCCCTTTGGCTTTAATATTTCCATTCTCGTAATAATAGGTCCATGTGCTGTCGCTTTTTCCATCAACATTTAGTCCTACAGCTTTTAATCGGCCATCATTATAATACTCACGGTAAATTCCCTTATCATTCTTATAATTTGCTTTAGCCTTGATTGTGCCATCTTCATTAAAATAAGTCCAGGGACCGGTTTTTAAATTGTCATCGTACCGTCCTTCGACTTTTAATTGTTTATTTTCATAGTAATATTTCCATTCGCCCTCCTTTGTGTCTCCATAGATATTTCCCTTCATATTCAGGTTTCCATTTTCGAAGAAGAATTGCCACAGACCATGATTTTTCCCATCATTAAGGTTTCCACTCATTTTAATGCCACCCTTTTCGTAAAAATACATCCAAAGGCTATCCGGGATGTTGTTTTTGTAATATCCCCTAGTCTGGATAGAACCATCGGAAAAAAAGGATTCATAAAGGCCGTGTAATACAGGGTTAAGGCTATCTTTAATCGAATATCTTTCTTTTAATATTGTCTTTTCATCGTCATAGTAAGTCTGGACCTTTTTTGTTTGCGCAAGAGATTCAGTTGCGAAAAGAATATAAAGACAGGTAAAGGCAATGACATACATAATCCCCATTTTTTCAATTTTTGAAAAAAGGGCACATCTGAGTCCTCTATCCGCTAGGAGTTTGATATTCATTACCTGTTAGCTTAACAATAGAATTGATGTGGTTGGTCACAATTTTTGCACAACACTTGTAACGAAAACCCTTCAGATTCTATTTAAGTGCACAAACTACGCAGTTTAAAGTTTAAATTTAAAATTTCTTTTGTGAAACGGTGAAATAGGTAATATTATCTACAGAAATTAATATTTTGTACAATAATTATCCGTTACAATGACTATGGAAGATTCACTTCAAGTACACAAAAAGTTAGCCAGGCAGGATTTGTTTGAATCCGAAGACTTTTATGGATTGGATGAACTTTTAACTGAAGAACACAAAATGATCCGGGCCGCGATCAGGGACTTTGTCAAAAGAGAGATCAGTCCATATATCGAAGATTGGTGTCAGAATTCTGTTTTTCCCGAGGAAATAGTAGGCAAGTTTGGTGAAATGGGGGTATTTGGCCCACAAATTCCAGCTGAATATGGTGGTGGAGGAATGGACTATATTTCCTATGGATTGATCATGCAGGAAATAGAGCGAGGTGATTCGGGAATGCGATCAACAGCATCAGTCCAGAGCTCTTTGGTGATGTATCCCATTTATAAATTTGGAACGGAGGGACAAAGGAAAAAGTACCTGCCCAAATTGGCAAGCGGGAAATGGCTGGGATGTTTTGGTTTAACAGAACCAGATTATGGGTCTAATCCTTCAGGAATGCTTACCCATTTTAAAGATATGGGAGATCACTATCTGCTAAACGGAAGCAAAATGTGGATTTCTAATGCTCCGGAAGCTGATATTGCAGTTGTTTGGGCGAAGGATGAAAATAGGCGAATTCATGGATTGATCATTGAGCGTGGGATGGAAGGGTTCAGTACCCCGGAAACCAAAAATAAATGGTCACTCCGTGCGAGCAGCACAGGTGAATTGGTATTTGATAATGTGAAAGTGCCGAAAGATAATTTATTGCTTAATAAATCAGGTCTTGGAGCTCCGATGATGTGTCTGGACTCTGCGCGATATGGGATTTCCTGGGGTGCAGTTGGCGCAGCGATGGATTGCTTTTTCCAGGCAAAAAAATACAGCCAGGAGCGTATTCAGTTTGAGAAGCCAATAGGTTCGTTTCAATTGATTCAAAAGAAACTGGCAGAAATGCTGACGGAAATTACCAAAGCTCAATTGCTTTGCTGGAGGTTGGGAAACCTAATGAATGAAGGCAAAGCCACAACTGCACAAATATCACTTGCAAAGCGAAATAATGTTGAAATGGCTCTAAACATCGCCAGGGAAGCAAGGCAGATCCATGGTGGAAACGGGATTACAGGTGAGTTTTCCATTATGAGGCATATGATGAACCTGGAATCTGTCATCACATACGAAGGAACACATGATATTCATCTATTAATATTAGGGAAAGAAATAACTGGTATTTCTGCATTTAGCTAGCCCATCAAATGTATCCGGAAATTTTATAAACCAAAATTCCCATCCATTCCTTTATCAGAATATCCCAGGACATTAGCGCTTCGACAGAAGGAAGAAACATATGAAATGAAAAACGGTCTTGGTCTCGTGAGGAGATGAAATCACATGAAAAAGGCTGAACATCAAGCCCTACTTTTTCGAAACAACCTATAGACCGTCTCATGTGATAGGCAGATGTGACCAGCACGTGTTTTTTATTTTTATCAATAATTTCTGCTGTAAAAACAGCATTTTCCCTCGTATTTCGGGATTTATTCTCAATGATGATGTCTTCTTCATTTACTCCACAAAGCATGAAAAAGTCTTTTATCCGGCTACTTTCTCTTTCCGGTTCGTGAAAAAGTTTGGCTTTCCCTCCCGTGAAAAGAATTTTCCTGATCTTACCAGCTTTGTATAAATAGATAGCATGAAGTACCCTGTCGGCTCCTGATTTAAAATAAAGCCGGTCATGCGGTTGTCGTTCGGGGTCTACAATGCCACCTAAGACAATTCCAGTTTCATAGTTGTTCTCAAGCTGATTGATTTCGATGGGATCCACTTCCCAGGATCTCACTATTTCATTGATGATGAAGTTATTTGTGAAAAATATAAATCCAACCAAAACAAAAATCCTAATCCGCTTTACCCAAATCTTATTTCCAATAAAAAATGAAATGATCAAAAGCATGCTCAGGACAAAGAATGGCTTGATTAAATAGATTAAAAGCTTTGAAAGAATAAAGAACATTTTGAATTGGAATTTTATACTATTTGTTAGCGGTACTGCCAAACTACACCGCTAATCCTGAATATTAAGGTAAAAAAAAAGTACTGAGAAAATCCCAGTACTTTTTAAATGAAGGTATGTCTTTTTTAGTAAATTATGTTATCCCGGATAGAAGCAATTTGTTCAGTAAGGTTATGAAGAACTTCATCGTTTAATACTTCATGACCCTGGTCATTTTCAATTTTTTCTTCAGGGTTAAATGTTTCATAACTTTCGTGCAGATCTTCCAGACTGCTAATGGTTGCCTCGATCCAATCACCTTTATTGTCAACACTTTTCAGCAAGGCGATCATGTCACCAAGAGGCTCTTTTTGTTTAGCCAGAGTGCTGATCAAAGGAGCTAGGATCGTCATTCTCTGATCATCTGCTAAAATATCCTTTGGATAAGTATCGATGATCTGAGTAGTTATATAAAGGCCTTCTACGAAAGTCCCCCCGATAACCAGTGCTGCTACATTTTCTCTTTCGTTCATTTGAAGGTAATCATCACTATTTTTTATACTTTCATCAATAATGATCGCCAGAGAATCAGTATTGCTGAGATTTTGTTCGAAACGGCTTAAGACCTCCAGGTCAATAGCATCCTGAATGCCAATTGATTCGCTCAATTTCATACTAACATCCATGTAATTAAGCGCTTCCTGAGTTTTACCATAGCTGCTCAGATATCCAATATCAGTGGCATAGACTCCCAAATTGAATGCTGCTTTGTGCTGGGAGATTGTATAGGATTCATAATTGTCAATGCTATTCGGGATATTGGGATTAAAGTCTGCACCTGTACTCTGAATGATATATGGTATTTCTGATGGTGGCGGAATTTCATAAAGAACTTTATCGATTTGTTCCTTTACACTCTCAGCAGCTTCTTCAAACTCTTCTGATGCGCTACCTTCTTTTTTCTTGTCACTTGTACAGGAAACAATAAATGTAAGGGCAAGTAAAACGGAAGCTATTCCCTTAAAATATTTTTCAATGTGTGCGATCATAGTTAGATGTATTTTCTTGGTTTACTTATAGTTCTATTTCGAATAAGAGATGCTAATATATCAAAGTTTACAGTTA
Source organism: uncultured Cytophagales bacterium (assembly GCA_913057175.1). Taxonomy (GTDB): domain Bacteria; phylum Bacteroidota; class Bacteroidia; order Cytophagales; family Cyclobacteriaceae; genus CAJXNP01. The sequence goes on from CAJXNP010000005.1 coordinate 74,760, forward strand.
TAATTAAAAATGTGATTTAAAAATACACAGCGTCTCCTATACTTTATGAAAAATGAAATAATTACTAAGATAAATTAGTACGAAATCTTAAGTCATCAAAACAAAATATCATAGAATGATAACGTTTTTCAAACAATGGAAAGAAGTTTGTAAGGTTAAATAGCAAGCAAAGTCTAATAACTTTGTACGATTAGTTTTATGTTCCGTTGACGGTTGTAAACTATTATATGTTGTGTTAATCTAAAGCATAGTTGAACTCTTACTTATAGCTAATACATGTTGAAAGAATATAAATCCAACAATAATTTAACATAAACAATTTTTTTTTGGCGGGTTTATGTCGATTGGATTACTTAAATTTATCATACTTTAAATTTGATCAAAGTACGGATTGAAAATGATGAAGGCGAGGGATTTTATTACTTTAAGTCTAACCGACAAAGTGAAAATGCTTTATGAGCAAGGGAGTTTTGTCGTTGCCATCAGGTACTATGGGTATAAGGTCAATTTGTACCTGATGAAAAATTACTATGTTGAGGTTTTTTACAATCACAAAAAAGACCGGATAGAGCGAATAGATTTATTGGATTATACCCATTCCCGGTTGAAATTTTATACTGATCAAATTAGCCTGCCCACAGATATTAATCCCTTATCGTAGTAAATATATCTTTCCAACTCCATGTTTAAATGCTCGATCTGCAGAGGTCGCACGCAATTTCATTGGTTCCCCATCCTTGAACACTTTCACTCGGTATAGATAAACGCCATTTGCCAATTGATCGCCGAATTCATCCTTACCATTCCAGGCAAAATCACTCATGTTATTGCCAATTTTAATGGGGCCGATTTCATCCATAGTGATCTCCCGAACAACAATTCCGGACACGGTCATTATTTGAATAATGAGATCATCCGGTGGCTCACTTCCGGTTAGAGTAAATACAAACCTGGTGTTGGTAGAAAAAGGATTTGGATAGGGGAAGAAGTTGGTAATCGTAGATTCATTGATGACCTCAAAAGTGACCGCATACGGCTCAGAACCCGATTGATTACCCGATTCATCCGCGGCCTGGACTGACAGGGCATAAATCCCATCTTCAAGATTTTGAGGGTTAAATTCAACGTTAAATTCTTCATCCTCAGTAGCTGGTGTCCAGATCACATTTGGGTTAGAAAAGCTGATACGCTCAAAATTACATCCTTCGCAAGGTCGTTTCAAACGGAGTTCCATTCCTAAGGTGTCAGTCTTTTTTAGGGTAGTATTATCATCTTTCAACCTGACCAATATCTGGGGAGAAGGAGAAACAATGTCACCGTCCATGATGAAGCTTCCATCGAAAGTCACTTCCAGAATGGGATTACTTTGATCAGAAAGTACTTCAGCGTAATCTTCCAGGTTGATTACATTGTTATTGTAGGTTTTTTCAGATTGTAGATATGGATTGGCAAAAACCCTTAGACTCCCCTCTCCAACTTTATCTAGTGTCTTCGTTTGGATATCAAAATCAGTTTTTTCCCATTTTTTCAGGGGTGAAATGGTGACAGAATCAGTGAAATTTTGATTGGATGTTTTGTTGGAGTAAGTGTAGCTGACAATTAATGAATCCGTGAAATCTTTTTTGGAAATATTCTCGAATGAAAATGAAGATTGAATATCCTCGCCTTCCTGTACCTCAATTTTACTATCAGGATCGTCATTGTAAGTAAGGATGCCGTCCGGAACACCCTCATAAGTTACCAACCAGCTTTCTAGCTGTCCGGGAGTGAGATTTGTTTCATCTGATGTTTGAAATCTCAACTTAATTTGTGTGTAAGCTTGGGGGTCAATGGAACTGATATCCACGGGACTGCTTGTGACGTTGCTGAATAGAATGTTCTCATCGTTAGATTCATCCAATCCAATTATCTCTATTGAATTCACGTCTGTGTTTGGAACATCCAGGCTTCTATATTGGAAAAACAACTGATTCCATGAACTGGCAGGCCCAATAACTGGTGTTTCAATTGTGCCACTCGTTATGGTCCCTATTATCACTTCATCCATACTAATTTCCTGTTCGGCGATCGGTGATACTGAACTTTGGTCGGAAGTAATGAATATTGCTTCACCGGGTTCCATTCCTTTTCTTCCCAGGAGAATAAAAGGCTGCCCGGCTGATAGCCCTGTGATATCCGAAATAGTTGCTCCAATACTTTCCATAGCATCGAGTGATGTAGAAGGAATAGTAGCATATTCTACATTTCCAATGGAAAACATGAGGACAAAATCTCCCGTCGGTACAGCGTCTATACCTGCAAGAATGTATTCCTGGGGAGGTGTCAATTCGTTATTAATAAAATTATTGATGACCTGAGGCACACGCCCACAAGTTCTTCTGTCCAAAACGTCAATGGCAGAAAATGGCAGGATCTTATATGGGGCTGTCGTAGAGCTGCTAAAACCAAGCATGTTGACAGAATTATTTGTGCAAACCTGTCCGGGATAGATCAACGCAGCATCATTGATTTTCAACTCTACATTATTAAAATCCAGATCAGGATGGTCTGCCCCATAAGTTCTGACAAATAAATTCGTCGTAAACTGTTCGAATTCCCATTTTCTTAGATCCTGATTATCAACGACCAGATCTTTTTTGGTATTTGAAAACTGTGGAAAATGCGACATGTCCCAACCTTCATCACCATTTTGTATGAATGTAAAGGAGGTTGTTGTCCACTCATCCAATTCCCCTTCTCTTGGTGAGGCAAATTTCGTTCTCCAATAAAAAACGGTAGTATCGGAAATTGAAAAAATAGAATTCAGGTCGATATCCCACTTTGCGATAACCTTTGCATTTGTTCCTGTTGATTGAAGAATAGGACTATTAAATTGATCAGTAGTATCAATTTCAAACAAGAATTGTCTTTCATCCATCAACAAATCCAGTGATTGTGAGATCAATGTTATTCTGCTACTATCTATTATTTGAAAAGGCGAAGGATACCGGTTAATGGTACCGCCCAGGGGAATAAAATATTCGAAAGATACCGTATTGTTTAGCTCATTCAATTCCTCGAGTTTATTCTTCGGATCAAGAGCAATGGTAAATGTGTTGATGCCGAAAGACTCAATACCAGCTGAGGCAACTTCAATTCGTAAGGTATCCTGATAATAGGTAGCTTTATAAGTAGCTGTGTCTAATTGAATGGTGGTGCCATTGCTTAATTCACGGGTGACAAATACATCCAGGCTATCCAGCAATGCTTTCCCAAAGTTTTTAACAGCAATGCCAAGATTAAAGCTTTCGGAAAAAACATTGATCGGTTGCCCATCTGTTGATTCGGCAAACACATCCTGACTTTCAATGCTGTAATCCGGCAAAGTTGCTCCAAATAGTTTTACTGCTGGATCGCCCTGAAGCGCCATTTGTTGAGCCTGGGCGATATTTGTTGGATCTTTAATATATCGGTCAAGGTATCGGATAGCAACTTCTTTTTGAATTTCTCCAATTCCCTTTTCGATGAACGTACTATCTCCATAACCTACTTCGTAAAAGATATTGGTATATCTTCTTAATGTACTTGAATTGCCAACACCACTATGTGCGATAAATGCAATGGCCCCACGTTCTTCGGCATTGATCCAATCCACACCAAAACCAATTCCCGGGAAGTAAGCATCTCCTGCATTACAGCCATTGACCAAAAGGCTTGTATATTTTCCTTTGTTGTTATAACCCAGGGCATCATTTGTCACATATCCGATTTCGATATCAGTAAGGTTTGAACCCGAGTGGCCAAAAAAAGTAATAAGCGATTTTCCTTCGTTGACAAGATCCGAAATGTTAATCAATTCGGTTTCATTGTTGGTTTTTTTGCTTTGTGTCGTTACCTCTCCACCCAGATAAACATTGGTGGCGGTTTGTTCAAAGCCGTTCACAAATGCTTTGAACAGGTTTTGTTGTGCCGTTCCCCTTCCACCACTTAGATGGATCAGTTCTTTTCTCCACAGGTCATCAAACTCTAGCGATTCCATTTCCTTTACCTTTTCCAGATAGGCAGCGGCTTCACTTGGATTCGTCACACTCAATCTACCTGTGGGTATTTCCGGGTAATTATCTGTTGTCCGGATCCCAGCACTAAAGATCATGTCATTACCCGGATATCCTCCTGTCGGGACCAGATCAGGGTATTCTTGTGAGTTTACATCGGATCGGTGTGAATTGTAATTTGGTGTGAGTCCTTTACCGATAATGAGGAGATACTTTGAATTGCCTTGTTCGTTTAAGTAACGGGCAAAATTGTAGATGGCCATGGAGCTTGTTTCTCCATAATTGAATTGATTGAAAAGCTGTCCGATATTAAAAGTTAGTGTGTCGTAATTTCCACCCTGAGAAGATGCCCGGTAACTGGCATACGCTTGAATGACATCCTGATAGCTCCCTGTTGGAGTTCTCAATTTTGGATGGGTAATGATAACAAACTCGCTTTGCGAGGGGTTAAAATTTCTAAAATTCACCTTTTCAATGGCCGGATTAGTGTAATATTCATTGGTGACCAATAATTTTCGGGAAACGGACGTATTGGGAATAATGGCATTGATACTGGAACTGACCTGGTTATATCCAATTTGCACTAAATTCGTCGGATCAGTTATATCAAAAATTCGAGAACTTGCAGGCACATTGGTTATTTCCACATACGATTTATTACTACTATTTTCACTTAAAGTGTAATATTTGGACAGCTGAGAGTTCTGCTCAAAATTTTCAGGATAGCTGAGTTTTACATAAGAGACCGAAACAAAATCAGGGGAAGTATTGACGCCTGTTACATTTACCCTGATAATTAGTTCTCCTGAGGCCGAAATATCTGACCATTCCAAAGCTTCCTGTAGCCTAAATGAATAGTAATAATCAAATGTAGCAGATGTCAGAAGCCTTAAATTGGATGTGCCGGAGCCAACATAAATATCCGCTTTGTGTTGTAGATTGTTGGCGCCAATTAAGACCATGTCAAGTTCTGGCACGTCCGATCCGAAATTATTATAATCAGATAAGCCGGAAATTAGAAAATCAGAAGATTCGCCCTTTCTGATAGCCGGTCCGGTCCAGCCTTCCCCATAGTCAAAGGCCGTGATAAAGTTCTCTGCGCTGGGTTGTCCGATCGGATAGTGTAAGCCCAGGGAATATCTATCGGTAAGAACTGTCAGTTTTTCATCAAAATGATAATTTTCAGCGGGCAAAGCCGATACATTATTTTCCTTGAAATTCTGAATTCTTTTTCCGTTTGATCCGGTTAGTGACCAGGTGAGAAAATATGCTGATGTATCGGAATAAATGTTGTAATATTTATGGGGTTGAGCCTCAGGAGTGATATACAGGCTTTCATCAAGTGTACCATCATTTTTCCGGCCGTAAAATTCAAGGTAATCGGATGGGTCAAAGCGTGCATCTAGCTGACCTTCGAAATGAATTGCAATTTCATTGCCGCGATGGAATAGCTGGATGCGTCTGGGATCAACATTATCAACCGGAAAACCGACACTTTGTAAATCTGCATAGCTGACCCGAAAAATGCCATCCTGCGCAGTTTTAATTTTAAAATACTGCTGATTGTAATTGATCCATTCATTGCCATAAGGTTGAGCAAAAATAGATTCTGCATTTGCCCATAAAAGCATACCCAAAACCAAAAAAAACCTCATGTATTTGTCAATTCTCATTTTTGCTATCCCATCCGTATTTTAATGAAAATACATGGGAATACAAGGCTTCGGCCTGGTTCCCAATATCCGTTAATGCATAGTCGATTTGAAGTCCTTTGATGTTGATACCCAACCCAAAATTGGGTTGAAATGAGTGACTGCTACTCCCATCAAATTCTTTAATTTGTTGAAATTCACCAACCCCAAGACGCGCAAATATTTTCTGCTGATACCCCAATTCTAATCCGGCTTTTGGTGCAAGCGAAAACAGACTGAATTTAGCAAGTGTATTCCTTTTACCATCAAAAGTAAGCTCTAGATCTACTTCCGCCAATGCGCTGAATTTTTCCTTGAAATAAAATATCCTGGATACTCCGAATATTAACCTTGGAAGAGTGATCTCTATGCTATTCGATGGGATCTCGTTTCCTGTTTGGAGATAAACATCAGCCACCAATTCCGAATTGTGAGTCCATGCATTGAAAGTTCCGGTAATGTCTCTTGCCATGACAGCAAAGCTCCATTTCTTATGGGAGAACTTAGCTCCGATATCCAGTCCAAATCCCCAGGCTTTGGCAAAGTCACCTACATTTCTATGAATAATTTTGAAATTTCCCCCCAGTTGAATTCCTTTTAATTTAGGAATTTTCCTGGCATAGCTGAAAATAAAGGCATAATCAGCTGCGGAGAAAAACTGTATGCGGTCGTAATTGATCGCGCCATTGGCATCATACAAAAATCGGGTGTCAGGAATATCATCAATGGCAAATCGTATAGCCGAAATCCCAAGGTAGCTGGAAGTATCGGTTCTGGTAGCAAATCCGAGGTAGTCATAGTTGGCAATACCGGCAAAATAGGAGGAATGCATCAACGATCCTTCAAAATCGTTTGTCAGGTCTGTGAGGTTTGCCGGATTCCAGTATCCCGCCGTCACATCACTTGTAGAGGCAACAACAGACTCAGACATGGCCATTCCTCTCGCACCAACACCAATCGATAAAAATTCATTGCTGTATTTTGGCGCAGATGTTTGTCCAAATGCTTTGGTCAATGTGAAAAAAATAATGATGAAAATTACCGCTCGTACCAAGACCTTAAATGAAGATTAATACCTCAAAAAAATAATTCCTGTAAATATATAAAAGTAACTCTCTCTATGTGTCATCCTTCAGGCATTACATGAAAGATTGTGTTCGTTTGTGAACATGTTTTTTGGATTTTCCTGATAACCTGTATGTCAGAAAAAAGAAATTTGTACTACAAGCTAATATTTTTTAACTAGTACTTGGCTATACATAGTACGTTTTCGTAATATTAACTGGAACTGAAATTATAATCAGAATGAACGTCGAGAATACACAGGTACAGATGAGAAAGGGGATCCTGGAATTTTGCATTTTACATGTCATTTCCAGGGGGGAGGTATATGCATCTGATATGTTGGAAGAATTGACTTCTGCCAAGATCATTGTAGTTGAAGGAACTCTTTATCCACTTTTGACAAGGTTGAGGAAAGCAGGATTATTGGAATACAAATGGGTGGAATCCTCTTCCGGCCCACCCAGAAAGTATTATAAATTAACTACAGAGGGTGAGGAATTTCTAAGTAAATTGGATCAAACTTGGAATGAGCTCATGAAATCAACGAATCAGATAATCTCTAACAAATCTTAAAGGAATATTTTTAGTCATGAAAAAGAATATTAGTATAAATATAAGTGGGATCATTTTTCATATTGAGGAGGATGGGTATGACAAGCTGAAAAATTACCTCGATTCCATTAACCGATACTTTGGCACTTTTGATGACAGCCACGAAATCATTGCTGATATTGAAGGCAGGATCGCAGAAATATTTTTATCCAAGCTGAAAGATGGAAAGCAGGTGATCAGTCGTGATGATGTCGACTCGTTGGTCGCTACGATGGGCAGTGTGAAAGACTTCCAGGCCATTGAGGAAGATACCAGCTATATTGAGGAAGAACCTGCCACTAAAAAACAGCAAAAAAGTAAGAAAAGGGGAACAACTTCAGAGAAAACAGAAAGTAGCTATGCAGAACCCAGAAGGGTGTATCGCGATGGTCGTCGCAAGATTTTGGGTGGAGTGCTCTCAGGTTTGGCACATTACTTTTCTATCGACCCACTTTGGATCAGGTTGTTGTACCTTCTTTTGTTTTTCGGTATATCGGCTTCCGACGCAATAGGCCCCATCTTATTCATATTCTATATTGCAATGTGGATCATTTTCCCTATTTCCTACGAGCTGGAGGAAGAGGAAAAACTCAAAAAGATGTTCCGGGATCCCGATCAGAAAGTGCTTGGAGGGGTTTGTAGTGGGATAGCAGCCTATTTTGGAATCGATGTGGTCATTATCCGTTTGTTATTCTTTCTGTCGATCTTCTTCGTAGGTACCGGTATTATCCTTTATATCATTTTATGGATCATTTTGCCGGAAGCGATCACCATTACAGACAAAATGAAGATGACCGGACAACCGGTTACGTTGAGCAATATTGAATCAAATATTAAAAAGAGCTTTAATGTAAAAGAAGGTGAGGAGACTGTATTTGTAAAGATCCTATTGTTTCCATTCAGGATGATTGCAGTGGTCTTTGACTTTTTGAATAAATCATTGGGGCCATTATTGGCTTTTTTAGTGGATGCCCTTAGAATCATTGTTGGGATCTTGTTGGTCATTATTGGTATAAGCCTGGTCGTTTCCACCATCCTTGCCATTGGAGGTCTATTGGGATTATTCAACTTGTCAGAATATGTAGTGTGGGAAGAAATCCCAATCCATATACTTACCAATGACCTGACCTGGTGGAATGTGACTGCCTTGTTTTTCGCACTGGTAGTTCCTTTTATTTTCCTTTCCATTCTTGGGTTCATCACCATTACCCGTAAGAAACTATTAAACGCAACCATAGGATGGTCATTGCTTGGTTTGTGGATTATGAGTATAGTCGTGTTGTCGCTGTCGATCCCCAAAATTGTTTCGGACTTTGCTTTTACCAGTACATTAGAGGAGAAGCAAAGCTGGGATATGAATGATAAAACTCTCGTTCTAAAGTATAATTGGATAGGGGGTGAGTTTACAGATGAAGTTGATCTGAATATAAAGATGGCAGATGATTCCCTGGTGAGTTTGGAGGAAGATTTTACCTCAAAAGGACGGGATCGGAGCAGGGCATTGGAAAATGCCGCTATGGTTACTTATTTAGTAAATCAGAAAGACTCCGTTCTCATATTTGACTCACATATCAGGTTTAACGAAGATGCCAGGTTCCGCTTTCAGAACCTGGATTTGACGCTTTTTATACCGGAAGGGCAAAAATTTATCATGGACCGTGAACTAAATAATCTTTTAGGCAATTATTTAAGCAGAAACGATTTTAGTATGTCAGATATAGATGATCATGTCTGGTATTTTGAAGGGGGTGATCTAACCTGTGTAGATTGTATCAGAGAAGAAGATTTGGAGGAAGACAGAGGCCAGGATGAAACCATTTATGAGGAATCTGCCAATGATCGGGAGTACAAATTCACTGATTTTGAAGAGCTTGAAATTCATGGGGATTTTAAGGTAGATATTGAAAGAAGCAGCAAGTACCTGGTTTTATTGAATGGAAAGAAAGAAGAACTGGATCAACTGGTTGTGGAACAAAGAGGTGATAGGCTATTGATTCAAAAAAAGGGCTCGGATTATGTTTCCTCAGATGATAATATAAGGATCAGACTTCAACTTCCTGAAATCACCGACTTACGTTTTACTGCAAGTAGCAATGTTCGTATCAGGGAATTTAATGTTAAAAATGTTAAAATGTTTGTAGATGGCAGTTCAAGTGTCGATTTTGATAGCAACGTAGAGCGGTTGATCATTGATACGGAGGGATCTTCTCAGGTAGTTTTATTTGGAAAGGGGCAGGAACTGGAAATTAACAGCCATGATGCATCCAAGGTCAATGCCCTGGATTATTATGTTGATAAAGTCGAAGTAAGCTCGAGAGGGGTATCTGAGTTGAAAGTTTTTGCAACGGATAGAATTTCCATCATTTCAAGGGATGGAAGTTCAGTGGAATACCGTGGTAATGCAGAAACAAAGATCGAGCAAAAAGATGACTCCAGGGTAGATAAAAGATAATAACAATCGGTTATATATTTTGAAGGGGAAAATCCCGGATGTTCTATCTCCGGGGTTTTTTTATGTTTTTATCAAAAGCTGATTTCTTTTTGAAAATTGCCGATATGCGATTATAACTAAACAGCGCCCATTGATTTTCCCGGGTGATCCCCAGGATGAAAGCATCGCCTTTTATTTGAGGAAAAAATGTTATGGATGGGCCACCCGTCAGGTTGAAATTATCAAATGTAAACTTCACCCATGGCTGGGTTGCGGACAGACTGTCATAAACCGGCTCAGAGTGTGGTTCAATAAATTGATCCGCCTGGAAATACTGGAATTGATCCAGGTAATCCATCAAGGCTAATGTATCGAGGTTTTCTATGCCATCTATAGAAGGGAAATTTCCTTCTATCTCAATTTCATAACTTTCTTCCGGTTCCTGAAAATATTCAATTCCCATAGCATTCAAAGTTGTAGGCCCCACACTTACCAACAACCGGTTTCTCCAGTCAATGGCTGAAATTTGAAAAATTCCGGTTATAAAACTTTCATAGCCAGGTATCTGTACGACATAATATTCATCATCCTTTGACTGAAAGATGGACATGGTTTGGTTTTCATTTGCACCGGCTGTAAATGACTGTACCAATTCGCTGCCTTCATAAAATTGTGCGAGAATTCCTTCATTATCCAATTGTTCTGAAATATCGTGCTCCTGAGTAGTTCCAACCGACCGGACGATCTCAACCTTCTTCATCACAGAAAGCAAGACCATCATTATATTTTCGTCCGCCTTATGACTCCCATTGATCACCCACCCGGAATCCGTTCTCAACAATACATTATCCAACTGATCAGATTTGATGGTAATTTTATTGACAGCGGCAGTATCTTCGATCTGGAACTCAGCATAATTTTCAATGGTCGTTTTCTGATTGGAGGGAAAAAATTTAAGCGCCAATGAAACCAGAACCAAAAAGGCCAGCACAATTAATAGCCGCATGTTTTTCTTTTTCTGATCCATCTAAAATCGCGTATATTTTCTTTTTCGAATAATGCCTTTTGCCACACCAAAAACAATTAATAAAACGATAGGCGTAACAAGATTGAAAACCTGCCAATAGGTCTTGTCTTCCCTGACTTTCACCGTATCCAATGGGCGGATCTTAATTTCTTTTCTTCGGGCATTGATAATACCATCTTCATCCAATAAATAGGTCAACGCATTGACCATGAAATCACCATTGGCAAATGTCCGCTGGGTAAAGGGGTCGAATCCAAGCTCAACAGGTTGATTGGTTTCCGGGTTGAAATCATTCCTGATAAAATCACCATCCGATATGACAATGATCTTCGAGTCGACCCCATCCGGCACGAATTCTGATTGATTGATACCTTCTGGTAAAATGCGGTTTTTGTACACGGAGGTAAATTTACCTTCCATCAACCAGGCTATAGCATGCCTGCCCTGAGTGAAAAGTTCCGGTTTCAGATCCGCCCTCAGATCATTCAGGCTGACCCGTACAGGCGCCGTAACAATTCGAGTATTTTCTGAGGTAAAAATAAGAGGTGTTTTGCGAATCCCGTCTGCTTTTACCGTATCGACCGTTCCGGTAAACCTGGCATAAGTGGCATCGGAGTTTTTCACAATAAGATGATCGCTGTATTGATTGAGAATAGGAAAATAAGGCCATTTCATCAGCTGAACTTGTGGTTGATCCCCCATATTTCCTACTACAATTGGGTAAACTCCACAATTCAGATCCAGGATATAATCCCGGTTGAAGCGCACTCCGTATTTGAAAAACAAATTGTCCAATCCCAGTTCGATCGGCAAAGCTACCGTTCCAACTCCACTTGCGCTGTCCATATCGACATGGAGAATATCAAGAAGAAAAACAGCTTTCCCACCCTTCATTATAAACTGATCAATTTTATACTGATCGGCTTCTGAGAATTCTTCTTTTGGTTGCGCAACAATGATTGCATCCATTCCCGACAAAGTTGCTCGACGAGATAAATTGACATGTGAAACAGAATACAAATCCTTTAATGACATGACCAGAGCAGATGTATGGATGGAATCCAATTCTCTGTGTCCGTGGAGGAAAGCGACTTTCTTAAACTCACGCTGGGTCAACCTTCTGATGGCATTAGCCAATTCATACTCAGCATTTTCAATGGATTGATTCAATGCCTCCTCCGAGCCCATGCTTCTGTTGCCTTTGAGCAGCATGGTTCCGGATTCCCGTGTTCCAACGCTCACCAAGGCTCCAGGCAAAATGATCTTTTCAATCTTTTGACCATCCTGATTATCGAAAAGTCGGGTGGGTTGAATTCCCTTTTGGCCCAGGCTCATAAAAAATTCATTTCTCGCTTTTTCGCTTGTCGCGACCGTTGGATCAGTAAATGTAAAATTCAGGTTATCGCCTGCATAGATCTTGAATTCCTCCAATGTTTCCCTGACACTTTTTTGGAGACGTTTGAACCCCGCAGGCAGGTCTCCGGCCAGATAAACCTCTATAAAAACTTCATCTTCCAGGTTTCTGAGCAATTCAATTGTGGCATCTGAAATGGTATATCTTTTTTCTTCTGTGAGATCAATTCTGAAGAATTTAAAATACGATAGCTGATTGATAACGATGATCAGCATGATCCCGATCAGGTACCAAAGCAAATGCTCCGTTCTTTTGCTGTTCAGTCTCACCATTTTCTGCTCCCTAAAATTAAGTTTGTAGTCAAAAGCATGATCCCGATCACACTAAAAAAATAGACCAGGTTCCGGGAGTCGATCAGCCCTTTGCTCATGGAATTGTAATGATAGATAATGCCGAGCTGATCGATCGAATTGGCATAAGTTCCCCACCAGTTGATGGAAGCAATGGAATTGAATCCTGTAAAGAAGATAAAGCAAAGAAAAACGGCAATGATAAAAGCAATTACCTGGTTTTCTGTAATGGAACTCGCCAGAATGCCAATCGAGGTAAATACACCTCCAAGCAAAAGCAAACCGATATAAGATCCTGTTGTTCCCGCTGCGTCGAGATTGCCTTCAGGATTGCCTAACTTATAAATAGAATAATAATAAAGCAGTGTCGGTAATAGCGAAAAGAATACCAAAGCGAATCCTGCGAGGTATTTACCCAAAATAATTTCCCAGTCTCTCAGTGGTTTGGTAAATAAAATTTCGAGTGTTCCGGCCTTTTTTTCTTCCGAGAACATTCTCATGGTAATAGCAGGAATGAGAAACATGAACACATACGGTCCATAGGAAAACAATGTGGACATATCTGCATAGCCATATTCCAACACACTGGTCTCAGGAAATACCCACATGAACATGCCTATTCCAGTAAGAAAGACAAAAATGATGATATAGGCTATCAGAGAATTAAGGAATGAATTGACTTCTTTCAAAAATATTCTCCACATGGCCTAGTTAATCGTTAGTTGTCTGAAAATATCTTCGATTTGGCTTTCCTGTTCGGTCAATTGCAAAAGGGTTAATTTTTTTTCAGTGGAATACTGATAGATTTTCGGACGGATATCTTCATTGTCATTGGGAGTCAATTTAAACTTATTCTCACCCATATTATCTACTTCCTCCACACCTGTAAATTTTTTGAAGTCGGCTTCATCAATTGTTTCCTTAAACTGGACAATGATTCTGGGTTTTGACTGAAGCTTCATCAATTCTCCTGGCGTGGCATCGGCAACAATTATTCCTTTATTGATGATAACTACCCTGTCGCACAATGCCTGCACTTCCTGCATGATATGTGTTGAAAATATGACTGTCTTATCTCTACTGATGGATTTGATCAGGTTTCTGATCTCAATGATCTGGTTAGGGTCAAGGCCGGTAGTAGGTTCATCGAGAATGAGTACTTTGGGATCGTGAAGCAACGCCTGGGCGAGCCCCACTCTTTGCCGGTATCCTTTTGAAAGCGCACCGATCTTTTTGTTTTGCTCCCTTTCCAGGCCACAGATTTCGATCATTTTTTTGACCTGTTTTTTTATTTCTCCTGCATTTTTGAGATGCAATGATCCGGTAAAATGGAGGTATTCATGCACATACATATCCAGGTATAGCGGATTGTGTTCGGGCAGATAACCGATATTTTTCCTCACATCCATGGAATTGTCTTTAACATCCTGATCGCACACCTTAATCGTCCCACTTGTCGGTGGAAGATAGCAGGTCGCGATCTTCATGGTGGTCGATTTACCTGCTCCATTCGGCCCCAGGAAACCAAGGATCTCACCCTCCTTTGCCTCAAAGCTGATGTTGTCTACAGCATTTTGAGCGCCGAAGGTTTTCGTAAGACCCATTACATTTACAGACATTTGTGTGCGTTTATTTAAGGCTCCGAAATTAAAAAGTTTATGACAAGTAAACGCAATTATAGGGCAATATTTTGGTCAGGTATGTTTTCAACCAATATTTGGCGGTAATTCACACCGTTTTATAGACTCAAATGTTATTTTTGCGCTTTATCTGGAATTTTTAATATGATGAAGAGACCCATCATTTTTCTTTTCTTACTTGGATGGATCTGTCTGCCTGTTTTCGCTCAGGAAAACAGCTTCCTGGAAAATCTGGAAATAGGGGTGGATTACAAACAAGGCATGGTTGTCAAGCACGACAAGTATATGGGACATCTCTCAAAAGGTATCACAAGAGGATTTGAAATTGATATTCTTAGAAGAACAACTGGCAAAACCGAATGGCAAAGATTGGCCAACTACCCGGATGTCGGTTTGTCCATTGTATTTTTCAACTATCCCACTGATATTTTAGGGGAAAGCTGGGGCATCAACTATGTAACGGATTATTATCTGATTAGGAAAAAGCGGTTCCAGTCAACATTTCGATTAGGACTGGGCTTGGGTTTTCATACCAATCCCTATCACAAGGAAACCAATAACAAAAATATCACTTACGGATCTCCGGTAACTTTTAGCATTCAGTCCAAATTGAATCTCAAGTACAACATTTATAAAAATATAAGCCTTCATGGAGGCTTGGCCTTTCAGCATTTTTCCATGGCAGATATCAAACGGCCGAATAAAGGGTTGAATGTTTTTACCACAGATGTGGGCCTCACGATGTTGCTGAATAAAAATGACCAGTTTATCCAGGCAACCGAAGAGGAAAAGAATTATAGCAGAAAGGTTCGATATAATATTCTATTCAATGCCTTTTTTGCCAGCTATCGCTCCGCGGATCAAAAGAAATACCCGGTATATTCACTCAGTTTGTTTGCTCAGAAACCAGTTGGTAGGTTGTTTGACTTAACAATGGGGATAGATTTTTTCAATAACTATGTCTTGAAAGATGTCATGAAGGATGATAGTTCGCTGGATCCTGCATTGCCGCTTCCCGATCATAAGAAAATCGGGTTTGCAATGGGAACGGAATATCACATGAATAAAATGGCTATAGCCTTTAGCATCGGATATTATGTGTACAAACCCTACGATTTTTACAGTGATCTCTATCAACGATATGCGTTGAAATACTATTTCTCTGACAAGGTTTTCATCAATGGAGGTTTCAAAACGCATGGAGCGGATGCCGAAAATGCAGAATTAGGAATCGGTTACAGGTTTTAAAATGAAGAATTTTATAAATGTCATATTGATCTTATCCATTTTACTCTCTTCGTGTGAGGATTCATTCGTAGATAGGTGTTTTTCAGGAGATGCTGGGGAAATGGTATTAGTCGAAATTCCGGAAGATAGCGCCATTACCCGTATTTTTTTCCAGGGGGAAGCCGAAGTTTTTTTAAGAGATGGCGAGACACAAAAAATCGAAGTGGAATTTCCGGAAAATTTGCTGGACGATCTGGAATTTCAATATGAAAAGGGTAATTATCGGTTTTATAACCACGTCACCTGCAAATACAGGAAAGAGACTTATGCCCCAAGGTTGTATCTGACCCTGCCGCATATAAAAAGGTTTGATGTGTTGGAGTTTGTAAATGTATATTCGGAAGACACCCTGCGATATGACAATGTGAAATTCTATTCATTGGGAACAGGGGATATTGACATTAAAGTGAATATTAATAAACTAAATGTCCAAAGTGATTATGTGTCTGACATCACTATTTCCGGTAAGGTTAACCAGTTAAGTATGTGGTATGAAGAGCTGGGACGGTTTTACGGGCAAAATCTCGAAGCCAGCGAAATATCCATCGGGCACAACGGTGAAAACTCTGTTCATTTAAACCCAATCAATAAACTGAATGCTCAATTGCACAACATCGGTGATCTTTATTTATACAATGAGCCAGAGGTGATGGAAGTGAGTGAGGAAGGTTCGGGGAAGGTAATTTTTGTTGGGGAGGAGTAATTTTAAAATTTAAGGGAAGAACATTCTCTCATGCCAATTCACCAGATATCTCCTAGCAGTCGATATGTATAAATACACACCCTCCCTGTCATTTCGATTTGGAGCTTTCCGCTTTTCGCGGATTGCTTAAAGGAGAAATCCGGACAAGCTGGTAGAAAAGAAATAGCTATTTCTGACAGACCAAGCCCGGTTACTCAAGCCTGATTCCTCCTTCATGCCAGCATCAACAGGTTCCTCCCTTTGGTCGGAATAACAAAAAGGGAAAATTTCATTTTCGAACAATATTTACCTTAAATCAATGCCAATTGATTTCGGTTTGCGAAGGAAATCTGCACAAAAACAATCTATTCACCCCTGGTCTGAGCCTAGCATTGTGCAACCAACTCTTTTTCCACCGAAACTTTTATCTAAGGTGGGACACAAACATTTACATATTTCAGTGGTGGGATTAAGAAAACATCTTAGTCATGTCATTAATCCATTCATCCATAAATCCAACAAATCCTGATTCAGACAGTGAAGGGTGAATAGGTGTTAGACGGTTTGGGCATCCTTCCTTTCAACTGGCTGAAATGCTTCAACCGTCAGACACCTTACTATCATCCCCAAATCCAACAAATCCCGATTCTGACAGTGAAGGGAGCATGACAATTGGAGCTTCTCGTCTCCGATTAACGAGATTCCCACACTCCACTGTGTTATGTTCGGAATGACGGTAAGGGGTCGACTGTCGTTTTTTATAGTTATTAATTTCCGTTAGCGATCCTTTGCCATAAATCCAACAAATCCCGATTCAGGCAATGAAAGGAGAGACTCTATTAGAATACATCACCATTATCGTAGTGGCTTGAAGGGAAAAAGGCAATGGATAAGGTTTTGACAGTTGTATCCGGGTTAACTAAGTCAACTTCTCATCTACCGGAGAAGTCTCAACAGCTTCGCGTAGCGATTCAATTTTTTCTTCCTGCTGCTCACCGAAAAATGATTTTTGGAAGATCAAAATGATGGAAACACCGATAAAAATGGAAGCATCGGCAACATTAAAAATTGGCCAGAGGGACATATGCTGCCCACCAAAAATGGGTATCCAGTCAGCTACCCGGCCTTCCCAGATATCAACGTAAAACATATCTATCACTTGCCCATGGAACCATGGTGACGGCGCATCAGAGGGGGCGTTTCCCAACAATTTCCCATAAAGGATACTATCGATGACATTACCAACCGCACCACCTAAGATGAGCGCAATCGACCAGCATAATCCCTGGGGGACACCCTTTTTGATTAAATAATATAAGTAATAACCGATTCCTCCCATGGCCAGCAACCGGAATGTAGTGAGCGCCAGTTTTCCGTATTCAGAACCGATCTCCAGGCCAAATGCCATACCCGGATTTTCTGTATAGTGCAGTTTGAACCAGTTTCCAAAAACAGGGATCTCACCAACCAGGCCCATATCCATATTGAAATGCACCACCAGTTTGACGATGTGGTCGATGATGATTACCAGTAGCGCTAATAGATAAAATTTCAAATATTTCATTCTTCCAGTTTTAGGGCAGCTTAGTACATTCTTAAACTACCTTGATTTGTACACCAATTTTCAGGTCATCTATTTCCAACTCCTCCGCTCCTCCGTTAAGATCCGTTTTTACCAGTTCTTTGGCCTGCGTTTCGGTGCAAATATATTGGGCATTTTCTGTCAACGATTCAATAACAAAACTATTATTTGTTTCAAACTCAATGGCAATCTTATCCTGCACTTCCAATCCCTTATCTTTTCTCAGGTTTTGAATTCTGTTAACAAAATCTCTCGCCAGGCCTTCTTTTTTCAGCTCATCTGTGATGTTAATATCCAGCGCCACGGTAATTCCATTTTCGCTTGCAACAGTCCATCCCGGAATGTCTTCCGATTGGATTTGCAGGTCATCATCTGCCAGGCTTATGGTTTGCTCAGCTAATTTAAGATCAATTTTTCCGGAAGTTTCAAAGGAAATAATTTCTTCCTGGCTTAGCCTTGCTACAGCCTGGGAGATTTCCTTCATCATGGGTCCATATTGCTGACCTAATTTTCTGAAATTAGGCTTGACTTTCTTTGTTACCACACCTGTTGTATCGTGTACGTATTCGATGCTTTTAAGATTGACTTCATTCAGGATGATGGATTCAACAGCCTGGATCTGCTCCTTCATTTTCTCATTCATCACCGGGATCATCGCTTTGGCAAGTGGTTGCCTTACTTTCAACTTGTGTAACTTTCTCAAGGAATGAACCAAAGATGATATATCCTGCGCCAATGCCATTTTTTGCTCGAGGTCCTGATCGACATGGGAAGGGTCATATCCTGGGAAATCCTCCAGATGGATAGAGCCTCCTTCATTTTCCTTGCTGGTCAGATCCAGGTATAACCTGTCCGCATAGAACGGAGCAATTGGTGCAGACAATTTTGCAATGGTCATCAAACAGGTGTAAAGTGTTTGATAGGCAGCTTTCTTGTCTGCCGACAATTCTCCTTTCCAAAACCGTTTTCTATTCAATCGGACGTACCAGTTGCTCAAATCATCGATGACAAAGCTCTGTATTTCCCTGGCCGCCTTGGTGGGTTCATAATCCTCATAAGCAGCATCTACCTTTTGGATCACGCTGTTAAGTTTCGAAATGATCCATCGGTCGCTTTCCGTTCTTTCAGACAAAGGAATTGATGGCTCGTTGGCATCAAAATCATCGAGGTTGGCATACAATGCAAAGAAAGCGTAGGTATTTTGAAGTGTACCAAAAAACTTTCTTTGCGATTCAACTACACCGTTAATATCAAACTTCAGGTTATCCCACGGATTGGCATTGCTGATCATGTACCAACGGGTAGCGTCGGGACCATATTTTTCAATTGTCTCGAATGGATCAACGGCATTGCCCAGTCTTTTTGACATCTTATTGCCATTTTTATCCAACACCAGCCCATTGGCGATTACATTCTTAAAAGCCACGCTATCGAAAAGCATTCCGCCAATGGCGTGAAGGGTAAAAAACCATCCGCGCGTCTGATCTACTCCTTCAGCAATAAAATCGGCCGGGTAATTCTTTTCAAAAATATCTTTATTTTCAAATGGATAATGCCACTGGGCATACGGCATCGCTCCAGAATCAAACCACACATCGATCAGGTCTGCTTCGCGCTTCATTTTCTGACCACTTGGGCTTACCAAAATGATGTCGTCAACATACGGCCGATGCAGGTCGAAGCTATCATCGATTTCAGAATCCATGAATCCTGACTCGATAGATTTTTTGACCTCTGTTTTTAATTCTTCAACCGATCCAATACAAATTTCTTCATTTCCATCTTCTGTTCGCCAGATGGGTAGGGGTGTGCCCCAGTACCGTGACCTGCTCAGGTTCCAGTCTACCAGGTTCTCCAGCCAGTTGCCAAACCGTCCGCTTCCAGTCGAGGCCGGTTTCCAGTTGATGGTCCTATTTAATTCTACCAGTTTTTCTTTGTAAGCCGTGGTTCGTATAAACCAGCTTTCCAGCGGATAATAAAGAATTGGCTTGTCTGTTCTCCAGCAATGAGGGTAGGAGTGAACATACTTTTCAACCTTAAAGGCTCGGTTTTCTTCCTTCAGCTTGATGGCAATTTTTACATCAATTGGCATGTAATTGTCATCAACCACGCCCTCTTCTTCGTATTCAGCCTTGACAAACTCTTCAGGAAAATCGGTCACTTCCTTGACAAACTTGCCTCTCTTGTCTACAAGTGGAAGATCTTCATTGTTCTCGCCCTTTACTGTTATAGCGGGGATTCCGGCTTTCAAAGCAACCCTTTGGTCGTCCGCGCCGAATGTCGGTGCAATATGAACAATTCCGGTACCATCTTCAGTCGTAACGAAATCACCCAGAATCACTCGAAAAGCCGGTTTTTCTGGTTTTACGTAAGGCAATAATTGCTCGTATTCCAAATTTTCGAGGTCACTTCCCTTTATTTCTTTCACAACCTCGAAAGGAATTAACTTATCGCCTTCCTTGTAATCCGATAATTTTAAGTCCTTAGCTTTTTCGTTAAAGTAGGCAGTTACTCTGTCTTTTGCCAGGATGACTTTTACTGGTTGATGCGTATATGGATTGAATGTATCAACCAGTACATAATCAATGTTTGCACCTACAGCCAGGGCTGCATTTGATGGAAGAGTCCAAGGGGTAGTGGTCCATGCCAAACAAAACGTCTTTCCATCTGCTTCGATTTGGTTATTGCCCTTTGTGATCAAAAACTGAGCGGTAATGGAGGTATCTTTTACATCGCGATAGGTTCCAGGTTGATTGAGCTCATGAGAGCTTAGGCCGGTACCTGCAGCAGGGGAGTACGGCTGAATGGTGTATCCTTTGTAAAGTAAATTTTTGTTATAAAGCTGCTTGAGGAGATACCAAAGCGTTTCAATGTAATTTTTGTCAAAGGTGATGTAAGGATTTTCGAGATCGAGCCAATACCCCATTTTTTCGGTAAGGTCGTCCCATTGTCCTTTGTATTTCATCACAGCTTCCCGGCATTTCTGATTGTACTCCTCGACGGAAATTTTCTTACCTATATCCTCTTTGGTAATACCAAGATCCTGCTCGACCTGAAGCTCAACCGGCAATCCATGCGTGTCCCAGCCACCTTTTCTTTCAACCATAAATCCTTTGAGGGATTTATACCGGCAGAAAATATCTTTAATAGCCCGTCCTATTACGTGGTGAATTCCCGGCGTGCCATTGGCGGAAGGTGGGCCCTCATAAAAGGTGAAAGAAGGTTTCCCTTTTCCGGCATCCAGTGTTTTTTGAAATATATTGTTCTCTCTCCAGTATTCTAATATGTCTTTCCCTATCTGGGAGTAACTAACGTTTTTGTATTCCCTGTACTTCACGAGATAAAAAATTTAGTTCACTATCCTTTTCTTCTCATTAACAACATCCTCTTCACTTTCTCCATTTCTACCATTCAACGAAATACGCTTGAGATCGATTTCCTCATCTTCATCTTCCTGATAAAAATCATCATAGTGTTCAATTATAGGATGGGTTTCTTTGTCTCGTTTTCCATCATCAAAAGCCATGAGCATCGAAGGCAATACGATCAGGTTGGTGAACATGGCGACGAGCAGGGTAGTTGATGTTAATATTCCAAGGGTCATTGTTCCTCTGAAATCGGAAAAGCTAAAAATTACAAATCCAAAAAACAGGACAATCGACGTATACATCATGCTTGCGCCTGTCTCACGGATGCTTTTGGAAATGGCAATCGGGACAAAAAACCTATTGGCAAAAAGCTCTTGTCTGTATTTTGCAAGAAAATGGATGGAATCATCAACCGATATACCAAATGCCACGCAAAAAATAAGCGCCGTACTGGGCCGAAGTGGAATTCCCAGGTATCCCATTATTCCGGCAGTGATTGCGAGTGGAACAATATTGGGAGCAAGTGAGATGATGATCATCTTGATGTTTCTGAAGAGAATGGCCATCACTACAGCGATCAGAATAAAAGCCAGGATCAGGCTCGTTCTCAGGTTCTGAATGAGAAAATTATTCCCCTTGACGAATAGTAAAGTGGAGCCCGTGACTTTTACTTCTACCTCATCATCGGTAAAAATAGAATCGATCTCAGCCTGGACTACATTTGTCAAAAGTGAATCCAGCTTATGCGACCCTATATCAGCAACTTTGTAAGAAGACCGGATAACCTGCTGAGTGGAGTCCACAAAAGCGCCCAGTACTTCGGATGAATCATTCTGATTTTTCAGATATCTCAGCAAATATGCGCTTTCCCGTTTATTGGGTAAACGGTAATAGCTTGGGTTGTTATTCCAAAATGCCTGATTTGCGGCCTTGAAAATGCTTACCATGGAAATAGGCTGGGAGATATATTCTGATTTACTGAGCTGATCTTCCAACTCTTCCACTTTTCTTAAGGTTTTCAGATCAGTAGCCCCTCGTTTCTTTTTGGTATCGATCATGATTTCCATGGGCATGATACCGCTAAAATTCTCCTCAAAAAATATCAGATCCTGCTTGACAGCGCTGTCTTCGGGAACATCGTCTACCATATAAGAAATGGAACCCAATTTGAAAATGCCAATAATGGCCAGGACTGTAACAATACCGGTAACGGTGAAAACCCTGTAGCGATGTCTGTGAACAAGAAGATCAAGATTTGTTAGAACCCAATCAATGAACCAGAATTTCAGGTGTTTTAATTGCTTGCCCTCTGGTGTTGGCAAATAGGAAAATACTGCCGGAATTAATGTTGTGCTGACAAAAAATGCAGCGATGATATTAATGGATGCAACAATTCCAAATTCTTTTAATATGGTAATATTTGTGAATGCAAGAACGAGGAACCCGATAGCAGTAGTAAAATTGGTAATAAGCGTTACCAACCCGATTTTCCGGATCACTGAGCTCAATGCCCGGCCCTTGTTACCATGTTTGTTTATTTCCTGGTGATATTTATTTAACAGGTAGATGCTGTTCGGTATCCCGATAACGGCGATAATAGGTGGCATGAGCCCCGTGACCATGGTTATTTGATACCCGAAAATAGCAAGGGTTCCCATTGACCAAATAACCACCGTAACTACGATGATAAGTGGAAAAACCACCGCATCCCAGCTGCGGAAGAAGAACAGCAATATCAGCGCTGATAAGACCAAGGAGAGGATAAGGAACATTTCCAGCTCAGCCTTTATCTTACCATTGACATCAGACCTGATATAAGGAAGGCCGACAAAATGAACATCAATGTGTGTTACTTCTTCAAACTTCATTCCGATGTGCTTGATATCCTCAATGGCGACATCCCTGAATTTGGTGTTCAGGATTTCTTTATCAATAGAAACCATGATAAAAGTAGCGCCATTTTCCTTGTTGATGAGTTGTTGAGCATAGAACTTCTGGTCACCAATAACCGTAAGCATGCTATCCAACTCTTCCTGGGTATCCGGAACCGTTGCGATTATGGGCTCAAGGTAAAAAGATTTCGATTCTTCGTCTTTTGAAAGTTGTTCCAGGTTGGCAACGGAGATAACTTGTTTAACCCCTTTAACCTTAGCCAATTCATCTGTGAGATAGGAGAATCTTCTGAAATTATCCAGGTGATACAGGCTACTGTCTTTGATGCCCAGGGCGAGTACATTGCCATCCTCGCCAAAGATACTTTTGAATTCTTCAAAAAATATCATTTCCGGATCATCAGACGGAACAATCTTGGCAAGGCTATAGGAATATTCGACCGTCGAGGCGAGATATGCCATATAAACCGTGATGGTTCCGAGCAAAATGATAATAAAAAGCCGGAATTTTAATACGTTATGAGCTAGTTTTGTCCACATTGTAAAAACGAGCACAAAGGTAATGATTTTTGAATACTTTGGGCTCGCGAAGAATTATTTATTAACAACAATTTTACTTATATGAGGTTTAGAGGATTGTTGGTTTTTTCCTATTTTCTATATTTCGGTAAAGTAATAGCTTTTCTTGGAAAAATGCACAAATTGGTTACCATTAATAGCTTATAATTATCTAAACAATACAATTATTCAAATAATATTGTTTAAACTGGAGTAACTTTTGGCACAATTTTTTATAGTTTGACCTATTATTTGTTAAAAGGAATGATGGCAAAGGGCGGCATTTAATGGGAATGTTTACAATAAGATTAAAATAAGCTAACTTTGTCGAAATGATATTAAAGTAGTTTTGGTTTGAAAAAAATAATCAAAATACTGGCATTGGGGATCTTTATCACTATCCTAAGTAAAAGTGAAACTTTTGCTCAACGTTACAGCCATGACAATTCACTAGGTGGAATTGAGAATGTCAGGTTTGTCGCTGAGCGAAATGGTGGTGTCATTGAGTTTACCTGGAATATTCAGACCACGAGAGAGATCACAGCCGTCGAAGTTAGAAAAGGGATCATCAGCACCGATGAAGAGATTGCCTGGGAGGTACTAAAAGAGTTTAATGTCGAGGAATCAACATACGTTGATTATGACCCAAGTACCGGCAAATTATACTACAAGCTGGTGCTGATTGGAAGTGATGGCACTGCGAGAGAGTACGAACCAAAATACATGGTTAAAGGCAAGTCGTAATTGAAATTACTATTCATCTACTTATTCCCACTATTTTCTTTTTGGTATAGCCTGCCAGACGAGCAAAAGTGGTTGGTAGATGAGCAAAGTGTCTTGGTGATTCATGGTAAGACCAATATCAACCAGTTTGAGTGCAAGCTGCCAAGTAAAAAAGAACGCGATACACTTCTTATAAAAGCTTTTACGAATACAGCACTAAAATTTGACAGGGGAAAAGTAAAGATAGATCCTCAGGTTTTTAATTGTGGAAATGAATTTATCAAAAGGGATTTTCTGGAAACACTGAAAGCAGATGAATATCCCTACATCTATATTAATTTTGTTGATATCTACTTCAATGACCTGGAGTCTTCAGCAGACAGTGAGGCAGAAGGGAATGTAAAAATTTACATTTGTGGGGTGACAAATAGTTACCCAATAGATTTTATCATCGAAAGGAAGGAAAATGGCAAAATGTCACTGATAGGTGAAAAGGAGTTGAAGTTGAGCGAATTTAACATAAAAACCCCATCAAAAATGATGGGGTTAATCAAGGTATCTGATGAAATCAAGATTCAGTTTAATCTTCTTCTCAGCAGATTCGAAAATTAGAATCCGATAACTGCCTCAATCATTACACCGTTAAATTTTCCTTCCTGATATCTGGTTCCATTGAAACCATCACCATCATAGTTTTGACTCACATATTCCAGCTTCGCTAAAACGTTCTTGGTCATAAACCAACCTCCACCAATATTTACTCTATTGATTTTTTGTTCATCAGCATTGTCAGTCCTTTCACCGTTTACCCCATTGTATCTTCCACCAACATAAAGCTGCTCTTTTCCTCCAAATCGATACAATACCTCGGCACCAAGTTGTGTAAAGCCACCTCCAACGTCGTTGTTTCCATTATTGGCTACTTCAAATATTCCGAAGAATTCCAGGCCCCCGTATTTAATAAATGGATTGATTTGAAATGCAGTTTGATAGGCGAAACCAGGATTAAAGCGTGGGTCGAAATCGCTTCCGCCAGATACTTCACTTTCGAGCGTATTGTAGTATCGTCCACCAGCCCGGTCTCCGCCATAAATGTAATCCCGGGTACTGCCACTTGTACTGTTATACAAAGAACCTGTCAGCCTGAACCTGAATTCATCGTTGATTTGTTTGTCATAACCAAGTTTTCCGTAAAACACCATTCCACCGTCCCCTTTGATCGGGCTCTGGTTTAATCGACCATTGGTTATACCCGCAACTATCAAAAAACTCGAGGGTTGAAGTGTTAATTCAAAATGAGGTTCCGTGGTGAAAGCATCCATGATGTAATTGCCTACAAATGGATTGTAAATGGCTGCCGCGTTATCTGACCTTCTGAAGTGAGCATCACCGTAATTGATTTCATCCATGCCGACCCGGATTGTTGCGATGTCCATAAATTCGTCCAGCAAACCTTCACTTATCCAATCCAACCGGTCTATCTGCAGGTATCCTCCTTTAACATAAGCTTCAGAGTGGTGCCTGGAAGAGAGATAGGTTCTCAAGTGCATTCTCAGGCCTTCTGCCAGCTGTACATCCAGGTTAAGGTTAGCTGTAGGAAGGTTAAAATTTGAGACAAGGTCTACCAACGTATCACCCGGATTGCTGTTTTCATGGGATAATCCCTGAAACTGCAGTGCAAAATCACCTCCAACCTGTACATGTAAGCCATCAAATTCTACATCCGTCGTTTTTGGTGTTTCAAAAACATTCAATCCTTCTTGTCCGGGCGCCCTGAAATACTGTAATCTATTCCGTTGCGCCATAGCTCCACTCGTAACCACTATGAGCAAAGCAACCAATAGCATTCTGAAATTAACTGAGGTTCTCATGATTCGTTAAGTTTTATGATTTATAGATAAAACAACCGGCTACTTCGAGAAGGTAACATCAAAGACGATTTCCAGATCATCTCCGGTTTTGATGCTTCCAAACATGGCAGTCGGCGGATCGACATTAAACTCCGTCATTTTCATTTTTGTCGATCCGGTACATTTAATATCTCCATTTGACAGAACCGAGCAACTCGATTCAAGCGTAATATTCTTTTTTGTTCCGGCAATGGTCAAATCACCGCTGGCTGTTACTTTCGACCCGGAAATTGATACATTCTTTGAGTCGAAAACAATGGACTTGTGTTCTTTGGTTTTAATTGCCTCATATGCATTCTTATCCATTCCGCTTTTACCGCTTTTCAAGCTTTCTGCCTCTACGACAATGTGAATGTCACTGATGGAACTCAGGCTATTATCACTCACGGTGGCTTTTAAATAACCTTCTGAATTTTCGGATTTCATTTCCCAGTCATGAAGAGAGGAAGTCCCGGCTATGTGGATGTCATATCCTGATTTAAGGTTGTATTGAGTCTGGGCACTTAGCTGAAAAACAACCAATGCCAGTGGAAGTAAAAACAATTTTCTCATGGTGTAAATGATTTATGATTTGAAATTAGATTCTGGATACAAGAATTGTCATGACAATTGTCATGTATTTGTATGATTTTAATTATTCTTTTGGTAAAAGCCAATATAAGTCCAAAAAATACAGATTTTTCAAATTTATTTCGACATGGCAAGCAAGATATCATGCTGAGTAATGATATGAATTTTGTTGTTTTCATCTCTTACCAACAGCGCTTTGTGATCCTGATCAATTAACGATGTCAATACATCGAGGGTATTATTGAGGGCAACGAACCGTAGCGGTTCTTCCATGATGGATTTTATGGGTTCGCTTTTAAGTTCAGGGTTGGCTATAAGTTGGTGAAGTAGTTTTGAATCGGCGACACTTCCGACAAATTCATCATTTTCTACGACAGGAAGTTGTGAGATCCCTCTTGTATTTAAAACCTGTATAGCTTCGCCAACTGTAATAGAGCTATTAACTGTAAATAAGGAGTCTTTGCCATTTTTTGCGGTGACGATATCCTTTGCTGTCGCAAATGATCGGGATTCCACAAACCCGCGATCTTTCATCCAGTCGTCGTTGTAAATTTTATTGAGATACCTGGTGCCATGATCAGGAAGAATGATGACCATCAGATCATCTTCTTTGAGATGGTCTTTGGCATATTCCATGGCTCCATATACGGCAGAACCGCAAGACCACCCCACAAATAAACCCTCCTGTCGGGCTAGTTTACGGGTCATAATGGCTGAGTCTTTATCAGTGACTTTAATAAAAGTATCAATCAGGTCAAAGTCTACATTCTTTGGAAGGATATCTTCACCAATCCCTTCCACCATATATGGATAGATCTCTTTTTCGTCAAACTCGCCCGTTTCTTTATATTTTTTAAAGACTGAACCATAGCTGTCAATTCCAACAGTGATAATATTGGGGTTTTGTTCCTTCAGGTATTTCGAAATACCGCACATTGAGCCTCCCGTTCCTACACCGGCAGCAAAGTGTGTGATTTTGCCTTCAGTCTGTTCCCAAATTTCCGGCCCGGTAGTTTCATAGTGAGCTGCCGTGTTGGATAGGTTATCATATTGATTGGCATAAAAGGAGTTGGGGGTTTCGGAAGCTATTTTTTTGGCTACGGAGTAGTAAGATCTTGGATCATCTGCTGCCACATTGGTCGGGCAAACAATTACTTCGGCACCCATGGCCCGTAGAATGTCAATCTTTTCTCGTGATTGCTTGTCGGCCAGTGTAAATACACACTTATATCCTTTGGCGATAGCAGCTAATGCTAATCCCATTCCGGTATTGCCGGATGTTCCTTCCACTATGACTCCTCCCGGCTTTAGTTGTCCGTTCTTTTCTGCATCCTCAATGATTTTCAACGCCATTCTGTCTTTCATGGAATTGCCCGGGTTAAAGTATTCCACTTTTACCAACATGGTACCCTTTATTTCTTTATTTACTTTATTGAGTTTAACAAGAGGAGTATTACCGATTGTATCAATAATATGGTTGTAATACATAGTGCGAAGTTTGTTTTAAAATACAATGAATTGTACGTTTTAGAAAATGCTTTTGTGACTATTTTATGTCATAAAGTTGTCTGAATGATCTGGCTGAAAAAGATGCTGTTGAAAAACACTTTCTCCGTTCCATACCAGAAAGCCCTGAAGTTGGGGTTGAATGAAAATGCGATCACTTTTCCTTTTCCGTTTGGCACCACCATGACCCCCGCGCTTTCGGAAAGGTTATTGAGGTTTTTATCAGATATATACCCTGAAATCAATGGGTTGGAAGTGAATATAATTGGGTTATTGAATGTCAGGCTTGTTGATGCTTCCAACCATAATTTGCTGTCTTTAAAAACCGGTAAATGATCGCTTTGATACCCGTAACACAATGGATGAGTTACATCAATCTTTGTATTGAAAATAGCGCCTCCCATGTTTTGAGCTCCTTTGAATTTTTCCCGCTGATTGTAGGCAATGTTTTCCAGTTCGACTTTTTCCTGAAATTTCAGGTTGACACCAATAACATTTTTATTCTTCAGCCATTTTACGGCATCATTCATGGCAATGATAGTTCCTCCCTCATTTACCCAATCCTTGATATTGTTAAGATCATCCAGTTCATTGTAACTGCCGTCTGCCATTAAAATGGTGTTGTAGGCATACAAGTCAATCTTTGAGAGGTTTTTCATTGGAACCAACGTGACGGGAATGTCCATTTTATTGTCCAGCAAATGCCATATCTCTCCTGCTTCATAGGCATTGACTTTTTCACCTACCAGCATCAGGATTTTAGGCTTTTCAATAGCAAGGAACTTTGGACTTCCCAAGTCAATTCCCGTTGAGGTAGCGCCTGACGGAAGAGAAACAACATCTACTTTGTATTTTTTTGAGTACCTGGTAATAATTTCAAAAACCTTTTCCTGATCCAATGTTTGATTTCCCAATGGAATGAGAATGGAACCAAATGAGAAATCCAAAGAATTATTCATACGAAATTCTTCGGTAGCTACTTTTACCTTTACACCAGCCTGCAACAGTTTATTAAGAAATGCCGGAGCCTGGTATTGATCCCAGTTAAAAATATATGCATAGTTGCTTTTTTCGGGAAGCTTCATGTCAATTGAGTCGATAGAAGCTAATTTTTCGGAGTTTTGGATTAGCCGGGGAACACTCTTGTCACTGAATTCCGCATACTCAATGTTAAAAGACAGGTCAAGCGACCAGGCTGAAATGTCATAAAATAAGCTGTCCTTAAAAGTTTTTCGCTTCTCAAATAATGCTTTGACTAGAAGATGCTGTCTTTGATTGAGGGGAATTAAGTAGCTGCTATTTTCATTGAATGATTTGTTTCCAATATTTATGTCTTTGTGAGGTATATAAAGGTCAATTTTGTGCTGAAGTAGAATCTCGGCTAATTTA
This sequence comes from uncultured Cytophagales bacterium, assembly GCA_913057175.1. Lineage (GTDB taxonomy): Bacteria > Bacteroidota > Bacteroidia > Cytophagales > Cyclobacteriaceae > CAJXNP01. Next base: position 104,410 of record CAJXNP010000005.1, read on the forward strand.
TTCAATCGGTACTTGTCGTTTTGACTCCCAATAATGATGACATTGTTCGCTTCGTTTTCTCCAAGCTCTATCGCATCTCTGTAGAACTTTGATTGGTAACTCAAAAGTTCATCTTTCATTTCAAGGCTTCCTTTAAGAGTTGACAACGTGACCGTCAATTGATTTTTGATCGTTTGGGGGAATCTTAGTATTCCATTATCGGTTTCCCTGACGTGCCCACGAGAGGAAGCTTGTTCGAACAAAATTCCAATGGATCCATGAAGGTCCGGATATGTTGAGCCCTTTCCGTAGTAAAAGTCATCGAAATTTTCCTTGGTGAAATACAATTGTTTTTCATTGTCCAATGCCACAGCGTGATAGTCAGCAATTGCCTGTGTCAACGTAACATTTTCATCCGGTGTAAGGGGATGCTTTCTGCTGGGAACACCAGGTTGGAAAAATAAGGTAGAATTGCTGCCCATTTCATGATGATCAGTCAAAACATTTGGCTTCCACTCGTGAAACAAGGCTATCCTTCCCTTGCTCTCAGGTTGCTGTATCAGCAACCAATCCCTGTTTAGGTCAAACCAGTAATGATTGGTTCGGCCGGATGGCCAGGGTTCATTGTGCTCCATGCTGTTCACATCGGCAATCAGGTTTTTTGATTTGTTGGAGTTCACCCATGTAGAAAATCTCTGTAGGCCATCCGGATTGATGCTTGGATCAAGCAGAATTACGGTATTGGATAATAGTTCATCAATAATTGGATTTTCTGCAGCCGCCAGGTAATAGGCGACAAGTAAAGCTGAATTGCTGCCGCTGGACTCATTACCATGGACGCTGTATCCCAACCAGGTGACTAGTGGAATATCAGTAAGTTCCTTTTCATTTATTCTTTCTCCTGTAGACAGCTTTTTGTGTTGATTTTTTAATTCCTCAATTTTAGAATGGTTTTCAGGGGAAGTGATAGTCAACATAACGAGCGGCCTCTTTTCATGCGTTTTTCCGTATTGCTGAATGGTAATTCTGTCCGATTGGTTTGCCAGGTGGTGCATGTAGTAAACAAGCTTGTCATGTGTAATGTGAAATTCACCCACCTCATGACCAATTACTTCCGAAGGCGTGGATATATTTTGATTATAGGTAATATCCTGAGGAAGGTAGTAAGAGAGCTCAACATTTTGAGCAAACATGTTCGAATAACCAAACAACAAAGAAGCTATAGCAAACAGTAAAAATTTCAGACCAATTTGTTTTGTGTACTTATCCATCTTTCGGGAACTTCTCCTTTTTGTGCTAACTGGTAATCAGAATAGCTGCAGGGAATGATCAAATTTCTTTCATACATAAACTTTCCATGGGGATAGGGAACCTCCATCCACCACTTTTCACTCAATTTACTTTTGTAAAAGACAATAGTAGCCGGCTCCTCGGGCATGGAAACAACATATCTCAGGTAGTGATTTCCTCTAAAATTACTTTCATCCTTGCGGTGATAAAATCCTTCGATAAAATACCAGATCATGGTGGCGACTACGCTTGCTGTCTTTTTATTGGCATCGTCGTATTCAGGATTGTATTCATAAAAACCAGCTGAGCTCATTTTTTCATTCAACCCCGCATACCAGCATATCTGGCATGCCTCTTCGCCTGTCAGGCCAAATGGTTGGGCATTTTCATTGCCCGGAGCATCAGATGACTTAATAGCTGTTATGTCAAAACTCATAAAATCAGCTTCCCTGATCAATGGTTCCATTTCCTTGATACTCTGTCGCAAATAACCAAGTCGATAAGAATCAAAGTAAAGCTTTTCAAGGATCGACAATGTCTCATTATCAATTAAGTATGATTGATATGCCATCTGGCATAAATTAAAGAGAAAATTATTTTCGTACATCATGATATGATGTAAGTGGTTTTTGTGATTAACTGAGGAAGACCCATCTTCCAGGTCGAGAAAGGCGTCAATATTTAAAATGCTCACCAGTTTTTCGAGGCCTTCATAGGCAAGATATTGCGCATATGTAAAATCATGCGAGCTACCGATCAAAATGGGCAAGATGTTTTTTTCTATGAGAATAGCGCATATTTCCCTTACCCTTAAATGCGTCTCCTCCAGTGATATTCCTGTATTGACATTTCCCAGGTCGACAATTCGGTACGAGCCTGATCCTTTCTTTAAACGATAAAGTTTTTTCCTGATTTCGTTAGCTCCCGATTCGCAACCTTCATTGTTGTTTGTTCCCCTGGTTTCATCGATTCCAATCAATGCAATATTGGCATCACGATAATCCGGCTGCTTTTCAGTAAAGGCGGAAATGCTTTTGTAAAAAGAGTGAGAGTCCTTTATGTCAGAATAGACTTCTTCAGGAATGGGGGAGAAAAATATTTTAAGATCCATGATTACAATTAAAAATAAAAAAAGGGAGAACTTTTACATTCTCCCTTGAAATTTATTCATAAGGTCGTTAACCTCCAAAATCGTCAAACCGAATATTTTCAGGCGGAACGCCCATTTCATCGAGCATTTTTGTTACGGCAGCATTCATCAAAGGAGGCCCACACAAGTAATATTCTACCTCTTCTGGTTCCGGGTGGGTTTTTAAATAGTTTTCATATAATACCTGGTGGATAAAGCCTACATAGCCATTACCATCCTTGTCATCCAGGCTTTTCTTTACTTTCCAGTTGTCTTCTTTGAGAGGCTCGCTCAAGCCTATGAAAAAGTTAAAGTTTGGAAATTCCTTTTCAATTTTTTCAAAGTGATCCAAATAGAAAAGCTCTCTTTTCGACCGACCTCCATACCAGTAGGAAACTTTTCTTTTAGTTTTTTCAGTGTGAAATAAATGGAAGATATGCGATCTGAGAGGCGCCATTCCGGCTCCACCACCGATGTAGATCATTTCCCTTTCTGTTTCGTTGATGAAGAATTCACCGTAAGGACCTGAAATCGTTACTTTATCTCCTGGCTTTCTGCTAAAAACGTAGGATGAACAAATTCCAGGATTTACATCCATCCACTTACCAGCAGCACGATCCCAAGGTGGTGTAGCGATCCTGATGTTCAACATGATGATGTTTCCTTCTGCCGGGTGATTGGCCATAGAATAAGCCCTGAAAATAGGCTCATCATTTTTCATTTTCAGATCCCATAAATTGAACTTGTCCCAGTCTTCCTTGTAAACATCCTGCGGGTGTTTCAATTCCGGGTGAGGTGTAATATCCATTGTTTTGAAGTCAACAGAAACTTCAGGAACGTCAATCTGGATATAACCGCCAGATTCGAAATCCAGGGTTTCTCCTTCGGGCAGTTTTACAACAAATTCCTTGATAAATGTTGATACATTGTAATTGGAAACAACTTCGCATTCCCATTTTTTGATCCCGAATATTTCTTCAGGGATCTTTATTTTCATGTCATTCTTTACCTTCACCTGGCAAGATAGTCTGACATTTTCCTGCTGTTCAGTTCTGCTCAAATGGCCAACTTCCGTAGGAAGAACCTCTCCACCGCCGTCAGTGATTACACATTTGCACATGGCACACGTTCCACCACCACCGCAAGCCGATGGCAAAAATATTTTATTATTACCAAGAGTGGATAAAAGTGATGAACCTGCACTTGTTACCAGTGGTTTTTCGGTATCACCGTTGATGATGATATTAACATCACCTTGTTGTACCAGTTTTGATTGTGCGTACAAAAGCAGAAATACCAATATCAATATGACTATCGTAAAGGCTACAACTGATGAAATAATTACTGGACCCATTTATCTACCTTTTTTTGATATTTATAATTGGTTGCAAATATATTTATATAATCCTGATTTTACAGATCAACGTATTATTTTTTCCCATTTGATCAACTAACATTCAGTCAACAAAAATGTTTGACTTAGTTGAGCATATTTAGCAAGGTGGAAAGCTTGCTCTTTAGCTGTCGCCGATCGATAATAAAATCAATGAAACCATGATCAAGCAGGAATTCCGAACTTTGGAAACCTTTCGGAAGATCTTTGCCGATCGTTTCGCGGATGACCCGAGGTCCTGCAAATCCGATCAATGCCCCTGGTTCAGCAATATTGAAATCACCGAGCATAGCATATGATGCTGTTACACCTCCTGTAGTTGGGTCTGTAAGAATAGATATATAGGGTATTTTTGATTCCGAGAGAAGGGCAAGTTTGGCAGATGTCTTTGCCATCTGCATAAGGGAATATCCTGCTTCCATCATCCTGGCCCCACCGGATTTAGAGATCATGATGAAAGGAATTTTATTATCAATCGAGTGCTGGATTCCCCGGGCGATTTTCTCCCCTACAACCGACCCCATGGATCCGCCAATAAAGTTGAAGTCCATGCAGGAAACTGTTATGGGAATATTATTCATTTTTCCATGAGCAGTCCTGACGGCATCCTTTAGATTGGTTTTTCCCTGTGAGTCCTTAATTCTCTTGGGGTAGGGTTTGCTGTCTTTAAATTTCAATGGATCGGCAGATTCCATGTTTGCATCCAATTCGGTAAACTTGTTGTTATCAAACAGGATCTCAAAATATTCCTTGGAACCGATCCTCACATGAAACTCATCATCCGGGCAGACGTAGCAGTTATTCTTTAATTCCCTGACATGGATGATCTTACCACTGGGAGTTTTATACCATAAGCCATCCGGAACATCCTTTTTTGCTTCTGTTGGTGTCTGGATGCCTTTGTCTTTTCTAAGAAACCAAGCCATAAAGTGTTAGTTTGTATTGCAATATAGATAAAATGAATAGGAAATTACTTGACTTCTTCATAATCTATGTATTCCCCTCCCTTATAATTGTTTCCGAATTTATCATCCTTATTATCAGGCATTTTATCGATTTTGATCTCCCCTTGCTTTCGATAATTCTTTTGATAATATTTTTTTCGTTCCTGTGGGTCATGTCCCGTCATTTTATAAATTCCTTTAAAGACTGAATTTATTAATCTGATAAAAAGCAGGAAGATGATAATGAAAATTAAGAGTTTTGTCATGAATAAGTTTCTATCTACTGAGATATAGATTTCTCTCTGAATAAAGTTTTAAGAAATAATCATCCAATAAATCGTCAATAAAGTAAATGGATTCCCCGGTAGATTTCATCTCCGGTCCAAGCTCTTTATTAACGTTTGGAAACTTATTAAACGAAAATACAGGTTCTTTGATTGCATATCCGTGTTTTTTTGGACTAAACTTGAAATCCTTGATTTTATTTTTGCCCAACATAACCTTCGTTGCATAGTTCACATAAGGTTCGTCATAAGCCTTGCAGATAAAAGGAACCGTCCTGGAAGCTCTTGGATTTGCCTCGATGATATAAACTTTGTCATCCTTAATGGCAAACTGGATATTGATCAATCCTACAGTTTTTAGTGCAAGGGCGATTTTTTTTGTATAAGCTTCTATCTGCTGAATAACCAGGTCGCCAAGGTTGAAGGGAGGTAACACTGCATTGGAATCACCGGAATGTATTCCGGCAGGCTCAATATGCTGCATGATTCCGATGATATATACCTCTTCTCCATCACAGATAGCATCAGCTTCAGCTTCGATTGCACCGTCAAGGAAATGATCCAGAAGAACCCTGTTTCCTGGAATATCGCGAAGGATATTCACAACGTGGTTTTCCAATTCCACCTCATTGATGACTATTTTCATGCTTTGCCCTCCCAATACATAAGACGGTCGAACGAGCAGCGGGAAGCCTATTTTCTTGGACATCTCCAGAGCTTCATCAGCTGAGGTGATGGTTCCGAATTCAGGATAAGGGATTTCATTTTCCTTCAACAAGGTGCTGAAATGGCCCCTGTCTTCTGCAAGGTCAAGCGATTTGAAATCTGTCCCTATGATCTTGATACCATACCTGTCGAGTTTTTCTGCCAACTTCAATGCTGTTTGCCCACCAAGCTGAACGATCACTCCTTCCGGTTTTTCATGAAGAATAATTTCATAAATGTGTTCCCAGAATACAGGCTCGAAGTAAAGTTTATCAGAAATATCCGGGTCGGTCGAAACGGTCTCAGGGTTACAGTTGATCATGATCGTTTCATAGCCGCATTCTCTTGCTGCCAGAACTCCATGAACACAACAGTAGTCAAATTCAATACCCTGACCTATTCTGTTTGGCCCTGCTCCAAGTACGATTATTTTTTTATTATCTGATGATTCAGATTCATTTTCTTCTGCGAAAGTAGAATAGTAGTATGGGGTTTCGGCTTTGAATTCAGCTGCACATGTATCAACTAATTTGTATACGCGGTTGATCCCCATTTCTTTTCTTTTCTTAAAGACCTGGCTTTCAAGGCATTTGATCAAATGAGCTATTTGCCTGTCCGCATAGCCTTTTTGTTTTGCTTCCAGCATCAATTCCCTGGGAAGGTTGTCTAACGAATGTTTTTCAATCTCTTTTTCCAGAAGGATCAGTTCCTCGATCTGCTGCAAAAACCACTTATCTATTTTGGTTAACTTTTGGATCGTGCTGAATGATATTCCCAGCTTAAAAGCGTCGTAAATGTGAAATAATCTGTCCCAGCTTGGATGCTCAAGACTATGAAGGATTTCTTCTCTGTCTGTCAATTCCTTTGCATCAGCCCCCAGGCCATTTCTTTTGATCTCCAATGACTGACAGGCTTTTTGGAGGGCTTCCTGGAAGTTTCTTCCGATTCCCATAGCTTCCCCAACCGATTTCATCTGAAGCCCCAGAGACAGATCCGCACCCTGGAATTTGTCGAAATTCCATCGAGGTATTTTCACGATCACATAGTCAATGGCAGGTTCGAAAAATGCCGGTGTCGATTTCGTGATCTGGTTTTGCAATTCATCAAGATTGTAGCCGATAGCTAGTTTAGCAGCTATTTTCGCTATTGGATAACCGGTAGCTTTTGATGCCAGGGCTGAGGATCGGGATACCCTTGGATTGATCTCGATACCAATGAGGGTGTCATCATCCGGATTAACGGCAAATTGAACATTACATCCTCCGGCAAATTTACCGATTCCATTCATCATCTTTATCGCCAGGTTACGCATCTCCTGGTAAACCGTATCAGGCAGGGTCATGGCAGGTGCAACCGTAATGGAATCTCCTGTATGAACCCCCATCGGGTCAAAGTTTTCTATGGAACAAATGATGATGATATTCCCACTGCCATCTCTCAGCAATTCCAGTTCATATTCTTTCCATCCCAGGATACTCTGTTCGATCAACACCTCATGGATAGGTGAAGAGTGCAGACCATTTGTCAATGCTTTTTCAAATTGTTCGTAGCTGTGGACAAATCCTCCACCTGAACCTCCCAGCGTATATGATGGTCGAATAACAAGTGGAAATCCAATTTCCTGTGCGATTTCTTTACCTTCCAGAAATGAATTGGCTGTTTTGCCTTCGCAGACATTGACACCAAGTTCACCCATTTTTAGCCTGAATTTTTCGCGGTTTTCTGTCGTGTCAATCGCATCTATGTCCACACCGATTAAGCGAACTCCATACTTCTCCCAAATCCCTGCATTATCGCAATCGATCGCAAGGTTCAGAGCTGTTTGTCCACCCATTGTGGGTAGCACAGCGTCGATGTTGTGCTTTTCAAGGATTTCAATGATGGATCGTTTGGTTAATGGTTTTAGATAGATATTGTCTGCAGTAACATTGTCGGTCATGATGGTAGCTGGATTGGAATTGATCAATGTTACTTCAATTCCTTCTTCTCTCAGCGACCTTGATGCCTGCGAACCTGAATAATCAAATTCGCAGGCTTGACCGATTACAATGGGACCACTTCCGATGATTAAGACTGATCTAATGCTGTTATCTCTTGGCATATAGGATGGGATTTCTGTTTAAAATTACCAATTTCAAAATTCCGGCAAAGTTATAAGGAAATAGGGATTATCGAAATGAATTCCTCAAATGAATAGAAAAAATTAAAGACTTCTCAATTAATTTTTGACTGAGTAGTAATCTCTTAATGATTAAGAAGAAATGTTGAATTTTTTGAAAAAAACGAAATATTCGGTTTGAAAGGTTGAAATCAAACCGAATATTTTTGTTTAAAGGTGAATGGCTCGATTATCTGTCGCTGCCAGACAGGCTTCTTTAAATGATTCTGTAAATGTAGGATGGGCGTGCGACATTCTGGCTATATCTTCAGCTGATGCGCGATACTCCATGGCAACCACCGCCTCAGCAATCATGTCAGCTGCCCTGGGGCCGATCATATGTACTCCGAGGATCTCATCCGTTTCCTTGTGCGACAATACCTTGATCAGTCCATCTGTATCCATGCTGGCTCGTGCCCGACCTGAAGCTTTGAATGGGAATGATCCTGATTTATAGGATGTGCCGTTTTCTTTTAACTGCTCTTCTGTGTATCCTACAGAGGCAACTTCCGGCCACGTATAAACCACACCGGGAATGAGTAAATAATTGACATGAGGCTTTTGACCAGCCAATGTCTCCGCAACAAATATTCCTTCTTCCTCCGCTTTATGAGCAAGCATCGCTCCTTTAATGACATCTCCTATTGCATAAATATTATCTACTGAGGTTTGTAATTGATCATTGACCTCCACACGTCCTTTGTCATCTACTTTTACACCCGCATTTTCAAGATCCAGATTGTCAGTGTAGGGTCTTCTACCAATAGATACCAGGCAATAATCTCCTTTTAATTCAATGGTCTCGTCTTTTTGATTTTCAGCTTTGATGGTAACTTCCTTTCCGGATGATTTCACCTCTGTCACTTTGTGTTTGAAATAATATTCAAACCCTGATTTTTTGAGGACTTTTTGTAGTTCCTTTCCCATGGTTTTATCCATTGTTGGGATAAGTCCATCCAGGAATTCTACCACACTGACTTTAGCCCCTAATCTTGCATATACCGATCCTATTTCCACACCGATCACCCCACCGCCAATCACAATAAGGTGCTTAGGAATTTCCTTCAGATTCAAAGCTTCCGTGGAAGTAATGATTCTTTTTTTATCCAGCTTAATGAAGGGGAGTGTGGCAGGTTTAGACCCGGTCGCAATGATCACCTTATCTGTTTCCAGAGTAGTTTCCTTGCCATCATCCGATTTTACTTTTATCTGGTTTTTGTTGATGAATGAACCATGTCCGTGGTGAACATCGATCTTATTTTTTTTCATCAGGAAATTTATTCCGTCAACTGTCTGTTTGACAACACCATCTTTCCGGCTGATCATTTGTTTCAGGTCAGTTTTGAGATTGCTCAGGTTAATGCCATGCTCTTTGAAGTGGTTTTTGGCATTGTAAAAATGTTCCGAAGAATCCAACAATGCTTTGGAGGGGATACATCCAACATTCAAACACGTACCGCCTAAAGTGCTGTATCGTTCAACGATCGCTGTTTTAAATCCAAGTTGGGCACATCGGATAGCCGCTACATATCCTCCTGGTCCTGAACCAATTACAGTAACATCATATCTCATAAAGCTAAATTAAAGTTTTGTATTAAATGATTTGGTGTCGCGAGTCGCCTGTTATCGGTTGCTGGTTTCGGGTTGCCGGTTGACAAACCGGCAACTCGTAACGGATGACCGACAACTTCTAACTTACCTACAATATTCACAATGGTAGTTAAGTTTTTATATTCCTAATAATAACCTGGTGGGATCTTCCAATAATTCTTTTACCCTCACTAGAAAGCTTACGGATTCCCGGCCATCAATAATTCGATGGTCATACGAAAGAGCCACGTACATGATTGGCCGTATTTTGACTTCGCCATCAATCGCAACAGGGCGCTGTACGATATTGTGCATTCCGAGAATTGCAGATTGAGGAGCATTAATAATAGGTGTGGAAAGCATGGATCCAAACACGCCACCATTGGTGATGGTGAAAGTACCTCCCTGCATCTCATCAATGCTCAACTTTCCATCCCTAGCCTTAGTCGCCAGACGGATAATTTCTTTTTCTATCTGGTCAAAGGACATTCCTTCAGCATTTCGAATAACAGGGACAACCAGACCTCTTGGAGTTGAAACGGCAATGGAAATATCACAGTAGTCATTGTAAACCAATTCTTCTCCATCAATCATTCCATTAACTGCCGGCCATTCCTGAAGGGCGAGACAACATGCCTTCGTGAAAAATGACATGAAACCAAGATTCACCTCATATTTGTCTTTAAAGCTTTCTTTATATTTTTTGCGAATGTCCATGATGGGTTGCATATCCACTTCGTTGAAAGTGGTTAGCATAGCCGTCTCATTTTTTACGGAAACAAGACGCTTGGCTATGGTCTTGCGAAGCTGGGACATTTTTTGTCGGTTTTGCTCTCTGGATCCGGGGATCTTTGGCGCACTTTCTTTTTCGTCCTTTGCCTCAGCTTTAGGCTCTTCTTTTTCTTTTTTCACAGCATTCAAGGCGTCTTCTTTGGTGATCCTTCCATCTTTACCAGTTCCCTTAACTTCAACCGCACTCAGTCCCTTTTCGCTCATGATCTTTGCTGCAGCTGGGGACGGATGCCCTGTCGCATAGGAATCTTCATGTTGTGGGATGGCCTTGGAATCTTCTTTCTTTGTTTCCTGTTCGGGTTTTTTGCTTGGGGCAGATCCTTCAGTTTCTTCAATTTTACAGATCAGGTCGCCAATTTTTAGAGTATCCCCTTCTTTTGCCACAATTTGGAGGATTCCTTGGGTTTCAGCAGGGAGTTCAAAAGTGGCTTTGTCTGATTCAATTTCAGCCAGGGCTTCATCCAATTCGACATGATCGCCATCTTCCTTCAACCAATTAGAAAGCACAACTTCAGTAATGGATTCCGCTACTTCAGGCACTTTCATTTCGATAACTTTTCCGGTCTTTTTGGACCCACCTTCACTGGATTTGGATTCTGTTGGTTGATTTGATTCTTTTTTTGAATCGGATTTTGGTTCGGAGGATTGCCCGTTTTCTTCGATCTTACAAACCGGAGCTCCAATTGAAAGGGTTTCACCTTTCTGGGCCAATATTTTCAAGGTGCCGGAAACTTCAGCCGTTAGCTCAAAAGTGGCTTTATCAGATTCCAATTCACAAATGACTTCATCCATTTCTACATGATCGCCGTCACTTTTCAGCCATTGTGAAATGGTTACTTCAGAAATTGATTCTCCTACAGAAGGTACTTTTATTTCTATACTCATTTTTGGTTGAATTAAATTTTGAATGCTCTTTTTACCAGTTCCTGCTGTTCTTGCTGGTGAACTTTACTGTAACCTGTTGCGGGCGAAGCGGCAGGCTTTCTGTAAATGCCGTCATGAATCCTGTCTTTGTATTTTCTGAGAATATAAGTCCATGGGCCCATGTTTTCCGGCTCTTCCTGGATCCAGACAATCTCAGCTCCTTTAAATTTTTTCACTTGCTTAAATAGTTGTTCCTGTGGCCATGGGAATAGCTGTTCAATTCTTATAATAGCTATATCTTTTCTCTCATTTTCCTGTTGTTCTTCCAAAAGATCAAAATAAATTTTTCCCGAACAGAACAGGATCCTTTTGACTTTTTTAGGATCTGCGTAGTCATCTGTAATGACTTCCTGGAACTTGTTATCTGTAAAATCTGAAATTGGAGAAATTACTTTTGGATGTCGGAGAAGTGATTTTGGGGACATCACTACACAAGGTTTTCTGAATCCCCAGGTTAATTGCCTTCTTAGTAAATGGAAAAAGTTTGCCGGTGTGGTAATATTGGCTACTACCATGTTGTAGTCCGCCGCTAATTCCAGAAAACGTTCCGGACGGGCACTCGAGTGCTCAGGCCCCTGTCCTTCATAACCATGAGGTAGCAGCATCACCAAACCGTTCATTCTCTGCCATTTTGTTTCAGCACTGGTGACGAATTGGTCGATCAATACCTGGCTACCATTTGCGAAATCTCCAAACTGGGCCTCCCATAGAACAAGGGCATTAGGTGTAGCCATGGCGTAACCATATTCAAAACCAAGAACGCCGAATTCGGAAAGCAGCGAATTGTAAATTTTAAACTTTTCCTGCTTTTCCTGGATGTGGTTAAGATTCAGATAGGGTTCATTCGTCTCGGCATCAAATAATACAGAATGTCGATGAGAAAAAGTACCTCTTTTAACATCCTGGCCAGACATTCTGACGATTTTATTTTCCATCAAAAGGGAACCATAAGCCAGAAGCTCCGCATCGGCCCAGCTAAGCTGCTCCTTCTCAAAGAAATTGGACTTTCTATCTTTTAATAATTTGTCAACCTGCTTGATCGGCTTAAAGCCTTTCGGGATAGTTGTCAGCGCTTTACCTACTTTATCTATTACACTTTTATTAATAGAAGTGTCAGGGGATTCATCAAAATCCTCAGGTTTAGCTCTTTTTAGCTGCTTCCACTCTTCTTCCAATTTTTGTGGACTATACGGAAGCGGCTTTTGTTTTACCTGGTTAAGGCGATCCTGAAGCAATGCCCGGAATTCTTTATCCATTTTCTTGGCCAGATCAGCATCAACATCTCCGCGCTCAATCAACTTTTTTGAATAAACTTCCCTCGGGTTGGGATGCTTGGCAATGATGTTATAAAGTTTTGGCTGAGTAAATTTTGGTTCATCACTTTCATTGTGCCCATGCCTTCTGTAGCACAGCATGTCAATGAAAATATCCCTGCCAAATGTCTGCCTGAAATCGACTGCCAACTGAGCTGCAAAATTAATCGCTTCTGCATCGTCTCCATTGACATGTAATATCGGGGCATCGACAATTTTCCCGATATCCGTGCAGTAGATCGAAGATCTCGCATCATCATAATCGGTCGTAAATCCTACCTGGTTATTGATGACAAAGTGAATGGTTCCGCCAGTGGTGTACCCGGGCAACTTTGACATCTGTACGATTTCGTAAACAATTCCCTGACCGGCAACAGCTGCATCTCCGTGAATCAAAACCGGTATAGCCGATTTGAGATTACCCTTGTATTCATCATCAATTTGTGCCCTGGTGTAGCCGAGAACAACCGGGTTGACTGCTTCCAGGTGAGAAGGATTTGGAGTTAATTTAAGGTACAGGTCATGCCCATTATCTGTAGGAATTTTCGAGGAATAACCAAGGTGATACTTAACATCACCATCACCCATTGTAAGATCGGGCGACGAGGTGCCTTCAAATTCAGTGAAAATCTCTTCATAGGTTTTACCCATGATATTGGCCAGCACATTCAACCTTCCTCTGTGGGCCATTCCGATAATCACTTCATGAACATCAGCCTGTTCGGCTTTTCTAATGACCTTGTCCAGGAATGGGATGGCATTTTCGCCTCCTTCCAATGAAAATCTTTTTTGGCCGATGTATTTGGTATGCAAAAAGTTTTCAAATACAACTGCTTCATTGAGTTTGGAGAGGATTCTTTTTTTCTCATCTCCATCAGGATTGTACGAATAGAATTCTTCCTCAGCTTTTTTCTTGAACCATTCGATGATATCATGGTCGCGGATATGCATGAATTCAAATCCGATAGAACCTAAATAGGTCGTAGATAATTTGTCTATAATGTTTTGCAGGGAGGCTTTGCCCAAGCCAATTATTTCCCCGACATCAAAGTCTGTTTTAAGATCGTCCTGATTTAAACCAAAATCTTCAGGGCTTAACAGAACCTTATGTTGTCTTCTCTGCCTGATAGGGTTTGTATCTGATTTAAGATGACCCCTTGAACGGAAGGAGTGAATGATATTTCTGACCCCGATTTCCTTTAATGCATTTTGACTGGTAACAACAGTTCCCTTGCGGCCATTTTCACCATATTTTTGTTGTGAAAATTCAAACCCTTCAAAAAACTTTTGCCAGGTTGCATCTACTGAATTGGGATTTTCTTTGTATTGGGTGTAAAGCTCATCAATATAGCCTACGTCTGCATTGGAGATATAGGAGTAGCGATCCATCTTGCGTTTATCTGATTAACATGGGCAAAGATAACAATGTTTTAAAAGTAATTAAAATTGTATAACCGTTTATACGAATATTATGAACTTTTCGATACCTGATCATATTAATAAATTAAAATTCTCTCTATACAGCTGATTATTAGAAAAATACTCCTATTTTTGCACCTCATTTTAAAAACCTGTCTTCTACTGATAGGCAGGATGGACGAGTTCCTAACTTTAATTAAACTAACAAAATGGCAGTAAAAATTAGATTAGCGCGTCGAGGACGCAAAAAACTGGCAATTTACAATGTAGTTGTAGCAGACGCCAGATCACCACGAGATGGTAAGTATATCGAGAACCTGGGTATTTATAATCCAAATACAAATCCAGCTACGGTCGATATTGACGAGGAAAAGACTTTTGACTGGATCATGAAGGGAGCATTACCCACGGATACAGCAAGAAGGATCCTTTCTTATAGAGGGATTATGCTTAGAAAGCACCTTCAGGTAGGAGTGATCAAAGGTGCTCTTACACAGGAAGAAGCGGATAAGAAGTTTGCAGATTGGAAGGCAGACAAGGATAATAAGATCCAGGGTAAAGTTGATTCCCTGCAAAAGCAAAAAGATCTGGATACAAAGAAAAGGCTGGATGCTGAGAAAAAGAAAAACGAAGCACGTGCAGCTGAGATCCAGGCAAAACAAACTCCTGAAGTAGCGGAAGCTGAAGAAACGGAGGAAGCTGTATCAGAAGGTGGATCTGAAGAGGTTGTAGCTCAGGAAAGCGCAGCGGAAGTAGTAGAAGAGCCAAAAGCTGAGGCTGAAGTAGCAGAGGAAGTTGCAGAAGAAAAACCTGCTGAGGAAAAAGCTGAAGAAAAGGAATCTGACTCTGTAAAAGCTACATCTGACAAGGAAGAGCCTAAAGCAGAAGCGAAAGAAGAAGCTGAAGTAGAGGAACCAAAAGCAGAAAAAGCTGAGGAGCCTAAGGAAGAAGTAAAGGCTGAGGAGCCAAAAGCTGAAGTGAAAGAAGAAAAAGCTGAAAAGGAAGAAGCTCCTGAAGCAGAAGATAAAAAAGAAGAAAAGGAATCTGACTCCGCTAAAGCTACAGCGGACAAGGAAGAGCCAAAAGCTGAAGCTAAGGAAGAAAAAGAAGAGTCTTCCGAAGAAGAGAAAAAGTAAATTCATGCAGCTTGATGATTGCTTTGAGTTAGGCTACATTGTCAAGCCACATGGTACAAGGGGAGAGGTTCAGGTTTTCCTGGATGTTGATGACCCCGCAGAATATTTGGAAATGGAATCAGTATTTGTGGCCTATGGTCAGGATCTGGTTCCATTTTTTATTGAACACATCAAAAAGGCTGGGAAGAACATTGTCATAAAATTTGATGAAATAAACACCGTTGAGAAAGCGGAAGAACTACGTTCCCTCCAACTATTCCTACCGCTTGATTTTTTACCCGAATTATCCGAGGATCAGTTTTATTACCACGAAATCATTCAGTTTGATGTTAGGGATGAGAAATTAGGAGTTTTGGGAAAAGTAAAAGAAGTTTACCTCAAAGGAAACCAGGACCTGATTGTCATGGAATACAAAGGGAGTGAAATCCTGATACCCGTGACGGATGAAGTCGTCACATCCGTTGATAAACAAGCAAGATGTATTTTTGTTGATTTACCGGATGGTTTGCTGGATATTTACTTGTCATGAGAATTGATATCATTACCTGTTTGCCAAAGTTGATTGAAAGCCCCTTTCAACATTCTATTCTTAATCGTGCTGAGGAAAAAGGAATTGCAAAAGTGGTCATTCACGATCTTCGTGATTATGCCCAAAACAAACACAAACAAGTCGATGACTACGCCTACGGTGGTGGAGCTGGGATGGTGCTGATGATTGAACCAATCTCAAGATGCATTGATGATTTGAAAAGTCAGCGAGCCTATGATGAAATCATTTACATGAGTCCGGATGGAGAGCTTTTCGATCAGAAAATGGCCAATCAACTCTCTTTGAAAAAAAATCTCATCATTTTATGTGGGCATTACAAAGGTGTGGATGAGCGGGTCAGGCAACACATTATTACAAAGGAAATCAGCATCGGAAATTATGTGCTTTCCGGTGGGGAGTTAGCAGCTGCTGTCATTTCAGATGCTGTCATTCGATTACTTCCCGGCGTGCTAAATGATGAAACCTCCGCCCTAAGCGACAGTTTTCAGGATAACCTGGTGGCACCACCCGTTTATACCCGTCCGGCGGATTTCAATGGCTTGAAAGTTCCCGATGTCCTGATGTCCGGTCACGAAGCTAAAATCAACGAATGGCGACATGATCAGGCAGTAGAGAGAACAAAGAAAAGAAGGCCGGGGATGATGGAAGAATAATATTATCCCAAGAGAATGCCATTCCCCCTTCAATTAGAAAATGGATTCCCACAATAATTAAAAAAATAGTCGCACATCCTTCAAAATTGCACAATAAATGACCAATTCCTTCAGTCGACTCAATTTAGTCGTTGAGGTGTTTCCTGGCAAAACTTATGAATTGTTCCCAGTCGTATTCGGTTACATCATGTCCACCAGTTCGTATGTGGTATCCGATGGTATGATGGATGGGTTCGTTGGTGGCAGGCATGACTGAATTTGTCAAGCCCGTTTTTCCGTATAGTTCATAAACTGGGCTTGCGTAATATCCCCCAAGATATTCACCTTTAGGGTCTGCCCACCGGTCATCTTCTGCGCTGGCAATGTAAACCGGCCTTGGGGCAATGAGTGCGATCAGCATGTGTTGATCCACCGGCAATGCATTTTCATTGTGACTGTACTTTTTAAAATTCTTGTTAAACCAATGGGGGAAGCTTTGATTGATGATAGCTGCAGTTTCGCCATATTTTCTTCTGAAAATAGCTGCCCCTCCACAACCTGAGTCGTTGGAGATGACCATATCAAATCTCGTGTCTAGTGCACCTGCCCAAAGAGATGTTTTGCCCAGACGCGAATGACCAAATAGGATGAAGGAAGAATCGTGGAGAAGTTCATCGGCTTTGAGGAAATCCAAAACGGTAGATAATCCCCAGGCCCAGGCGGAGATCGAACCCCATTCATGGTTACTGGGCTTTTCCTGACCATCCTCATAAAAAAACGGATGGATACCATCTGTAAAATCGTTTCTGTCGGGATCCACATCTCCATAGTAAATTGTGGCTATCCCAAAGCCTTCACCAATGATCTTTTCAATGGGCCACCGATGACTCCTTTTCCCTCGCGAATCTTCTGTCACCCGATGCTCTGTGATACTGGAATCAGCATTGTTTTGAACCCATGAATCCGTAAGAACGATGTTGGGGTCATTGATGACGGACTGATTCCCATAGAAGTTATATCCAACAAAGACAGGTGGAAATGTGACATCGTTCGGCAAATAAATCAACACGTTGATGGTGAGCTGAATGCCATTGCTTTCATAGATAATAGCTATTTGTTTCCTGATGGCATGGCCATTTAATGCGGAATCACTTTCTTCTACCACTTTCACTGAGGTCCGCTGTAATATTGTTTCAGGATGGTATCCGTAAACTTCATTTTTATAAAAATCCAGGATCTCTGGCCTTCGTTTGAGCTCCCAATCCTCTGCAGTGTGAATTTTCTCGCCATTGCTCAATGTCAGTAGTTCCGGTAGCACGTAGGGTTCGATGGCTTCCTCGTTATAGTTTGGCTCCGGTTGCGCAAAGACACCGATGCTAAAGAAAATACTGGCAAATAGGAAAGTAACTAGAAGTATCATTTTATTATGATATGCTTTTAACAGTTTATTAAATAGAATATACAAAAGCATTTTTAAATAATAGTCGAAAGGTGGGAATTCGATGGGTTTATAAAGTTTATGTAAAGAAGGTAGGGAATGGTGGAGAAGTAGTTCATTCTTTTAAAATTCTGATTTAACGGTCTCAAGTAAAACTTCATAATAATCCCTTTTTAGAAGTTTGGATTTCAACCATGAATAAAATGTCATGGCCTGTAAGTCCTCTTGTTCTTCTGGTATGGTTGTCAATGTTTTCTCGATCAATTCCCCAACTTCATGCTCATTAAAGTTTATTGGATTCTGAATGTACTTTTTGATCAAATTCAAATAGGCTTTCGTTCTGTGGTAAAGTGGCTTTGAAAAGAAATGTTGATAACTTCTTTCAACAGATCGTATTCTGTTGAGAGCTATATCCAAATTATTCATTTCAATTTGTGCAATTATTTCCATAATTCCCTTCTTAAAGACCCATTCTTTTCCCAGATTTTTTTCAAACCATTTATCCGAATGCTCTAGTTTATTATTAATCGTCAGAGCATTTTTGTAGTCACATTTTAAGAAATAGTAAATGGCAAGATTAATTTGAAGTTTGATGAGATCTTTAGTAGAGAAATATTTTGAATTTTTGGCTAATTCCGATTCTAGTATTTCGATGGATTCGTTCAATTTTCCCTGATAAATTTTAACACCAGCACTCAATAAAATGTATTTAGAATAAAAGAGCATCAATTGACTTTCATTGTAAGCGAACAGATCAGATTTCATCTCATTTAAATATTCTGCTGCCGGTTCAAACTTTCGATTCCGGTATAATACATGGGCAATCATATAAAGAATGCTTAGTTTGTAAAAATGGCTGTTCCTCGAGAAACCAAATTGCTCTTTAGCTTTTTTGTATTGGTCTATCAGATAAGGTTCAAAATTATAGTAATCTTTATTTGCCAGGATTGCGCTTCTTGAGATTGATAAAATATTGTATAAAATCTTGGGCCTTGATATGACTGCGTTTGTTAAGTTATAACTGGTTAAAACAAGTTTGATCACACCCTCAAAATCAACATCCTTCCCTTCAAGCATTACGCATTTTAATTCCTTTTTTATCAGGCTGCAGGCAATTGTTGCACGTTCATCCTCATCAGCTAAAACTTTTGCCCCTACCTTTTTACTAATTATATCGTTTACATCATCTGCATAATCTGAATGGACGTTTTCAATTTGTAGTAAATAGATATTGTTGAGCAGGTCGTATTGTTCATTTTCCGAGGCAATTTCTTCTGCATTTTTTAAATAAGACCAGGCAAGTTGGTCCATTCCCCTTTCAAAAAGGTATTTTGCAAGGGAAATAAAGCCCATTACCGAACTGGAAGCTGTTGTATCTTCTTCAATTCTTTTGAGGACAATGTAATTGGACAACTTTTTTAAAAGTCTCTTTCTTACTGCGTGGTACGCTTCCTTATTTTCCTGATCATAAAGACTGGCCTCCAAATCTTTAGGTTCAGGTTCGCTTGTAATGAGATCAAAAAGCTCGAGATCTTTTCTTTTATCCAGTTTTCTCTGGCTATGAATGAATGAACGAAAGTCCTTGATTTCACTTTCGTTCATAGTTTTTATCAATAGTTTTAATCTGTCCATACCCGTTTAAAAAGTCCGCTTAAAAGAGGTGTTTGACTTAAAAATAAGGAATATAAAGACTTCCATGCAAAATTGAAAAGTCCGGTTTTATAAAAAGTTGGTTTTAATGCCAAATGATACCACTCTAGTTTAGCTCCAGCAATTTTAAATTTTTTATCATGAAAGATTTCATTAACAAAAACTGGATCAATATACTAGGCGGCCTTTTCTTGTTCGTCGCTTTTTTGTACTTCTTCGAATTGGCAATTGAGGAAGGTTGGTTGCCTCCCGCAGCAAGAGTTGCCATTGGTCTTTTGACAGGCATCTCAGGACTTTACTATGGATATGTGAAATTCAAAAAGCAGGCAAATTTATCGGCTGAATTGCTGGCTGGACTTGGAAATGCTATCGTTTACGCGACTTTTGCGTACGCGAGCTTTTCGAGTGCCATTGAATGGTCCACAAATACGATCATGATATCTATGTTGTCCTTTACCAGTCTTGTCACTTTTATCAGCTACAAATATGATATGCGCAAGCTGGGATTTATCAGCATATTCGGTGGACTGATTACACCTGTTATTCTGAAAGCTCCGGAGGAGCAGGTTTTGGCATTGTTTATTTATGTCTTCATTTTAAATGCTGTTTCTCTTTATTTAAGTGCATCGAAGAGGTGGTCGGAATTGAGCATAATGTCTTTTATAGTTACGGCAGCTATTTACTTGACATATTATATTTACTTTGATCCAATTGACTGGCAAAAGCCTACTTTTTATGCTTCTTCATTTTTTGTTGTGTATTTCGTCGGTTTACTGCTTCCGGGCTTTTTTGACAAACAAAATTTCAATGGACTTAATCTATACCTGGGGTTAATCAATGCCATTAATTTCATTTTTTGGTCTATTCTAATATTTAGTTCTTTTTCTGTACCGTATGCGACTCCTACTCTATTTGTAGGAATACTATTTGCCTTGGCGGCACTAGTCATATACAGAAAAAGTGGAGAACTGATCCTTCCTTCAATAGCCTATTTCATTCTTAGCATTGTTCTCATCGCCATATCAGGTTCCGACCTGTCGGGGATTTTTACAAAAGGGGGATTCAATTATTTAATCAATGCGTTTATATGGACGTCCCTTGTTGCAATGGTGTATTTTTCAGCTCATTATCTAAAGTCAACCATAGCCCGGAATATCAGCATGGTGGCATGGGTGTTCGTTCTGATCTACTGGTTTTCTGTCGCCTGGAATGTCGAATGGATTCCTATTTTTGGAGTGAAGTTTATCCCTTTCTTAAATCCTGGCGCGCTAGTTTGGATGTTTCTTGCCAGCTTAGGATTTATATTTTCAAATAATGTCTTGAAGAAATCAGATTCTGTAGCAGAAAATGAAGAAGCACATCAATACAAATTGATCTCACTAATGATAGCAATTATAAGTCATGTGGTAGTAGGAGGCTTACTGACGATTCAAATCCAGAATTTATGGGATGCTTACCAACTTAATTTCATGAAAGTGACAACTGTTTTATCTATTTCGTGGATGGTTTATGCGCTCGGTTTGTTTTTGTGGGGTTCTTACACGAATCAGAAAGCATTTAGATTTTTGGGTTCAGCGGTGGTGATTTTAACTTCACTAAAAGTATTTATCTTCGACTTGCGGGGAACATCAACCATATACCTGGTTACATTTTTATTTGTTTTGGGGTTATTGACATTGCTTATTGCGAGGATTGATAGCTACTGGAGAACAAAATATAATGATCCAAAACCAAAAGAACTTGAAGATTAATTTTTTTTGACAGAGCTCTGTGAAAATTTCTACAGAGCTCACCTTAAAATTATTTGGTAATTATTTTTTATAAAGTTTTACTCATGAAAAAGATACAAAAATGGCTTCCGCTTTTTTCCACTCAATTCCTGGGAGTCTTAAATGATAATGTTCTCAAGAATGCCATCATTTTTATTGGGCTTTTCTGGCTGGCAAAAGATGATCAACCACTGGTTATTCCAATAGCATCAGCTTTATTGGTATTGCCATTTTTACTTTTTTCACCTTTAGCAGGCAAATGGTCACAGACGATCTCAAAAAAGAAAATTTTTGAAACGGCAAAGTTGCTTGAGATTCCTATTATGATCATAGCATCGATCGGCTTTTTCATGCAATCCATTTATGTGGTAATGCTGGCAATGCTTTTAATGGGATTACAAAGTGCGCTTTATTCTCCCTCTAAATATGGCTTGATAAGAGATGTTGGTGGTGTGGAAGAAGTTTCTTTTGGCATTGGGACCATGGAACTACTCACTTTTGTAGGAGTACTCCTGGGACAAGTTTCAGCAGGCATAATTTCGGACTTACAAGGTAATTCTGTTTTGGTCACTTGTATTTTCATGATCGTATTGGCTGTGTTAGGCTGGTTTACAAGCCGAAAGATTAAGGTGGAAGAACCAGTTGCAACAAAGGAAATTCACGATTCGGTAAATCCAATTAAGTTTTTATATGACTCCTACAAATGGTCAAAAAAGATAAAAGGCCTTAATTACACCATTTTGGGCCTGGGAGGTTTTTGGTTGGTAGCTTCCATGCTTCAAATGAACATCTACCTTCATGCTCCTGATTTTTACGGAATGAGCAATACTGAGACGTCAATTGTTATGGCGCTTATCGCAATCGGTATAGGTGTAGGTTGTTGGGTTGCGGGGTTAATTTCGAAAAACAAGGTCGAGATTGGGATGGTTCCTCTGGGTGGTATCGGGTTAAGTATCTGCCTAACTTTATTTGCCACAGTAAATTTAAATTCTAATCTTTTCATAATTCTTCTTGTTGTCGCCGCTTTTTTTAGCGGTTTTTATAAGGTACCCCTGAATGCCTGGCTTCAGGAAAGGGTAGAAGGCAGAAAATTGGGAAATATTCTGGCATACAACAATATGGTGGCCTTTGCTTTTATCCTAATTGCCGCTAGCATCTTCGGATACTTTTCAACACAATTTGATACGAATGTTGTATTCGTCGTAATAGCAGTCATTTCCTGGATAATGACACTTATCACCTTGCTGAATATCCCAGCCATGATGATTAGGTTTATGGCTGATACATTGGCAAAAGTTTATTTTAGATATGAAGTTGTCGGAAAGGAAAATATTCCGAAAAAATCCGGAGCTCTGCTTGTTACCAATCATTTGTCATTGATTGACCCCCTGATGATCGTAGCTGTCGTTCCCAGGATGGTTAGGTTTGTAATGGCGCAGGAATTATACGATCATCCATCGATCAATTGGTTGGTTCGACGTTTGAATGTAATTCCAGTGTCATCCAAGTCTGACAAAGAGCGACTTGAAAAATTCAACCAAATATGTCAAAAAGAAATAAATGAAGGCCACATAGTATGCATATTCCCTGAAGGTCAGATAAGTCGCATTGGACATCTGTTAGAGTTCAAAAGAGGAATAGAACATATCTCAAATGGAATTAATGCGCCAATTATTCCAATCCAGATCGAAGGTGTAAAGGGAACGCCATTTTCTTTTGAGACCGGAGAATCTTCGCCTATTAAAAGACTTACATCTTTTCGAAAGCGAATCCATGTGGCAATTGGAAGACCCATTGACCCTCCGGTAAGTGCTTATTTGATTCGACAGCAAATACAAGAATTGAATGCGGAAACATTTCAAAAGAGAATCGCCAGTCATCATACTTTAACTCATTTTCTGGACAGGAAGATCAGAAAATTAAAAAGCAACGTGAACATAATTAATGCGAATGGAGGCCACTGGTCGTATTTTAAAATGTTTTCTGAAACAAATAAGCTCAAGTCAATACTAATTGAAAAAGCAAAGGAAAATGAAATCATTGGGGTTATTCTTCCGAATTCAAGAAATGGACTATTGACCAACATTGCTATTTCTATGTCCGGAAAAATCTCAATTAATATACCACCTGATATAAGCGAGGAAGAATTAGATATCATTATCAAAAGTCATGGAATGACCACAATTATTACCGATGAATCATCGGATTTGAATGAAATATTATCTAACAGACTAAAAGTTTTTTTTATTGAAGAATTACTAAATGCAAATCCATCAAAATTATTTGACAAGATTAATCCTTCAGTTAATAATCTAAAAGGTAATAAATCTGATTTGGTTACAATAATTTATGAAAGAGATGAAAAAGAAGTTTTGCAAGTAATCCCGCTTTCCAATGAAAATATTTTAGCGACCATCAAAGGATTGATGCAAACACATCAGTTAGGATCAAAAGATAGAATTTTAAGTGTGCTTCCATATAACACATATTATGGATATATCCTCAATATTTGGTTGCCACTTTTGACAGAAATGAAAGTTGTCTTTTGCGATACAAGCATTGATGTGGAATCGGTTGCGCGAAGTATTCTTGATAAAAAAGCGAATATTCTTTTGGCACATAGCAGTTTGGTTGAGGCTTTGTTTCAGATAGATAGGGGAAAAGTTTGGAAAACTCTTGATTATGTGCTTACCGGAAAGGAGCCAATATCACAATCTATAAAGGAAAAACTTCAAAACGAATTTGATTTACATATCAGTGAAAGTCTGAGTTTTTCGGATATTGGCACTTTAGTTTCTGTCAATACACCTGAATACAACTTGGTTGACATCAATGGTCAATCCATAGAACAGCCGGGTTCCAAGGAAGTTAGCTATGGTCGATGTATACCAGGTTTAGCCGTAAAAACGGTCAATACTAAAAATTTCGATCAGATTCTTGATGCGGATCAACCAGGTATTTTACTAGTTAAAGGAGCCGCAATCAGTCAGCAAAACAGCTTGTCAAACGAAAAATTGTATAAAGGATGGTATGTCACAGGTCAATTGTGTTCTATTGATTCCCATGGATTTATTAGGTTGGTTGATGTTCAATGAAATTTTGCTTAGGGATATTATGTGCTTTTTTAAATCTTAATTTGCTGTAAAATTCTTGATCTACTCTCACATTAATCCTTTTTAATGATAATTATCATCTTAACGTTTCCTTTTCCTTCCCTAACTTTAAGCTTAAATTCAGGCTGTGAAGGAAGTGAAAACACTGGAAAAAGTATCTTGCTACCATTGCAACGACATTTGCTCGGATGAACACCTTGTCTTTGATGAAAAGGATTTTTGTTGCAATGGCTGCAAAACTGTTTATGAGATTTTGAAGGACAATGACCTTTGCACCTATTACGATCTGGACAAGAATCCTGGCATCAGCCTGAAAAGTAAAAGCTTTGAGGATAAGTTTGCTTTTCTGGATAATGATGAAATTGTCAAAATGCTCGTCAATTTCACTGAAAAGCAGAAAAGCCGTATTGTTTTTTATATCCCCGCTATTCACTGTAGCTCATGCATCTGGTTGCTGGAAAACCTCTATAAAATTCATGAGAGCATCGAAAACAGCAGGGTAAATTTCGTAAGGAAGGAGATTTCTATCGAATACCTGCATGACCAGATCAGTTTGAGGGAACTAGTTGAATTGCTCGCTTCCATCGGGTATGAACCTTATATCTCTCTCGAAGATGAGAATAAGAAAAAGCAGCATTCCGTGAACCGGTCGCTCTACATTAAAATAGGAGTTGCGGGATTTGCATTTGGCAATATCATGTTGCTCAGCTTTCCGGAGTATTTTGGGTTTTCAGGATTAAGCGATGGTTTTGTTCAAAAATTCATTACCACACTAAATTTACTTCTCAGTATTCCTGTGGTGTTTTATTGTGCTTCAGATTATTTCAAATCTGCTTTTCAAGGTTTAAAGCAACGGTTTGTTAGCATTGATGTGCCAATTAGCCTGGGTATTTTGGCCTTATTTCTGCGAAGTTTGTATGAAATTATTTTTGATGTAGGACCGGGGTATCTAGATTCGCTGGCAGGATTGGTGTTCTTTCTTTTGATCGGCCGATGGTTTCAGAATTATACTTACGATGGCCTATCGTTTGAACGTGATTACAAGTCTTATTTTCCATTAGCCATTTCAAAAAAAAAGGAAAATAAATGGGAAAGCATTGCTGTAGCGAATCTGAAAAAAGGGGATTGGATAGGTGTGAGAAACCAGGAGGTGATCCCGGCGGATGGAATCTTACTATCTGAAGAAGCTGAAATAGACTATAGCTTTGTTACCGGCGAGTCTGAACCGGTTCGGAAATTAAAAGGAGATTTGATCTATGCCGGGGGCAGACAAACAGGAAGCCTGATCGAACTGGAAGTTACCAAACCTGTTTCACAAAGCTACCTGACCCAACTTTGGAATAACGAAGCATTTCAGAAAAAAGAAGAAACCGGAATGCAATCACTAGTCAACGTCATAAGTAAATATTTTACGATCGTCATACTGCTGATTGCTGTTGGCGCTTTTGTCTTTTGGTCATTTAAGGATGTAGGCCAAGCATTTTATGTTTTCACGGCAGTTTTGATTGTCGCATGTCCATGCGCCCTGGCATTGTCAACTCCATTTACATTGGGAAATGTCATGCGGGTGTTTGGCAAGCTGGGTTTTTATCTCAAGAATGCAGGAGTTATCGAAAAAATGACGGAGGTCACACACGGAGTATTTGACAAGACCGGTACCCTGACCATGGGTAGCGGTGCATCGGTCCAGTTTGAGGGAGAGTTGAGTGATGTAGAAAAGAAGGCTGTTGCAAGCATTACTGCCAATTCCACGCATCCTCTTAGCCAAAAGATAAAAAGGTACCTGAATTCGGGCGGGCAAATCGTTGGCATCAAAAATTACCGTGAAGAAAGCGGCAAGGGAATTTCAGCGGATTTTGATGGAAAGAGGTTTTTGCTCGGATCAAAATTATATGTTTTAAATGGCGAAGCAAAATGTTCAAAGGGTGAGG
Organism: uncultured Cytophagales bacterium; assembly: GCA_913057175.1. Lineage (GTDB taxonomy): Bacteria > Bacteroidota > Bacteroidia > Cytophagales > Cyclobacteriaceae > CAJXNP01. The sequence goes on from CAJXNP010000005.1 coordinate 130,549, forward strand.
ATATCTCAACAAGTGTCTATTTAAAGATTGACGATAATTTGAAAGGCCGATTTGTCATGAAAAGCCAGTTTCGGGAGAGGCTGGAAAGTGTATTGATCCACCTTGGTAAAAAGTTAAACTTATGCCTGGTATCAGGGGACAATGAATCGGAAAAGGATCAGTTAAGTGGTATTTTTCCTGAAAACTCATCACTATTATTTAATCGGCAACCCATTCAAAAACTGGAATACATAAAAGGCTTACAGAAAAGTGGAAATAAAGTCATGATGATCGGTGATGGGCTGAACGATGCGGGAGCATTAAAACAAAGCGATGTCGGTATTTCTGTCATGGAGCGATCGGCGAATTTTACACCCGCATCCGATGCTATTTTATTCTCCGGGAATTTCCGGTTGTTGCATCGTTTGTTTTCGTTTTGCTTTACGGCCAGGAGGATCATTATCGCCAGTTTTGTTATTTCATTTTTGTACAATATTGTGGGACTTTCTTTCGCGATTACGGGTCACTTATCACCGTTGTTTGCTGCGGTACTTATGCCGTTAAGCAGCATCACTGTTGTGGCCTTTGCAACAATTTCTGTCAATTTTATGGCTAAACTCCGCGGATTGGTTTAGGAATATTTTAATAACCGATATTGAAATTGTAATTGACAGGAATTTCGTATTCTCGATAAATAAAATTTCAATTACACCAAATCCACAGCTATGAACCGTAGAGAATTTGTCATTTCATCCTCCCTTGCTTCAGGAGCATTATTTGCCCCATTTAGTATTTTTGGAAAAGAACAAAAACTAAATGTTGGAATAGTAGGTACCGGCTGGTGGGGGACAGACCTTCTGATGCCGGCATTACTAAAATCTGGTCATTTTGAAATAATCGGCCTGTGCGATGTTGATTCCGCGCATCTTGACAATGCCGCTAAAAAGCTTTCAGAGACCTCATCATTCAAGGCAAAATTATTCAAGGATTATCGGGATTTGTATGAAATGAAAGGTTTGGATGCTGTAGTCATCGCTACTCCCCCTCACTGGCATGCCCTTCAATTAATTGATGCAAGCAAAAAGGGATTGCATGTATTCCTGGAAAAACCGGTCTTTTATGATATCTCGGAGGGTCAGGCGATGCAGCAGGAAGTTGAGCAAAGCGGAATACTCGTCCAGGTGGATTTTGAGCGTTTGAGAATGAATTCCTATCAGGAAGTCACAGATTATATCAGTCAGGGGAAGGCTGGAAAAATCTTCCAGGTGGAAGCTCAGATTAACTTTCACCTGAAAGGGATTGACACGGTTGAAAAGGAAATCCCGGAAACGCTCGATTTTGATGCATGGTGCGGACCAGCACCTGTCGGGCCGTATTTATGTCCAAAAGATTCCGATTCTACCACTATCAATTGGCGGGCGATGGAAATGTATGGTCGTGGCCATTTATATGATTGGGGCATTCACCACATTCATTCCATCAGGAATATTTTAAAATTGGATTTACCTGATTCAGTTACGGCCTTTGGTGGAAATACAAGGTATGTGAATTGCGATACACCTGACTACCTGAATGTAAGGTTTGATTTTGGGGACCTGCCTGTTATCTGGAATCATAAAATATGGGGGACGGTTCCTTATACTCCGGAAGTTCAAAATGGAATATTCCTCTATGGAGAAAAGGCAACGATTTTTGTGTCGGATGAAGGGTGGATCGTGACTCCGGCGGGAAAAGATCAGGAAAAGGAAAAGCACGGCTTTGAAAGTGCGGTAGGGAATGATGTCATTGCAATCATTTCAGATCATATGACGGAATTTGCCAATGCTGTGAAGACCGATTCTCCTGAAAATTTGTTAACCGGGTTAAAGGATAGCTGTCTCACAACCGAGTGTGTGAATTTGGCTGATATTGCTTACCGGACAGGAGAATCCATAGCATTCGATCCTGATGCCTTGAAAATCACAAGCCCATCAGCAGCCAATTCATATTTAAAAAGGGATTACAGAAAGCCCTATAATCATCCTTTTAAATCTTAGCGGATTGAAATTATCCTGTTAATTTTGCTGAAAGCAATCAAAAGCATTTTGTAGTATGTCCGTTATTGTCCTTTTGATCATTTTCAGCTTATTGGTAGCCATTATTTTTTTGATCGCTTTTATCTGGTCGGTTAAAAGCGGGCAATATGAAGATACCTATTCACCCTCTGTTAGGATTCTCTTCGACGAAAAGAAAAGATCAGATAAGAAAGAAAAAACAGATAAGAATTCTCCGTCTTCGGACGAAAACACAAGCGACAAATCAACTATGTGATGAAAACTAAATAGAAATAAAATTACAGAAGCTATTTATTTTACAATTCATTACGTCTTCACAATTCTTTTTTATATTTTAATTCTCAAGCCCAATACCACAATTTTCTTCTCTTAAAACCTGACGAATATCATTAAATTCAAACTGCATTCAGTTTAATTTTCGGAATTAGTGAATAACCAAGTAATCCTATTATGCAACTAGAGAAATTTAAGTACGACAATACCATTGTCAAGTATTTTGCCTTTGCTACGACTTTTTGGGGAATTGTTGGGATGTTGGTCGGGCTGATTGCAGCCATCCTGATGTTTTATCCGAACCTGTTTGGAGGTTTACATGATGGCTGGAATAGTTTTGGTCGCCTCAGGCCATTGCATACCAACGCTGTCATTTTTGCCTTTGTGGGCAATATGATTTTTGCCGGTGTTTACTACTCCATGCCCCGCTTGTTGAAAACTCCCATGTACAGCAAATTTCTGGGATATGTTCATTTCTGGGGATGGCAGCTGATCATTGTTGCTGCGGCGATAACCCTGCCATTGGGTTTTACCACCAGCAAGGAATACGCTGAATTGGAATGGCCGATTGACATCATGATTACCCTCGTATGGGTAGTCTTTGGGATCAATATGATCGGTACTGTTCTCATTCGCAGGGAGCGACATATGTATGTGGCAATCTGGTTTTACATCGCTTCCCTGGTCACAGTGGCAGTGCTTCATATTGTCAATTCTATAGAGTTGCCAATTTCCTTTATGAAAAGCTATTCCTGGTATGCAGGTGTTCAGGATGCATTGGTGCAGTGGTGGTATGGCCACAATGCAGTGGCGTTCTTTTTAACCACACCATTTCTAGGGTTGATGTATTATTTCCTGCCAAAGGCAGCCAACCGTCCGGTTTATTCCTACAAGCTTTCCATCATTCACTTCTGGTCGTTGATTTTCATTTATATATGGGCGGGTCCTCACCATTTATTGTACACCTCTCTTCCCGATTGGGCGCAATCACTTGGAGTCGTATTTTCATTTATGCTGATCGCTCCATCATGGGGAGGGATGTTGAATGGATTGCTTACCCTGCGTGGTGCATGGGACCGCGTCCGTGAAGATCCGGTATTGAAATTCATGGTTGTAGCTATTACAGCATATGGTATGTCGACTTTTGAGGGACCGATGCTTTCATTTAAAAATTTTAATGCTGTAGCGCATTTCACGGATTATATCATTGCCCACGTTCACGTCGGAGGACTTGGATGGAATGGCTTCCTTACATTCGGAATATTGTATTGGATGATCCCGAAAATGTGGAACACCACTCTTCACTCCCGCAAGCTAGCGAACATGCATTTCTGGATCGGTACATTGGGGATATTATTTTATGCACTGCCATTATATGCCGCATTTTTTGTACAAAGCTCAATGTGGTTCCAGTTCAATGAGTTTGGAAAATTGGAATACAACAACTTCCTCGATACGGTCACCCAAATTGTTCCGATGTATGTATTCCGGGCATTTGGTGGGGCTTTATACCTGGCAGGTGCCATTATCATGGTTGTCAATCTCTGGAAAACCATGGCAAAAGGCAGCTTTCAGGCAGAAGAGGAAGCCGAAGCGCCGAAACTGGAAAAGAAAAAAATATTGGGAGGTCACTGGCATGCTGCCCTGGAAAGAAAACCGGTATTATTTACCGTTCTTTCCCTGGTGGCTATTTTGATCGGAGGGATTTTCGAAATGGTTCCAACGTTCCTGATCAAATCAAATGTCCCAACTATTGAGAACGTGAAGCCCTACACACCACTCGAGCTTCATGGCAGGGATATTTACATACGCGAAGGATGTGCGTATTGTCATTCGCAAATGATACGACCTTTCCGGGCGGAAGTCTTGCGATACGATCCCAATGACATGGAATATTCCAAGGCTGGTGAGTTTGTTTATGACCACCCGTTTCTGTGGGGTTCCAAACGTACAGGTCCGGATCTTCACAGAGTTGGAAAGAAATATGGTCATGACTGGCATTACAATCACATGTATGACCCGACCACGACATCACCGGGTTCATTGATGCCAAGTTACCCTTGGTTATATGAGAATAGCTATGACAAGGCTGCTACGGAAGATAAAATATCAGCTATGCGAACACTAGGGGTTCCCTATGAGGAAGGGTATGAGGCTCAGGCAGTGGCAGATTCAGAAAAACAAGCACAGGAAATAGTTGATCAACTAGCCGCTGGTGAGCCATCTATTCAGTCTCATCCGGATCTGGAGATCATTGCGTTGATTGCGTATTTACAAAGGCTGGGAACAGATATTAAAGTGGAGGAAAACTTAACTGAAAATAAATAATATGTTTAAGCACTATTTTGAGCGCATAGAAAATATTGAAATATGGCCGGTTATCTCGCTGATCATTTTCTTCCTGTTCTTTACAGGTCTGTTGATCTATATTTTCAAAATCGATAAGAATTTTATCAACAAGATGAAAAATTTACCGCTCGAAGATGATGAAACGGAAGTCCGGTCAAATCCTTAAAATGAAAATCAATGAAAACGATTAATAAAAATATAATCTATTTACTCACCATTTTCTTTTTAACGTTCTCAGCTGGTTCCGTGTCGGCTCAAACAGCAGAAGGTAGCGGAACTTCTCAGGAAACTTTGATCATGATTGTAATGGGTCTGGTTTTGCTGGTTGCCATTTTGGTGCTAGTAGTAGCTATTTATATGGTAATGGTCATCAAATCCATTCTGAAACGTGAAGAAAAAATCGCTGCGATGGAAAAAGGTATTAAATACATCGAAGAAGAAAAAGAATCGTGGTGGACCAGGATCAATAATAAACTAAACAGGTCTGTTCCTGTTGAAGAGGAAAGCGAAGTTTTATTGGATCACGATTATGATGGCATCAAAGAGCTGGACAATCATCTGCCACCATGGTGGAAGGCATTGTTCTATTTTACGGTTATTGTTTCGGTGATTTATTTATTTGTTTATCATGTAATTCCAATTTTTCCATTACAAGAAGAGGAATATGCGATGGAATTGGAAAAGGCCGAGGAGCTGCAGGCAAGTTTGGCAGCCTCGGGTTCAGTTGAAACGATTGATATCAACAATCCTGAGCCAAGCGATGATCCAACTGATATATCCAGTGGACAATCAGTGTTCAATATTAACTGCCTTTCCTGTCATGCAGCGGATGGAGGCGGAGGTATCGGACCTAATTTAACTGATAATTACTGGCTTCACGGAGGCGATTTCCAAAGCATTTTTGATACCGTTCATGAAGGAGTTTCCGGAACGAGTATGATCGCCTGGAAAAACGTGCTTACTCCTGTACAGATCAGGGATGTTTCCAGCTACATCCAGACATTGGTGGGAACAACACCTGCTAACCCCAAAGCGCCTGAAGGTGAACTATATGAACCGTCTGAGATGTCAGTAGACCAGGTAGAAGCATCAGCAGATACGGTGGCTACCGAAACAGATAGTTTACAGACGAATTAAAATAGAAGCAAAGGTAGAGTGAATGGAGAACTTATATCAGTTTGATGAAGAGTTCAGAGATAGTATTGCTACGGTTGATGAGTCCGGAAAGAGGATCTGGGTTTATCCTAAAAAACCAAAAGGGAGCTTCCATACAAGGAGGGTGATTGTAGCAATTATTTTACTTGTTTTACTACTTGGTGGGCCATTTATTAAAATTGGTGGTCATCCATTCATGCTGATCAATGTATTTGAGCGGAGGTTTATCTTTTTTGGCATACCATTCTGGCCACAGGATTTTTATATTCTCGCTCTGATGATGATTGCTTTCGTTGTCTTCATTGTCCTGTTTACGGTAGTATTTGGAAGGGCCTGGTGTGGATGGGCATGTCCGCAAACCATTTTTATGGAAATGGTTTTTCGAAAGATCGAATACTGGATAGAAGGTGGGGCAATTCAGCAGCGGCGACTCGATCAGCAAAAATGGGATTCCAAAAAAATGTTTAAAAAGACATTAAAGCATCTTGTTTTCCTGTTAATAGCTATTGTAATTGCCCATACAGTGATGGCTTACCTGATTGGGATTGATGAAATGAAGGAGGTGATCACTCAACCACCATCAGAACATTTGGCAGGATTTATCGGACTGGTGTCATTTACAGGCATCTTTTACTTTGTTTTTGCCTATCTGCGCGAGCAAGTCTGCATTGGTATTTGCCCTTATGGAAGACTACAGGGAGTTTTTTTGGGGAATGATTCCATTGCAGTGATGTATGATTGGTTGCGTGGAGAGAAACGTGGTAAACTTAAAAGGAATAATGAATTTAATGAAAAGCAGGGCGACTGCATCGACTGTAAAATGTGTGTACATGTTTGCCCGACAGGAATTGACATTCGGAATGGAACCCAACTTGAATGTGTGAATTGTACTGCCTGCATTGATGCCTGCGATGAGATCATGACAAAGGTCAATAAGCCAAAAGGTTTGATCAGGTATGCATCCATTAACAGTGTGAAAGAGGGTCGGAAAAAATTATTGACCAGTCGGGTATTTGGATATTCGACCGTTCTTGCCGTGCTTGTTACCATAATTGTTGTTTTATTAATCACAAGGACAGATGTGCAAACAACTATATTAAGGCAGCCGGGTATGCTGTATCAGCTTAGGGAAAATGACCGGATCAGTAATATTTATGATGTCAACTATGTGAATAAAACCTACAATGATGTGAAGGTAGAGCTGAAAGTTGCAGGAATTGATGGAGCGACCATTCAGCAGGTTGGAAATATTACAGATATTATTCCGGCTTCTGAAAAAATTAAATCCAATTATTTTATTGAATTACCAAAGTCAGCGATAAAAGGTAGAAATACCGATATTGATATTGAGGTTTACATCAATGGAGAATTGGTTGAAACGGAAAAAACGAATTTTATCGGACCATTTTAAATTAAAAGTAAGATGAACTGGGGTTGGAAAATCGCGATCACTTATTCACTTTTTGCCATTGGCACTCTGACGGTGGTTTTCATTTCATCCATGAAAAAGGTCAATCTGGTGGAAGAAGATTACTATGAGAAAGAAATTAAATTCCAGGATCAGATTGACCGGATCAAAAATGCGAGAGAATTAAGTGATGATTTCAGCATTCAGTTTGATGCGCTATCTGGGAATTTACAAATCCGATATTCCGGTGGAGAAGCGTTGAATGGAAATATTCATCTTTATCGACCCTCTGATTCAGACCTCGATATGAATATCCCGCTGAATCTCGATCAAAATGGAAAGCAAGTTATGGATACGCAAATGCTCCTGAAAGGACTTTGGGTGGTAAAGATATCGTGGGAAGCTACTGGTAAGAGTTATTATAAAAGCGAACAGATCAATATTCAATGATACTCTGGACCGCATTTCTTTTGGGACTATTAGGCAGCCTTCATTGTCTGGGGATGTGCGGCCCCATTGTTTTTGCATTGCCAACATTTAGCCGATCCTTTCCAAAAGTGTTGACATCCAGGATCCTGTATAATTCAGGGCGTATTTTAACATACGGGTTCCTCGGAGTTTTAATTGGCTTAATAGGTGAGGGGATTTCTTTCGCGGGAATTCAGCAAAAACTTTCCATCGTTGCAGGGGCATTGATCATTTTTGTAGCCTTGTTTTCCAATCAGGCATTTGTCTCTAAGCTTCATTTTCAGTTAAATGGATTTAACAGGCTGATTAAAGAAAAACTAGGGGATTTTATTCGCAGAAAAACAGTTTTTTCTTCCTTCCTGGTTGGCCTGGCAAATGGATTTCTGCCATGTGGCTTGGTTTACCTGGCTATGGGAGGGGCATTGGCTGCCGGCAGTTGGTCTCAGAGTATGCTTTACATGATAATCTTTGGATCGGGAACGCTGTTTGCCATGCTGGCATTGGGACTTGCAGGCAATTATTTGGGTTTAAGAGTGAAGGCTTCCTTTAACCGGATCATTCCCTACGTTGCAGTTTTTCTGGGAATATTATTAATCGTCAGGGGATTGAACCTGGGTATTCCATACCTCAGTCCGGAAATCCATTCCGGTGTGGATGTTGAGGTTTGTCACTGAAAAAACAAGCCATTCTTATAGTAATTCTGAACTAAACCTTTTAAATTGTAACTTTTAAGTTACTATCAAAGTATATATTTTTTGAACAAGGTAAGAGAAATAATTGCTTATGAAGATCATTTTGAGAATTTCTTAAAAAAGCAAAGCAAAAAAGTTCAGGACAAAATTTATAAGATATTAGAGGCAATTGAAACTCTTGAACGTGTTCCTGAAAATTATTTAAAACATATATCCGGAACCGATGGCTTGTATGAAGCCAGAATTAGGTTAGGCAGTAATATATGGAGGGTGTTTTGTTTTTTTGATGGGAATAAATTGGTCATTTTACTGAATGGGTTTCAGAAAAAGACACAGAAAACTCCAAAAAATGAAATAGAAAAAGCGAAGAAATTAATGAATGAATACTATCAGGAAAAGCGAAGAAGATGAAAACAAAAAGTTGGTCAGAAATCAAGGATAATGTTTATGGAAAAAAGGGCTCGAAAAGAAGGGATGCTTTAGATAGGGAATTTTCCAGCTTAAAAATTGGGCTATTGCTTAAAAAAGCCAGGGAAGAAAAGAATTTAACCCAAGAACAGCTCGGTGAGTTGGTCAATAAGAAGAGGACATATATTTCAAGAGTTGAAAATGATGGGAGCAACCTCACTTTAAAAACACTTTATGAAATTGTTGAGAAAGGGCTTGGGGGCAAGGTGAAGATTTCTATTGAGCTATAAGGACAATGATTAGGTTAGCTTACCATTCAATTAAACCCAAAATTGTCATTAGATAATCCCTGCCTCGTCGGCAGACGGGCTTCCTCGCTCAAAACCCTACGCACCCCCGCTGTTTTGACGGGCCTGCGCTCATTTTTTTAGTAATTTCTAAACAAACCGATTTGGCGCCACCTCAGTAAAATAATATTTGGTATTCTCGTGTACATTTTCGGTTTCAAGCAATTCCGCAATACTTAAAAACCTGGTCTCATCATGCTGATGATCTGTATGATTATCTGTTTTGATATCATCAAGGTTTAATTCTATACCCAATGTCATATAATGGGTGCCAAAACCCGGGTCTTCAAAGAAGTTGTCTTTGTAAATGTGATTAAAGATCCCTAAAAATTTGTATGCAAAATCCGGGTTAAGCTTTCCTATTTCAGCCTTGCAGATCCTATGGATGGCATCTGAAAAAGATTCATTTTTACGGATTCTTCCTCCGGGGACAAACCAAAATCCCCTGGCCGGTTCATTTTTTCTTTTCCCAATCAGGACTTCATTTCGCTCATTCCGAACAATCAGGTCTATAGCCGGCAGGATTCCATTTTTAATAAGGTTGAGAAAATCTTCATCTGACAAATGCATGCTGTTATTTTGTTTAATTTCTTTGATCAATTGTTTGAAAATTGGACCTTTTTCTTTGGAATTTATTTGTCATTTGATCAATTGTTGTTTGAAGTTTAATAATACTATACCAACCCCCCTCAAATTGGCCGAATTTTATTAGGTGGCAAGATTATGAAATCCCACATAAAAATTACAATGCTTAACATAAATAAAAACCTCATTCTTTCAGATAACTGTCGTTTTTAAATAATTTAGTTAACAAACACGCTCATCATCCAATTCTAAAACTATGGAAACTGTCAATATTTTTTGGGACCCGGCTGGAATTACCCTTGATCAGACTTATAAGAAAGCGCATGCCGGAACACCCGCCGACGGTGACACCCCTTATGTCAAAATGTCCATACGCATGCTGAGTATTGACACACCGGAAACCAACTACCCAACCATTGGAAAACCTTCGAACACGGATGAAGAACTGCAGGAACTGGCTGAGTGGCTAAAAAACGGTACCATAAAAATTGATTCGGGTTTGGCAGCGCACCTGATCCCCAAACTCGAAACCGGGACGGCAGGCACACTCCAGCAATCACATGGTGAAAAAGCTAAAATAGCTTTCAATCATTTGCTGGAAACCAGATTGACTCGTCCCAGCGGCAGAAAGCGCCAATTATTTATTCGAACAGCCGATCAACCTTTTGATTCATATGGAAGGCTTTTAGCCTATTTGTCACCAAGCTATTCCACACAGGAGTTGTCCGAAATCAGTTTTGAAGACCGCTTTACTTTCAATCTCAATATGGTTGACAATGGCTGGGCAGCCACGTTGATTATTTATCCAAGTATTCCCAAACATTTTGATTTGACTTTAATGAGGGAAAAAGCAAGAGATGCCGTGATCGGGAAAAAAGGCGTGTGGGCAGATGAATTAATGCTGACCGGTTATGAATGGAGAATGTGTGTGAAACTTCATAAACAGGCAAAAAGGCTGTTAGCCGGATCGGTTAAATACATTAAACAGGAAGACTGGGTCGCCAGGTATTGTTTAGACATGACCACCCGAAAGATCTATTATCCTGATCGGTATTACCAAGTGGATCCTTACAACAGAATATTCGCATGGGATTATGATGTCAGGGCTGCTGTGGCAGATTTAAATTTGATGAGTGGGGAATAGGTGGACTGTATCATTTTTCTATTACCAGGTGGAATTTTTAAGTGAATATTGATTAGTTTTCCGTCATAAATATTTAAAATAATCGGATTCTCCAGGCGTTTTTAGACCAGGATATTAAATTGGATCAACTACTATGAAAACAACTACAGATAAGATGCTATTCAAAGGCATCTGTTATGCACTTCTAATTTTTTCACTTGCATCATGCTATCCTAAAGGACCTGAATTCTATGAAGACCTCGATCTTACGATAACAGATTACGACGAGGATTATGACTTTGGAGCTCAGCATTTTTACTACCTCGAAGATTCGGTTGGGATCGATACCAATATTGAAGATTTTGATGAAACAGTACTGGAAGAATTTATTGATGATTTATTGGATCAGATTGAAAGTAACCTGGAAAATAGGGGATATGTCAGAATTGATAGCAGTGAAATTGAAAATGCGAATTTTGTGGTGGGTGTGAATATAGTGGCTAGCCAAAATACCGGTGCAGGCTGGGTGCCCGGTCCACCGTGGTATCCCTGGTATCCGCCAGGATGGTGGGGTCCTGGTTGGGGAGGTTACTACCCTCCATATTGGGGAGGTGGTTATTATGCATATAGCTATACTACCGGGTCCGTCTTCATTAATTGGTGGGATCCACAACTTGCAGCTGTCCAGACGGAAGATAGTCAGCCGTTACATTGGATGGCCTTATTTAATGGACTGCTTTCAGAAAATAGCGGTAACAATGAAGCCAGGATCAGATCAAGCATTAATCAGGCATTTATCCAATCTCCGTACATCCAAAGCAATAATTAATGGAAATCATGAAGAAGGTATTATATACAGGCATTTTTATAATCCTGATGAGTTCAGGGGTTCAGGCGCAAAATATGTTCGGGATCAATTATAACATCGGGCTTCCGACTGGTTCAACGAATGATTTTATAGGAAAACCCAGCTTTAGAGGATTTGGGATCGATTACAGGGCTTTTTTGACAGATTATGTTTCGATTGGTGTTTCCGGAGATTGGCAGGTATTTTATGAGGAGTTGCCCGCTCAAACATGGGAAGATGGTACGCGGACCACTTATGGCAAACAATATCGCTACATCAATACCTTTCCCATTTTATTAAATGGACATTACTATTTCAATGAAATTGGGAATCCACGATTCTATATTGGGGCAGGAATCGGTGCAACTGTTGTTGATCAAAGGACAGACGTGGGCCTTTATTCCATAGAACCTGATGATACATGGAGGTTTGGATTCGCTCCTGAAATTGGGTTATTGTTGCCCCTCGGTTATACCACTTCTTTTAATATTTCAGCAAGATATCAATATGCGCTTAAATCCGGTGATTCAGATGCAATGTCATATCTACTGATCAAAGTAGGGTTTTCATTTTTGAATTAGATAGAATAAGGTCAATGTGAGGAAAATAGCTTTTGAAAAGAAAGAGCTATTTTTAGGCATTTAATCTGCAACATCCCCTTTTTCCGATAACAAAATGGCAACATACTTTGATTCAGGAAACTGCGCAAAGATGATGGCCAACATTGCTGTTATCGGTACAGCTAAAATCATTCCGATGATTCCCCATAAATATCCCCACAGTGCTAAAGCAATAAGTACTGTTAATGGACTGAGGTTCAGGTTTTTCCCCATCAGTTTGGGTTCAACTACATTGGCCATGATAATTTGAACAGCTTCCACAGAGATAAATACATACAGAAAGTAACTGAAGTCTCCAAATTGAAATACAGCCATAATGGATGGGAAAAGTGTGGCAAAAAAAGACCCCACAAAAGGAATATAGTTGAGAATGAAAATCAGGAAAGCCCAGAATACGGGAAAATCCACGCCAAAAAGGATGAGTACAATGTAACAGATGATAGCCAACAGCAGGCTTACAATAGTCTTGGACATAAAGTACTTCCGAATGGAGTCATTGATACGGTATGCCACATGAACCATTTCCCGGAATTTATGAGTTGGTTCAGGAAAGATCGTACGGATCTTTTTTGTAAAGACAAATTCTTCCAGAAGCATGAAGATCAGGTAGATTAGAATGATAAAAGTATGGCCAATTGCAGAGGTAAAGGAATTTGCAAATACCCCCGCAAGTTTAGGTACATCGATTTCTTTAATCCACTTATCTATGTTTTTTTTGACATCAGGATTAAGAAAGTATTTACTAACAAAATTGGAAAGATTCTGTACTTTCTCGTGATATTCTGGTGCATTTTCAGCCATTGCCCTGGCATTTAGTATAATAATTTCTACCTGAAAAAACAGAAAGCTTAAAATCATGATAATTGCAATAGTACCTCTGATAAAAGAAGGCATTGCTTTTCCATTAATTTTGATTTTACCCAGCGCATGTCTCAATTCCTTTATCAAAATCCAGATAAAAAAAGCAATAAATAAAGGCTTGAGTATGGTTTCAAAGTAAAGCAAAAAGGCAATGATTAAACCAAGTAAAAGCCCCCAAACAACGGCTTTGACGAGTTTGGGCTTTACGATGTCTGCATATTGGTCCATGATTAGAAATAAAGAGTTATAAAAAGTAGAATGATTCAGGTAATAATATTAAAAATAAGGGTTTCTTTTAGATTGGCAATAACTTGAAAAATAAACCTCGACTTATGCGAAAAATCATCCTTTACATTGCCACAAGCCTTAACGGTAAAATTGCCCGTCCGGACGGAGGAGTGGATTGGCTGGACGCCATTCCCAACCCAGAAAAAACAGATTACGGATATGCAGTATTTTATGATTCGATCGATACGATCATTATGGGGCATAATACCTATCAGCTGATATTGGATTGGGGAATCAAGTTTACGTACCCGGAGAAAAAGAATTATGTGTTAACCAGAAAGCAACATGTGTCGGATAATGAGGATGTGACCTTCGTAAAGGATAACCCAATTGAATTTACAAAAGCCTTGAAAAATCTACAGGGTAAGGATATTTGGCTGGTTGGTGGCGGCCAGGTCAACACCTTGTTTTTTAATGCCGGACTCATTGACGAGATCCAGCTCTTCGTCATGCCTATTGTCATACCAGAGGGAATAGATCTGTTTGAAAAGATCCCAATCGAAAAACAGATGAAACTGCTGGGGACAAAAAGTTATAGTTCCGGGGTGGTGGAGTTGAAATATTCCTTGTTGTTTAAAATATAAAATTCTGTCGGATAAACTAGCTTCCAATCATTTACTTTACCGGTGAATCCTTTATGATTGGTATTATGTTTTTTGATTCTGTTTTCAAGATCGGAGGAGTGACCTATGTAGTATTTGTTTAGAGTGGCAGAATATAGGATGTAGAAATTATAGGACATCAGTTAAAAAAGAAAAAAGCTACCTCAAAAAAGTAGCTTTAATTTTGGAGTGGGCGCTGAGGGATTCGAACCCCCGACCCCCTCGGTGTAAACGAGGTGCTCTGAACCAGCTGAGCTAAGCGCCCTTATTGTATCTCAATGATTACTTTTAACCATCGGCCGATTTGGGACTGCAAATGTAGAAGAAGATTTTTTTTCTACAAACTTTTTTTTCATAAATGTTGATGGTACGATTTATGCCACAAAATGACCATGTATAATAATTCTAGTATTTCTATCATTATCTATTTGAATTGAATTTTACATGTCAGAATTTAGTGCGGACATCCTGGTGAAGATGAAGGAAAAATTTTTTAGATATTTAAAGATCGGGCTTTATTCGCTCCTTGCTATTTTTTTATTGACTGTCATTGGTGGGAGTATATTCACCTATTTCTACAAGGATAAAATCATCTCCTATTTCGTCTCTAAGGCCAATGAACGATTGATCGTTCCTGTAGAAATCAAAAAAATGGATGTTTCTTTTTTTCAGAAATTTCCATATACCAGCATTGTGTTGGATGAAATTTCAATCTCTTCCCCCGAAGGATTCCAGACAAAACAACTGGCACAAATTCCCAAGGCATATTTGACACTCAATCCATTTAAGGTCATTCAAGGTAAATATGAAATTGATGAATTCATCCTTGAAAGTGGCCAGGTCAATATCGAGATAAATGAGGAAGGCGAAGGAAATCATATGATCGTGAAGAAAAGAGAGGAGGAGGCGAGGGAAATCGAATCCAGGATTACACTCATTACCAAAAATGTTGAAGTAGCCTATGTGGATCGTCGCTCGGACAAAGATCTTGGATTTCTGTTACAGGATGTAAAAGGAAACGTAGGCATTAAAGGCCGTAAGTATCTGACGAATGTCTATGGTGGTTTGGTGGTCAGGCACATTACACTTGGCGAATTGGTGTATTTTCGGGACAAGGAAATAGAGCTGGATGCTTTGCTCAACATCGATGATGAGGCTAAATTTCTGACAATTGAAAATGGTGATCTGAAGATTGGATCTGGAAAATTTAATGTGATTGGTGATGTTTCCTACTCATCGCCAACTAAAGTTGATCTGGCGGTTGAAGGAGTTGAGACGAATGCCCAGACATTGATTAGTTTGTTGCCCGACGAATACTCAAGCCCTTTGAAAGGATATAAAAGCAAAGGAGAGGTCTATTTCTCAGGAACAGTCATTGGGGAATTCTCAGATAATTTTTACCCAAATTCCAAATTGACATTTGGTGCAAGGAATGCCGAATTTTATCATCCTGACTACAAAAAATCCCTGGAAAACATTGATTTGACTGGCAAAATTGAAACCGGAACGCGAAAGGACTTTTCACAAGCCAGCTTATCTCTTCAGGGAGTGAAATTTGTGCTGGATGGTCATCCCATCGCGGGTGCATTGGAATTGAAAAACTTTGATTTTCCGTATATCGATTGTTCCGTGAAGGGCAAACTGGATTTGGATGCTTTTACACAATCATTCCCTAAATCCATGATCGAGAAGGCATATGGAGAGGTTGATATGGATATCACTTTTTCCGGAAGCACGAAAACCAACAATGGCCTGAATGCTTTTAAGACAAGGGGAGATGTTGTTTTGCACAATGTTAGCTTTATTTTAAAAGGCGAACGTTTGCCATTTAACAGTTTCAATGGTTCATTTATGTTTAGGGAAAATGACCTTGCTATTTCCGAATTTTCAGGGAAGGTGGGAAAGAGTGATTTTCTTCTGGATGGGTTTTTTAAGAACATTTCATCATTTGTCAGAAAAGAAAACAAGACGATCAGGATCGAAGCTGATTTACGATCCACTTACCTGGATTTTGATGAGTTACTGCAAAGTAATTTTGCCTCACAAGATACTGTTGATCAAAACGGGCATCGGTACACCTTTCATATTTCGCCGAAAATTGATCTCAATTTTAATTGTAAGGTGGATGGCCTTCGGTTCAAGCGCTTTTATGCCGAGGATATTTCCGGAAATTTAAAAGTGATCGATCAGATTGCACGATTCAATAAAGTTAGGTTAAAGACTATGGGTGGAGGACTGGCTTTTGATGGTACAGTTGATAATCGCCTGAATGAAGTCGTGGAAATTGCCTGTTCTGCAGATCTGAGTAGAATCTACATCGACAGCGTATTTTACGTTTTCAAGAATTTTAAACAAACCTGGTTGATCGATAAAAACTTAAGAGGACAGATCAATTCATCCGTCAACACCTATATTTTACTGGATAATCACCTCAAATTTTATTCGGATGATTTTACAGCAGACATTTCGGCTTCAATCATCAATGGCGAGTTGCTCAATTTTGAGCCGATGCAGCGTTTGTCAAAATATGTAGAAGAAGAGAGCCTTGCTCACCTGCGGTTTTCAGAAGTCCGCAATGATATTGAGATAAGAAATAAGACGATTTACATCCCTAAAATGCTGGTCAGCTCAAGTATTACCAACATCATGGTTAGCGGTACCCATACCTTTGATCAGAAGATTGATTATCATGTAGCCGTTCCGCTATCGAGTTTTCTTCGACTGAAAAAGTTAAATGATCAACAAATCGCCACTCGATCAGATGGCAGCCATCTCCTTCTAAGGATTGCTGGTACAACGTCTGATTACACCATTAGATACGATACGGAAGAAGTTAAGAAGAAAATCGCCCGGGATATCCGTGATGAAGGCCAGGAGCTGAAAGAAGTATTCAAAAACAAAGGCAAGGAAAAAGAAGCCATCGTCGTGGAAGAAGATGATTACTTTGAGTTTGATAAGGAATAGAGTAGAGGGATTCTTAGGGTGATTTCATCTAATCCAACAAATCTTTAGTTATGGTTACGGGTTGCGAGATGCGGGTTTGTGCGGTGGACAAGGTCAGACCGATAAGGGAATTTCAAAGTCCGCCATTCCAAAAGGACATCATGATTTAGACATTTGACTCAATTTGCCAAAATTCCGTCAGCTCCCTGACGCAATTTATATGAATTCAGTCAGTCTGATAAAAAATTGGAGAAAGCCTGCATCTTTAAAGTAATTATAATTTTCAATCAACATGTGATGTAAAAACCTTATTGGAGAATTTTCCGCTAAGAATCTCAGTTTCAGCCATCACCTCGGATCCATCAATTTTCCTGAAAACAAGATTGTATTGCTGTGATTTTCCCGAATAAAAAAGACAAATGGTCTGTTAATATGTATTTGTGCCGGCTCCTGCGGCATGCTGGTTAGTTCCACGCCGACAATCGTCGCTGCGGCAGCCTCAGAACCTTCCTCGTTTACCTCCAGAAATGATTGGTGCAGGACTTTGCTGATAAACAAGTTCAGGTTTTCAACAAAAAGATTGGATAGGTCTGACCCTCCATCTTTAAGTCCCATTTCCTCAAGGATTGGCAACAGTTCTTCTTTGTATTCCAGTTTGAATTTGGGAAGAAAAACCTGAGTCTCATAGCTGGTAGTATCTTTTAAAAAGTTAGCAAACGATTCAGCTGTCAGGTTGCTTGCCAATTCATTTACCTGACTGGATTCGTCTGGTAATAAAATGGTGAAATAAAATTGTCCATTACCGTATGGGAGATCGATTAAACGGACACCATTGGAGTAATTATGTTTTATTCTCACACCTTCTGAAAACATGGTTTCTGCCTGTATCGTAGAGCCATCCATTAAATAGAAAGGTCGGTTCTGGGTTTCACCTTTTTCAAACTGGTGTTTCCATTTCGCTTTGAAATAAATGGCGTTGATCAGGTACATCACTGCATCCTCTGATACCTCATCCAGCATATTTTTGATCTTTCCATTGGTAGCATCTTCTATCCAATTATTGATATCATCTTTTAATTTTGGATCGTTAAAATTTGCCCCAAATATCTCTGCCTTGTAGTATTCGTTGAGCACCGTTTCAAATTCCGGTTTGATGTGATATTCATTTTTATACCAGTTGGAGTTGGCAACATTCAGATTAACCGTCTTATCGAGATTGAAAAGAAACTCGACAAGATCGGCATATCCATGGTTGATTTCTTCAAGTTCCATCGAGCCAAAGCCGAGGGTTTCCTTCATGGCTTCAAGTGTTTCGCCATTGGCTCCGTTTAGTGTCATGGAAAGTGCGGTGGTGATGCTGAAAGGGGAGATAAAAATATTATCATTTTGATGTTTCTGGTTGATCCGGCTCAATAATTCAAAGGAAAACTGGTTGGAGTTTTCGATAATTTCTGATTCAGTTGGTGTGATGGACCTGAGATTGGGCACATTGTCCGGATCTGGCGAGTCTGAATTTTGACAAGCAGTAAAAAAAATCGCTATGGATGCGATTATTCCTAATAAGATGATGCTAATTTTTATGGATTTTTTCATTTTTGAATTGATTGTTCCATTATAGGACACGGAGCAAATTCGTAGCGTTGGAAGGTAATTAAATTTTAGTAAGCAGGATTCAGACTGCTATGAAACTTAAAACAAGCAGATGAAACGATTTTTTAATCGCATTTATTCAATTTACGGCTTCGGCGTATTTGCCTTTCTGTTTATCATTCTGCTGCCATTTTTTCTTTTTTTTATTCTGATTGATGATAAACATCCGATGCTTTTCAAGCTGAATCGCCTGTGGGCGCTTTTGTTTTTTGGTTTGATATTTATTCCAATAGAAGTTGTCTATGAAGAGCCTATTTTTAAGAAGGGCCAATATATCTTTTGTGCCAATCATTTTTCATACCTGGATATTCCCATCCTTGGATATTTAAATTTCAATGCAGCATTTATCGGTAAAAGCTCGCTTGCAAAAATCCCGATCTTTGGCTTCATGTTTCGAAAAATACATATTGCCGTAGATCGGGAGCGACTGAGGGGAAGGTCTGAGGCACTGAAGAAAGCCCTGGATGTTTTGGGAAAAGGTACGAGTTTGATCTTTTTTCCGGAAGGAGGGATCGTTTCTAAAAATCCACCGGCTATGGGAAGGTTCAAAGATGGAGCATTCCGGGCAGCTGTTGAGAAACAAATTCCCGTTGTACCTGTAACAATTCCATTTAATTGGATAATTTTGCCAGACGACAAGCAGTTTTTGCTTAATTGGAGAAAGGCTAAAATTATAGTTCATAAACCAATAAAAACAGAAACGACAGATTCCAAAGCGGTTGAATATGTAAAGGAGAAAACCTATGAGGTGATCAACAATGAACTAAAAAAATATTTTCCGGAAGAAGAATTTAAAAAAGTTACAGAGAAAAATGAAAGTTGATAAACATACAGTCAGGAAATTAGCTCATTTATCACGATTGGAATTGAGGGAGGAAGATGAAGATAACATGATCAAAGATCTGAACGAAATTCTGACATGGGTAGAGCAATTAAATGAGGTAGATACGGAAGGTGTAGAACCACTTACCAACATGTCACATGAAGTCAATGTGTTCAGAGAGGATCAGGTTGGTGAGCACCTTGATCATGAAAAAGCGCTGAAAAATGCTCCTAAAAAAGACGAGGATTTTTTCAGGGTACCGAAATTCCTGAATCAATAACTCATCAAAGCGCCCATTAAATGTTTGACAAATTAGATTTTTGGGCTACCTGGCCGAAGCGACAAAAATATTCCCTCTTTTTTCTTCTTGCCGTTTTAGTGGTTTCCATCTTCTATCTTTTCATTTCCTATTACTCTGGTGGGGCTTTTGTGCTAGATTGGGAAACTCAAACCATTTCAACTCCGATCAGGATCCTCTACGACAGGTATTATTCCGGCTTATTTGAATTTCCCATCTTTGCTGATAATCAGGTGATGAATAAGATTCTTGTTCCGGGGGAACTTTCTTATAACACATTAGCTTCTTATGCATTCCTTCTTGTTTTTTTTGCTGCTGTTTTATTTCTGTACGCTTTAGCGACAACGCTCTCAAGATTTTACTTTATAATCGCTTCTGTTTTTTTCGCTTTGATCCTGGTATCCTTTCGATTTGAAAATCTTTTGATATTTGGATTTTATGGTAAGGAAGCTTATGCAGGTATCTTGCTATTGTTTTTTGGATCTGCATATTATTTGCATTCATTTAGGGAAGAAGTCGGGATAGCTCATAGATACATTACATTCTTATGTATTGGATTTCTGGTAGCCTTGTTAATTGTATTTTTCTCGCAGGTAGAAAGTCCGTTTTTGTACCTGATCACATACAATATTGTTTCTCCACTCATTTTTTCTGTCATCTTCATTTTAATGTTGGGCTTCGAAGTGGTGCGAGGATTCCTCCAAATTATTTCACAAACCGGAAGTGGTGAGGGAAAAAACAACCTGTTCCATTTTATGTTTATCTCAATCATCTACCTCCTGGTACTGGTTTTTATTTTTCTCTATAATCAAAACTACATTTCCTGGAAGTTGATCTTTGTTGATGCAGTGTGGATCTTACTGGTAGCAGCCATTTTCGGATTTTGGGGATTCAGGAACAAGGAAGAGATTTACTCATACCTTTTTCAGTTTCGACCGGTAGGGGCTTATGTCTATCTTACGCTCGCTATCATTTGCTTCTCTTCCTTTGCTTTCTTCTTTGTCACGGCCAACGACCCCTATGTCGAGATTTTAGAAGATGTTGTGATCATGAGTCAGTTAAGTTTTGGCTTTTTATTTTTTATCTATGTCATCGCCAATTTTTTCCCGGCTATGATGGAAGGACATCCGGTTCATAAGGTCATTTACAACCCCAAATTCATGCCTTATTTCTCGGCAAAAATGGGCGCTTTTGTGGGGTTTGCGGCTTTGTTTTTTGTCATGAATATGGCCCCGTACTATCGTGCGTTTTCAGGGTATTATATCAGTTTGGCACAATTGTTTAAACTCGAAGGTAAAAATCTATTGGCTGAGGAGTACTTCAAACTTTCAAATGTATACGGACAGCAAACCCATATGGGGAACTATGCTTTGGCAGAGGTCGCTGAAAATAATGGAGACAATCTGGAAAGGGATAAGTACCTCGCACGTGCTATCAATGTCCACCCAACTGAATTTGCCTATGCTAAATTTGCCAATACCTATTACAATAAGAGTAAATATTTTGATGAGGTCTTTACACTTAAAAATGGAGTGAATCAATTTCCTGAAAGTGGTCCGCTCAATAATAACCTGGGTTTTGCGCTTTCCAGAACAAGCATTGTTGATACAGCGCTATTTTATTTGGATAAGGCCAGCATGAAAGGAATTTCCAAAATTCCTGCCCAAACCAATACCTTAGCTATTTATGCTAGCAAAAGACTTCCTGTTAAAAGAGATAGCCTCGTTCAATTTATCAATGAAGAAGCTGACATTGGGATCCTGAATAATTTAATGGTGATATCAAATTTCAATCAATGGAAAACCAACATTGACATGGATGTAAATTTTGAGGTAGGGATATCGATGGACGACCTGATATTTAATTACAATTTGTTGTTTCATGATCCGCTGAAGGCAGATTCAACGGCCTGGAAGGATTTCAGGGATTTTTATCAGAAAGCCGCCATCACCTCATTTCAAACGGAAATGGATTATGCATTTGCACTGGCCTATGCTAAATCCAATCGAAGCATTGCAGCCCTTCGCATTTTAAAACCTTTGTCAGATCGTGATAATTTTGGCTATTCCAAATATGATATTCTTTTGGCCCAGATTTATATGAAATTTGGTTCACCAAAACAGGCTGTTGAGAAATTTGATCAGACAGCAAGGTTTTATGGGTTTGAGATGAGTATTCAACATGCTCTTGCTCTTATGGAGGCTGAAAAATTTGAAGAAGCTGAGTCTGTTCTTAAGGGTTGGGAAGAATCAGATCAGGAGGTTCCGGATATTGTCCATGAATTACTCGCTTTGTTGCGAATAAAAACCATTGATGAGATCCTTAATCTTAATGATTACTCTAAATACAATTACCAGCGCTATCGAGGAACCCAACTTTCTCTTAATCAACATGAGGGGATCATTATTAGCATGGAGGATGAGGGATTTCAGTATGCCGCCTATGTTGATTTACTTAAACGCTTGATAAAAGAAGAAAACTATCCGGAAGCAAGGGATATCATCCAAAAAATCAATCCCAATAGTTTTATTAATCCTCATTTGAGGATAAGATACCTCCAACTTCTTGCCAGGTATTATTTGTACGAAGATCACTATGAAAACATGGAGCAGTTTCTGGAGAGATACGAAGGAGATAAGAATGAATTAGGAGCTGTTTATAATTTACTTATGGCTCAAAAACTCGAGAAGGATGGGGCGTATGATCGTGCAAAAGTTGTCTACGATGAACTAGGCACATACGATGCTTTTTGTGAAGAATGTATTATTAATTCAGCTAATTTCTTTGCTGAAATGCGCTCGGATGAATTGAAAGGGTACAACATTTTACTATCAGCCATTGAAATAAATCCATACTCCTTAAAATTGAATAAAGCATATGCACAATCAGCCATCGGGCTGGGTTTGGAAAACTATGCAATAGATGTTTTGGCGAAAATGTCAGAGGTTTTAGATGGAGACGATTACCAAAAATTTGAGGAATTTGTCTACACGACAATAGACAAAAACAGATCAGAATGGGAATAAGTATTCCTTCGTTTTGGAAAATTCATTTAGATTAAAATTAGTTCAACAATATATACCTTTTAAAAAGTCATATTTCCATACAAAAAAATAATTTGACTTACATCCTTCAGCAAGCGTCATGAAAATAGAGTAACATTGCAGCCATAAATTCGGTTCATTAAAACTTTTAAATCAACCAATTTTTAGAAAATGAATCTAACCACTTTGATCAGACAATCTGTCCTTATTTTATGTTGTCAGTTGATTTTCGCAACAGCGCATTCTGAAGTTGAGAATTTTACCATCAGCGGGTATGTGAGAGATGCAGCAACCGGTGAAGAACTAATTGGAGTAACCGTCTACGTCGATGAAATTTCAAACGGTACAACGACCAATCACTATGGATTTTACTCGCTGACTCTTCCACCGGGCACTTACAATATTTCTTATCGGTATATCGGTTATCAGACTTTGAAGAAAGAAGTGTTGATAGCTAATGGAAATATGGAATTAAATGTTGAGTTGGAGGAAGATGTTTCCGAGCTGGAAGAGGTTGTTATTACAGGGGAGAGAGAGGATGAAAATGTAATAGGGATCTCTATGAGTACAGTCGAGGTAAATGTAGCTCAAATGAAGAAACTACCTTCCCTTTGGGGTGAGCCGGATATCATCAAAAATATCCAAATGCAACCTGGAGTTATTTCTGCCGGGGAAGGCACTTCCGCCTATTTCGTTAGGGGGGGAGCGGCAGATCAGAATCTGATCCTCATTGATGAAGCTCCCGTTTATGATCCATCCCATTTATTTGGCATGTTTTCGGTTTTTAATTCTGATGTGATCAAGGATGCAGAGCTCTTTAAAGGGGGTATTCCTGCACAGTATGGAGGCCGATTGTCATCGATTCTGGAAGTCCGGACAAAAGATGGCAACAACCAGGATTTCTCAATGACCGGAGGAATTGGTACCCTTGCCAGCCGGATCATGCTGGAGGGTCCTATTAAGAAAAATGTCAGCTCATACATTTTATCAGCCAGAAGGTCTTATGTAGATGTTTTTCAAAGAATGTCGGGAAACCCTGATGTGCGCGAAAACCTGGTTTATTTCTATGACATCAATGCAAAACTAAACTGGAAAGGTTCCAATAAAAATCGTTATTTCCTGGCCGGTTATTTTGGAAGGGATAATTTCTCCTTCGGTGATGATGCCGGATTTGACTGGGGTAATGCAACCCTCACTTTCAGGTGGAACCACCTTTTTAATGAAAAGCTGTTTTCCAATACTTCAGTCATTTTCAGTAATTTCGACTACAAGCTTTTCATCGATGATGAAGCCCAGGGCTTTGACTGGACTTCCAATCTGCAACAATTGCAAACTAAGTTTGATTTTTCCTACTTTTTCAACCCCCGAAATGAGTTGAAATTTGGATATCAGATATCCTACCAAAGAATGTCTCCCGCCAAGCTGGAGCCAAATAATGATGAATCGATCTATCAAACATTGGAATTGGAAAAAATCTATGGTTTTGATAATGGATTATATGTGGATATGGAGCAGTCTGTCACTGATCGACTTACCTTAAGGTATGGTGTTCGATACAGCTTGTTTCTGAATGTTGGCGAAACCGAGATCAGGGAGTATGAAGACCAGACAGACAATATTTCTCCTGAATATACCACCAGACAATACGATAAATTTGAGTTGATCAAGAGCTTTAACAATATTGAACCAAGGTTTTCAGCAAGGTACATTGTAAATCCGTCTACGTCATTAAAAGTTTCTTACAACAGGATGGCGCAGAACATGCACTTGATCTCAAACAGTACCGTCCCTGTTCCATTTAATACCTGGCAATTGAGTTCTCCCTATCTGAATAGTCAAAAAGCTGACCAGGTTGCTGGTGGAATATTCAAAAACTTTATGGGAAACATGTTTGAGTTTTCTGCTGAAGCCTATTATAAATGGATGTATGATCTTCCTGTCATTGCAGATAATGCCAACATATTTTTTAATTATGATCTGCCCACAGAATTCCGTCCGGGGGATGCAACCTCTTATGGATTGGAGCTTTTTCTTTTGAAAACAAAGGGGGCATTGCAAGGTTCTGCAAGCTATACGTGGTCGAAAACAGAATATGACGTTCCCGGTGTTAATCAAGACAATCCTTTCCCTGCGAATTATGATCGCAGAAATAATGTAAATATCGCAGCTATTTATGACCTGAATGAAAAGCTCAGCTTCGGTATGAACTGGGTGTATGGAACAGGCCGGCCATTGACCATACCTACCGGGAAATACAATTTTGATGGCTACAATGTGGATTTGATTGCTGAAAGGAATGGCTACCGGATGCCGGATTTTCACCGTTTGGATATTTCTTTAACGTTGACTCCATGGAAAAATAAGAATCGCAAATGGCAAAGCAGCTGGGTGTTTTCAGTGTATAATGTCTACAACAGAAAGAATCCATTTACCATTTATACAAGGTTGTTGCAGGACGATGATGGAAATATCATTGATCCAACGAGAAAGGAAGCCAGGATGGTTTACCTGTTCCCTGTCATGCCATCAGTTACCTACAATTTTCACTTTTAATTAGATAAATATGAAAAACTTAATATATCTGTCATTATTTGTTTTTGTAATGAGCGGTTGCGAGGAAACCATCGAGCTGGATATCGAGCAAACCCAACCCATTTATGTTGTCGAGGGCCTGGTGACCAACCAGATGAAAAACCATTATGTAAAGCTGACCAAAAATGTCGGCTTTTACGATGAGGTAAAGGTACCACCGGTAACAAACGCTACTATAGTTGTTAGCGATAATTCTGGGAATTCCTACCCTTTTCAGTACAATTCAGAGGATTCGATTTATTACTCCATGGATGAATTTGAGGGTATAGTTGACAGGGTCTACAGCTTGAATATCCTGATTGATGATGATCAGATTACGGCTTCAGATACACTCAAACAGGTTTCTCCGATAGAAGCGGTCCTTTGGGAAATAGATGAAGACGAAAGGGAAAATCCGGATAAGGAAGGCTATTTTTATGAAATCACACTCACCGCGAAGGAGCCCAAAGAAACGGTAGATTACTATCTTTTTCATTTCTACAGGAATGATACCATCCAAAGGTTTGATTCCGAGACAGGCGTTTTCTTTGCCGATGATGTGCTGGTGAAAGAAGAGATAGATAATTTTCCCGCTCCGGTATATTATAAAGAGGACGATACAGCCCGGTTTGTCATGATGAGCATCACGAGATTTGGTTATGAATTTTACAATGGCCTTAGTTTGCTTCTTAACAATGACGGCGGAATGTTCAGCTCCATACCAGCCAACCCTTATACAAATTTAGAGGGAACAATAGCCACCGGTTTTTTCCAACTGTCCTCAGTTGATGAAATAACAATTGTAGTTGGTGATCCTGAATTTGAAAGGAGGGATTAGGTAGCATTCTTTATCATAAAACTTATTTTTGCAAAATGAACAGTGGAAGAAAGAGTAATGTGATTAAAGGTGTATTGCAGATGAAATGTCCCTCCTGTGGAGAAGGTGATTTGTTTGAGTATCCAATGCATAGGATTGACAAGGTTTTGAAGATGCACGATGCTTGTCCAATATGCAATCAGGACTACCGACAAGAACCGGGTTTTTATTTTGGAGCCATGTATTTCAGCTATGGCATCACCATTGGTGTGATGGTGTTATTTGGCGTGGGTTATAATATTTTATTTGATCCTGATGAATATTATCAAACTATTCTCTCGGTATTGGTTCCCGCAATTTTAATTGTGCCATTTAATTACCGAATTTCCAGGACACTGATGCTGTATATTTTTGGCAGGATCAGAAAAGCTCCGAAAAGTCAGGATCTTGTGGAATCGAAAGAATTTTCTTCCTAGATCAAACATTTTCCAAAAATCGTGGGAAATTCTTTAACGAAATTACCATAAACGCAAATACACGAAATGTTGCTTTTAATTAAATACCATTCCAAGTATCTTCGCAGTCCAATTTAATACTGGCATATCACACAGAATGAAGAAAAAAGTAAAAGTAGGAAACCTGACTCTGTCAGATGAGCAGTTTTTCCTGATTTCAGGGCCTTGTGTAATCGAGGAAGAAAAGATCATGATGCAGGCCGCTGAGAAACTTAAAAGCGTATCGGAGAAATATCAATTGCCTGTTGTCTACAAATCTTCTTTCATGAAGGATAACCGAAGCTCCGTGGATTACTACATGGGACCCGGCTTGGAAGAAGGGCTGAAAATGCTGGAAAAGATCAAAAAGGATTTTGGTTTCCCAATCTTGTCAGATGTTCATTATCCTGAGCAGGTTGAAGCTGCAGCCGAGGTACTGGATATCATTCAAATCCCCGCATACTTATGCATGCAAACCACCCTGGTAGTGGCTGCGGCAAAAGCTGGTAAATGTGTTAATTTGAAGCACGGCCAGTTTCTGGCACCGGAAAATATGATTAAACCCGTTCAAAAAATTGAATCTCAGGGCAATTACGATATTCTTTTAACAGAGAGAGGCTTTACTTTCGGATACAATGATCTCGTTGTTGATCCAAGAAGTTTTCATCACATGAATGAAACAGGTTATCCTGTAATTTTTGATATCACACATTCTATCAGAAAATATGGCATTCCTAGTGCTGACCCGAGTGGAGGGGCCAGGCATTACATTCCTACTCTTTCGAGGTCGGGAGTAGCAGCAGGTGTAGATGGAATATTTGTGGAGATCCACCCAGACCCTTCTAAAGCATTGTGCGATGCCGCCAGCCAGCTTCCGATGGATCAGTTGGAAGACTTTTTAGAACCCCTCATAGAAATTCACAACATCGAAAAGAAATACAGAAATTAACATGGAATTATATCTAGATTCAGCAAATCTGAAAGAAATTGAAGAAGCATTTCAGCTTGGTTTTCTCACAGGCCTTACGACCACTCCGACATTCATGCGACGGGATGGTATCACGGATATTGATAAAGCGATTTTAAAACTGGCTGAAATTGTTCCGGTCCTTCAGGTTGAGGCACTCGGTCAGAAAGCCGAGGAAATCACCAAAGAAGTTGACCGACTTTTGGCTTTAGGCCTGGATAAGAAAAAAACAGTATTTAAAATTCCGATTTCCCTGGAGGGTGCAAAAGCGTGTAAGCAACTCGTTGACAAAGGAATATTGGTCAACCTTCATCTGGTTTATACCATCCAACAAGCCTATATCGGACTAGCCGCTGGGGCAACGTATGTCTGCCCGCTTGTAGGAAGACTACAGGATCAGGGGCATGATGCATTGGGGCTGGTCGAGCAGTGTGTGGAGGCAGTGGAAAAGTACGGATACGATTCAAAGATCATGTTTTCTTCTGTTCGTCATGCAGAGCACGTTAGGAATGCATTGGATATTGGAGTGCATACGATTACCGTTCCATGGAAAGTCCTTCAACAATTAACCCAAAATCACTTCACCGATTTAGGTACACAGCAATTCTTCCAGGATACCAAATTGATGACGGTAAAAGTAAAAGATGTTTTACGCAGGGAGGCATCCATTATCAATATGAATAAAACCATTACCGATGCGCTGGTTGTCATGACCAAATCCAAACTTGGAGCAGCTACAATTGTTGATGATAATAATTCGATCAAAGGAGTGTTTACAGATGGAGACTTGCGGCGATTATTGGAATCGGAAGGGGACCACATCATGGATAAAAAATTATCTGAACTGGATCTGCATTACCCTGTAACTGTTGAGGCGGACGCCCTTCTTTACGATGCTTCGACCATTTTCAAAGAGAAGAAATTTGACAATATTGTTGTGGTGGATAATAATCAGCCCGTTGGCATACTTGATATTCAGGATTTGATTTAATTATGCTTGATCTGGAAAAAATCTTTATTGGCAGAGGGGGAGAGTTCTTATCTCCCCCTTCTGTTTTAAAAAACAAACTGGAAAAGATCAAGGCCATCATATTTGATTGGGATGGTGTGTTTAATGATGGGGTGAAAGATTCCAATTTTTCATCCAGTTTTGCTGAGGGAGATGCCATGGGTACCAACCTTATGCGGTTTGGGTTTTACCTGAAAAAAGGTTTTGTGCCCAATACTTCCATTTTTACCGGAGCACTGAATGATATTTCAAAATACCTCGCTACACGGGAGCACTTTGATTTTCTCATTTATAAATGCATCAATAAAGGAGCTGCATTTGAAGACTATTTGGTGAAGAATAATCTAAAACCTGAAGAGGTCGCTTTTTGTTTTGATGATGTGCTGGATCTGGCAATGGCAAAAAGGTGTGGCTTGCGTTTTTACATCCGTACGGCTGGGCGACCAATGTTTGACGACTATGTTATCCGACACAATTTGTTTGATTACAAGACCGGCCGGACCGGTTCGGAAGGTGGGGTGCGAGAAGTTGCTGAATTGGTTCTCGGACTATTCGACAATTATGATGAAGTGGTACATCATCGCCTGGAATTTTCCGATACCTACAGAAAATATTGGGAAACCAGAAATCAGAGGATGACCGAGATAGTCGAATGGAAGAACTGATCAATCAGCGCATTTGTCAGATTCCATCGAGAAGTATTGGATCCCGTTAATAAATAGTTTTCCATCATTCATTTTCAGATCGACGATCAACGGGCTCAGCTTATTGAAGTAAAGATATAATTTGGCGGTTGGACCGATCCCCTGGACTTCCCATTCACCCGAGTTGCTGCCCATATAAGGACTGTCTTCATGTTCGACAATTCCTTTTGTTTTAAGTTTGGAGCGGAACTTTCCGTCCTGACATAAATGAACCTGATTGTTTCGCCTGTAACCCGGATCATGCGTCCATTTTACCAGCATGGTATTTTGTAAATAAGGAAGCCAGTCAAAATCCGCATATCTGGAAGTTAATTTTGGTTCGGTAAATTCTGAAGCATCACTAAAAGCAATTAAATCTTTCTTGTATTTGTTAATATCTTTATCTGAAGCGACCAATAAGTTGATCGCGCATACACCCCATTCTCCACATTTTGCCTCAATATAACCACCAGGGTGATTGGTACTGCCGGTAACCTTAATGTCACCGACCAGCCATCCATTTCTTTCAACTGGCTCATTTTCCATTTCCAGGAAGATTCCTTCAGAAAACTCCATTTTACTTTTCCATCTTTTTTTGATTTCTTCAATCGAATCTTTTGTGACCACAGTGATAATCTGGGCATTGGAATTATCTCCAGGAATAAGTAAAAAAGCTTCAGTTCCCTGGGGCATTAACCCCATCCATTTTGCCGGTATCACGGATGAAAGCCCAGCTACAGGACCGTAAACTTTTTGGCCACTTTGATAGATAACACCCTGTTCCACTCTTTCCTGAGCGAAAGATGAAAAAGTGACAATAATGAATAAGGCAGCTAATATTTTGTTCATAATGCATTTCTGGTTAACCGGTTCAAATTAATAAATATTCTTGAACGTATAATTTAAACGTTGCGAAATAAAAAAGTATCATAATCTGATTTACGTCATTTTTATTCCTCATGCTGTGTACTAATTTTTGGGTGCAATTGAGAAGAAATGCACCAGTTTTCAGAGGAGAACATTGTAAAGTTTTAAATGACATATGAAAACATACTCATATTTATTAGTAATCATATAATGAAATCAACCAGAAGAGACTTTATCAAGATTGCGGCTGTTGGAGCGGGAGGGCTGGCGACTTCCGGAGGATTATTCAGTTGGGCTCGAGCCAATTTCTTTGAGGAGGTACCCAATGCTCCTGGTATGACCAGAACTCCAACTTATTGTGAAATATGTTTCTGGAAATGTGCAGGATGGGTCTATAAAAATGAAAAGGGAGAAATTCAGAAAATCATTGGAAATGACGAAGATCCTCATTGCAATGGCCGATTATGTCCACGAGGTACGGGAGGGGTAGGGATGTATTACGATGAAGATCGTCTTAAAACCCCGCTGGTTCGGCGTACGGTGAATGGGAAACAGGTATTTGAGCCAGCCAGCTGGGATGAAGCTTTGGATGTGGTAGCTCAAAATCTCAAAAAAGTCGCCAAAGAACACGGTCCGGAATGTGTTGCTCTTTTCACCCATGGTTCCGGAGGTAAATTTTTCGGAGATCTTTTGAAAGCATTTGGATCGGAAAATATAACCGCCCCATCATTTGCCCAATGCAGAGGCCCGAGGGAAGTCGCTTTTTTATCAACATTTGGAGAGATCATTGCCTCCCCTGAAAGAACTGACATCAGGGATACGAGATGCCTGGTACTGATAGGTTCTCACATCGGTGAAAATATGCATAATGGTCAGGTGCAGGAAATGTCCGATGCAATTGATAATGGAGCAACGATTATAACAGTTGATCCCAGGTATTCCACTGCAGCAAGTAAATCAAAATATTGGCTTCCCATAAAGCCTTCTACTGATATAGCTCTTCTATTGGCCTGGATCAATGTGATCATCAATGAGGAATGGTATGATAAAAAGTATGTTGAAAAATATTGCTATGGATTGGAGGAATTGAAAAACCATGTTAAAACCTTCACACCTGAATGGGCTTATGGTATCACCACTATTCGCCCCGATGTCATTTATGAAACAGCTCGCGAAATGGCGAATGCTTCTCCCGCGGTGATCATACATCCTGGCAGACATGTAACCTGGTATGGGGATGATACCCAGCGATTGAGGGCTGTGGCTATTTTAAATGCTTTACTGGGCTCATGGGGCAGAAGGGGAGGTTTTTATTCACCAGAGAAGAAAGATCTTCCTTCCTATCCCCATCCGGAGTTTCCAAAGCCCAAAAGAACGTGGCGGGATGCGCATCCAGGAAAATACAATCTGGCACTGGAAGTCGTGTCCAATGACATATGCGATTCCACCATTCCATCGCCTGACCGGGCATGTAATTTTAAAGCGTGGATCGTAAATGGCACCAACCTGATCTTTACGCTTCCCGATCAGAAAAAGACCCTGGAAGCTATTCAAAGTCTTGAATTCATGGTAGTTATCGATACGATGCCGATGGAAATTACAGGGTACGCCGATGTGGTCCTTCCGGAATGCACCTACCTGGAACGATATGATTATTGCCGTACAGATCAGCACAGAGAACCCAACATAGCCTTGCGTATGCCTGCTGCCGAACCTAAATATGACAGCAAGCCAGCTTGGTGGATAGCCAAAAAACTGGCTTCTAAACTGGACCTGGATGAATATTTCAAATGGAACGATATCGAGGAACTACTTGACTGGCAATTGAAAAAAGTAGGAACCTCACTGGAGGAAATGAAGAAAGTTGGAGTTAAGAAATTCCCACGGGAATATGATGATCTGTATTTCTACGACGATCAGGAAATTCAGTTCAATACCAATACAGGTAAAATTGAATTGTACTCAACTGACCTGGCAGCTGAGGGATTTGTTCCCATGCCGGTCTACACTCCACATGAAGAGCCTCAAACAGGATTCTACCGATTGAATTACGGCAGAAGCCCGGTCCATACTTTCAGTCGCACGGCAAACAACCCAAATCTGACAGATCTCATGGACGAAAACGTATTGTGGGTCAATCCAAAAGTGGCGAAAGAATGGAGTCTGAAAGCTGGTCAGAAGATATGGTTAGAAAACCAGGATGGTGTTTTGTCAACATTTCCCATCAAGGTTCGCATCACAGAGAGGATCCGATTTGACTCGGTTTACATGGTCCATGGATTCGGACATGCCGAAAAACGATTAACCCGATCCTATGGAAAGGGAGTGAGCGATACAGAATTAATCACAAATGTGAAGACCGATCCCATCATGGGGGGAACAGGGATGAGGAGCAATTTTGTCACATTCCATGTAGAAGATCCACATAGAAAGGAGGTTGAGTCATGAGATATGCGATGGCAGTTGATACGAAAAAATGTGTAGGGTGTAGCGATTGCGTAGTGGCTTGCCAGACGGAGAACAATGTTCCTATTGGTTATTGCAGGGACTGGATAGTCGAAGTAGTGGATGGCACCTACCCACAATTGGAATTAGAAATCAGGTCCGAAAGATGCAATCATTGTGCGAATTCTCCATGTGTACGATGTTGCCCGACAGGTGCAAGTCATTACAGTGATGGAGGTATTGTGCTGGTTACTCATGACGAGTGCATTGGTTGCGGAGCTTGTATTGCTTCCTGTCCTTACGATGCCCGATATCCGCATCCGGATGGATATGTTGACAAATGTACTTTCTGCATTCATCGGGTAAGGGAGGGACAACAACCAGCTTGTGTGGAAGTCTGCCCAACCAAATGCCTCTATTTTGGCGATCTGGAAGATCCGGAAAGCGATGTTTCGAAAGTGCTGAAAAAACGAAAATACAAAACCCTGATCCCCGAAGCGGGAACAGACCCTCAGTTATATTTTCTCATTTGATAAAGTTTTGAATTATGAAAGAGGAACTAATTGTTAGCGGAAGATTGAATGAATACATTGATCCAAATTTACATATCTGGGGATGGGAAATACCTTTATATTTATTTTTAGGTGGCTTGGCTGCGGGTATTTTGTTTTTTGCGGCACTATTTTATTTGCAGGGTAAAGAAAATGAATATAAGGCAGCTGTAAAATGGGCTCCTTTGCTTACCCCCATATTTTTGATTCTTGGATTGACTGCATTATTTCTGGACTTGCATCATAAACCGTATTTCTGGCAATTATATACCAATATCAAATTTCAATCTCCTATGTCGTGGGGAGCCTGGACATTGATGGTGGTGACTCCTTTGTCGATTATCTGGAGTGCAACTTATATTCGTGAGGTATTTCCCAAATGGGATTGGAAATATCGATGGCTGTATCAGCTTGAAGAGTTTTTCCAAAGTAAAAGAACTGAAATGGCCTGGATACTGGTGGTGTTTTCGGTCATTCTGGGTATTTACACAGGTATTCTGTTAAGCGCTTTTAACGCACGTCCTCTTTGGAATACCTCTATTTTAGGGCCACTATTCCTGGCATCCGGTTTGTCTGCCGGTGCTGCACTAATCATGATGATGAGCAAGAATAAATTGGAAAGAAAACTTTTCAGCAAACTGGATCTTATCCTGATTACTCTCGAATTGTTTTTTATTGTTCATTTATTCATGGGCTTTTTGGCAAGCACCCAGGTACAAATTGAAGCTGCAGAATTGTTTCTTGGAGGCCCTTATACATTACCATTCTGGATCTTTGTGGTCTTTATCGGGATGATCATACCCGCATTCCTGGAATGGTGGGAATTGAAAGGGCACCATATTCCTGCTTATCTGCCGGCAATGCTTATCCTGTTTGGAAACATCATGTTGAGGTTTTTGATCACGTATGCGGGACAGGCCAGCAGATATTTGTATTAATAGGAATGAGAAGTAGAATTAGATTGTTCAATATATAATAGTGATTAGTTATAGGTTGGTTAATGGTTGATTAATTATTTGAGATGGAAATCCCGGTGTGGTGAATAACCATATCGGGAAATCTCAAAGACTAGACCTTTAAATAAAAAATTCGATAAGAAAATGATCAAAAAGAGAAAATACATGAATCCGTACCTGGCAGGGGTTCTTTTGGGATTAGTTCTCCTGGCTTCCTTTTACCTGACAGGAAGAGGACTTGGTGCCAGTGGTGCGATGAAAAGTGTGGTTGTTTCGGGAGTAGAAAAAATTGCTCCGTCACACGTCAGTAATTCCGGGTTTTATTCAAAATATGTTTCTGAGGAAGCCAGCCCACTCAAAACCTGGTTGGTATTGGAAGTTTTTGGAGTATTGATTGGAGGATTTATTTCCGGAGCGATATCAGGCAGATTGGGTTTGAAAGTAGAGCGATCACCCAAAATAACGAACAGACGAAGATTGATCTTTGCGGCGATTGGTGGAGCTCTGTTTGGTTTTGGTTCACAACTAGGCAGGGGCTGTACCAGCGGAGCGGCATTGAGCGGTATGGCGGTACTTTCCGTCGCTGGATTTGTGACAATGATGGCCATTTTTGGGACAGCTTTTGCCCTTGCATATTTCTTTAGAAAAAACTGGATTTAAAATCAAAGATATGGGACCCATTATACCGGTATTCGGAATTTCAGAAGAGCTTAATTTATTGATCGCATTTATCATAGGTTTAGGATTTGGATTTGCTTTGGAGCAAGCCGGATTTTCCAGTAGTAGAAAGCTGGCAGGTATGTTTTATGGTTATGATATCACAGTTTTAAAGGTGTTTTTTACAGCAGCTATCACTGCGATGCTGGGCTTGATTTTTCTCAATTATCTGGAAATGATTGATATGGGCATTATATATGTCAATCAATACTACATTCAATCGGCCATAGTTGGCGGTGTAATTATGGGGGCAGGATTCATCGTTGGGGGTTTTTGCCC
Source organism: uncultured Cytophagales bacterium (assembly GCA_913057175.1). Lineage (GTDB taxonomy): Bacteria > Bacteroidota > Bacteroidia > Cytophagales > Cyclobacteriaceae > CAJXNP01. Next base: position 165,722 of record CAJXNP010000005.1, read on the forward strand.
GGGAACCAGTGTTTGTGCCGCGGCAATAGGTAAAATTGATGCCATGGTTTTTATCGGAGGAAGTTTGTTAGGAATTATTTTTTTTGGAGAGACCTATTCTTGGTGGGAAGAATTATACAATAAAAATTTCATAGGCTCGCCAAAGCTTTCCAACACCTTAAATTTAAAAGATGGTGTGCTGGCTCTGCTGGTGGTTGTCATGGCGGTGATCATGTTTTGGTTGGGCGAAAAAGCCGAAAAACGATTTAATAGGGATGATATTATAAAAGAAATTTAAATAGAGAAAAATGAAATCAAGGGTATTATTGACAATTGTTATCGTTTCACTTTCCGCCATCGCTGCGATTCTTCCTCAAAAAAAGAATTCATCTGTACAGCTGAGTGCTGATGAAGTTTTGCAGGGAATTAACCTTGGAACGTATAAAATTTCATCCGATCAATTAACCGAGGTGATTATCAATCAGGATCCTTCCTATATGTTGATTGATTTGCGATCGGCAAGTGAATTTGAAGACTATCATTTTCCCGGGGCCATCAACATTCCATTTGATAGTTTATTCACAGAAAACTGGATCATGTACATCGATCAGGATTTGAGGAATAACATTTTTTATTCCAACGGTGGTTCATTGGCGGGTCAGGCACTGGTTCTAACTCGTCAGAGAGGTTTCAAAAACAACTTTGTATTAGAGGGCGGATTGAATGAATATTTCGATAAAGTTGTTAATGCTGAAGAACCACCAGGAATTGCTGACGCTCAGGAGCACAAAATTTATCAAAGGCGAAAAGCAGCACAGCAATATTTTAAAGGAGGCGAGGCATTACCTGAAAATGATACAGAAATTATGATCAAGCCCATTCCAGTCAGGAAGAAAAAAATGGTTCAGGGAGGTTGTAGTTAAACATTGGAAAAATGAAAGAAAAGAAATTTCTCATCATCATAGGCTCAATTGTTTTTGCAATAGCAGTAGGTTTGGTCGGACTTTCCTTTAAACTAAAAAGCAGAAACCAGATTAAACTCAGCGCTGTTGAGGTGCATCAAATGATTACCGGGAAAGAACATTATTTTGATCCTAACCAGTTATCCGAAATTATCGATCAGAGCGATTCTGATGTGCTTCTCATTGATATCCGAACCCCGGATCAATTTATTAACTATCACATCGTCGGCGCGATCAACATTCCATATCAAAGAATCTTAGATAAAGAATACGAAGAGATTCTCGATGATGATCGGACTAAAATCCTTTATTCAGCCGATGAAGTCAAAAGCGCTGAGGTTTGGACCATTCTCCGACAATTAGGTTACGAAAATATCTTCGTTCTTCAGGGAGGGTTGAATTTTTGGATGTCGAAAATCGAAAAGAAGGATATATTCGGACCGGTCACTCTTGATGATGAAAAAGCCCGGTTTGATTTCAAAAAAGAAATCAATCCCCAATAAGTTCAGTAAACCTCAGGCACCCAGTTTTGCTCATTCACAGGAGGGCGAACATAGCTTTCATCCACATTTAATAGAGGCAATTCAATTTTATCTCCCGGCGTTTTTTATTCAGGAAGTATTCCAGTATTTCCCTTAAAAGAAAAAGACCCAGAAAACGATTTACGCGCTTTACCATTTTCTCTCTTTTCTTAAGGGGTACTTTATGTGTTAATTTGTCGTCAAGTTTTCAATGTAATTTGCAAGATCATCCCCTTAAAATATTGCATGCCAGGCGATGCGAAAAAGAACGCCAGATGTGGTCATGAGTCAGTGATTTAGGTAGTTGTGTGAAATTTTGCATGGGAAACGGACTATTGTAAATATAAAAAATTTCTTTGTGAAATCATTGGAATAATACCGTGGTTTTGGAGGTTAATTTGAAATCTAATAATTTACTTATAACTTTTAGAAAACTCTGCTAACCATGACAACCACACACAATGGCTTAGCCATATCTGCGCGTATAAAAGAAGGCCATCATGAAGCACTGATAAAAACATTGTCACAGATCAATGATCAAGGTGCAGCCCATAATGAAATTTATTCTTTCGGGGATTCTAAAACCACACATTTCGCTACGCTTGCCATTTTACCGGAGGAGAGAACGCTGTCGGGAAAATCACTCCCATCTCGATTTCTGTTTTTAACCAGCTATACGGGTGACAGAAAAAAGCATGTGCGCGAACTTGCCGAAAACAACCCGGAAGGCCTGGCAGAGATATTCAAACATTGCGAGGGATTTCCATCGACGATTACCCCCGGTTCCATCTATCGGTATATGCGAAAATATACAACGATCAATACATTTTACACTGGCTTTCAATATGTGACCTACGAAGATGTAGGAAAAGAATACGAGCTTCGGGAAGCCATCGAAAACTATTTGGATGAAGCTTGTAATGAGCCGGGATTTAAGAACAAATCAGCTTTAGAAATAAGAAAGAGCATCCAGGATGTTGTCAAAAGTGACCCAGGCTTGTCATGGTCGACAAAACCATACAAACGTAGCCTTCGCAGCTATTTAAAATTATTGGGTCCATTGTACATTTTAGGAGTCATCTTAGGCGTTTCCTTGATTTGCTGTGTGCTGGTGTTTTTTTGGGCCAATGTTTTCACATGGATAGGTACTATGATATTTCTTTCATTTGTAGGGATACTTGTGGTTCCGCTGGTATTACTTAGGATCAATGAAAGCAGGCCGTTCGAATCCGTAGCGAAACCGACTGACAAGCGCATTTATGATATTGTTTCCCGGGAAAAATATCCCATAAAAAATGAAATGACCGTGGCCGGGCCTTTAAAGCGCGGCTGGATCAGACCAGTATTTTTGTTCATTATCCTGAGGTTGGTTTGGTTTGTACGGGCTTTCGCCTATATCCCTACTGTTCACACTGCAAGATGGTTTCAGGTGGATGGAGGAAAGAGAATCGTGTTCATCGCTTATTTTGACAATACCTCCGAAGCCTATGCACACGATTTTGTTGATTCGGATAAAAGGATAAGGAACCTGAATTTGATTTTCGGGAATGGGCATGGATTTCCTCCAACCAAATGGGCAGTTATAGGTGGAGGCCGTGACAGGGAGAAGTACATTACTGCGGTACGCGCCCAACAGAAGATCACCAATGTTTGGTATTATACACATTGTCATGTTGGCATATTAAATATCAATAACAACCGGGCAATACGAAAAGGCCTGTGGGGAGATATGTCTGAAAATGAGGCCAGGCAGTGGCTTTTATTGTTCTGAAATACAAACCAAATATCCCAATGCAATTACTAGAAAAAGAAGACATTCAGGGGCTCATTGTTCGTGGTTATAGTAATTTTCCCGAAGCAAGTTTTGTTTTGTGTGGGATCACAAACCCGGCAAAGGCCAAAAAATATTTCGCTCGTTTGGCAGAAAGGATCACTCCGGCCAGCCAAAAGCCAGACAAACGTGCAATTCACATCGCATTTTCCAACGAAGGTATCAAATTGTTAAACTTATCTTCCTCAGCCTACGCGACTTTTAGCCGACAATTCAAGGAAGGCATGACAGAAAAAAACCGACAGCTTGTTCTGGGGGATATTGAATACAATGCACCTGAACATTGGGAATGGGGCGGTACACGAAGTGAACAGATCCATTTCATTTTAATGATCTATGCGAAAGATAAAACTGTACTGAACCTGGTAATGGAAGGGGAGAAGAACAACTTTGATCAGACAGGAATAAAAGAAATAAAAACGCTGGATTCTTTTGCATTACCCGAGCAAAAAGAACATTTCGGATTCCGGGATGGAATATCCCAACCTAATATTGAAGAGCTGGGGAAAGACAATAATGCGCCAGAGTGGAATGTACTGCCATCGGGCGAGTTTATATTGGGGTATAAAAATGTTTATGATCAATACCCTGAGTCTCCCTTTGTTTCACGTAACGAAGATCCAGAAAATTTACTTCCTGCTTCCACATTGTATGATAAAAAGAAAGATTTGGGTAGAAATGGTAGCTACCTTATTTTTCGTCAATTGAGCCAGGATGTACATGCATTCTGGAAATACCTTATGGAAAATAGCAATGAAAAAGATGACCCAACAGAGGCGGCAATTTGCCTGGGAGCTAAAATGGTTGGCCGGTGGCCTGACGGGACTCCTTTGATCAAATCACCTGATGAACCCAATGATAAGTTTACGACCGATAATCAATTCGGATATTGGAAAGAAGATTTTCACGGATTGAAGTGCCCGGTAGGATCGCACATCCGCAGGTCGAATCCGCGTGATTGGTTGCTCACTGAAAAGACACACGAAGAATCAATGCAGATGATCAGGAAACACCGAATACTGAGACGCGGAAGAGCTTACGGGCTGCCGATGACAGATACCCTGGATCCTGAAAAGATCATGAAAGCAGAAAATGACACGGAAGCGCGTGGCCTGCATTTTATCTGTTTTTCCGGGGATATTATCCGTCAATTCGAGTTCATCCAGAATGCATGGATACGCTTCCCGAAATTCGGCGGGCTTTACGATGATTCGGATCCGTTGATTGGTACGCATTATCAAAAGAATGGCATAAAAACCGATGCTTTTACCGTACCGGCAGAACCGGTGAGGCGGCGTTACAAAAATCTACCTGAATTTACCACTTTACGAGGGGGGGGATATTTCTTTTTTCCGGGAATTCGGGCTCTGAGATATTTGGCATCACTACCCAATCCGTCATGATCGATTTGAAACTTGGCCAGGAACATATTCCGCCTAAGGAAGAACAGCACATCGAAGAAATGGTTGAATTGTTGCGGTCTAATTTAATTAGAAAATATGCGGCTGGGGAAACATTACGTCATTTTCATCCCAAAATGCATGGCTGTTTGCAAGCAAAATTTGTTATAAAAGAGGATCTTCCACGTCATTTGAAAAAAGGACTTTTCGCGCAAGCGGGTACTTACGATGCCTGGATCCGGTACTCCAATGCTCCTCCTAAGATCCAGGATGACAGGAAAGCTTCAGGAAGAGGCGTGGCAATTAAGGTGTTGAATGTTTCAGGAGAATCATTGTTACCCGATCCCATTGGTGTTTCTACCCAAGACTTTGTTATGACCACTAGCCCTGTATTATCTGCAGGCCATGCGGCTAATTACAGAAAGGCTTTGATCGCACTTGTGAAAGGATTTCCTCACAACTTGTCTTACATTTTATGGCCGGACAATTGGCGAAGGCTGGCGCTTACGATAAGATTTATGAAAAAGCACCGGAACCTTCTAAATGTCGACTATTTTTCGGGAGGTCCTTTTCGCTTTGGTGATGAAAGTACAGCCGTTAAATTTAAAGTGAGTCCAGTCAAAAATCGAATATTGCCGACTAGTGGTAAACCTTCAGTACCGTACTTTCTGAAGGAGAGGCTTATTCAGGACTTGAAAGATAAGGGAGTAGAGTTTGAAATGTTTGTTCAGTTTCAGAAAGACCCCAAAAAGGAGCCCATCGAAGATACCTCGCAGATCTGGAAAACGCCTTTTGAGAAAGTAGCAACTATCCATATCCTAAAACAAGAATTTAATACCCAGGAGCGCATGATGTTTGCTGAGAATTTGAGTTTTTCCCCCTGGCATGGTTTGAAGGCCCATCGTCCATTGGGGGGGATCAACAGGGCGCGTAAAGCCGTTTATGACGAATTGGCAAAATTCAGGAGGGAACGGAATGGTGTTACAGGTTAGTTCTTGGATTTTGGTGAACTTTCGATATTTTGTTGTGAACTTCAGGAAGTTGGGGACTTGTTTTTTATATGACATTGAAAATTTTAGCCAGTTAAAATCAAACTATTATTCCAGAAGTGCAAAAAAATGGGCTGGATGACTAAACTAGTCATCTAACCTTTTAACCAGGAAAATTTATAAAATTTTCCGCCCTGACGCTTCAGTCAGTATTTGCAACCCGATGGGTCAGACAATATAACGGATGTCTGACTCTAATAAAATCGTCATGAGTCGACGTTTAGCAAAATCCTGTCTGCGAGTGATTTAGGTTTGTTTTTACTTTTACTGAAAATGATAATCATTCCTCAATTTTGAGGAATAAAGATTTTGCTAAAGTCAGGGTTAACCTCCTACGAGTCTGATACAACTATCGGAGTCACCAGTCCTGACATAACTTATTGAATAACAGCATTTTAAATAAATTTTCGTCATTATTTACGTTTTTCAAATGAATAAAGCAGGTTAATCTCCTCGAAATACCGTGAACAAAAAAGGAGGCATTGTGCCTCCTTAGTTATGATCTGAAAAATAAGATACTATCCTCCTCCGGCTGCCGGATATCCAGGATTTAACGCATACACGCCCAATGTCCTGTCTATCTGATCTTGAGGAATGTGACGAAGCACGTGATGATCCTGAATATTAGATGCAGCTTCAGCATTGTACAATCGCACTCTTTCAACCAATTTACCTGTTCTCCTGTTGTGTGCACTAATTATTGAAAGTTTTGCAAGATCCTTTATTAGTAGTTCTGGGGTCGTATTTTGTGTTATATTTGGGTGTCCCAATACACAAAACAAGTGAATGGCGATTGAATCGAACTAAAAATTCCGGATTCCGTACCAGTCTGGCCAAACCCTATGTTTTAGTAACAATAAATTCCTTTGGTTTATATTTTTTCAATAAAAAGGTGATGAAATTTAAAACTGTATAAAAATGCTTATCAACTAACTTAAAGAAATCCAAAATGATAAAATTTCTCGTAACCAAAGGATTTGCATTTATTCCTAAAATTTTCAAACCAAGCTTCATTGTTCAATTTTTCTTCTGGAGAATATTGATATGAATTTCACCAACGATGCGGTAAAAATCAATTTTTGGGCAGTGTAAATATAAATTCCGAACCTTCACCAACGGTGCTGTTCACCCAGATGAAACCGTCATTATTCTCTATGAATTCCTTGCAAAGGACCAGTCCCAACCCTGTTCCTAATTCCTTATTGGTTCCGGGAGTTGTATGCTTGTTTCCGATCTTAAAAAGTTTGTCCATTACTTCTTGAGTCATGCCGACTCCATTATCCTTTACTTTCACTTCCACTACATCCTTCCATTCATTTACCGAGATTTCAATGACTCCATGTGGGTGGGTAAACTTAATGGCATTGGATATAAGGTTTCGAATCACGGTTTCAATGGTATTTCTATCGGCATAAGCTTTACTCTCCATATTTCCTGCCAGTTTGATTTCAATATCTTTATTCTGAGCCTGGTGTTGAAGCAATTGAACACTACGGGAAACCAATTTGCCCATATTGAGATTTTCAGCTTTAAGCTCAATATTATTTGTCTGCGTTCGTGCCCAGGTAAGTAGATTCTCCAAAAGGGAATGCAGGTTTTTGATAGAAATGTCAAGATCAGACGCCAGGTTTTTAATCTCCTCTTCAGAAAGTTTTGAGGAATGATTTTTCAATAAATTTAAAAAGGAAGTAAGAGAATTGACTGGACCTTTCAAATCGTGACCAATAATGGAAAAGAATTTATCTTTGGTGTCATTCAGGTTTTTCAGGTCCTCATTTTGTCTCGCAATTTGCTTATTGACAATTTCAAGCTGCTGATTAACCTTTTTCTTCTCTCGGTTGCTGCGAAAAATAATGATCCCGAAACCAAATAGCAGTAGTGCAATGATGATCAATGCAACGTTGAACCTTCGTTCTTTTTCAAACTGTAAATTTTTGTTATCAAGGCGTTCCTGTTGCAGCCTCAGTTCATTATCTTTTTGTTCGATATCAAATTTGGCCTGCTGTTCTGCGATTTGTCTTTCACTTTCTTCGGCAAAGATCAGTTCCGTAATGGAAACATATAAATCGCGAAATTCCGTTGCTTTTTGAATATCACCCAGGTTGGAGTATGCAATATAAGATTGGTTGTAGCATCTTCGGATAATCCGTTTGGCATTAACATCTTCAGCTACTTTCCGGCATTCAGAAAGATATTTCAAGGCAGTGAGGTATTCTCCGTTTTTGTTATAATTCAAGCCTAAAAAAAGGAGACACTCTGCTATACCCTTAATATCACCAAGGTATTCTCTTAGGACAATTGATTTTTCAATGGCGTCAATTGCCTCAAGTGGCCTGTTAAAGGTGGAATGAAAATGAGACAGGATGATCAATGCCCTGCTTAGCTCCTGATGGTTACCGTTTTTTTCCAGAATGTTTAATGCAATATTCAGATGTTCAGCAGCTAGGTCTTCATTAGCAACAGTCAGGTAGTATTCTGCCATTGCTAATCTTACACTGGCCGATTCAAGAGTTAAATCATGAAGTTTACAGATTTTGAGGGCCGATTTTAGTTCTTCGATCGACTCATTCAAAAGATCAATATTTAAGAATGACTTTGATTTGGATATTTTAATGAGTGTGACTTGTTGATAATCTTTGATGGCTGTGGCAAGTATCTCTGCACGTGTGAGATAATCGATGCTCTTCGAAAAGTTACCCACCTCTTCGTAGATATTGGCAATGGTGACAAAGTTTAGAATTGTTTCTTCATTAAATTTTTCCGGTTCACTGATCCTTAAAGCATCGAAGCAATAGTTCAAGGCGCTGTCATAGTCAGCCAGTAAGTATTGCAGGGCAATGCCAACATTTCTCATGGACCTTGATTCACTTCTTCTGTTATTTAATTGCCTTGATAGCCTCAGTCCCTGCTGAGCTCTTTGGAGTGCTTCCTTTGGGTGATTTCGGGCATAGTGTTCAGAAAGCTGATTGAAGATCAGCAGTCGTTGATCATCATCTACGAGGATCAATTTTACTTCCAGACTGTCGGCAAAATGGTCTGCATATGTTTGGGAAAGGACTCCATTCCCTGTGATGGTTAAAAGGAAAAAAGTAATGAAGAAGATCCCGTTTTTCATGTGAGTGAAAAAGTAGCATTTTAAGCACAATATTGCTAGTGTTTAGTTAAGTATGCTGTGCTGTAAAAGTCACAGTTATTTTTGTTCCAGACAACGCAAAAAATATGAGCGTAGCCATAGTTACGTAAATATTTTTTAAGGCAGTATGGAGCAAAAAGAACAAGAATTGGTACGGCTAAAGTATGCTTAACTAAACACCAATAACGAACAATTGAAATACAAAGCATAATTTTTGAAATAAATAATAAAAAGCTAACTTTGTCATTCATTTCCTATTGATCATTCCAATCCGCTACAGGTTTTGGTCGATAGGAAATCTTTTTTTATAACGCACAAAGAAATAATCAAATAAATATTAAGGCAACGGTTTTTTCATGCAAGGCCGTTCTTTTTATTTATGTAAAACTAATAATATGAGTGAAGTATCTTATTACACAGAAGAAGGCTTACAAAAACTAAAAGATGAGTTAAGAGAACTCAAATCAAAAGGCCGGCAGGATATAGCCCGTCAGATAGCTGAAGCAAGAGACAAAGGTGACCTGAGTGAAAACGCAGAGTATGATGCAGCAAAAGATGCTCAGGGTTTACTGGAATTGAAAATTTCGAAACTGGAAACACTGGTTGGGAATGCCAGAATAATAAAAGAAGACCAGGTGGACACTTCCAAAGTTTCCATCCTTTCTACCGTTAAGATTAAGAATGTAAAAAACGGAGCCAACATGAAGTACACATTGGTTTCTGAAGAAGAGGCTGATCTTAAGACAGGAAAAATTTCTGTAAAATCGCCGATTGGACAAGGTTTATTGGGTAAGAAGGTTGGTGAGCTGGCCAAAGTTCAGGCGCCAGCTGGTGAAATTGAATTTGAAATTCTAGATATTAGTATCTGATAGCGAATGAGCAGTATTTTCACCAAAATCATCAACAGGGAAATTCCGGGCTTTATTGTTGCAGAAGACGATAGCAATATAGCCTTTCTGGATATCAATCCCGTTACGAAGGGACATACTCTTGTAGTGCCAAAAAAGGAGGTTGATTACCTGTTTGATCTGGACGATGAAAATTATACCTCATTACATTTATTTGCCAAAAAAGTAGCTCTTGCCGTCAAGGAAGTTATCTCCTGCAAGAGGATCAGCACAGCCGTAGTCGGACTGGAAGTCCCACACGTGCACATCCACCTGATCCCTCTCAACAGCATGAAAGAATTCAGCTTTGCCAATCCAAAACTGGAATTGTCCAAAGAAGAATTGAGTGAGATAGCCGACAACATCAACAAGGCCTTTCAGGAATTATAGGATCTGCTGATTCGTTGGTTGATTGCGATCAATCCAAAAAAACTGTGAGTCAGTGTTCATAAAAGTTCCAAAGAACAAGAGATCAAATAACAAGTAAATCACAAAAGTGAGAATTCAATATCCAAATGTTTGATAATCTGATCATTGCATATTGTCATTTATTTGTTTTGAGGTGTAGTGCTCATATCTTGAAATTCCTGTTGCCACTCACTATTTTGCTGAATTCTTGTGGAACAACACAACAAGACGGTTGGAAACTTGCGTCAGAATTTCATGAGAACTATGCGAACGAATTTATTCATAATGAGGAACTCCTAAAATACATCTATAACCCAAGAGCTCATTTTTATTTCAACACACACGATGAAGCTCCAACTTTCAGGGCCTTAATCCATGACACGACAGAACTAAGAGTAATTATCTTTGAAAACCAAGATCGATTTATCCAAGAATTTAAACTTGAACTGGATACCTTTCCATCATTTGGCGAGGCAACTGTCAGGAGGGAAAACGGAGAACTCAAACTAGTGGTGGACGACTCCCTTGAGATTGAAATACTTAACTTCGAAAAAGACCCACTTACACATTTTAAAAAACTCAGGAAGTTAATTAACAAATACGGAATTGTAACTTATGGTAAACTTCGAATAGGTGGAATTATTGAGGTTTATATTACAGCAAACGACTATCTGTTGTACTTTCCCGCAAACTACAAGATAGAAGAACCGCAGTTTGACGAACGCTGGCGGAAGAAACAAAAAAAAGGAAAGCAACTTGACCAAAACTGGTTTTACTACCACTCAGATAAACCGTTGGATTTCGGATAATACGCTAAACAACAAACGCTATAGATGAATGCGTTTTATTGGTCAGTCGGTGACGCCATATCACTGATTACCGAAAACGGATTACTTTCTTTTACCCTTCAGCTTTCACCTTTGAGCTTGTTCCTTTCTCCTGAATCAAACCTGCACAAATCATATGAACCAAATTACTTTATTATCCTCCCCGGATGATCATTTATGAATGATTTCCAGCTTTTATTGGAGGAAAGCAGGGTGCTTTTATTAAAGTGATGGCAAAGAGCTACTGCAAGGGCATCTGTAGCGTCGTAAAACTTTGGTGTTTCTGTAAATTTCAGGAGGGATTGAAGCATGCTGGCGACCTGTTCCTTGCTGGCATTTCCATTTCCGGTTACAGACTGCTTGACCTTTTTTGGGGCGTACTCTGTTATAGGTATTTCCCTCGATAGCGCTGCTGACATGGCAACTCCCTGGGCCCTTCCGAGTTTGAGCATACTTTGAACATTCTTTCCATAAAATGGAGCTTCAATTGCAACCTCATCAGGGCCGAAATCATCGATAAGACTTACGATTCGCTCGAATATTTTTTTCAGCTTTAATTGATGGGTAGAATATTTACTCAAATGGATCACGCCATACTGCAAAAGTTTGATGGAATTTCCTGAGGTGAGAATAACACCATACCCCATGACACTGGTTCCGGGATCCATTCCCAGGATGATTGTTTCCTTATTTGCAATCGTTTTAGCCAAAAATCAGATGTTTTTACAATAATAAGCATGATAATTATTTAATTCAGGGGATAATTAATAATTATGCTGCTTTCTTTTTACGGTGTTTTGACTTTGTTCTACGTAGTCTTCGTTTTCATTCTCCAAAAGGGATGGAGGGGATGGCCACAAATAGAAGATGCGGTTGAACCATCTTTGTTCGTTACGGTGATCATTGTAGTGCGCAATGAAGAAAATTACATTGAGAAACTACTAAAGGATCTTGAACGGCAGGATTACCCCGGAGAGTCTTTCGAAGTTTTGATCATAGATGATGAAAGTCAGGATAAGACTTATGATGTAATCGATAAGTTTTCAACAAAGTCAGATCTGGACCTTTCTTTATTTCAATTAATGACAAGGAGATCTTCACCAAAAAAAGAAGCAATCACCTTTGGAGTCAGCCAGGCAAAAGGAGAATTGATCATGGTGACAGATGGGGATTGTCGGGTAGGACGATCATGGATCAGTACATTTGCCCGTCATGTTGAAAATAAAAAATCCAAATTTATTTCAGGTCCGGTCACTTTTGAGCAGGACAAAAAGTTTTTCACCAAATTTCAGACAATTGAATTTTCCAGCCTGATCGGTTCGGGAGCGGCTGTTTTGTATTATAAACAGCCTGTTATGTGCAACGGGGCAAACCTGGGTTTTTCGAAGAAGGTTTTTCAGGAATTAAATGGATTTGAAGGAAATGAGAACCTGGTTTCTGGTGATGATATTTTCCTGATGAGAAAGATATTCAAGGGATATCCGGGTGATGTTCGTTTTTTAAAAAACAAAGAGGCCATTGTTCATACCTATCCGGAAAATACGGTTTTGGGATTTTTGAATCAGCGGATCAGATGGGCAGGAAAATGGAAATATGTGGGTGGATGGGTGAATAGGTTGCTACCCATTGCCATATTTGCTTTCCACTTCATGACTCTTTTTCTTTATATAAAGCTGATCCTGAACCAGATCAATGTGCCGGCATTTTTGGCTATACTGTTCTTGAAGTTTTTAGCAGAATATTTCTTTCTGAAAGATGTAATGAAGTTCCTCAGTAAAAAGTCCGGTATTTTTATTTACATGTTTTCATCTTTGATTTATCCGTTTTATGCGGTATATGTCGGTATGGCTGCTAACTTTGCCGGATATACATGGAAAGGAAGAAAATATAAGTAAACGATGACGGATATTGAATACGATGTCATAGATGAGTTGTACTTTGTTCAGCCTTATTCTCACCTCAAAGATGAATTGGATCTAGAGGATAACATTTTGCTGGAAGTTCTTGAGAAATTGCTTTTCAGGGGTTTTGTAAAGTGTTTTCGCAATCAGGATGATGAGCTTCCCATGGAGGAAGTTGATTTAAAAAGTAATTTCAGACACTATTATTATTTGGCGACCAAAAAAGGATTAATGGCTCATAATGCTGGCGATTAAGGAATTTAAGGGCCCTGTTAAGAGCTGGTCGGTCAAAATCAGCGCATCCATCATTTTTTTGTCCATTATCATTTCCATCCTGGGCTACCTGATCTGCGTGGATAAAACTCCAAATGCCAATGATGGATTGGTAGAAATTGGAAAACAACTCCCGGGTTATTCTGTGAAGGTATTGCGGATCAGAAAGAACTATAATCAGGAGGGGGAAAATTTTTTCAAAGAAATCTTAAATGGTCAGATGAGTGATTATTCTGTCATACCAATAAAAGATGTGAAAATTGAGGGGATAAAGCTAACTGCTGAAGTTGTCGGGAAAGAGGATTACTTCAAAGAGTATAACCTGTTGGATGTAGTTTTTCCGGTTTTGAAAGGTCCTATTCAAAAGGGTGATGAGGATTTTTACATAGAAAAAGATGGGCTTTATACCTTTAAAACGATTGATGGGGAAGAAGTCGAAATGATCCACGCAGAGGTTATAGATATTCTCGAAAAGGAAAATATTGTCGAAAGGTCATTTATCCTTGGAACCGACCGTTTTGGGAGGGATCTTTACAGCAGGCTGGTACTGGGAACCAGGATATCGGTATTTATAGGTTTTGCAGCTGTAATTATTAGCTTATTTGTAGGATTATTGCTTGGCACGCTATCAGGATATTATGGTGGATTGATTGATAACATCGTCATGTGGCTGATGAGTGTGGTATGGTCTGTACCGGGAATAATGCTGGTAATTGCGGTGAGCATGGTTTTGGGAAGTAAGGGAATCTGGGTGACTTTTATTGCAGTTGGCTTGACCACCTGGGTGGAAGCAGCAAGAGTGATCAGGGGACAGGTGATGACCTTAAAAGAAATGCAATTTATTGAAGCAGCCCGGGCTTATGGATTAAGGAACTTCAGCATAATTTTTAAACACATCATTCCAAATATTTATAGCTCATTAATAGTAGTAGCAACTGCAATTTACGCAGTTTCAATTTTATTAGAAGCGGGGCTGAGTTTCTTAGGATTAAGTGTGCAACCCCCAACCCCCTCATGGGGAAATATGGTCTACGAAGGATATCAGGTATTAGGCACAAAAAACAGCTGGCACTTAATATTATTTCCCGGTTTGGCAATTATTATTATGGTACTTTCATTTAATTTGTTGGGGATTGGTTTGCAAAAAGCCACCAATCCACAAAAACAAACGAGCAACATTTAATGGCTTCGCAGGAATTAAAGACCAAATACGATATAAAAGAACTTGAACTCCAATCATTGCTGGAGATCACCCAGGCGATCAATAATAATCTGTCCGAAGATGCCTTGTACAAGATCTACAATTTCACAATCAGGGCTAATCTGAATATCCATAAGCTTGCTTTGTATGTGAAGGATGACAAGTGGTATTGTAAGACGCACTTTGGTACGAAACAGGATTTTGCCAGCGTTCCCTTTGACGAAAGCTACCTGGAGTACAAAAATGTTCATTTGATTGACTGCTCATCCGAAAATCCATTTTGTGAATTTGAAGTGGTGATTCCTATCGCACATAAAGATAGAAAACTGGCTTACGTTTTTGTTGGTGGGCAAAACAGTGACAATTCCGAAAAGGTCAATACAAATTTTGTCCAGGCATTGAGCAATATTATCATTGTGGCGATTGAAAATAAAAAGCTTGCCAGAAGGGAAATGCAACAGGAGATGATCCGTAAGGAGTTGGAACTGGCCAGCAATCTTCAGCAATTTCTCTTCCCGAAGGAATTGCCATATACCAAAAATTTGAAATGCGCGGCTTTTTATCAACCTCACCATTCGATTGGGGGTGATTACTATGATTTCATCCAAATAAATGAAGATCAGTTCCTGTTTTGCATAGCTGATGTATCCGGAAAGGGAATCCCTGCAGCTATGTTAATGTCCAATTTTCAGGCATCGCTTCGCACGATGGTTCGACAAACCACACTTTTGCAAGAGATCATCAAGGAATTGAATTACCAGATCATGCACAATGCAAAAGGGCAGCATTTTATCACCTTTTTTATTGGTATCTATGATAAAACCCTCAGCCGGCTTAAGTATGTTAACTCCGGGCATAACCCGCCAATACTGATCACCGGTGATGGAGATTATCAATTGCTGGAGGAGGGATCGACTATTCTTGGCGCATTTGATGAGCTACCTTTTTTGGAAGTTGGTGTCATCGAAGACCTGAAGGAGTTTTTCTTTTTCTCCTACACGGATGGTTTGATTGAGATCACAAATGCTGAAAATGAAGAATTTGGTGAGGAGAGAGTGAAAAAGCTAATCACTCGTCACTATAACTATGACTTAAAGGAACTTAATCAGCTGGTTATCGGAGAAATGAATACGTTTAAGGGTGATAAACCCTACAAAGATGATGTAACGTTGTTTTGTACCCGCGTAAAAAACGATTAGTCCTTTGAAATTTTTTAAAACTCCAGCTCTTATCAAGCTTGCTTTTAGGGAATGTATCTGGAAAATACCTGCCAAAGAAAAGGTTATTTACCTGACATTCGATGATGGTCCCCAGCCCGGGTTGACTGAGTATATTCTGGAAACACTTAAAAAATATCAGGCAAAAGCTACATTTTTTTGTGTGGGTGAAAACATTACCAAATATCCGGATTTGGCTCAATTGATCTTAGATGAAGGTCATGAAATAGCGAATCACACTTTTAATCATCTGCAAGGATGGAAAACTTCATTAGAGGATTATTTCAAGAATATAGATTTCTTTGAATCGTCTGCTGCGGAGCAACTTCAGGATTTTAAGTCAACGAAATTATTCAGGCCTCCACACGGGCAACTGACCCTGAAACAAAAAAACAGGTTGAAAAAGTTAGGCTTTCATATTGTGATGTGGGATATTCTTAGTTATGATTTTGTTAAGGATTTAGACAGGGAACATGCCTTAAAGCAGATAACAAGGAGCACTTCCAGGGGGTCGATAGCATTATTTCACGATAATTATAAAGCTGAAAATAACCTGAAGTATTTATTGCCAGAATATTTAGATTATTTTGCAGAAAAAAATTACCGGTTTGCGAAAGTTGGTGATGGGCTGCTGAATTGATGTTGTACAGCGATCTACAAAAATTTTACAATGCTTATTGACACACATGCGCATATTTTTTCCGATCATTTCGAAAATGATTTAGACGAAGTCATTGCTCGCAGCAAAGAAGCAGGCATTAAAAAATTATTTATGCCAAATATTGACAGCGAGTCGGTCGAATCAATGATTGCCCTGGAAGAGAGATTTCCAGGTTATTGTTATTCCATGATTGGTTTACATCCGTGTTCAGTAAAAGGAAATCACCATGATGAACTAAAAGTTGTGGAAAAATGGCTGGAAAGACGAAAGTTTTCTGCTATTGGAGAAATGGGAACCGATCTTTATTGGGACAAAACATATATTAAAGAGCAAAAAAACGCCTTTAATTATCAGGTTGACCTGGCTTTGGAACACGATCTTCCCATTGTGATCCATTGCAGGGAGTCGATTGATTTGACCATTGATTTAGTGAAAAATAAGCAAAATGGTTCATTGAGTGGGATTTTCCATTGCTTTACGGGAGATATTGAGCAAGCTCGTAAAATAATTGACCTTGGATTTTACCTGGGGATCGGTGGTGTTCTGACATTTAAAAATAGTGGATTGGACAAGGTGATTAAGGATATTGACCTCCAATATCTTGTTCTTGAAACAGATAGCCCTTATTTAGCGCCGACGCCAAAGAGAGGCAAACGCAACGAGCCTTCGTACCTCAAATTTATTCTGCGAAGATTAGCAGATTTATATGAGGTAAGTGAGGACTCGGTTGAGAAAATTACAGGCGAAAATGCTTTAAATCTTTATAGGCAATGAACAGTCGTTACAGGATTATTGAGATTACCAATCCGAACATTAAGAAATCTCGGGCAAATGTGCTCATTATCTATATGGGGGGTACACTTGGGATGGTTCACGATGAGACGGGGACTTTAGTAGCATTTAAATTTAACAGGATTGTTAAGTACATTCCGTCGCTCAGGGCGCTTGACATAAAGATTACGGTCATTTCATTTCCACAGCCCATTGATTCTTCCAATGTGAAAATTCAGGATTGGAAAAATCTGGGATATATCATTCATGAAAATTATCATCATTACGATGGGTTTGTAGTCTTGCATGGCACAGATACCATGTCTTTTACAGCTTCGGCTATCAGTTTCATGTTGCAAGGTATAAATAAGCCTGTGATTTTCACCGGGGCTCAGTTACCTATCTCAGCTGTGAGGTCTGATGCCCGTGCCAATTTAGTAACGGCATTGGAAATTTCTGCCGCGAAAGAAAATGGTATTCCTGTCGTTCCCGAGGTTTGCATTTATTTTGATTATCAACTAATGCGGGCCAACAGGACATTCAAAAAAAGGAGTGCTCAGTTTGCTGCTTTTGGAAGTGAGAATTACCCGATCATGGCAAAGGCAGGGATAAGCATTACTTACCATAAAGCAGTGATAAAGAAATATGATAAGGATGAGAAATTAACCTATTCGGATAAATTTGATCCGAATGTAATCGCCCTTAAATTATTTCCGGCACTTCGGGAAGACTATGTCAGACACATGGTCAACACTCCAAATCTTAAGGGCTTGATTCTTGAATCATACGGCTCCGGAAATGCTCCGACGGAAGATTGGTTTTTAAATTGCCTGAAAGAAGCTATCGACAAAGGGATCATAGTTTACAATGTTTCTCAATTGATTGGTGGAGTTGTGATGCACGGAAGGTACGAAACGAGCAAGTATCTGGAAGATATCGGTGTTGTTTCAGGAAGTGATATAACCTTTGAAGCCGCTCTTTCTAAAATGATGTTTTTGTTTGGAAATGAGACAGATAAGGAGATAATTAAAAGCAAATTATCTACCTCATTATGCGGCGAAATGACCATTTTATAGCTATTTAAAAAAAGTTTTTAAAATTTGCATAAAGCGTTTTTTATTGATTTATTTGTTCCTCTCTAATTATAAGGCGACTTTATTGGAGAGGTGACCGAGTGGTCGAAGGTGCTCGCCTGGAAAGTGAGTGTGCCCCACAAGGGTACCGTGGGTTCGAATCCCACTCTCTCCGCCACTATAATTTGAAATTTTTATTTTATAACTTAACCTGAACTATAGGATTCAAAAACTGAATTATGAAAAAGTTATTTGTATCATTTATGATTGTAGGGGCATGTACCCTTGGATTATCATTCGACATTTCTGCACAAAATGAAGCGACAGAAGACACCTTGGCCACAGATGATTCTGCGGAGGTTATGGATGAACCTGTTGAAGAAACTTTTGTGGAGGAAGTAGAAACAACAGAGGACGAAGTTGTTGAAGAAAGTCAGACGTTTCACCAGGTCATCAAAGAGAAGTTTATCGAAGGTGGACCTGGGTTTATGTCAGTTGTACTTATTTGTTTGATTCTTGGATTGGCAATTGCCATTGAAAGGATTATTACATTAAACCTTGCAACAACAAACACAAAAAAATTATTAACCAACGTCGATGAAGCAATTTCACGAGACGGTGTGGATGGCGCCATTGAGGTTTGCAAAAACACAAGAGGCCCGGTAGCTTCTATTTTTACCCAGGGATTGATGAGAATGTCCGAAGGGGTAGAAATGGTAGAAAAATCAATTATTTCCTATGGTTCAGTTGAAATGGGACGATTGGAAAGAGGATTGGTCTGGATATCGCTGTTTATTTCAATTGCTCCGATGCTTGGTTTCATGGGTACGGTAATTGGTATGATCAATGCATTTGATGCGATTGCAGCGGCTGGTGAGATTTCACCACAAATTGTGGCAGACGGTATTAAGGTTGCACTTTTAACAACTGTTGCTGGTTTGATTGTAGCGGTAATTCTTCAGTTATTTTACAATTACCTGGTATCCAAAATAGATTCATTAGTAAATCAAATGGAAGATGCTTCCATTTCATTAATTGACGTACTTATAAAGCACAACTTAAGTAAATAAAATTAGCGAACATGGAAGGATTAGTAAATGCAATATTGTATTTCTCTTATCTCCTCATAGGTGTTGCGATCATTGCTGTTATCGTTTTACCATTGATAAAAGCCATTGATGATCCGCAAACCTTAGTAAAAATGGGAGTTGGAGTATTAGCCCTGGGAGTATTATTTCTAATTGCCTGGGGAATATCAGGTAGTGAAGTAACCGAAACATATGCTAAGTACAATGTAGGGCCGGATTTATCAAAAATTGTCGGCGGTACACTTACTTTAACATATTTGCTTTTGGTTGTCTCTATCGTTGGAATAGTTTATACAGAATTGGTAAAATTATTTAAGTAATCATGGCAAGGAGTAAAAGAGGAGAAGCTGGTGTAAATTCTGCCCCAATGGCGGATATAGCGTTTTTGCTGTTAATATTCTTCTTGGTTACAACTACCATTGCAACTAACAAGGGATTGATGCTCCAGTTGCCTCCAAAACCAGATCCAAATCAACCTCCTCCTGATATAAACAAAAACAAAAGAAATATTTTCACTGTTCTTGTTAATTCCCAGGATAGGTTATTGGTAGAAGAGCAACCATTGAATGATGTTACAGAATTACGATCAATGGTGAAGGATTTTGTACTAAATTTTGGTAAGCCAGACGCTGATTCCAGAGCCTTATACAATTCATTACCCAACTCTATGAAATCCCAGGTTTTAAGAGATCCAAATTCATCTGATCATCCAGGTGAAGCCGTCGTATCGTTTAAAACAGACAGGGGTACGAGCTATGAAATGTACACAGCTGTTTTGGATGAATTGCAGGGTGCATATTATGAAATATATGGGGATAGAGTTGGTATTTCTGCTGATGAATTCCGTGATCTGGATAGAAAAAATCCGGAAGACTTAGCAAAATATGAAGAAGCAAGAGAAGGCATTCCAATGGCGATTTCCATTGCAGAACCATCTAAAGTAGGAGGAGAATAATATGTCAAAATTTAAGAAAAAAACAGCGACAAGTCAGGAGATTCCAACATCGGCATTACCTGATATTATCTTTATGCTTTTGTTTTTCTTCATGGTAACAACTGTATTAAGGGAAACCGAAATAAAAGTAGAGCAAACGCTGCCGAAGGCTACACAATTGAGAAAATTGGAGAAAAAATCTTTGGTAAGTCATTTGTACATTGGAAAACCTAAGCAGCCTGAAGTATATGGTACTGAACCTAAAATTCAGGCAAATGATGTTTTCATCAATCCGGACGATGTGGTTTTGTGGGTTAACCAGGAAAAGGACAAACTTTTCGAGGATGAAAGAGACCAGATCACTATATCATTGAAAGTTGATGTGGAAACTAAAATGGGAATCATAAGTGATGTACAACAGGAATTGAGAGAAGCAAACGCAAGAAAGATTCTGTATGCTTCCATCAAGAGTGTTGACAGAGAATAAGAATTACAAAATAACTTTATAGATTAGGAAACCTTCTCATTTATTGAGAAGGTTTTTTTTTACTTATTTTTAAAGGATGGAGAAGAACCTCAGGAAAGTAGTGAATTCGTGGTGCATGTACGACTGGGCAAATTCCGTGTATTCGCTGGTCATAAGTTCAACCATTTTTCCGGTATATTATGAAGAAGTCACAAAAAACGTTTTGCCTGGATCAAAAGTTAATTTTTTTGGACTTGAAATAGTCAATACGGTTTTATATTCATATTCTCTTTCTCTTTCATTTTTACTAGTTGCATTTATTACCCCACTGCTTTCAGGAATTGCTGATTATGGAGGAAAGCGGAAAACCTTCATGAAGTTCTTTACATATCTTGGAGGTTTTTCTTGCATTGCTCTTTACTTTTTTAATGGGAATAATGTTGAATGGGGAATAGTCTTTTCATCATTAGCATGCATTGGCTATGCTGGTAGCCTTGTGTTTTATAATTCATTTTTACCGGTTATTTCCACTCCCGATAAATTTGACATTTATAGTGCTAAGGGGTATTCCCTTGGGTACATCGGCAGTGTACTTCTTATGGTTTTTAACTTGATAACAATAGAATTTCCTCAACTTTTTGGTTTTGCCGATGGTTCAACAGCAGTGAAAGTATCTTTCATCCTGGTGGGAGTCTGGTGGATCGGCTTTGCACAAATACCGTTTAAATATCTCCCCAATAATAAAAGAGCAGGCATTGATGAGACACATATTATTAGCAAAGGTTATAAGGAATTGGTAAAAGTTTGGCATGTAGTCAAAAAACACTTTGTCTTGAAGAATTTTCTCATTGCCTTTTTCTTCTATAATACAGGTGTTCAGACGGTTATGTACCTTGCTGCTTTGTTTGGCAGCAAAGAACTTGGACTTCCCGGCAGTAAACTTATCCTCACAATTCTGATCATTCAATTGGTTGCAATATTAGGTTCCTACATTTTTGCCAAATTTTCCGAATGGAAGGGAAATAAAATTTCATTATTGACCATGGTCTTTATCTGGATATTTATTTGCCTTTTTGCTTATTACCTGAGGACGGAAAATCAATTTTATTTTTTGGCCGTCATCGTTGGTTTGGTGATGGGAGGAATTCAGGCACTATCCAGGGCCACCTATTCGAAACTCATTCCCATCAATACAATTGACCACACTTCATTTTTTAGTTTTTATGATGTTTTGGATAAAGTCTCAATAGTTGTGGGAACGTTTTCCTATGGTTTGATCGAACAATTAACCGGGGGCATGAGAAACAGCACCATTGCATTAGGGCTATACTTTTTAGTGGGGATGGGATTCCTTTTCCTGATACGAGTGCCACTTAAAGAGGAATTCAAACTAGCCAAAAAACCGATTAGTAATTGATTCCTATAATAAAACACTTTGGTATAGCAATACAATGACTGTTGTGGCGACACCTAAATAGACAAAATTGACCGGCAAGCCAATTCTAAAGAAATCTTTAAAGGTGTATCCTCCCGGGCCGTAAACAATTAAGTTGGTTTGATAGCTGATCGGTGTCATGAATGCAGCTGAAGCGGCATATGCCAGGCCAAGGTAGAAAGGGAAACCATCAATTTGCAATTTATTGCTCAATTCAAATGCGATTGGGAAAGCTATGGAAACGGCTCCTACATTCCCTATTGTTGAGGTGAGTAGATTAGTCAGCAAGATGATTCCTATCAATACAGAAATGTGACCATATGGTTCGAGAAGATTGATAATATAATTGGCTATGATAGCTCCAGCACCGGTTTTTTCAATTGCTTTACCGATCGCAAGTGAGAATACCAGGATAATAATTAAATTTAAATCGAGCTCTCTTTTTACATCCTGAACTTTGATCAACCTAAACCCAACCATCATAGATATGATGATCATTAAAGAAAGAAAAAGTGATATCTGGCCGGATATCAAAAGAAATAAAATGCAGACTGCAATAGCTCCTAAGGCATAGTATTTTTTAGCTCCTGGTTTATTGATTTGCCGTACTGTAGAGGTAATGTAAAGATCTCTGTATAGATCGACACGTTCCTTAAAATCATTACCTGCATAGGTCAACAGCAGATCGCCGGGCTGTAAAACTATTTCACCAATTTTCCCGCGCACTCTTTCACCATTTCGATGAACGGCAATAATTGCTGCATTATACCGGTTCCTGAACTGGACTTCCTTCACAGTTTTTCCAATGATGCTTGAAAACGGGCTTATGACAGCCTCGATCACCTGTGTATTGTCGTTTTCCAAATCTCTGGCTGTGGTAGGCAGATCCAATCCTTGTTGTGTATTGATCAGCTCGAAAATATCGTTGGTGTTTCCTGCAAAGATCAGTGCGTCACCTTTTTCCAGGATTTCGTTTGGATTGACAGGGGAAATAACTCTTTGATTCCTGACAATCTCCACGAGATAGACTCCCTTAAGATTTCTCAAGCCGGCATCTGTGACACTCTTGTTGGCCAGTTTTGAATATTCAAGTATCCTGGTTTCCACAACGTACTCTTTGATATTTTCAGAATACTTCTTCAGGTAATCCTCATGAGAAGGGAGTAGTTTATGGCCAAACAGGACAATAAAAAGAATTCCGGTAATTGTTACGCTCAAGCCTATGATAAGTAAATCACTGGCTTTCATGATTGGCAGATTGTAGTCCTCCAGGAACCCGTTCAATACCAATGTCGTTGATGTCCCGATAATGGTGATCATTCCCCCCATGATGGTGGCAAATGATAGGGGGATTAACAATTTTGACGGAGCTATATTATTTTTCTTTCCCCAGTCAATTACATACGGAGTCATCAAAGCAACTACCGGAGTGTTATTGATAAACGACGAGAGAATTGCAGTCTGACTCATCATACGAACCATAAAACCACGATAGCTTTTGGCAGCCTTAAAAATTAAATCAAACAGGGATTCTATCTGGAAGTTTTTTCTTATTCCCGAAGTAATCAACACCAATACAATGATGGTAGCGATTTTCTCATTGGAAAATCCCGAAAGTACTTCTGAAGTTGTGATGATCCCAGAAATTAATAATATGACAACCGCTATCAGGAAACTAATAGCCGGTTTTACCACCTCTTTGTAAATGAGGATAAACATAATGGTGACAATCCCTAAAACAATAAATGGTTGTACTGACTCCGGAAACATTAAAAATCAATTGTGTAAAGCTTGCTTATCTTTCTGAATAGAATTAAAATCATCATCAAATGAACATCACATCACTTCGATAGGAAAAATGGATATCCTCAAATATGATATTAAAATGAGATTAATTGAAGGAAAAAAACATATTTATGATATCCTGCGAAAGAAATACCTTGTGCTGACTCCGGAGGAATTAGTAAGGCAAAAGTTTCTCATGTATTTATTGGAAGAAAAGGGATATCCCAAATCCCTTTGTAAGACAGAGAGCGGAATGAAATTGGGAGAGCTAAGAAAAAGAACAGATATTTTATTCTATCATTCCAACGGCGAACCCTATCTTTTAGTAGAATGTAAATCTTTTAAAACTTCTCTTACGCAGAAAGCTTTTGATCAGCTTTCTTCATATAACCAGACGATAAAAGCAAAATTTATCGGTATCACTAATGGAATCTCGCATCATTTTTGTAAGGTAGATTATACTGGTCAAAAATTGATCTATCTGCCTGAGATTCCGGAATATGATGCGGACACCTGATGGTTCAATTTTACTTGAAAACAAAACCGGGAATGAATTGGCAGAAAAGGATGAAATACAACTGAATTTTAAAGATCTACGTTTGAAGTGAGGCAACCATTTTTAAAAATAGGTTGTATTTATAGTAAATAACCGCCAATCAAAATTTAATGTATAGTTAAACATTATGTTTTTAAATTTGGTTTAAACTCCAAATAAGGTTATGGAAAACAATACTAATTTTTGGTTTTTCGAAGAGATAGATCTCTATAAAATTCTTTGCCCTAATAAAACTCCAACAATGAGGGAAAAGCATCCATATCAGGACTACAAAAAGGACGAATTCATTTATTTTGAAGAAGAGCCTTCAGATACCATTTACCTTATCGCAAGTGGGAGGGTGAAAATAGGTAGTTATACGGAAGATGGCAGAGAAATTACCAAAGCCATCCTTTCAAAGGGGGAATTATTTGGGGAGTTGGCGCTTATAGGAGAAGGCAAGAGGAAAGAGTTTGCTCAGGCGATGGAAGACAACACGGAACTTTGCCCCATGGGGATCGGTGATCTCCAGCAGTTGATGGCTGAAAACAAAGCACTTAGTTTGAAAATTTATAAGCTTATTGGCTTGAAGATACAAAAGCTTGAAAGAAAAGTCGAATCGCTGGTTTTCAAAGATTCCAGGACAAGAGTAGTTGAGTTTTTGAAAGAGCTGGCGGAAGAAAAAGGTAAAAAAGTTGGATTTGAGGTAATGGTAAAGAATTACCTGACTCACAAGGACATAGCTGCTTTGACCGGAACAAGCCGCCAGACAGTCACTACGATATTGAATGAATTAAAAGATAAGAATATAATCAATTTTAATAGGAGACAGTTCCTGATCAGAGATATGGAATTATTGGTCTGACCTCACATTCGTGTGTATCTATTGAACCCTAAAAATTGATTAAATTATCTCAGAACTGTATTCCTGTTTATCGGGGAAATGTTAAAAAATGCTAAAAACAGTTTTCATCCAAACATTGTTCTTATTTTGGCGTAAATTTTTATTAGCTACATTCAAAAAACCGATATGAATTCTCATTCCGGTCTTGAATAGAAAGAGAAAATTGGATATATTAATGATAGTATGAAGAAAATTTTACTTGTAGTTGTAGGCTTGATTTTTCTGAATAATCTGGTGATGGCGCAAAACGCAATGACTGATCAGGAAACAAGACCCGAAGCCCCAACTGTAAGTCAAAAAAACATTGTTACTGTCAACCACATAGATCTTTATCCCAATCCTGTTTCAGAGTACCTTAATGTCAAAATTGACAATTCAACTCTCGAAAATGTTGAGTTTGAAATTTACAACATTATCGGCAATAGCCTTGATATTAGAGTTGAGAAGGCAGGAGACGATGCCTTTAAAATTGACATAAAGGATTACTTTCCCGGATATTATTTATTAGTGGTTAAAGATCCTCTCAAACGATTTAACAAAAGCTTTAAGTTTCAGAAAAATTAAAATTCTGCATTTCCTGGTGTTCTCGGAAATGGAATAACATCCCTGATATTTCCCATTCCGGTTACAAAAAGCATTAATCTTTCAAATCCTAAGCCAAAGCCACTGTGGGGACAAGATCCAAATTTCCTGGTTTCCAGATACCACCAAAGGCTTTCCTGTGGAATATTTAGTTCCTTTACCCTGCTTAAAAGTTTATCATAGTCTTCTTCCCTTTGAGAGCCTCCCACGATCTCACCAATACCAGGAAATAGAACATCCATGGCTTTTACAGTTTTCCCATCGCTATTTTGTTTCATGTAAAAGGCTTTGATGTCTTTGGGATAGTCAAACAAGATTACTGGTTTTTTAAAATGTTTTTCCACAAGGTATCTTTCGTGCTCAGACTGCAGATCTGCGCCAAAACCTTCAATCGGAAATTGAAATTTACCTTTTTTGTTGGGTTTGGAATCTTTGAGAATATCTATCGCCTGAGAATAACTTATTCTTTCAAATGGATTTTCTAAAATGAATTTTAACCGCTCGATGAGATCAAGTTCATTTCTTTCATTTTGAGGCTTGTTTTTTTCTTCGTCCAATGCCCTGTTTTTCAAGAATTCCAGGTCGTCCAGGCAATTGTCAAGAGCATATTGAACGAGATATTTCAGGAATTCTTCAGTAAGATTCATGTTGTCTTCCAGGTCATAAAAAGCCATCTCAGGCTCGATCATCCAAAATTCGGCCAGGTGTCTGGTTGTGTTGGAATTTTCAGCTCGGAAGGTCGGGCCAAAGGTGTATATTTCTCCGAGGGCTAAAGCCGCAAGCTCTCCTTCCAGTTGGCCTGAAACGGTGAGGCTGGCTTCTTTGCCAAAAAAATCATCTTTGAAGTCCAACTCCCCGGAATCGTTGACCGGAACAGAGTTTGGAGGAAGGGTAGTTACACGAAACATTTCTCCGGCACCTTCCGCATCGGAGCTTGTAATAATCGGGCTATGAAAATTGACAAACCCTTTGTCATTGAAAAACTTATGGATAGCAAATGTCATGGCATGCCTGATCCTGAGAATAGCACTGAACGTATTAGTACGTGGCCTTAGATGGGCAATTTCCCTCAAAAACTCGAGGGAGTGTTTTTTGGGTTGTAATGGATATTCATCCGGATGGCTTTCTCCCAAAATTGTGACCTGATCGGCTATTACTTCAAAACTTTGGCCTTTCCCCTGACTTTCAACTACTTCTCCAGTAACAGAAAGGCAAGCGCCCGTGGTGATCTTGATAGCCTGGTCTTTTTTCAACTTATCCGGATCGGCAACTATCTGGATGTTTTTGATCGTCGATCCATCATTTAAATTAATGAAAATTACGTTCTTACTTTCCCTTTTTGTCCGCACCCATCCTTTGATAATTACCTTTTTTCCAATGGGAGGATTTTTATAAATTTCGGTTACTTTATTTCTTTCCTTAAAAGCCACGTTATTAGTTTTTATTAAATGAGGTGCAAATTTAGTAAAAGAATCCATTTATCATTTTCCAAAAAAAGGTTAAACTTGTCATTCTTATATCGTTAAATGCTTAACAGGCTTAGCAGCCTGATTAAGTTTTCAATCCAAACAATAATTTTTAGTAGGCATGCAAAAATTAGGGCTGGTTCAATCGCTTCAGCAGAAACTTTCGCCGCAGCAGATACAATTTATCAAGTTGCTGCAGGTTCCTACTGCTGAACTTGAGACGAGAATTGAAGAGGAGTTGGAGGTGAATCCGGCACTGGAGGAAGGTCCTGAGGAAACAAATGAGAGTGAGGAATTCGATGATTTTGAAGATACATCCGATCAAAGTGATGACATTGATTTTGAAGACTACCTTCAGGATGACTATTCGGGCTATAAAATGCAGGGAGATGGCGGGAATCCGGACGATGAAGACCGGGAACTGCCCATAGCAACTAATTCCACACTTGTGGATCAGCTGATGTCTCAACTAGGGTTTTTAGGGCTGGATGAGCGACGACATAAAATAGGAGAACAACTAATCGGAAGCATCGAAAGCGATGGATATATCAGAAGGGAATTGGATGCTATCATCAATGACCTGGCTTTCTCACAAAATGTTGAGACAGATATTGATGAAATAGAAGATCTGCTCATTAAAATTCAGGCATTTGACCCTCCGGGAATTGCAGCAAGAAATCTCCAGGAATGCCTCCTTCTGCAACTTGAACGGAAAGCAGATCACAATGAAGATGTAGAAGTCGCCATACAAATCGTCGATAATTGCTTTGATGATTTCACAAAAAAGCATTACGAGAAAATCAAGAAGAAATTAAACATCACAGATGAGATCTTAAAAAATGCACTTGAGATCATCACTAAATTAAATCCCAAACCAGGAGGTTCCGGTGGAGAGATGGTGAAAACCCAATATCTTATTCCCGATTTCATTTTGACCAATAATAACGGTAAGCTGGAACTCACCCTGAATTCAAGAAATGCCCCAGAGTTAAAGATTTCCCGATCGTATTCAGAAATGATGGATACGTATGATAAATCCAAGACGAAGGACAAAAAATTAAAAGAGACTGCTACTTTTGTCAAGCAGAAGCTTGATGCAGCGAAATGGTTTATTGATGCGATCAAGCAGCGGCAGCACACCTTGCTTTACACGATGAAGGCAATTGTTGATTATCAATATGATTTCTTTTTGACCGGCGATGAAGTGAAGCTGAAGCCGATGATTTTGAAAGATATCGCCGAGAAAATCAATATGGATATTTCTACAGTTTCCCGAGTTGCCAATAGTAAAAGTGTGCAGACAGAATTTGGAATTTATCCACTTAAGTATTTCTTTTCCGAAGCTATTATGACGGATACAGGGGACGATGTAAGTAGTAGGGAAGTAAAAAATGTATTGAAACAATTAATTGACAACGAAGACAAGAAAAAGCCATTGTCAGACGATAAAATAGAAAAACTTTTAAAGGAAAAAGGGTATGTTATTGCCAGGAGAACTGTAGCGAAATACAGGGAGCAATTGAACATTCCTGTAGCCAGGTTGAGAAAGGAATTATAGTGAGCAGGTATTTAGCCAATTTTTTTTCGATTGTATTCCATCCACTGCTTATGCCGACATTTATGTTTTTGGCTATTATGTGGATAGCTCCTCCTATTCTTATGCCTATTAGTAGGGAGTTTTTCTTTAACATTTTGATCATTATTAGCCTGACGAGCTTTTTTATTCCTGTTCTGATGTTAAGCACGCTGCGTGTAGCATCAGTTATCCCTGATTTTTACCTGGATGATCGGAAGATCAGGATCATTCCCTTTTTATTTATCGGGATAATTTATGGTGTCAGTACGTATATGTTTTACAAGCAATTTCCCTATACCAAAGTCATTTACCTTTCCTATTTCTCCACTACCCTGCTGATCACGATCATCACGCTTATAACCATGTACTGGAAGATAAGTGTGCATAGTGCCTCTATTGCAGGTACATTTGGGATTTTATATGCTATCCAAATAAAAAATCCGGACTTTGATTTTCTTTATCTTCTTTCCGGATTGTCGATCATTTTTGGAATAGTTGGTACTTCGAGATTGCTGCTGAATACTCACACAACCAGGCAAATAATCTGGGGGGCTGTAATTGGCTTTGTTATCTGCTTCCCTATCGTTTGGTTTTTTATTTGATCAGAATAAACTCAGGGCAAAACCAAACATCATAGGAGTCATTTCCGTATTGTTTGGTCCTTCATTTTTCTCAAATAATGTACTCAGATTATAGTTATAAAACAGATAAGCATTTCCATATCCAATTCTTCCGTAAACACTATACCTGAACTTTGAAATACCAAAATCTTCTTTTTGTTTCGTGATTTTCTTCTCTCCAAACTCTTCGTATTTGACTTTTGTTTTACTGTCTATGAGAAGTCCTATTTTTCCTCCTACAGCAATTTTTAAACTTCTTTTAGGGTCATATTTCAGAGATCTCCATCTTAGCTCCAGAGGAATTTCCAGGTAAGTGGTAGCAATTTTGGATTTCACAAAGTCATTAGCATTCTGAAAAACTGAATCTAATCGAATGGTCTGAACAACAAAATCGCCATTTGCATCCGGAAGATAGGCAAGGGTAGATGTATCCATTGCATATTTCTGAGTACTGATCCCCAGACCAGGGTGAATCGATAGTTTGCTGTCTCCAAGATTATAATCGTATTGGTAGTACATGTTAAAAATCTTGGAACCCCAGAATTTTGACTCCCACTCATTATTATCCTGAAGCATGTTAAAACCTACCTCCATAAAAAGATCACCCGGAACGTCTGGTCTACCCGCCTGTTCTTTGATGATTTTATTTTTGTCAGCAGCATTGTTTTGTTGTGCTAAACTGATTGAGGATATAAAAGATGCGCAAATGACAAATAAAAATATTTTTCTCATGTTGAGTTTTTTCAGTACTGTCTCGTAATGCGGCAAAGATAGTGTTTTTTAAAAAATAGAAGCGCCTCGTAAAATAAATCTATCCGCATTGAAAGGAATTTAAGATTTTTTAACAATTAAAGTGGCACAAGGCAAATATTGAGTGGTGGATAAGTGGTAAATCCTTTTGATAATAAATAAGGTATGGTAATTATGA
This sequence comes from uncultured Cytophagales bacterium, assembly GCA_913057175.1. GTDB lineage: Bacteria > Bacteroidota > Bacteroidia > Cytophagales > Cyclobacteriaceae > CAJXNP01. The sequence continues at coordinate 196,135 of CAJXNP010000005.1, forward strand.
AGAAGAATTTTGCTAATAAGAATGATAATTCGCTAAATTTGCCACCTCAATTTTGGGATGCCTTTGGCATAGTTCAGCATTTGGACTTGTAGCTCAACTGGATAGAGCACCTGACTACGGATCAGGAGGTTGGGGGTTCGAATCCCTCCTAGTTCACTTTGATTGTAAGGTACTTATAAGATTTTTTCTTGTGAGTGCCTTTTTCATTAAATATACTTTGGAATCAATCCACACATATAGCATCATTTGCGTAGCTCCATTGATGAGCCAAGTATTCTTTAAATTCCCTCATGAGTTCTATCGATTCGCTGCTTAATAATTGTACTGGGAAGCAAACTCTAGCAATTTAAGTCACAGCTTTTTTTAAATAAGATGTTTCTCAGGGCTTAAAAATTTAGGTGGAAATCGTCTTTATATATTCCGTAGGAGTCTTATTGAACTGCTTTTGAAAGTTTCGCCCAAAACTGGTTTGTGAGTTATAGCCAACCATTTCTGCAATTTCATAAATTTTGTAACTCCCGGTATCTAAAAGTTCTGCCGCCTTCTTCAGTCTGGCAAGGTTTACAAGTTCGTTAGGACTTAGATTTGACATTTCCTTTATTTTACGATAAAGAGTAGAACGGCTCATATGCATAAAATCAGCCAGGGTTTCGACATTTAGCTCAGGATCGGAAATGTGTTGATCGATGATGTCGTCCAGTTTTTTGATGAAAGTTTCATCGGTTTTGGTATGGGCAATGCTTCTAATGTGGGCCAATGGCGAGCTGGCATAGTGCTCCATGATGTGCCTTCGGTTTTCAAGTAAGTTGGCTATCTGTAACTTTAGATGTTCAATTATGAAAGGCTTTTCAATGTATGCATCTGCGCCTGACTCTAACCCTTCTAATCTAGCCTTTAAAGCACTTTTGGCCGTAAGGATTATCACTGGTATGTGGCTGGTTTCCAAATCAGTTTTGATTTTTTCACAGAAGGCGAACCCGTCCATTCCCGGTAGCATTACATCGCTTATCACCAACTGAATGTTTTCATTCTCCATCGTTTCAAGCGCTTCTTGTGCATTTGTAGCCTTTAAAACCAAATAGGAGGTCATTAGGTCTTTGGATACAAAATCCAAAAGATCGATATTATCCTCCACAAACAAAATAGTTGGTTTATAGCCAGCCATTTCAAAATCCTCCTCAGGTTGGTCTTTCTGGCTTTCAGGCTTCCATTCTTTTGAACTGCTTAATTCGAATTCCTTTTCCTGGTGAATAGGCAGCTTCAGAACAAAAGTATTCATCGTGTCATTCGAGGTGTCCAATTGAAGTACCCCGTTATGAAGCTGGGTAAGCGAGTGGGCTAGCGATAGCCCTATACCTGTGCCCGACTGATTTTGATTTTCCACTCCGGGCACCCTGTAAAAGGGTTCAAATATTTTAGTTTTTAGATGGACCGGGATAAGTTGTCCGTCGTTCATGAAAGTCAGCTGAAAATAATCTCCTGCCGGAGCTAATATAACCCTCACCTTTTTTTCAGCATACTTTATGGCATTGTTAAAAAGATTGCTGACTATTTTATTTAAGGCCTCGGCGTCGACATAGGCATAGATATCCTCCTCTTGCAACAACATGTCAAAGTCAATCCCAGCGCTCTTTATTACCTGACTGAACCTGGTCTGTGTTTGTCTAATCAAATCAGAGATATTTGTTTCTACAAACGTCAGGCTAATGTCCTCCAGTTCCGTTTTTCTAAAGTCCAGTAATTGATTGACAAGGTTAAGTAGCCGGGTGGTGTTTTTTTCCATAATGGACAGATTTTCTCTGAGCTCGCTACCCGATTCGGCTTGTTTCAGGAGTTTTTCCAAAGGAGCTTGTATGAGTGTCAGCGGAGTACGCACTTCATGAGAGACATTCGTAAAGAATTCTATTTTAGCCTTGTAGAGTTCTTTTTGCTTTTTGTCGTTCAATTCTTTTAACACCTGTTTATTCCTTGCCAGCGATCTGAGATAGTAATACCTTATAATCAAAAAACTGATTATGCATACTGTTAAAATGTATAATGAATAGGCTAAATTACTTTTCCAAAAAGTCGGGTAAACAGTTATACCAAGAGCTGTGGCTTCATCACTCCATACTCCGCTACTGTTCAAAGACTTAACTTTAAAGTTGTAGTTCCCTGCAGGTAGTTCTGTAAAATACACTTGATGGGATTTAGCGAGGTGCACCCATTCGTTCTTTAACCCATCGAGTTTATACCAATATTCGGTCATTTCGGGTGTAGTATAGCTCAAAGCAGCAAAATCAATACTAAAAGATGATTGTCTGGGCTGCAATTTGATTTTATCTACAAATGTGATCGATTTCCTTAAGGTTGAACTGTTGCTATTCACGGGCACTTCCTTATTGTTAATCTGTAATCCTGTTATCAGTATGGGTGGTTTATATGAATCCTTTAAAAACGAATTAGGGTCAAAACTAATCATCCCGTTTACACTACCGAAATACATTTTTCCCTGTCGATCCTTAAATGCAGAATTGTAGTTGAATTGATCGCTTAATAGCCCGTTTCCTTTGGTATAATTCGTTAGCTCATCGTTTTTGGGATTGAAATCTACCAGCCCATTAGAAGTGCTGATCCATAAATGGTTGTTGGTATCTTCAATAATGGAATAAAAAACATTACTGGGGAAACCATCTCTCTTTCTATAGGGTTTGAAGCTATTTGTTTCTGGTATAAACATGTTTAGACCATTTTCTGTAGTGACCCAAATATTTTCGTCGCTATCCTGGAAAATCCAGTTTATCGCATTACTGGAAATACTGTTGAGGTTTGATGTATCATGTTTGTATACACCTTTTTCATTTGTTTCCGGATCATAATAAAAAAGGCCATCCCAATAGGTGCCGGCCCACATTCTCCCAGTATTATCTTCTAAAAAGGATGTGAAAAAAATGCCTTCCGGGAATGCGTCGATGGTTATGAAGCGATCGTTTTCCTCGTCATAGATCTGAATGCCCGAAGACGTTATGGCGTATATATCTTTTGCCCTGTTTTCATAAAAGGTATAAATAAAATTACTCGATAGTCCGTGACCATCACCTTTATTGTAGTGTTTGATTACCTTGCCTGAATGGATATCCATAATGTCCAGGCCGTGTTCAAAAGTACCGATCCATAATTGATTTCCCCTTGGTAAAAGCCCATGGATGTTGTAGAATGATAGCGAATGTTGAGTCCCGGAAGGCGAGAAATTTGTAAACATTCCCGACTTTGGATCAAATTTGTTTAGCCCGGCATCCTCCGTGCCAATCCATATATTCCCGTATTGATCTGAATGGATTTCACGTACGGCACTCCCACTTATGGAATTCTTCCCGGATTTAGGATAGTATCTTTTGAACGGTGTGTATTGTTTAGGATAGTAATTTACGCCTCCAAAAAAGGTGCCTATCCAGACACCCCCTTCCCTGTCAACAGTAAGAGAGTAGATTGCATTGTCCGATAAAGCGTAAGGGTCATAGTAGCTTTTCTTAAGGTTTAAATATGTCTCCTTTTCCATATCATAGATGTAAATACCTGATTCCGTAGCGATCCAGAGTTTACCGTTTTCTATTTTGGCAAAATCCCTGATGTATAAAGGATCCTCGGAAGCTGGCAACAGTTTTTTTACCTGTTTCTTTTGGGTATCATACAAAATGACTCCTTGGTTTTGAGTGCCTATTAGCAAGGTAGTATCATTAATTGCAAATAGTTTGCTTACGATGAACGGTAGGTTCGAGCTTTTTTCACTAATCAGCTCAATTGTTTCAAATGCTCCATTGTCTCGATCATAGTGATGTAGGAATCTATCGTTGGCGACCCAAATGGTGCCATCTGTCCCTCTGGTAATTTCTTCGGCATGAAAATAGGCTTCGGTTTCAAATACATGTGTATTCTGTGACTTTGTTGAATGTTTATACAGAGTTGTTCCGGCAATGTACCACAGGTTACCCTCGTTATCATGTTCAATGTCTAGAATGGGCCTGTTTAATGAGGGTTCCATAAGTTTGAAACTCTCGTATTCGGCATTGAATCGGAATAATCCGTTATCAGTTCCTACCCAAAGATGGCCATTGAATTCATGAAGGCATTCAATAAAATTACTACCCAGACTGTTCGGTGATTCAAGGTCATTTTGAAATACCTTAAAGTTGTATCCATCAAAACGATTAAGACCGTCTTTGGTGCCAAACCATAAAAAACCCTGGCTATCCTGCAGCGTGCTATGAACAGTATTATGAGATAGACCATTTTCTACTTTATAGTGCCTGAAATAGTATTCCTGGCCATATAAATGGCTTATGGATGCGAAAATTGCCAAAAGGCAGAATTTAATTTTTTGCAGCATCTTCAAATATGTGAATTGCCCCGTCATTTTGCATATCAAATTGTGTCAATTAGAATGCATTTTGGTTCAAACATGGAATTCTTTTCTATGAATTTAGGAATTTAAAATAGGAAAGAATATCCTATGGCAGGAGAGAATTTACCAAGTAAACAACTTATTTAGGAACCAAATATTTAGGCTTTTGTTTTTGAATGAAGCCTTGATAAACCCTACAATATGGAATTCCCTCATTCATCATGCAATTCGTTCCAAACTTTTACAATTCGTTTCAGTCGACATTGATTTCTTGACTGTTTTTTAAAATTGAACGATTTCAACGATACAATGGAACGAAATAATAGGCAATTCTAATTTCTAAATCATTTCATTTGACTAAGCCTAAGGCAGCAGCAAGTGGTAGGCAAGTAGGAACTTATGAATGGAACTTTATATAGTAAATACAACTAAATCATTATTCAACAAAAAGAAAACGAATGAAAAAACACCTTACAAAACTATGTGGAAGGGCCATATTGGCCTTATCATTTTTATGTGCATTCATATATCAAGGGAATGCCCAGGACCAGCAGACCGTAAGCGGCAGCGTAAAAGATGCTAATGGAATTCCGTTGCCGGGAGCCAGCATTGTAATTTCTGGAACTCAAATTGGAACTATTACTGATGCGGAGGGAAATTATCGACTCGCCAATGTGCCAACCGATGGCAGATTGGCAATCAGCTACGTTGGCTATGAAGAAAAAGTCATTGACGTAGAAAATAATTCAATTCTTGACATCATCCTAATCGAAGATACCGATCTTTTGGACGAGATTGTCGTAATAGGGTACCAGACCGTAAAAAGAAGTGACATTGTAGGAGCAGTTTCGGTGGTTGATACTGAAGAAATGTTGAAAGCCCCGGCGAGCAATGTTGGCACAATGCTTCAAGGCAGGGCTTCCGGTGTTACTGTAACTTCTACCGGCAGTCCGGGATCCACCCCTTCAGTAAAGATTAGGGGGATTAATTCATTTTCGGGACAAGATTCACCACTATATATTGTTGATGGTATGTTTATATCAACGCTAGGTGCAGATTTTAACCCCAACGACATCAAGTCAATTCAAGTTTTGAAAGATGCTGCAGCCACCGCCCTTTACGGTTCCAGGGGAATGAATGGGGTTATTATCGTAACCACAAAAAGAGGTAGGTCCGGGCCATTAAAAGTTGACTATGATTTTTATTATGGCTTTCAGGACATCGCCAAAAAGCTTCCCCTAACAAATGCGGAGCAGTTTATTGAAATAAACAATCTTGCTTACACGAACAATGGTGATGAGCCGCAAGGTTTAAGGACAGGAGTAGATACCGATTGGCAGGATGAGCTTTTTCAAACGGGTAGAATTACCGAACACAATTTAAATTTTTCTGGTGGAAGCATGAATTCAAACTATTTCATTTCCTTAAACTATTTTGATCAGAAAGGTGCGATTATTGGGCCAGAATTCGAACGGTATCAGATAAGAGTAAATTCAGAAACCAGGAAAGGAAAATTTACCTTTGGGGAAAACATAGCATTTAGTAGAAGCAATCAAACCAGGGTCAATGGGAACCCATTCATTGATGTGGTGTGGATGCTTCCCACAATTCCGGTATACGATCCTAACAATGAGAGTGGATACGGCTATGGCGATGACAACAATAGTACTTTTGCCACTAACCCAATTGGATTGCAGGAACATTATAGTAACACTGCGGTGACTAGCAAGTTGTTAGGTAGCGTATATGGGGAATTTCAATTGCTTCCTTTTTTAAAGTATAAATTAAACCTTGGGGTCGATTACGCCCAAATTAGGGAGAAATATTATCAAAGAGCTGGTGCATTACGTCAAAATACCCCTGGCGCAGCCTTTCTGGATGATAGAAACACCGAGTTCTTTAACATATTGGCTGAAAATACACTAACCTATAAGCAAGAATTTGGGAAACATAGTATTTCTGTATTGGCAGGTTTCACTACTCAAAAGGATAATTACAATTACCTTTTTGCCCATGTTGAAGGTTTAAATGGTGAGTTTTGGGTACAGAATAACGGTACCGCAAGTCCGCGTACAGAAGGAAGGGAAGAGACAGCGGGATTAAGGTCAATATTAGCGAGCTTCAATTATTCCTACGATGACCGTTATACCTTTTTGGTTAATTTCAGACGGGATGGCTCATCAAAATTTGGCAAAGATAATCGTTATGCAAATTTCCCATCGTTATCAGCCTCCTGGAGAATCTCAGAAGAGCGCTTTATGGAGGGTGTTAAACTCTTCAGTAATTTAAAAATTCGAGGAAGTTGGGGTACCGTTGGGAATCAGGCAATCGACAATTATGCTACCCAAAGTGTGCTAAACTACAATCAGAATTATGTTCTGAACAATCAGGTCAATCTAGGTGCTACGAATCTTCAATTGGTTAATCCAAATCTCAGATGGGAAAGTAAAACAACAACCAACATCGGATTGGACGCAGGGTTTTTTGATGATAAATTAAACATTTCAGCTGATTATTATGTGGCTGATGTTAAGGATCTGCTATTGGCGGTACCAATTCCGCTATCTTCTGGTAATACCGGAGGTGATCCTTTGGCAAATGTAGGGCAGGTGCAGAATAGAGGGCTGGAATTGAGTCTGGATTACCAGAACAATATAGGTGATTTCAGGTACGGCATATCTACAAATGGTACTTTCTTAAAGAACGAAGTAAAGGCGTTGGTAGAAGAAGCTGGAAATTTACCAATTTTTGGTACAGGACAGATACTGCGTACAGCAGTAGGCGAGCCGGTTGCTTCGTTTTATGTATTGGAGACAGCCGGTATTTTCCAGAATCAAGCTGAAATCGATGCCTGGGGGGTCCAACCAAATGCACGTCCCGGAGATGTAAAATACGTGGATAATGATGGTAATGGGATTATCAATTTTGATGATCGGGCTGTGGTAGGTAAGGCTCTTCCCGATTTTGAATATGGACTTAACCTGAACTTTTCCTATAAAGGATTCGATGCTACAGCATTTTTTCAGGGAGTAACCGGAAACAGCATTTTTAATGAGCAAAAATGGTGGTCACAACGGTACGACGATAATGCCAACTATTTAGTTGATGATGTGTATTGGACGGGCGAGGGTACTTCTAATGAGATACCTAAACCGATTCATTTGGATGCATCATTAAATCCAACACAGAATTCAGACCGATACGTAGAAAAGGGTGACTATTTCAGATTGAAAAATTTGCAGATAGGTTACGCCTTTCCAATGGAGCTTATCAGCAAAGTTAGCCTAAGCAAGTTAAGGCTCTATCTAACCGGTCAAAATCTGTTCACAATTACCAGCTATACAGGATATGATCCGGAGGTTGTTGGAACTAACGGTAATGGGGATTTCCTGAACAGAGGCTTTGACAATGGTAACTTCCCGTCTTTGCGATCTGTGATCATGGGAATTCAGATAGGACTATAAATCGAAATTAAAAAATCAAATAATATACCAATGAATAAGATAAAGACAATAGCATTATTGATGGTGTTCCTCGGGACAACAATCTCTTGCGAAAAGGATCTTTTGGATCAGGTGAACCCTAACGCACCTACTCCGGATACATTTTGGCAGACCGAAGAGGATGCAATTTTAGGGATAAATGCAGTGTATTCCGGTATTCAGAATCGAGAGCTTAGTCTATGGGAAATCTTTGATTATGATATGCGTTCAGACGAAGGCTATAGCCAAAGCCCATGGACTGACCTTGCTAATGTGGGTCGACATGTCAATATTAATTACGACTTTCCCTGGCTGCTTGAAGTTTGGCGCGAGTTATATCGGACAATTTATAAGGCAAATCAGGTCTTGGAGAATGTTCCCAATATCGAAATGGACGAAACCACGAAAACAAGAATATTGGCAGAAGCCAAATTTTTAAGGGGACACTGTTACTACAAATTGGCTACCCTTTGGGGCCGGGTACCTTTGGTTACAAGTATCGAAGATGCCAATACCCGATACCCGCAGGGTACTCTTGAAGAAGTCTGGGCCGTGGTAGAACAAGATTTTAAAGATGCAGCTGATGGACTGCCCGTTAGTTATACAGGCGCTGACGTAGGCCGGGCCACAAAAGGCGGTGCCATTGGTTATTTAGGCCGGGCTCTTTTACAACAAAAGAAATGGGCAGAAGCCGCCACTGAGTTTGAAAAGATAATAGCCATGGTACCTGACACCTATGATTTAATGCCGGAGTTTAAAGATAACTTTACCGAAGAATTCGAAAATAATAAAGAGTCGCTGTTTGAAATCCAATTTACCAACAACAATGGTAAAACAGGAGGTTTTCCAACCTACAACAATGCCTCTGGAGATGAGACCAGCGAAAGAGCTCAATTCTTTGGGGTCCGGCCTTTAGGTTGGACGGACGGCCAGCCTACCAAGTGGCTTTTGAACCAGTTTTTAAGTGAAATGGATAAAGACGGCAACGAAGATCCCCGTTTATATTATACCATGACCTACGATCATCCGGGTGAACTATTATATGGCTTGACCTATGCTGAAAGAGGAGCGGGTCCAAATGACAGGTTTTGGCGGAAGTACACAAATTACTGGCAAGATTATGAAAGTTACTTTTCAGGTATCAATACCAGGGTTATCCGATTGGCCGATATCTACCTAATGCACGCTGAGGCCTTAAATGAGCTAGGCAGAACCCCAGAAGCAATTCCTTTTGCAAACTTGGTGCGCCAACGATCTAACATGAACGAATTGTCTTTGACATTGACTCAGGAAGAATTCAGGTTACAGTTAAGGCATGACCGTGTGGTAGAACTGGCTGGTGAAAGTGTGCGCTTCCAGGATATGGTACGGTATGGAATTGCGGGACCGGAACTTGCGGGTCCAGACCCAGGTTTATCCCCGTCAGAAGCCGATTTTGATACGGAATTCCAAAACTTTGAAAGAGGAAAATCGGAGTATCTGCCGATTCCTTTAAGAGAAATTGATGCCTACGGTGGAGCTTTAGAGCAAAATCCGGGCTGGTAACAATGGTAGTTTAGATTTAATTAAAACTAGGGCCATTGGTATTTTCTTTTAATGGCCCTGGTTTCTCCATTTGATTTTCCATTGTACAAATATATTCAGGGCATTATTCCTTAATTAATACATGGACTTGCACATTTTCATAGAATGGTTTGATGCAACAGCACTAAGAAAACCTTTTTTAGGTGGGGTACTCATGGCGTTTGCCTGTACTGTAAAGCCCGAAAAACCTGTTCTCTTCGATTTGGTATCAGGTGATTACTCAGGTATACATTTTAACAACAGGATCCATCCTTTTGAAAATGATACTTTAAATGCATTGGAGTATGATGTGTTGTTTAATGGAGGGGGGGTAGGTATTGGTGATTTTAATGGAGATGGTTTGCAGGACGTTTTTTTCTCCGGTAATTTGGTTTCTTCCAAATTGTATCTGAACCAGGGAAATTTCAAATTTCAGGACATTACAGAGAAATCAGGGACATCTACTGAGAAGTGGTGTACCGGGGTTTCAATAGTTGATATCAATCAGGATGACTTGATGGATATTTATGTTTCGGTCGCCACTGATTGTAGAACCAAAGGCGACAGATCAAATCTGTTATTCATAAATCAAGGAAACAGTGAAGAAAAAATTCCATTTTTTGTGGAATCAAGCGAGGAATACGGGCTGGCTGATGACGGCATTTCCATTCAATCGGCCTTTTTCGATTACGATAAAGATGGTGACCTGGATTGTTACATCCTTACCAATGCCATGGAACAAACCAGTCGTAACCGGTTGCATGAAAAATTGGACAATGGACAGAGTTCATCAAATGACCGGTTGTATAAAAACGTAGGCAACAAAGATGGCCATCCTGTTTTCGAGAATGTGACCTTGAGCGCTGGGATTTCCAAAGAAGGCCATGGTCTGGGAATTTGTATTACGGATTTGAATAACGATGGCTGGCTGGACGTCTATTGTGCCAACGATTTTGTTTCCAATGATATTATCTGGGTCAACAACCAGGATGGAACCTTCAGTGACCTGTCTGCGGAATATTTAACACACACTTCATACAGTAGTATGGGTGTGGATGTTCAGGATTTTAACAATGATGGTCTTTCGGACATTTGTGTGGTAGACATGTTGCCAGAGTCGGAGCAGAGGAGAAAAATGATGGTCATAAAGACCAACTCTGAATTTATTCAAATTGCCGAGAAACTTGGCTATCAGAAACAATATGTACGCAATGTACTTCAACTCAATCAGGGAGCGAATGACCAGGGAACCCTGAAGTTCAGCGAAATTAGTCAATTGGCCGGCGTGCATGCTACCGATTGGAGCTGGGCACCTTTGCTGGCTGATTTTGACAACGATGGGTTAAAGGACTTATTGGTCACCAATGGCTACCGTCGTGACATTACCAATTTAGATTATGCGGTATACCTAAATCAGCAAGAGTCTTTTTACAGAATGTCGGAAGAGGAAGCCAGGAAGGATCGAATTAAAAGACTATATGAGCTTCCGGAAGTAAAAATACAGAACTATTTGTACAGAAATAAAGATGGCTTAACCTTCGAAGATGTTTCCAATGCCTGGGGCTTGAGTGAAAAAAATTATTCTAATGGGGCGGCATATGCTGATTTTGACAATGATGGTGACCTTGATCTGGTTTTTAACAACATCGATTCTGAAGCAAGTCTATACAGAAATAAATTGATTTCATCAGATTTTACCAGAAGCATTGGAAGAAAAGAAAACACGCATTTTGTACGTTTGAAATTGAAATCCGGTGTGCATCAAAGTAAGGCGTTAGGGGCCAAAGTAAAGGTTCTACTGTCTACCGGAGAATTGAAATATCAGGAAAATCTTCCGGTTAGGGGTTATTTGTCCTCCGTGGACCCCGTACTCTTATTTGGTTTAGGTACGGCTACTTCTTTCAAAGTGGAAGTGACCTGGGCAGATGGGATAATTCAAACGATTGAGAATTTGTCTCCCGACACGCTGCATAGTATTGAATATAATGGCAGCCCGAACAATCCCCATAAAAGCCAATCAAACCATCAAAAAATCTTCGATCAGTTATCTGCCCAAAGTTTAGGGATTTCTTTTACACACATGGAATACCCGTTCGATGAATTCAAACGAACACTTACTCTACACCAACAATACACCCGGCAATCACCGGGTATGGCTATCGGGGATGTCGATGGAAACGGGCTTGATGATCTGTTTATTGGTGCAGACCCTAATCAGCTGCGAACGATTTATCTGCAAAAACACCCTGGCATGTTTGAGGCGTTGCCGCAGGGCGAAAACAATCTGGAAGACATGGGGGCACTATTTTTTGATGCCGATGATGACGGAGATAAAGATTTATATGTGGTCAGTGGTGGAAGTATAAACCTAAAAGACAAGGATTATATATATCACGACAGGCTATACCTGAATGATGGTAAAGGCAATATGTCACGTTCCCAGGATAAGATTCCGCTGACCCGTTTTAGTGGTAGCGTAGTTGCTGCGGCGGACTTTGACCATGATGGCGACCTTGATCTATTTAGAGGTAGCAGGGTATCAGCGGGGGAATATCCTGTTACACCCGACAGTTATCTCCTACGAAATGACAATGGGCAATTCAAAGATGTAACAAATGAATTGGGAGAAGGATTACAAAAGGTTGGAATGGTTAGTTCAGCTCTTTGGACCGATTACAATCAGGATGGCTGGTTTGATTTAATTGTTGTAGGGGAGTTTATGCCCATTACCTTCTTTGAGAACAAAAAAGGGAAACTGGTACTTGATGATGAAGCTACACATTCTAATACAAGTGGCTGGTGGAATAGTATAAGTTCGGGCGATTTCGACCAGGATGGTGACCTTGATTATATTGTTGGAAACCTCGGGCTTAATAGTCAGTACAGGGCTTCGGCTGATGAACCGATCAGGGTGTACGGGGCCGATTTTGACAATAACGGAACCATGGACCCGGTTATCACTTATTTCAAAGTAGGAAATGAAGCTCCCGTTGCTGTCCGTGAGACAATGCATGGCCAATTGAGTACTCTTATTAAAAGTCGATTCGACAGTTATGATGCCTATTCCAGGGCAAGTATTACTGATGTTTTCACAGATAGCGAATTGAAAAAAGCGCAGGTACTCTCCGCAGTCGAGATGCGCAGTGCATACCTGGAGAATACGGGCAACTCAAAATTTGTTCTCAAGCCTTTGCCGGTGGAGGCTCAAATTTCCCCGGTTTTTGGTTCAAGAATCAATGACTTTAATGACGATGGTTTTTTAGATGTACTGCTGGTGGGTAATTCAAATGCGTTTGAATCATACACTGGTCAATATCATGCTTCATTGGGTACTCTACTGCTTGGAGAAGGTAAGGGAGGCTTTACTTATGTTCCACAAACCAAATCCGGATTATACTTAACGCATGACCAAAAAGCCCTTGGAACAATTTTTACTGGGAAAGAAAGCCTGATCGTCCTGACAAACAACAATGCTGAACCCCAGCTGTTGCAATCGTCTTATCAAGAATCTGGAGAATATATCGCACTCCAGCCTATGGAGGTGTCTTTGGAAATAACTTATACCAATGGAAAAACCGAAAGAATGGAAATTGGTTATGGCGGAGGTTATTTAACGCAGTCATCCAGAGGTTTTCCAGTTCCAAAAAATAAGGTTGAAAAAGTCATTGTTTATGATTTTTCAGGAACCAGCACCAGGATCATTAAACTAAAAACGGAATGAATAAATACGTGAATTTATATAGCGCCAGTAAGTTAAAAGTGTTTGTCTACCTCATCGCAATGTGTCTTTCTATACCGGGTTTAGCACAACAGCCAGACCCGCCAGGTCAGGTGAAAGAAGGAGAGACTCCCACGAACCAAGCGTATCTGTTTGCACACATGACCCACAAAGATTATGGTCGCTTGTATTATTCTGTCAGTTTAAATGGACTACACTGGCATGAACTGAACGACGGCAAAAGGGTTTTTGAAAACTATCAAGGCCATCCTGATATTTGTAAAGGTCCCGATGGAAAATACTACATAGCCGGCAATACCAGTGATAGTTCGCCCGATATTAATATCTGGGTGTCCGAGGATTTAATTAGCTGGCAAGAACATGCTGTTTATACGCCAGACCTCCAAAGTACTCCCGACTATTCACAAGCCTTACAACGTATCGGCGCGCCAAAAATATTTTACGATCATGCATCTTCCCAATTTGTGTTGACATGGCACACCCCTCATAAAGAAGGGACGAAGGAAGACCCCGAAAAATATTGGGCAAGCCAGCGAACATTGTATGCACTCTCAAAAGATTTAAAAACGTTTTCAAATACTCCAAAGCGATTGTTCGATTGGGATTTTGGCACCATCGATGTCATTATAAGGAAAGTTGAAAACGCTTATTACGCCATCATTAAGGATGAAACCTACCCAACCTTATATTGGCCAACCGGAAAAACAATCCGTATTGCGAGATCGGGTTCCTTGCTGGGGCCATATTCATTACCTGCCGATCCTATCAGTCCTAATTTTAGAGAGGCTCCAATGCTGATCCCCTCGCCCGATAACCAAATTTGGTACATGTACTATGAACAATATCCAGGTGTGTCCTATGGGCTGTCCATTGCCGATAATCTTAACGGCCCGTGGTATCAGGCCTCGGGATATACATTTTATAGTGATTGGGATAAGTACAGTTTTCCGGAAAAAGTAAGGCATGGTTGCATGATTGTTATTTCGAAACAGGAGTACGACGTGTTGGTCAAAGAGTTTGGTGTCAAACAGAAAGAGGATGGTAACAAGTAACACAATAACAGCAAGTAAATATTTAGAAATTATGAAACACCGGGTATTAAGATTTCACCTAATAGCAATATTTCTGGTAAGCTTCTCGGCTTTTTCCCAGACTAAGACTTTCCAAAACCCGCTGCTACCTTCGGGAGCGGATCCATATAGTACATATCATAATGGCTATTATACCTATACCAATACCGTAGGAAATAAATTGGTTCTTTGGAAAACCGCGAGTCTGGCTAGTCTGGCTAAAGCGGAAAGTAAAACCATCTGGACACCACCAGAGGGCACGTTGTATTCCCATGATATTTGGGCACCAGAAGTACATTTCATTGATGGAAAATGGTACGTCTATTTCGCTGCTGATGACGGTGATAATAATACACATAGGATGTATGTGCTTGAAAATGACTCAGATGATCCATTTAAAGGTGAGTGGAAATTTAAGGGGAAAATCGCTGCCGAAACTGATAAATGGGCCATTGACGGAAACGTTTTTAAGCACAAGGATCAGCTTTATATGATATGGTCCGGCTGGGAAGGTGATGAGAATGGACAGCAGGATATATTCATCGCAAAAATGAAAAATCCGCTGGAAATTGAGGGAGACCGGGTGATGATTTCCTCACCCACCTATGATTGGGAGAGGCATTGGAATACAGGTACTTCAGACAAAAATCCACCTGAGGTATTTGTAAATGAAGGTCCCCAATATTTATCACACGAGGAAAAGATTTTCATCATCTTTTCCGCAAGCGGATGTTGGACAGATTACTACAGCCTCGGTCTGCTGACCTTCGTGGGTACAGACAATTTGTTGGACCCGGAAGCCTGGGTGAAGTCCAAAGAACCCATATTCAGTCAATCGATAGCAAATGGAGTATATGCTCCCGGACATAACTCATTTTTCAAATCACCAGATGGCAAGGAGGATTGGATTTTATACCATGCCAATTCAAAACCCGGACAGGGATGTGGTCAACTCAGGTCTCCAAGAATGCAAAAATTATACTGGGATACAGAAGGGATGCCTTATTTGGGAATCCCATTTCCTGAAAGGGTGATTCTTGAAACACCTTCGAAATAACCGTCTTTAGCCAAGAAAAAGGTGTTTCTGAAAGAATGTTTAAGAGGGCGAGAACAGGAGAATTTTACAGTATCTAATTAAGTATTGAAAAGAGCTAAATAAAAAATGAGAATTATAAGAAAACTTCCAATAATCCTAGGGTCAATTGCGGTTGTCCTTTTGAGTGGCTGCACTCAAGCAAAAAAACAGCAGGAACAAACTTCGGAAATAAAGATGGCTGAGTTTACGAACCCACTTGATGTCGAATTTGGTGACCCTTATATTCTTGACGATGGAAACGGCGCATTCTACATGTATGGAACAGGTGGCGGGGCGAAGGACGGTTTTGCAACTTATTCTTCAGCCGATTTGGTGGACTGGAAGTTTGAAGGCCAGGTATATTATGGGAACACGGAGAACTCCTGGAATCTTAAGAATTTTTGGGCCCCGGAAGTGTACAAAATTGATGGTCAGTATTTTTTGTTTTATAGCGCAGATAAAAAGGACAACCCTTCCAACGAGCTGGAGACTTTTAGCATTGGTGTCGCCGTTTCAGACAGCCCCAAAGGACCATTTGTCGATATTAAAAACGAGCCCCTTTTCGACCCTGGTTACCCGATCATAGATGCCAATGTCTTTCAAGACGATGATGGCAAATACTATTTGTATTATTCCCGGGCGTGTTACAAGCATGAGGTGGAAAGTGAAATAGCCCGTTGGGCAAAGAAAACCGGGCTCTATGATGAGATCGAAGAGAGCTGGGTTTACGGGGTACAGCTGGCCCAGGATTTTAAAAGTGTAATTGGCGAACCCGTTTTATTGTTAAGCCCACCCAAGACTATGGACGATAAGAATTCGGAATGGGAGAGTCGTTCTGTTACTTCCAAAGAAATTAACCGTCGTTGGACGGAAGGCTCCTTCACATTTAAGCACGACGAAACTTACTACATAATGTATTCAGCCAATCATTACGCCGGGCCGAATTATGCAGTGGGGTATGCCACAGCAAAACACCCTTTGGGGCCATTTAAAAAAGCTGAAAATAATCCGGTTTTAGAAAGCAATGTGAAGAAAGGTGGTAGTGTCACCGGAACGGGCCATAACATGGTTCTTTTTCTGGAAGACGGTAGTAAAATGTATGCTGTGTATCACGGTCGCACCAAACAGACGGGGCAAAACAGGGTGGTTTTTATTGACGAAATGGAAATACAGTCAGATGGCAAACTTGTGGTGAATGGCCCTGGTTTAGAACCAAGGCCATATCCTTTAATAGATAAATCAAATAAACTTTAATTCGAAATCTTATGAGAAAACTAATAATTACCATTGTCTTACTATTTGCGATATCAATTAGCAAAGGCCAGGACAATTTATTGCAAGAAAACAAATGGTCACGCGAAAAGGCATATGCGTGGTACGAACAACATGATTGGATGACAGGTGCAAATTTCAACCCCAGCACTGCAATCAATCAACTGGAAATGTGGCAAAAAGATACTTTCGATCCCGAAACCATTGACCGGGAGCTTGGTTATGCAGAGGGCATTGGTTTTAACACCATGCGGGTGTATCTCCATAGTTTGGCCTATAAAGCCGATCCTGAGGGTTTCAAAGAGCGAATGGATACCTATTTGGGCATTGCTGACAAACATGGGATAAAGACGATGTTTGTGTTTTTTGACGATGTATGGGGAAAGTCACCTAAAATCGGTAAACAACCAGATCCCATCCCAGGTACGCACAATTCTGGCTGGGTTCAGGACCCGGGAGATCCCGCATCGAAAGAAGAAAAGAATTTTCCGGCATTGGAAACCTACGTCAAAGATGTGCTGACAACCTTTGCCAATGACGATCGCGTCTTGTTGTGGGACCTGTATAATGAGCCTGGTAATACAGGAAAGCTTACCAGCTCGATGCCTTTGCTAAAAAGCATATTCATTTGGGCAAGGGAAGTGAACCCGAGTCAACCACTTAGTGTTGGCTTATGGAATTGGGATTTCCAGGAATTGAATACGTTTCAAGCCCAAAACTCAGACATCCTAACCTACCATCAATACGAGGACGAGAAAAAACACCAGCTTATCATCAACCTGTTGAAAACCCATGACAGACCAATGATCTGTACAGAATATATGGCAAGAACGAACAACAGTCGGTTTTCAAATATCCTTCCACTGCTTAAAAAAGAAGATATCGGGGCAATCAATTGGGGTTTGGTGGCTGGAAAATCGAATACGAAATATGCCTGGAATACTCCTATCCATGATGGAAGTGAACCAGATGAGTGGTTCCACGAAGTATTTAGAAAAGATGGAACTCCTTATCGCCAGGATGAGGTGGATTTGATAAAGAAACTAAACGCACAATAATTGTCAGAGATGGGAAAAACGTTCATTTTGGTTAATGCCAGGGCCTGCCATGCCTTGGTATTCTTCCTTCTGCTGGCACTAACGGGGTGCAATGAATCCTCAAATAGGGACAATGCAAACTCTCATGATGCCGGTAAAGCAGCTGATTTTATTTACCTGGCTGACCCGACTATTTTTATCCATGACAGCCTTTATTATTTAAGCGGGACGAATGGAGATACAGAATACTCCAGCCAGGAAGGATTCTTAGTTTATACATCCCCGGATTTAAAATCCTGGGGAGGACCTACAGGTGCTACCAATGGTTTTGCGCTAATGAAAGGTGACGCTTATGGCGATAAAGGGTTTTGGGCACCTCAGGTTTTTGAATACAAAAATAAGTTTCATATCGCTTATACCGCGAACGAGCACATCGCAATGGCGGAGGCAGATAGCCCTTTTGGCCCATTTACCAGTACCAGCAAAAAAGAATTGGAAGCTCCGGTAAGGCAAATAGATCCTTTTGTGCTGTTTGATGAGGATGGAAAGAAATACTTGTACCATGTTCGACTGACGGAAGGAAACCGCATTTTTGTGGCAGAGCTCAATGAAGATCTTTTAAGTATAAAGCCAGAGACATTGACTGAATGTATTTCAGTAGATCAACCCTGGGAAAATACGCATAATGCGGACTGGCCGGTTGCCGAAGGGCCGACGGTACTTAAGCACAATGGTTTGTATTATTTGATTTATTCCGCCAATGACTTCAGGAACCCTGACTACGCAGTGGGCTTTGCCACCAGTGAAAGTCCATTGGGGCCATGGACTAAATCAGATAGCAATCCGATTATCCATAAAAGCATGATTGGAATAAATGGCACTGGTCACGGGGATGTTTTTATGGACAAAGATGGCGACATGCAATACGTTTTCCATACGCATTTTAGTGACTCGATTGTCCATCCTAGAAAGACGGCGGTAATAAAAATACAGTTTGTAAAACAAGAAAATGGAGCCGATTTACTAGAAGTCGACCAAAGTACTTTTAAATTTTTAGAGCAAAACTAAAGAAGGGTACACCAAAAAATCCCATCTGGCTACTGCTTTTTTGGAAGTGCAGTACTGCTGGGTTAGGGAAATATCTTTTGATACAAAGTGTGTAGCCTCTTAAAACGTTCGATAATTTGTTCCTCCGGGTTCACCAAGCCCTCCGAAGCGTTAGCGAAGGAGGGCTTTATTTGTCAAATCAAGCCATTCAACCTTGCGTTATTCACCAATTCGGAAGAGGTTGATGCATTCCCTTTGAAGAGCATATTTTGCCGGTGGGTGTTCACTGTGTTGAGACTGATATTAAGCTTATCTGCAATTTGTTTGCTGACAAAACCTTCACTGATCAGCTTTAATATTTCAAGCTCACGGTGAGACAAGTTGAATTCCTGTTTAACAATTGGGTATTTATTTGATAACAGGAATTTATAGTTTCCCTGATGATCATATCTGCCCATATAAAAATTAAGTGTTTCGTCACATTTTGAAGAAGTGATATCTTTAAGCTGGCTGAATGAGATAAAAGGTCGTCCATATTTATCGGTCTTGATGATCTTAAATTCGTGAAGGATCCAGATATATTTTTCATCCTTCTTTTTTAATCGGTAATCAATACAGAAGCGATATTTGGGTTTGTTTTCAATCGAAATAGAATAATAAGCACGAAATATATCTTCAAAAATATTCTCCAATCTGGCAAAATCGTCCGGATGGATATTTAGATTATTTGAATGGAGAATTTCATCCCGGAATTCGCTGTTTGAATAGCCAGTCAACCTTTTTATATCATTACTGATAAAGGCAAATTCCATGGTTTCGTGATTTGTAAGGAAAAATGGAGCTGAGGTATTTCCCCTGTTTTTTTTTATTGCTTGCTGAATTAAATCTTCAACAGAAAAATCATTTACCGATGAGCATTTGACATGATTGTAAATGAATTTAGCAGGATCTTTTTTCATGCTATAAATTGGTTGTGCCGGTTTGCTTAATGATGAATATTGTAATTCGTGAAACTTAAATGAAAGATTCAAAAAAGCCGACCATTTAGTTGAGTGTTTGGCTATTAAAGTTAAAAATAATTTCACTAAAAAATCAACTTCCATCCTAAAAGACAACTCGCAAAATTTCATTTTTCAATAGCTCATATTAACATGAAAATACTGATATATCAGTATGGTGAATGGAATTGATTTCAGGTAATTTGGATGATAGAAATTTTGGTTGGCATCTCGATAATGTGTCGTGTGAAAATGGCCAGTTTTTTTAATACCCGCTGCGAATTAATAATAAGATAAGGTATAAACCAGATTTAATTAGAAGCACAAAGGCGTGATTGATAAGGTCACGCGTTGAATAAATATTATTAATTCGCTTTGTATGGATCTTACCAGGATCAGTCATCAACAACGTATCTATCTATCTTTTTTGCCGCATGTTCGACAACAGTTTGGCAGCATTCCCGGAGTACGTATAATTGGTCTTGGAGCTAAAGAAAGAAAAAATCAAATATTAGATGAATGGGCCTTCCGGTTTTATGTCGATAAGAAAAAACCGCTCAATAGTATTCCTGCTCACGAAATAATTCCAAACAAGATTTTTAACATCCAGACGGATGTCATTTCTTTCTTTGATAAGGAGGACCTCATTTGCGAGGAGTGTGAGCCATCAAAATTGACTGTCAATGACAATGAATACCGGGATGATGGAATTCGGGGAGGTATAAGTATCAGAAATGAATATTTTGACAATGACCATCCCACTGGCTATGGTACGTTGGGTATATTAGCCCGCCGAAAAAGTGATAATGCTCTCGTTGGATTAACATGCTCGCATGTCGTGAATGCAGGTTCCGAATCCAATACTAAGACTGATGTAAAAATCGGTCAGCCAAAATACTGGATAAGCTGCTGTTGCTGCCCAAGAGGATATATTGGAGATGTAAAGAAAGCTACTTTCACCGACGATCTTGACTGTGCTTTAATTGAAATTCATGAAGATATACGGGATAATGTCACTTCTAAAAATACGGAAAATAAAGTTGAAGATTTCGCAGCAGATATATCGGGAGCGGCTGCGATTGTTTGTTTTGATACGCTTAAAAAATATGGAAGAGCGACAGGTTTAACAGAAGGGAAAGTTAGTGAAATAGCTTTTGGCACCAATCACATGCTGATCGAAAGGACGGGTGGTGATCCCGATGATCCGTTCGCTTGTCACGGAGATTCAGGGGCTGTAATTATCAATAGCAGCAATCAGGTGGTTGGTTTGTTGGTAGCGGCTCAAAAGGACAACATGCTTAGAACTATCGCCACGCATATTAAACCTGTTATGGCAGACCTCGGCATTACCATAGCCGGGACAGATGTGGCAGATATTGGAGAACCGGTTGGAGGTGGGGATATGGGTTGCGAATTAAATTATTGGCCCGGAGGCCATAATGATCCGGATTTAAATCCACTTGAAACCTTCACCAGCGAGGATTTTAATTTCACGGGACCGATTGACTGGGATGTTTCCAAAGGTGCTCCCGGAGCTCTGATATTGGAAAGCAACGGCCAGACTGGCAGTAATTTATCCAGGATTACGGTAAGGTATGGCACTGTTTCAGCTTCCAAAAATCCTACGGATGCAGTCTGGATTGAAGCCAGTAAAACCGGAGAACAACCCGTAACCAAATTCCGAACAATATTTAAGGTGACACCCAACTCTGTTAACACAGGTAGTGCTTTGGATGGCGATAATTTAAAACGATTTGCCACCACCGGAGGTACAAATACCCAGGCGGGTGTCGCGCTGCCGGGAACCGATGGTGCTACCTGGTTTTTAGCTAAAGCCGAAATTGTATTTGATATTTTGCCCACCGATCTTTCATGGTTTGCAAAAGGCTTGAAATTTGAAACCGGCGAGCCGGGTGAAATACTTGGAAATGTTGTGGCGAGAAGACAAACGAAATTTACCAAAGGAGAACAATCCAATGGGGCTGCTCACCGCACTCACACCGACCAGGTCGATTATGCTTCAGCAGGCGGAAGCACATTGGATGATTTTCAGGAACCATTTGTCGACTCACCCAATAAGATATTCCGGCTGGCAAACGAAGGGTTTGATCCATCAAATCTACTACAAGGTTATTGGAGAGCGGATTTCAGGGATTACCTGGAATTTCATGATGGCACTGCCTGGATCAGGATTACGCCGTATGCAGAATGGTTTGCCAACCTGACGGCAGATTTAAGTGGTACAGGAACCCCGCCTCCTTCTGTGGGCGCGGTTAATGCCATGGGAGAAGGAGCAAATTCTGAAAAAATCCCAAATCAACCGCCAACACTTACAGTGACGGATTTTCAGGAAGTCAAACCCGGTGAATTGGTGACGATGTCGGCAACACCCGTTGATCCGGATAATGACGATGCGACTGTAAATTGGGCGCAGACTGA
This sequence comes from uncultured Cytophagales bacterium, assembly GCA_913057175.1. Classification (GTDB taxonomy): domain Bacteria; phylum Bacteroidota; class Bacteroidia; order Cytophagales; family Cyclobacteriaceae; genus CAJXNP01. The sequence continues at coordinate 218,238 of CAJXNP010000005.1, forward strand.
TGGTCCAAATGTTGCATTAAGCAGCCCGACAGGGAATACGGTAACATTCAATGCCCCTGCCAATGATCCACAACTAAAATTTACTGCTACAGCAGATGACAAAACGGGAACACTTTCAAAAACAGCAGGAAACAATTTGAGTGCACCTACTACGGTAACGATAAATGTTATTGAGTGGCTTGATAGATTGGGTGGGAATCCTGGATTATGTGTAAATAATGAAGAGGTATTTAATGCAGTTGATTTTGGTATAGGCGCTGGAGTGCTCAATTGGGATGTTACTACCGGTAGTACATCTGCAGTAATTGTTGAAGCAGATGGAGCATCAATTGCACCATCTGGAACTGTAAATGGTGCAAATTCAATTAAAGTAAATTACAATAATGTTTCGGCTGATACCACGAGACAGAATTCTGTTAAAATTCAGGCAACAAATCCGGCTAATGGAAAAATTTGGTATAAGAGAAGAACTGTTAACTTAATTCCATTTGCCATAGCAACAACCATTACTCCCGGTGCCCCTCCTAGTCATGCTTTAGCTGCCAATGAATGGGGATGGACACAGGAAGAAAGTATCAATGTGACAATTTGTGCCTATAGAAATGGAGCAGATTGGCAGGCATTTTTATTAACAATGAATGGTAATTATTCAGTACAGGCCAGGCTATTAGCTGGAGTGACAGAAGTAACGGGACATGGAGGTGCTGCTCCGGGGACAACTGTGCAAGCGAATTATTGTAATCAAATAAATGATTTAAATGCCCTCAGCGTTAATTGGGGATCATGGTTCATGGTGTCCGCAATACAAGCGCATGAAAATGTGCATGTTACAAGGTTATTACCTGCACTCAGTCATCCGACAGTACAAGGTGCTTTGGCTACTGCAATCAATGCATTGAAGACACCTCACGTTCCTGGAATGAATCAGGCAGGTGCTATAGCTGCTATAATAGCCTCACCAGGATTTGCTGCTGCTATTGCTGCTTCAATGTTGAATTGGACTACAAGGTTTTCAATTTTAATTGCTAATGATCATGGTCCTGGAGGTGTTTTTAGCAGAGCCGCACCAACATATGCTGCAGAAATAGCAGTTGTAAATCCAATGATTACAGCGATTTGTTCAGGGAGACCTGCCGGTTGGCCTGCTTGTCCGCCACTTTGCCCATAAAATATCAAACCATGAAAAAAAGGACAAATAATAAAACTGATTTTAAAGAGTCTGACTCGATGTCAGTTTTTGATTTGCGTCAGACTGTTACAGATATTGTTCCTGAACTAAAGACAAAAGAAAAGCAAAAACTAAAACAAGGAGGTGGACTCGAAGTAATTTTTATTCTAAAAAATCATTCTGATCAAGATAAAATTATTTTGAATCCATTGGATTATATACAGATTGAAATTTTGGATGAAGAAGGTTGGCCTGTCAAAGTACCAGTCTCGAAGACAAAAAGAGCTATGATGAACCCGACTAATGAAAAGGTGAAAATCTCTCGTCCGTTCAACGTTCAGGTCTTGGAATTGACTGAAGGAAAATCAAAAAAATTAAATAGAAATGACGATAAGAACTTCTTAGTTGAAGTAAATAAATCATATGAATTTAAAATAATAATTACCAAGGTTCAGGATTATGATGCACAAAATGTGAGTGTCCATTCATTGAATAATAAGCCAATACAGGAAGGAAAGTACCAGGTAAGATTAAAACTAACGGTAATGCTTGTTGAGGATTTGCACATATTTTCGATTTGGGACTCTTCATTTCAGAATATAAAATTAATATGATAACATGCCCACCCCACGCAAACTGGAATATTTCGAAGACCAACTAAAAACTTCTTTTATAGGAAGGGAAGTCCTGGAAGTCATACGGCAGCATGCAAAAGAGGTGATGTACCTGGTCAATAAAAATCGTCCAACCATGGTCTGCTGGCAGAGAAATTACGGACCCGGATTCATCAAATCAATCGTAGATAGCGGGTTTGAGGAAGATGTTGAATTTGTAAGGGAGGTTAAAGGGGTGACATTGGAAACATTGATCCTGAACATGGCGGAGGTGCTTCAGGACAATGGCACATTAGAACTTAAAATCACCATCGGACAATACGCATATCGCGTACTAAGAATGGCCAGGGAATCCCGGTCTCTTATGGAAATAATTGAAAAGATTAATAGTACGGAGTTATTACATCATCGCTAAAGGTATAATTATGTCGCGAGAAGATATCATAAAGGAAAATAAGGAAATAAATAAAGTCCGAAAAAAAGCAGAAAAGGAACTGATGAAAATTCCAGGAGTAGTAGCGGTTGGTGTAGGTATGAAAGAAACAAAGGGCAAACTAGAAGAAGAGCTTTGCTTTAAGGTTAAAGTCAAGGAAAAAAAGCCACTATCAGAAATTAAGGATAAGGATAAGATCCCTGAAATTATCTATGGATTTAAAACTGATGTCACTGAGATTGTTCATGGAGAGGCTTGTGCAGATGAAGAAAAATACAGACCCCTGATGGGTGGGATACAAATAGGTTGCAGCAAGTCCGGCGGATATGGGACAATGGGTTGTTTCGGAAAACGGGATGTAGATGACAAGATTGTACTATTGAGCAATTGGCATGTAATCGTTAGTGGTGGCAGTGCTATTGAAGGGGAAAGGGTAGGCCAACCATCTCATAACGGATGTTGTTCATGCTGTGCGTGTGGAGAAATAGCAGATGTAGTAGATGGTAGACTAAGTCCGAATACTGCTGATAATCTGGATGCTGCGATCGCACTATTACAAGGACAAGAAACGGATACCATCCCGGAGGCCAGATTTATCAACGAAGTAAAACAATTGGGAATTATAGCGGGGAGTGCTAGCCCTGAACCAAGGGAAAAAGTATGGAATTACGGTAGAACCACTGGGTTCACTTCAGGTCGATTATCTGACGATGCAGATTTTATTACAATCACTTACGAGCAATATGGAAATGTTTCACATACATTCCTTGCTTGGGAGATTACCCCTGATGCAGATTATGATACTTTTGTTGACAAGGGTGATTCCGGTTCGATCTGCATCAATGAACACAATGAAGTTGTGCTACTAATATTTGCAAAAGATGATACGGGTAAAGGTTATGGATTTGATATCAAAGACGTCGAGAGCAAACTTCATTTTAAAGTCCTCGATTCTACATTTCATAAAAGTGATCCATTGAGCGAAGGCACCCCTCTTTCTTCCATTACTTTGCCACCGCCTCGTTTAAATGGTTTTGCAGATACGTTCGAACTGCTTGAGGAAGAGCTAAATCAATTTGAAGAATCCCGCCAATTCGTAGAAATGTTTAAAATTCACAGAAAGGAAATTCTACATCTTGTTAATCATAACCGCGAAGTCATGGCAGCATGGAACCGGTATCAGGGTCCTTCATTTCTGGCGCATATTGCCAGGAGTCTGAAAAGGGAAAATAAACCGATACCCGGGCAAATAAAGGGTGTTACCCTACAAAATCTTTTGCTCAAGATGACGGCTGTTCTGCAGAGAAAAGGCAGCCCGGAACTGGTCAAAGCCGTAACGGATAACTATTTGAAAATAATGGACCTTGTCTCATCTGGCCATCATCCGGATGATTGGAAAGCGTACCTGGCAAAAATAAATCAACCCATAAACATCAACTAATCTGAAAATCAGACATGCCTGACAACCAAATCGGAACACTGGAATCAATTGGAATAGAAATCGCCAAGCTATTCCAACCCTACAAAGAGCGGGTAGAATCCGGTGAGATCATGCTCCTTTTGGCAGAACTGGGAATTGAATTTCCAGCTTCTTTGGCCAATGATCCCGATTTTCAGGGGGCAGTGACCGGAGTGTCAGAAAAAGTGACACAGATGGCAACCCTCGTTCAGGAGTTGATTGCTGCTATCAAAGCTGAAGATTATTCAACAAGTGGTGAGAAAATAATAGCTCTTATCGAGCTGATTGCAGGAATTGTCGATGACATTGATACCATTGCTGATGAGATCGACGCCAATGGTCCATACACAGGCATTACTCCCGCTGATCTGGATGACTTTGTTGCGAACCTTGCCAAAAACATGATTGACTATCTGGTAGTGAATTACCTGCAAAGTGTCATTCCGATTTTTGCTGTATTTCTGGAATTTTTTGGCATTATTGAGGAAACCATTGAAAACGAAGGCTCCACCAATCCTGCTCTGCCACAATATACCAAGAAACGACTCCGCCTGGACCGGATTACTACTTTCCTCACCAACCCTGCTGAGTTGGCTAAAGAACTTTATGACTGGGGTGATACGGATTTCACAGGTGCCAAACTCTTCCCAAAACTTGAAAAGATCTTCAATGCAATCGGATGGCCCGCAGTTTATGATGATTCCGGGCCAGAGCCATTGCTCGACCTGCTTCTGGCAACAATGGAACCAAGGACTGATCTCAATCCGAAAGGTGTAGCCTTAACCATCGACGAAAGAATTGGTGGTTCATTGTCCCAAACATTCAGTGAAAATAACTGGTCATTGGAAGTGGGTTTTGATGCAGGTTTGGAAGTGGGTGCAGGAGTTTCCATTCAGCCAAACGGTGTTGTCAAACTTGAGCCCCCAACAGCCTCTTCCACAACAATAGATGGTAGTGCTTTTGTCAAATGGATATCCAAAGATAATGAAAGTAATCAACCACTGATCATTTTTGGGACAACTGGTGGTAGTCGTCTGGAAGCAATGGAAATCTCTGCCTTTCTGGGGGCAGAATTCCAATGGGTTGTGGCTCAAAAAACAGCTTCAGGAAGTGTAACATTTGAAACGGAGGTCAAGGATGGCAAAGTCGTGATCATGCCGGGAAATCCGGATGGATTTCTTGCTCAAGTCCTACCTCCCGATGGATTTACGGTCGATTTTGACATAAAAATGGGGTTGAATAGTGAGAAGGGATTTTACTTCAGTGGCAGCGGAACACTGGAATTTGATATTCCAACTTCCATTTCCATCGGGCCAATTTCAATCTTAAATCTCACCGTTGGAATTTCACCCGGTTCTGATTTTGTTATCAACCTGGGTGCTGATATCAAAACGGAATTGGGTCCGTTTGTAGGAATTGTTGAAAATATGGGAATGTCTGCGACACTGACATTCCCTGAAGATAGAAAAGGCAATCTTGGACCGGCAAATATTTCTATCGGTTTTAAACCGCCTAATGGCATTGGTCTTTCATTGGATGCGGGCGTGGTCAAAGGCGGCGGTTATCTCATGCTGGATTTCGAAAAGGGGCAATACGCCGGGGCGCTCGAACTCGATTTTCAGGGATTGTTTGGTTTTACCGCAATCGGTATTATCACCACCAAATTCCCGGACGGATCGGAAGGATTTTCTCTTCTGTTACTGATCAATGTCACATTCGATACACCAATTGCTCTGGGGTTTAACTTTTACCTGGCAGGAATCGGTGGAATGATAGGCCTGCACAGGACGATCGTTACGCTTGCTTTGCAAAATGGTGTCAAAGATGGCTCGATCGACAACATTCTCTTCCCCGAGAATGTCATTGAAAACATAACAAAAATCATCAGTGATCTCCAGGCCATTTTTCCGGCTAAGCAAGACCAGTTTGTATTGGGCATCATGGCCAAAATTACCTGGAATACGCCTGCTGTACTAACCATAGAAGCAGGGTTGGTGGTTGAATTTCCAAACCCGGTTAAAATCGTCATAATTGGCGTCATCAAATGTGCACTTCCAACTCCTGACGAGGCCATAATTGAACTGAACGTCGCATTCGTAGGGATCATCGATTTTGAAAATGAGATCCTCATGTTCGATGCGTCCATATTTAATTCGCGCATTCTCACCATTACGCTTGAGGGTGACATGGCCCTGAGAATCAGTTGGGGAGATAAGCCGGATTTCCTCGTTTCAGTCGGTGGTTTTCATCCGGTCTATGTGCCGCCGGCACATTTGCAACTCCTCGTAATGAAGAGGATTACGGTCAATATTTTAAGCGGTAATCCGAGTCTGGTATTGACGGCCTATTTTGCTGTTACAACGAATACGATTCAGTTTGGCGCCGCCATTGACTTTACCTTCAAGGTTTCAAAGTTTGGCGTATACGGAAATTTCGGATTTGATGTGCTGATCCAGTTTTCTCCATTTAAGTTTATCGCAGGAGTTCACGCAAGTGTGGCTGTTAAACTTGGTAGTTCAACATTATTTTCTATTGGATTGGAATTCAATCTCGAAGGGCCTTCACCATGGAGGGCAAATGGCTATGCTACCTTCAAGATTCTTTTTATCAAATTCAAAGTCAGCTTTGATAAAACCTGGGGAGAAAAGAAAGAAAATTCACTTCCGGGAACATCCGTATTGCCACTTTTGATCGAAGAATTCGAGAAGAATGAAAACTGGGATACCATTCCTTCTTCGACAACAATAGAATTGGTTACCCTTTCCAATTTTGCTCCTGATGATAACTCTGTTCTTGTGAAACCATTCGGCTCATTGGAGGTAAATCAAAAGGTAGTCCCGCTGGATCTGACAATGGATAAGTTCGGCAATTACAAACCGGATGATATTACCAAGGTTACGATTAAGGAAGTGACAATTGGAGGAGAGATTCAGGACGAAGCAGATCTTGATGACATTAAGAATTCTTTTGCCCCTGCCGTGTACAAAGAGATGAGCGATAGCGATAAGCTGCAGGCTCCATCTTATGAAAATCAGAATTCCGGCGTAAGGGTTACCTCGACAGACGAAATTGTTTTTGATTATGGCATCAACAGGTTAGTGGAATACGAATCAATTTTATCCGATTTCGAAGAAGAAGAATTGGGCAACTTATCATTTAACTCTGATTTCTTCAAAGTGTTTGTAACCGGTGGTGCTGTCGGAAAATCCCCGATGTCAAAGCTGATTAAAAATAACAAGGTGAAGGCGAATAGAACAGTCTCATTGGATGATGAGAAATTTGCCGTTGTGTCAAGTGTAGATCTGACGAATGTCCATGGTGGTAATAAGTTGTTTAATTCAAAGGCGGAAGCTGATGAATATTTGAAAGAATTGGTGAAAACCGATTCATCTAAAAAAGGAAAAGTACAATTGAGTCCGGCGTTTCAAATGGCCGAAGTTTAGAATGATAAGAAAATGAATTTTTATGAGTGATCCGTTAGCCCATTATTCGTTTATCCCCTGGCTTAGGCAAGGCATTGGTACAAAAATATCTGAAAAGGATGCCTTTGGCCTTCCAAGTAGCACCATGGCCAAGGAAAGGGCAGATTTGCAGGTGGGTATCACCCTGGAAAGTACAGATATTGCCGATGGATCTGCGGATGCAACCGATTTCACAAAAACGTTAAAAATACTTGGTCCTCCTGATGTTCAGGCTGTTTCCGATAAGGCCATCGTCCGGGTAGAGCCCAAGTCAAAAGTGAATAATTATGAATCGAATGGATTGCCTTATATAGAGTTCTACAACGAGGACTTTTTATGGATGTATACTCCTGCAGTTGCAGATTCGGCCACAAACAAAGGTAAACTCACTCCATGGCTTGGGCTGATTTGTTTGAAAGATGATGAATTTGAGCTGAAGACAAACCTGGAAGGAAGACCATATATCACCATTGACTCAGGGAAAATAGCAGATGTTTTTCATGATCCGACCCAGCATTGGGCGTGGGGTCATGTCCATATGAACACAGAACTGTTGGCGACCAATCTTGCCGGTCAGATCAGTGAGGTGGCTGGTGAGCTGGCCGCAGACCCGGACTCGGGGGTGTGCAGATTGCTTTGTCCCAGAAAGCTGATCAAGGAAACACATTACACCGCATTTTTGATCCCTTCTTTTGAGACGGGAAGATTAGCTGGTTTAGGATTGGAATTTACGGGTGTCCTTGCTCAAAAAATGTCCTGGGGTGGAAATGAAGCAGATTATTCAGCCAAACCAAGAGGTACGGAATATCCTGTCTACCACATGTGGAGTTTTCAAACCGGGCAGTATGGGGATTTTGAGTCATTGGCAAGGATCTTGAAACCTGTTGTGACGGATCCTGAGCTTGGAAAGCGCGATATGTTCATTGCTGAAGCGGGATACGGATTGGAAGATACGCCTCCAGACTCTTTGGTACTCGGACTGGAGGGTGCGCTTAAGCCTCCTGATTTTGTCAGCGACAAATGGACAAACGGAACAGGAGATCAGAATTACCAGGAACATCTGAGGAAATTACTTAACCTGTCCATCGATAATGAAAAAAAGCAAACGGATGATGCAGACATTACGATTGATAGCCTGAAGCAAAATCCTTTTTATTCGGCAACCTTGGGAGACGACCCGGTAGTTACGCCACACATTTATGGACGCTGGCATGCATTGGTAGATCGATTGAAAAAAGGTAATAACCATAAATGGGTAAATTCCCTGAACCTCGATCCAAGAAATCGGGCAACAGCAGGTCTTGGTGTGACAATTGTGAAGAAAAACCAGGAAGACTATATGCAAAGAGCCTGGAAGCAAGTGGAGGAAATCAATGAAGCTAATACCAGGATCAGAAAAGCGGGACTATCGCGATTGATCAGCCAGGCGCTATACTACAAACATGTCAAATTTGCCAATACGGATCAGTCGGTTAGGTTAACTAATCCCATGCACAAATTTGTCATTTCTTCGGGTGTAACCGTTGAAAATGCTTTGACAAACAGTCTGATTCCCAATGCGTCAAAAAGCGGAGCCTTCAAGAAAATCACCCGTCCGGGTAAAAAGAGCAATAAGAAGATCAATCAGGTTGCTACTACGGGAGCTAATCTAATTCACACAACTGTCATTCAAAATTTCAACGCTGAGACAACCAAAGCAGCCAAGGATAAGGCCGCTCCGGCATTGGCAATTGATGGTACGAACGTATCAGCTGCTATTGGCACTTCCATCAATGACTACCAGGCAAATGATACCGCCATGGCCCAGCAGGCTTTATTCGATATTTTGCTGGAAGAGACATCATTCGATAATCTGAATAGCACCACCAGGAAAAATGCCCTGAAAACAAAAGTTGATAATTACAGCGGGCTGAATGCTACTTCAAAAAACCTGGCAAAAGACCTTATTGACGGAATCACCTCTTCAACTCAGGGTGAGCCTGATCAATCTCATAACATTATTGTAGAGGAAGCGCCATACAAAGCCATCTTTGGAGAAGAAATCACAGCTAAGTCGTATGAAAGTATCATCATTAGCCGGAATACAGGTGGTTTGCCCGGACTGATTGGACGAGCTACACTCATTCAAGATATTCAGGCTTTTCAGACCGCATTCCAGGGATTCGGTACCGATATCGTCTCCAATATGATTGCTATTCCCAAATTGCCCTCAATAACTAACATAGCAAGTTTCTCCAGTAACATTACCGCTACGATCCAGCCAAAAGACCTGGTGAAAAAGAGGGTTGTAAGTTCCATCACTTTAAATGTTTTTGATGAATCGACCGGCACATTCATTAAACAAAATATCGATAAGCTTAGACCAATCATGGCTTATCCGAAATTTGACGATGCCATGTTCAATGATTTGAAGCAACTATCACAGGAGTACATCCTTCCAAACATTGAAAAAGTGCCCAACAATTCGATTACGCTGATGGAAACCAACCAGGCTTTTATTGAAGCTTTCATGGCCGGATTAAATCATGAAATGTCTAGTGAGTTGTTGTGGAGGGAATTTCCGACGGATAAAAGGGGGACATATTTCAGGCAGTTCTGGGATGTTAGCGATAATGTGACCGAAACGGATCAGGAGAAAAAATATGATATCACAAAAATGCATTCCTGGAATAAGGATTTGGGAAAACATTCGCCAAGGATCATTACCAATCCGTCAGGAAGTACTTATCTCGTCTTGCTTATCAGGGGCGAGTTGCTAAAAAAATACCCCAATACACAGGTCTATGCCAATAAAGCAGCATTTAAAGATGCCTCCAATCCGTCTGCTCCACGGGCTTTGGCCGATGCTTCCGTTGCAGCCAATATCAAAGTTCCTGTCTTCATGGCTGAGCTGGATCCTGATATTTATTTATTTGGTTTTGATCTGGATGTTGAGGAGGCAAAAGGAGATAGCAGCAATGCCAGCAAGCCAGGATGGTACTTTGTGCTGAGGGAAAGGCCCGGACAAATCAGGTTTGGGCTCGATGACTGGACACCTGTCAATCCGGAAGATCCTGATTTTCCTACGAGTGATCCGACCAATTGGAATGATCTGGCCTGGGAACATCTTGTCAATGACCGCCTTGAATTGGACAATTATCAGATAGATGCTTTGCACCCATTTGATGGTAACGCCGGAAGTGAAAATACGCCAGAAGCTAAATGGGGAAACAATTCTGCCGATATGGCTTATATCCTGTATCAAAACCCGGTCTTGTTTGCACGACATGGTCAGGAAATGCTGCCCGATTAACATAAATAATTGAATCAACCTATGAGTGAAATAATTAACCCGACCGGAAATAACGACCTAAAAATTGAAGAGATACGAAACCAGGTCAAAGCACATTCCGATGCGATCCCGTATTTGCTTTTGCCTTTGAAAATCGAAACGCGATTCATGCGGGTGGACCGGCCGGTTTTTGAAAAAGATACATTTCCGGAAGTGTTGGATGAACTGTTTGCCATAGATGATTCTCTTCAGTTTGATCCCAAAAATCTTCCGGAGCATGAAGTCCTGGGCAAATTAGGGAAGTTAGTTGCATCCTTGGAAACCACCGTTAAGAAGGTAGGTGAGATCAAGAGGATCACAGGAAATGATAAGGACCTGTTGCTGTCTGCATTGGCACAGCTAGACAGAAATTATAAAAAGCTTGGACAAGAGCTAAGCAGATTGAGGTGGCGTGATGTTGCCAGGCTTAAACAACTTCGTTTGCTTAAAACCGACATGAACAAACAGGTCACGCTGCTGGAAAATGGAATTAATGGCCTAAAGGTAACAGCTGATATAGAAAGTAACGATGCGGACAACTTCCTTAACCTTATTGCTACTCTCAACAAGTCACTGTCTGATTTTGGTGGAAATGATCTGGCAACAAATGATCGCAAAGCAAAGAGAGGGGTATTTTCTTTTGTTGAGAATCAATTTTCGGCATTGAATAAGACAATTAAGGATGTAAGGGAATTTACCCGCATCAATATTCAGGCGACGAAACAGCAGGTAAACAGACTGGACAAATCCAAAAGCGAATGGAAAGACCTCCTTCTAAAAATAGGGAAGAATATCAATACCATTAAGTCAGATTTTAAAAAGACAGAGTATAAAGAAAAATTAGAAGGCTTGAAAAAAGGACTCAATGCGCTGGAAGAAGCAATTAATTTCCGATTGAAGCCGAAGATGGACTTGATGCTAAGCCTTAGTGTCGTTGATGCCCGACAATTTTTGTCAACCATCAATCATATTCGTTACAAACTCAAACACCAAAACAAGAAGCCATTCCATGATTTTGATGAGGTATCGACATCCAGTCAAAAGCTTTTTTCTCAGCTCAAAGAATTGAAAAATAATGCCTTCAAGGTCATCGAGGGAAACCGGGAAGAACTCGTCATTATAAAAAAAGCATGGGACGATGCTGACGCTGAACTGGAAAAATTAAAAAGAAGGTTGGATGCTTTCAAGGGAGTAGGGGACCAAAAAAAGAAAGTGGCACAACTCTCCAAAAAACTGGATCATGATTTCAGAGAAACCTTGATGGGATTGAAATCGAAGTCTAAAAGCAATTTTACCTCCCTTACAAACAGCGTGGTTGAAAAAACCGCCCTGACACTCCATCAATCTTTGAATACGTTAAAAGATATTCAGAAGGATATAGAAGAAAATATTGGGAAACCCAAATCCCAAAAGTTTACCGGTGCGATCAAAAAACTTGTCGATTTTCAAAAATCCTACGAGAAGATCTCGACAAGTATGAATGTGATCCCACAGAAATCCTACAATGAGATCAATCGCATTACGGCAAAAATAAAGTCCAATGTCAAGAGTTTTGTTGATTCGGATGAATCGATGAGTCTGCTTTCCGGACGTGCGCAGGGAGAAAGCAAGAAGGCACTTTTTGCGGTCGACTCCCTCAAAACGACTATCGAACAGCAACCAACGGATGCATTGACACGGACAGGCAGGACAGCAGAAGCTTCACGGAGTTCTATTCTTTTTGCGAGCAGGACGATCACTCGTGATGAACTTTGGGTGAGGATCTATCCGGATGATATTGCCATTCATTCACATGAAATACCCCTTACTCCGGAAGAATTGGAGTCTGGAAAAGCCTACTGGAAAGAGATTTGGGCTGCTAATGAGGATTATGAAATAAAACTGGCAGCTTGGAGAGCGATCTCCACATCTTACGGTTCTCAGCGGGCAGCATGGATCGTAAAAAGCCTGGAGCCAGCTCCTTCCAAATCATCAGATGTCAAAAAGAAATTTAGGGATTATTCCAGGGAGATATTGAAGGCAAACGACGAACTCTTAGCTATTCACAAGAGTCTGTCAGAGTCAGCCGATATCAATGATCAGATCGTAAAAATGGGACAGACCTTTTCCCAGTTAAATACGATAGAGGCAAGTTTGAAAAGAGTTAAAGGAGGCCATGAAAGCCTGCTGATGAAATCTCAGCGGATTTTGTTGAAAATCCAGTCTCAGGTCAATTCCGTTATCCGGATGATCCAGAATTCCAGGGGAAGCTCTGTTAACGAACGACAGATCCAGGTGGTCAAACAATATGTCAATGTCTTTAACAAAACGACCAAAACTTTCAAGGAAATAAAATCGGAAAAATCTACCGAAATCATCGACAAGCAAAGTGACGATGATGTTTTTCCCGATGTTGAAATCAAGGAAAGTAGCTGGACGGTAGCTCCACATTCGAAGGTCATGCCCGACAGGTTTGTTGTGGTTTTGAAAGACCGTTCCGGCAAATACAAACATTTGGCAGTAGGAGAGCCTTTGCCTGAAGACCAGCTGATTGTTGGCCTCAATCCGGAAAGTTTTGATACGGATACATTTGAGTATGATGAAGATGGCAACCTGATCGTTGACGAGAGCATAAAATGGCTGACAGATTTTGAAGAAGCCAGAAAGATCGGAATGGCTCTTTTTATAAACCTGGATGAGGAAGACCTGGAAAATGGTTTTGATAAAGTATTTGTATTAGGTGTTAAAGATACCACACCCCAAATCGGCAAGAAATTAATTGAAGAGCTGATTGACAACCATCATTATCTTCCGGAGGGAGCTTCATTCTTACCGATACGTACGCCTACCAATAACACAGAAGCCGGGGAATCGGGCTATCGTACGTTTGAAGAAGATGCCGGTTTAAGCTTCAAAATAGAGCGAAATGATGAAGTGACAGGTACAACAGCTGAAGATCCTGATTTTCCTACCGATGGAAAAAGGCTTTCTGAGGGACTGGGAATTGATGTTGATGTCCTGAATAATCTCGATTATCATGATCGAACAGAAATTTCTGAGGCTTTGCTCATGAATAGAGCGTTATTTCATGGAACGCTTGGAAATTATATGGAGGAGGGTTTGGATACCCTATTCACGCTGGATAATATTGATCATACGAAAGAATTTTTCTGTAACCATGTGAGTGCAAGAGGATACATACCTTCCATCAGAATTGGCACGCAACCATATGGAATTCTTCCCACGACGGCATTTTCCAAATTTCAGGTTACCTCAAATGATGCATTTATACCTCAGCTAAATAAAGATGATTTTGACAATATTCCTTTGATCAAAGATGAATTGCAGGTTCGGTATGACATTCGGCTGAAAAACTTCTTAAGCTATCTGGATAACTTCTGGACGTCTATTCGCAATTCCAAGGTGCCTCATGCGGGTAATACCGATCCTGACAATCCCCAGGCTCATTTTATGGAAATGCTCGGTTTGCAGCCTAATTCCGCAGAATTATATTATCGATATGGACTCAATATAGCCTCCAGGCAATCGGTGGATGCGGCGGCTGATTTTAGCATTAATTTCGATTCATCGGATCCCTGGAGCCCAACCCAGGTGGCTGATGCATTCCGCAACATTATTTCTTCAGGTTATTATTTCAAGTCAGACAGCTTTACTGACGAACAAAATGAAGACCTTAAAATTGACGATCCGGTTGGTTATCTGAATAGCAAAAACAGCCGCATAAGTAATCAGTTTGTAAAAGCCAGGGTCTTTGCGACCAGACATCTGCAAAATCAGTCACTTCTCTTGGGACACATTATAGATAACAGGGAATTGGCCGAGGAGATTATCGCCGCTTCTGATCCCAATGCGGATACTGCTGAGGATCAGTCAAAAGCGCGAGCGGAATTGCAGTATTTTATAGATTGGCTTGTTGACGAAAATCCATGGGACGTACATGCGGAAAATAAATTTTCTGAAACTTCTGAAGGGATACTTACGACCGGAATGCCTTCACGATCATTGCTTTTTCTTCTACTCAGACATTCCATTCTCTCAGCAAATGTGGATGCCATATTAAAAGTTCTCGAATTTGAGGGATTGACCGATCAGGAAACGAGGAAAAAAATGGGACAACCCGGACATTTTTATAATCGGTTCAGAAGTGGATTCAACTATGTGACAAAGTGGACTTATTTATTTAGCAAGATCAATTACCTGGACCATGTTTTGGGTTTTGATATGAATGAAGAGAACAGTTTTTACATTTACATGAATAGTTTGTCATCCTCCAGTAACGGCTATCTGAACAGGTATTTATCTCCCAAACACACATTCATTTTTAACGGATATCCAAATCATCACCTTCACCAGGGATTTAAGAACGCGCTGGATGCTACCAGGGAATCGATAAGAAAATTAAAAGATATCCCAACAGCGAGATTGGAGCAGCTTTTGGCTGAGCACCTTGATCTTTGTACCTACCGACTTGATGCTTGGCGTTTGGGAATGGTCAACAGAAGATTAAAACAACAGCGATCAACCAATACCACCGGTATATTTATTGGCGCATATGGATGGGTAGAGGACTTGAATAAGGGAGGGGAAAGACCACTTGCTAAAAACATTCCGGAAGGCTTGTGGAAAAGTGGCGATGACCCAATCTATGAAGATGCAGACAACCTGGGATTTATTCATACCCCTTCTCTCAACCACGCCATCACTGCAGCCATACTTCGGGCAGGTTTTGACGCAAACTCGGGAATAGCCGAGATTGAAAACCAAATGGCCGTTAACCTGTCATCAGCAAGGGTGAGAATGGCGCTTAATTTGTTGAATGGCATTCGAAATGGCCAGGAAGCAGCAGCGCTATTAGGTTACCAGTTTGAGAGGGGTTTGCATGAAGGATACCTGCATCTGTCGCTTGAACTGGATGAATATATTTATGATTTCAGGGAAGAATTTCCTCTTTCTGTTCCAGTGGATGATAGTGTCTCATTGGGTGAAGCCACACTCAATAATGTGGTGAATGGTATGGAATTGCTGGAGGAAGCACAGGAATTCATCGATTCAAAAGGAGGCCCTCCCAACCCGGGCGATAGTTTGTATGAAAGTTTGAAGGCATTTGAACCAGCCTGGTGGAATCATATCAATAATACCAATTTAAAAAATGCAACATCCGCTGAGAAAGATGCAATGTTGAAGGAAATAGACCGGATGGCAGATGCTTTTGATGCTTTGGGTGATCTCTGCATTTCTGAAAGTGTGTACCAGGTGGCTAAGGGAAACCATGTTCGGGCATCAGCAATTATGGATAAATTGTCCAGAGGCGATGTACCCAATGATATTGAAATTGCTGACACTCCCAGAACAGGAACAGTAGTTACTCATAAAGTCGGAATGTTTTTCGAAACCATCAGTGGGATTGATCACAAGCTCACGGAAACGGGCAACACAAGTACACCGGTATCGGGTAATGCGTTGAAATCAGCAGTAACTGCTGCAAATGCAAGACCCGTCGGCTGGAATAGTGACTTTACACCTCGAGCAATGGCAGAGCCTACACTCAATAAATGGGCAGGCCAGATGATTGGTAATCCGGCAAAAATTAAGTGTATCGCTAATTATACAATGGGTGACATCAATGATTCCATGACCGTTTCTTTGGCAGATCTGGGCATCCAGCCTCTTGATGCCTTGCACCTGTTTGGTACTGGCCCATTAGACGGAGGGGCGGAGTTGAACGCCAGGATAGCCATGAAGGTAAAGAATACCATTTCCCTTCCTATTGATTTTGAGGGAACCGCCGATGACATTGAAATCACCATCAAATACACGGAACGGGATAGTAGCTGGGCAGATGATGAATATTCGTATTATGAAATGACAGGATACCTGCAATCTTTGAGAAAATTGTTAACAGATAGCGGTGTGTTGGCTGCTGATTCACTACTCATTCCGGGTGAAGAAGAGGTTGAGGATAATTTAGTGAAAAACCAGTTGGTCGATGAATGTTTGATCAGGGTTGAAAATTTAAAGGCCAGGATTGAAATTCTCCAGGCAGATTTCAAAGGTTTCTTTGAAAATGAAATTTCCATCGAAGATGCTCCTGAGCATACCTTTACTGATGTACAGATAAATGCACTGAGAGAATTATTGCTTCGTGCCTCCGTATTTGGAGTCCCGGGAACCATACCTGATAAGCTGTTTGATATAGGCAATGACACGGGTATGCAGTTGCTCGCTGCGGCAGACGGAGCTTCAAAGGCGATTGCCGGTCGGTTGAAACAATCGGAAAAGGATATGTTGGTTGCGGTGGACAATGCCAGGTCTAATGACGTTCGAATAAGTTCTATTCAGGAAATCTCTAAGAAATTACTGGGGAAAGCATTTGTCCTTCTGCCACATTTTAATCTTCGAAATGGAACCGAATTAAACGAACAATTGGCACTGGATAAAACCAAAGGATTGCTGAGAGCAGCACCGGCGATGGAGATGGAAAAC
Source organism: uncultured Cytophagales bacterium (assembly GCA_913057175.1). Lineage (GTDB taxonomy): Bacteria > Bacteroidota > Bacteroidia > Cytophagales > Cyclobacteriaceae > CAJXNP01. The sequence goes on from CAJXNP010000005.1 coordinate 235,166, forward strand.
TGGTCGCAAAGCCTGTCACATGTCCGGGAAAGAATGGCTGGTTTGGATACCGTGCAAATGTGGGCAGAAAATTTTGATCGGATATTTCCTGAAAAAGCTCCTGTGCAGTTTCCATTTGCTCTCGATGGCAGCGGCCAAAGCGTTGATCATTGGCTGGGAATTGAATTCCCGGTTGGATATCAACCGACAGAAGATAAATTGTCTATTGTTATCATGAATAGCACGGAAATCACGAAGGATTTAGGAGCGTCCAAAGCAGGTTTGTTGGTTGATGAATGGGTGGAAATCATTCCAAACCTGGATGAAACGACTGGTATTACATTCAATTACGATCAACCCGATGCCAAACCGCCGAATAATTTATTACTTGCTGTGACTCCACACGAGACCGGCCAATGGAATTGGGATGATTTGGTGTTTACACTTGAGGACACATTGAAAATGGCCAAAAACCGGGCAGTTGAGCCGGAACACCTTGAAGACACTGTTTTTGGACAGGTCCTTCCCGGAATAATGACGGAAATTGTGCCGCCGCAGCTTTTGTCTGAAGGAGGAGATGATAGTGGTGATGCGCAGGAAAATCCTCTAGGATTACAGGTGGTGACCGATTTTGGAGTTGTGAATTCAACCTATGACGAATCAGAAGAATAAAAAGAATAATATATGGCAACCAGAATAGATAGTCTCACTTGTGAACCTTTCAGGGCCTGGAACAGACTGGAACCACGACCGAGAGAGTCTGAGTTTGACAAGGTATTAAAGGCTGAGATCCACGATCCACTCTGGATGCTTACCCGACAATGGCAGTTCGGGGAATTCCAGGGAGAAGATACCGGTTTGGCGGTTTTTGCCAAGGTTCAACTCGAAACAACCCGGGTTACCAAATTCAAAAACCGAAACGGCGATGTTGGTCCGTTCGATGAGAATATTCCGCTGGAGACAAAAGTAGAGAGAATGCCGGTATTGTATGATATCCGGTTTCGGGCGAGGGCCGGACAATATTGGTTGAAAGTATTAGCTGATGCGGGAGAAGTTTACAATTTGTCTTCCCCTTCCGTACCATATGTTCATTCTGATCTAAAACAAGCATTTAAAGAACTCTATTCATTTGGACTGCCAGATCTGGATCATGAAAATGATAGCACGAAGTTGCAAATTGCCAAAGCGAGGCTGTTGTCAAATAAAACGGCACATCAGGCTTTAACGGCTTTAACCAACAGATCAATGGATGGAGTGGCTTGGTTTCAGGAGCTAACCTCCGGAAATACAGTAAAACTCCCGGCAAATTTGACCAATCATAGTTTGTACAAGAATGCATTCAAGGATTTTATTCTTGCTGCTGCGAATGAATTTGTAGCCTGGTTTCAGGTGTCGCATGAAAACCCCCAATCCGAAGAAGATTCCAGCTGGGCGCCGTCCAACCTGGAATATAGCTTTGCCTGCAGCATGCCGAATAAAGGTTCAGTGAAAAACACGATACTGGAAGCAAAGGAATATTATCATGGACACTTGGACTGGTATTCATTTGATCTTAACCTCAATGATGACGGATCAGGTTTGGGAACAATGGACCCTGCAGATGAAGCGAAAAATGTTAAGACCGAGGTATTAACCATCATTCCGTCCGAAGCGCGATTTGGAGGAATGCCTAATAGCCGATGGTGGGAATTTGAGGATGGAAGCACGGATTTTGGCGACATAACAGCAGAAACCACCAATATTGCCAAAATCCTGTTGGCAGAGTTTGCACTCATGTACAGCAATGACTGGTTTGTCATCCCGTACACCGTACCGGCAGGGTCTGTTTCTGAGGTAAAGGGAATAGTAGTTACCGACACTTTTGGTGAACGGACTTTGGTAAAAGCCGCTGGTCAGGGTGATTCAAATGATTGGACAGCCTGGACCATGTTTAACATGTCCAAAACTAACAATAGTGAAGGATTAAGCGGTAAGGTTGACCCGAGGATCTACGTTCCGCCAGTTGTAAATAAAATTCAGGAAAGCAGACCTCTCGAATCGGTTGAGATGGTTCGTGACGAGATGGCTAACATGGTATGGGGTGTGGAATCCATCATTCCAGATTTGGTGGGCTCAGGAGCGGATGGACATGCCGCTGCACAGGAATTAATAAATTATTTTAAAATACTGGAAAGGAAGGAAGAACTTATTCCTTTGCCCATTCCTGAGGGAGTAAAATTGAGGTATAATCTGGGCAATACGATCCCAGAAAACTGGATACCATTCTTACCGACACACATGCCCGGTCAAAATCGCGCAATCCAACTACAACGTGCATCCATGCCTCGTTGGTTCAATGGCGAGTTTACACAGATAAGACCACGAAACGCTGTTTTAAGGGAGGGGATGCACCACGATCCTCAGTCGGCGGAGGACCTGTTTGTCAATACATCGGATGAAACACAGGACAATCCATATTATGTATTCGAAGAAGAAGTTCCCCGATCTGGGATGGTTGTTCAGGCTACCTGGCAACGTACCCGGTGGTACAATGGAAAGATCGTTTGCTGGTACGGTCGAAGGAAAAAAGTGAGTAAAGGAGAAGGGTCGAGTGGTTTGTCTTTTGACAATATCATAGACGTAGATTATGAAAATCGTGAAGCATTGGTGCCAGCTGATAATAACTGATTTTAAGTATGAAATGTATGTCAAATCTTCTTAAAATTGAGTAAATTGATAAGAGATAGGATAAAGAAAAAGGACATTTAAGATAGTGTTGTTGCATAAGCATCAATGCGTGTGTAAGCTACTGAAAAAGTCTTGACTTTTAATCAAAGAGTGCTCTGAAACGGGTGTTGGCTTGCATTAATTCTACGGAATGGGATTTCCTGCGGTAAAGACTGCAGGTTTTCTTTTTTATAGCTTTGTCTAAAATATTTTTATCAGTTTCAGCATTTTATTATAAACGGTCCGATAATCTTCGTTGTGATAAGGAATGGCAACGATTGAATTCTTCCAGTTTTCCTGCCTTCGTTGTTCATAAGCATGGTCATAGTATTTTAACAAAAGCTCAAAACATTTTCTCCTCTCACCTGTATCGTGAAAATGTAAAGCCTGGTGGTTTTGACTCATTCCCATTCTATCTTCAAGCAATTGGATGGCGGATCTTAATTCATTTCCTCGTAAATGATCATAATCTTTTAAAATTGTATCCAATCGTTTGTCGAATGGAGCCTCCAGATGGATTAATAGGGCGTTTTTCATTTTAGACTGAAGCTCTTCAGGTATTCCAGCCTTCCCTAGAAATGGTCCTTTTTCTTCTATCCAAATTGGATATTTGAGATCAAATGACAACCACAAACTAAGAAGTTCATTTTGGAAGGACTCGTGTGTTGGTTGTTTTTGTTTGGGATTGGATCCGAAAGCAGACCCTTTGTGCGAAGCCAATGTTTCAAGATCAATGACCTGATGATCAATAGATTTCAGATATTGAAGAAATTTTGTTTTACCGGAACCGGTATAACCACCTATTACGAATAATTTAGATTCCTCATTGAATGCATTTTTCCTCCATTCCCGGAATCCGGCATATCCTCCCTTCAGGTAATACCCTGAAATTTCGTGAGAAATTTCTTCAGCTACCAGCCCTTTCTGATCGATCAGGTGTACCGGGTAGTCTTTTTTAGATTCCTTTAATTTGTCTACAAATCTTTTCAGTCTGATAATGTTACTCTCAATCAAAGAAAAGGAAATGGCATGTTTAATTGATCCTTTGAGGTATAAAGGAATTGGCCTGATGTCAAGCAGGATCCGTGGACTTTTCCATGTGAAAAACTCAAATGGCTCAATATCAGACATGTTAAATATTATGGTAAACGACTGGCAAAATCTCTAATTAAATTCAGGTTCGGAACGATACGAAATAAAGGTAATTATTCCTGAATAGCCAGATCCACTTTTGGTTTGTTTTTCTCAAGCTCCGATATGATTCCCTTCAACATTTTCGGAACAATGACCTGATGAAAAGGCTTGACGGGAAGGAAATACAACCTACCCATTAAATTGTGAAATTTGACGGTCGTCGTTATGATCAGTTCATTCTGGACTGGCCGGATCATAAGCGAAACCCGAAAGTTAAGGTGTTTGTCATCTTCGCCTAAAACCATTTCGTTTTCCGTTCTCTCAAACACGCTAAATAATCCAAGGCGTTCTCCGGGATTGCCTTTAAAATTTGCAAGGGCAGTTTCCTTATCGATAACATTTTCTCCTGTTTTCAATCCTATTATTGACACGATCCGATTTCTGAACTCAAAGAGATGGCCTACCAATTTTGGAGCTGAGGTGAAAAATGCTTTTGCTACATCAACAGGTGAAATCTCACGTTGGAGTTTTGTCATGTTTGCAGTGTAACTATCGCAATAATCAAAGTTTTGATTGAATAATACTGAATATGGGGGTAAACCCACCTTTTGGATTTTCATGTTTGGCTGGATTTGGTTTGGTTAATAATGAATCCAAAATTAGTAAGTAAATTTTCATATGAGGAAAAATTCATCTGGTATAATTGATGAAAAGAGCTGATGGATTTATTTGCCCAAGTTGTTTAGGTATCAGATCGAATAAATGAAACGATGGTTTTCATAAAATCTAAGAGTTCCACTGTTTTTTGTGTTGATAATTTCTTTCCTGTTTCATTTAAGCTGTAGTATTTTCTTTCCCGGTTATCAGCTACGACTTTTTCGATTGTGACTAGATTATCCCTTTCCAATTGATGTAATAATGGATACAGAGCTCCTTCTGTCAATTGAATTTTATGATCAGTTTTCTTGTTAAATTCTTTGATTAACTGGTATCCGTACATTCTTTGATGATCTGATAAAACTTTAAGAATGAGTGTTTTAAGAGTTCCTCTTACCAATTCGTTGCTGTATTGCGACATATAATAAAATTTACCTAAATAAGTTAGGTGTAATATGAAAACAAAACAAGTTAATGAATACGAATCTCAAATTTGAGAGGAAAAATTGGATGTTAACCTGAATTATTCACGACAAAGCTGTGATAATGAAACAACCTATAGTAAAATGCTGATTTTAAGTATGTTATTACAGATTTGATATATCAGACAGTTGTATAAAGTTTGAATAGATGCTTTGCAACAAGAAATATTAGTTTGTAAAAGGAGGAATTTGACGCTGCATCTGAATGATATCTTCCAGTGTTAGTTGTAGTTCATTCTTATATAGTTCGTATATCATTTTCCATTCCAACGCATCCATAAAACCATCAGAATTTGCTGTGTTCGACATGTATGCAATAACTTTTACCTGTTCCTCTTTAGAGAGTTTTTTTAGGTCAGTTTTAAGGGAGTCGATCAGGTTTTGATTAGGGTCATTTTTGTACGCCTCAATTTTTTTTTGGAATTCACCTTCGTCGATTCCTTCTTTTTTGCACATTTTCCTACCTATCTCCAACTCCCTTTCTTCTATATTTCCATCAGCTGAGATAATATAATAGTATGCTTTTAACAATGTTTCTTTGAAAGTGTTTTTAGTGTAGGCACCGGTCATGGCTCAAATATTAATGTTTTGGGTTTAATGACAAATCAATATTAAAAGTCGACTAATAATACGGATTTTATATAGTTTCAAAGTAATAACTAATTTTGAATTTTGACAATATTTGATTCCTATTTTAAATATTTTATAACTATTTATTGATTATTTGGAGAAATTGATAAGAAATAAGGATTTCTTGTGTTAGTATGTGATATGAAAGATTACATTTTTTGAGGATGGATTCCGTACGAAATGCAAATATTTTTCATTTGAATGTTCTTATCCATTAAGTTGTTGAATTATTATATTTTAAAGCGTGTTATTATGATTGTTTATCTTACAAGGGTTTATGAAATTATTCGTTTTTGATCTTGATTTCACCATCTGGGATGCCGGAGGAACGTGGTGTGATTGCACCTATCCACCCTATCAAAAGAAAGGAAATGACATAATCGATGTGGATGGGAGGATGATCAGTATGTATCCTGATATTCTGAAAATATTGTTGAAGTTATCCGAAAGCAATAAAATGATTTCGGCAGCATCGCGAACGAATGCTCCTGACATCGCTGATCAACTAATGAAAATGTTTGATATTCATCATTATTTTCATCATCCTCAAATATATCCAGGAAGCAAGGTAAGTCACTTTAAAATCATTCAGCAAAACTTCAACATCGATTATTCGCAAATGGTGTTTTTTGATGATGAATACCGGAACATCGATGAAGTGTCAAAGCTGGGGGTGACTTGTGAATTCCTTGAGGATGGAGGCGTTCACTGGCGTCACGTCGAGCCGTATTTATAAATTTTTTTACGATTCTGTGATTCATTATAAAATATTTCACCCTTTTGAATAAAATATTTTACTTTTTTTCTAATAAAGCGTTTACTTGAATAAACTTTTTAATCAGGCATCCGATGACAAAGAAAATTATTGAAACCCTAAATATTTCAAAAAAATACCAGATGGGGAGTGAGGAAGTCAAAGCCTTGCAATCTGTTTCCATTGATATTTACAAGGGTGAGTACATTGCTTTTATGGGGCCATCAGGTTCAGGAAAATCAACCCTGATGAATATCATTGGCTGCCTGGACACTCCAACATCGGGGAGCTATAAGCTGAATGAAAAAGATGTGAGCAACATGACGGAAAATGAACTCGCCGAGATCAGGAATAAAGAGATCGGATTTGTTTTTCAGACTTTCAATCTGCTGCCTCGAGCATCGTCATTGGATAATGTAGCTCTTCCTCTGGTTTATGCGGGTTATAATAAGTCGGACAGGGAAGATATTGCCATGAAAGCACTCGAAAGTGTAGGACTTGGTGACCGGGTGAAGCATAAGCCCAATGAACTATCAGGGGGGCAACGTCAGAGAGTAGCCATAGCCAGAGCGCTGGTGAATGACCCAAGTATTATTCTTGCGGATGAGCCTACAGGAAATCTTGATTCCAAGACTTCCTACGAGATCATGGATTTATTTGAAAAGCTCCATGAGCAGGGAAATACGATCATTATGGTTACGCATGAGGATGATATTGCACATTATGCACACCGAATTGTCCGCCTGAAAGATGGTTTGGTTGAATTAGATGAAGAAAATAAAAATATTACCAAGGCATCGATGGTTTCAAATGTTGAATGACTTTAATCCAATTGCATAATTGCTAGCTTTCGAAGCTCTGCTTCATTTAATCCAAACAGAATTGTTAAATGAAAATATATACAAAAACAGGTGACTATGGTGAAACCTCATTGTTTGGAGGCACAAAGGTGTTTAAGGATGATTTGAGATTAAATGCCTATGGAACCATTGATGAGTTGAATTCTTTTGTGGGCCTGGTCCGGGATGTTACAAGCTCTGAGTCGCGGAAAGAACTGTTGGAGAAAATTCAAAGTGACCTTTTTACAATTGCCTCAAATCTGGCTGCGGAAAGTGAAAAGGCGCAGAAATATGTGCCAAAAATCAAAGAGAATTCCGTTGAACAGCTCGAAAGTGAAATTGATGCAATGGAAGAATCGTTGGAACCATTAAGAAATTTTATTCTTCCTGGAGGTCATCAACATGTCTCATTTTGCCATATTGCCAGGACGGTTTGTCGACGTGGAGAAAGGGAGGTTATTGCCTTAAGCAGAAATATTGAAGTAGATCAACACATCATAAAGTATTTAAATAGGTTGTCAGATTATCTGTTTGTGCTAGCGCGAAAAATGGCCAAAGAGGTTGATGCTAAGGAGGTTAGCTGGAAAGGAAAAGAGTGATTGTAAATCCTTGAAATAATTTGTTATTTTTGCAAGCCCTTAAATGGGGCATTATGCTTACAAAATGGTGGAAACTTTAAACTTTGAATTTAAGCCTGTTCAGGAATCCAGGCTGCCATCGGTAGATTTTAATAACATTATTTTCGGACGAGTTTATTCCGATCACATGTTTATCTCCGACTATAAAAACGGTTTTTGGAACGATTTTAGGATTGAACCGTACGATTATATCCCATTTTCTCCGGGAAGTGCCGTTTTGCATTATGCCCAATCCGTATTTGAAGGTTTAAAAGCCTACAAAAGCCCTTCCGGCGAAATACTTATTTTCAGACCTGACAAAAACTTCGAAAGGATGAACCTTTCCGCCAGACGTTTGTGTATTCCTGAAATTCCAGAAGAAGTTTTTATGGGTGGGTTGAATGAATTGTTGAAAATTGATAAAGAATGGGTTCCGGGTTTACCAGGGACCTCCCTATACATTCGACCATTTGCATTTGCATTGGACGAATACATCGGTATCAGGCCTTCCGAAACATATAAATTCATCATTTTTACCTGCCCGGTCGGAGCTTATTATTCCAAACCGGTGAAGGTAAAAATTGAAACCAAATATACTCGTGCAGTAGAGGGAGGAACAGGGTTTGCAAAAGCTGCCGGCAATTATGCTGCATCACTTTATCCTGCCAAGTTAGCCCATGAAAAGGGTTACGATCAACTGATTTGGACGGATGGAAAAGAGCATAAATATATTGAAGAAGCGGGAACAATGAATGTTATGTTCCTGATAGGAGACAAGCTAATTACTTCGGAAGTTGGTGATTCCATTCTCAGTGGAATTACCAGAGATAGTGTCCTGACCCTGGCCAACGAGTGGGGTGTGGATATCGAGATCAGAAAAATTACGGTTGATGAAATTATTGACGCCTGTAAAGCCGGCGAGTTAAAAGAAGCGTTTGGGGTTGGGACTGCAGCTACAGTGGCACAGATCGATACCATTGGTTATGAAGGAGTTGACTATAAACTAAGCGCAATGGAAGACCGTGAATTTTCAAGAAAAATTCTTCAAACTTTGGACGACATCAGAACTGGAAAAGCAGAGGATAAGTACAATTGGGTATACCGTTTATAATTTACTTCATATTTTTTTAAAATTTTTCACCACTTATAATTATTTTTATATTATGATTGGAGTGGTATGAGAGAAAAATTTACACTAACAGTACTCATTTTCTTATTTTTTTCCAGTATTCTTTCAGCACAAAATGTTTTGATGCTTGAAAAAGCTGGAACCAATAAAAAAGTCTTCTTTAAATCAGGAGATGAAATAAGGTATAAGCTGAAAGGCGAGGACCACTATAGAAAGGATCACATTGTTTCCCTGAAGGATAGCAGTATTATCTTTCATTATAATAAAATTGGTGTGGAAGAGATTAGTGAGATTGATATCCGAAAAAAAGATTTCATCAAATTTAATCTTAAAAAGACCGGAACTGTTTTGCAGATCTCAGGTGCCGTTTATATTTTATTGGATCAGTTTAATAAAACAGTTGTTCAGGGAAATGATTGGGAGTTTGAAGGAGATGTATGGATAACAGGTGCAATACTGGTCGGGGTGGGTACTGCGATAAAATTTTTACACCCAAAGAAATTCAAAGTCGGCGGTAAATACAAGCTACACATTATCGATATTAATTACGTATATCAGTAAATTTTTATGACAACAGAACAATTCAAAGATTTAAAGGCTCGCGTTAATGCCTTAAGGAGGTACCTTTGACTACGATACAAAAGTTAAGGAGGTCGAGGAAGAAGAATTGATCACAGCACAACCCGGTTTCTGGGAAGATTCAAATCAAGCAGAACAAGTAATGAAAAATATCCGGTCCAAAAAGATATGGACGGAAAGTTTTGCTGGTTTGAATGAGTCTTTCGAAGATTTTGAAACACTTTATGAATTTTACGAAGAGGATGAAGTTTCCGAAGACGAAATCGAAAAGGAATACAAAAGTGTGGAATCGAAACTCGAAGAGCTGGAGTTCAAGAAGATGCTAAGTAGTGAGGAAGATCAGCTCAGTGCCATGATGGAAATCAATCCTGGGGCAGGTGGAACAGAGAGTCAGGATTGGGCAGAAATGCTTATGAGGATGTACATCATGTGGGGAGAAAAGAATGACTACAAGGTAAAAGAAGTCAATTATCAACCAGGGGATACTGCCGGTTTAAAATCTGCAACGTTAGAATTTGACGGAGAATTTGCCTATGGGTATCTAAAATCCGAAATAGGTGTTCACAGATTGGTAAGAATTTCACCTTTTGACTCAGGAGGTCGGAGGCATACGTCTTTTGCATCTATTTATGTTTATCCGATTGTAGATGATTCTATTGAAATAGAGATCAACCCCGCTGATATTTCCTGGGATACCTATCGATCCGGAGGAGCTGGCGGGCAAAACGTGAACAAGGTAGAAACAGCAGTCCGGTTGAGGCATGCCCCTTCAGGAATTATCATTGAATGTCAGCAGGAGCGTTCCCAACTACAGAATAAAGAAAAGGCAATGAACATGCTAAAGTCACGTCTTTATCAGTTGGAATTAGATAGAAGAAATGAGGAAAGAGCGAAAGTTGAAAGTTCGAAAATGAAAATTGATTTTGGATCTCAGATCAGAAACTATGTCTTGCATCCTTACAAATTGATCAAGGATAATCGAACTGGCGTTGAACGAACAGATGTGCAAAATGTGCTGGATGGAGATCTGGACGAATATATCAAAGCTTTTCTAATGGGAGAAAAACAAAAAAGCGGGTAAAAACCCGCTTCATCTATTTAGGCCCTACCTGAAAATACGAATAGACTGATTTAAAGGGGGTTACCCATTGAATAGCAAAAATAAAAACCCCGAAATTAGCTGTAAATAGCTTTTTTCGGGGTTTTTGATTTGTTATTTTGTAGTGTCTAAATACAAATAACGCTACAAAATACAATGGACACAGAGCTTTTCCAACCTGAAGACTATTTAACTCCAAAATGGTATTTATTTAAGAACAGCAACCTCGGCAAGATCCACGATAGTATACCCTGGGACCAACTGGCTGATTGTTTACCAGAAGAGAACATCGGCCCGGGAGCGCCAAGGTGGTTTTCAGCCCAAGGAATGTTTGGATTGATGTTTTTAAAATCATATTTGAACATCAGCGATGAAAAATTGATTGAACGATTCAATACTGATTGGAGCCTACAATTATTTTGTAACAAGCTTCTCAAAGATTGCCAACGGATCAAGGATAAGGCAATTATCAGCAGGATCAGGACCTATGTTGCCACTCATACCGATTGGCAACAACTCCAGGATGTTTTGATCAACCACTGGAAGCGGGATATGAATAACACACATGTCCTGCTGATGGACGCTACTTGTTACGAAAGCTACATTCGTTTCCCCACAGATGTAAAGCTGCTATGGGAGAGTTGCCATTGGATTTTTGAAAAGCAACTTTACAGGTGGTGTAAAATAGTAGGTATGAAAAGGCCCAGGTCAAAATACCTTGATCAGAAGAGGCGACAGTTAGACTTTGACCGAAGACGAAGGAAGCCGTATCAACTCGCTATGAAGCGGAAGAAATCATTGATCTATCTGCTTGAAAAAGGGATTGACCAGCTTCAGGAAGTGTTGGATTCTCATCCACTAATCGAGCTGAAACAATCAGAAAGGGCATATTTGCGTACAATCAGGAAAGTATTAGAGCAGCAACAGTTTCTGCTCACCCATCCCGCCAAAGAGCTTAAAGACCGGATCGTGTCACTGCCAAAGCCATATGTGAGGCCTATCGTCCGTGGCAAGGAGACCAAACGTGTGGAATTCGGAATGAAAGCCCACATCCTTCAGGTAGATGGCATATGTATTTTTGACCACCTGAGTTTTAATGCGTTCAATGAATCCACCAGGTTAAAGATCAGTACCTTAAAACACAGACAAGCTTTTCGTGACTTATACCAGTTAGGTGCTGATCGGATATATGCCACCAATGCCAATCGAAAATACCTGACCGGTAAAAAGATCTTCACCTGCTTTCCAAGGAAGGGACATCAGGTGGATACAAAGGCAGAAAAACAACTCAGAAGCGCCATTGCCAGCCAAAGGGCCACCGTATTGGAAGGTAGTTTTGGAACCCATAAGATCAGCTACGGACTTGGTAAGGTAAAAGCCAAAAGCATGAAGAATGAGATAGTTTGGGTCTTCTTTGGAGTGATGACAGCCAATGCCGTTAAGATCAGCAAACGAACCGCACAAGCCCCTCCGCTACTGAAAGCCGCCTGAACCAAAAAAGTCAAGTTCACAGGATAGGTACGTCCAAGCTTCAAAAAACCTAGGATTAGTACAACATCACCACTAAAAATCACCGTAATTTGTACTTTTCGAAGAAAAAGAAAAGAGTAAAACTCATTAAATACAAAAAATTGAACCAAGGTTCACTCAATTAAATAATTTACACCTCCATAAAAAACAATTTTCAAGGAAGGCCTATTTATCGTTTTTTTCGTTGCTTTCCGATGTCGGTGACTTCTTCTTCGTCTTTATCTTGAAATTTAGTTCTTCACCTTTTCCTGAGTAATCGGCAACTATGGTATCACCTCCATTGTAATCGCCCTTCAAAATCTCTTCAGCAAGAGGATCTTCAAGATATTTCTGAATAGCCCGGTTTAAAGGTCGCGCACCGTATTGAGGGTCATATCCTTTCTCAGCGATGAAATCTTTTGCTTTTTCTGTCAGCTCTATGGAATAACCTAGGCTGTCGACTCTTGAAAACAATTTGCTTAAGGTTAGATCAATGATCTCATGAATATGTTCTTTTGCCAATGCATTAAATACGATCACGTCATCCAACCTGTTAAGAAATTCAGGGCTGAATGCCTTTTTCAAAGCATTTTGTATTGTAGATTTCATGACTTCATCTTCATTTTGTTGTTTAGATGATGTCGCGAATCCGATACCACTTCCGAAGTCTTTCAAATCTCTCACTCCAATGTTGGAGGTCATGATGATGATCGTATTTCGGAAATCCACTCTTCTTCCCAGGCCATCCGTCAAGATTCCATCATCAAGAACTTGCAACAAAATGTTAAATACATCAGGATGCGCTTTTTCAATCTCGTCAAGAAGAACGACACTGTAAGGTTTCCTTCTGACTTTTTCAGTCAACTGTCCGCCTTCTTCATATCCCACATAGCCAGGAGGAGCTCCTACCAATCTTGAAACGGAAAATTTCTCCATGTATTCGCTCATATCAATTCGTATCAAGGCATCATCCTTGTCAAACAGATACGTTGCCAACACTTTCGCTAATTCCGTCTTACCTACGCCTGTTGGTCCCAGGAATATGAAAGTTCCAATTGGTTTTTTAGGATCTTTAAGCCCGACCCTGGTTCTTTGAATAGCCTTTACCAATTTTTTGATAGCCTCCTGCTGACCCACAACTTTATGCTGAAGCTCAGAAGACATGTTTAAAAGCTTGGCAGATTCGTTTTGAGCTATTCTTTTGGTTGGCACACCGGTCATCATGGCAATTACTTCGGCCACATTATCTTCATTTACGGTATACCTCTTGGTCTTGGTCTCCTCTTCCCACTTTTCCTTTGCTACGCTTAATTGCTCCAGCAATTTTTTCTCTTTATCACGCAGTTGCGCAGCTTCTTCGTATTTCTGGCTTTTTACGACCTTATTCTTTTCCTTTTTAATATTTTCAATTGATTCTTCAAGTTTGATGATGTCATCAGGTACATGGATGTTATTAATATGCACCCTTGCACCAGCTTCATCCATTACATCGATTGCCTTGTCAGGCAAAAATCGATCGCTGATATATCTATCTGACAATTTCACACAAGAATCAATAGCCTCCTCCGTATAATTCACGTGGTGGTGATCTTCGTATCGTTCTTTTATGTTATTGAGGATTTCAATGGTTTCTTCAGGTGTAGTGGCATCTACCATCACAACCTGGAACCTTCTTGCCAGTGCGCCATCTTTTTCAATGTACTGTCGATATTCATCAAGCGTGGTTGCACCGATGCACTGAATTTCACCCCGTGCCAAAGCCGGCTTAAACATATTGGATGCATCCAATGATCCGGATGCTCCCCCTGCACCAACAATGGTATGAAGTTCGTCAATGAAAAGGATAACTTCAGGAGCTTTTTCCAACTCGTTCATTACCGCTTTCATACGCTCCTCAAATTGTCCCCGGTATTTTGTTCCGGCAACAAGGCTGGCCAGATCAAGCGTGACAACCCTTTTGCCAAATAATACCCTGGAAACTTTCTTTTGTATAATTCTTAATGCCAACCCCTCAGCGATGGCAGTTTTACCAACTCCCGGTTCGCCAATTAGAATAGGGTTGTTTTTCTTCCTTCTACTCAGGATTTGGGCAACCCTTTCAATTTCTTTCTCACGTCCGACAATTGGATCCAATTTATTCTCTTCAGCTAGTTTGGTCAGATCCCTTCCAAAATTATCAAGGACTGGAGTTCTTGATTTTTCTCCTTGTTTGCCGGATTCCCTACCAGATCCTGAACTACCTCCGAAAATTCTTGAAGACGAATCTTCATCCGGATCATCTGTGTCCGATGAAGAAGCCATTGGGTTTTCGGTTTGGTATTCCAATAATTCCTTAACCACTTCGTAATTGATATCAAATTTTTCAAGGATCTGGGTTGCCAGGTTATCCTCATCTCTCAGGATGGACAACAGCAAATGTTCAGTTCCAATAAGTTGGCTCTTGAAAATTTTAGCTTCCAGATATGTGATTTTTAAAACTTTTTCTGATTGACGGGTAAGTGGAATGTTTGCAAGATTTTTCACGTTGCTGATGGAGGTGCCCTTAGTAGCCTGCTCGATTGTCGTTCTCAACTCTTCTAATGAAACACCTAATTTCTTCAATAATGAAATTGCTACTCCCTCGCCCTCGCGAATCATCCCCAGCAATAAGTGCTCGGTTCCAATGTAATCGTGCCCAAGCCTTAACGCTTCTTCCCTGCTTAGCGAGATTACCTCCTTTACCCTATTTGAAAATTTAGCCTCCATAAAGCAATCCTATTATTTTTTTAAATTTAGAAATTTTACCTCTAATTCTTAATCGATTCACTAATTTTTTTCACTTTTTATTATAACGGTAATAATTTGATATGGGTTCAAACTACCTGATTGTATTTTTAACTATATCCAGTGATTGACTTCCCGTACAAAATAACAGATCTATAACACTTAAATTGCCCACAAAGTTATTGCCAAACACCTGGGAATACTCAAAAGAAATATAGTTTGTCTGTTCGTAATCTTTTCTTTTCGGATGTATTAACCCTCTCACGTCAATTTGATCATTTTTGGGCAATTTATCAAAATCATCGGTAAATTTAATTTCGAACTCCATTCTAAGTAATTTCAGACAAATTGTCAGAAGTTCAAGATTAAGGTCAAATAACCACTTATGTCTCTTACGTAAAATATTGAGAAATTCTTCATTAAAATATTCATAAAATGGAGCTTTGCCATATGCGGACATTATAGCCCTTGTATGAGTTCCCAGCCACTTCTGATGATAGTCGATTTCAATATCTGTAATTAACTGTTTGCCTTTGTGTTTAACTGGAACAATTAAATCCTCTATTTTGTTTGCCCCGCGAATGCTACAACGATTTCTATAGCTTTGTTTTACATAGTGTTCATGCTTCTCAATGAAAACGGTTTTGTACTTGCTTAAGTATCCAAAATATTCGATGCATGGCAGGTAATGTAATTCAATGATTATTGAATTATTTTGCATTTAGAAGAGAATTATGATTCAGAGAGGTAATGTAATGTTGAACAATTTTCTTTTTGAAGGATGGTCTGAGAAATATTCAAAATACCTTCTTTAGTGACGCTTCGGACCGATTCAATTTCTGTGTTGGCCAGCTCGGTATCACCAAGAACGGTTGCGATGGCAAGATTCATTGCGCGGTGCAGAACTTCAGCTTCTCCATAGATGATTGTTGACTCAGCCTGATTTTTTACCTTTTCAATTTCGAAGTCCTCAATATTTTTTTCCTTGAAATCCTCTAAAATTTTCCAGATCTCTTTTTCAGCTTCTTCTACATTTTGCTCAGGATTTAATTTTCCGCTGACAATCAATAAACCAGGCTCATAAGAGCTGGATAAGTTAGCAGAGATGGAATTGAAAACGGGTCTTTTCTTCACAAGATCTTCATATAGCCTTGATGAATGTCCCCTGCCAAGAATATCGGATAGAAGATCTGCTTCGTGGTAATATTCATCCTTTCTTCCGGGCACATGAAAGACCATATAAATAGCATTGAGAGGTACATTTGCACGAACTTCATCCCGCCTGTATTCATTTTGCTTAGGCTCAGTTGGTAGTGGAAGTTTATTCACGTTTCGTTTTGGAATATTTCCGTACCATTTGTTTACTTTCTCAAGAACCTCCTTTTCCCGAATATTTCCAGCGATCACCAGCACAGCATTATCAGGAGCATAGAAGTTGAAAAAGAATTTTTTCACATCATCCATGTTGGCTTCCTCAATGTGGCTGATATCCTTTCCGATTGTTGGCCATTGGTAGGGATGAACTTTATAAGCTAGAGGTCGCAATTTCAACCATACATCACCATAAGGCTGGTTGAGATATCGCTGTTTAAACTCTTCTATGACAACCTTTCTTTGAACCTCTAAAACTTTTGGATCAAAAGAAAGCTCCAGCATTCTGTCCGATTCCAGCCAGAGTGCTGTTTCCAGGTTTTGTGCTGGCAGGGTTATGTAATAATTAGTGATATCAGTCGAGGTAAAGGCGTTATTGTCTCCTCCAACCTGCTGAAGGTAATCATCAAAATTCTTGATATTCTTTGAGCCTCCAAACATCAGGTGTTCAAACAAATGAGCAAAGCCGGTTTTTTCAATGTGCTCATTTTTCGAACCTACATCATATAAAGTATTTACAACGGCAAGAGGTGTGGTGTGATCTTCGTGGATGATTAAAGTGAGCCCGTTGTCAAGAATGTGTTTGTTGTATTTTATCATTTATTGATTTTGGAGTTCAAATATAATAGAAAAAGAAAGTTGACCGATCATGATATACAAAATCCTACGGATTAATTATATTATAAAATGGAATATAAAGCTGAAAAATTTTCCCAAAAAAAGTTAATCCGCATCTACCGGAATCTCATTTTTCCGAGATTGATCGAAGAGAAAATGTTGATCCTTTTGAGACAGGGGAAGATCAGTAAGTGGTTTTCAGGGATTGGCCAGGAAGCTATCGCTGTCGGAAGTACCTTGATACTGGATGAAGATGAATACGTTCTACCCGTTCATCGTAATCTGGGGGTTTTTACAACCAGAGGTGTCGACCTGACTCACTTATTCGCCCAGTTTATGGGAAAGAAAGAAGGGTTTACAAAAGGCAGAGACCGGTCCTTTCATTTCGGATCTACGAAAAATCACATTGTTGGAATGATCTCACATTTAGGAGCACAACTCTCAGTGGCTGATGGAATTGCTTTGGCAAAAAAGCTGAAGGGAGAGAAAAAAGTGACAATTGTTTTTACCGGAGAAGGAGGGACTAGCGAAGGGGAATTTCATGAAGCATTGAATATAGCTGCTGTTTGGGAACTTCCCATTGTATTTCTTGTGGAGAATAATGGATATGCGCTTTCAACTCCTGTCGAAGAGCAATTCCGTTTCAAGTCAATCGCAGAAAAAGGGATAGGATATGGTATCGAAAGCTATTCAATTGATGGAAACAACATTCTGGAAGTAATGACAACACTTGATAGTATTGTAAAGAAAATCAGGAATAAACCAGAGTGTGCTTTGGTAGAGGCCAGAACCTTTCGAATGCGTGGGCATGAAGAAGCATCGGGAGTAAAATATGTGCCACCAGAATTATTGGAAAACTGGAAGGAAAAAGACCCCATCACTTTGTATGAAAATTATCTACTGGAAAATGGGATTATAAAACAGAAAGAAATTGAATCAATAAAACTGGACTTACAAAAGGAAATAAATGAATGCTGGGAAAAAGCATTTGTTTTGCCGGATATTGTTCCAAATGAAGGTATGGAATTAGCCGATGTATATCATCCGATCAGGACAAAGAAAAATGATATCGACATTAACAGTTTAAAGGAAGCACAGGAATTAAGGTACATCGACGCTATTTCTCAGGGGCTGGACCAATCAATGGAAAAATTTCCTTACCTCATTTTAATGGGGCAGGACATAGCAGAGTATGGAGGAGCTTTTAAGTTGACGGATGGATTTGTGAAAAAGTATGGAAGAGAGAGAGTTCGCAACACTCCACTTTGTGAGTCTGCGGTTGTTGGCATGGGTTTAGGGCTCTCCATCGAAGGATATAAATCGGTTATCGAAATGCAATTTGCAGATTTTGTCAGTTGTGCTTTCAATCAGATTGTCAATAACCTGGGCAAGTCTCATTATCGGTGGGGGCAGCATTCCGATGTTGTGATCCGAATGCCCACAGGCGCTGGATTAGGCGCCGGACCTTTTCATAGCCAATCAACAGAATCCTGGTTTTTTCATGTTCCGGGGCTGAAAATTGTTTATCCCTCAAATCCTTTTGATGCAAAGGGTTTATTAATTGCAGCTATAGAAGATCCCAATCCGGTTTTGTATTTCGAGCACAAATTCCTGTATCGATCTGTCAAGGGAATGGTGCCTTCGGAATATTATGATATCGAAATCGGTCGCGCTAAAATAATTTCAAAAGGTGATAAGCTTACCGTTATTACTTATGGACTGGGAGTGAAATGGATAATGGATATGATTGAGGAATTTGAGCGGGAATCCCTGGAAATAATTGATTTGAGAAGTTTGCTTCCCTGGGACAGGGAAACAGTTTTTACATCAGTCAAAAAAACGAATAAAGTCATTATCATTCATGAAGATACGCTAACCGGCGGAATTGGAGCCGAAATAGCAGCTTCTATCAGCGAATATTGCTTTGAATATCTCGATGCGCCCGTTAAAAGAATTGGGGCGCTTGATACCCCTGTTCCCTTCAATAAATTGTTGGAAGATGACTTTTTGCCAAAGAACCGTATTAAAAAGGGTATTTTGGAAATATTAGAATACTAGAGGCGATAGTCTTCCAACCATACAATTTTAATAGATATAGTACATTATATACATAAAGAAGTGACTAGTTAACTGAAAATAGCCAAATAAGCTTATTTTTGGGTTTTTGATTAATTAAACAGGTGTAAAACGGCAACGGGTATCACATTTCGAATCGTCATATTTCTTTCATTTTTCGTTGTCCTGCAATGGACTACCCAGGATGCTTTTGCCCAGGTTTTACCCGGGGAAAAGATTGAGCAGGATCAAAAAAGAAAAAGACTGGAAAGAAAACGTCATCGTAAAAGTGCAAAAACGCGAACAGTTAAAAAGAAATCCCGGCTTTTGGAAAAATTTTATTTCGGCAACCGTTCCAGGCAAATTCAGAAAAATCCTGGTCAGATCGAATTAAAACCAAAAGCCATTCAAATGGCTGGCTCTGTACGGCCTCCGGAGAAAAATCCCGCCAGAAAGAATAGAAAATCATTTAATGTACAAAAGCAAAATCTCCGATATGCCTCCAAATCCGTTCAAAAAGGTTTAGGGGGAAAACCTGTTTTTGGTGAAAATAAAAAGTTGTCCTACAAGTACAGCTCCAATCTGATGAAGAAGTACAGTGGCAACATCAGGTACAAATCACCTGGCAAGGTTCGTAAAAGGAATTCCAAAATTCAGGCAAGGGATAGGGGAGAGATAGCTGTTGTGCCGAAGCAATTGCAGGGACAGGTAAATGCTGACAAATCACGGGGCTCCAGGAACCCCGGCAAATCGAGGCAAAAATCCATCAATAAACAAATTGACGAATTCAGGGAAAAATCTGCCAGGCAGCAAGATTATTCGGGAGATATTTATTTGTCCAAAAAGAATAAACAACTCAGTGGAAAATACCATTCAAAAGCTGTCCAGCAATATAGTGGTAGCGTAAAAGCAGAATCCTCATCATCGAAAAATAAGTGGAGTAAAAAG
This sequence comes from uncultured Cytophagales bacterium, assembly GCA_913057175.1. Lineage (GTDB taxonomy): Bacteria > Bacteroidota > Bacteroidia > Cytophagales > Cyclobacteriaceae > CAJXNP01. Next base: position 255,035 of record CAJXNP010000005.1, read on the forward strand.
TTTTCCAAATACAACGTCAATTATTCGGGATTCCAAAAAGGATACACGAAAAAGCAACGTGATCAAATGCAGGAAGGGAAATCGATGAATATGGCCAGTTATCAGGGCAATAGAAAGGCGGAATCACGATCAGCTAAGAGCAAATGGAACAAAAGGTTCTCTAAATACAATGTCAATTATTCGGGATATCAAAAAGCTTTAACCAAAAAGCAAAAAAACCAGAGTCTGGAAGGAGAGTCATTAATTTTGTCTAATTATCAGGGTAATAGAAAGGCTGAAAATCAATCTGCAAAGTCCCGTTGGAATAAAAGATTTTCCAAATACAACGTGAATTATTCAGGGTTTCAGAGAGGATATACCAAAAAACAAAGAGACCAAATGATGGAAGGTAAATCGCTCAACATGTCTGACTACTCAGGAAATGTCAAACGGGAATCAAACTCGAAACGGGAAAAATGGTACAAAGCCAATTCCAAATACCTGAGCAATTATAGTGGCAATATCAAAATTAAGAGTAAGAAAGCCCGTCAGCAGGAATTGGCAGGCAAAAGCTCAAATTTCTCCAATTATACAGGCTTTCATAAAACCGATACCAAAAAACAACGCGAAAGTTATTTCAAATTGCATAAGAAGGTCATTACTAATTATTCTGGGAATTTAAAGGGTTACACAAAGAAACAGCGTCAGCAAATGTTGGAGGGCAAGTCTTTGAACATGGCAGATTACCAGGGAGAAATTAAGTTGAAACCTGAGAAGTATCGGGATAGAAAAATGGAAAATAAAGCTTCGGTTTTAGCAAATTATCAGGGGGAAATCAAAACAAAATCTGAGAAGATGCTGAAAAAGGACAGGCAGGATAAAGCGGCAGTTATGGCCAACTACCAGGGCAACATCGTTCTTCAATCCCGGGATGAAAAGAAATTGGGCTATAAATACATGTCAAAGATCGCCCACAATTATAAAGGAAATCTCAAAGCCGTCTCGCAGAATAAAAAGGATAGAAATTTCAGGGAATTGTCGGCAAGAAATCAACAGGTAATTGGAAATTTTCGCCTGAAGTATAAGTTTGTAAAAGATTTAGAAGCCCAGATCAACTCAGCCAGGGTTCATAACTATGAGGGTGGTCCCAAATCCAGCTGGATTACCAGGATGTGGTATAAAATAACAGATAGAAGTGGTGAAAAGCTGAAAAAAACAGACAATACCATCAAAAAGCCAAGATATGATACCCGGGAATCGGAAATATGGTATGATTAATTTTTTGAATGTAAATGTGGAGAGAATTAAAAAGTGTTGAGTCGCTGAGCATTATTTCAGAGGAGTCAAAAAGCAAACCGGTAATTATTTTTAAGCATAGTACAAGGTGTTCAACGAGTGCACTTGCGCTTAACCGGTTGGAAAGAAATTGGAATAAAGATGAGATGAACGATCTTAACCCTTTTCTTTTGGATGTTATTAGGTACAGGGATATATCCAATTATATTGAAGCATCGTTTCAGATCACTCATCAGTCGCCTCAGGTTTTGATTATCAAAAATGGTATTTGTGTGTATGATCAATCTCATTTTGGGATCAACTACGACGAGTTGAAAAAACTTTGTGAAGACGACATCAGTTAATTATTAGTTGTAAACTGAAACATAAATTGATAATAATTCATTAAATTTATCATTACTGAATTGTCAGCAGTCCATAGTAAACACTTAGCATTAGTAAATGGGGAGAAAAATTAAACTCACTTTTTCATTGATATTCCTGGTGGTATTAAGCAGCCATGGTCAGTATGCCGGCGATTATGAATATACCAGGGAATTTGTTTGGGGAATCACAAAAGCTACTAATAGCGGATTGATTGGTGGGGTGATGTTTAAGCATACACGAATGCTCAAGGAAGATTTGTTTCATGGTGGCCAACTTGAAATTGTTAATATCAAACATCCACAGGAACAAAAATTTTATACCGGTGCGGGAAATACATTTATCTGGGGAAAAGAAAATTACCTGTATAGCATTAGGTTTTCGTATAGCAGGGAATATATTTTATTCAGGAAAGCTCCTCAACAGGGTGTCCAGATTAATCTCATCACGCAGCTCGGACCAACTATTGGACTTGAATCCCCCTATTACATTGAAGTAGCTGAGGGAAATGGCAGGACAACTAAAGTTCCCTATGATGCGGAAAAGCATAATAGTGGAGCTGCCATTGTCGGCAATGGTAATTTTTTACAAGGACTGTTTGAATCAAGTGTTGTGCCAGGCCTCAATGCCAGGCTTGCTTTTGCATTTGAATTCGGATCGTTCAGAAGCAATGTCGTGGGAATTGAGACAGGCTTTCAGTCAGATTTTTTCATTCGTGAAATTAACATGATCCCGACAGCCAATAATCAAAGCATTTTTCCTAACGCTTATTTCACTCTTTTCTACGGTTCGAGAAAATAGATTTATACCCAATTTCTCTCATCTGCCGTATTAATATTTTAACTTTGCATCGAAATAGTGAATTATGATTGAATTACCAGTTGTAGAAGAAAACAAAAGCCCGAGAAGAAAAAAACCTGATTGGTTAAGAGTTAAACTTCCAATCGGTAAGGAATACCAAAAAGTAAGGGGCCTTGTCGATAAATATAAATTACATACTATTTGTGAGAGTGGGAACTGTCCGAATATGGGTGAATGCTGGGGCGCCGGGACGGCAACTTTTATGATCCTTGGAAATGTTTGTACCCGTGGATGCTCCTTTTGTGCCGTGGCCACGGGTCGTCCTCCTGAATATGATGAAGAGGAACCACAGCGAGTCGCAGAAGCCATCGCAAAAATGGGGGTAAAGCATGCTGTTATTACTTCAGTAAACCGCGATGAGTTGAAAGACAGGGGAGCCGAAATTTGGTACCAGACTGTAGCTTGGACAAAAAAACTTTCTCCTGAAACGACAATCGAAACCCTAATACCTGATGTGAAAGGCAATTGGGATGCATTATACAGAATGATCAGTGCTGGTCAGGAAGTAGTTTCCCATAACATGGAAACGGTCGAAAGGTTGTATAGAAGGGTGAGGCCACAGGCAAAATACCATCGGAGCCTGGAACAGCTGCAGAAAATGAAAGAACACGGTTGTCGGACAAAGTCCGGGATCATGCTCGGTTTGGGAGAAACAGATGATGAGATATTTAAAGCCATGGACGATCTGGTCGGTCGGGGGCTGGATATTTTAACACTGGGCCAATACCTGCAGCCAACCAAATTACACCTGGAAGTTATGGAATACATACACCCGGATAAATTTGCCATGTTGAGAGAAGAAGGATTGAAACGAGGATTAAAGTATGTGGAGTCCGGTCCGCTGGTGAGATCTTCCTATCATGCAGAGAGACATGTAAATGTTTAAAAGAAATTAAAGACCAACAAAAAAAGGCCCTGAAATCCCATTCAGGGCCTTTTTTGTTGATAAGGAGGCCCTACCTGAAAATACGAATAGACTGATTTAAAGGGGGTTACCCATTGAATAGCAAAAATAAAAACCCCGAAATTAGCTGTAAATAGCTTTTTTCGGGGTTTTTGATTTGTTATTTTGTAGTGTCTAAATACAAATAACGCTACAAAATACAATGGACACAGAGCTTTTCCAACCTGAAGACTATTTAACTCCAAAATGGTATTTATTTAAGAACAGCAACCTCGGCAAGATCCACGATAGTATACCCTGGGACCAACTGGCTGATTGTTTACCAGAAGAGAACATCGGCCCGGGAGCGCCAAGGTGGTTTTCAGCCCAAGGAATGTTTGGATTGATGTTTTTAAAATCATATTTGAACATCAGCGATGAAAAATTGATTGAACGATTCAATACTGATTGGAGCCTACAATTATTTTGTAACAAGCTTCTCAAAGATTGCCAACGGATCAAGGATAAGGCAATTATCAGCAGGATCAGGACCTATGTTGCCACTCATACCGATTGGCAACAACTCCAGGATGTTTTGATCAACCACTGGAAGCGGGATATGAATAACACACATGTCCTGCTGATGGACGCTACTTGTTACGAAAGCTACATTCGTTTCCCCACAGATGTAAAGCTGCTATGGGAGAGTTGCCATTGGATTTTTGAAAAGCAACTTTACAGGTGGTGTAAAATAGTAGGTATGAAAAGGCCCAGGTCAAAATACCTTGATCAGAAGAGGCGACAGTTAGACTTTGACCGAAGACGAAGGAAGCCGTATCAACTCGCTATGAAGCGGAAGAAATCATTGATCTATCTGCTTGAAAAAGGGATTGACCAGCTTCAGGAAGTGTTGGATTCTCATCCACTAATCGAGCTGAAACAATCAGAAAGGGCATATTTGCGTACAATCAGGAAAGTATTAGAGCAGCAACAGTTTCTGCTCACCCATCCCGCCAAAGAGCTTAAAGACCGGATCGTGTCACTGCCAAAGCCATATGTGAGGCCTATCGTCCGTGGCAAGGAGACCAAACGTGTGGAATTCGGAATGAAAGCCCACATCCTTCAGGTAGATGGCATATGTATTTTTGACCACCTGAGTTTTAATGCGTTCAATGAATCCACCAGGTTAAAGATCAGTACCTTAAAACACAGACAAGCTTTTCGTGACTTATACCAGTTAGGTGCTGATCGGATATATGCCACCAATGCCAATCGAAAATACCTGACCGGTAAAAAGATCTTCACCTGCTTTCCAAGGAAGGGACATCAGGTGGATACAAAGGCAGAAAAACAACTCAGAAGCGCCATTGCCAGCCAAAGGGCCACCGTATTGGAAGGTAGTTTTGGAACCCATAAGATCAGCTACGGACTTGGTAAGGTAAAAGCCAAAAGCATGAAGAATGAGATAGTTTGGGTCTTCTTTGGAGTGATGACAGCCAATGCCGTTAAGATCAGCAAACGAACCGCACAAGCCCCTCCGCTACTGAAAGCCGCCTGAACCAAAAAAGTCAAGTTCACAGGATAGGTACGTCCAAGCTTCAAAAAACCTAGGATTAGTACAACATCACCACTAAAAATCACCGTAATTTGTACTTTTCGAAGAAAAAGAAAAGAGTAAAACTCATTAAATACAAAAAATTGAACCAAGGTTCACTCAATTAAATAATTTACACCTCCATAAAAAACAATTTTCAAGGAAGGCCTAAGGAGTTTCAACTTCCAAGATGGGACTCCTACGCCCGGTTTTTTTCAATTTTTTGTTAAACCTTTGCGTAAAGATTCATGAGTACAGAAACTCACAGAGCAAAAGAAGAAAGATATTGAAGATAAATTTCATGGTTTAAATTAGGTTGTTTGGTTGTTTGGTGAAAGCGGAGGGCGTAAGGCTCTTCGCTTTTCTTTTTTAGTCTATGGGATAATCAAACCAAGCACAATTCCTGCCTTAGCTCTTCACTGACGGTATTTGTAGATACTTACACCGTAAATTAAAGAATAACAATGACTTGGTAGAAAAGCCATTCTCAGTGATCACTGTGATTCTTTGAGAAACTTTGTGTTACAGCTTCTAAGAGCTATTTCACAAAGATCGCAGAGTAGCGCAAAGGTTCACAGAGGGAAAGAAATCAACCGAAAATGGAGGATTAGACTATTTAAAACTGCTCCCGATAAGAGTAACAAGTTCCAACTTCTAAGATGGCACCCCTGTGGCCGGTTTTTATCAATTTTTTGTTAAACCTTTGCGTAAAGATTCATGAGTCAGAAGCTAAAAGAGTAGAAAGACAAAAGATATTGAAGATAAATTTCATGGTTTAAATTAGGTTGTTTGGTTGTTTGGTAAAAGCGGAGGGCGCAAGGCTCTTCGCTTTTCTTATTTTTTACTGGCGTTGAATAATTTTTCCTTTTCTTCTTTGGTCAGACTTTCATATCCACGCTCGGAGATCTTATCCAGTATCTTGTCAATTTCATCCTGCGACACCTGGTCCTTGGTATTTTTAGCAGAGAAAGTAGCCGATTTTGTTTTTTTGCGATGGGAGACCTTTATTTTGGGTTTCGGTTTAAAGAGGTTCTTGAAAAATTCCATCACTTTAAATACCCAGACTCCGAGCTCATTTCCTTTTTGCAATTGTTTGGTGTAGAGATATCCGACGCCTACACCGGCAAGATGGGCTAAGTTACCACCAACATTTATACCAAGAAGCAGATCATATAGACTAATAAAAATAAAGAATAAAGCAATGTAGATAATCTTTACAGGCCCAAAGAAAAGTAAGAAGAATTTGTATTCAGGTAATAACACAGCTGTTGCGATTACAATTGCATAAATTGCCCCAGATGCACCAACCATACCACTGCTTCCCAAAACGGGAAATAAGGTGTAAATAAAAACAAAGATCAATGCCCCTGAAAGCGCCCCGATTACATAAAGATTAATCAGCTTTTGACTTCCCAGATATTCAGTAAAAAGTCTGCCAAACCAATAAAGAACAATCATGTTCATCAATATGTGTAGTATGCCTCCGTGGTTAAAGGCATATGTGATCGCAGTCCATGGGCGATAAATGAATTCATACAGGTCTGGTGGTATTACGAATTGTTTAATTATAAACTCTGAAACAGATGCCAGTCCTACATGTTTCAGTTGTGATATCAAAAACAATCCCACAAAAACGATCACATTGATCAGGATCAGCTGAGCAACCGCATTGTTGGGCCTGTTCCAGGCATTTTTAAAATCGTCAAGTATCGTATTCATTTTCAGTATCTAATATCTGTGATCCTGTCTTTGCCAGATCTTTATCATTATAAACGCAAAAACCATCCCACCCAAATGAGCTAAATGGGCCACATTGTCGCTGGGGTCATTGTTGATGGTCGAGAATATGGATATACCTCCTAAAACCAAAGCCAGCCATTTAAGTTTTATGGGAATGGGAGGAAAAAGTAAATATACCTGTGTATTGGGAAACAGCATTGCACACCCCATTAATAAGCCATAAACCGCCCCTGAAGCTCCGATCATGGGTACATTAAGGTATACGGGACCAAACAACTCAAAATAATTAATCCCTCCAAAAAATACAGCAGCACCAATTCCCGTGACTAAATAGAAGGTAAGGAACCGGTTTTGTCCCCAATACTGCTCAAGGAACGAGCCGAAAACAACCAACCCTATCATGTTAAAAAAGATATGTCCAAATGATTGATGTGTAAACATGTAGGTAAACAGCTGAAATGGCTTAAATAAATCGGATTTAAATGGGAACAATGATAAAAAAGCCAGTGCGTAGCTGAATATATTGACGATAATAAATACGCCAATATTTATTATCAATATTCCCTTTACCATTGGGGTTAGTCTTCCAAACATATATTAATCAGTTAAACATCCTTTCAATATTTTTCGCCTCTAAGATATAATAAGTTTTTTCTCCATTGGGCGTATAATTGGGATTTTCACATCCAAATAATTGATCTATCAGGCTTTGCATTTCTTCCTTGCTCAACGATTTTCCTTTTTTAATGGCTGCATTTTTTGACATGGCCCTTGAAATGCTTTCCCTTTTGTCATAGGTTGAATCGGCATGATTGCTTTTATAATCTTCCAATAAGCTCAGTAATAGCTCTTTTCCGGATTTCTGGCTGGATAATGTGGGTGAACCATTGAGTGCAATGGTGTTTTTGCCAAACTGCTCATATGAAAAGCCAAGGTTTCTTACTTCATTATCCAGATCCTTCAATAAGGTATAATCTGCCGCGTTCAATTCGATGGTTTCAGGAAAAAGGAACTGCTGAACATGCCCCTGCTGATTTTCCAGGTTCTTTTTGAATTTTTCAAACAGAATACGCTCATGGGCATTTTGCTGGTCAATGATCATCAATCCGGATTTGACTGAAGTGACAATATAGCTCAGGTCTACCTGGAATAGTGCCTTTTCGGTTCCGGACACCTGTCTTGTTTCACCCTCATCAAATTTATTGGCTGCACTCTCAAAGGTAAGATGTTTGGATTCCTTTTCAATATTCACCTGTTTTTCAAAACGCTCATTTTCAAACGCATCAAAATAGAGGTTTTCCCAGTTTTTAAGGTTGTCTTTTTCTCTTTGGGATGGCTCTGGCCTTTCAAAAGTAAATCCTCCGGAATTTTCCTGTTTTTCATCTTTTCGAAAATTCTGGATGAAATTTGTATCCACACTGTAGTCCATAGACGGAGTGAGATTGAACGTTCCCAATGATTTTTTTACGGTAGATTTCACAATGCTGTATACCGTCCGTTCATCGTCGAATTTTACTTCTGTTTTTGTCGGGTGAACGTTGATGTCAACGTGTTTTGGGTCCAGTTCGATGAATAACACAAAGAAAGGAAAGCTATTTTCGGGAATCAATCCATGATAGGCATTCACCACTGCATGATTTAAATAGCTACTGCGAATAAACCGGTTGTTGACAAAAAAATACTGCTCACCACGTGATTTTTTGGCATTCTCCGGCTTCCCGATATACCCGGTAATTTTTATTTCCTCCACCTCCTCCTGGCAGGGCACCAATTGTTCGCGGTAGTTCTTTCCAAATAAATGCACGATTCGCTGACTTAATTTACCTGCTTTCAAGTGGTAGACTTCCAGGTCATTCTGAAAGAGGTAAAAGGACACCTCCGGATTGGATAAGGCAATCCTGTGAAATTCATCCATGATGTGTCGCAATTCTACAGGATTGGATTTAAGAAAGTTTCTCCTTGCCGGAACATTGTAAAATAAATTTTTGACAACGATGTTGGTACCTGTAGGCGTTGATACCCCTTCCTGCGATTTGAATTTCGATCCATCGATAATGATTTGCGTGCCAATGGTATCCTCATCACGCTTGGTTTTCAATTCCACCTGCGCTACCGCTGAGATGGAAGCCAGCGCTTCGCCCCTGAAACCCATGGTCCTGATGGAAAACAGGTCCTCGGTCTTGCGGATTTTGGAAGTAGCGTGTCGTTCAAAACACATTCGCGCGTCGGTTTCTGACATCCCCTGACCATCATCAATGATCTGAATAAGGGCTTTACCGGCATCTTTCACAATGAGCGTAATGTTTTTGCTTTTCGCATCAATGGCATTTTCCAATAGCTCTTTTACCACAGAGGCAGGTCGCTGAACGACTTCTCCTGCTGCAATCTGGTTGGCCAGCGAGTCGGGAAGTAATTGGATAACATCTGTCATCTATGATTATTCGAAAAATCTTCTTGTTCTAATGAAAATATAAACAGGAAAAAGTACAACAAAAACCCAAAGCACGGCTGAGCCATAAAAATAATATCCTACAAAGGTTCCCATAAACAAAATAATCAGCAGGAACTGCATGCCCGACACCCTTGTGTCCTTTTTATAACGTCTCTTAAATGCCTGGGAAATATTATCGCGGTATTGGGCATTTGCACGATTATCTTTTTTTAATTCCCGTTTAATTTGTTCGGTACGATTGTTGATTTCCTCCTTGATAGGGTCGTAATATCTGGGCTCATAATTAAATCTTTTATACTTTGGAGCTCTTTTAAAAAAGGGGAAAATCATGTAAATTAATTGTTTTTAGGGATACAAATTAAATTGAAATTACGGTTTATAACAAATGGAGTTGTAGAGTATGATCAAAAAAGCGGGAATTGTTATTTTTTTATTCACAAATCTGGTTTCTCAGGCATTTTCTTCCAATCCGGTTAAATCTCTGGAAGAAATATGGGTGGACTCAGTCTATCAAACGCTCTCTGATGAGCAGCGATTGGGGCAACTCATCGTGTCCAAAAAATCCAATCCCGAAATTGTCAAATTGATAGAAGATGGCGAACTGCCAATAGGAGGAATTTTTCTCCAGCCAAGTAATGTTTTGGAATCAAATGAAACAATTTTACATGTAAAAAATAACATGAAAGGACTGTTCTGGGTTTTTGCCGAGAGCAATCATCAGCTGGAAAGAATGGCCTCTGATTTTTATGCATTTCCCAATGATGTTACCAAAGCATCCATTCGAAATAAATACTTCGTGGAAGACTTGGAGAAAAAGGAAGCTGCTTCTCTACGGAATCTCGGAACAAGCATTTATTACCAAAAAGAAGTATATCTGGACAATATTAACGGTGAGTATTTTCACCATCTTTTGCCAAGTCAATTGTATAGGGACACCCAGGAGGAATTGATCGGGATGAAAAATAAATCGCTGCGTAGCGAAGATATTTTAATGGCTATCAATCTCAACCTGACTTTTGACGATTACGATTTTGTCAAATACATACCTGAAGATATTTATAGTACGACAGATTGGGATAACATCAAACATGAATACCCCATTTTGTTTCTGGATAATCTGAAATTTAAGAATGGTTGGGAAAGCGATGAATTCAAAAAGGAAATTGTTCGAAACCTTATCCGTAAAAAATTTGATTTTGAAGGTGTTCTGGCAATCGACCTGGAGAAATTCAAAGCCCAGCATTTTAAGCCACTAAAAAGAAATTCCACCGAATCGGAATTAATCAAATCGGGAGTTGACTTTATTCTTACAGATAATCCGGTCAGGGCTTACCAGGTTATGCTTTCAGAGTTGAAGAACAATGAGATCAGGAATGGTGACCTGGAAAACAGGGTGAAGCAAGTGTTGAAATATAAATATCTTCAGAGAGCTTCGCTAGAAGAAAACCCGTCGCAATTAGCAGATCAATATATCAGGCCATCGGAGGTGAAAAATTCGATTTATGAATCATATGCCGAGTCAATAACACTGGTGCGCAATGAATCCGATTTAATTCCGATCAGAAACCTGGAGACAACCAATTTTGCTTCTCTGAGCATTGGGGCAAGTGAGCTAACAAAGTTTCAGGAAACATTAGACAAGTATGCTGGGTTCACGCATTTTGTTTTACCATCCAATCAAATCAATGCCAATGCATTTAATAACCTGGTCAAAACACTAAGCTCTTTTGACAATGTAGTTGTTGGATTGCATGCACCATTTAATAAAGACATGCTGTCACTTTTGGCTTCTCTGGAATTCAAAACTAATGTAATTGCTACGCTCTTCGATGAAAACATTCCTGACAATCTCGAAAGTGTGACCAATTCGCTTTTAGTGACCTACGAAAGCAATGATTATGTACAGGAGCTTGCACCACAGATCATTTTTGGAGCGAGACCATGTGTTGGAATGTACCCGGATCTTGCCAATGGCGGAGATTTCAAAAGCATACAAACGCGTGCATTGAGCAGGCTTGCCTACGCGAATTCATTCAAGTCTGCCATGGATGAGGATATTCTCAAAGGAATTGATGACATAGCCCTGGAAGCCGTCAATGGTGGAGCTACTCCGGGTTGCCAGATATTGGTTGCCAGAAACGGCAATGTGGTTTATGAGAAGTCATTTGGAAATTATACGTACGACACCCTGATGCCGGTGTCCAATCGTTCGATGTACGACCTTGCTTCCATTACGAAAGTTGCAGCTACGACACAGGCAATTATGTTTCTTGCCAATCGTGGTGTGTTGGATTTGGACCAGAAACTGGGACATTATTTGCCTGAATTAAAAGGAACGAACAAAGAAGACCTGATTATCAGGGATATTCTTACTCATCAATCCGGATTGAAAGGATTTCTTCCTCTTTGGGTGAATACCATTGATTTTGAAAACATACAGGTGCCGTTTTACAGCAATGAAAAGCAGGGAGAATATCAGTTGGAAGTAGGATTTGGTATGTATAGTTCCCTGGCAATCAAAGATTCGATCTATAAATGGACGGTTGATTCGGAATTGCGAAGAAAGCCGAGAAGAAAAAGATTTGAACCGTATTCCTACCGATACAGTGATTTAGGATTTTACATGATGTATGTGTTGGCTGAAAGACTTCTCAACCAGCCAATGGATGAATTTTTATCTCAGAACCTGTATGATCCTTTGGGAATGTCTTCTACGGCATTTAACCCGCTTTGTAAATTCCCTATCATAAACATGGTCCCTACTGAAGACGATAAGACTTTCAGACACTCTCTGGTCTGGGGAACGGTTCACGACCAGATCGCCGCAATGAATGGTGGGGTTTCCGGGCATGCTGGTTTATTTGGCAATGCAATAGATCTTGCCAAATTGGGTCAGATGCACTTGCAGGGCGGGGAATATGGAAACCAGAAATTTTTTGACAAAGAAGTGATCGATTTGTTCACTTCGCCACAAAATGAAGATAATCGAAGAGGGTTGGGATGGGACAAGCCTGACCCTGAAGATAAAGAACATACACCTACATCTGTTTATGCTTCACCATCGACTTACGGACACAGAGGATTTACCGGCACAGTGATTTGGGTAGACCCTCAATATGACCTTATCTATGTTTTCCTGTCTAACCGTATCTATCCAAGTATGTCAAATGGCAAACTAAATGATCTGGATGTTCGTAAAAGAATTCATGATGTCGTTTACGAATCAATTACTAACTTTGAGGCGAGTGTAAATTAGCCACAAATTATCATTCATGAATATTGGAATTGTATTATATCCCACATTTGGTGGAAGCGGGGTTGTAGCAACTGAATTGGGAAAAGGTCTTGCCAAAGAAGGTCACAAAATTCATTTCATCACATACTCTCAACCAACCAGGCTGGATTTCTTTAATGAAAATTTGTTTTATCACGAAGTGGATTTTCTTTCATATCCGCTTTTTCGATATCCTCCATACGAACTGGCGTTGGCCAGTAAGATGGTGGATGTGGTAATCCATGAAAAGCTGGACTTGCTGCATGTGCACTACGCTATCCCCCATGCCTCGGCTGCGTACATGGCAAAGCAGATATTGAAGACCAAGGGCGCCGATGTACCGGTCATTACCACGTTGCATGGCACTGATATCACGTTGGTGGGGAAAGATCCGAGTTTTGAACCGGTCGTTACGTTTAGCATCAATGAATCTGACGGTATTACAGCCGTTTCTGAGAACCTGAAACAGGACACACTCGATCATTTTGCAATAGAAAAAGATATTGCAGTTATCCCCAATTTCATCGACCTGAACAGATTTAAAAAGCAAAAAAGAGATCATTTTAAAACGGCTATCTGTCCCAATAATGAAAAATTAGTTGTTCACACTTCCAATTTCAGGAAAGTAAAAAGGGTGGAAGATGTTGTCAGGGTTTTTTACAATCTGAGAAAGTCGATGCCTGTTAAACTGTTATTGGTGGGTGACGGGCCGGAGCGAATAAAAATCGAAAACTTATGTAGGGAATTGGACACCTGTGATGATACGAGATTTTTGGGCAAGATTGAAGCAGTCGAAGAGGTGTTGTCTGTATCCGATCTTTTTATGATGACATCCGAAAAGGAAAGTTTTGGCTTGGCCGCTTTGGAGGCCATGGCCTGTGAAGTCCCGGTAATCTCTTCTAATGCAGGAGGATTGCCTGAATTAAATGTCGATGGATATTCCGGATTTTTATGTGATGTAGGCGATATCGACCAGATGACAGAGAAGGCACTTTATATCCTGGATGACAAAAACCTTCCCAAATTCAAAGAGAATGCATTAAATCGGGCTAAAGAATTTGAGATTTCCAACATTCTACCATTATACATTGATTATTATAATTTTGTAATTGAAAATTTTAATGCCAGGATTTCGGTCTAATTTACGAATGGATAGTGCAATATTTTAGATTTTTGATTTTACATTTGTATTTTAATTACACGATTTATGTACACAGAAACGAAAACCACTAAACCACAGAATGAAGGTACGGGTCAGCTTTTCAAAAATCCAATACTTGAAAAGTTAACCAGAACCCACATTGCAGCTCCCATTACCATATTGAATATTGCGGTTATAGCTGTTCTGTATTGGGGTCTCACCCGTATCGGATTAGGGGTATTAGAAACAATAATATTATTTGTAGTTGGGGCCCTTACCTTTACTCTTGTAGAATATTTAATTCACAAGTATGTGTTTCACATGATGCCCGACACAAAGTTAAAGGCCAATATCCAGTATAAGGTTCATGGGGTTCATCACGATTATCCAAAAGACAAAGATCGGTTGGCCATGCCAATTCCCCTTAGCATCCTGCTGTCTGCTTTGTTTTTCTTTTTCTTCAAATTGATCATGGGAGACTATGCTTATGGCTTTATGCCTGGGTTCGTTTTTGGATACACCGCTTATCTTTTTGTGCATTACATCGTTCATGCCTGGCAGCCACCTAATAATATATTTAAGGAATTGTGGATCCATCACGGCATCCACCACTACAAAGACCATGAGAGAGCGTACGGTGTGTCCAGCCCACTCTGGGATTTTGTCTTTAAAACCTTGCCAAAAAGGAAAAAGAAATCGTAAATCAAAAGCAGCCTTATCAAAAAATATCTTGTCATCCTGAATTTATTTCAGGATCGTTTTATCTTGTTTTCAACATTTTACCGATCCTGAATCAAGTTCAGGATGACTATAAGTGAATAATAACAAATGAAAATCAAAGTCGGATTTGGATATGACGTACATCAGCTTCGGGAAGGCTACGATTTCTGGCTGGGAGGGATCAGCTTAAAGCATAGCAAAGGCGCTGTCGGACATTCTGATGCCGATGTGCTCATCCATGTTATTTGTGACGCACTCCTGGGAGCAGCAAATATGCGGGATATTGGCTATCATTTTTCCGATCAGGATCCCAAATTCAAGGGTATTGACAGCAAGATTTTGCTGAGGGATGTGGTCGAAATGATCAGGGAAAAAGGTTGGGATATCGGAAACATTGATGCAACGATATGTCTGCAGAGACCAAAGGTTAATCCATACATTCCGGAAATGAAAAAGTGCCTGGCAGGGGTAATGCAAATAGATGAGGAAGATGTTTCCATCAAAGCGACTACCACCGAAAAGCTTGGGTTTGTCGGTGAAGAGAAAGGCGTTGCAGCATATGCCGTTGTTTTGATCAATAAATAGATGAAGGATCTTCGTGTCATCAAAACGGAAGACGGCTCTTCAACCATCTACAATCCTGCACTCAGAGAAACCTATCATTCTACTCACGGAGCTATTACGGAGTCCCGATATGTTTTTATTGAAAAGGGGTTGGATTATTTTCTTTTGCATCATTCAAAAAAAGAACCCGTAAATGTCTTTGAAGTTGGGTTTGGAACCGGTCTGAATGCGGTTTTAGCCTTTCATTGGGCGGTTCAGAATAAGAGGCAGGTCTACTACGAATCCATTGAAGCATTTCCGCTTTCAAATGATATTGTCAATGAACTTAATTATTTCCAATCCCATGATGAGTTGCGTGCAGCTCTTATCAATCTCCACAATTTGAATTGGGAGAAAAAAACTCAACTTTCCGAATACTTTGAAATGTTAAAAGTCCATCGAAAGATCCAGGATTACTTGCCTCAGTATAAATTTGACATTGTATTTTTCGATGCATTTGCACCGAGCAAACAAAGTGAAATGTGGGACAAGGATATTTTGGCAAAAATAATCGACATGCTATCGGATAGGGGAGTCTTTGTCACTTATTGCGCAAAAGGACAATTGAAAAGGGACCTGAAAGAGCTGGGTTGTGAAGTAGAAACATTACCCGGCCCGCCTGGCAAAAAGGAGATGGTCCGTGCCGTTAAACCGGGTTAGAACTCATGAACCTTTGTAGGCGTTACACAAAAATGTAGCTTTTCATCCCATTCCTCTGCGTCATCCACACATTCAGTCGGGTCAAAAAAGGAAAGTCCAATCCTGACTACGTGAACGTCCAGGCAGCTCAAAAATTTATCATAAAAACCTTTGCCATAGCCTACTCGATAACCTTGCAGATCAAATGCAAGAAGAGGAATAATAACCACCTGAATGTCACGGGAATGGGCAATTTCCCCATCGACAGGTTCGGGAATGCCAAATTTACTATCTCCGAGCCTGGTGTGTTTTTCAAGGTAAAAGTTAGTCATCTGGAAATTGGTAAAATCCGAAACAGGAGCGATAACTTTTTTACCCTGATCCCACAGCTCATTGATGATCGGCCAGGTATTGATTTCCTTGTTGTGCGCAATGGGAAGAAAAGTATGAAAGACTTCTTTTTGCTGGATAGTTTTGATATTGAAAAAATTCTTTCGAATGACCTGACTTAAGAAGTCGACATCATCGACAGAAAGGGTTAAGCGCTTTTGAAGGTAATAGTGCCTAAGATCTGTTTTATTCATGATAACTGAGAATGAAAAACGTGAAATCGAGCGGATCAAAAGCCGATTTTACTTCATCAATAAAATTGGGATTGTTAATGTAGAAATTTAAAAAATTATCATGCCTTTCCTGCAGGTTGTCATTGGGAAATAATTTACCGATGACGTTTTCCAGCTGGTTGATCTCCGTTTCCTGCTTTTTCTCTTCAGACTTTCTGATTCGCTTAGCAATGTTATCCAAACTCTTTTGGGTTTTCGCCGATTCAGCGGCAATAAACCCTTCCAGGCTTTTATCAACATTACTGGCCTTGGATTGAATAGATTCAAAAGTTTGCTGGATCGTATCCATTTCTGCCTGAATGGAGATCTCACTATCGGAATTTCGAGCGAGATAAGACAATTTAAGTTCGTGGAAATCCATGAACAATTCCTCTGGTTTCATGCCAAGCTTATCAACTTTTTGCTGGATGTTTTTAGGAATAACCAGGGCAAAATTTCTCGGAACAAGGATAGGGAAAGGGACTTTATAATGGATAAATATATCTTTTAACTGCAGCCAATACGCAATTTCAGCAGGACCGCCAATATAGGCCAGGTTAGGCAGGATCATTTCCTGGAAAAGAGGGCGCAGAACGACGTTCGGACTGAATTTTTCAGGATGATCGTCAATTAAATTGTGAATTTCGGTCGGCGAAAATTGTATGTCCGTTTCGTTCACCCGAAACTGATCCGATTCCTTCACGATCCTTTCCCGGATCCCGTTTTCCTGGTAGAAAAAATTAATTGATCTGGGATAAACCTGTGACTGATAGCCCATCTGGTTGAGCTTTTCCGCAGCTTTTCCAGCCAGTTCATTGGCTTGATGGTTATGCAGATCGTCTACAATGACATCCGTGAATTGCTTTTTTAATTTCGGGTCATCACCATCCAAAGCCACCAGGCCGTACTGACCGAATATTTCATTGACATACTGTCGGGTAGCGCCGCTCAACGTTTCATTTTCACGATAGGCTCTTTCAAAAACTTCCACCTTTTCAGGGAGTTCTTCCAAAATTTGCTGAATGCCATTGGGAGAAAATTTCCCAACAGCCCCGGTCTGATTGGATTCCCATTGATACTTTTTTCCGAACAGGTTAAAGTAACAGATCTCATCGAAGTCATGATCTTCCGTGGCCATCCAGTAAACAGGAACAAATTTTTTATCGGGAAATTCTGAAGACAATTTTTCACATAAGTTGACAACGGTGATGATCTTGTAAATAAAATAAAGGGGGCCGGTGAATATATTGAGCTGATGGCCCGTCGTGATGGTGTAAGTGTTTTCATCTTCCAGGGCCTCAATGTTCGCTTTGACAGTTTCGTTTGTAGTCAAATGGGAATATTGCTTTTTTAAAACAGATACAAGGATTTCCCTTTTATCCTTCGGAAATTGTTTTTTCCCGATTTGATTTTTAAAGCCTGCCAGGTCCGGAAAATTTCCATAAAAGGGAGTTAGCTCTTTTTTCTTATCGATGTAATCCAGGAAAAGGTCTTTGAATGCGTTGGTTTGATGGAAGGGAATCTTTTGAATATTCATTCTTTTGATTAAGATAATTAAAAATAGGTGGTTCTACGCGAGATACATTTTTTTGATGTAACGAAATAAGCAATTTGTCGGCTGGTGAAAAAAATAAAATTACACGATCGGATTATCCTGTCGGAATTCCG
Organism: uncultured Cytophagales bacterium; assembly: GCA_913057175.1. Lineage (GTDB taxonomy): Bacteria > Bacteroidota > Bacteroidia > Cytophagales > Cyclobacteriaceae > CAJXNP01. The sequence goes on from CAJXNP010000005.1 coordinate 272,850, forward strand.
TAGAGATCGAATTCCGTTGCATCGGTGATCCGGATATCAGCGAAATCCCCGATTCTCAGGTAATGATCCTTTCCCTCGATGTAGACTTCGTTATCCACTTCCGGGGAATCGTGCTCCGTTCTGCCTATAAAATAGCCTGATTCAAAGCGATCGATCAATACTTTAAAGGCCTTGCCAACTTTCTGCTGATTTATTTCATAGGAGATCTTCTCCTGCAATTCCATGATTTCCTTTTGACGACGATCTTTTACCGTTTGGCTTGTTTCATCTTCATACTGATATGCATGTGTTCCATCTTCATGTGAATAGGTAAACGCTCCCAACCGGTCAAATCTTGATTGTGCAACAAAGTCTTTCAGTTCCTCAAATTCCTTTTCTCCTTCCCCGGGATGCCCAACAATCATAGTGGTACGAATGGCGATTCCCGGAACTTTATCCCTGATTTTCCCGATCAACTCTTCTGTCTTTCGACGATCGATTCCCCTTCGCATAATTTTCAAAACCTTATCCGAACCATGCTGCAAAGGAATGTCCAGGTAATTGCAGATATTTTCACGTTCAGCCATGACATCCAGGATGTCTTCCGGAAAACCCGATGGATAGGCGTAGTGCAAACGGATCCAATCCAGCCCATCAACGTCAGACAAGTTTTTCAACAATTCCGATAAATTACGCTTTTTGTATAAATCCAGTCCGTAGTAGGTGGAATCCTGGGCAATGAGCAACAATTCCTTTGTGCCATTTTTGACCAGTTTTTTGGCTTCCATGACTAATTCCTCCATTGGTCGGCTTATGTGCTTTCCCCTCATGATCGGGATCGCACAAAAAGAGCATGGGCGATCGCAACCTTCCGATATTTTCATGTAAGCATAGTGTCGTGAAGCTGTGGTTCGTCGCTCACCGATCAGTTCATGCTTGTAGTTGGCATTGAACCTCTTCAGCAACATCGGAAGCTCCATGGTACCAAACCAGGCATCTACTCCGGTAATCTCTTTTGACAGATCATCGCGGTAGCGTTGTGAAAGGCAGCCGGTCACATAAACCTTTTCAACCAAACCTTCTTCCTTGGCATCCACATATCGCAAGATGGTGTCGATGCTTTCCTGCTTGGCATTGTCAATAAAGCCACAGGTGTTGATCACCACGATATTAGCCTGATCATCAAGGGCCTCATGGGAGACATCCACGCCATTCCCCTTCAATTGGGTAAACATCACTTCACTATCCACCAGGTTTTTCGAACACCCAAGTGTGATGAGGTTTACCTTATCCTTCTTTGCTCCTTTCGTTTTCAAGATTATTTGTTTTTTGAATCGACAAAATTATAAAATGATTGTGACACTCAAGCGTTTGAATGAGTAATTGTTGAAATAAAGCGGATCAGAGATGTTGGAAGTTGATTGCATAATGGGATTAGAAAAGACAGGGCTAATATTCCGGAATTATTCTTAAAATAAATTTCTGTCATCTGACTAAATTTAGAAAGGGTCAAAAAAAGCACTAATGCGACAATTTAAGAGGGGTATTATTAGATTATAGGAAAACACACTCGTATTCCGAAGCCCTAACAATGGCAAATTCCCCTCCTTGGAGCAGGGCTGTTCCATTCTATGACATTGTTAAATTTTAACCTGCAAAAAACACAGATATTCTCCGCCAGCCGGCGGATGAAGGGGTATGTCAAATCTAAAAAAAAGTTTTTTGCATGTTAAAATTCTAGAATTCAACATCCGCACTCCTTGGAGGGTTCAATGCTATTAAGTTAAGACAATTTTGTGTCCCTCTCTCGGAGAGGGTTAGGGAGAGGTCGTAAAGAAATCCCTTAGCTTAATAGCATTGTGGAGGGGTTAGGGGTGGGGTTTTTACCAAATGTCTAAAACATTAGATGTTTTCACGGATGTCAGTAGAAATAAATAAGCTTTTGGTTTTATGACGCCCCTGCAGGGCTTTGCCGTTGCATGTTCACGTAACGTAGGGCTGAACCACGCTTTCGCTCGAAGCTTTAGCGTGGACGCCCTACGCTAATGATGCCGCTCCTTTGGAGCTTAATTCCCTTAAGTTAACGAATGTGATCCAACCATGAAGGTGGGGTTCTGATGATTCGTATATAAATACGGGAAAATATATCTACCCTGCACCCGAGCATTATTTAGGAACCAGCAACCAGTATCCAGCAACAAGAAATCACCCCACCTTCGCCAAGGCTACGGCGGACAGGCAAATCACCCAATCACCCCTCCTTCGCTAAAGCTACGGCGGACAGGCAAATCAACAAATAAACCAATATGCATTTCTCATGGGCGTTTCATTAATTTGGGTAAATTTGCGGGCAGATTTTTTAATGAACAGAGTTTGAAGAAAACCTATCAAATAGTACTATTCATCTTCCTTTTAGGCATTTGGTCGTGTGATGTGGAGGATTGTATCTCTACGAAGAAAAGTAGCATGACCGTACAGTTTTACAGCGCAGAATATGATATTCCCTTTCCTATGGCTGCAATCAGAGGTTGGGCGGAAAGTAATGATTCAATTTTATTTGATACTGTTTATGTTGAAGGCTTTAACTTCCAATTGAATCCTGCTACAAATTCAACAAAGTATTTCATCGATTATCAGCCATACGAAATTGATACGGTACAATTTGACCCGGTTGACGTTGATACAACCTGGCTTGATCCTGTATCCCGTTTTTTTGAAGTAGGGTATGATCGGCGACAGCGAATTATCACTCCCGATTGTGGAGTCGAACAATCATTTTATAATCTGGAGATACTGGATCACGATTTTCCGGGCATCATCATCGAAAACGATACCGTAGACCGATACATCGAAGTGAATGCTAAAATATATTTTTAACATATCTTTTTGCCTGTTAGCGTTTTTCCAGGTCAATGGACAAGGCGATAAGTATGTTCCATCGGCATTGAGACTCAGCGCTGAGGTGGCCAACTTCGGATATTCCCTTTTAAAGGATAATTACGATACATGGGAATTTGAAGCCGATGTTGATTTTGACCGTTATTTTCTGGTCGTGGACTATGGATATGCCCGCTATTCATTGAATGAACCATATTTTCAATACGAGGGAGAAGGCAATTATTTCAGGGTAGGTCCGGACGTTAACTTTATCAAAAGCCGGCGATTGTTAAATTTTCTGGCATTTGGTTTCCGATATGCACACAGCAACTTCAGGGAGGACCTTACTTATTCTACCTACAATTCCCTGGAGCCCGAAACCTCCTGGCCAGAAGAAAGCTTGTCCTATTCGGAAAGTGGAATTAAAGGAAGGTGGTTTGAGATGAATACCAGCCTGAAAGCCAATATTTTCAATAATTTTTACATGGGATTTACCGTGCGCTATAAGCTGCTACCTAGCAGCATAAAGACCGGTACTTTTTCCACCTACTACATTCCCGGATTTGGCAAGTGGGTCAATAACAGCAATTGGGGATTGAGCTACTATGTATCCTACCGAATTCCCTTCCGAAAGAAAAAGCAGGTAAATATTTTGGATCAGATTGGTAATTGAACTGATTCCCGTGCCACATTTTCATAACCGTGGTTTGTCCCCCCATAACCGTGGTTTGTCCCCCGACAAACCACCACTATAAAAGCACGTCATCACATCATAGATAGGAGAACCAACTTAAAGTTTCATCTTCAGTTAGTCGCAATCGTGACGAGCAGCTGAATGGCCAGCGCTCCTTCCATTGTCTGAATTGGGATTTATTGGATGAATGGATGATTGGATTGGTTCACGCGGATTTCCTGATAGGCAAAATCCCCCCTTGAGGGGGGCAAGGGGGGTGTACTTGGGTTCCTCACATCAGAATTAGCTGCAAATCCCAGGGACTTCTTTGGAGCATCTGATGACAACGAGCATTCATGAAAGTTTTCGCACATAGGATGATAGCTTTTAGAAGGATGAATTTAACTTCCTGGCGCGAACATCCTCGTTCGTGCCCATTCTCCAGGTATGAATGTGATCATTGGTTTTTCCAGCTTATATGAAGTTCATTTTCTTTTGCTCACACCCTCTGGTCTTAGCGTCTCGCTGAGACCAACAACTATTTTGCTTCTGTTTATCTACCTATGAAGTTTTTTATTTAACCTATAATTGGTGGAATTTAGAAAAAGAAAAAGTCCATAACCGTGGTTTGTCCCCCGACAAACCACCACTATAAAAGCACGTCAGCACGTCATAGATAGGAGAACCACAAGCGATAGCGGTGGTGCGACGGGGTCCTGCCCGCCGTACTTTAGCCTTTGTCGCTGGCAGGCGGGGATCTCGTTAATCGTGACGAGCAGCTGAATGGCCAGCACCCCTTCCATTGTCTGAATTGGGATTTGTTGGATTTTGGGATGATTGGATTGGTTCACGCGGATTTCCTGATTAGCAAAATCCCCCCTTGAGGGGGGCAAGGGGGGTGTACTTCTAGATTCAAATGCTACTAACCTTCCTCCTCCCCAGCCATCCATTCGCCAGCATGGCGAGGATGAGGGTGATGAGCGTGCCGTAACCCCAGAGGAAATAAGTGTCGAATTTCTTCTCCAGTTTGGCAAACTGCTGGGTGAGATGGCCGAACCTGATCTGCGTCAGCTCACTGGTTTCTTCCTGCTGTGTTTCCAGGTCGGAGAGTCGCTGCTCGATCAGCTCCATTTTCACCTCCAGGTGCTGACAGCAGGAAGGAGGCATGGATGCATGGTCATTGGCGAAGAGATATTGAGAATAGCATATAACGGCGAGTAACGTAATTAAAATGCGCTTTTTCATGACGGTAAAAATTTAAAGGATGGAACAAATAACTTCGAAAAAGCAGCCCCGGTGGGAGGGAGCCCCCACCGGAACCACAGCCTACTTAGAAAGTTCAGCCGGAGATCTTTTCAAAAAAGATGTCCCTGAACTTGTTTTTCAGCTTTTTGGAAGGCAGAAACCGAAGATAGATCTTCTTGAACTTCGATTCGTTGACATCCTCTTCGGTGTCAGAACCTTCGCTGGAAGCTGAAAGGTAAAAGGTGCCCAATGAACCAAAATTGACTCCTCTGCCCTGAAGCAATTGCTTGGGAACCAGGCGGATCAAAGATTCCAGCACAGCCAACACATCGGGTGGATTGACGGTGGAATAATCGGAGATCGTATCCACCATGCTGTCGAGGGTGACCGTTTCGGTTCGTTTGATGGTTGGATAGAATTTACGGGGTTGAGTGATATCCCTTGGATCTGGTCGCTCAACAATACTATACTTTACTGACATAATAGTTGAATTTAGAAATGAATAAAATTGAAATTGATGGTAATCCTGAGCCGGTCAATTGGGATCAGGACATAGCCTTCCCTTTAATCGGAAAGTAATGGATGGTTTCAGAAACCGGCGCTCAAAAAGTTATAACTTGAATAGAAGTAAAAGTCGGTACGAGGGGGATCTCTCAGGGACTTGATAACATCTACTTTATACTACGATAAAAACCACACGAAAGATTGATCTTTAACCAAATAAAATTTGCCTGAAATGTTAAAATATGTTAAAAAATATCGATCAAAGCCCTTCTAACCCTTGAAATCTTTGTTTTTCCGAGATTTGAAGTTTGATACGGTCAACTTTATATTTTAATACGGTCAACTTTCGAAAGTTAACCGGTTAACTTTTTGGTTTGATACGGTTAACTTTTCAGAGTTGAGCGGTTGACTTTTCAAGGATAATTTCCGCACTATTTAATTGAGAATTAACTACCGGAATTTTGGTTGTTTTCTTTTCTTATTGGACTCCCGACGATTCCTAACTTCCGTAATAACTGTCTGTGTGCAGTAGGCAGGAATGTCGAGGCAAGTTATGATTACGCTGATTAACTGAAAACTTTGAAAAACCCACTGTACCTTCACCGTCATCACGAGGAGAACCATAAGCGATAGCGGTGGTGTGACGTGGTGATCTCGTAAATCGTGACTTGAAGTTTCTTTTGCTAACAATTGTCGATGCATTCAAGAACGAGATCGCCACGTCACTCCGCTGCTCTATGTTCCTACCAATGACGTTGAGATTGTTGTTTTTGTCTCTAAGCGGGGTCTATCGGGACGACCCTGCGAGTGATGGATGGAACCAGAAGAAGTTCCTGTGAGATTCCTATTTTCCAACAAAAAGTTCTTTCGTTTCACCGCTGTCTACATTTCTTACTTTAATGCGATAACTGTCGGAATCCAAATCTAAGTAAAAATATCCGTAGGATGCGTTTAACTCCGATGCCGGATAAATCAGATCTACCTTATCTTTTTCGCTGTAAAAATCCTTTAGCTTGATATTATAATCTGAGTGCTTACTACCAGCACCACTAACGATTAAATGAAATCTGTTTTTATATTCCGGTTTAGAAGAAACCCAATATTGTAAATTGTGTTCATGGCCTGCTACATAAATGAGCTTCCTTTCAGTACCTTCGTTTAAAAATTTTTCTATTGATTGTATCAGAGGTGTTTTGTACTTTTTTTGAAAACTGGCACTTCTGATATCCTGGCTAAACAAATGATATGGCGTTATGCTTCGCAACATGAGTGTTGAAACCACCTGACCGACACTTTGTAACAAAAGTCTTAATGGGAGCTTCTTAGCCCCATGACCACCCACACTTTGAACAGGATGATGCGCAGCCAGAATAATGTTTTTATTCTCACTCATATTAAGTAATGAATCTAACTCCTGCCAAAAAGAAGCTCTGACCTGATCACGATCCGTGTTTGGAGGGCCAACCTTATTACCATGCAAAAACCATTGTGAATCAATAAAAACGATTGCCCAATCATCATTAAGCTTCAGTTTAACAGGTCCCGGACCGGCCAACTTAGGATAAAGTTCGGCATTTATGTCATAAGAACTTGCCCGATCGGTTATGTATTGGTCCTGGTTTAATATTCTCTGATATCCTTTGCGCTTATTTTGCATCCAATCATGATTGCCGGGAACAAAATATCCGTCACCATCGGTTTCTGAAATCAGATTAATTTGATTGTTCAAACCAGGATAGTTTTCAAGTGGATCTTTAACCCCGGCTGGATATAAATTGTCACCTAAAAAAAGGACGATCCCATTTGAGTTATCCATCCTGGAAAACTCATTTTTAATATCATCATAAACCAAACTTTCATTTTCGCCACCATCCCCAATCAAAAAAATTCTAAAGCTTTGAGCACGAATGCAATGTGAGAATAGGATGGAGATAGTCAGGATTAGAATTTTCATTTTCCAAAAGTGTCGGTTGAGGAAAATTTATTGTTGAATTGGAAAAAGGTAGGCAAATATAACTTTTATGTCAATACCCTGTCTTCGACATTTTTATCGGTAGGTATATAGATATTCCCATCTTTAATTGGGAATATTTTTTTGGCAACCTTGCATTTTATTCTTCACCAACGATTCCTTCCTCGGATAACTCTAACTCCGTTTGCGTAGAACAAAAAACAACTAAAAATCGATAATCCCCGGTTTTATACCTGGGTATCCAGCAAACTGCAAAGATTTACTTATTGTCAGAGGCCTCAAAATAATTGACCCTATTCAGTACTTGGTAAGTTATTTTCTTGGGATCTTTGCCTTGCCTGAAAGGCAGGCCGTAATCCCGATGGCTATCAGGACGGGAATTTCTTTGCTACTTTTATCTGTACCCCCTTGACGATGTCCTTCCAAATGAGACTTGCTTAGTAGGCAGGAATCTCTTTTATCGTGACGACTATCTCCAATAGTCAGTGCTCCCTCATTGTCTGAATCAGGATTTGTTGGATTGATGGCCTGCCCGCCGTAGTTTTTGCGGAGGAGGGATGATAGGATTGGTAGAGAAAAAATCCGGTCGATTGATGTTTCCTGTTTTTCTTGACCTTTGCGTCCCATGATTAAATGTTGCCTAATGATTATTGCAACAAAAGCTAATGAAAAGCCGAAAACCTATGAAAAACTACATCACAGCCAAACCGTCATTGCGAACGCAACGCAGTGGAGTGTGGCAATCTGGTTAATCGAGACGAATAGTTGGGATGGCCAGCGCTCCCCACATTGTCTGAATTGGGAATTGTTGGATTTTGGGCTTGTCCGCCGTAGCATTTGCGGAGGAGGAATGATGGGATTGGTAGAGAATAAATCCGGCCGATTGATGTTTCCTGTTTGTCTTGACCTTTGAGTCCCCTGATTAAATGTTGGTTAATGATTATTGCAACAAAAGCTAATGAAAAGCTGCAAGCCTATGAAAAACTACATCACACCCCTACCGTCATTGCGAACGCAACGCAGTGGAGTGTGGCAATCTCATTAATCGAGACAAGTAGCTCAACCGGCCAGTGCTCCCTTCATTGTCTGAATTGGGATTTGTTGGATTGATGGATGATAGGATTGGTAGCGAACAACTCCAGTAGATTGAGGTCTCCTAATTTGTCATGAACGATGATTCGTTTGATTGCATGAGGACTATGACTTTAGATAGAATGGTATTCTCTAACTTTTAAAGTTCCATAATTTTACTTTATTTAGAAGGCGGATTTTTTAATTTTTTAAACTTATGAAGCTGATTAGATTTTTTACAATTGCTTTTCTCATACTATCATTTTTTTCCTGTGAAAAAGAAGAGGTGATAAAGGATTATCCAACCATACCTGAATTATCTTTTATAAGTTTTACCATTTCAAATGCTAATGAATATGGAATAGATATACTGATTTTTAGATTCTCTTACAAGGATGGGGATGCTGATTTAGGTTATGTTGATCCTTTTGTAGAACCATGGATATTTGTTAAGGATGCAAATGACAACTTTATTCATTATGGTACGGTGGATACGCTACCTGCTTATAATTGTCGTGATTGGGGTCTTGAATATAATGGAAATGAGGGAAAAATGGACACCCTTTACCAGGTTCCCAATCCGGAGGCCACCAATTTTTACATGGATCTTTATGTCTATGAAAATGGGAAAGAGAAAAAAATAGATTTCCTCCGTGATTTTTGTGCAGCTGGTTTCAATGCCAGATTCAAAGACGTCAATAACCCAAACACATATCCCGGTTTTCCATTTAAAGTCTATGCCAAAAACCAATTTGAAGGCGAGATGGAGTACAAGTTTCTGACCGGTCTGAGATACATAGTTGGAAATAATCCTTTTAAGTTTAAGATGTCGGTTCGTGACAATGCGATGAACTTTAGCAATGTCATTGAAACTGAGATTATGGAGTTGGAAATTTAATTTTAGAAATAATTTTTTATCAAAATGCTACAAGGTTTATTAATTACCTTACTGTTTTTGTTAGTAATCATTGGAAATATCTTGTGGTTCCGGATGAAAAACACCCTGTCCAATAATGGTTATCGAACCTCATTGTTCTGGCACGGAGATGACATAAATAATTTTATCAAACTGATGGTTCAGACAGAAGATCCCGCACTAAAAAAGAAGTACAACAACAACTTTGGTCAACCATCCTGGTTTTTGTGACTTTTGTTATTTCTGCTATCTGTTATTTCTTCTTATCAACACAGGATAAAGCATGAATACCGATATATTTAATCTTTCTGAAAGTTCTTTTTTGTGAATAGAATCATATTTTAACATGCCCAAAAAGAAAAACCAACCCCCTGAACTCTCTCCCTCCTCCGGCGACCAACCTGGACATATTCCTGACTCCAGTGAAGGGTCTTATCGATTCACCGAATGGTCAGGAGCTATTGTTTTTTATGCGCTTAACTTCGGCAGAAGGAAGTTCAACTATTACTACCACAAGAGGTTTGAGAGAAGGAACTTCTGGATGGGCTGGGTGATTAGGATATTGGTGGTTTTGCTGTTTTTTATTTTGTTTTTGGGAAAGTAATAATTGAATTTCCGGTTATTTGCGGACTATCAGAGTAATCTCTCACCCAGGTATAATTCTGACGACCTCTAATTAATTCCCAAATCAATCAAAGCCGTATCACTTAGTATTTCAGCGGAATCCAATCGAATAGTAGTTGGCTCAACTATTTTTTCTTTGGTCTGATTGTGTCTGTTAAATGCGCCTGTTGAAATGAGATAAATCATTTTGATGATGAAAAGTACTCCAGCTATCCCACCAGGATAAATCAGAAATCTTCTATACCATTTTTTCATCTTCACCAATAAATCAAACCCACAAAACCACAATCCGATACAGAAAAGCCAGGATGATAACCGGTAGGAATATCAGGCTGTACTTAAGCTTTTTATTAAACATCTTCGTTTTCCACAGCGCATAGCTACTGTAACACATGAAGGCAACGATGATCATCCCGCTTCCTGTGATCAGATACTTATTTTCAGAAATGTAAAAAACCACCATCAAGGCCATAAACGGGATCATGAAAAACAATAATTTCCTGAGGCCTTGGCTTTCCTTTGCCTCTTTTATTTCGCCTATTTCGCTGATAATTGATAACAAATCTTCCTCCTGTTCCAGTTTGCCGGGAATGAAGATGGCATTGAATCGATCCTTCCCTTTGATACACAGACCTCCATTCATAATTCGGATGATCTGCGTGACTTCATTTTTGCGGATGCAGATATCTTTGTGATTCCTTTGTCTTCTGATCATCTCATCTTCTGTCATTTCCAGTTCAAAGGTCTCCCAGATTTTGCGTTGTTTCCTGACCTGGTTGTACAAGGCAAATGCCAGGGCTCCGATCACCAATACCATTAAATAAGGAAAGGTGACATCTTCTATGCCGATGATAAAAAGGACCATGATCAGTATCAGGAAGTAGATGGGAAGAATGCGGATGACCATTTTCTTTTTGAATGGTCCAAAGCCACGCTGGTCGAGTTTAAAAATCATGTTTTTGACTTTAGATGAAAAAGAATACAATTTATGATTTTTGGGTGAAAAATTGGATCTATAACTGTTCTTTTATTTACTCAGCTAAGGGACAAACGAGTTTAATTATTACTATCACAAGAGGTATTAGAGAAGGAACTTTTGGATGGATAGGAGAGATATTATCAAAATAGATTTTACATATGACTGGTATTTTTTGCCAAATTTTCAACTAATCTTGTCAACATATTATTACTTTTAGATAGTTTTTTGTACTACCTCCTAAATTTAAAAGGTAGTTTGCTGTAGTTTTAATTAGCTTTTTTCTGCAACACTTTTTTCATCAATGTCCAAAAATGAAGCACATGCAAGAATTAAAATAAACCAGCTGCTCGAAGAAGCTGGCTGGCGGTTTTTTGATAATGCAGAAGGGCAGGCTAATATTCTCCTTGAAAATCATGTCAGGATTACTCAAAATGAAATTGATGCCTGGGGCAATGACTATGAGAAAACAAAGAATGGCTCATTAGATTTTTTGCTTGTTGATAGTAACAACAAACCGATTTGTGTACTGGAGGCCAAAAAAGAAAGTCTACATCCTCTGGTCGCTAAAGAACAAGCCAGAAAATATGCCAAATCGGTTGACGCTCAATATGTGATCCTTTCCAATGGAATCGTACATTATTTCTGGGATATAACAAAAGGAAATCCTAAGCCAATTTACAAATTTCCTTCTCCCAGTGAAATCGGAGCTATCAAAAATTGGAATCCGGATCGAAATGCTCTGGCCAATGAACCGGTTGATGAAGATTATATCGTTGCGGTTCAAATGCCGTATTACGCGGAAAGACCGGAATGGAAGGGAAGCATTGAAGCAAGCAAAGATTTCATCTGGACAAATGGACTACGGTTTCTAAGGAATTATCAGATAAGGGCTGTTCAAAAATTACAAGAAGCTGTGGCTGAAGGAAAAGACCGCTTTCTATTTGAAATGGCGACCGGAACTGGCAAGACGCTAACCTCCGCTGCAGTGATCCGCCTGTTTCTGCGTACAGAAAATGCCCGACGAGTTTTATTCCTGGTTGACCGGTTGGAACTGGAAGACCAGGCGTGGAAGGCTTTTACCAATTACCTGAAACCGGACTACAGCACCTTTATTTATAAGGAACATAAAAGCAATTGGCATAAGGCGGATATCATTGTAACGACCATTCAATCATTGATGTCCAATGACAAATATCGATATGAATTTAATCCGACGGATTTCGATCTGCTGATATCGGATGAAGCGCATCGATCCATTTCCGGAAATGCCCGTGCCGTATTTGAATACTTTCATGGTTATAAACTGGGACTCACCGCTACACCAAAAGATTACCTGAAAGGGGTCGATCCTGATAAAGTAAATGATAACGATCCAAGAGAAATCGAGCGAAGAATGCTGCGCGATACCTATTCGACATTTGGCTGTGAAGGCGGTGACCCCACCTATCGCTATTCTCTATTGGATGGAGTAAAAGAGGGTTATTTGATCAATCCACGGGTTTTGGATGCCCGCACGGAAATAACCACGCAGCTACTTTCCGATGAGGGTTATGCGGTAGCAATTACCACCGAAGAAGGAGAAGAAACGGAAACATTTGTATCCCGCGATTTTGAGAGAAAATTCTTTTCTGAAAAAACGAACAGCGTTTTCTGTCAAACCTTTTTGGACAATGCATTGCGGGACCCTATTACTAAGGAAATCGGAAAGACGATCATATTTGCGGTCAGTCAGAATCATGCCCGGAAATTGACAGAGATTCTCAATGAATTTGCCGAGCAATTATTCCCAGGAAAGTACAATTCTGATTTTGCCATGCAGGTGACGTCACAGGTAGGCGATGCCCAGCAAATGACGATCAATTTCACCAACAACAACCTGGGTGGAAAGACTACCTTTCTGGAAGGTTATAAATCCTGTAAAACGCGGGTTTGTGTAACTGTGGGAATGATGACCACCGGATATGATTGTCCTGATCTATTAAATGTATGCATGATGCGACCTATTTTCAGTCCTGCGGATTTTGTACAAATCAAAGGAAGAGGGACACGAAAGAATACATTTGAATTCAAGCACAAAAATGAATTGGGTGAGGAAGAAACCATTCAGCAAGAAAAGGAGGTATTTAAGCTGTTCGATTTCTTTGCCAATTGCGAATACTTTGAGGAGAAATTTGATTACGATGAAAAATTAAAATTACCCAAACCCAAAAAAGGTGGAGAAGAAGGGGATGTTAAAGGGATTGACATCGATAAATACACCAGTTTCCGTGCTGATCCATTGGCGACTCTTAATGAGCAGCAGATCGGTTATAAGGGAATGAAGATCGACCGGATGTTGTTCCAGAAATTTGAGGATCGGGTTAAAATGGATGACATCATCAAAAAGAATGTGGAATTGGGGAATTGGGAACATGTAATCAGTCACATTCAGCAGGAAATATTTGATAAACCGGAAGAATATTTTAACCTGGAGAAATTGAGAAAAGCCGCCAAGATCGATCGCAAGATTTCCATTCGCGAGGTGGTGGAAAAGATATTCGGCATCATTCCCAAATTCAAATCGAAGGACGAATTGCTGGAGGAGGAATTCGATAAATTCATTTCCATTTACCCACCGGAAGAAGATGTCAATGTTCGGGCGTTGAAATATTTTTTCAAGGCCTATATCGTGGATCAGGACATACGAAAGATCATCGAGACCAAAGATTTCCATGCATTACAAACCCATCCGACGTTGACAATTTCACAATTCAAGGCCGTGTCGGTCAAATACCGGGAGGTCATTCCGGATTATATCAGAGATTATATCAACCTGGATAAATTTGCCGCATAAACCATGTCTGACAAGTACAAAAATAAATACCGCATCCAATCCACCCGGTTACAGCATTGGGATTATGGATGGAATGCAGCCTATTTTGTGACTATCTGCACCAAGGGTCGGGTGTGTTATTTTGGGGATGTCATCGACAACGTAGAGACGCGATGCATCGCGTCTCCACAGAGGAGCATTGCGTCTCTACCAGAACCAACGATGCAATTATCTGAAATCGGAAAAATTGTCGAAACAGAATGGTTAAAAACCCCTGAATTACGTCCTGATATGAATTTGGAATTGGGTATATACCAGGTGATGCCGAATCATTTTCATGGAATAATCATAATTGGTGAAAATGAATACAATCGTGAACGGGGAACGGAACGTAGAGACGCCATGCATGGCGTCTCTACACCGGCCAACAAATTTGCACCACAATCAAAAAATTTAGGATCTATTATCCGTGGTTTTAAATCGTCGGTGACAACCCAGGCACGTGAAATCCACGCTGATTTTGCCTGGCAATCGCGGTTTCATGACCACATCATTCGGGATGATGATTCATTTCATAATATTTCGGAATATATTGCGAACAACCCATTGAATTGGGTTAGGGATGAATATTATATTAAACGACCGTAGAGACGCCATGCATGGCGTCTCCACAGATGCATCGCGTCTCTACCATTAAATAAATATGTTAGACACCACCACGAAAAAACGAATAGACGATTGCCGGGATATATTGGTCGGCAAATTACCGGACCCAAAGGCGCAGATCGAACAGATCACCATCGCCCTGATCTACAAATTCATGGACGACATGGACAAGGAGGCCATCGAATTGGGCGGCAAGGCCAAATTTTTTTCCAATTATGAAATACCCGATCCGGATGACCATACCAAAAAGAAAATCGTTCCTTTTGAAAAATACAGCTGGGACAACCTGTTCGATACGAAGGTGACAGCGACCGAAATGTTGCGACTGTATTCAGAGGCGATTGAAGGAATGGAATTAAACCCCAACATTCCCCAATTATTCCGCGACATTTTTCGCAATGCCTACCTGCCCTATCGCGACCCGGAAACATTAAAATTATTCCTCAAAACGATCGACGGATTTCAATACACACACAGCGAAAAACTTGGCGATGCCTTTGAATACCTGCTATCCGTGATGGGTTCACAGGGCGATGCCGGGCAGTTCCGCACACCGCGGCATATCATCGATTTCCTGGTGGCGATTGTCGACCCTGGTAAAAATGATACCATCCTGGATCCTGCATGCGGCACCGCAGGGTTTTTGATTTCGGCGTTTAAACATATCATGAATAACCGTAGAGACGCCATGCATGGCGTCTCTACGACGATAACGCCCGACGAACAAAAAAAGATCATTCAAAATTTCGCAGGTTACGATATATCACCTGATATGGTGCGCCTCAGCCTCGTCAACCTGTACCTGCACGGTTTTTCCGATCCGCATATTCACGAATACGATACCCTGAGCAGTGAGGAGCGGTGGAATGAAACCTACGATGTCATCCTGGCCAATCCGCCGTTTATGAGCCCGAAAGGTGGCATACGGCCGCATAAGAAATTTACCATCAGCAGCAACCGCAGCGAGGTGCTGTTTGTGGATTACATTGCCGAGCATTTGAATCCCAAAGGCCGGGCGGGAGTCATCGTTCCGGAAGGAGTGATCTTCCAGAGTGGAACGGCCTACAAAGACCTGCGCAAGATGCTGGTAGAAAATTACCTCTATGCCGTGGTGAGTTTACCGGCAGGTGTGTTCAATCCCTACAGCGGAGTGAAGACCTCCATTTTATTGATGGATAAAGAGGTGGCCAAACAGAAAAATGAGATCCTGTTTGTGAAAATTGACAACGATGGATTCAATTTAGGCGCCCAGCGAACAGCCATCAAAGGCAGCCAATTAGAAGAGGCCATCGAGGTGATCCATGATTTTGCAAACCGCGGTAGAGACGCGATGCATCGCGTCTCCACAATGTCGGATGTTTCATCCACCCTCGCCCATGCCGTACCCAAAACCGAAATCGCCAAAAACGGGGATTATAATTTGAGTGGGGAGAGGTATAGGGTTATTAGTCACAATTTCCGAAATCAGTGGGATGTAGTTCCCTTCGATCAAATTTGTGTGCTACAAAGAGGTTACGATTTACCAAAGCAAAAATGGATTAATGGTGAATTCCCTATTGTTGGATCAAATGGAATAATTGGGTTTCATAGTGAATTTAAAGAGAAGGGTCCTGGAGTAGTTACAGGGAGAAGTGGTACCATCGGAAAAGTACATTACATTGAGTATGATTATTACTGGCCGCATAACACATCATTGTTCGTTAAAGACTTCAAAGGAAACGAACCTAAATATATCAAGCTACTGCTAGAATATTTAGACTTAAAGAATTTAGGTCAAAATACAGCTGCTGTTCCTTCTCTTGATAGGAAAAATGTTCATCGTTTGCTGGTGCCTAAGCTTCCGTTGGAAATTCAACAACAGTTAGTAGCCGAAATAGAAGGCTACCAAAAGATCATCGATGGCGCCCGCCAGGTAGTCGAAAACTACCAGCCCAAAATCGACATCGACCCGGAATGGGAAATGGTGGAGTTGGGGGAGGTATGTGAAATAAAAAGAGGAAGGTTTTCTCATAGGCCAAGAAATGCTCCCCAATTTTATGGGGGAAAATATCCATTTATACAGACAGGAGATGTGGTAAAATCGAAAGGAGGTAAAGTTCCATATACTCAAACTTTAAATGAATTAGGATTATCAGTTAGTAAATTATTTAAACCTACCATTGTATTAATTGCAATTGCTGCAAATATTGGTGACACAGGCATTCTTGATTATGAAGCATGTTTTACCGACAGTGTAGTTGGTTTAATTCCAAATGAAAGGATTAATCCTTATTACTTGGAATTGATTATGAGAACACAAAAACAACGATTAAATGATATTGCTCCCCAAGCAGCTCAAAAAAATATCAATGTTGCAATTTTAAAGGAAGTTGTAATACCTATTGCTCCATTAGAAATCCAAAACCAAATCGTTTCTCAAATCGAAAAAGAACAGGAATTAGTCAACGCTAACAAGCAGCTTATTGAGATCTTTGAGCAAAAAATAAAAGACAGAATCGCCAAAGTTTGGGGGGAGGAGAAGTCAGACGAGGATAGTTTTAGTGTGGCGGCTGAGCCGGAGGTAGAGTACAAAAAGAGTTGATTCCTACTTTTTAAAAAGTAATGACCAATCTTGGGAAAACCCACGCCAAGAATGACGTTGTTATATAGTAGTTATTATCATTTTCATCGATTTGTTTGATGTCAGTAATAACATTACCATTTATATCATAAATTTTCTGGCCAACCATTGCTTTATATTGTTCACGCAATTGTCGGCTAAAAACTATTTCATGCTGCACGGAGAAATAAACATTATCTGAAAGTCTGTAGGAAATTCCCAACCCACCTTCCACGGTTTGATTAAATTTAGTTTCCTGAGGATTAAATTCAATTAGATTTAAATTGGCGTGAAATCCAATATTACTTAAGCATTGTAGTCCCACCTTCTTTAAGCCACCTTTTTTTCTTAGAACTTTGGTGCCGTTTTTCTTTAAGACAGTATCTTGGCTTATATTTTTTAAATAATCAATTCTATCCTGAACCCAATCAGCATTCCTCCAGGGTGTAACAATCATGGACGTAGAAATAACAAATGATCCAGGGTCCAATACTTGTAATTGCAGCGTACTGTCCTTTGTAGATATACTTGGTGACTGATACTCATCGGCTTCTTTTGCCTTTACTTCCCTGTAACCCACGCTTATGCCAAAACGGAATGTTTTAGATTTGTTCTTTTTTTCTAACTCTGCTAAACGAGTATTTAAATTGCTTACCGTTTCGATTAGATCTTCGGATGATTTGGTGTCAGTTGTATCAGGATCAATAATTTTTGGTAAAAACCTGTTTTCAATTGGATTTGAAAATACATTTGCGGTACATGATATTAAAACCAGAAAGATAATAGATGTATTTAGTTGAATTATGTTCATGGATCAGGCGGTTCAGTTTGATCTATAAATAAATTCTTAAATCAATAAACCTCAATACCCAACCTTTGGCATTTTCACACCAAATCAAACGCATACCCAAATCTGTACAGGTCTGCGCATGAGTTGATCTCCAGCTTTCTGTTAATGTTCTTCCTGTGCTGCTCAACCGTTCTCCGGCTGATGAAAAGCTGGTCGGCGATGGCTGGGTTGTTGTCGCCTTTTAGAATCAGCGTGAGGATCTCCCTCTCACGGGGAGTAAGTGACTGAAACCGGGAGAAGTTTTGACGTATAAAGGAGTCCTCGTCGAGGATCCGAAGCAGCTTTTTGTTATGGGTCGAAATATCCTCAATGGGTTGTGTAATGGTTAACAAACCAGAGAGGTCGTCACATACCTTCGATACCGTCAAGCAGGTTTTGTATTTCTTCGTCCTGGGGTCGAGGATCCGCTGAAAATCGCAGATGATCTTTGTGGTGTTCTTTTCTTGATAGAATTGAAGGAATCGCGGAAACACCACTTCCAGGGTCACGGGATGGATATACTTTTCAAAGAATTCATAGCCCATCTCATTGATCTCTTCTGAGCTATGACCGATCCATTCGCATCCGTTGTTGTTCAGGTAGTCGATGGTCAGGTCCGGATTATTGAAATGGAAAAAAGAGGGAATGTAGTCGCCAATGTCTTTTGGCTGGAGCTGGTGTTTGGTTAAAAATTTCTCTAAAAGGAACAGATTAATGCCCTGGGCATCATCTAATGTTTGCTGTGATTTCATAGTGGTGGTGTTAAAGAAAAAGTAGAATGAATTCCCGTCACACCCGCAGAGAAACAATAAAATAAACTATTTTTATTAAAATAACAATTCTTTGACAGACAAACGTAGGAAATAATTGGAATAAAGTCGTCTTGTTAACAACTGACAGATGAAGAGCGTTGCACAGAAGTTCTTATTGTCATATCGACCGCAAGGAGATATCTGCTGAAGTGGCACTGGATGTGACGAGTATCTTGGTAGTTTTGACCTTGTTTATTCATCCGACCAGCTCGCGCGATGCTGTGCTCAGGCCAGTGGTTGGATGAAGAGACTTCGACGTCAACAGATTTCTCACTTCGTAAGCCACCATCAATTAGCATTGATTTGCGGCAAACTTTGTTCGAAATGACAGGGGGTGTGGTGTCAAATTAATAGTACCATTGTCATATCGACCGCAGAGAGATATCTGCTGAAGGCGCATGCGTTATGTGAAGTTCCCTACCAGCTGACTATTCCTCTCGTTCGTTACACTGTCAGATTTCTCATATAAATCCCAACTTCTTACCGGTTGTTTGGATAAATACCACTCAAAATATCCGAAGCCTTAGTTGTCATATCACCTGGATGGAGATATCTGCAAAATTTCCCGAAATATTGAAAAATGAGTTACTTATGCTCATATTGAATTGGAATGTAAAAGAGCATGAGATCACAGTTGATTACACCGGAGGGAATGGAGCGCCTGAAAGAAGAACACGATCATTTATGGCGAGTGGAGCGTCCAGAGACCACCAGCAAAGTGGCCTGGGCAGCCAGCCTGGGAGATCGCTCTGAAAACGCAGACTATCATTACAACAAAAGACGTCTAAGGGAAATCGACCGACGATTGCTTTACTTACGAAAATGTATTGACAATTTTAAAGTGATCGACTACCACCCACACATGGAAGGTAAAGTGTCATTTGGTGCGTGGGTAGAGATTGAAAATATTGATAAAGGACTGAAAAAGCGATTGCGGATCGTGGGCTATGAAGAGTTGATCGGAAATAAGGACTATATCTCCATGGACTCACCCATAGCTAAGGCTTTATTGGATAAAAAGGTAGGTGATGAAGCCATTGTTCAAACACTTGCAGGTCAATTCAAATGGCGTATTCATAAAATAGAATATATGAAATAGTTAAGTCGGCCTCGTTTGAGGGATAGCGGTAACAAGGATGAAGGAGATGAGCAATTGCATTGCGACGTCATCCCCCTACCAGATGTAATTTGAACTACATCTTCCTGTCTCAGTCAAGGATTAGTTTCATTCCTGCATCCACAGATTTCTCATTTCATAAATCCCAACTTCTTACCAGTAGTTGGGATAAACTCCATTTGAAATGACAAGGTATTGCCTCACTTTTCCTGCATCACTTCAACTCCCGTCCAGCCAACAGGTAGATGGCCCAGCTGATACTGTTTTGATTTTTCAAGGAAAAACTTCGAAACCATATCACCGGGATTGAATCGGACGATTTTTTCAAAGGAACTTTCAGCTTTGGCAAAAGCCAGGCTAAAATACTGGCCGATGGCTTCCCGGAATTCCTCCAGCGACTCTCGCTTTTTTTGCTGAATTGCCGGAGCATCTCCGTCAAAACATTCATAGATCCCTACCGCACTGCTCTTGCCTTTGACAAGCACCTTCCCCAAATACCGCAAGCCGAAAGAATTTTCCGGAGTGTGATCGCCCGGATTGGCTATGTGCTCAGTGACCAATATGTTGGCGCCATATTGCTTTGTCAATACATCCAACCTGGCGGCGGTATTGACGGTATCCGATATAACAGCCGGTTCGAAACGTTCCTCGTCACCCACAATCCCCATGATCAGGGGACCTGTATGCAGCCCCATGCCTACCTGCAGGATGTTTTCTCCCCGTTCCTTCCTCGTTTCATTGTATGCCTGGATGTTTTTCTGCATCGCTATGGCAGCTTTCAGCCCATCCGAAGAGGAGCCGGGAAAAAGGGCGTAAACTCCGTCCCCGACATATTGGTTGATAAATCCACCGTGCTCCGTGACAATCGGACCGATCAGTTGGCTATAGCTCTTGATGAACTCGAAGGTGCCTCCCGGACCGTATGCTTCTGCCAGGGCGGTGTAGTTGCGAATATCCGAGAAAAAGACGGTAACTTCCCGCTCCGTAAAGTCCCCGAGTCCGACATCGGTAATGCGGCTGCACCCCAGGGCGCCCAGGAAGGCCATTGGTACAAATTTGTGTGTCGCGGCATTGATCCGGGCCAATTCCTCGATCCGTTCTTTTTCCATTTGTATCGTCCGGCGTTGCTGAATAGATCTTACCCGCATGAATATGAATACACCGGCAGAAATGATCAACAGGGTACCGAGTGAAAACAGTAGGATCAGATTTTTTTGCCGGGAACCCGCCAGGGCATTTTCATTCTGTAACCGGCTGATCTCAGCTTCCTTTTTCTGGGTTTCAAACCTTGTTTCCAGCTCGCCGATCTGGTCGCTGTAAATCTCCTGCTGCAGGCTGTCGGACAGCTGTTTGAACCGGACGAGATAGTCGAGGGCATCTTGGTAGTTCCCCTTCAGACCGGACGCCCTGTACAATCCTTCCAGTGATTCAGCTTCATTGCTTCTGCTGGCGCTTTTGCGCGCTAACGCCAACCCGGTTTTGTAATACAAACTGGCCGAATCAGGTTGTTCTTCTTTGATATAAACACTTCCTATGTTGTTATTGACCATGGCCATCCCCTTCACATCGTCGATCGATTTCTTTACCTCAAGTGCCTGACGGTAGTAGTCTATGGCCATGGCATGCATTTCCCGGTTGAAATAGATGCTGCCAAGGTTATTGAGGAGCAGTCCTTCGCCGTATCTGACCTCCAGCGCTCTGGCAATATCCAATGCCTGTAAGTAAAAATATTCGGCTGAATCCAGGTTGGCAATATTGAAATAAGACATCCCGATGTTATTCAGCGCCCGCGCGATACCCATGGAATCCTCCAGCTGTCTTTTCAGCTTCAGCGATTCCCGGTAATACCCTACGGCTTTTTCGTTGTCTTTTCTCTCGGAATAGAGCATGCCGATATTGCTCAACGTTGTCGATGCAAGCTCCAGGTATCCGTTTTCCTGGCTGATCCGTAGGGATGCAAGGTGGTTCTCAAGGGATTTTTCATATTCTGACTTGTAAAAATAGGTGACGGCCAGGTCACTCAATGTTTTGGTAATGAGATATTGTGACCCTACCGACCGGGCGATTTCCATGGCATCGTTAAGAAGCAGAAGACTGGAGTCAGGGTTTGAATAAACGTAGGATGCGCTTAGGTCCATTCGGAGCTTCCATTGGACGGAGTCCAGGACATCTGGTTTGATGAGTGCGAAAAGACTATCCCGGTTGGTTTGTGCGTAGCTAAGGTGAAATGCACATGACAGCAATACGGCAAGGAGAATGATGTGTTTGATCCGCATGGAGGTAGAAAACTTTAGACTAAAGTAGACGAAGTTAGATAAAAGTTAGGTCATACTGAATAGCCCGAAAGGAATATATTCATTTTTCCGTATCCTGTATTGTTCACATTCAGCCATCCACAGATTTCTCATTTCGTAAGCCCAATCCATTGTCATACCGCACGGAGATATCTGCTGATCGGGTATAAAATCGCCGTAAGTTCCCTTTTGTACTGCGAAATACCTTTCAGCTGGGGAAAATTATTGTATCCGTGAGGAAAAAAATACTCATCTGTTATTAATCAGATGTGTTTGATGGCCAGAAAATTGACTTTTATTCAATGGATTTGAATTTGCAACAATACCAACGATAACAATTGAAACCTAAATATTAAGAGTTATGATACCTGAAAAAGTAATATACACAGATGGTCATGATGTCACGGTTACTGATACCAAACTGAAAGTAAAAAATCACTCGTATAAGCTAAGTGGTATTACAAAACATGCCCTGATGACTATGAGAGCGAAAAAATTGCCTTTCATCATTATCATGGGGCTGGGTCTGCTCTTAGCCCTGATGGGGTTATTTGTTGATTTTGCCTATGCTATAGATGGAGGTGGGGACAATATCTCGTTAAACTCAATCTTTCTATGGACAGGATTAGCTTTGCTCATTGCAGGTACCATAGGACTTGCCGTAAACAGGGTGAAATATGCTGTGAGGATTGATACCGCTGAAGGAGAGAAAAACGCAGTTGTCAGTACTAAAAAAGCGTACATAACTCAAATATTTGAGGCGCTTAATGAGGCTTTCCGTAATAGAGTAGCTCCTGATAGAAAAGATAAGAAGATACCAATCTCCTGATAAGTTTATTCACACGCTTTTCCATATATAAAAGCGTGCGAATTTTCTATCAATGCCCTGTTTGTCATATACCGAAGGGAGATATCTGCTGAAGGGACATAAGTCAAGTAAGGTTTCCTTGCCCCTGATCATTCCCCTCATTTCAGCACCCACAGATTTCTCACTTCGTAAGCCCAACCAATTATAATTGGTTGGGGCAAACTTCTTTCGAAATGACAGTGAGGGGCGTCTGTATTAATTATTATTACAATACCGATCTGCTGCAAATGCTGATTTTTTATCACCCAACTCTGCGGCCTGGATCCAGTCGCTGCAGGGGTCGTCTGTCAGTTCGCTGAGCTGGTATTTGGTATTTCCCAGCGCCCGAAGGTAGTCGGCGTTTTCAGGAACCAGCTCTGCTGCTTTTTTCAGGTCAAGGACTGCCCTTGCGAGGTCGTTCATTTGTGTGTAGCAATTGGCCCGGTTGAACAAGGTAAGTGCGTCCTCGGGATTGATTTCCAACACCTTCGCGTAATCCTTGATAGCCAGGTCGTACTTGCCCAGGTCTTCCAGGATGATGCCCCGGTTGTAAAAGCTGGTGGCGTTGTTTTCCCCTAATTTGATGGCTGCATTGAGATCTTCCAGCGCCGTTTCGTAATCGCCCATGTAGATATATGCTTCGGCTCTGGCCGTGTACATTTCCGCTGTTCCTTTTCCAAGTGTCATGCAAGCGCTAAAATCCTTCAATGCCGATTCATACTCTTTCGATTGCATGTAGCAGAATCCACGGTTCAGATAGGCGTCTTTTTCCTTAATGCCCCCTGCAATGGCCTGGTTGTAATAGGTCAGCGCTACGGGGAAATTATTCGTATGATAGTACCCTTCCGCGAGGTAAAACTGGTTATACATGTCCAAAGTCTGGAG
Organism: uncultured Cytophagales bacterium; assembly: GCA_913057175.1. Taxonomy (GTDB): domain Bacteria; phylum Bacteroidota; class Bacteroidia; order Cytophagales; family Cyclobacteriaceae; genus CAJXNP01. Next base: position 296,551 of record CAJXNP010000005.1, read on the forward strand.
ATCCTTCAGGGTGAGGAAATCCTGAACGACACCTTCCCAATCTTCTAATTTATGTTTGGCCATCCCCCTGTTTTCGTAGGCTCTGCCATAATCCGGTTTCATGGCAATCGCCTGATCGTAATCAGCTATGGCTGCCTCGAACTGATCCAACATAAATTTCGCTTTTCCCCTGTTGTTGTAGGTGATTTCATCTTCGGCACCGAGGTTGATTGCCTTATCGTAATCGTTGATAGCATCCTGAAAATCTTTGATCCTGAACTTGCAATTGCCCCGTTTTGCATAAGCATTTGCATATTCTGCATTCATCTGGATGGCTTTGTTGAAATCCTGCAATGATCCTGTAAAATCATTGGTTTCGTACCTGGCGTCGCCTCTTTCATAGAATAAGATCGGGTCATTCAATCCAAGATCAGCGGCTTTGTTGTAATCGAATATGGCCTCTTTATAATTTCCCATTAAATAATTGGAGCGACCACGGTTATAGTGAGACGCCAGGTCTGAGTAACCACCTTCGTCAATTGCTTTGGTCAGATCGTAGATCGCATCTTCATAACGACCAACATGATGATTGGAATTTCCCCGGCAGTAATATGCCAGACCGTCCTTAAATCCTTTCGCAATTCCGACATTCAGGTAGGTGACCGACTCTTCAAATTTTTCCAGGTAATAACTTGTGATGCCCAACCCATAGAAGACCTCTGCGTCGGATTTGTCGACTTTTATCACGGCATTGAGGTCTGCTTCCGCTTCTTTCCATTTCTCCAGATTGAAATAGGCCAGTCCCCGGCTCTTCAAAGCTGGCAGGTGATCCGGTTTAATTTCAAGAGCCTTATTCAGATCCGGAATGGCGTCACTGTAATTTTTCAGGATCCGCCTGGCTGTGCCTCGCTTTTCATAAATGTCTTCATTGGAAACGCCCTTATTGATCAAACCACCATACGATTGAATGGCAAGCTGATATTCGTGAGTATTGAAATAGGAATTGGCCAAAGCCAATAGAAGATCCGGATTGTTGTCGCCGGAATTGACAGCTTTCTCCAGGTCTTTTGCTGCTGATTTGTAATCTTCCAAAGCGTAATATGCCTGACCTCTGGCCGAGTAATTCCTGAAATTGTCATCTCCTGCGTCGATGGATTTTGTCAGGTCCTGGATGGCTTCGTTGTATTTTTGTGTATGGAAGTAACTCATCCCTCGTACAGCGTAGGCAGCAGGATCGGTTACGCCCATCTTCATCGCGATGTTGATATCAGAAATGGCTTTGTCGTATGATTTTTTTGTGAATTGGATATTCCCCCTGTACCAGTAGATGAGGCTGTCTTTCAGTCCCATTCGTTCGGTGGTATTGAAATGCTCCAAAGCAGCATCATAATTCAGGGAAATGTATTCAGCCAGCCCTAGCATTTTGTACAACTCTTTGCTGTTGGCGCCTAGGTCTTTAGCCCGTGTCAGATCTTTTATGGATTCAGGATATTTTTTCAGGTCAAAATATGCGGTTCCCCGGTTCAGGTAGCCTTTTCCATATTCGGGGTTGATGGTGAGGGCTTGATTATAATCGGTAATGGATGCTTCGACCTGCCCTAGCAAATATTTTGCTTTTCCCCTGTTGTTAAATAACAGGTCGTCCTGGAAATCGTTTTTGACAGCTTGATTGTAATCTTCTATTGCAGCTTCCAGGTTTCCTAAAATGAAATTTGCATTTCCTTTGAAATAATAACCCTCCCCGTTCTTGTTTCCAAGATTTTCAGATGCAGTAAAATCCGTAACCGCATTTTCATATTTTTTTAACTGATAATTGACTATACCTCTTTTCTGATAGACTTCGGCATCTTTGTATCCCATGGAAATGGACTGGTCCAGATCAGTCAGGGCATTTTCATATTTTTCGTAATAGAGATTGGTATAACCGCGGTAGGCATAGGCCTTGCTTAAATTTTTATCATGGTCCAGCGCAATGGAAAGCTCTTTCAGTGCCAAACCATATTTTTGCTGTTCGTAGTGCAATTGTCCAAGAAGGTAATTGGCTGTTGGATTTTTTTCATCCTTTGCCAACACAGCTGAAAAATACTTCTCGATATCTGCCTTAAAACTCACCTGAATTGCTTGTAAGCCCTGCAGCAAATCGTATTGATTTTGGATCTTTTTTGCAAAAACTGCGGTTGAGGCATTTCCCGGTGCAAACTTTTCCAGCTGGTTGATATCGAGCAAAATGAATTTCGAAGCTGTTTCATCTGTCGGTAGACAGACGGCGATGATCTCTCCCTGCTGATTGAGGACAGGTGCGCCACTCATTTCCGGAGAGAGATTATGAGAAGTGATGTAGAGATTTCCGAAGGTCTCTAACTTTCTGACCTCAGATACATGAACCTGTTCAATTTTATTTTTTTGGATGTCCTGAGAATAGACCAGGCCGTAATTTCCGTTTTTGAGATCCTGTGGGTTCGCTTTTTTCAGCTTGGTGAATTTTCCCGAAAGGGTATTGTCCAGGTTTAGTTCGATCATTCCAAAATCCGGATTGTACCCTGTAACGGCTATGATCCTGTGGATAGTGCTGTCCGGTGTAATGGCGACTGCAAAATCGGCATTTTTGATGGATGAAGTGTGTGCAAGTGCGGATTGCTGACCTTCAAGGAAAAAACCTGTGCCCGTACCGACGATACTGCTATCGCTTTTGTAAGCAATGATTCGGAACGTGGATTTTTCGTGATTTTTAGATATTCCCTGTGCAAATAGCTGGTTAGCAAGCAAACACAAAAAAATAATCAACTTACTCTTCCTCATGATCTTAAGTGTAAAAAATGATAGTTTAGCTTTAAACAAAGATACTTATATTGCCCCTAAACCGGATGGCAAGAAAATTTAATATTAATAGGAAAATTACATATGAAGTAAGCTGCGGGTAAACAAAAAAATTCAGCCGGCCTCCGATGACATTTTTTGTTTAAGCGAGGTCCTCCGCCGGGTCCCCCGCTATCATTTAGGAATTTATGCAGTTATTATCGCGGGGTCGCAAAGCAGACCTCACTAGGGCTGAACGTATCTAATTTCTCATCGACACATCCCGGAGCGTTCCGCTAGGAACGTCTGGTGGGTAGAAAAATAATGTTACATCAAATACGTTCCGCTAGGAACGTTTGGTGAAATAAAAGGCAAGAAAGACTTTTTGAGGATGAATCGCTCACCAAAATCAATTTCGAATGTTTTAGTATTCATCTATGCAAGCATAAATACAATTCATCTCCCTGAAAGTCACGAAACGTTCCTATGGAACGAAAACCTAAAAATAATCCTGATAGCTACCAACCAGACGTTCCTAGCGGAACGATCTAATTAGAATAGGAGTGGAAACGAAACATGTTTCAACTGCGCCAATAACTTTGGGATATTTTCCTTTAAAGGGAGGTTGTTACCTCTGTTTAAGTGGGTCTCGGCGGGGACCCCGCGATAATTTAGGAAATCATGCAGTTATTATCGCGGGGTCGCAAAGCAGACCCCGCTGAGACTTAGTTTTGTCTTATTAAATATCACAGGCGGTAAAAAAGCTCAAAAGGAGCGAAATCAATAGCTCAGGGTGTAGCCCTGAGAGTTTTGTAGAGGTTTATCCCAAGCCCCAACGGGGTGTAATCCATGGAACCTTGCTGCAATCGTTTGGAATTCGTGCAGTTATTTTCGCGGGGTCGCAAGCAGACTCCGCTGAGACTTAAGGTTCGAGGAGACACGAACCTAGGAGATGGAGTTTGATCCTTCTTAATACTCCTACATCGTTCCGTCAGGAACGTCTGGTAGGTAGAAAAATAATGATAAGCATCAAATTCGTTCCGTTAGGAACGTTTGGTGAAATGAAGAGTAAGAAAGGTTTTTTGAGGATGAACCGCTCATTGTAATCAACCCCGAAAGCTTTTGTTTAAGCGAGGTCTCCGCAAGGACCCCGCTGAGACTGAGAGGTTCGTGGAGACACAAACCTTGGCATCATTATTAATCTTGAATTACAAATGGATCACCTCATCATACGCAGCAGCGGAAGCTTCCATTACGGCTTCTGACATGGTTGGGTGAGGGTGAACGGATTTAATGATCTCATGCCCGGTTGTTTCCAGCTTTCTGGCTGCTACCACTTCGGCGATCATTTCCGTTACATTCGCACCGATCATGTGTGCGCCAAGCCATTCACCGTATTTGGCATCGAAAATGACTTTCACAAAACCTTCTGGAGCGCCTGCCGCTTTTGCTTTTCCGGAAGCAGAGAAAGGAAATTTACCAACTTTAATTTCGTATCCTGCTTCTTTTGCGGCTTTTTCGGTATATCCAACAGAAGCAATTTCAGGACTGCAATAAGTACATCCCGGAATGTTATTGTAATCCAATGGTTCAGGATTTTGACCCGCAATTTTTTCGACACAAATGATCCCTTCGGCAGAAGCAACATGGGCCAGTGCAGGACCGTGAACAACATCGCCAATCGCATAAATTCCAGGCATATTGGTTTTATAATAATCGTCGACAATGATCTTTCCTTTATCGGTCACCACGCCAACATCTTCCAATCCAATTCCTTCAATATTGGTGCTGATCCCTACTGCAGAAAGCACGATGTCGCAATCAATCGACTCTTCACCTTTTGGTGTTTTGACGGTTACTTTACAGCCTTTTCCTTTGGTATCAACCTTTGTCACTTCCGAGCTGGTCATGACCGTCATGCCCGATTTTTTGAATGTTCTTTCCAGTTGTTTCGATACATCTTCATCCTCTACCGGTACGACGTTTGGCAGAAATTCGACAATTATGACTTCCGTTCCGATTGAGTGATAGAAATAGGCGAATTCCACACCGATTGCCCCCGATCCAACGATGACCATTTTCTTCGGTTGCTTGTCAAGTGACATCGCTTGCCGGTATCCAATAATTTTCTTTCCATCAATTGGTAAATTGGGTAGCTCTCTTGACCGTCCGCCTGTGGCAACAATTATGTGATCTGCCTGTACCTGGCTCTTTTTACCTGAATCATCGGTCACCTCAACAGTTTTGGCCTTTACCAATTTCCCAAAACCATTGATGATTTCGATTTTATTTTTCTTGAATAGGAACTGAATGCCTTTGCTCATACCCGCCGCTACATCACGACTTCTTTTGACCATGCCGGAAAAATCTGCTTTTGCATCTTTTACATCAATGCCATAGTCTTTGGCGTGTTGAATGTATTCAAAAACCTGCGCGCTTTTGAGAAGAGCTTTGGTCGGGATACAGCCCCAGTTGAGGCAGATACCACCCACTTCCGCTTTTTCCACTACTGCCACATTCATGCCTAATTGTGCTGCTCGTATAGCCGCTACGTACCCGCCAGGGCCACTTCCTATTACTAATAAATCGTATTTTGATGCCATTTGATAGGTAATTTTTATTGTTCTAGATTAGGTGGGCAAATTTAATCCATTTAGTTATAGAAAAAAATCAAGACGGTAAATTGAAGGATATTCTTGTAAATTGGTTTCTTTTGGACCTGATTGTCAATTGGCAGAGGGCAGAGAGCAGAGGGCAGAGAGCAAAGGGCTGAGAGCAAAGGGCTGAGAGCAGGGAGCATAGGGTAAAGGAGAATGAGCTGGGGGAATGAAAACATTTCTTCGTCCAACCACTGCCATAAAATCAAATGAAGCAACCTTGTCATGACATTCATCATCGGGAGTTCAGACTGTAAGGAATCAAGCAATCACAGGGAACGGCTTTGCCAACTACCCTTTGCCAACTACCAACTTAACTTATTATAAATACGCATTTAAAAGCCCATTGAATACCCTGTATAAACTACTGATCAAATCGAATCTCTTTATCTCCCTTTGTGGATGCTTCTTTTATGCCAGCGGCATAGTGGTTATGAAGGGTTTTTTGGACAGGGTTTCTTATATCCTTCTTGTGGTAATTTTACTCAGCACCATGCTTATCTACCATGTGTCGCAAAAGCCGTTTTTCACGAGAAAGAGAACAATGATTCAGATTGTTGCCATGGTTTTGGCTTTAGTAATTATTATAGGTCTTTCACTTCAACTGGGAAAAAGTTATTTATTATTATTAGCAATCCTGGGAATAGTATCCATTCTCTACAATTCACTTATCAATTTCAATATTCCTTTTTTGCCTTTGCGTGGCATTCCACTCTTGAAAGTCTTCCTGATAGCGTTTGTCTGGGCCGGAATAGGAGTTTTCTTGCCTTTCTTGGATACACCTGGTTATGAGATGAGTAAACTTGTAGTTTTTTACCTCTCGCAATTCCTGTTTATTGTGGCCATTACATTGCCATTCGATATCAGGGATTTTTATGGTGACTATAGAAAAAACCTGGTCACATTTCCTTCGGTTGTTGGGATTCAGGCGACCAAAGTACTTTCCTATCTATGCTTATTCATTCATAGCCTGGGAATGTTGTACATAAATTTCAGGCTTATTTACTTATACATTCCCGTTCTGATCACAGCATTTTTTTTGGTAAAAAGATCCTCCGCCTCTCGGCCAAACTACTATTATTTAATTTTTGTTGACGGATTAATCATTCTGCAATTTTTAAGCTTTTATATTAGCCATGAATTTTTAATGTAAAATGCTACCGATCAGTAAAAACGAAATAGTTACCGCCCACCGATGTATTGGCAGTAAAATACATCGAACTCCAATTCTTACTTCGAAATACCTGGATGGTTTGACCAATGGCCAGCTCTTTTTTAAGTGCGAGAATTTTCAAAAAACCGGCTCTTTTAAGATCAGGGGGGCGACCAATGCCATCATGAACCTTGGCAAAGGAGCTTTAGCGAAAGGTGTTGCTACCCACTCATCGGGGAATCATGCACAAGCCCTGGCATTCGCTGCATTAAATATGCAAACAAAGGCGACCGTTGTCATGCCTTCGAGTAGTTCAGCAATCAAAAAAGCTGCTGTCAGAGAATACGGAGCAGATATCATTGAATGTGAACCGAATCAGGCCTCAAGGGAATCCACTCTTGAGACATTTATTGAGAAAACAGGGGCAACTTCTATTCATCCGTTCAATAACTATGATGTGATGACCGGGCAGGCCACCTGTGCAAAGGAGATTCTGGAAGAAATGTCCGATTTGGATTATATCGTGGCGCCGGTGGGTGGGGGAGGATTATTAAGTGGAACCATTATGTCTGCGCAATATTTTTCTACTTCAACCAAAGTGGTAGCGGCCGAACCAAAAGGTGCCGGAGATGCCTATCAATCCTGGATGCATGGTGAAATCGTTCCGATTGATCATCCAAACACCATTGCCGATGGATTGTTAACCACGGTTGGGGATAAAACATTTCCAGTCATCAGGGAATTTGTCGATGAAATTTTGACCGTTTCGGATGAAGAAATTATCCAATCCATGAAGATAATCTGGGAGCGCATGAAAATTATCATTGAACCATCATCTGCGGTTACACTTGCGGCTGTTCTCGCCAACCCCATTAAATTTTCAAACAAAAAAGTGGCCTTAATCCTATCAGGTGGTAATGTAGATTTAAAAAAACTTCCTTTTTAATTGAATTCAAACCGTTGTGCTAATTAATTGAGAGATTATTGAATTAAAATAGACAAATATTCTCCTCCCCGGAGGAGTTAGAGATGGACATTTAGAAAAAACTATTTCTCTGTGCCGGGGTTTGATGTCCTCACCAACCGGAAATTGCCTCGACAATGCTCATGATGACACAAGACTTGGCAATTTGCACTAAATTGACAAAGTAGGGTTAATTGAATTCATTATTAAATTTTCTCCAGGTATGATCTAAATCATATAAAAAATCATTCGTCGGGAAGAAATTTGGAAGACATTTTACCTGGTTTGATTATGAGAGAATTGATCAAAAAATATAATGTCCCAGTACCACGTTATACGAGCTATCCGACTGTCCCGCTTTGGGAAATGCCCTCGGATCTGGATGATATCTGGCCAGATCTGGTTAAAAAGGCTTTTGATGAAACCAATTCGAAAAGGGGGATCAGCTTATACATGCATTTACCTTTTTGCGAAAGCCTGTGTACCTATTGTGGTTGTTTTCAGCATATCACGATCAATCACCAGGTTGAAAAGAAATATATTGAGAGTTTATTGAAGGAATGGACGAAATACCTTCAGATTTTTGACGAAAAGCCAGAAATAAGAGAGATCCATTTGGGTGGAGGTACACCAACTTTTTTTTCTCCGGAGAATTTAAAATGGTTGATAAGTGAAATCCTGGCATCATCCGGAAGTAAATTTAAACCGGAGTTTAGCTTTGAAGGTCATCCCAACAATACCAAAAGAGAACACCTGGAAACATTGTTCGGTTTGGGATTCAGAAGGGTAAGTTTTGGTGTCCAGGATTTTGATCCGAAAATTCAGTATGCGATTAACAGGATCCAGCCCTATGAAAAAGTGGTTAAAGCCATTTCCGATGCACGGAAGGTAGGATATCGATCGGTTAATTTTGACCTGGTGTACGGGTTGCCATTTCAAAATGAACAAATCGTCAGGAATACTTTTGAGAAGGTTCTGGCGCTCCGACCGGATCGGATTGCTTATTACAGCTACGCCCATGTTCCCTGGAAGCGTCCCGGGCAGCGGCGCTATTCGGAAAGTGATCTTCCTGACAATGAATTGAAAAGAAATCTCTACGAAATAGGTCGGGAAAAACTTGAGCAAGCCGGTTACAAGGAAATTGGAATGGATCATTTTGCTCTACCGGATGATGACCTTTACCAGGCATTTACATCAGGAAACCTTCACAGAAATTTCATGGGCTATACCGTTACCAATACGGAATTACTTATAGGATTGGGAGCATCCGCTATCAGTGATGCAAAATATGCCTTTGCGCAAAATGTAAAGAATGTCAAATCCTATCATTCAGCGATGGGAAATAAAGAGGATCAGTTTATCAATGGTCATGTATTGACTGATGAGGATCTGAAGGTGCGAGAGCTTATTAAAGAATTGATTTGCCAGGGGAAGGCGAATTTTAGTGAATTTGATATGCACTTAATCCCTTCCAAAAAAATTAACAAACTTATCACCATGCAAAATGAAGGGTTATTGGAATTTGATGATCATTCCATTCAAATTACCAGCAAAGGAAAAATGTTCGTCAGAAATATTTGCTCGCTTTTTGATCTGAGGATGGCAAAAGACCAATCCAATCAGCCCAGATATAGTAAGGCTATTTAACTACTTCTTCTTCAGTGATTTAAAGAAATCAGCCCAGGCAAATGGATTTAAGAGTGGATTAGGTCGTGCCCCGTACGCATCAAACAAGTAGTCATGACGTTGCTGGACAAGATAGGTGTAATTCATACTGGCATCGTTAGGCATCTGCCTGTACATTTGGGCAAGGATAGTCGGATCGAGGTTGTTTTGCATACTCAAAAAGTCCTCATCCTGAGAGGGCCGCATGGCAAGCACCGCTTCTTTAAATAATTCTTCCGTTGGGTAAGGCATGACGATGGTTTCATCCAGAACGACTGTATCCGATTTCATGGGAACAATCACTGTTAGGAGATCGTCATTGTGATCGGGAATGATCATGGTTCTTTTTTGATATCCTACTGCGCTGAAAACAACTGTATCACCAACTAAAACAGGAAAAGAGAAATAACCATAAATATTGGCGGAAGTACCTCTTCGTTTTCCCGGAACATAAACGTGAACTCCCGGAACACCGCTGGTACTGTCTTCTTCTACGACCACCCCACTAAATTGAATGACTTTCTCACCATCCTGGGCATTGGCATTAAATACCATCCCAAGCGAAAGCATCAATAAAAAACCAACTAGTATCTGAATTTTTCTTCCCACAATAACAAAAATAAGTTCCAAATATACATGAATTTCAGCTCAAGGGCAATTTAATAGTTCTTATTTAATAAATTGAACGATCTTTCTATCATCTGGGATATATTAACATTTATTAACAAATTTTAGTATGATATAGGTATGAAGAGCCTGTTTTCTGACTGTTAAACTGAACCATAATGAGATTAAAAAATTTTAGCCTTTCCTTTGGAATGCCCATTTTCAGGTCATTGTCAGACGAATCTCGCGTACGGATCCTGAACCTTCTGATCGAAAAAAAGGAAATGTGCATCACTGACCTGGAGCAAATTCTTGATTTTACCCAAACAAAAACCTCCCGACATTTATCCTATCTCAAAAATTCGGGTATTGTCAATATCAGAAAACACGACCAATGGGTATTTTACAGCATCAGGGAGGAGGTTTACGATTTTGTCAACCAGGTGCTCAATTACGTGAAGAAAGATCCTGTCCTGCTGGCCGACCTAAACACCTATAACATCATGTACTCCAACAGAGAATTGGCGATCTATAAAATTGAATCGAAGAAATACCTGGCCTGAAAAGTTTGAAGAAATACAAGCATATATTTTTTGACCTGGATGATACCCTTTGGGATTTTAAGAAAAATTCCTGCGAAGCACTTTCATATTTATTTGAAAAATACAGTCTGGAAAATCATGGTATTCAGGAAAAATCCCTGCTCGATACCTTTCATTCGATCAATGACCGCTTGTGGAAGCAATACAGTTTTGGGAAAATAGACAAGGAATTTTTGAGATCGAACCGGTTTAAAATGATCTTCAGAGAATTGGGGTATGAAAATGATGAGGAAGCCATCAAATTTGGCCATGAATATTTGTCCGTTTGTCCGTTTAACAAAAATCTGGTGGAAGGGGCGATTGACCTGTTGGATTATCTTTCTCCCAAATACAAGTTACATGTAATCACCAATGGATTTGAGGAAATTGCGCACATAAAATTGCAATCTTCCGGTCTGGAAAAATATTTCAATCAGGTAATTACTTCAGAAAAGGCCGGAGCGAAAAAACCAGCAAGGAAGATATTTGAATTTGCCCTACAAACATCAAATGCGCTGGTTCATGATTCGATCATGATTGGCAATGATTCGATCGCCGATATAAAAGGAGCTTTGGATGTGGGCATGGATCAGATCTATTTTAACCCATATTCACAGGAAATGGAATTTCTTCCTGCCTTCCAGGTAAATTCACTCAAGGAGGTCATGAATTACCTCTAATTTTAGCAATTCAAAATTGTATTTGTTAATTTTCCGGCCATTACCCTGACCTCAATTTCAGCTGTATCGATCTATTCATTTTCTTCAGAATAGAAGTTAAATAAACGCGAATTTTAAAAACAAACTGATCTATGTCTATTGGATTTTTCAACATCCCCAAAGCAGTAAATGAACCCGTATTGGATTACCGGCCAGGATCTCCTGAGCGGAAAGAACTGGAAAAAGCATTAAAGGAGGGTTTATCAAAAGAAACCGACATTCCCATGTTTATCGGAGGGGAAGAGGTTAGAACTGATAACAAGATTCCCGTAAATCCTCCTCATGATCATCAGCATGTCTTGGGGTATTATCATTTTGGTGATAAAAGCCATACGGAATTGGCTGTAAAATCTGCTTTGAATGTTCGGGAAGATTGGGCAGCGATGTCATGGGAGCATCGGGCAAGTATATTTTTAAAAGCTGCGGATTTGATAGCAGGACCATACCGGTCAAAGATCAATGCGGCAACAATGTTGGGTCAGTCGAAAAATGCCTACCAGGCGGAAATTGATTCTGCATGTGAACTAATAGATTTCCTTCGATTCAATGTGGAATATATGTCCCAGATTTATTCGGAGCAACCCAATTCCTCTCCAACAATCTGGAACAGGTTGGAATATCGTCCGCTCGAAGGATTTATTTTAGCCATCACACCTTTTAACTTCACGGCTATTTCCGGAAATCTTCCATCTGCGCCGGCTTTGATGGGAAATGTCGTGGTCTGGAAGCCGGCACTCACACAGATCTATGCGGCAAATGTGATCATGGAAGTATTCCGTGAAGCAGGTTTGCCGGACGGCGTAATTAACCTGATTTTCGTGGATGGTCCGGATGTAGGGGACGTCGTTTTTAGTCATCCGAATTTTGCGGGATTACATTTTACTGGTAGCACAGCGGTATTTAAGCAGTTGTGGAAAACAATTGGAAATAACATTGATAAATACAAAGCCTATCCCAGAATTGTCGGAGAAACAGGGGGGAAGGACTTTATTTTGGTTCACAAATCTGCTAATCCCCAACACGTTGCAACTGGGATGATTAGAGGAGCTTTTGAATATCAGGGGCAAAAATGTTCAGCCGCGAGTCGGGCATATGTCCCGGACAATTTATGGCCGGAGGTAAAAGATGCCATGCTGCAGGATCTTAAGAAAATAAAAATGGGTCCGGTAGATGATTTCACCAATTTTGTGAATGCAGTGATCGACGAAAGAGCTTTCGACAAAATCACCCGGTACATTGATGATGCCAAAAAAAGTAAAATGGTTGAGATCATATCAGGAGGGAATTACGATAAGAGCAAAGGGTATTTCATTGAGCCAACAGTGATCCTTTCTCAGGATCCGAATTACGTGACCATGTACGAGGAAATATTCGGTCCCGTATTGACAGTATATGTGTACCAGGCAGAAAGATTTGAAGAAGCTATTTACCTCGTGGATAACACCTCTCCTTATGGATTGACCGGGGCGGTTTTTGCCCAGGATCGTTTTGCCATCGAACTGGCTACCAAAAAACTTTCACAAGCCGCGGGTAATTTTTATATCAATGATAAGCCAACCGGTGCAGTGGTGGGTCAGCAGCCATTTGGCGGATCGAGAGGCTCGGGTACGAATGACAAGGCTGGATCGATGCTCAACCTTTTGAGATGGGTAACTCCACGAAATATTAAGGAGAATTTCAATCCTCCTTCAGAACCCTGGTATCCTTTCATGGGATAATTTATAATGAAACACAAGACAAGTGCATTTACGAAATGACATCAAGTTATCTGATTTTATCCTGTTAAAAACACCTATATTCCCTTTTCGAAAAGGGTGAAGGGGTATGTCCATTTAAAAAAAGTTTTTGACAGGATAAAATTTTTAACTGTATCTGCTCTGTAATGACCATTTTGCATTTGGAAAGATGTGAGGCTCACTTTACCTTTATTTTTCCAAGAATAACTAATCATGCCTGAACAAGAAAAGAAACTTTTTCTGCTGGATGCCATGGCCCTGATCTTCAGGGCGCATTTTGCTTTCAGTAAAAACCCCCGAGTGAATAGTAAAGGATTAAATACCGGTCCTATGCTGGGTTTTACCAATTCACTTCTTGAGATTATCAATAAGGAAAAACCGACACATATTGGAGTGGCTTTTGATTCTATCGGGCCCACATTCAGGCACGAAAAATTTGAAGACTATAAGGCAACCCGCCAGGAAGCTCCCGAAGATATAAAGATGGCCATTCCTATTGTGAAGGACATTGTCCAGGCATTTAATATCCCGGTTATTGAGCTTAGCGGCTATGAAGCGGACGATATCATTGGTACCCTGGCCAAGCAGGAAGTGAAAGAGGGGTTTACGGTTTTCATGATGACACCCGATAAGGACTATGCCCAGTTGGTGGAGGAAAAGATCTTTTTGTACAAGCCCGCTTACATGGGAAATGCTGTGGATGTACTGGGAGTGGATGAAGTGCTGAAGAAATTTGATATTGAAAATGTCGATCAGGTTCGGGATGTTCTCGGCCTGCAGGGCGACAGCTCCGACAATATTCCGGGAATACCAGGTATTGGAGCAAAAACAGCGGTGAAACTGTTGCAGGAGTTCGGTTCAGTTGAAAATATCGTTGCAAATGCAGATAAATTGAAGGGGAAGCAACGGGAAAATGTTGAGAATTTTGGTCAACAGGGGATTCTTTCCAAAGAGTTGGCAACCATTATCACAGATGTTCCCATTGAGATCCCCACAAGTATGCTGGAGTACAATGGCTGGAATGAAGAGAAGTTGAAGGAGATATTCAATGAATTGGAATTCCGTACTTTATCGAAGAGAATTTTCGGTGAGCAAGAGAAAATACCTGCAAAAGAAACTGAACAACTTTCCCTGTTTGAAGCAGCAACTCCAGCGGTTCAAACGCCTGTTGAAGAAATTGAGGAAGAGCCCACTCCTGGGCAGCAAAGAAATCTTTACAATACCTTCCACGAGTATCATCTGGTTGAATCGGATGACCTGATTGAGAGCCTGGTGAAGCATCTTTGCGCCCAAAAAGAATTCTGTTTTGATACGGAAACAACAGATATCAATGCCCGTGATGCGGAGCTGGTTGGATTCTCTTTTTCCTACCGGAAAGGTGAGGCTTATTATGTCCCTGTTCCGGAAGATCAGGCGAAAGCCCAAAAGATTGTGGAGAAATTCAGGCCTTGTTTTGAGAATGAAGAAATTGTCAAAATCGGGCAGAATATAAAATATGACTACATGGTGCTAAAAAACTATGGAGTGGAAGTGAAGGGAGAGATGTTTGATACCATGCTGGCACACTACCTGTTTGAACCGGAAACCCGACACAACATGGATGTGATGGCGGAAAACTTCCTAAACTATTCGCCTGTTTCGATCGAAACGTTGATAGGCAAAAAAGGAGGAAAACAAGGTAGCATGCGTGAGGCCGATGTTCGCAAAGTGGCTGAGTATGCGGGGGAGGATGCGGATATTACCTATCAGTTAAAAGAAAAGTTTGAGCCAATCATCAAAGAAAGATCGTTGGAAAAGCTTTTTCATAAAGTAGAAGTTCCTTTATTAAAGGTGCTTGGGATCATGGAATATGAGGGGGTAAAAGTGGATAAAGATACGCTTTCGGAACTTTCCAAAGAAATGGAAGATGCCAGCCGAACCGTCGAGAAAGAGATCTATGAAATTGCAGGGGTGAATTTTAACATTGCTTCCCCAAAACAGCTTGGAGAAGTGCTTTTTGACAAATTGAAACTGGTTGAGAAACCAAAAAAGACCAAAACAGGTCAATATGCGACGGGTGAGGAAATACTCGCTCAACTGTCCGGTGAGCATGAGATCGCACAAAAGATCCTCGACTTTCGTCAATATCAAAAATTAAAATCTACCTATATCGACGCCTTGCCGCTGATGGTCAGCAAGGTGGATGGTCTGATCCATACCTCCTATAACCAGGCGGTGGCAGCAACAGGAAGGTTGAGCTCGACGAATCCCAACCTGCAGAATATTCCTATCCGAACGGAAAAAGGCAGGGAGATCCGAAAGGCGTTTATTCCCAGGTCAGATGAATTCATCATGATGTCTGCCGATTATTCACAAATAGAATTGCGGATATTGGCAGCATTTTCTGGAGATAAAAACATGATCCAGGCTTTTAAAGAAGGGAAAGATATTCATGCGGCAACAGCTGCTAAGGTATTTAATTTACCTCTTGAGGAGGTGACTTCCGAGCACAGAGGAAAAGCTAAATCTGTTAATTTCGGAATTAGTTACGGACAGACGGCGTTTGGATTAGCAAGGAACCTGGGTATTTCGAGAACTGAAGCCCAGGAAATTATCAATTCATACTTCAAAGAATTTTACCTGATTGGGGAATATATGGACAGGGTAATCAACGAAGCCCGGGAAAAGGAATACGTCGAAACCATCCTGGGAAGGAGAAGGTATTTGAGAGATATCAATTCCAAAAATGCAACCATGAGAGGTTTCGCTGAACGAAATGCGATCAATGCTCCCATACAAGGTAGTGCGGCTGATATGATCAAGGTGGCCATGATCAATATTCAGAACTGGATGGATAAAGAAAAAGTGAAATCAAAAATGATCCTCCAGGTTCATGACGAATTGGTTTTTGATGTTCACAAATCAGAAAAGGACCTGATGGAAAAGAAGGTTCCTGAATTCATGAAAACAGCGATTGAGTTAGAGGTTCCGATGGATGTGGGGTTGGGTTTTGGCCAGAATTGGTTGGAAGCCCACTAAGTTTGTTTTTGGTTTATTAAGTTCTTTTCAAAATCCTTTTGTCCCTGCTTTAAATATTCAAGAATTTGATCAGGAGTCATTTCGGAAATTTCAGAATTTATTCGGGACCTTATTTCTCTCATCATTTTTACACTATCAAATTTTTTTTTAGTCTTCATGATCTATTAACTCTTTAGGTGATCGAATATCTAAAGTTTGATATCCATTTTTAATACTGACAGAATTATAACCTCTAATCCTTTGAACATTTACAATATGTTTAAAATTCCAACTTACCAATATGTCTGTTTTGTTAACAGTCGCGGTTGCGATATGAATACAATCTTCAAGGCTAGACTGTCCAATGACCTTTTCTTTTATATACTCATTTGCAAGTTGAATTGATTCATTGGTTACTTTTATTAGTTCAAAGTTGATGTTTAATTCATTCAAAAGGGTTTTAACTTTTTCAGGCGCTTTGTTTAATTCCTTTTCTGTCAAATCAGAAATTATTAAATCATATTTACCTTTCGAAATTTCGATGAAAAGTTGTTTTGTAACAAGATTAAACTCATCATCAAAATAACCTCCAATAACTGATGTGTCGATATAAATTTTTAGCGTCTTCAATGAATATAAAAGTTACTGTTTAATGTGTCAATATTGTTCGAAAATGTTTAAATAACCAATAAATTAAATTTTACCGATTTCAGATAAGCTTCCCTTTCCAACCTTCCTCTCAAAAAAACTTTACATCCTTGATCAACCCCTCATCCACATGCTCGTACAAAACATCCATTACTTTTTGCCGGGCAATTGTCAGTTCCTGGCGAAGGGCCGGAGAGTTGATCTTTGCATAAAGCACCTTATTTTTAATGTAAACCTTTTCCGTTCTTCTGGCAATAGGTGTTCCCATGATCTCCTCCCAGTTCGCGATCAGCTTGTTCTCATCGAATTTGTCCTTGATCCGGTAGCTTTTCAGCAGGTCTTCAATGACATTTTTTACTGTACTGGTTTCCGATCTTCTCTTTTCTTCATTATTCTTCATGGGCGTATTGTTTTACTTTGCCATTTTCGACGTAGATGACATTGACCTCAGAATCAAGGCCTTTGGTAAAATGAATGGTTCGTTCCGGTCGGGCATCGGTAATGAATACCTGGCCGAACTGATGATCGTTGATCATCTTTACCAGCTTTTCAATCCGGTGATCATCCAGCTTATCAAAAATATCATCTAATAATAAGATGGGCTTGAACCCCTTCTTATTTTTCAGGATGTCAAATTGCGCCAATTTTATGGCAATTAAAAATGATTTTTGCTGTCCCTGTGAACCAAATTTTTTCAGTGGATATCCGTCGATCTTAAATACAAAATCATCCCGGTGGATGCCAACCGTCGTTCTTTGTAATGCCAGGTCTTTTTTCAATGCATTCCTGAACTGCAATTCAAAATCCTCATCTATGGCGGATGATTGGTACTTTAAGCTGATCTTTTCTTTTTTTTCGGAGATAATTTCGTAGTGATGCGTCAGCTTGGGAATAAACTCCTGACAAAATTCCTTTCTTATTTTACTTAAATAAATAGATTCCCTGATCAGGATCAGGTCATAAGGCTCAATCAGATCGTGGTTCACTTTACTACTTTCCGCAAATGTTTTGATCAGCTCGTTTCTTCTTTTTAAAGCTTTTGAATAATTGATCAGATGTTCCAGGTAATCCCGGTTTAGCTGAGCAATGAGGCTATCAAAAAATTTCCGTCTGATTTCACTCCCTTCTGTGATCAGTTCCGAATCATTGGGTGCAACCAGCACAACAGGTAAATGGCCAATGTGGTCACTGGCTTTTTCCAGCTGATTCTTTCCTTCAAATATTTTCTTTTTCTCTCCCCGCACCAGGCTGCAGCGAATAATCACTTTCTTTTCTTTGTGAATGAATCCGCCGATGATTGAAAAGAAATCCGTATCGTGTTGAATATTTTGCTGATCGACCGGATTGAATGCGCTTTTGGTTATGGATAAATAATGTATCGCATCGAGCAGGTTGGTCTTGCCACTTCCGTTATCCCCCACCAGGCAATTGATGTCTTGAGAGAACAAGACATCAAGATGCCCATAGTTCTTGAATTGACTCAATTTCAGATTTTCGAGATACATTAATTTCTTTGTTGAATGATTTTAATTAACTTCGCAAGTCCATTTTAAACCCAGGCAAAAACTGGGTTTCTTTTTACGGAAAACATAACTATTACTAACATTTCTTTTATGGCAAGTACGACTCAAAATAAAAAGAAAAAAACAACTTCAAAGGCCGAATTTTCCAAAGATACATATATGTATTGGTTTGAAAGCATGATGCTGATGAGAAGGTTTGAGGAAAAAGCCGGGCAGATGTACGGGCAGCAAAAGATCAGGGGTTTCTGTCACCTTTATATCGGACAGGAAGCTTGTGCGGCTGGTAGCGTTTCGGCATTAAAAGAAGGCGATAAATACATCACTGCTTACAGAGACCATGCTCACCCGTTGGCTTTAGGATCAGATCCAAATGCTATCATGGCAGAATTATATGGAAAAGCTACTGGTATTTCAAAAGGAAAAGGTGGATCCATGCACATGTTTGACAAGGAAAAGGGATTCTTTGGAGGCCATGGGATTGTTGGTGGTCAGATACCACTTGGAATAGGGATCGCATTTGCAGAAAAGTATAATAAATCCGGTAAACTTTGTATGACCTACATGGGAGATGGTGCTGTACGACAAGGCGCATTCCACGAGTCGCTAAACCTTGCCATGCATTATTCATTACCGGTGATATTTGTAATTGAGAACAATGGATATGCGATGGGTACAAGCGTTGCCCGAACGTCAAATGTACATGACCTGTATAAATTAGGCGAGGCCTATGACATGCCATCTAAAGCGGTGGATGCCATGAAAGTGGAAGATGTCCACAAAGCGGTAGCAGAAGCCGCCGAAAGAGCCCGAAAAGGAGATGGGCCTACCTTGCTGGAGTTCAGGACTTACAGATACAAAGGGCACTCCATGTCAGATCCGGCCAAGTATCGAACAAAGGAAGAAGTCGAAGCTTACAAAAAGCAGGATCCGCTTGAGCAGGTGAAAAATACAATTATCAAACAAAAATTTGCGACTGAGGAGGAACTGAAGAAAATAGAGGCAAAAATTAAGGAAAAAGTCAATGAATCAGTGAAATTCGCTGAAGAATCACCATATCCTGATGCTTCAGAACTGTTCAAAGACGTCTATGTACAAGAAGATTATCCATTTATTGTGGAATAAATCATTGTTTTTCAGAGAAAATACTATTTTTGCACCCTGAATTTTTTCAAGTGAGATGGCAACAAAGACAAAAAAGAAAGCGGAAAGTGGAAATGAACTTCTGGAAAGTTCGGAAGCGTTAGCGGATCAGCTAACCAAGGGGGAACAATTCTTAGAAAAAAATAAGCGTCCGGTATTTATCATCGGTGGAGCAGTAGCAATTGTCATTCTGGGATATTTTGGATTCAATTATTACAAAACCACTCAGAATGAGAAAGCGCAAACTGAGATATTCCAGGCACAATATTATTTTGAGCAAGACAGCCTTCAAAAAGCTTTAATGGGTGACGGAAACAATCTTGGATTTCTCGATATTATCGAAGATTACCCCATGTCGAAGGCAGGAAATTTGGCACATTTTTATACGGGGACAATTTATTTGAAGCAAGGTGAGTACGACAATGCGATCGAGCATTTAGAAAAATTCAGCTCAAATGATTTGCTTATTCAGGCCCGCACATACAGTTTAATAGGTGATGCCATGATGGAGCAGGGACACTATGCCGATGCAGCCGATCAATACATGAAGGCTGCAAATCATAAACCTAATGAATTTACAACTCCTGGATATTTGACCAAGGCAGCTTTGGCAAATGAAAAATTGGGCGATGTTCAGGCGGCATTGAAGGCATACAACGAGATCATCGATAAGTATGAAGAATCTGCGGAGTATCACAATGCACTCAAACAGAAGGCTAAATTGGAAGCAAAACAGAAATCAAGTTAATTGTAAAGAAATAAAGCTTAAAAGGGATAAAGTCTGCAAGCTTTATCCCTTTTTTTATACCAATACACAATGGCAACATCAAATAAAAACCTAAGCTCGTTTACCGAAAAAAATATCGATAGGATCAATAACAAGAAATTTGGGATTGTAGTTTCGGAATGGAACAATGAAATCACAGATGCATTGTTTGAAGGGGCGTATAGTACTTTATTGGATTTAGGAGCTAAAAAAGAGAACATCATCAAAAGCTATGTGCCGGGAAGCTTTGAATTGTCGCTGGGTGCTCAATGGATGGCTAAGCAAAAAGAAATTGATGCTGTCATTTGCCTGGGTTGTGTGATCCAGGGAGAGACTCCGCACTTCGATTATATCTGTCAGGCTGTAGCAAATGGCATTACCAATGTGGGTTTAAAATATGATAAACCTGTTGTTTTTGGTGTGCTGACCACCAATGATCAAAAGCAGGCAATGGATCGGGCAGGAGGAAGACATGGGAATAAAGGGGATGAAGCAGCCGTTACAGCTGTAAAAATGTTAGGATTTTAATAATATTTTTCTTTTATAGATCGCAAGATGAAAGTATTAAAATTTGGAGGAACATCAGTAGGAAAGCCTGATAGAATGCATCAGGTAGCATCGATCATCACAAATGATGATTCAAAAAAAATTGTCGTATTGTCAGCCTTATCCGGCACCACCAACTCATTGGTTCAGATCGGTGAATTTTTAAGTCGAAAAATGCTTAAGGAGGCCGAATCAACAATAGATGATCTTTACAAACATTATCTCGATTTTTGTCCTTCGCTGGTAGAAAAAAAGGAATACAGGAATAAGGTAAGGTCGATCATTGATGAACACTTTACTTTTATCAGATCTTTGCTAAACCGGTCATTTTCGGGAGTATATAATCGGGAATTGCTGGCACAAGGTGAATTGATGTCAACAAAAATGTTTCACCAATACCTTCAGGAAATCGGTGTGAATTCGACACTTCTTCCGGCTCTGGAATTTATGGCCATCAATCAAAACGATGAGCCGGATATGGATTATATCAAAAGCCACTTAAAGGATTTGCTGGACAATACCGAAGAGGCAGACATATACATTACGCAGGGATACATATGCCAAAACGCGCTGAATGAAATTGACAATTTGAAAAGGGGAGGGAGCGATTATACGGCTACGTTAATTGGAGCAGCCATCGATGCGGAAGTAGTACAGATCTGGACGGATATTGATGGCATGCATAACAATGATCCCAGGATTGTAGACAAAACCTACCCCATTGCTGAGTTGTCATTCAATGAAGCCTCAGAGTTGGCTTATTTTGGAGCCAAGATCCTTCATCCATCTTCCATTCTTCCCGTACTACAATATAATGTACCCGTACAACTAAAAAACACTATGGAACCAGACGCACATGGAACGCTCATCAGTTCAGAGGAAAAGACTAAACAGGTAAAGGCCATTGCAGCAAAAGATGGGATTACCGCAATAAAAATTAAGTCTACCCGAATGCTGCTGGCTTATGGCTTCCTGACGAAGGTGTTTGAGATCTTTGAGAAGTACAGGACTCCCATCGACATGATCACCACATCAGAGGTAGCTGTTTCTTTGACAATTGATAATGATGAATATCTAAAGGAAATAGTCGAAGAATTAAAAATATTTGGGCAGGTCACCATTGATAAAAAGCAGACCATTGTCTGTATCGTCGGGAACCAGATTGCCGAGAAAAAAGGATTGGTCAGGAAGATTTTTGATGCTTTGGAACACATCCCTATCAGGATGATTTCATATGGTGGAAGCAAATACAATGTTTCTGTCTTAATCGACACCAACTACAAAAAGGAAGCCCTGCAAGTGTTGAATAAGGGCTTGTTTGATCTCTAAAAAGCCCAGACCTTCTAAGGTCGACCCTTTTTGAGGTGAAATGCTGGGAAATCGCTTTGAAGAATTTCACACATTGAAATAAAACTCAAATTTTGACTTGAACTATACAATCATTCTCCTTTTTTGAGGAGATTCAATGCCATTAAATTAAAGGGGGTTTTACTTAAAAACTATATAATTCAAGTCAAGATTTCGTCAATCTCAAAGTTAAAAGCGATTCCCCCGGCATAAATGTCAGATAGAAACAGAATTTAAAAAATGTTTTATCTGATAAATTTCATTGTGATTGATAATTGCATTAGCTTAAAGATACCTTTTTGAATGAGTGATCGCTGGTATGAAAAAGTTAATTCTTTTCCTCTTAATCGCAATGACAGGAAATTCCTATTCGCAAAATTTTGATATCCAGGGGCACAGGGGCTGCCGGGGTATCTTACCGGAAAACTCTATTCCGGCCTTTAAAAAAGCCCTGGAGCTGGGAGTTACAACGATTGAACTGGATGTGGTTGTGTCAAAAGATCAGAAAATTGTGGTGTCCCATGAGCCTTATTTTTCTGCTGGCATTTGTAGCGGACCTGAGGGAAAAGTGATTACGGATGAAAACGAAAAAACCTACAATATCTACCAACTCAACTATGAAGAAATCAAGGGGTTTGATTGTGGCTCCAAGGGTAATTCCAGATTTCCTGAGCAGGAAAAGATGGTTGTATACAAGCCTCTTTTGGAAGAAGTCATAAAAATGAGTGAGGAATATTGTAGTGAGATAGGCAGGAAGCCGCCATCCTATAATATTGAATTAAAAAGTTTGGAGGAGCAATATCAAACTTACCAGCCTGTCCCAAAGAAATTTTGTGATCTCGTCTTTGATGTTATCCGAAACCTCGTGCCTGTCACAAGGATTACCATCCAATCTTTTGACCATGAAGTCCTGAGATACTGGAAAATAAGCTACCCGCAATATGAAATAGCTTTGCTCGAGGGGAGTATTTCAAACCCCGATAAAGCCATCAGAGAACTGGGGTTTGACCCTGATATTTACAGCCCTTATTATAAATTGCTCAATCAGAAAAAAGTCCGCGATCTGTTTGACAGAGAAATAAAAGTCATTCCCTGGACGGTCAATGAAAAGGAAGATATGAAGGAATTGGTTGAGTGGGGAGTAAATGGCCTGATAACCGATTATCCGGATCGCTTTGCTGAACTTTACCCTGAGAAGATGGCCCAATAATTTATCTCTTTAAAAAATTACTCTACATTTGCACTTTTTAGTTTTAGGAAAGTAAGAAAATAATCATGAATAAGATTTTAGGAATAGGGAATGCACTGGTCGACATTTTGATGCAAATAGGAAATGATAAGATCCTTCAGGAATTGAAATTGCCGAAGGGAAGTATGCAGCTAATTGATCAGACCACTGCGATAGAAATTGAAAAATTTACCAATAAGTTCTCCAAGGAAATAGCTGCGGGCGGATCTGCTGCAAACACCATCAATGGTTTGGCGAAGCTGGGCGTCGAGTGTGGCTACATTGGAAAAATTGGCAATGACCTGTTTGGCAAACTGTTTTCTGAAAACCTGAAGGCCAATAATATTGAAGCTCATTTATATACTGGTACTGTTGATACAGGGCGTGCTAATACATTTATCAGCAGAGATGGTGAGCGCACTTTTGGGACATTTCTGGGATCTGCTGTGGAGTTAGGTGCTGATGATCTCTCAGATGAAATATTTAACCAATATCAATTTCTTCATATAGAAGGGTATCTGGTTTTTAATCATGATTTGATAGAGCGCGCTTTATCAATAGCCAAATCAAAAAATTTGAAAATTTCCCTTGATATGGCAAGCTTTAATGTGGTTGAGGCTAACCTGGATTTCCTGAGGGAAGCAGTTAAAAATTATGTCGATGTTGTATTTGCCAATGAAGAAGAAGCCAAAGCCTTTACCGGTAAGGAGCCCGAAGCCGCTCTTGATGAAATAGCTGAAATGAGTGAAATAGCCGTAGTAAAAGTTGGAGAGCATGGTTCATTGATAAAATCGGGCGACAAAAAATACTTTGCGAATGCCATTTCTGCCAGTTGTATTGATACAACAGGAGCAGGTGATCTTTATGCCGCAGGATTTTTATATGGTTTGACAGAAAACCTGCCTTTGGATCAGTGTGGACAAATCGGCTCTGTTTTGGGAGGTAATGTCATCGAAGTCATTGGCGCAACGATGAATGATGACCGATGGGACAATATCAGGTCGGGATTAATGCAGGCCAAAAAGACATCAGGCTAGCTTTTTAGTGTGTGAATGCATTAGTGTGTAAATGCAAAAAAGATCAACCAGGTCAATATAAAGAGTGGTAACAAAATCGGGATAGAATACCTGACAATGTATCCGAAAAACGATGGCATTTTTATTCCGATTTGCTCTGCAATTGATTTTACCATAAAATTAGGTCCATTACCTATATAAGTAAATGCACCAAAGAACACAGCTGCGATAGAGATCGATTTTAGCATGAGGACAGAATCATCGAAGACACCTCCTTCTGCAAATTGTGTGACCTGAGCAATACTGTTTATATCTGCACTTTTAGAAGCCATTCCTGCAGCAAGGAAGTTCAGATAGGTAGGGGCGTTGTCCAGAAACCCTGAAAGAAATCCTGTCCCCCAATACAAAGTATTGTGATTGATCAGTTTTGCTCCGGTTGGCGACTGTGCAAAATTTCCGACCAGCTCCAGGGCCGGGATCATGGTAGCGAATATTCCGACAAAAATATAGGCAACTTCCCGGATGGGCTCAAAACTAAATTCATTGGATTGGAGAGACTCACTATCGGCATATCGATAAGACAGGTAAGCCACAGTTAACATGATAATCTCCCTAAGGAAAGAAAATTTTTGTCCATGATAATGTATGGCAGGAACCCAGTCAAATACATTTGGGTCAAGAAAAACCGCACCTACGACTAATCCCAGCCAGATAAAATTCTTGCTGCCTTTTAATGTGACTTTATCGGTAACGACAACTTCTTCGTCAAGAAGATTATTTTCCTCGCTTTTATTTTTCCCATCAAACCAATAAAATATTGCGGTGAGCAAAATAACCCCAAATCCCCATGCAACAATATTGTGAGTCAGCGTCCAGAAAAAAGGAACTCCTTTTAAAAAGCCGAGAAAGAGTGGGGGGTCTCCAATTGGAGTCAATGAGCCACCAATATTACTGACTATAAAAATAAAGAAAATAATATGGTAGGCTTTGATCCTGTTTTTATTCAGTCGGATATAGGGGCGGATCAACAACATCGATGCACCTGTAGTCCCGATGATGTTAGCGATTACAGCGCCCACCAACAAAATCATTGAATTGGTCATAGGCGTTGCCTTCTTGCTCACATTTATCATGATCCCGCCGGAAGCGATAAATAGTCCGGCTAATAAGGAGATAAATTGCACATATTCAAAACCTGCATGGACAGGTCCATGCGAATTGTCCAGCCCAAATATGTAGTAAGCGATTACAATGGCTGCCAGGGCAATTGAAATCTTAGGATAGTTCTTGTGCCAGAAATGCTCATAAAAGAGTGGGCCCGTGGCGATCATCAAAAGAAGAAGGATAAAGGGAATAACTGCCCAGAAAGGAGGTCCATGATGTTCGCCACCATGATCTTCATCATGACTTTCCACTTTTTCGTCTGAAGGATGATCTTGATAGGAAGATTCTAATGAAACAATACTTTCCTCTGCATTGTTAACATTGGAATCTGAATAAACAGGATTGAAGAATGTAATTGCAAAAAAAAAGATTAATAAAATGGTGTGTCTCATCGATACGCTGTTAGTCAATCCCTGCTTACGAACATTATTCATAATGCTTCAAAATCGAGGCTAAAAATGAGAAAAATATAAATAATTACAAATATTAGGGTTTACAAAAAAGACGGTGAACACATTATTTTCATATTCTTAAAAGTAAATTAATCCACAGTGCAGGTGCTCACTTTAAGTTGAAAAATCAGAAAATCAGTGAGTTATTGACAATTACACCTCCTGAGGAATTTTGACTCGCACCTGTGACACTTTTTAAGGTATTGATTTTGTTTTGATACCTCATCAAACCCAAATACGCGAAAACCAGAGCTTCTTTGAATGAAATGATGTTGCTTTCAGGAACGATACATGCTATTTCCTCTCCTAAATATTGCTGAATAGTTCCAACCAGGAACTCATTGAATGCCCCTCCGCCTGTCACCAACAATTCTCCATTTTGTTTTGCAGAAGCGCTTTTGATGCTTTGGCTGATTTGATAGCCAATGTGATGGCAGAAAGTAGTTAATTTATTTTCAATGGAAGAGGGGTCATTTTCCAATACAGGAATGATGTTTTGATTTACCCACTCAACACCAAGAGATTTTGGTCCTTTTTGCCCGTAATAATCCTGATTGTTTAATTTTTGAAATAGTTCATCCACCAAACTTCCCACAGAGGCTAGTTTTCCGGATTCATCAAATTCAAGTCCTTTTTTTCCGGATAAATGATTTAGCACAATATTGGCCGGGCATATATCGTAAGCCACTCTTTCATGCTTGTCGTCAAAGGAAATATTGGCAAAACCACCCAGATTCAGACAGAAATCATATTCGCTGAAAAGCATCAAATCACCAAAAGGAACCAAAGGCGCTCCCTGGCCTCCCAGTGCAACATCCAGGCTTCTGAAATCACCGACTACCGGTATTCCGCCCTCCCTGTAAATGTCAAACAGGTTTCCGATTTGCAGGGTGAATTTGCGATGTGGCTGATGAAATACCGTATGACCATGAGAGGCAATCAGATCAGGTTTTAAACTATTTTTAGAAATAAAACCTTTTACCTGATGGCCGATCCATGTTCCCAATTCATGATCTAGGGCTGTCAGATCTTCCGCGGAAAGAGCATAACAACTTTTTAATTTTTTTCTCAGGGCATCAGGATAATCAGCTGTTTGTGCATGTAAAATCTCAAACTTCCATTTATCAGTCGATGTAAAACGGCAATAAGCGATATCCAATCCATCGACAGAAGTTCCAGACATCAAGCCGATCACATGATAATTTTCCTTGCTATTTTGCATAAGGGTTTTCGAATTAACATTTTTTAATATTTCAGCTAATCTATTTCTATTCTTACCACTTACAATTTTATATTTTTACGCGGTTTTTACTATGCAAATCAGGAATATCGTCATCGACAAGGGAAATACGCTCATTAAATACGGGATATTTAATGATACTGAAATACTTGAATTAGGTGAGGTAAAGAGTTCAGGAGATATTTTAAAGATCGTTTCCGATCATGTTCCCGATTACATTATGTACAGCAGCGTATCAAAGAAAAATAAAAAACTTCTGACCAGGCTGCGCGAAGAGACAAAAGTTTTGAAACTAAATCACAAAACTCCATTGCCATTTATTAATCATTACCAAACTCCTAAAACCCTTGGGCCGGACAGACTGGCAGCAGTTGCCGGAGCTTTCCACATGTTCAGAGATCAAAACACCCTTGTCATTGATACAGGAACTTGCGTAACGTACGATTTTATAGATGCTGAGGGGAATTATCATGGCGGTGCTATTTCCCCCGGACTGCAGATGAGATCAAATGCACTCCATTATTTCACGGCTAAACTTCCTAAAGTTGAAATGACTCCGGATGCTGAAGTAATTGGAAAGACTACCGCAGAAAGCATTAATAGTGGTGTAGGCAATGGCATGTTGATGGAGGTCCAGGGAATGATCCGCTATTATGAGGAAACTTTTAAGGATTTGCATGTCGTCATTTGCGGAGGAGATTCAAATTTTTTTGAAACTAAATTAAAAGGTCACATCTTTGCAGTCGCAAATTTGGTCTTGATCGGTTTAAACAGGATTTTACTTTATAATATTGAGAATTTTGAGGATTTTAATTAGCACAATATTTTTTTGTTTTTTGATTTTATCGGCAAAAGCACAGCATTCCGGTTCGCCTTACTCGATCTATGGGGTGGGAATTTTAGAGGATAATGAAGTGACATTCAATAAGCTAAAAGGCGGATTGGGAATAAGTTCGCCCAAAACTTATGTGATCAACAATGTAAATCCTGCGCTCCTTGCACTCAACAGTTTTACCATTTTTGATTTTGGTGTCGAATATGACCAAAGAACCGTTGCAACGGACTCTTTGAGTCAGGACCAAAAAGGAGGTGGATTGAGCTATATTAGCCTTGCAGTTCCGTTAAAGACCGGGAAATGGGGGTTGAACCTTGGAGTAAACCCTTATAGCATCATCAAATACAATATAAATTCCGAAAGGGATATATTCAACGATACAACTCAGGCATTATATGAGTATATAGGTGATGGGGGATTAACCGAGGTTTACATCCAGTCCGGATATAAAATTGCGAAGCCCTTGTATATTGGTTTCAAAGCTGCCTATTTGTTCGGAAGCAAAAATACCCACACCGTGATTAGCCCGGAACCCGCCACCAATGCATTCAGCTCGGCCCTCTTCCGGTCGGAAAAGTCTAATGGCTTTTTATTTGGTTTTGGTGCGGCTTACATTAAGGAATTTAAAACAGAAGGGAATTTTCTAAGTGTAGGAGCAATTTATGAATTAAACACAAACTTAAATACAACCAGGGATGAATGGTTAGGAAATAATTCTGATGTTGAAATTTCAGATACTGTGAACCTGATCGTGGATGGAGCAAAATCAGAAATTACAGTACCCAGAAAGCTTGGTTTAGGGATATCCTATACAAAGGAGTACAAATGGAGCATTGGTTTGGATTACTACATGCAGGATTGGTCAGATTTTAGTAATTCCGCTGGTTTAAACGAAGGGATGACCAGGTCAAATAAGTGGATACTGGGTGGAGAGTATACTCCTGATTTCTTTTCGGTCAATTCATATTGGAAAAGGGTAACTTTTTTAGCAGGGATCAGGTTTGTAAAGACACCTCTTTCACTCCAAAATGAGGATATTAACAATTTTGGTATTAATTTTGGAGTATCACTACCGTTTTCAAATGGTTCTACCGTGAATCTGGGTTTCACCGGTGGGCGGTTTGGTACGACGAATAACAACTTAATTAGGGAAAATTATTTTAAAATAAGCCTGGGTATTAGCTTTAATGACCAGTCTTACGGATGGTATCGAAAACAAAGAAAATTTAATTAAAGACTAGAATTATGAAATCGAAATCTTTTGTTACGCTGATTGTATTAATGACTTTTTTTGCCTTGACAGCGCAAGCTCAGCCTGGATGGAAATGGCCTGACGATGAAGCAATGGCTGAAAAAGCAAAAGAAAAAAATGCTCTGTATACAGACGCACTTAAATCTGATGATTTTAGAAGAGCTGCCAACAATCTTTCCTGGTTGTTGACAAATGCACCCGATCTGAATAGTTCCATCTATATCAATGGTGCAAAGATCTATGAAGGTCTGGCTGAAAAGGAAAAAGATCCTGCAAAATTGAAAGTTTATGTAGACTCGGCACTTGTGATGTACGATCTAAGAATTAAATATTTCAATAAAAAGGCAGATGTACTGAATAGAAAATCTTTTTCTGCTTATAAATTTTATAAAAGTGAGCCATCCAAATACAAGGAATTGTATGAATTGTTTAAAGAAACAGTAGACCTGAATGGTGAAGAAACCTGGGATAATAATTTACTGGCATATTTTGATGTAGTCAGGAGATATCAAAAGGCAGAGTCTCCGTTTTCAAATGATGAAGTGCTAGATCTGTTTGCGCAGGTGGAAACAATTTTATTACGAAAGAGAGAAACAAATAAATCTCAGCCAGAAAGAGTAGACATGATTTTGGATCAAACCCAAAATATGCTGGTTGAGATGATTGATGTAGACTGTAACTTTATCGTCAACACTTTGGGGCCAAAGTTTACTGCATCACCTGACTTAAAGTTGGCTAAAACCATTTTGAGACTATCAGTTGCTGGTAAATGTATCGATGAAGCACCGGTGGCTATTGAAGCTGCAAAATATATTTTTGAAAATGAGAAGAATGAGTATACGCTTGCAAAAATTATTGCAGGTAATTGCTATGAAAGATTAGATTTTGATTGTGCAGAATATTATTATGACCAGGCTGCTACTTTGACGGATGATAATCAGCTGGAAGCAGAGGCTTATTTATCGCTGGCTAATATTAGCTTGAAAAAAGGCAGCAAAGCCAAAGCAAGGGATTATGCCAAAAAGGCAATTTCGATTGATCCGCAAAATTCATCAGCAGCCAGCTTTATTGGTGCCTTATACATGAATAGCTATAATGATTGCAAACAAGGTAAGGACCCCGTTGTTGATAGGGCGGTATTTATAGCTGCTTATAACTGGTATCAAAAAGGAGGCGATGGCTCAGGAATGTCAAAAGCTAAAGAACAGTTTCCATCAATGGAAGAGATTTTTACCTGGAACTATGAAATAGGGCAGGAAATTTCTTTGAATTGCTGGGTCGGCGAGTCAGTGAAGCTTCAAAAGAGAGATTAATATTTATAATACTTAAAAAAGCGGTCTGCGTAAAAGCTGACCGCTTTTTTTATTTTTCGTTTCTTTAACCGGGGCTAAAATATTTTTATGAACAATCTTTTTATTCTTGTTGTATTGCTGTTGTTGATTTCTTGTTCGGGCAATAACGAGAATATTCTGAATATACCTGAATATGAGGGCCCAATTTCTGAAGTTTATGACGCTACCCATTACTACAGCGATTCGGCAGTTGTTAAATTAAAAATAGAAACACCTGTCCAATGGGACTTTGAAAACGGCGATCAGGAATTTCCGGAAGGGATCTTCATCGAGTTTTTTGATAATCTTGGCCAAACTACCAATACGCTAAGGGCTGACCACTGCAAATACACATTTGAGGATAAGGTATATAAGGCAACTGGAAATGTGGTGATGAAAGGGATAAAAACCAATGAGCAGCTTAACACGGAAGAGCTTTTTTGGGACATGGACAAGGAGAGGGTTTACACAGATAAGTTTGTCATGATCGAAACCGAAAACCAGATCGTCAAGGGAAATGGGCTGGAATCCAACCAGGATTTTACGGAATGGGAAATAAAAAATAGTGTAGGGACCATTTCACTCGATGATAAATGAGTGTTCTTCAGTCAATTGTTTTTTCCCTTTCGCTAGCCTTTCTGATTATTGGAGTTCATCAAACATTTACCATTGGTTTTTTTGAGTCCTATTGGTTATTTATGATAAGTCTGGTATTATTGTTTTTGTATAATTATTTGAAAAGGAATAAGGACAAATCAACCAAACAGGAAAATAAAGGGAAACGTAAACAAAAATCTAATAAAAAGAGAAAGCGCTAGATGGAAACCACTCATCTCATATTCATTATCATTTCTCTCATATTTTCTGCATTTTTTTCTGGCATCGAGATCGCTTTCATTTCTTCGGACAAATTGCAGATCGAATTGGGAAGCAAGCAGGGGAATGTTAGTGATGTCATCATTGCGAAGTTCCTGAAAAAACCTAGCTGGTTTATCAGTACTACACTTATTGGTAATAATATAGCGTTAGTTGTCTATGGCATTTTTATGGCTTATTTGTTGGTACCTACCATACAGTATTACCTTCCCGATAATCTGAGGTTGGAATGGTTGGAGCTATTGATTCAGAGTATAATTGCTACAGCCATTGTGCTCGTAACCGCTGAATTTACTCCCAAAAGTGTCTTCTTGTTTAATCCCAACAAGATGCTATCCATCTTTGCATTGCCAATGTATGTGATCTATTTCATCTTGTATCCGGTGGTATGGTCAATTGTTTTATTAACCAGGTTGCTATTACGTGATATTCTGAAAGTGGAATATTCGGAAAAACAGCCGATTTTTGGATTAACAGATCTCAATCATTTCATTAAAAAAAATCTCAGAGCCGACGAAGAGCAGAAGGAACAGGAAGTAGATACGAAAATTTTTACCAATGCGCTAGAATTCAAAACAATAAAAGTGAGGGAATGCATGGTGCCGCGGACGGAGCTGATCACGGTAGATATTGAGGATTCCATTGATGACCTCAACAAGGCTTTTATCGAAAGCGGATTTTCGAAAATACTGGTCTTTAAGGAGTCTATTGACAACATCATAGGATATTGCAATTCATTGGAGATGTTTAAGAAACCTCAGAAGATAGAAAGCATTCTCAATCCGATCACCATCGTTCCTGAAACCATGCTTGCTTCTGAGCTCATGATCCAGTTTATCACTGAAAGGAAAAGCATTGCCCTGGTAGTAGACGAATTCGGTGGAACTTCCGGCATTGTGACGATCGAGGATATCATTGAGGAAATATTTGGAGACATCCAGGATGAGCACGATGAAGACATGCTGGTGGAAGTAAAAGTAGACGCCAACAACTATTTATTTAGCGCAAGGCAGGAGATTGACTATCTGAATGACAAATATTACCTGGACTTACCACAAGGAGATTATGATACCCTTGGTGGTTTGATCTTAACCATTAATAAGGATTTTCCGGAGGTCAACGACCAGATCATATTTGACAGGTTTAAGTTTACAATCATATCCATTGAAGAGAATAAAATCGACAAAATAAAATTGACAATAGACGAGGGCGGTGTAACCTGACAAAAGGCTCAACAATTGAGTAGTATATTTTTTGATTTTGACAGACTAAACACCTATTTTTGCCGCTCTTTAATCAAAAATATGTATGGCACTGATTAATAAAATTAGACAGCGAGCAGGACTTGCGGTGGGGGTAGTAGCGGTCGCTATGGGATTGTTTATCGTGGGAACGGATCTTTTTAGCTCAACTTCGAGCATTTTTAATAAAAATGACACCACAATTGGCGAAATAGCAGGAGAAGATGTAGACTATGATGAGTTTCAGCAAGAGCTTGACCAGATGATCTATAACTTCACGATGAGGTCAAACAGGAAGCCTACCGAAAATGAGCTTTACACTTTGAGACAGCAGGCGTGGGAGATGCTAATCGTGAAGCATGCTTTTCAACAGCAATATGATGAGTTGGGAATAGAAGTAACCGATGATGAACACTGGGACATGATCCAGGGCAATAACATCGATTTCAATATCAGACAGTCATTTGCCAATCCGGAAACAGGTGAGTTTGACAGGAATCAGGTACTGATGTATCTACAGCAACTCAATCAGGTTGAAGATGATAATCCGCAAAAACTTGCATGGAGCATATTTGAGGAAAGCCTGAATCCGGGAAGAATGAGGATCAAGTATGACAATCTATTGGTTCAATCAACTTATTCAACAGATGCAGAAGCGCAGAATTTTTATCAGAGCGAAACCTCGGTTGCTGAAATAAAATATTTATATGTTCCTTACTATACCATAGATGATTCTTTGATCAGCTATACGGATAGTGACCTGAGGGCTTATTATAATGAGAATAAGGACAAATTTGAAACCGAAGAAAGCAGAGGGATCAGTTATGTGACCATGCCAGTGATTCCTTCCTCAGCAGATACTGCATATTTCAAAGAAGAAATCGATAGGGTTCGTCAGGAATTCATCGAAGCTTCGGATGATTCGTTGTTTGCGAAAGCCAGGTCTGACACAAGAAATTTCTATGGTACTTATACGATTGATCAGCTGCCGGAAAGACTATTGGCCAACTATAGCAACTTGTCTGAAGGAGATGTGAGAGGTCCTTATTACGTAAATGGATTTTTGACCTTGTACAAAGTTTCTGATATTGGCGAAGACACTGTCGAATCGGCAAAAGCCAGACATATCTTGATTAAATGGGAAAATGATACGGATGAGGCAAAAGCTGAAGCCCGCGCAAAGGCAAACAGGATCATTCGTCAAGTGAGAGGAGGAGCAGATTTTGCCGAATTAGCTCGTACCGAAAGTGAAGATCCAGGTTCTGGCGCCAAAGGAGGTGATTTGGGATGGTTTGGCAGAGGAAAAATGGTGAAGCCTTTTGAAGATGCCGTATTCAATGCTAATTCTACAGGTTTGATCAGTCAACCAATAGAAAGTCAGTTTGGATATCACATTATTGATGTGACGGAGGTTAGCAACAATACTTCATTCAAGGTTGCTACTATTGCCAGGGAAATCACTCCAAGCGATGAGACGGTTAACGAAGCTTACTTAAAAACCGAGCTATTGGCAAGTTCTAGTAGCAATTACGATTCGTTTGTTGAGAATGCGCAGAAAGAAGGCTATAAAGTTTCTACGGCTGAGAATATTGGTAAAAATGACCGAAGAATTAATAACCTGAGTGATGCAAGGCCGGTGATTCAGTGGATGTATCGTGATGCTTCAGTGGGTGATGTGTCTTCTGTTTTTGAGCTGGATGATGAATTTGTTGTAGCAGCATTAACAAGCCAGATCAGCGAAGGTGTTTCCGATTTTGAAAATGTAAAAGATCAGATTGAAAATATTGTTAAGAATGAGAAAAAAGCAGAATACATTTCTCAAAAGCTTAATTCAATCGAAGGAACGCTTGATGAAAAAGCCAGTGAATTTGGCCCTGAGGCAAACACCTATTCATCAAGTGATTTGAAATTATCATCTAACTCTATCCCAAATGTCGGTTTTGTGCCTAAAGTCGTAGGAACTGTATTTGGAATGGAAGAAGGACAGGTTAGTCAGCCGATCGATACCGAAAATGGCGTTGTTGTGGTTGAGCTGCAGGCTTTGACGCCAGCACCGGAAATAGCAGATTATTCATCGTACAAAAGTCAGCTGGAACAACGTAATTCAGGTCAGGCCTCCTATGGCATTTCCGAAGCGATCAGAGAGAATGCTGACATACAGGATTTCCGTTACCGGTTTTTCTAGAAAGATTAAAAAAACTGATGAGCTAAACCTTCACGGGTTTAGCTTTTTTATTTCATCTCCTAAAGTTTAGCGATGGCAAAATCTTATGAAGCATTTCGTGAGAAACTTGAAGCAGAACATAAATGGCCTGCTTTGTACATGTATAAGTTTATTGTGCCAAAAGAAAACGAGGAGAACTTTTATAGCTTGTTTCCAAATAAAAAATGGAACTGGGAAGTAAAGCAATCTAAAAACGGAACTTACATAAGCTTTACAAAGAAAGTTATGATCCATTCAACCGACGAGATCATCGAAACTTACAAACTTGCCCATTCCGTTGAAGGTATCATCGCACTTTGATCATCTTGGGTATGATTCAATGATCTCTTTCAAATTATTTTTTACCTCGCTTATATCCGTTCCATCATCCGGAGCGGTAACGATGGTTTTGAGCAGATCATTTACAATGCTGCCTTTAAAACCCAGGCTTTCAGCAAATTCCGAAACCACTTTTAACTCAGAATCTTCCACGACATTATCCAGGTAGATCATGTATACCAGGTTGTATAAATGGCCAAGGAGATTTACTTTTTCCTTGGTATGAGCCAGGTTATCCTCGGTGTCTATGTATTTGACCACCTCACTTTCGTTCACATTTAACTGAACACCCCATTTAAAAAGGCAGGTGACGTATTCTTTTGATAAGGGGCCGGTATTCAAAAAATGATGGTAAATATGAAAAAAACTATCTTTTATAGATTTGTATTCTTCTTTCGTAAGATTATCCTTAATTTTCATACGTTCAATATTAATATTCTAAGTTAAGCGTTTATCAAAGAAAAATTTAACAAGATTTGAATAAAAACGAAATAATATTAACGATCGTTCTGCTTCTTTCTCTTACCTTCTCATGTAATTCTGATAAATCATCCAATAGTGATGAAGAGACAAATCTTGCAGATTCTATTGTCGAAAACAACAATCTGACTGAATTTGACAGTAGTGAAATGGTAGAGGAAAGTGAATTTATTTTCGATACCAGGGAGCGTGAGAAATGGCAAAATCCTACATTGGTCTTGCAAAAGCTGGGAGATATTGAGAACAAAAAAATAGCGGATATTGGCTCAGGCACCGGATATTTTACCTTTCCACTTGCGTTGAGGGCCGATAAGGTAATAGCAATAGACATCGAGCCAAAGTTTCTGGACTACATCGAGGACCAGAAGGCAGATTACTCTCCAAAAATTGCCAATACCATCGAGACACGCCTGACTACAGAAGACGAGCCCAGCTTACAAAAAAATGAAGTGGACATAGCTTTTATGGTAAATGTGTATTCTTATTTGCAGAATAGGGTGGAATACTTACAAAAAATTAAAACCGGGCTGGCTAGAAATGGTATACTATTGATAGTAGACTTTAAGAAAGGGAATCTGGACATCGGACCTTCCGACGATTTAAAGATTGCATCCAGCCAGGTTGTCGATGAATTAAAGCAGGCAGGGTTCAAAATTGTCGAGGAAGACACAAAAAGCCTGCAATATCAATACATTATAAAAGCGAAATAAATCACACACTTATGTTTACAGAAGCTGATAATAAATTGAAAGCCAGTTTTAAGTTTAAAGATTTTAAAGAAGCCTTTGCATTCATGACCCATGTGGCCCTCGTGGCAGAGAAGATGGATCATCATCCTAATTGGACGAATGTTTACAACACCGTAGAAATTGATCTCATGTCGCATGATGCAGGTGATGTGGTGACGGAAAAGGACCACAAGCTTGCCAGGGCCATTGAAAAAATATATCAGTCTTATAACTAACCTTCATTGGACAACGGCAAGACATCTCTTTACCTGATTCCCACGCCCATTGGAAACCTTGAAGATATTACTTTGAGAGCTTTACGAATATTGAAAGAGGTAGACCTGATCCTTGCTGAAGATACCCGTACCACCGGAAAGCTGCTTAAACATTATGACATAAAAAACACCCTCAAGAGCTATCATATACACAATGAACACCGCGAAGTGGAAAAGCTGGTCGAACAGATGAAAAGTGGGACGATGATGGCGGTTGTGACTGATGCGGGAACTCCGGGCATTTCAGATCCCGGGTTTTTAATTACCCGTGAAGCGATAGCCAACGGTTTGAAAACGGAGTGCCTTCCGGGAGCAACAGCTTTTGTCCCGGCATTGGTTAATTCAGGGTTTCCGAGTGACAACTTTGTATTTGAAGGTTTTCTTCCACATAAAAAGGGAAGAAAAACAAAGCTGGAAAGCATCGCGGGGGAAAGTCGCACAGTAGTTTTGTATGAGTCCCCTCATCGGCTTTTGAAGTTGTTGGATCAGCTGTCGGAAGTTGTGGGGGATGCACGCAGAGTTTCCGTATCCAGAGAACTGACCAAAATCTATGAAGAAACGGTCAGGGGGAAACCTTCGGAAGTAAAGGAATATTTTGGAAAGGGAGATGTTAAAGGAGAAATTGTTATCATTATCGAGGCAAAAAACAAAAAGCAATGACCACGAAAAAAGCGACCAAATCGGATATTGACAAAGACCATGTTTTGAATGAAGTAGTCAAAATAGCCAGGAGAACAGGCGAATTTATTCGGCATGAAGGCGAGAATTTTGACCGTTCGAAAATAGAGGAAAAAAGCATGAACAACCTGGTTTCTTATGTGGATTTTGAGGCAGAGAGAATGATTGTTCAGACGCTGAAATTTACGATTCCTGATTCAGGGTTCATTGCTGAGGAGGGGACAGCCAATGAAAAGGCGGATGAATTTAACTGGGTGGTTGATCCTTTGGATGGCACAACCAATTTTCTTCATGGACTCTCACCGTTTTCCGTCAGCATTGCACTTATGCAGCATGATGAAATAATTTTGGGTGTGGTATACGAAATTACGAGGGATGAATGCTTTCATGCAACCAATGAAAGCAAGGCTTTTCTGAACAGAAGGGAAATTAAGGTCTCTCCTGTCAAAGATTTTAAAGACGGATTATTCATAACCGGGTTTCCTTACAAGGAATTTTCGAGGATTGATAATTTTCTAAATTCCATGAAATTTTTTTCGGAGCATACTCATGGTCTTCGCAGGACGGGTAGCGCCGCTGCTGATATTTGCTATGTAGCGAGTGGCAGGTGTGAAGGGTTTTATGAAATGGGATTAAGTCCATGGGATGTCGCTGCCGGAGCGCTAATATTGCAGCAGGCAGGTGGAAAAACCAGTGATTATAAAGGGGGAAAGGACTTTCTTTTCGGGGGTGAAATGGTTGCCTCCAATGGTAACGTACATGACGAAATGGTCAAAGCCATGCAAAAATTTTATTAATCCGAAAAAGGTTCTTTTATTCAGCTTAGATAATTGTAATTTTGAATATGGTTCAGGAGATATTAGTCGGGATACTTTTCATCATAGCAGTTGTCTATTTGGCGATGGTTTTTAGAAAACAAGCCAAAGCCAAATCGAGTTGCGGGAGTGCGGGTTGTAAATGCGAACCGACAGATTCTGATAAAATTAATAGAAAGAAAAAGCAGGAAAGCCCCTCCAAGCAATTTGTGTGAGTCAACGTTAAGTTCGTAATAAGTATAATCTATTCGTTGTTAAAGTTGGCAATTGGCAAAAGACAGTTGGCAAAACATAAATGCGACAATGTGCATGATGAAATTATTTCCTGGGCATTTACTTCTCCGGGCTTTCTACCATATGATTCAACATTCGTCCAACTTCTTCCGACTTTTCAAGCAGTTCCTTACATTTCTCGGACGTGATATAGTTGCATTCCTTTGCAAAGTCCAGTGATACTTGGGTTTCGGTATTTTCCATATCAGAAGCACTCATTTTACTCGAGAAATGCTTGGGGTATGGTCATTTCCTATATCCTTCACCGATGGCTCGACAAACAGCACAAGATGATCTTCTTATTTGGTCTGTTAATTCAAATTTTTTTTCCTTTGGAAATTGTTTTGATAAGCCCTTAGATCACGAAAGCTTCCTGTCATAGATTTTATTTTTTTATTTATTTAAAGTTTTGATTGTATTCAATATCTCTATATTGTATTTAGTTCAACTTGACTGCCAACTGCCCTTTGCCATTGCTACTACATTTTTCCAACTCTACATACTTCAAACAAAAGGCGTAGTTCCTTCTGTGCAGTTCTGACAAATATCTATTTCCTTGCGGGATTTTAGGATAGCCCTTCGAAACTGTGAATATTTCTGATTTTTCCAGATCTCAGAAAAGGAAGCATCGGTGATATTTCCGAATTGATGACTGGCATCTTTATCAAAACAACAGGGGGTTATTTTTCCATCCCATGTCATCACGCACGAATGCCACATTTTCCAGCATTGGTTGAGCAGTTTGTTTTTTATGGAATAATGACCGTTGTTCTTTTTTCGGTAGCGGGAAAATTTTTCATTTTCCGGAATCAATGGTGAACCATTTTGGTAATCATAGATCTGGGCAGTTTTAAAAGCCACCTTATCCACTCCCAGTTCATTGGCTAATTTTTTTACCTCTGCCACCTGGTGCTCATTGGGCTTGACAACCAAAAATTGAAAGACTAACTGTGGAGTTTTGGAATTCAATTCCTTCTTCCATTTTACAATATTTTTGGTTCCGTCTATGACCTTTGTTAATGATCCGCCTACCCGGTACTGTTCGTAGGTTTCCTGTGTTGCTCCATCAATTGAAATGATCAATCGGTCAAGTCCGCTTTCCACTGTTTTCCTTGAGTTTACATCATCAAGATAATGCGCATTGGTGGAGGTAGAGGTATAGATGTTTTGCTTTGAAGCATAATTTACAAACTCAAAAAATGATCTGTTGAGGTAAGGCTCTCCCTGAAAATACAGGATGAGGTACAAAAGGTCATGTTTAAGTTCATCAATAGCTTTTTTAAATATCTCGAAAGTCAGCATGCCCGTCGGACGGGTAAATGATCTCAGACCACTCGGACATTCCGGGCATCGCAGGTTACAGGAAGTTGTCGGCTCGATGGAAATACTGATCGGCTTACCCCATTGCATGTCTTTTTTTGTCAGTCTGGACAAATAATAACCGGACAGCAATTTTAAACCGTTGAAGACTTTCCTGGGTGAAAGTTTGGAGGCCAGGTTGATGGTATCGTCAATACTTAAAATCAAGCGATCTTCGTTTAGTAGCTTGTAAAATTAATTGTAATTTGGCCGGATCAAAACGGGATGGAAGATGAATAGATTAATTGTAGTTTTTCTGATAGTGTTGATGGCAGCTTGTCAGATAAAGAAAGAAGAAAGCATGACAAATAATAAAAAGAAATATGTGAACGATGCGCATTCATATGCAAATCCAAATGAAGCTGTCATGACTCATCTGGATCTCGATCTCGATGTGGATTTTGAAACAAAAATCATCTCCGGAGAGGCTAAAATTACCTTTGATACTTCGGACAGCGCCGAATACCTTATTCTTGACACCAAAGATTTGGAAGTAAAAAGCATCTGGGGCGAAAACGGTGATGAAGCCGAATTTGAGTTCGGAGAGAAAGATCCGATCCTTGGACAAGAATTAAAAATTAAAATCCCTTCAAACTCAAAAGAAATTACTATTATCTATCAGAACAGTCCGGATGCTGAGGCGATTCAATGGCTTGATCCCGTTCAAACTGCTGATAAAAAGGCCCCGTTTTTGTTCACCCAGTCTCAGGCAATCCTTGCCAGGACCTGGATCCCGCTACAGGATTCTCCCGGCATACGCTTTACCTACAATGCCCGCGTTCAAGTTCCCCAAAATCTCCTTGCATTGATGAGCGCGGAAAACCCTCAGATCAAAAATGAAGAAGGTATTTATACATTCAAGATGGAACAACCCATTCCGGCCTACTTGATGGCTTTGACTGTTGGGGATGTGAAATTTCAGTCAATGGGAAGCCGAACCGGGGTTTATGCAGAAACATCCATGCTGGAAAGAAGCGCTAAAGAATTCGAAGATACGGAGAAGATGATCGGGATCGCCGAAGGTCTTTACGGGCCATATCGATGGGATCGCTATGATATGATCATTTTACCCCCTAGTTTTCCCTTTGGGGGAATGGAAAATCCCCGTTTGACTTTTGCAACTCCGACAATCATCGCTGGCGACAAAAGCCTGGTTGCGCTTATTGCACACGAATTGGCACACTCCTGGTCGGGAAACCTGGTAACAAATGCTACCTGGAATGATTTCTGGATCAACGAGGGTTTTACCGTGTATTTCGAACATCGGATCATGGAGGAACTTTATGGGCATGACTACTCGGAGATGCTGGCGTCACTGAGTCAGCAGGATCTGAAAAATGAAGTCGAAAATTTTATAGCAGAAGGCAAATCAGACGACACGAAGTTGAAACTGGATCTTGAAGGCAGAAACCCGGATGATGGTGTGACATCCATTCCTTACGACAAAGGCTATTCGTTTTTAAGATACATCGAAGAATTAGTGGGGAGAGAAAAATTTGATCCCTTTCTGAAAGAATATTTCAATGCACATGCATTTGAGACCATGACCACTGAAGGTTTTTTAACCTATCTGAAAACCAATCTCTTTGAAAAAAACGATATTGATTATCCTGAACAGGAAATTCATGAATGGGTTTACGAACCAGGCCTTCCTTCAACCTTGCCAAAAATAGCATCCGACCGATTTGCTTTGGTCGAAAAGCAACTAAATGAATACCTTGGTGGAGGAGAAATAGCTTCTTTGGATACGGATCAATGGACGACACATGAATGGTTGCATTTCATCAAAAGTTTGCCGGAAGATCTTGATCCTCAAAAAATAGAAGAATTGGATACTACATTTGGTTTTACAAAAAGCGGGAATTCTGAAATTCTCCATGCCTGGTTTTTGAAAGCAATCCAATATAAC
The DNA here is from genome assembly GCA_913057175.1 of uncultured Cytophagales bacterium. Lineage (GTDB taxonomy): Bacteria > Bacteroidota > Bacteroidia > Cytophagales > Cyclobacteriaceae > CAJXNP01. The sequence goes on from CAJXNP010000005.1 coordinate 338,068, forward strand.
TACACAGCTGCCTACCCGACAATGGAAGAATTTCTAATTCATACAGGCCGAAGGAAACTTCTAACCCCACTTTACAAGGAGATGCTCAAAGACGAAGGAACGAAAGATATGGCTTTAAAAATTTACGAAAAAGCCAGGCCGAACTATCATTTCGTTTCAAGAAGTACAATGGATGAATTGTTGGAAGTGGATGAAGAAAATTTTATTCAATAAATTCCCCATGCGTATTTTCTATGATTTTCCTGGTGATGAATGGAGATCTTTTCATGAGATTCACGGCAAAATTGGAGGATCGCTTACTTCCAAATAAATTTTGAACCATTCTTCCAAGAGAAAGCCGGAAGGAAAACAGCTTATTCCATTTTCTTTCATATTCCGATAAAATTTTAGAACGGTTTGTTGCTAAATCATCTTTATTCAAAATGATCATTTCCGCCAGAATTTTGGCTGAATGGATGGCCATTGCCATGCCATTTCCGCAAAGAGGGGTGATTAGCCCGGCAGCATCACCGATCATGGGAACATCATTTTCAACAACCTCTTTTTTATCGAATGAAAATTCGTTGATCACAATTGGATCGGTAAAAAGGAAATTGGAATTTTCAAAAATGGGTTTCAAAAATGGGTTTTTAAAAAGCACTTGTCGCTCCATTTCTTTAACATTTCCAAACCTTCTCAAATGTTCCCGCTGTCCCAAATAGCACAAATTATAGGTTTCATTTTCCACTTTGCTGATCCCGCAATAGCCTCCCTCAAAATTGTGCAAGGCAATACTATCACCAGGAAAATCAGTTTTTATGTGATATTTGACGCCTAAATACCCGGTTCGTTTGGAAATAAAACCCCTGTTCATGGATTTATCGATCGTGGACCGTTTGCCATGAGCGCCAATGACCATAGTACATCCCACCTTTTCTCCGTTGCCCAGTAATACTTCAAAACCCTCAGCAGTTTTTTTGATTTCTTTGACCTGATTTTTCAATAAAAACCGGGTCCCTGCTTTCTCCGATTTTTTATACAAAAATTCGTCAAAGCGATATCTTGATATTCCAAAGCCCCCCATGTCGAGGGTGGCAGTCGCCATTTTTCCGGATACAGAGGTAAGCATGAAATTTTTGATCTGCGCTGGATCAAAATCTTCTGGGTAAAGACCGGTCCGTTCTAAAAATGGTTTGACTTCATTGGAGACGTACTCCCCACATACCCGATGAAACGGGTACTGATTTTTTTCAATAACCAAAACGGAGAGACCCGCACGACTTAACAGATAAGAGCATATTAATCCGGCAATTCCACCACCAATTATGACAACCTGATTCAAATTAAATAGTATAAAAGTTATGGGGTATGGATGACATCATCGATCAGAATTTTAATGAAGGGCGAACAATAATCCTACGTTAAAAATGTATTTTTATTAAAACTAAGATTTATCCACTTGTTAGTGAAAGCAATCAAATTATTTTTAGTTGTATTCTTATTCACTTCATCCAATTTATATTCCCAAAAAGTAGCTCTTGTATTAAGTGGTGGGGGTGCAAAAGGAATTGCTCATATAGGGGTGATCAAAGCGCTTGAGGAGGAAAATGTTGCCATAGACTATGTGGTTGGTACGTCTATGGGAGGGATCATCGCCTCGTTGTATGCGGCGGGATACAGCCCTGAAGAAATGGAAAAACTTACTAAATCTAAAAGTTTTCAAAATTGGATTAATGGAGATCTGGAAGAGGGTTACAATTACTTTTTTCATGAAAAGGATAAAGATGCCAGTATTTTGCATGTAGGTGTTACACTTGACAGTACGCTTAGCACGAATCTTTCCACCAAAATTGCCAGTGATATTTCCCTCAATTTTGCTTTGAGTGAGCTTTTGGCCCAGTCATCTCAGGCTTCGGGCTACAATTTTGATAGCCTGATGATACCTTTGCGTGTGATTGCTGCAGAAATATTTACCCAGGAAACGATGATCCTGAAAAAGGGACATATCGAGAATGCCGTGAGGGCATCCATGACAGTTCCATTTATTTACAGGCCGATCCAGGTAGAAGATCAATACCTTTTTGATGGTGGTATTTACAACAACTTCCCGATTGATGTAGCAGTTGAGGAGTTCGATCCGGATTTTCTGATAGGTGCCAATGTTTCAGAAAAAGTCTTTACAGAATATCCCTATGACGAGGATGAACAGCTCATCAGTCAGTCACTTTTCCTGATGATCCTTGATAAGTCTGATCCGGGAATGCTGAATGATATTGGCTTGTATCTTGAGCCTAATATTACTGGCGTAAGCGGAATAGATTTCAATAAAGTTGATCAGTTGATTGACAGTGGATACGCATACACGAAAAGGAGATTGCAGGAATACAAGGAAGAAAAACCATGGAGAAAGCTGGAAAAAGAAGAAACAGATAAAAGAAGAAAAGCATTTAATGAGAGAAAAAAAGAGCTTGTTTTTAAGGATGTGAGGTTTACAGGATTCACTCGCTCCCAGGAGACCTATCTCAAACAATTTTTTAAACTTGATCGCAGAGGAGAATTATCGTTCGAGGATATTAAAAAGGCTTACTATCAGATCGTTTCAGAAGAATTTTTCAATAATGTATATCCAGCTATAAACTTTGAAGAAAGTCTTGAAGCATTCGTGTTTGAATTAAGGGGAAAGAAGAATAAAAACCTGGAAATTGACCTGGGAGGAAATATTTCGTCCCGTAGTTTCAGCGCAATCTATTTAGGCCTTGGATACAAAACTTTTACAGGGCCATTAATAGAACACAACCTAAATTTTTATTCAGGTCGGTTTTATCAGTCTATTGGTTATGCGGTAAGGGGCTATTTTCCGGGAAGCAATTTTATTTACCTGCAGCCTGAGGCATATTTTAATAAATGGGACTTTATTAACAGCCGTGATGTGATTTTTGATGCGACCAAGTCGGCTGTTGTTGAGCAGATAGATAGAAAGGTTGGTTTGACAACCGGTTTTGCGCTTGGTGTGCGATTCAGGGGAGAGCTGGAAGGCTCGTATCTTAGAAATACTTACGAATACAGCAATTCGGAAACGATCAACGCAAACGATACACTGGACATAACAAGATTCAAAGGATGGAAATTCGGAGTTAAGATTTCAGCTGAAAATTTTAACCGGAAAATGTACCCCAGTGATGGTCAAAGGTTCTCTTTAAAAGGGTTTTATTTTACTGGGAATGAGGATTATGATCCGGGAAACACCTCTTCACAATCAGTTGAAAATCAGTCATTTGAAAGAGATTGGTTTGTTGCACAACTCGAGATAGAAAAATATTTTAATATTTCCCGCAACTATAGTTTTGGGTGGGAGTTGAATTCAGTGATCTCAAATCAACCTTTTTTTGCGAATTATTACTCTTCTGTAATTGTCTCCCCGGCATATTTTCCACTTTACGATAGCAGGACTTTATTTCTGAAAAACTTCCGGGCACATACATTTGGCGCGGGTGGAATTATGAATGTGTTCAAAATAAGGAGAAACCTGGATCTAAGGCTGGAAGCTTACGCTTTTGTTCCGTTCAAAGAAATTATCAACAACGATCAAACCCCCGAATATGGAGAAACGCTACAAAATGTTTACCTGTCAGGCACAGGAGTTGCTGTTTTTCATAGCCCGGTTGGCCCGATTAGTGCCAACGTAAACTATTACGATGATCCTCAACAAAAGTGGGGTTTTTATTTTAGTTTTGGATATTTGCTTTTTAATAAAACGGCGATGGATTAACCCGGGAAATTCAACGAATTTTCCGAACTGATGATTAGATCAGTATTTTCAACCCGATGGGTCAGACGATACAATGGATGTCTGACCCTGACAAAATCTTCATAAGCCGACGTTTAGCAAAATCCTGATCACAAATGAGTTTAAGTTTATTTTCATCATAAGTGAAGAATGCAAACATTCCTCAAATTGGGGAGTAAGGATTTTGATAAAGTCGGGGTTAACCCGAATAATTCACAACAATAGTTTTGCAAATCGTCGGTTCGTGTTAATCCTTTTGAACAGCCAGGTAATCGGGCTTGAAAAATACAATCCTCACAGCTTCAAATACCAGGATCAAAGCAAGTACCAATAAAAACATAGCGATAATTCCGATAGCGGTGAAACCCGATTGATAGATTAGCTGGACCAATGCCCACAGGGTCATGATCAGCATAAATACCATCGGCAGGGCAACGAATAAAGTCTTTTTACCAAGCCTTTTGAGCCAGACAAATACGACCAAAAGTGCCAATCCTGCTAATAGCTGGTTGGTGGCGCCAAATACCGGCCATACCGCCCTCCATGCGGGTACAATGTTCCCCTGGGCATCATATATGGGAATGAAAGAAAAGATTAGCGGAGCAGTAAGGGTAATGGCAGTCGATAGATACCTTACATTTTGTCCTTTCAGATCAAAAAATTCTTCAAAAATGTATCTTCCCAATCTGGTGCTGGTATCAAGTGTTGTCAAAAGAAAAGTTGATACGGCAAGTATTCCAAATGATTGACCTACTTGTGCTGGCAAACCGATCGTGCTCAAAAAATTACCCATTCCATTGCCGAAAATAGCCAATGGGTCACCGCCGAGGAGAGCATCATTTTTCGTCAGCATCACAACCCCGAAAAGCGCTATGACTGCGACAAGCCCTTCGATCAGCATCGCTCCATATCCGATTTTTCTGGCGTCTGTTTCGACATTCAATTGCTTGGAAGTGGTACCGCTGGCGACGATCGAATGAAAACCGGAACATGCCCCACAGGCAATGGTGATAAACAAAATAGGAAATAATGTTCCGCGGTCAATATCTTTCCAGACTGTAAATGCAGGGTATTCGATGGTACTAGTTCCAAAAAGGATCCCGATTAGCGCCCCGAGAATGCATGTGTATAGCAGAAAAGAGGAAAGATAATCTCTTGGTTGAAGCAATAACCATACGGGCAGGATGGCGGCAAAAAATGCATATAAGATCAAGATGACATTCCACCATTTTCCCGGATTTTCATTGAAGAAAGCTGGTAAGATATGATCATCCATCGGGAATTGATGCCCAAAGAATATCCCACCAAATAATAAGGGTACAAAGATCAGGGAAGTCCAGAACAAAGGTAATTTCATTTTATAGGAAAACATCCCAAAGGCCAACGCCAGGAAAATAAATAGAGTTGAAGAAGTGCCTACTTCGGGATTTGTGACAAAGGTGGTAGAGGTAAGGTCGACAAATACAATGAGGATATAGATCATTGTCAGCCAGATAAATGCCAGGAACAGCTTAAAGGAAAGAGGTGTCATGTATTCATTGGCGATCTCGGCGATCGATTTTGCTCTGTGCCTGATGGATGCAACCAATGCAGTGTAGTCGTGTATTCCGCCCACAAAAATTGACCCGATGACAATCCAAAGAATAGCCGGTACCCATCCGAATGCTGCCCCTGCAATGATCGGCCCGACGATAGGGCCCGCCCCGGCGATGGAGGAAAAATGATGTCCCAGGAGAACAGGTGTTTTGGTGGGAACCCTGTCTATCCCATCATATTCTGTATGACTGGGGGTAATTTTTTTGTCGTCAATTTCAAAAGTCTTATCCAGAAACCTACCATAAAGACGATAGGCCAAAAGAAACAATGCAATGACTGATATGAATATGATTGCCAGCATAAAAAATCTCCTTCAACTGGAAATTTACTATTTTTTCATGAATCCGGCTGATTTATTGGTGACAAAAATTGTTGGGTACCAATTGACTGTTACTAGTTACGGTTTTTGAGCAACCAGCAACTTAAAACCAGCAACCAAAAATTTAAAGACTGCTAACCTCCGCTTCCCTTTCAATCTTCTTCACCAAACCCTGCAACACTTTTCCTGGTCCGGACTCAATAAATTCTTTTGCGCCATCTGATACCATTGCCTGGACCGATTGCGTCCATTTAACTGGTCCCGTTAATTGATCAACTAGATTTTTCTTGATCTCTGAAATATCAACCGATGGTTTAGCTGTCACATTTTGATAAACGGGGCAGGTTGGTGTTGAAAATTCTGTATTCAATATGGCTGTTTCAAGTTCGACTTTGGCTGGTTCCATGAGTGGAGAGTGGAATGCTCCACCAACTGGTAGGGGAAGCGCTCTTCTGGCTCCGGCTTCTTTTAGCTTTTCACAAGCAATGTTGATCCCTTCAATACTTCCGGAAATAACGAGCTGGCCCGGACAATTGTAGTTGGCCGGAACGACGATTTCATCAATTTCCGAACAAATCTTTTCCACCACATCATCGTCAAGTCCGATAATAGCAGCCATGGTGGAAGGGTTTTGCTCACATGCTTTTTGCATGGCCATTGCACGCGCAAATACCAATCTCAGGCCGTCTTCAAAAGTAAGGGCGCCGTTTGCTACCAGAGCAGAGAATTCACCCAATGAATGTCCGGCAACCATGTCAGGTTGGAAAGAATCATTGATAAGCGCATTGATAACGGAATGCAAAAATATAGCGGGTTGGGTGACCTTGGTTTGTTTTAGTTCTTCGTCTGAACCAGCAAACATAATTTCAGTTATCTTATATCCAAGGATGTCGTTGGCTTGTTCAAATAATTCTTTTGCTTTGCCTGATTGTTCGTAGAGGTCTTTGCCCATTCCTGAAAATTGGGCTCCCTGACCGGGAAATACGTATGCTTTCATTCTGTAGTCTGTTTCTGAAACTGCCGTAAAAATGGCAGAAATTAGCGAGGTTAAAAAATTTATATTTAATTATTGGGTCAATCCAAAAATCCATGGTCAATGTTTATGAAAGCTCCAATGTACAGTGGATCAAATGACAAATAAATCACAAGAATAAAAAAATTCCTATACCAAATGTTTTGATAATCTGATCATTGCAGATTGATATTTATTTGTTGCTTGTATTTTGAAAATTGTGGTTTTCCTGATTGTACTTTTTCATTCCTAAAAAATTTTGCTTACTTCTAATTATTGATCACCCTCCGGACGACTAAACAAATTTGCTTTCCAACTCCGGTGTGGGGATCATACACGCATCTTTTTTCCCAAACCATTTGTAACGGTTTCTGGCGATGTAATCGTATACAAAATCACGAATCGGTCGAGGAACAATAATAAAAGCATATAATAATTTATGTAATCCTGAAAGATCCTTGGCAATTCTCAAAGCCGCAGTACTTTTAAAATAAGATATTCCGTTTTCAAATAGCACGACACTTTTATACTCCTCAACCAAATTATTAAGCAGAGATTTTGCCGTGTCAGATTGCAGAGCAGAAAAATAAAAATTGTTCCGGCGGTCATGACGGATGATATATTGAACGGAGCTGTTGCACAGATTGCAAACACCGTCAAAAAAGATGATCCGCTTGTTGATAAGGTGGTTGTTAGCTTCCTTTGTCAATCTTTATCCAGCCTTTGAATTCCTTTACACGCTGCTTAGGGTCGAGCATATCAAACGTCACCGTAGCTACGTAGTAATAGGTGCCATTTGCTACAAGGCTACCATTATTTCCAATGCCATCCCACTCGATAAAGATGCTGTTTTCGCCACCGGATTCGTAATCAAAAATCAGCTCCCCCCAGCGATTGTACACTTCAAACAAAACGGATTCCACAAATCTTGGACAGTACTGATAAGGACTTTCCGAATCATAAGGGTATTCTCCAAAAGCCTGGAAAACATCATTGCGGCTATCCCCATTGGGCGTAAAAATATTTGGAAGGACGTAAATCGGGCAATTGTCATTGCACATCGGCTCCGTCAATTCACTTTCATTTCCGGAACGGTCAACTGCTGAGATCCTGTAGCAACCCTTATAGGAAGATATATCGTCATGGACAAAAGATGTATCCCGAACAAAAGCGATGATTTCATAACCGCTTTCGCTTCCATCTTCGGAAAAATAAACGTTGAATCCGCTGACATCAAACCCACAGGTATCATTCACTTCATAGGTCCATGAAAGAATATTTTCGTAGTCATTGAAATCACATAATTCCTGCTGGATATCTTCACAACTTCCTTCCAGGTGAGAATTAACCACAACCAATTCAGGAGGTGTACATGGTGGTATGGAATCATTAGGCTGTGCACAGATCAACTGAGAGTTATTCTCCAGTGGAGCCATGATTTTTTCATTGCCATATGTTCCCCTTGTGGTAATGTAATAGCAGTATTCAATCTTATCATCTAATATTCCTTCTCCGGTTGCGGATCCATCATCCAGGTAGATTTGTCCATCAACAAACACATTTGTACTGTCAATGAGCACGAGCTGGTCAGGATCTCCATCGATTACATTATCCCGATAGACCAGATGCATGGGGAAATTTTGAGCAAAATTTGACCATGGTGTGTTAGCGCTCCAACTGATCTCAATGGCTCCTTTTAATGCGGAGGCTTCCAATCTGACAGATGATGCTACCGCTGATGTATCTATTATAACACCGTTTGCATCGTAGGTGATCACAAAGTAATTATAAACATTATCGAGTGTATTCAAACCTTCGTCGGTAAATGTAGTATCGCTGAGCATCCCACCGCCTAACAGCAACGTGCCCGGGGTGTCAAAACCATTTCCTCTGTAAAGATCATAAGTATAAGGTCTTGGATTGGTGGTAGTATCTGTACCGAAAGGAGAGGTCCACCTGACAAATATTTCACCACTGTTATCATCGTTTACTTCGATGGAGACATTTGTCATTAAGGCGTCGATTTCCTCTTCGAGCAACACACAGGTTTCTTCAGAAACAACACTTTCCATGTAGTCAGGTACATTAAAGGTGGCGACGATACGGTAGCAGTATTTTACCCCGTAAAGCAGATCGGGATCATTATCCGTGAAGGAGGTTGAATTAGCACCAACCTCTCCTATTAGTTCGTAATCGGCGTTTTCAGGGATTCCCAATTCACAATTTTCCGGCATGTAGTCATAGCTGTCTACCCGTCGATAAATTTTTATCGTTTCAGCATTGTCGCATTGGTAGTTGTCCCAGCTTAGGCCAACAGAATTTTCAAAACCTTGCTCGGCCAATAGCCCTTCAGGAGGCGGCCCGACTACGCGGATTTGCCAGGTGTCATAATCTGCCAGTTGAATTCCATTCAATGTATCAATGGCTTTAAAATGCACGAAATAGGGCAAACTGCTTATTCTGTTGCAGGTGGTCTGCCATGCAAAATCACCTGAGGCAGGTGAAGACTGGTAGACTGGAGGATCGGGAGTGAATGTTGCAGGGTTTGTCGGGAATTCATACACAACCCCAAAGCTGGAGATCTCAACGCTGTCGCCATCCGGATCTTCGGCCATGATTTCGGCTTCCAGCAAATTGCCGGCTACGACACAGGTGTCAGGAGGAAGGATCAGCTCGGGCCTTTCGTTGTCGCAGTCGCTGATAAGCACCTGCATGTCGCGTATCACATAGCCCATATTGCGATATATTCCACCTATTTTTTTCCACTGTATCACTTTAAAAGCAAAATTGTATTCTCCTTCCCCACCTGGAGCATCCCAAACAATATCTCCGGTAACCTCATCGATGGTAAAGGTCGCTGGTCCGTTTTGTTGTTCATTTTGGGCCCCGTAGGCATTAATATCATGAACATTTGGGAAGCGATAATTGGTTACTTCTTCTGTCCGGCTTTGTTTGGGAATGGTAAATTCGTAGGATAAACTATCACCATCTATATCTACCGCGCCTGCATTGTGTAAAAAGGCAACACCAATACATCCTTTGTCAATTGGTGGGTTTAACAGGATCGGACTGTTATCGCAACCGAAAGATGGATCAATACGGATCACGGTCTCTACATAAAAGGCATTGTTAACGGACCCGTCTATGTTTACAATACCATCGTTCCTGTTTTCTTCACGAAAGGAGATCACATATGTACTGGGTCCTGGAAATGTGTGATCCCGGTAATAAATTACTTTTTCAATATTGTCGCCTAATAGTTCTCTTTCGTCCGGCTGCTGGCCCCTCAGGTCCAGATCTTCAAAAGTGCCATCACCAAAATCAATTCTTCCTAAACCCGGCTCTACTCCTTCTGTATCGACATACATGATAATGGTAATGAGATACCTGTTTGACGGACAGGAAATTTTAGTTGCCTGGATCTCTCCTGCTCTTACGTGGGTGGCGTTTGCCTCGTAGCAGAGCATACTTATCCAGGAAAAAAGAAAAAAGGGTACTAGCCGCTTCATAATGGACCACAGTTAAACTCAATAATAAAATTAATTTTTTAATTTTTTATTATATAGAGAAACACAAAAAATAAACAAGTTGTTGTACGAAAGACCTTAGGCCAACAGATTTTCCAGCCTTTTTTAAACCAGAGTTCGATTCATGATGTGTTGTTTTTGCTTGAAATGGCTTTAATCTTCCTCCTCGACAAGCCTGTTCGGTCTATAGCGGGAAGATACAGAGGTGGGTTTGCAAAAAGAAGTTCATTTCAAGCAAAAAAACACCTGGAAAAACCATTATTGAAAACCTACTTATGGGAATTACCCACTCCAGCCTCGCCAGGCCGACCTAACTCCTCGCATGGATCAGAGCCATTGCATTCTAAGGCAGCATTAAATTTTAACCTGTAAAAAACGCAAATATTCCCCTTTTGAAAGGGGTGAAGGGCATAGCCGTCAAGCTAAGATATAACTAATTGATAGTCAATATTTTATAAAGAAGCCGTTTGAGCGGCCCCAG